>DINQ01000016.1 GCA_002426795.1 Bacteroidales bacterium UBA5536
AAGCCAAAACAGTCAAGGCCTGATCTTCGAAAGCTGAGAGTGGAGCACTGTATGCAGCAACTGTTTGAGTGCCTGTTTCATCACGAATTTCGAGCACATAATCAATTGGAGCTAGTGTGATGTAACCCGCAAAATCACCATAATTTACATCAGAAAAAATAGTTCCAGCCCCTGAACCTGTTTCCACTATGTCGACTGCCGGAGCATCTGTTGCACCATGAAAAACCAACACATCGGTAGTAGCTGGATTTTCTGCGGATTCACGACCCATATCAAAAACATATATATTAAATGGCACGAAAGGATCGTAGTTCTGATCATCTACCAGACCATTGGCGACCAAAACATAAGTTTCGCCCTCAGCAAGGGTATAGGTTTGCGACCAGATTGGATTTTCTGGACTTGTGCTGTTGGCAGGTTGAATAGCAATGGTGAATTCAACACCTGCAGGAGCATCAACAAAAGGAGAAGCCGTGCGGAAAGCAAAGTCATCGAGCAACAAGGTGTTGTCCAACCAAACATCAACGACTGAAGCAGCAGCATCAGCCGAGTTGTGAATAACTTGTACGCGAGCGGTTTGGGCAAAAACACCCACATTCGCCGCAAGCAGGAAGGTGAGTAAAAATAGTTTGAACTTTTTCATGATAGGTAAAGATTTGTTAGTTGTTGAGATTTATGAGTTAGGATTATTTGAAGATAAGGACAGTTCTTGTTTAAGATACCCTTAGTTTAATTCAACAAATATTTTCTCAAAGGATTTGTGAGGAAAATATTTGTTGAATTTGAATGATTGTTTAACAAAAATAACTGAATGTTAAACAAAGAAATCTTAGAGAAAATTTTTTAGGATGGCTGATATTCTTTCAGGTTTTCCATAAGCTTTTTACGGCTATAGAAAATGCGGCTTTTTACAGTTCCGATAGTCAGATTAAGATCGTCAGCTATTTCTTTGTATTTGTATCCTTCGTTGTACATATCAAATGCACGACGGAAGTCGCTGTCGAGGTCATTGATCCCTTTTTCGAGTTCCTGAACTGCCATCATCGATTCAGGGTTGGTTTCGCGTGAATCTCCACCTGCATTGAGGAAGTAAAGGTTATCTGTCTGATCAATGATTGTTCTTGCTTTTTTGTTTCTACGGTAATTGTTGATGAAAATATTTTTCATGATTGTATACACCCATGCTTTGAAGTTGTTTTGGTTTACATATTTTTCGCGATAAACCAAAGCTTTCAAAAATGTTTCCTGCAAAAGATCCTTTGCGTCGTCTTCATTTCCGGTCAGCTGTTTGGCAAAAATTTCAAGATACTTTTGCAAACTGGTCAGGTTGTAGTTGAATTCAATAGCAGTCATGGTATATATGTTTTAAATTATTGTTTAATGATTACATGGCAAAACTAAACAAAAAAATTGTTTTGTCAAGCGTTTTTATCAAATAATTAAACAAAAATATATAAATCGCATCTAATCAGTATTATACATATTGTTAAATACTGTTAACAGATTTAAACTGTGTGATAAAAACAAAAAAAAACCATCAAGAATTGATGGTTTTTACGGTGGATGAGCGTATTTTTTGTTTAACTAAAGAGTATCTTGTTAAACAATTGTTTTAACAAATTGCTTGAAAGCGCTTGCAGAAGAAATCAGTTTGGTATAATCCGATACTTCAAAATCGATATGAGCAGCCTGGATACCGCTGATCAGGATATGTTGTTTACTAAAGCAGCTTGCCATATCGTCGAGGTACTTTTTCATCTCATCATTGCTGATTGCTGAGACAAAATAGGTGGCCAATATATCTGGTTGTACAGTTTGTCCTACGGAAACCAGATCCTGGAAGGGCACATTCTGACCAAGATAGAAAACTTTGATGCCGTGTTTCCGTGCTATATAGTAATAGGTGAGCAATCCTATTTCGTGCAATTCCCACTCTGGCAAAAAGAGAATCATCTTTTTGGCGTCGTGCTGCGTAACGGCTGGAAGACTGTCGATGGCAACACAAAGTTTCATTCTGATCAGGTTGGAGATAAAATGCTCCTGAGCAGGATTGATGGAACCGGTTTGCCAAAGCAATCCAATTTTTTCAAAAAAAGGATAAACAACGTAATAAAGCGTTTCTTCGAAACCAATTTTGATAATCGATTGATTCAGGATTTTTTCAAAACGGTCTTCATTCAATTCAATCATCGAAACAATCAGGCTTTCAATCTGGCTGAGATAGTCAGATTCAGGCTTGACAACTTCCATGATTTTTTGATTGATCTGCTGATTGGTCAGTGAAGCAATACGTGAAATTTTGAAACCGTGGCGGTTCAATATGGAAACGTTGAGGAGTCTTTTGAGGTCAGCATCGGTATACCAGCGGATGTTAGAGTCTGTTCTGCTGGGATCAACAATGCCATAGCGTTTCTCCCATATCCGGATGGTGTGCGCTTTAATTCCTGTCAGACGTTCCAAATCTTTGATCGAATAGGTTGACATAGTTGTGAATAGTTTATTGAGTCACAGTATTAAACAAGTGACTTGACAATTTGTTCTATGCGCAGTTTACTTATCCTCATTTCCCGCGAAAAGTGTACTTTCGTGCAAAAATAACCAATTTGCAAAGTCAGGCAATAAAAAGTATTTCCATTGTTGGCGGAGGCAATGTGGCCAGCCATCTGGCAAAGGCATTGCATGACGCAAAACTGCCATTGAAACAGGTTTTGATGCGAAACCTGAACAAAAGTAAATTCTTCAAAGACGATTTAAATCTGCAAGTTATTGACGATCCGGCTAAGCTTCTTCCTGTTGACCTTCTGATACTGGCTGTCACAGATGATTCCCTTGTAGAAGTGGCTAAATGGATTGATCCAAATGATTCAATTTTGGCACATGTTTCGGGGACGGTTCCAGCTGATTTGCTGAAAGAATACAGTTCACATTGTGCTGTTTTTTACCCATTACAGACTTTTACCCAGGGTAGGGAAATAAATTTTTGGCAGATACCGTTTTTCATTCAGGCTACCAATCAGACCGACCTGGAGAAATTAAAAACACTGGCTGAGCAGCTTTCGGAAACAGTCGTGACTGCTACCGATGAAATGCGGCGAAACCTTCATCTGGCTGCTGTATATGTTTCAAACTTCAACAATGCTCTTCATGGCATTGCAGATGAGTTACTTGCAAAAGCCGGAATTAGCTTCGATTATCTGAAACCGCTGATTATGGAAACAGCTGCCAAAGCTTGCGACCTCGATCCTGTCATAGGACAAACCGGACCAGCCCGCCGTAACGATCAGTCTACGCTGGCACTACACAGAAGATTATTGACAGACGAAAAGGAAAAGCTTTTAGTTTACAACACCATAACCGAGTATATTCTGAAAAAATACCACACTGAATAAAATGAGCAATTACAAAGCACTACTTACCAAAATCAATACTTTTATTTTCGATTATGACGGTGTAATGACCGAAGGAATGATCATTATCAACAACGAGGGCGAGCCTTTGCGTACGGCCAACGTCAAAGACGGTTATGCGTTACAATTGATCAAGAAACTGGGCTATAATGTGGCGGTGATTTCAGGAGGTTATTCACCTTCGATGGTGCGGCGCTTCGAGTCGTTGGATATTTCGGATGTTTTTTTGGGAGTGTCAGATAAATTGACTGTACTTCAGAAATATATGCAAGACAATAAGCTGAAACCCGAACAAATTGTTTACATGGGCGATGATATTCCCGATTTCAAACCCATGTCAATGGTTGGTGTACCTGTTTGTCCGTCCGACGCTGCTGAGGAAATCAAACGCATCAGTGTCTATATCAGTCATTTTCAGGGTGGCAGAGGCTGTGTGCGCGATATCATCGAACAGGTGCTAAAGGTGCAGGGAAAATGGTTCACTGACGAAGCACATCATTGGTAAAGAGCATGAAAAAGCTACTTCAATTGATGCAGCTCATCCGCTGGCCAAATTTATTGATCATGGCGCTCACCATGTTCATGGTACGTACTTTTCTGATTCTTCCGTATCTGGAGGCAGCAGGGACCAATGGTTTACCTTCTCATTTTCAGTTTGTACTACTTGTGATAGCTGTTGTTTTAATCGCAGCAGGAGGGTATATCATTAATGACATATTTGATATGGACATCGATCAGGTAAACAAACCGGACAAAATGCTGATTGGTAGGCTGATAAAGCAAGAGACTGCCCGTTTTTATTATGTGACTTTTACTGCTTTAGGTTTGCTAATCAGTGGATATTTGTCCATTGTTTTCGGACAGCTACATCTGGTATTGATTTTTTTACTCATGAGTGGTTTATTGTGGTTTTATGCCCGCAGATACAAGCGCGAACTCATTGTAGGAAATCTTGTAGTCGCCTTTTCATCTGCAATGGTTTTGATGATGGTTTGGTTGTTCGATGTGTTGGTTCTCACCACCAATCCAATTTTATCAGCAAGTGCCAGTACTGTGATGCCTTTGATCAACAAGCTCGTATTTTCGTATACGCTTTTTGCTTTTTTGGTGAGTCTGGTGCGCGAACTGGTCAAAGATGTTCAAGACATGAAGGGGGATATGCGCAACGAGTGTCAAACAATCCCAATAAAATTTGGAGTGGGAGTTGCGCGTTTTGCCTCACAGCTGCTTTTGTTTGTTTTGCTTATTTGTGTCGGTTATTGGCAATTCGAAATGATGCAGGCAGGAGCCATGGCACTGTTTGGTTATTTGTTTCTGGTTGATGGACTGGTGATATTTGCCATTTATAACCTGACACAAGCCAACGAAAGCAAAAATTACGGACAGGTTTCTTCACAGTTGAAAGTGTTGATGCTGGCAGGTATTTTGTCGATACCATTGATACAATTTGCATGATGTTTTTACCAAATTTAGATCGATATAAAATTATTCTTGCTTCTGGCTCGCCCCGCCGCCAGGAACTTCTGAGTGGGATGGATATTCCTTTTCAAGTGCTTTTGAAAGAAGTTGAGGAAGATTTCCCGAACGATATTCCACTCGAAGAAATCGCCGGCTTCCTGAGTGAGCAGAAATCGAAAGCATATTCCGATGCGGAATTGCCTGTCAACTACTTGATAATCACAGCAGATACCATCGTTATAGCTGATGGCAAAGTGCTGAACGAACCCCATGATGCGAATGAGGCGAGGTCGATGATTGGGCAGCTTTCAGCAAAGACACATTTTGTTGTCACAGGTGTTTGTATTCGAACTAAGAAGAAAACAGTACTTTTTTCAGAAAAATCAGCAGTTACTTTTGGTCCACTTACCGAGAGCGAAATTGATTATTACGTTAGTAAATACAAGCCATACGACAAAGCAGGGGCTTACGGTATTCAGGAATGGATTGGCTATGTGGCCATTCAGTCAGTGCAGGGGTCGTTCTACAACGTCATGGGACTTCCCACACATCAATTGTATCAGTCATTGAAAGTATTATAAATTTTTGCGTTATGAAATATCCGGAAATCGTTAAAAAGTTCGTAAGTTATTTCTTTCAGGGAATCCTATACATAGCTCCGGTTACGGTCACGGTTTGGGGTATTTATGCAATTTTTGAGTTTGTTGATGGGCTTTTGATCAACTACCTCGACGAAATTCTGGGCGTTCACATTCCCGGTTTGGGCATTGTGGTGTTGCTGATAACCATCACGCTTTTTGGCATGCTGGGCTCATCCATTCTGTTTCGTCCGTTGATCTCAATTTTCGACCAGTTTTTTGTGAAGGCGCCACTCATCAAAATTATCTATACTTCTGTAAAAGATCTGGTTTCGGCTTTTGTGGGGCAGAAAAGAAGGTTTAACGAACCTGTATTGGTGAAGATTGGAAAAGGCTATGATATTGAGAAAATAGGATTTATCACCAACAAAGATTTACAATTTCTTGGCATTCCCGAACACAAGGTTGCCGTATATTTGCCCCATTCTTATGCCTGGTCTGGAAATTTATTCATTGTACCAGCCGAAAACGTTAAACACATTGACGCGTCTGCTACTGAAGTGATGAAATTTATCATTTCAGCAGGCGTGACGAACTTAGATAAACTGAATGACGAAAATCACACAGAATCATAAACCCATTATCCTTGTAACGAACGACGATAGTTATAGTGCAGGCGGCATCCGGAAACTCATCGCGCTGATGCGCCCACTTGGGAAAGTTGTAGTAGTAGCCAGCGAATTTCCCATGTCGGGGATGGGTCATGCTATCACTATCAAAACGCCTTTGCGGCTTAAAAAAGTAGCGGAAGAAACAGATTACGAAGAATATATCTGCAATGGAACACCTGTCGACTGCATCAAGTTGGGAAGTCAGGTGGTATTAAAACGGAAACCCGACTTGGTTGTTTCTGGAATCAATCACGGCTCAAATGCCTCCATCAATGTTATTTATTCTGGCACAATGGCAGCTGTTCTGGAGGCCTGCATCGATGGCATTCCGGCTATTGGTTTCAGCCTGCTCGAATACAGTCATGATGCTAATTTTGATCATGTTGACCAATATGTTACTAAGATAGCCCAAAAAGTGATTGCCGACGGATTGCCAGAGGGAGTTTGCCTCAATGTAAATATTCCTGCCGTGAGTGATGAGCCGATCAAAGGAATCCAGGTTTGCCGCCAGGCTCATGCGCGCTGGGTTGAAGAGTTTGACTCAAGACAAGATCCACGTGGAGGTGATTATCATTGGCTGACAGGTCGTTTTGAGAATGACGACAAGGGAGAAGAAACAGATCAGTTTGCGCTTGAGCATAACTACGTTTCAATAGTGCCTGTCCATTATGACCTCACTGCACATCAGGCGATTGCGGAAGTGAAAAGCTGGAAATTGTAAGCTATGGATAAAGAATCGTTTGGAAAAGACAGCTATTTGTTTGGTCTGCTGGCCTGGATTGGTGCGGCGCTATTGGGTTTTGGTCTGGTATGGTTGCTTCAACAAATATCGGCTTTAAACACTATTTTCAATGATCCAAAAGTGCCATATTTGTTAACTTTAACACCTTCATTAGGGCTGGTTCGTTTTTTTCTGGTGAACAAAAAGTGGGAGCGAAGTGGTGGAGCAGTGGTGGTTTTAACATTTTTAGCCGGTATCTTGATTTTTGTCCTGGTGAAGTAAGAACTTTATAATCACTAATCTTAAACAATTGAAATACTACATTATCGCCGGAGAAGCATCAGGAGATTTGCACGGAGCCAATCTGATTGCTGCTTTGCGCAAGCTCGACACTAAGGCTGAGATTCGTGCATGGGGCGGCGATTTGATGGAAGCGCAAGGAGCAGAAATAGTGAAGCATTACCGCGATCTTGCTTTTATGGGTTTTTCAGAGGTCATCATGAACCTGCGAACGATCCTCAACAACATTTCTTATTGCAAAAAAGATATCCAGTCTTTTAAGCCCGATGCCGTTATTTTGATTGATTATCCGGGGTTTAACCTAAGGATGGCGCAGTTTGCGCACAATGCCGGCATTAAAGTGTTTTACTACATTTCGCCACAGATTTGGGCCTGGAAAAAGGGCAGGGTGCACACCATCAAAAAAGTAGTGGACAAAATGCTGGTGATCTTGCCATTTGAGCAGGATTTTTATCAGCAGTATGATGTGGATGTTGATTTTGTCGGACATCCTTTGTTGGATGCCATCGAAAATCATCAACCGCAATCAGAAAGTGATTTCAGGCAGAAAAACGGTCTTGACGACCGGCCTATCATCGCCTTATTGCCCGGAAGCCGCAAACAGGAAGTGTCGCGCATGCTTGAAACTATGTCAAGAATGATTCCTCGTTTTGAAGCCTGCCAGTTTGTGGTTGGCGCGGCTCCGTCGCTGGAAGATAGTTTTTATCAGGCAGTTACCAAAGGACCTTCAATACATTTTGTCAAAGGCCAAACCTATGATCTGCTGCGCTACGCAACAGCTGCTTTGGTTACTTCTGGTACAGCCACGCTGGAAACTGCACTGATCGGAACTCCACAAGTTGTTTGCTACAAAGGCAGTCAGGTTTCTTATCAAATAGCCAAAAGGTTGATTCATGTGAAATATATCTCGCTGGTTAATCTGATCATGGACAGTGAAGTGGTCACAGAACTGATTCAAAACGATTTCAACGAAAAAAGACTTGCAGCCGAACTGGGCGGTCTGCTCAACGACCAACAAAAACGGTCAAAAATGTTGAGTGACTATCAAAAGTTGCGCGAAATCCTTGGTGGACATGGAGCAAGCCAAAAAGCTGCCAGTGTGATTGTCGACGAAATGAAGCCTCACTGATTTTTTTCACAAGCAAATTAACTGGGTTTTATTGATTTTTTGTAATTTGTCGAGGCATACAAAACGACAGATTCCCACATGATCAATTGGCACAAATACCCCTTCGTCAGGTTGATTATTCCTTACGGATTCGGCATTTGGCTGGCTATCAACTTTAAAGGATTTTCCTTGAACCTGGTCTTGGGGATATTTGGTCTGGGTATAATTTCACTTCTGGTTGCGTATTTTTTCCTCAGACAATTTAACCTGAGGTGGGTTTTTGGAACAGTATTGTATTTTACGCTTTTTTTCGCTGGGATGACGCAGCAACTGGTTTATCACTCTGGAATGGAGAAAAATCAGGATATCCCAATATTGAAGCCGCAAGAATATTTCATCGCAAGGGTAATTGGGGATCCCGTTGTGAAAGAGCAATCAGTTAAACTGCTGCTCGAATTGAAAAGTCTGCGTCATTCGGATCATTCCACCGAACAAACAGGAGGAAGAATATTGGCTTACCTGCAGTTGGGCGACACGATACCTATAGTATCATATGGCGATTTTGTTGCATTTTCGCAGATGCCTGTGCCTATCAAAGGCCCCACAAATCCCGGGCAATTTAACTACCAGGCTTATATGGCCCGGCAAGGTGTTTATCATCAGGTTTATCTCCGCGAAAATGATTGGAAAAACCTGGGCATCAACCAATCTAATTTTATATTCCGCTTTGCATTTAACCTGCGCGACAGATTGTTGTTTGTATTAAGACAAAACGGTTTGCAGGGAGAAACCTATGCAGTTGCTTCGGCTATTTTACTTGGCTATGACGAGGTGCTGCCACCCTATTTGCGCAAAGGTTATGTGGCGGCAGGTGCAATGCATGTGCTATGTGTTTCGGGTTTGCACGTAGGTGTGATATTTCTGATCGCGGGGTTTTTGTTGAACTTTTTTAGCAAAGGAAAGCATGCGCAATTCCTGAAAACAAGTTTGCTGTTGGCGATCATTTGGTTTTATGCACTTTTGACCGGTTTGTCACCATCGGTGCAGCGCGCCTCATTGATGATCAGTTTTTTTCTGCTTGGCAAATTGATTAACCGAAATGGATATGCGCTTAATTCCATCGCGGCTTCTGCTTTTTTTATCCTTTTGCTCAATCCGCAAAACATCATGAATCTGGGGTTTCAGCTCTCCTATGCTGCTGTTATCGGAATCGTTTTGTTGCACCGACCCATTGCTTCGTCGTTGTATGTAAAAAACAAACTGCTTAAATGGATCTGGGAAATCACCGCGCTTGCCATCTCGGCGCAACTCGCCACGGCTCCATTTGTGATTTTCTATTTTCACCAGTTTCCGGTTTATTTTTGGTTGAGCAATCTTTTTTTGGTGCCTTTGTCATTTGTTATCATAGTTTCCGGAATGAGTTTGTTGATTTTATCGTTTTTGCCTGTTTTACCCGGTTATTTGGGCATGGCAGTTTCAGGACTGATTTTTTTCATGAACATGGGAATTCAATGGATCGAAAACTTGCCTTATAGCGTAATTACTGGACTGTATATCAACTGGTTTGAGTTTCTGTTGATTGTGTTGGTGTTGACTATAATGTTGATATTCACTCAGCATCGGAGAAAATGGATGATATACTTTTCATTGCTAACATCGATCGTTGTGTTTGTTTCATTTGCGTCGAGAAAAATCGGGCACAGCAAACAATCTGTTATGATAGTTTACGATGTGAACAGACATACAGCTGTAGATTTTATTTGCGGTACAGACCACATATTGCTGGCTGATAGCTTGCTGAAAAGCGATGGCCAAACCATTGGATATCAGCTCGAAGGTAGCTGGATTGAACACGGATTAAATTTGCAACCCGTTTTTGTAGATCCTGAATCTACTTTTAATAATGCCTTTTTTCGATGCCAAAATGGGTTGATCTCGTTTCAGGGAAAGTTGATTGCTCTTTGGGATGCGGAGAAGCATTGCAAAGCTCCATTGAATTACAGACCTGTTGTGGACCTGGTATTGGTTACTGGTAATCGGAAAGAAAATTTGGAAGATTTACTCAACTGTTTTGAAGTGAAGCAGATTGTTTTGGATGGGTCGATGTCGGGATATCAAACCAATAAATGGGTGGAAGCTTGCCGGGCGAAAGATGTGGATTGTTTTGCAGTCAAGACAAATGGAGCATTTTTACTGTCGGTTTAATACACTTACTTATATCGAGATACGAATAGAGAAAAAGAAAATTTGATTTGCGATAAATTTTTTCTTGCAGAATTCTGAAAAGGCTGTATCTTTGCACAGCTTTTCAAAGGCAACGTTCATTTGAAAATCATGGTTCGGTAGTTCAGTTTGGTTAGAATACATGCCTGTCACGCATGGGGTCGCGGGTTCGAGTCCCGTCCGGACCGCTTTAAACCTGGTAGTCAATAGATTATCAGGTTTTTTTATAATATATTGTCAACATTCCGAAGGCAATATTGGTGTATTCAGTTAGATAAGAAATGGGACTTAATCAGGAAATCAACCGCAGGCGAACTTTTGCTATCATCAGTCATCCCGATGCCGGGAAAACAACCCTTACCGAGAAACTTCTGCTTTATGGCGGAGCCATACAGGTTGCTGGTGCCGTTAAATCTAATAAGATCAAGAAAACCGCTACTTCCGACTGGATGGAAATCGAACGGCAGCGTGGTATTTCGGTAGCCACTTCGGTGATGGGTTTCGATTATAACGACCTCAAAATCAATATTCTTGATACGCCTGGTCACCAGGATTTTGCCGAAGATACTTTTAGAACATTAACGGCGGTTGATAGTGTGATTGTGGTGATCGACGTGGCAAAAGGTGTTGAGCCTCAAACGGAAAAACTGGTGAAAGTTTGCCGCATGCGCAAAACACCGATCATTGTTTTTATCAACAAGCTTGACAGGCCCGGGAAAGATGGGTTCGAATTGCTCGACGAAATAGAACAGAAACTCGATCTGAAAGTGACTCCACTCAGCTGGCCCATTAACATGGGACCTAAATTCAAAGGTGTTTACAATATTTTCGACCGTAGCCTTTATCTTTTCGAACCCAACAAGCAACATATTGAAGAAGGCGTTGCTTTTAATGACGTCAACCATCCCGATCTGCCCAAACTGATCGGTGATGATGCTGCCACCCTGCGAGAAGAATTGCACCTGGTTGAGGGAGTTTATCCAGCATTCAACCGAGAAGATTATTTAACTGGCGAGATTTGTCCGGTCTTTTTTGGCAGCGCGCTCAATAATTTTGGCGTTAAGGAATTGCTTGATTGTTTCATCCGCATTGCACCAACACCCATTGGCCGCGATACAGAAGAGCGTCACGTCGATCCACAAGAGGATGCCTTTAGCGGCTTTGTGTTTAAAATCCATGCCAATATGGATCCCAATCACCGTGATCGAATTGCCTTTGTAAGAATCGTTTCGGGAGTGTTCGAACGTAACAAACCATACCACCATGTGAGACTCAACCGCAAGTTGAAGTTTTCGAACCCAACGGCTTTTATGGCACAAAAAAAATCGGTGGTCGATGAAGCTTTTCCTGGTGATATTATTGGGTTGTACGATGCAGGTAATTTCAAAATTGGCGACACATTAACTGAAGGAGAACTTCTTCATTATAAAGGAATTCCAAGTTTTTCTCCTGAGTTGTTTAGGTATGTTGAAAATGCAGACCCCATGAAATCGAAACAACTGGCCAAAGGGCTTGACCAGTTGATGGATGAGGGAGTCGCTCAATTATTTACCGGCAAAGCAACAGGTCGTAAAATTATCGGAACGGTGGGTGCCTTGCAGTTTGAGGTAATTCAATATCGCCTCTTACACGAGTATAGTGCCAGTTGTCGGTATGAACCCATTACCTTATATAAAACTGCCTGGATCACAAGTAACAACAAAGCAATGATCGAAGATTTTAAGGCGCGTAAAGCTTCTTTTTTGGCGCTGGACAAAGAAGGGCGTGATGTGTTTTTGGCAGATTCACCTTATTCCCTGCAGGTTGCAATGGAAAAATATCCTGATATCAAATTCCATTTTACTTCAGAATTTTAGCCGGCAGCTTATATCCAAATTTTATTTTTTTGCGGTAATAGAGTCGAAAAACCTTATTCTTCTTTAACTTTACGCGAATAAATTCCTTTTTTGAAGGTATAACTGACAAAACGGATGTAATCAAAGTCTATTTGTTCTGAAGAAAATAGTTCAAATACAGAGTATTGAGTGATGTTCTTCATCGAATGACTTTGAAAGAGATTCTCAAGTTCATGGAAAACAGTTTTTTTCAGTTGATTCCGCCTGATGTCATCAAATTCTTGTTGGTGCTTGTGTTTTCATTGCTGATTGGCCTTGAGCAACGCCGTCAGCACATTTTGGAAGCAGTTGAAAGCCGGTTTGGCACTGACCGAACCTTTACACTGATTGGTATTTTGGGTTTTGTGCTTTACGTGCTAAATCCGCAAACGCTTGTTCCATTTTTGGTTGGTTTCGTCTTGATCGGAATTTTACTGGGGATATATTATGTGGAGAAAATGCGCGTCAAGAAAGAGTTTGGCATTACTTCACTAGTTATTGCGCTTATTACCTATTGTCTAGCACCTATTATTTATACCCAGACAGACTGGATGGTTATCCTTCTGGTTGTTGCTGTTTTGGTCTTGACTGAAGTAAAGCAGTCGTTGATTGCACTTTCAAAGAAATTTGACAGCAAGGAATTTACAACGCTTGCCAAGTTTTTAGTGATTGCCGGTGTAATTTTACCGTTGCTTCCTGACCAACAAATCAGTGACACTTTGCGGTTTTCTCCCTATCATTTCTGGCTGGCGATTGTAGCGGTCTCCGGAATCTCATACTTTAGCTACCTGCTCAAGAAATTTGTTTTTCCAACTTCAGGTGTCATTCTAACTGGCATTCTTGGTGGACTCTATAGCAGTACTGCTACAACCGTCATCCTGGCTCGTAAAAGCAAAGAGTCGCCAGGCGACAATAAAATAGCGGTAGCTATCATTCTGGCAACCACTATGATGTATTTGAGAATTTTTTTGCTGTCATTGTTTTTTAACCAGACACTTGCAATCCGCCTGGCACCTGCATTTGTTGCGCTTATTGTGGTTTCTATTTTGCTGGCATTGTATTTTTTTATGTGGGATAAAAGGAAATCAAGCCAAGAAAAACCAGTTGATCAACTTGCACCACATGCCAATCCATTGGAGTTCAAAACTGCTCTTTTATTCGGTTCACTTTTCATATTCTTTGCTGTCTTGACACAGTATATCAACCAAAATTTTGGCAGTAGTGGAATTAAGATTCTTTCATTTTTGGTAGGTGTAACCGATATTGATCCTTTCATTATCAATTTGTTACAAAGTAAAATGAATATTGCAGATGGTTTCCTGGTGATGGCCATTGTCAACGCTACAACCAGCAACAACCTGCTCAAGATGGTTTATGGCATTTCACTTGGCCATAAATCAATTCGGCGTATCCTGATTGTTGGTTTTGGGTTACTAATCATTACAGGTTTGGTCATATCACTTGTTTTTCTTTAAACAAATCAAAACAAAGGCACCCTTTTCTTACTTCAGGCTGTCTACAGAATGCGGGTTTCTGTTATCTTCGCAAAAGTTTATAGATCAATACACTATCAATTATTTACACGAAATATGAGAAATACTATTCTCGGTCTGTTTTTGCTGCTGGTTATTAGTTGCAGCACTGTTGTTGTTGCTCAGGCACAAAGCCTTCCAGCTGATTCATCACAATATCCTTATTGGATCGAAATGATGCAGGATCAGGACGCAAACTTTTTTCAAACTGTTCGTGCTTTCGAGACCTATTGGACTGGTCGTGAAATCACGAAAGGGAGCGGTTATAAGCCATTTAAACGTTGGGAATATATGATGCGCCAGCGAGTGGCACCTGATGGCACCAGGCCGGCACCTGACGCACAATTAAAAGCTTTAGAACATTTTGAATCCAACAGAAGCACCAATGATCTAAATGGAAACTGGATTTCCTTGGGTCCTGATGCGGTGCCTTCTGGCAATAATGGTTATAGAGGTTTGGGGCGCATTGCTGCCATCGCTTTCGATCCTGTTGATGGTGATAAAATCTATGTGGGTGCCCCGGCGGGCGGTCTTTGGGTTACAGAAAACCATGGTGAAAGCTGGCAGGTACTTACAGACCATTTGCCTACATTGGGAGTATCCTCTATTATCATAAACAGCGAAAACCCCGATCAGATTCTGATTGGAACAGGGGATCGTGATGCTGGTGATGCGCCCGGACTTGGCGTTTGGCGAAGTGACGATGGAGGTCAAAACTGGCAGGTGTCTAGCGACGGAATGGGTAACAAAACGGTTGGCCGCATGATTGCCCACCCCGATAATCCAGAGGAAATTCTTGCAGCCACAAATGGCGGAATTTACAAAAGCACAAACGAAGGAGTTAGCTGGGAACTGAAAGCTGGTGCTAATTTTAAGGATGTTGTCTACAAACCAGGCGACCCGGATGTGGTTTATGCGGCAAGTGGCGGTAATTTTTTCCGTTCGGTTGATGGTGGAGAAAGTTTTATTCAAATAACCAACGGCTTGCCTGGCGGTGCGCGTGGTGTTATTGGGGTTTCTCCGGCTGACCCTGAAGTTGTATACTTTTTTCTCACGAATTCTGACAGTTTTAAAGGCTTGTATCGCTCAGTTGATGGAGGTACATCATTCGAAATGCGTTCCAACTCGCCCAATATTATGGCATGGGACTGTAATGGTGGCTCTGGTGGACAAGCTTGGTACGACCTTGATATTGCTGTGGATCAGAGTAATGCGAACGTCATTATTGCTGGAGGTGTCAACAGCTTTAAATCAATCGATGGTGGTTCAACCTGGGCAATCAGGTCGCATTGGTATGGAGGTTGTGGCGTGCAATCGGTCCATGCCGACCTACACATTTTGGAGTATTCACCCGTTACAGGTGAGCTTTTTGTAGGCAATGATGGTGGAATTTACTGGACAAACGATGGTGGAATGAGTTGGACCGAAATCACCAACGGACTGGTTATCAGTCAGGCCTATAAGTTAGGGCAGAGTAGAACCAATAGCGACTATGTGGTTAATGGCTATCAGGACAATGGTACTTCAACTTTTATCGGAGATGGCTGGGTGAATGTTGGTGGAGGCGACGGAATGGAATGTGCCTACGACCCGACGGATGATAAATATAGCTATACAACAGTGTATTATGGATCAGTAGATCGTCAGTATAACCACAATTACCAAGGGCAGATTGCCGGTGAAGGTGTGAATGGTATTACCGAAAGTGGCGCCTGGGTGACACCCTTTTTGATTGACCATGAAGATGGTAACATCATGTTCATCGGATACAAAAACATCTGGCGAAGTTCAAATATTAAAGCAGGTAGTACCAGTAGTGTTCAATGGACGAAAATCAGTTCGATGAGCAATAATGATATGAATGTGTTGGTTCAATCGCCTGTGAATACAAATATGCTGTTTGCAAGCAGCGGAAACAGACTGTATTACACTGAAAATGCAAAAAATCTGGCAGTTAGCTGGACTGTTTTAACCGGAAACCTACCCTCGACCAATACCATCACTGCACTGGAGCCAAGCCCGTTCGATGAAAATGTCATATACATGGCACAGCAAGACAAACTTTATAAATCAGAGAATAAAGGTATTGACTGGGAAAATATTACGGGAGCTCTGGCCGGCATGCAAATAAACTCAATTGCTTTCTACCGCAATAGTATTGAAGGACTTTATGTAGGAACGGATGTAGGAGTATACTTTAAAGATGCCAATATGGAAGATTGGATCAGCTTTAGTGCAGGACTTCCCGCAAGCACGAAAGTCACTGAAATAGAGTTCTATTACGATCCTGAAAATCCGTCGGGTGACCTGTTGAGAGCTGCGACTTATGGTAGGGGTTTGTGGAGTAGCGCGCCCTTTTTTGGCGCACTTGAAGCTGATTTTGAGGCAAGTAGCACTGAAATATCAGCTAACTGTACGATTAATTTCACCGATCTCACGCACGGAACGCCTTATGAGTGGGCATGGACCTTCGAAGGAGGAACTCCTGAAACATCTACAGAACAAAATCCGCAAAATATTTCGTTCCTGCAGGAAGGAACTTATTCAATGCAACTGATTGTAATTAACCCATTGGGAAGTGATACATTGGTGAAGGAAGGATACATTTCGGTTAGTGCTGCTGCTTCGCCGGTGGTGAGTTTCTCAGCTGATCAGCTTGCTGGTTGCACTGGAATGACCGTTCACTTTACTGATCATTCAAATCACTGCCCTACAGCCTGGCAATGGAGCATTTCTCCTGAAACCTATATTTTTGTTGAAGGAACTTCAGCTGAATCACAAAATCCTGTGGTTCAGTTTGATGCGCTTGGAGAGTACACGATTACCCTTATTGCTTCAAATGAGATTGGTTCTGAACAGTTTACCGAAGAATCTATGATTCATGTTGGAGGTTTCCCGGTTCCATATGAAGCTGTATTGACACAGGAACAATTCAATGAAGATGGCTGGACGATCCAAAATCCTGATAACAGCCGAAGCTGGGCACTGACCGATATTGAAGGAGAAGAAGTGCTTTGGATGTATTTTTACAATTATTATGGCCCCAACCAGCGAGATTACCTTGTTAGTCCTCCTTTTAATTTAAGTTCTACAGATCAGGCATATCTGATGTTTGATTATGCATACGCACAGCGATATCCTTTGACCGATTCGCTGATAATCAGTGTTTCGGGCGATTGTGGTGAGACGTGGCAGCGTGTTTATGCCAATGGACCGGATGGCCAGGGAATATTTGAAACTTCACCACCGACAAATGAATATTTTGTGCCAGTTACAGAAGATGATTGGTGCGGTGCAGCATATGGCGCTGCTTGTCCGGTGATTGATCTGCAAAACTGGATTGGAAGCACTGACGTAAAATTCAGGTTCGAAACCTATAATCAATATGGTAATAACCTGTATATCAAGAATATCATTGTATCAAGTGTGACCAACACGTTCGAGCAGAGTCAAAATGCAGATATGAGCGTATATCCGAATCCGGCACACAATTATTTTACGATCCAAAGTCAAACGCCACAGCATGAAGCACGAATCCAGCTGAAAGACATGAAAGGAAATCTGGTTTTTGAACAGATGATGCATGGTAGTTCAGCTACTCTTCAGTCAGAAACTTTCGCGCCAGGGGTTTATTTGCTTACAATCGAAAATGAACGAACACAATTCAAAAAGAAGATTATCATTCAATAATCACTATTTTTGGCAGTTGGTAAAATCTGTATTAGGTCAGTTTTATTTTATTAGCTGAATTAATTTAGAGCCAAAGGCAGACGTTTAAATAATGTATGAACAAATAGGAATAACATTGGTTATTCTAACGGATTTTGTAGAGCAAATAAATATCAACTAGTAACCAACTGTATATAAGAGTGACACAGTTCAACCAAATTAATATATTGCAAATGAAAAGAACACTTTACTTCATCATTACCTTATTATTCATTTCAAGTCAGCTGATGGCGCAATCAGGCTCATCTGCTGTTGTGAAAGGAAAACCAGAAGCATTTTCAAAAACAACTTTCAATGCCATGAAGGCCTATGAGGCTCAGTATGGAGACATTGAGTACAATTTCTTTAAAAAGCCCAACCCCGAACCAAAAAGTTATTCATTTGAAGTGCCAGCCTCTTCCGTGATTTCGATGGGCGAAAAATTGATCGAAAACAAAAGTTTGCGTGAAATGTCGCCTGAACCCGATACTACTTTCAACGCTCTGGATGACACCGGAAACTCAATCCCACCCGATGTGAACGGCGCACCGGGCCCCGATCATATTATGGTCACGCTGAACACACAAGTGCGTATCCAGGATAGAGTGGGTGAAGATCTGGGGACGATTTCGTTGGGCGTTTTCTGGGCATCCCTTCCCGGTGGAAACACTTTTGACCCCAAGGTGCTTTACGATTTCGAAGAAGACAGATGGATTTTGGTAACCTGTGCTGGAAGCGAACCTGGTGATTCGCGCATCTACCTGGGCGTTTCTGCTAATTCCGATCCTACTGGTGAATGGTATTTGTATTCTTATGTTGCTGATCCAACCAATGTGGTTTGGTTTGACTATCCCAGCATGGGTTTCAACGATAAGTGGATTGTTGTTTCCGGCAATATGTTTGGTAATGATTTTTACCGGACTGTATGGGTATTCGACAAGCATGCCATGTACTCAGGCGACGATGCTCCTGGTTTTACAAGATTTGAAACCTCACAAGGATTCACGCTGGTTCCGGCAATAACTTTTGATGCAGATCAGGAGAATATTTACCTGGTGTCATCAGCCAATGGCGATCAGGGTGGCAATGGCTACATCAGCTTGTTTGAAGTAAGTGGAGAAGTAAATGATCCTCAATTCAGCTTGATAGGGAATATTGGAACCCCTAATCCATGGGCAGGTTCGGTTGGCAATAATGGCAATTTCCTTCCGCAACTTGGATCTCCCGAAAAAATCAATGCGGTAGATCACCGCATGGAAAATGTGGTGCTCCGTAATGGTGAAATTTGGGCGGTGCACCATGTGTTTCTGCCTGCCAACAACCCACAACGTACTGCAATTCAGTATTGGAACATCACTCCAACAGGTGATATCTTGCAATACGGCCGTATCGACGATCCTGATGGAGGTATGAGTTATGCTTTCCCGACTATTGCAGTGAATGAGTTGGGTGATGTAATGATCGGACATAACAATTTCTCGCTCGATCAGTATGCGAGTGCAGGCTATTCATTCAGGTATCACAGTGATCCACCTTCTTATTTCAGAGAACCATACCAATATAAAGATGGTCTCGCGCCATATTACAAAACTTTTGGCAGTGGCCGAAATCGTTGGGGCGATTATTCAGCAACCATGCTTGATCCTGCCAATGGATTCGATTTCTGGGTCTTACAGGAATATGCCGACCTGCCTTCAGGCGGTGACAGATGGGGTACCTGGTGGGCGTATGTGCGTATTCCATTTCAGCCGCAACCTGATTTTGAAGCCAATAACACTGTCATTCCTGTTGGCGAAGTTGTTGATTTTACCGACAAATCGATTGGAATTCCTTCGGGTTGGAACTGGAGTTTCGTTGGTGGAGAGCCAGGCAGTTCAACTGATCAAAATCCAACGGGTATTTTGTACAGCACCGAAGGAACTTTTGCTGTAGAATTGACTGCCGAGAATGAATTTGGTTCAAACACCGTTTTGAAAGAAAACTATATCACAGCCAGTAGTACGATTTTACCAGATGTGATGTTCGAAGCTTCAAAAACAACAGTTTGTACAGGCGAGGTAGTTCAGTTTACTGACATGAGCCAATATGTGCCCCGCAGTTGGAATTGGAGTTTTGAACCTGCAACAGTAAGCTTTGTAAACGGTACTGATGCATCGAGTCAACAACCTGAAGTTACGTTTGACGAACCAGGCAGCTATGCTGTAACACTCCAAGCTACCAACCTTAACGGATCTTCTGAACTAACGAAGTTCGATTTTATCTCTGCTGGTGGCGAAACGCTACCTTATGTGAGTTACTTTGAAGAACTTAATTTTGAAGATGCTGGTTGGAGCGTTTGGAATCCTGATGGAAAAGTCACCTGGGAATTAACCAATGTGCAAGGACTTCCCGAGACCAGTCGCTCAGCAGTGATAGATTTTAGTGAGTATTATGCTGTGGGTCAGCGCGACCGATTGATTTCTCCTGCTATCAATCTGCAAGGATTTGAGCAGGTGAATCTGGCGTTTAAACATGCCTATGCCAAGAGAAATCCAAATTATCCTATCTCTGATTCATTGATCATTTATTTAAGTACTGATTGTGGCGAATCGTGGACCAGAATTTTTGGTGATGCGGAAGATGGAAGCGGTAATTTTGCTACCCATCCAGTTACGGATAATTTTGTGCCAACAAATGTTTGGGACTGGTGCGGTGTTGAATACGGCGCTGACTGTATTACTTTAAGCCTGGATGAATGGGCTGGAATGGCTGATGTTCGGGTAGCTTTTGAAACTTATAGTGCATTCGGCAATCCATTGTATGTCACAGATGTAGAGCTGGGTGCTACTGTAAATATTGATGAACTGGCCAATGCCAATGCACGTTTGCAGATCTATCCCAACCCAACTGCTGATGGAAAAGTTGAACTCAGATTCGATAAAGATGCCACGCTCAGCAAGATCAAAATAGTGAATCAATCGGGTCAGGTGGTTAAAGTAATCGAAAAGCCCACAAGGAATATAGATGTTTCTATATTGCCTGCGGGTGTTTACTTGCTTTCTGCCACCATCAACGGCGAAATCATTCGCGAAAAATTGGTTATCAAATAAACAGTGATCGAAAGTCTAAAATGAAAGCCTGCTTACGAGCGGGCTTTTTTTTGCTTCAAAAATCGGACAAGGAGTAAAACAATCGAAAGTAGCCAACCTGCTGGATATGGGAGAATTAACGTGCCCCACCACCAGGAAAGCTGCGAATTACCTCCAAAACCACCCAAGGAGGAAAAGTAAAACATGAAAAAAACACCAAAAACGATCAGCAACGAGGCCATCAGAAAGCCCTTGCTAAACGAATCTTTTTTGAGGTGCAACGATAGGGTGATCAGTATGCTGCCTAGAATAATGACCAATGAGCCTTCGAGCGGATCGATGAAGCCACCAATCAGCATAACAATACCGGCAGAAAAGATAATGCGATTAAGGTGAGGCGTGATTTTCATGATTGAATATTTATTTTCCAAAGTTACGTGAAGTAGGAAGGGAAAAACAAATTCTCGTCCTTTTTTGCTTACTTTGCACACATAAATCGACAATCACATGCAGCTGTTTTACTTGCCAGAGGCACAACTGGGTCCTATGATACTGCCAGAAGAAGAGTCGAAGCATTGCGTTCGCGTGCTCCGGATGGAAGTGGGCGACAAACTCTGTATTTCGAATGGAAAAGGAAAACTCTACGATGCAGTGTTGCTTGACCCGCATCCCAAAAGAGCCGTCATCGAGCTGCATGACGAGCGTGTGGGATATGACCATTGGCCCTTCAAACTTGAAATAGCTATTGCGCCCACCAAAAGCAACGAACGCCTGGAATGGTTTCTCGAAAAAGCAACTGAAATCGGCATTGACGAGATACATTTGTTTACTTCTTTTCATTCTGAGCGACGTCAGGTGAAACTTGAGCGTCTC
Source organism: Bacteroidales bacterium UBA5536 (assembly GCA_002426795.1). Classification (GTDB taxonomy): domain Bacteria; phylum Bacteroidota; class Bacteroidia; order Bacteroidales; family F082; genus UBA5536. Next base: position 21,522 of record DINQ01000016.1, read on the forward strand.
GAAAAAGTTGTGGTTTCGGCCATGAAGCAATCAGTAAAATCGCGACTTCCGAAAATTCATGATATTGTTTCCTTTGAAAAACTGGTAAAGTTGCCTTTTGCAGGAAATAAATTCATTGCCTGGATTGACGAAGATGTGAGGCAATTGTTGTCGAAGATCTACATAAAAGGTGAAAACTGCAGGATACTTATCGGACCTGAGGGCGATTTTAGTAGCGAAGAAGTGGAGTTGGCAGTGCGGAATGGCTATCTTCCCATTAGTCTTGGATCCGCTCGTTTACGCACCGAAACGGCTGCTGTGGTAGCTGTGCATACAATCCAACTAATCAATCAATGAGATGAAAAGCAGAATACTTGTTGTTTTCTTTATTATTTTCTTATCAGTTCCGTTATTTGCTCAACAGGATATGCAGATTGCATTGCTCAAATACAGAGGCGGTGGCGACTGGTATGCCAATCCAACCTCATTACGCAATCTTGTGGCTTTTTGTAATGAACAACTTGGTACAACGATCAGCACTGAAGTTGCAACAGTTGAGCCTTCGGATCCTGCTATTATCAACTATCCTTTTGTCCATATGACAGGACATGGCAATGTTATTTTCAATGCAGAGGAAGCCGCAAATCTTCGGAAATACCTGATAGGAGGTGGTTTTTTGCATATTGATGACAATTACGGCATCGATCCCTACGTGCGCCCACAAATGAAGAAAGTTTTCCCGGAGCTTGATTTTGTTGAGCTGCCAGCTAATCATCCCCTATTTAATCAGCGGTTTTATTTCATAAACGGAATTCCAAAAATACATGAACACGATGGCAAGCCTGCTCAGGCATTTGGTCTTATTTATGAAGGAAGGCTTGTCTGTTTATACACCTATGAATGCGACCTTGGTGATGGGTGGGAAGACCCAAGTGTGCATCACGATTCGGAGGAAACACGGTTGAAGGCGCTCAAAATGGGTGCAAACCTCATTCAATTTGTTTTTACGCAGAAGTGACCCTGTTTAAAAGCACCATCGCCCAACCTGCAAGCAAGTTGGGACGATGTTGCTCCTAATCCACTAACCTAACAAAACGCCTAAACGGCAATGAATCCCTGAATGGGGATATCTAAAATATTTTTGTTTCTGTGACATTGAATTTAGCGGATTGATCGCCGGTCACAAGTCTAAATGCACCTTGTTCGACCAAAGTTTCGTTAAATTGGTTCACAAAGTTGAGGTCGCTTACCTTGATTTCGAAAGAAACAGTTTTTGTTTCATTGGCCTGCAGATTGATTTTCTGGAAGAAACGCAAACGTTTTACCTCAGGAGTGTTGCTAGCCACAAGGTCAGAAACAAATACCTGCACTACTTCTTTACCTGCAATATCCGATTTGTTCGAAACATCAACGCTTCCCTTAATAAGGCCGTCTGCAGTATATTCACTTTGATCAATTTGTAGATTCTGGTAAGCAAAACTTGCGTAGCTGAGCCCGAAACCAAATTCATATTGCGGATTATATTGCGTTCCTTCCGGTGCGTCTTCTGGTCCCAACTGCTCAGTATATTTATGATAGTAGGGCTCAAGTGAATTGGGGAAACGCGGATAAGTATAAGGTAATTTGCCTGAAGGGTTTACATCCCCATACAGAATTTGAGCAATAGCTTCACCACCATGATTTCCTGGCAGATAGGATTGAAGTATCGCGCTGGCTAAAGGCTCAATAGTTCTAATGACCCTGGGGCGACCTTCAGCAAGTACCAGAATGATTGGTTTTCCGGTAGTTGCAGCTAATTCAGCAAGTTGAAGTTGTTTGGTTGAGAGATACATATCGGGCAAATCGCCTGGTTTTTCGGTATAGGTGTTTTCACCAAGTGCCAGCACAATGTAATCAACAGTGCGCGCAAGACGTATAAATTGCTTTTGATCACCAATAATTTCATCCATAAAGCTTCCTTCATGGGCATATGTCAAGCCCTCGCTTAAAACAATATTCGAAGGATTTGATGAAGCACCACGGAGTGCTTCGTAGATGGTTTGGTATTTTACAGCAAATTCATCTACCAGATTGCCTTGCCACGAATAACTCCAGCCACCGAGCAAAGGACGCATGCTATTGGCTGCTGGTCCACCAACAAGGATTTTGGCATTTTTCGAAAGCGGCAAAATATTATCGGTGTTTTTTAATAAAGTAATTGACTCGCAAGCTGTTTGTAAAGCAGCATCTTCATGTTCGGCAGAGCCAAAATCAGGATAGTCTTCGAGCAATGTGTAAGGGCTTTCAAAGAGGCCAAGTTGAAATTTGACGCGTAAAATTCTTGAAACAGCATCATCGATACGCGACATTGGGACTTCTCCTTCGTTCACCAGTTCGACTAAAAGCTCTGTGAATTTAAAGTTGTAAGGAACCATCGACATGTCGACTCCGGCATTGATGGCCATTTTAACAGCTCCCTTTAAGGTGGCAGCAACTTTATGACGTGTATAAAGGTATTCGATATCGCGCCAGTCTGTTACGGCAAATCCTTTAAAACCAAGCTCCCTTTTCAAAACATCAGTTAGCAAATACTTGTTGATGTGCATGGGAATTCCATTGATTTCGCCTGAATTAATCATGATGGTATGCGCACCGGCATCAATTCCTGCTTTGAAAGCTGGCAAATGGTATTGGCGCAGTTTATTTTCGGGCAACCAGGCAGGGGTTCTGTCTTTTCCACTTAATGGCTGTGAATAACCAAAAAAATGCTTCATACAGCTGGCAATGTGATTTGGATCACTCACGTTATTGCTATCGCCTTCATATCCTTTGATGAGGTGGGCACCCATTGTTGATGCAAGCAACGGATCTTCGCCAAATGTTTCCCATTGACGAGGCCAGCGTGGATCAATGCCCAGATCGAGAACCGGGCTGAATGTCCATGGAATACCCGCAGCTCGGGTTTCGTACGCAGCTATTTCACCGGCTTTTTTAATCAGTTCAGGATTCCAGGTGGCTGCCATGCCAATTTGTTGCGGAAAAAGTGTAGCATCAGCTACATAGCTGGCGCCATGGATCATGTCGACACCGTAAATTACAGGGATTGAATGTCTCGAAGATTTGATAGCATAATCCTGGATAGCAGTCACCAACCAATTCCATTCTTTGGTGCTGCGGGCGCGGTTGTTGGCCGTATTTAAGACTGAGCCAATCTGGTAGTGACTGAATGCCAGACTCATGGTGCTATCGTCGAGAGCAAGCGGCTCGTAACTGCCCATTGGGGAGTCACCCTTGGTGAGTACGTCGAGCGTGACTTGCGTCATTTGACCAGCTTTTTCTTCAATCGTCATGTTCTCAATAAGTCTGGCAACTTTTTGATCAATGGCAGCCGATTCAGATTTCGGGCCGCTTATTTCCTTGCTTTGTGGCTTGCAAGCAACAAGCAATGCGAAGGCGAACAGGATAAATAATAAGATCTTGGTTTTCATTTTTGTGATATTAATCGACAATGATAATATTCAAATTAGCAATTGAATCCAACAAAAAATGTTATTTGAAAATGCGTACATAGTCAACCTGCATGGTTTGCGGGAAAACAGTTGTCGCATCTGGATTGCCCGGCCAGTTACCACCAACAGCCACATTCATGATAAAGAACTGTGGCAATTGGAATGCCCCGTATTCAATGCTTGTTGAACTTATATAGTAATAGGGCTCGTAATCAACAAACCAACGGATACCATCATCTTGCCATACGATACTGTAAACATGGAATTTCTCGTAAAAATTCTCATTGTTGGGAAGTTGGTACGAACCGCCAGTATATTGGTGGCCTCCATCATTGTAGTGAACTGTCCCATGCACTTGTTTGGGTTCGTAGCCTACATTTTCCATGATATCAATTTCACCACAACGTGGCCATCCGATGGAACTGATGTTTGTACCCAGCATCCAAAGCGCAGGCCAGATACCTTGGCCATATGGTATTTTTGCCCTTATGTCTATGCGGCCATATACAAATTCCTGTTTGTCTTTTGAGATCAGACGCGCAGAACTGTAATTCCCATAGTTGCTTGTTGCTACTATGTTGAGTTTTCCGTCGCTGACAAAGGAGTTCTGTGTAGAGTTGGTGTAGATCTGAAGCTCGTTATTTCCCCATCCGCCACCACCGGTTTCATGAGTCCAGTTGTTGGCATCAACCGAAGATCCATCAAATTCATCACTCCATATCAGTTGCATGTCGGGATATTCCATAGGTGTGATGTACCCATCTGCAAGTAGCTGAGGGGTGTAGGTGTCGTCGTTAATGATTTTTATCACAGCTGACTCATGCTCCATCACAGCACCTTCGACTGACGTAAACTCAATTCCTATTACATCATCCAATTCGAAGTTGGTGTCTCCAAGAATATTAATGTATATTTTTTTCTCGAAGTCGCCAGCATTGATCGTAAGTGTTTCATTTTCAACTTCGGTATAATCAACACCTGGAGTGGCTGATATTGTAAAAGTTCTGTAGGTGATTTTCACCGGATTTTGGGCAATACCTGTAAGTCTGAAATTTATGGCAGCTTGTTGAGTGGCTGAGTTGCCCTCATTTTTTCGCGTAATCGAATCAAAAAAGACTTCCGGAATAAAAGGGTCATCATTTTCTATGATAATTTCAGCTTTACTATTGCCCATATTTGCCTGTTGGAGATTTGTAATATTGACATAGAATACCTTGTTTTCTTCGTGTTCTTCGTTTCCTATCACGTTGACTGCAATTGATTTGCTTGTTTCACCTGGGTTAAAAACAACTTCTGAATTTGTAAACGCGACAAAATCGACTCCAGCTTTTGCTGTTCCTGCCTCTGTTGATAATTGAGCAGTCACAGGGTTATTCGCAGCTGCAGAAAGGGTTAATTCAACGGCAACGGTGGATTGGCCGATATTACCTTCTGATGTGGTAACCGATTGTGATATAGAAAGCGTAGGGAGATCATCTTCAGATTTTTTGCATGACTGTGCAAACAGCAGCAGCGTAACAACAGAAACGAACAGAAAGAGAAGGAAATGATTGGTGTTTTTAATTTTCATGTGTAAGCAATATTGATTTTATCAGGAATATATTTATTGCGGGATCACTTTATAAAATCTTACATAGTCAACCAGCATGCTAGCCGGGAATGCTTGTTCATCAACGCCTTGTTTGCCACCCCAATCGCCACCAACAGCCAGGTTTAGAATCAGGTGAAAGCGTTTATCGAACGGCCAGGATTCGAAGCCTTTTTTTTCGTTTGTATTGGTGAAAATCAATTGATCATCAATATATCCTCGGATTGTTTGAGGTGTCCATTCCACGCTGTAAACATGGAAATCTGTAATTGCTGTTGGGATAATTTTTGTCGCAGTTTTGTGGTTGTTTTGCCTCCAATAGTAGGCTTTACAATGTGTACTGAAATGGATGTTGTTGGGGTCGTATCCAACATGTTCCATGATATCAATTTCGCCCGATTCGGGCCATCCGCCATATTCCCAGTCAGTTGGGAGCATCCAGATTGCTGGCCAGGTGCCTATTCCGGCAGGAACTTTCGCCCTTACTTCTATTCTTCCATACAGGAAGTCGCCCTTATTTTTTGTGACAAGCCGGGCAGAAGTATATTCTTTGTCACTAAAATTTTCTTTTTGGGCCGTGATGCTAAGTATGCCATCCGATACAGAGGCATTTTCGATGCGATTGGTATAGTATTGTAATTCATGATTGCCCCATCCACTGCCTCCGATATCGTAACTCCATTTGGTTGAATCAGGCTTGCCACTATTATCGAACTCATCAGACCAAGAGGCAGTTTTTTCAAACAACCATGTTTTGTTCTGCAATGAATCCGCTGTCAACAACTTAGATGTTGACTGTTCAGGCTGGCTTTGACATGAGGCCATCAATAGCCCTACAAAAAGCTGTGTAAAGGCAATGCGAAATTTCATAAATTATAAAAAAAAGAGAATGGACTGCAATGCGTTGCAATCCATTCTCAAATATGATTAGTAATTCGGGTTCTGAACGAGCTTGGTATTTGCCATTTCTGTCAGCGGAATAGGCAGGATTTCGTTCTTGTTTGGGGTAAATCCTTTGAACGCCAATGCTGAAGCAGCTTGTCCGGTTCTCACAAGATCAAAAAAGCGATGACCTTCGGTGGCCAGTTCAAGACGGCGTTCTTTGTAGATGTTTTCGAGTGTAGCAGGCACGGGTGCAAGACCAACACGTTCACGTACTTTGTCGAGCCAAATCTGTCCGCTTGATGCATCACCAGCTCTTACAAAACACTCTGCAGCCATCAGGTAGCAGTCGGCCAACCTGATTTCGATATAGTCGTTTGGCCATTCCAAAACTGGGTCACCACCACCCGAACTTTGGAATTCCTTGAGTGGTGCAAACTTTTGCAGAAAGTAGCCTGTATTCTGATAGCCTTTTTCGTAACTGGCAACACCGGCTTGTTCGAGGCTGTCGATATTGGCAACAGTAGCTTTGTAGCGTGGGTCACCCTTCAAAACGTTTATGAGCTCAAGTGTAATAGGATTGAAGCCCCAGCCTGGAGCGTAAATCGGTCCGGTGTAGGCACGAGGTCCGCACATTTGGGTAAAAATCATGCCTTCGCCTGCTGGTGGCCATGGTCCCCAATATCCGATTGCTTTTGAAGTGTGTACAATTTCAAAAACAGATTCTTTATTGAATTTGTTGTCGGGACGGAAAATGTCTGCATAATTTTCTTCCAATCCGTAGTTTGGGTTGGTATTCACCTGCACAAACAGATTGGCGGCTTCAAGCATACGGCTGTCATTGTTTTGGAAAAGGATAACTTTACCAAGCAATGCGGTAGCAGCCATTTTTGTGGCACGGCCATATTCATCTGGTCCTACAACTTCTGGAAGATCAGGAATGGCTTCGTTCAGGTCTTTTTCAATCTGTGCATAAACATCTTCGGGAGAAGCTTGTGTGGCTGAGAATAATTCTGATGGTGAAAGCAGAGAAGTAAATAATGGCACGTTGCGGAACAAGCGCACGAGATCAAAATAATAATAGGCACGGAGGAATTTTCCTTCGGCGATGTAGCGTGCTTTCAGTGTTTCGTCCATTGGTACATCCGGAATTTTATCCAATAATGTATTGGCGCGGTTTATACCAGTAAAGTTTCGTCCCCAGAAATCGTCCTGTGGTCCCAAAGCTGGATCAACAGTGTATGTATTCCATGCCTCCCAGGTAGCACGGTCGCCATAAGTACCGCCACCTGCATAGCAATCATCAGAAGCAGTGTTGAGCAAGCCAACTTTACTGGCATAGTCTTTTACAACCTCGGCACCTAGTGGGTCATAAGCTGCAACAACGGCAGTGAAAGCCTCGTCAGCATTTTTGTAATAATTAGATTCGAGTGTTGTCCCTTTGGGTTCAACCTCCAGCCAGTCTTTGTTACATGCTTGAATGATCAAGAGTGTTGCCAGCATACCGGCGATATAAAATATTTTCTTTTTCATGGTCATTGTAAATTTTATGGGTTAAAGAGTTACGTTCACACCAAAAAGGAAGGAACGGGCTTGTGGATAGATACCTCTGTCAATTCCGTAGCTGCCGCCACCGATTTCAGGATCATATCCGGTATATTTGGTAATAGTGACCAGGTTGTTTCCACTCACGTATACACGCAAGGCTCTCAGGCCAATCTTTTTAACCAGGTTGTGAGGAATCTTGTATCCAACCTGGAAAGTTTTGATGCGGAAATAGGCACCGGTGCTTAGCATAAATGTGGAAGGATTGCTGAAGTTTTTGTTTGGGTCGCCGTTTACGATGCGTGGGAAATCATCTGAAGTTCCCTGTCCGGTCCAACGACCTAAAGCGTCAGTAGTCCAGTTAGCATTTGGGATATCGAGCCTGCGCAGACCATTATATATATCGTTGCCGGCAACTCCTTGTCCAAAAATCAACAGGTCAAAGTTTTTGTAGTTGGCTCCAATGGTGATACCATAAGACCAGGTTGGAGTTGGATCGCCGATAAACGTACGGTCATCAGCATTGATGACTCCGTCGCCATTCAAGTCGGCATACTTGAAGTCACCAGGTTTGGCATTAGGCTGAATAAGGTCGCCAGCATCGTTGCGGTAGTTGTCAATTTCGCCTAGCGACTGGAAAATTCCGAGTGTTTCAAAACCGTAAAACGCGCCAATTGGATGTCCCACTTCTAAACGACTGATCTCATATGTGCTCGATTGGAAAGTTGCACTTGTGAGGTATTCCACTGTTCCGAGGTCGGTAATTTCATTTTTAACATAGGATGTATTGGCTTTTAGATCAAGTTCCAGTTCGCCAATCATTTTGCGGTAGCTCAACTCAAGTTCGAAACCTTTGTTGGTCATTGAAGCAACGTTTCCAATAGGATTTCCCGATCCAACATAAGCTGGAAGGATGATTGGGCGAAGCATACCTGTTGTGCTCTTTGAATACAGGTCGAACACAATACGGAAATCTTCGAGCAAAGTAGCTTCAAAACCAATATTCGACTGGCTTGTTTGTTCCCATTTCAAATCTGGGTTTGATGGTGCCGATGGTCCGTAACCAATCAGGTAATTGTTGTAACCGAATGTATAGTTAAATCCACCATTTACTGTTGAAAGATAGAGGAAGTCGGCAATGTTGTCATTACCTGTAACACCGTAAGAACCACGGATTTTGAGGAAGCTAACGATATCGTTAACAGGCCAGAAGTTTTCTTTTGTTACAACCCAACCCAAAGAGAGTGACGGGAAATAACCGAATTTATTGTTAGCACCGAACTTTGAAGAACCATCGCGACGAATAATACCTGTGAACAAATATTTTTGGTCATAGTCATAGGTCAACCTACTGAAGACTGAGGTAACACGGTGGTCGGGGGCTTCCCATCCGCCGCCCAAACGGTCTTCGTCAGTAACACTGTAGTTCATCGAAGCTTCATCAAAAGTGTTGACAGGTAAGTTATAATAAGTTGCATTTACACCCCTGGAGTTCTGAACCCAGGCACTTGTACCAGCCATCAACGAAGCATTGTGTTTGCCAAATGAACGGGTATAAGTAGCTGTGTTTTCAAGGTTCCAGATCAAACCTTTATTGTTGGCACGGTAATAACTGTTATTGAGCTTTGAGTTGGCTGAGTTCAGATAATAGATAGGAGTGAAGCTTTCATCTCCCCAAAATGCAAGTTTTGTTCCGAGACTCGATTTTACAATAAGGCCTTTGATGGGCTCAACTTCTGCAAATACATCACCTACAATATTGTCAGACCATCCAAAATTGCCCTGGTTTACAGCGATATAAGCCAATGGGTTCGACATTTCCTGTGCAACTTCGGTTGAAATACCATAAGGATTTCCGTTACCGTCTCTTACTACTGGCCAATCACTGTAGGGCGGTGCATTGGCAATAGCAGGATCAGTAATAACAGCGGGAGTAAGTGGGTCGAGGTTAATGGCAGAAGCCAACGGTCCACCAAATTCGCTATTGGTGTTGAGTGATCCCATGCTTTTGATATGCGCATATCCAATGTTGTTGCCAAAACGCAACCAATCATTGATTTTATGTGTAGCGTTAAAACGCAGGTTTAAACGTTTGTAGTTTGAAATAGATGTAGCAACAATACCTTCCTGGTCAATATAACTGAAAGAAGTATAGAAAGTAGTTTTGTCGTTACCACCGCTAATGCTCACTTCATGATTTTGAATCATGGCATTGTCGTTAAAAATAAGACTTTGCCAGTCAGTGCCCTCGCCAAGTGATTCCGGATTGAAAATAATGACATTGCCGCCGGCATTGGTAGAGGCCTCGTTACGTAAAGTAGCGTATTCTGTGGCGTTGAGCAGATCAAGTTTTTTGGCAGGAGCTTGTGTGCCAAAGTAAGCATTGTAGTTTACTCTGAAGTCGCCCGATTTTCCTTTTTTGGTGGTGATCAAGATTACACCGCTGGCAGCGCGTGTACCATAAATAGCAGCAGAAGCAGCATCTTTCAGTACTTCGATTGACTCAATATCAGATGAGCTGAGATAATCGAGTCCGCCACCGTCAATCGGCATCCCGTCGATAACATAAAGTGGGTCGCTGTTGTTGATGGATGTCGTACCACGCACACGCACTGTAGAAGCTGCACCAGGCTGACCAGAACTCGAAGCAATGGTAAGACCTGAAACGCGACCCTGCAAAGCCTGCTCGAGACGAGTGATTGGCTGATTGTCGAGATCTGATGATTTTACGCTGGCAATGGCACCTGTTACAACGCTTTTCTGCTGAACACCATATCCCACTACGACAAGCTCTTCAAGCTGGGTGATGTTTTGTTCCAAAACAAAATCAGCTTTAAGTGTCTGACCGGCAACCAAAGTAACAGTTCTTTTGGCGTCTTTGTAGCCAACAAATCTGACCAGAACAGTTACAGTTCCCGCTTGAGCATCAAATTGGTAATTACCATCAAAGTCAGTGGTTGTCCCTACTGTGGTGCCTTCGATGAGCACATTAGCGCCAGGCAATGTTTCTCCATTAGAGGCGTCTTTTACCACACCTTTAATGGTAGCCATTTGTGCGAATGCAGCTGCAGAGAAAATCAGCAGCATACACAGAGTGAGTAATTTTTTAATCATAATTCATGTTGGTTTTGAGTTAAATGTTAAGTTAAGTTAAATTAGCAATCAATATTACTTTAAGTGAATTAATAATGTTAAGAAAATCCTTACATCATGCGTACTTCACATATAAAAATATACTACAACATTGCTACATCAAAATAAATGTAAATAACATTAAAACAGAGATATACAGAAGAAAGTGTGATAATTTATTTTATAATAATTATTTTTTGTGGTTTATTTAGTTGCACAATTTTTAAAAAAAAGAACTATTCTTATTGAAGTATCAACCTTTCATTGAATTGAATTCCCTGGTTTTTCAACTGAAGCAGATAAACCCCTTTTGGCAGGTGCGACACATCAAAATGCTCTTTATGTAGATTGAAGGGGTCAATTTCCGCTGAAATCAGTATTTTTCCGTGAATATCAATCAACTGCATTGTAGATGTTTGCGTTAGGTTTTCAACAGGTGAAATTGAGAAGATTCCCGTAGATGGGTTAGGGTTCACAAAAAAACCTGTTTTTTTAAGTTCTCCTTCGCCGTTGGCCAGCGAAACTGAGAACCAGTTCAGGTTGTATTCGCCTGCCAGTGAATATAGACGAAGTGTGAAATAGCCCTGTTCGAGCTGAATGGTTTTTGATTGGTTTCTCCATTGTTGCCAGCCACCAGTTGAAGAAAAAGCAATTGATCCTAAACTGGTGAAGGTATCATTGTTGCCAATGCGAATATCAACCCTGCCATTCGAATAGGCTGAAGCTACCCTAAAGTCAATGATAAATTCACCCGTTTCCGGAACAACAATTTTGTAATCGAGGTAATCGCCCTGGTTGGCAAATGCGACATTTTGCCCTCCGCCAACATCTGTGCATGTTTCCAATTCAAAACCATTGTTAAAATTGAAATCCTCGGCCTGTATAGTTGCTGGTAATATATAGCGGAAAGGCAGTCTGTTGGCGACTGTCAACTGACTAAACACACCAAGCTGCTGCTCGTTACTAATAATACTTTGTCCCGAGTAGGAAACTTTGACTGTTTGTCCGTATTGAATAGGCACTTGGCAAGAGATTGATAATTCTCTGTCTGAGTTTTCTGAAACATTGACAGCACTGATTTGTATTGGGTTTCCATTTACCAATAAAGTAAAATCAGAAGTAGTTGCAGTCAGGGATGTGACATTTTTATTCAGGGCAATCAAGACTTTTGAACCATCTGTTGAAGTTTGTGCGGAAACTGCTTGGAAAGCCAATTGGCTGGCGCTTGTTGCATTGTAAAAGCGAACATAACTCAGGTTAGACCCCCCTTCATCAAAATAAAGTTTCATTTTATGTATTCCTGCAGGCAGAATGATGCCTTCAAAGGTTTTGGTTTGCCAGGTTTGCCATCCTCCAGTTGATGGTAGTTGTATAAGTCCGGTAGCATCAACTCCATCTATCTCAACCCGCAGCTTTGAACCGTCATCGCCGGATGCCGATCTGATGTCGAAGGAATAGGCAGCTGTCGTATCAGCAGCAACAGTATATTGCATCCACTCTCCGGTTTCTATCCAGCCAACGCTGTAATCCATCTGGTTTGGATAAACATCATTGCATTTTTCAATGTCAACGCCATCATTCCGGTATGCCCAACCTCTGTTCCAATCGGAGTATGATCCCGTAGATAGCTGATGGTTGCAGGTATCTACATCGTAATAGGCATAACCATTGCGGCCGTAATCGTAATCAACAGCCTTGATTTTCTGGTAGGGACGATACACCACTTTTGGCAATGTTTCAGTTGAGGCTGGTTGACGGATCATGGCATCGATGACATCGTATTTTACTTTGCAATTTTCTATCCGGTGCCTATCAGCCCACTCCATAACCGCGTCAAAGGCTTGTTGCGCAGTGATTTGAGGTGAGCCATTCTCCCAAAAGCTGATTAAATTATCATAGCTTTGATTGGCAGAAACTTCCAATACGTTGTTGATGCCGGCTTTTTTAACAGGCCACCACGACCAACCTATTTTGTTGGTTTCGCAAAGCCTGATAGCGTTGGTGAACCAGGTGTTCGAATTTTCGCCTGATTCGCCCAACCAAATGGGAATATTGTGTGCATTTCGAAGATTGATAACCCAGCTAATTGAATTTTGGTCGTTGTAGTTCCAATACTTATGAAAACTATAAACCATATTATCGTCCCAGGGTGGGGTGAGGCCTGTGAAATCATTTGCAAACCAGTTGCCTTCAATAAAAATGATGTGATTTTGATCCACTTCGCGGATTGCAGTTGTAATTTGACCGTATAATTGCCTGAGTAGGCTGCCATTTGGCAAATCCCAGTTTGGTTCATTGATCAGATCGTAGCCTCCAATCCAGGGTTCTTCCGCATATCTTTCTGCTAGTTTTTTCCATAGCGCTATGGTTTTTCTTCTGTTTTCACTGCTTTCCCATAATGAGGGTTTTGTAGGGTCGTAATCAGAAATATTAGCATCCTGCCCCTGACCTCCTGGTGCCGCATGCAGGTCTAGAATTAGATACATTTCATTGTCGGCGCACCAGGCCAATAATGAGTCGAGTCTTACAAAACCTGACTCGATCCAGGTATCCTGGCCTGCAACCGGTTCATCCTCAATGGGCAAAGTCATCCATTTGTAATGCATCGCAACCCGCACCGCATTGAATCCCCAGACTTTCATCGAATCGACATCGGTACGCGTAAAATGGTTGTTGAGCCAGGTGTCGTAGAAGATATCAGTATTTTCCTGTCCTATTGTTTCAACCAGTTTTTGGGTAAATTCATGCTGCGTTCCGGCAACATTGGCAGAGCGCATCATATAACCCTCCTGCAGCAACCAATTGCCAGTGCCAATGCCTCTTAAAATGACTTCATGGTTTTGACCGTCATAAATAAACTTACCATCGCGGTGCAGAAAACCCTGGCCAAACGAGGTTAGAGAAAGTCCTATTGATATGAATAGTAGTAAATTACGAAAAGAAAAATGTAATTGAAACATAAGAATAAATTTTGGTTACCAAATGATGGTAGCAACCGCTTTGGGCGGTATGCTATAAGTGAGGTTAGTTTTGCCTTGTGTAATGCCAAAGCTTTTGTATTCATCACCTTGATTGCTGACAACAAAAACTTTTGACTGATCGGTATTGATAAATGCAACGGCTTCAACCTGAGTTAAAGCCTGCGGAATGAAAAGTGACACCCGACGGGCATCAGGTTTGACAAATTTTGTGAAATGCGCCAGTGAATAATATTCTTCATTGAATTTGAGCTGTGCTGTTGATTGGTTGATGGTGACCACTCCACGACAATCGGAACAACCGTTGTTTGTCGGACCATTATTTTCATCCAGTGCGAGATTCCAAAGTAAGGCAGTTTTTGTCCAATTATTGGTGCCTCCTATAAAGATGTTTCGCATATTCCACAAGAGGTTGTCACTAAAATTTGGTGCCCAGTCGCCGCCAGATATTTCAGTAAAATAAATACCCTTTTCAGGAAATGCATTTCGCAGCAGCGTCATGGCCGAAACATTGCCGGCATAACCATGAAATGCAGTTCCGGCAACATATTGATTAGCATCAGGTTCGCTTAATATCAAATCGCCATAGGTAATGTTGTCCCAATTGTGGTCGTAAAGGATGATTTGAGTTTTTAAACCTGCTTCCCGAAATGTTGGTCCGAGCGCAGTCTTTATAAACTCAGCCTGTTCATCAGCCTGCATTTCCATGCATGGGTAATTTGCAGTGAAATAAAGTGGCTCGTTTTGTGGTGTCACGCTCGTGATATTGATGCCTTCTTCAGCCATGGCTTGGATATATTTTACGAAATAACGGGCATAAACATCATAACACTCCGTTTTTAGTTGGCCACCCTTTAAATTTCCATTTGTTTTCATCCACGCAGGCGGACTCCATGGAGTTCCCATCAACTTGATATCCGGGTTGATTTGCAGGATTTCTTTCAATACTGGAATCAGGTCTTCTCTGTCAGGTCCCAGATCGAATTGTGTCAGTTCGAAATCTGTTTCTCCAGGCGGCATGTCATTATATGTGAAGTCGTTGAGTGAAAAGTCGCTAGCACCCATTGTTAACCTTAAATAACTGATTCCGATTCCTTTAACCGGATCGAAAAGCTGATTAAGCAAGGTTGATCTTTGCGATGTGTTGAGTTTTTTGTTGATCAGATATGCCGAAGATCCTGTAAGCGCTGCACCAAATCCATCTATCGATTGAAATAACTGGCTGGTATCCATCCGGATGACCGGCCAATCAGTTGTTGCGGTTTGTCGGATGGTGATGCCACCCATTTCAGTAAAAAGGTTTGACTGGTCACCTTCGGTAAGCCAAAGAGATGCTTTCGGTAGCGTATCTGCAGGTGTGGGTTCTGGCTTGTTTTCGCTCTTGTTTTTGCAGGCTATAAAAACAGACAGTATTAAGAAGAGGACTACAGAAATAGAAATAAGTAGTTTAAGGGTATTTTGCATTTTATTTATCGTTCATTCAAAAAAACAGGCACCAAGAATCCTTGGTGCCTGCTAAAATATTTAGTAACCTGGGTTTTGCGTTAGTTTTGTGTTGTTGTCCAGTTCATTTTGTGGAATAGGCCAAAGCAGTCTTTCAGGGGTAAGCTGATAACCAATTGATGCACCATTTGGTCCAATCGCATTGTTGATAACAGCGATGGCACGGCCAGTCCGTTTCAAATCGTACCACCTGATTCCTTCAAAGGCTAATTCGAGCCTGCGCTCCTTTTCGATGGCAAGGCGCATCGATTCGATACTGTTTGCAGTTGTGTTTGGCAAGCTGACGCGGTTTCTGATTTGATTAACATAAATAGCAGCTGCGCTGAAATCACCCAACTCATTGAGCGCTTCAGCTTTTAATAATAGGATGTCAGCTAAGCGAATGAAAATATAGTTTTGCGGACTGTTGCTGGTGAAAATCCTGTATTTGTTCACAAATGGAAATTCAAGTTGCGGCCAGTAAGGATCGCTCCATTTTCCTGAAACATCCAGGAAGATGATGGATGAATTCTTTCTGATCATATCATTTTCATCATCAAAAGCTTTAACAAGATCGTTAGATGGGGTGTTGAATTTTTTCCAGTCGAGACCCCGAAACATACTTGCGCCCCAGTTTCCACTTGCGCTGGTGCCTTCGTAGTTGATTTCGAAAATGGATTCTGAAGAGTTCTCATTTTCATTATTCCACAAGTCATCATAATTTGGTAGCAGACTGTACCCACCGGCAATGACAGCATCGCAATACTGGCTTACCTTGTTCCAATCTGCTGGCTGAATTGTTGCATACACTTTCGCCAACATAGCATTTGCAGCTCCTTTGGTAGCATAACCTTTGTCGGGTTGAACGGTTTTCACATTGGCTACAGCAAACTCCAGGTCAGAAATAATTTGTGCGTACACTTCAGCTTGTGGAGCGCGTGGAGGAAACATGACAGGAAAAAGCTCCGGAAGCAGATCGACGCTGATGGTTGTTACTTCGGCCAACTGCAGTGGCACATCACCCCAAAGCTGAACGAGTTGGAAGTACATAAATGCCCTGATAAACATGGCCTCACCTTTGATTTCGGATTTGCGCGCAGGATCCAAATCGGGAACTGCATCTACATTGTTGATCACTGCATTGGCCTTTCCGATGGTGGCATACAGATAAGCCCAGTCGCGACTCACGTTGGTGTTGGTAGCGTCGATGCTATACTCGTCAATTTGGAAGTTGGCAGGATTGTCTGCGCCTGCATAGGCGTCGTCTGACTGTGCATCGCCATTCACGAAATAATCGAGTTCAAAATACTCATTCCTGAAATCGCCATAAGTTCCTGCCAGAGCAGCTTCTACTTCGCTTGCTGTTTTGTAGAGTAATGAATCTGACGAGGTATTCGAAATGGCAATTCCCTGCGATTTAGGCTGAATATCAAGATAGTCGGTGCATGAAAAGGCAAAGCCGACGACAAAAAGAAAAAGTATATATTTAATCGTTTTCATAGCTTTTCAAGTGTTAAAATTCAACATTTAGTCCCAGGATGATCGTGCGCGATTGTGGATAGGTGCCATAGTCGATTCCCAACTCAACAGCACTGTTTCCAAAGGCATTAACTTCCGGGTCGAAGCCGCTGTAATTGGTGAATGTAAGCAGGTTACGACCAGTTAGATAAACAGACGCCTTTTTGATGGCTTTGAATTTTGGGTTATCTTCAAGCAGTTTATAAGAGAGCGTTACTGATTTAAGACGAACATAGGTTCCGTCTTCGATAAATCGTGTTGAGTTGCGCACATTGGCCATGTTGTTTGGCCTGGGAATGTCGGTATTAGGGTTTTCCGGTGTCCATCTGTTGAGCACAACCGTTGATTGATTTTTACTGTCGAACATACCTTCAAGGTCGATGCGTGTAGCGTTGTAAATGTCATTTCCAACACTGCCCTGAAAGAAGACAGTGAGATCAAACTTCTTGTAGCTGAATGTATTGGTGAATCCGAAGATAAAATCAGGTTGTGCATTTCCAATAACTGTGCGGTCTCCTGTATCGAAAATACCATTGTTGTTAATGTCTTTGTATTTGATGTCGCCAGTTGCTGGATCAACTCCTTCAGATACATAGCCGTAAAAACTACCCAATGGAAGTCCAACTTTTACAATGGAAACATCCTGGTTGTTGCTGTAAATCCTGCCGTAAAAATATACGTCAGTGTATTCCAGTTTGGTTACTTTGTTCTTGTTAAACGACATATTAAAGTCGGTCATCCATTTCCAGGATTTGTCCACATTCACAGAATTGATATTGAATTCAAATCCTTTATTCTCGATGCTGCCGGCATTGGTTTGGATGGTTGTTATAGGCAAAGAATTGGATAACTGCACGTTAAGCAACACATCATCTGTCTTTTTTACATAAGCATCAGCACTGATATTGAGACGGTAGTTGAACATTGAAATATCCACCCCAATATTTGATTGGGCTGTTGTTTCCCATCTCAAGTCGGGATTTCCGTAAGTAACCTGCACAGTTGCCGGACCAGAGAGCGGATTGGTTGGTGGGCGACGGTAGTAGTTGGTGAGTCCGTATCTGGCATAATTTGGAATGCCCTCCTGATTGCCATTTTTTCCCCACCCACCGCGGATTTTCATGTCATCGAGGAAAGTAAGGCCTTGCATAAAGGACTCAGATGAGATTCGCCAGCCAGCTGAAAATGAAGGCATAGTGCCCCAGTGATGGGCCAGCTTTGAAGATCCATCGCGACGGATGCTTGTTGTAACGTAATAGCGACTTTTGTAATCGTAAGTTACGCGGCCAAAGAAGGAAGCAAGAGCCCATTCTTCCACCCAGGTGTTGGCCGAAATGATGTTGGCTGCGTTGAGGGTTTGCACAGATACATCTTCCGGAAAATCAGAGCCTGTGATATATGAATCGTTGCTCTTATAGCGCTGAATACTGCTTCCCGCAAGAGCTGTAATATTGTGGTTGTTTATTTTCTTTTTGTATCCTAATGTATTCTCCCACAACACAGTAGTTGAATTGTTTTTGTCGGAGCTTCCGAGGCCGTTGTTGTTTCTGCCATAGGTTGTCCTGAACGGATCGAGGTAATAATCCCACTGGTGTTGGTTGATGTCGATACCCAAACGAGTGATATATGTAAATTCTTTTAGCAGGGTAGCCTCTGCAAAGATATTTCCAAATAAATGGTTGTCAATAGCTTCCTGATCAGGTCCTTCCATGTAGGCTATCGGGTTTTCCCAACTGGGCTGAAATGGATTGGGATCGAACTGCCCACTGCCATCTTTTTTGTAAATGCTTAAAAATGGGGGAGTGTTCAAGGCACTCATGATCACACCGCCTCTTCCCGAACTGGCATTATCTGGCGTGTCTTTTGTGGATAAATGCACGAGACTGAAACTTGTTCCAATCTTCAGCCAGGATTTGACTTTGTTGTCCAGATTCAACCTGAAGGAGTAACGGTCGAAACGGGCAGGTTTAACGATTCCCTGATCTGAAAGATATCCGATTGAAATATATTGGCTTGATTTGTCGTTGCCATTGGTGTAGGAAAGCTGATAAGATTGTGTGTTTCCTGTTCCAAAAACGATATCAGGCCAGTTGTTGAAAGCTGTTTGTGTTGGGTCTAGTCCACCCGGAATGATTTCTTCCATCAACTCTCTGTAACGTTTTGTATTGAGGACATCGATTGTTTTACGCAGGTTGGAAATGCCATAGTAGGTATTGAAATTGATCTGAGGTTCGTTTTCTGTGCCTCTTTTGGTTGTGATGATGACAACTCCATTTGCTGCACGCGCTCCATAAATAGAGGCAGAGGAGGCGTCTTTGAGAACTGACATTGAGGTGATATCATTTGGGTTGATTCCACGGATGTCTGTTGTAGGCACGCCGTCAACAACATATAAGGGTTCATTGCCTGCTATAACGGATGTAGCACCGCGCACCCTTACGGACAGCTCAGAGCCTGGTTTACCTGAAGGTTGAACGACCTGTACGCCCGCAGCTTTCCCTTGCAGCGCCTCAACAGCCGAAACAAGAGGTCGGTCTTTGATAGCATCTTCGCCTACCACAGCCACCGATGTAGTAATATCTTTTTTCTTTTGAGTTCCATAACCAACCACAACAACTTCAGATAGCTGTTTTACATCCTCTGTCAGTTTAACATTGATTGTAGTTTGGTTAGTTATTTTAATTTCTTGTTTATCAAAACCTATATAACTGAAAATGAGGATTCCACCCTCTGTTGAGATAGTGTATCTACCATCCAGATCGGTTGTTGTTCCGATATTTGTTCCTTTCACCTGAACGGTTACACCAGGTAATGCGATGTTGTTGGCATCAGTTACAATGCCACTGATAGTTCTTTCTTGCGCAATCATTGCTGAAACAAAAGAAAACATCAGGAAAACGAGCGTAAAAAACTTCTTCATAAAAAAGTAGTTAAATTGACTTTTTATTGACCAGATAATTCGAAACAGATAAATTAAGTGAGATAAAAAAAGACAGGAGCGGGTGACTTCCCGCCCACTCCTGTCATAATCTAAACCAACCTATGAAAAAACTAACGTTCCAGAATCACAGACCAAGCTGCACCACCTGAGTGATCAGCAGAGATGTCAACTGAAACGAATAGATATTCTTTGGTAGCACTCTTGGCGTAGCCCATTACTTCATAGGTATTTGTTGGGTTACCACCATTAGGCGCAATAGCATTGTCAGAGTTTTCACCGCCAAAGTATCCTTTGTAGAATCCTAAGAAAGCAGCTCTGTCAGCGCCGTTTGTAAGCGTTATAATTGCACGTGAATCAGCAGTTGCTGGTGTAAAGGTATAGGTGTGTGTGCCACTTCCAAATGCAGCTCCGTTTCCACTGGCAGCGATTTCTTCGTCTGAGATACATCCGTTAGGAGCACCGAAGTAACCATCGTTGCGTGCCGAGCCCATTGTTTCGTAAGTGTAAACACCACCTGCGCTGAATGTGAATTCATCATCGGGCATACATGACCAGTCATCGCCACCGCCAGCAGAGCCATCAAGGAAACTCTTTGGCAATGCCCACCAGTCGCTGTTACCTAAACCAGGACCTACAAATACAGTTTTTTCGTCAACGCGAACTCTCCATGGAGCTCCTTGTAACAGCTCATCTGTAAGTGTAGTTGCACTTACGATCAGGTTTTTAGCGAGTGAATTGCTGCCAGCTGCATTTGTAGCAGTAAGTGTAACTGTGTACAATCCTTCGTCAGCATAGGTATAAGTCGGATTCATTTCAGTTGATGTACCACCATCACCAAAATCCCATGCATAGCTATCAGCGAAGTTTGAACTGTTGGTAAAGGTTACTGTTAAACCACTTTGCTCAGCAGTAAATGCAGCAGATGGTTGGTTTGCCGGAATTGGAGGCTCATCATTTGGGTTATCATAATGAACCAATACGAAACGCCAGTAAGCTGGTGTATCGCCTGCCATGTAAGAGGTTTGAACGATCAATGTATCAACATCACCATCGGTAAGTTGAATAATAGAATACGTAACACCTTCCTGAGGAGTGGTAACTTCTGCATCAGTTGCAACTTTGCAAAGTCCTAGGAAAGCACCAGTGCCAACTAGTGACAACTTGGCGTCAGCGGCATTGATTGTGAAGCTGTGTGTACCGCTGCCCCATGCTGACAAGTCTTCGCCGTTAGGACCAACCATTTGGTCGGTACTGGCGCAGGTATTGTCAGGGTCGAACAAGCCACCTTCAGCCCAATAATCGCCTTTGGCATCGTAAACCATACTACCATCACGGTTAAATGTCCATTCGTCGTTCAGCATACAGGGACGGTTGGCCAGTTCATCGTTGTTATTGCCCATGGCCCACCAAATGGTCGAAAAGTCAGCAGGGCCAACTTCGAGCGGGAAGCGGTGAGTGCTAACATCTCTGATCAGTTTCCAGGTTTTTGATGTTTCACCAACAAGTTTGGTCAGCTCAGCATTTGGATCAGAAATTGTAACTTTCTGACTAAATGTATCAGTAGCACTTCCATTTGTTGAAGTAGCTGTGAGAACAACTGTGTATTCGCCAGCAGCAGCGTAGGTGTGCACTGGATTGGTTTCAGTTGAAGCTGCGGAGTTATCTCCGAAATTCCAGCTCAGTGCTGAATAGTTTGATGAGCTATTGGTAAAAGCAACTTTCATATAATCAGCTGCGTCAACCTGAAAAGTGAAACTGGCAATTACTTCCGGATCAGCCGGATCATCTTTTTTACATGAAACGAATTGGGTGGCGATTAATAAGATCGCAAAAACCCATTTTAATTGATTGAGTTTTTTCATTTTGATTGAAAATTTAGATAAAGTGAATAATAATTGGTTTTAGAAAATTATAAAATTTTACTCAAATTTAACACTGAGGCATTGAGTATTGCAAATTGTTTTTACATCAAAGCTACTTCATAGAGAGCTATTACATACAACAATACTACATCAAAATAGCTTTAAGAAACTGAAAATCATTTATTAAGATATAACATCTTACATAAATATTTTTTTTTGAACTTTTTTTTACAAACTGTGTTGTTGTGCAACAAATCGGTTTAGAATGTCTTTGTTGGCGAAATTAATGGTCTTAAGGCATTCATTTTTCATAGACAAAACAACCCATTTTTTCTACACCCATCGATGAAATTGCAATCTAAATCTTAGAATCCAATCAGGTATTCAATCAGGTTGTCATCCCTTTCGAGGGCAAGTTTTTTCCGGAGTCTGTAGCGACTTATTTCAATACCTCTGATTGAAATATTCATCAAAGGCGCAATTTCTTTGGTGCTAAGGTTCATGCGCAGATAGGCACAAAGCCTTAATTCTTTGGGAGTGAGATTGCTGTGTTTTTCTTTTAACCTTGCAACAAAGTCTTGGTGCACATCATCGAAATAGCTATCGAAAACATTTTGGAAGTGCTCACTTTTGATATCACGGTTAATTTTTTTGATGATATGTTCAACTTCCTGTTTCTTGTTTTCATCTGAGAGTCCTTTGCTTAGGTTTTGGAGCTGTTGCTTAATCGAATTCAGGATTTTATTTTTGTGCACCAGATGCTGAGCAGTGTTGGCTAATTCTCTGTTTTTGTGTCGGACTTCACTTTGCAGCGTCTCGTTGCGCAGGTTGATGATTTCTTTTTCTGCCAGTAGGTTCATTTCGCGGAAGGCAGCTTCCTGAACAGCTAGCTCTTTGGCGTGTCTACTTTTTTCTCTGGTTTTTGCAACACTCAGCCTCCGTCGCCAATAAATGATATTTAATAATACACTGACGATGATGAAGATGATGTAGAAAGCGTAAGCAAGTTTTGAGCGATAAAATGGAGGAGTAATAGTGAAACTGAAACGATAAATTTCACTTTCGGCCTGATGTATGTTTCTGGCTTTTACCTCAAAAGTATAGTTACCTTCGGTAAGATTGGTGTATTCCTTATAATTACGGTTGTCCCAATCTGACCAATTTTGCTCGAATCCCAAAAGTCGGAAAGAAAAGAAGGTGTTTTTCGGACTTTCAAAAACCGGATTGGCAAATTTGATTAAAACAGAGTTTAAAGCGTATGAAATATCAATCGGCTCAGAAGTACTGTTGTATTCATTATTTCCGTTTATATTGAACAATTTTTTTTCTACACTGTCTGCTTTGAAGACAATTTCTCTGAAGAATATTTCGTCAGGAAGTTGTTGTTGCTTCACGAAAAACGGATCGTAATGGGCGAGTCCGTTTTCCAGACCAATAAATACATTTCTGTGATCAAGTGTTAGTATGCTTTCATAGGAGTTGATAAGCAATTGGCTGATCTTACTGAAAGGAGAAGAAATATTCATAAATGACCCATCTTCCAAAAGGCGCACTACGCCCATTTTTTTTGGAAGGAAGTACCAAATATTACCAGCATCCTGAGCATGAATTTTTGTGATAGGCACCTGTCTGTCAAACAAACTATTAAAGTAGGCAGACGAGTCAAAGCGATCAATAGATGGATTGTAAACAAAAATCCCATCCTTGTTTGAAAACAACAAATCATTCTGAACATCATGTATATAATATGGTGGATCTGCCATCAAACCTTCGGCAGGCCCATAGGTTTTTATTCTCTCTGCCACAGTGAGAGAGTTGTTGAGCCAAACGCGGTATAGACCACGATAACCATGTGGTACCCAGATAGAAAGAGGGTCTGCTGCAAAGATATTCCGACTCGATTCATCAAACCCTTTGATTTTTCCATTATCAGTCCAGCGATTATTTTTTTTTACCATCAACTCGAGGCCATTATAGGTCCCGGCAATCAATGTGTCTGGCCTGTTTCCCAATTGTATAAAAGACCAAAAACCACGTTCGTCCGAAATTTTTTCTGCTTTTGTTCCGGTTACGGTAAAACAGCCAATATTATGACCGCAAAAAAGTTCGTTATTGATGACCTCTAAAGACCAAACCTGACCTTCGGTGCCCGGAATAAGCTGAAAATCTTGTGGGCTGCTCGCGGATGGAGAGAGGTCATTGTATGAAATATAAAACAACCCCTGATTGGTGCCAACATACAGGAAGTCTTTAAAATATGCAAGAGCGTAAACACTTTCCAAATGGAAATTATGATCGAATATTGACAAGGGAGAATTGATTTCAAGGTAGTCGATGCCGTTGTCAAGTCCGAGCCACAGGTTGTGCTGTCTGTCCTCGAACATGCTGAGTATCGTGTTGTTTTGCAAACCTTTGGCACGATTGATATGTTGCACTAGTTTATACCGATGATCAATAATATAGACCCCGTTTTGAATCGTACCAAATACATAATAACCATTCGACAGACGGAGACCTGAGAAAAGCCCAAACTCCTCAAAGACCTTATTTAATGGGTTATCCCATTTGCTTAATTCACCGTTTTTCAGTTCAAATACGCCACTGCTAATGGTTCCGATAAGCTGCCTGTCGCTATCAAGTTTGAGGATAAATCTGATTTCGTCTTTCGTAAAAATTTCATTTACACTGATTTCTTTCAACTTCCCCCATTGGTATTGCAGCAGCCCCTTTTGCCGGTCAACAATAAACAAATGCTGATCAACCAGGTATGAGTGACTGAAATCAGTTGGCGGATCAACCACTTTTAAATGACCATTTTGATAAATAAAAAGATGTTTAAATGATTGAAATATGATGCCTTCATCGGTTTGGTGAATCTTCCAGATTTCGTTGAAGTGCCTGTCTTTTTCGGGAACAAGATCAACCAACGAACGAAAGACTAATTGTCCCTCTTTATTGCGGGCAAAATATCCAAAAGTCTCGAAGGCACCTGCATATATTGTATCGTTTACAGCTAATATTGACCTTATAACAGTCAGGTTGTCAATTTTATAAAGATTCCACTCCTGACCATCAAACTCTAGCAGGCCATCATTGTTGGCAGCATAAATAAAACCACTGGCCGACTGAGTAATGTCCCAGTTTTGTGTGCTACCCCGGTAAATTTCTTTACTGTAGTTATTGATAAATGGAATGCCTAGCCGTTTGATTGGTGTTGCTGTGGCAAACGAAGTTGCAAATACCAATAATAGTGAGAGTAATTTTAAATATTGAGTTGTTTTAGATAGATTGTTATGCAAAGAGTATGGTTTCATTTGCGTATTGTATGCTTCTTGGTAATCGGTTGAGTCATTTTTGACGGATCAATAGTCGGCTAAGATAATCATTTCTCATCTGATTCTTATACATAATCCAATTCCGTTTAGGCCGTTAATAGACCTAATATTATTGCAAATAAATTCAAGTAGAAGATTTTCTGGTAATCTTCAAAATCAAATTTGTTTATCTGGATTGTTGATCGTACTTTCGGAACATGATTTTAACGCACATGAAAAAGATTACATTAATTATTTTGTTGTCCGCTGGATTGCAGTTATTTGCGCAGGAAGCGACAACACAATTGCCCAAGATTTCCGAATATGACCTTCAGAAACTTTCGGAACTTCCATTATTTGAATTGCCTGCATCTGCTCGAAACAGAGACCTCCCGGCAGTAGTAGATAATTCTGCTTTTATCTACTTCAGACCGCTCATTGCGCAGGTTGGACTCGAGTGCGGTCAGGCATCGAGTATAGGAGTCATGTTTACTTACGAGATGAATTTTTTGCGCAATGCCAATGGTAGTCAGCCCGAAAACCAATATCCAACCCATTTTGCCTATAATTTTTTGAACGGAGGAAGTGATGCAGGTGTGAATTTCTGGGAAACTTTTGAAATTCTGAGGCAAAATGGCACTCCAAATGTGGCCGAGTATGGGGGCATGTCAAACGGTGGTCCCAGTCGCTGGATCACTGGGTATGAAAATTATTTTCATGGGATGCATAACCGCATTCGTGGTGTAAATAGCATCAGGACAAATACTATTGAAGGACTGGAAACATTAAAAAACTGGGTGTATGACCATGGACGTGGCGATGCCTCTGGTGGAATTGCTACCTTTTATTCTGAGTTTAACTATCCACCTACATTATTGCCAGATGGTACTCCTGAAGCTGGTAAACACGTGATCATTCAATGGGGAAATTCACCAAATCACGCGATGTCTATAGTAGGGTACAACGACTCGATTCGTTGGGATTACAATAATGATGGGCAATACACCAATGACATCGACATCAATGCTGACGGAGTAGTTGATATCAGCGACTGGGAAATAGGTGGTTTTAAAATGGCCAATACTTATGGATCAATTAGTGGTTGGGGCGATGATGGCTTTGCTTACATGATGTATAAAACTGTTGCTGACAGGTTTCAGCAGGGAGGAATCTGGGATAACCGTGTTGCCATTTTGGATGTAAAAGCCAGTCACGAGCCAAAGCTCACAGCAAAGGTCAAACTTTCTTACAATTGTCGGAACAAATTGAAAGTGAGTATTGGTGTAGCCACCAATTCGCAAGCCACAGAGCCTGAATTTATTTTGAATTATCCCATTTTTGATTTTCAGGGTGGATGCAAAGCGATGCAAGGGAACACTGGTGTCGAAGAGATTGAATTTGGACTCGATCTAAACCTTTTGCTGATGCACCTGCAACCCGGTGAAGAAGCCCGGTTTTTTCTTCTGGTTTATGAGGATGACCTACTGTCGCAGGCTGAGGGTGTTATCAATAGTTTTTCAATAGTTGATTACAATAGCATTCAAACAGAAACTTTCTGCGAGCAGTCAGATGTTGCTATCAACAACAACTCGTTGACAATGCTGACGATCAATCATATTGTAAACCACGATGCGGTGAATATTGCAACCGATGACCTGCCGCCATTGCAATTGTATCAACCGTATGAAACACAATTGTCAGCCAGCGGAGGCACACCCCCTTATCAGTGGAAATTGATCCAGGATTACGATACAATACACTCGCAAATAACATATCCTATCCTTGAAGAAACAATTTTGTCCCCTTCCAACAACAATGATGGAACGGTTGAAGTATCCCTACCGTTCGATTTTAGTTTTTATGGAAAGCAATACAACTCGGTTTTTGTAAGCGTGGATGGTTTTTTACGGTTCGAACAGGGGCTTTCTCCATGGCCGTATTATATTGATGGACGCACTTATCTCAAATCGAATGTGCTAATCGCACCCTGTTTGTCAAAACCATTTGTCATACAGCCAGGAAATGGCGATGGAATCTGGTATTCTCAAAGTGAAGATCATGTTAGTTTCCGTTGGAAACTTTCGGTTAGTGGACAAACGGGTGATAGTCAGGTAAATTTTATAGCCAATCTATTTCAGGATGGCACAATCAGTTTTCAATACGGCACCCACATGGCAGCCAGTTTTGTTAAACGTTTTGCCGGAATTTCTGCCGGAGATGGCGAATTGTTTGTTGATATGCAGCCTGTCGGAGCATTTCATCCAGCTTTAAATCAGCAAACGACATTTACGCCTGCAAGCAACATCGATGGCATTTCAGTTACTCCCGATGGAATTCTTACTGCATTAATTGACGAATATCAGCCTACGCTCAATGTAAGGGTGGAAGCAACTGATGCAAATAACATTAGAAATCAGGTGGTTCTTTCAACTGCTGTTGAAGGAGTGCGCATGGATTATATGGTTCAGTCAGGAGGTGACAACCAGCCTGAATTTGGAGAGGTCTTTAGCTTGAACATGCAAATGGAAAACCTGAATAGCTTTGATTTGGGTGAGGGCACACTGCAATTCACTACAGCCGATCCTTATCTGGAAATCCTCAACGGGGAAGCCGCCATTCAGGCCTTGCAAACTGGTCAAGCAACTGAAATAGATGGTTTGTTTGAAGTTCAGGTTTCAAATGATGTGCCCGATGCGCACCAGGCCGAGGTGCAACTTGCCTACGTTACCAGTCAGGGAACGTGGATTCGCCAAGCTGTTATTGAACTCTATTCGCCTGTTTTGAGGGTGGCCACAATGTTGGTCGATGATGGAGAAAACGGGATCCTTGAGCCCGGTGAAACGGTGGACTTGCTCGTAAAAATTCAAAACAATGGTGGAGCAGCCTTGCATCAGGTTGAAGCAATTATCAACTGTGTTCACCCTGATTTGACGATCATCAATAGCAATACTGAAGTTGCTCTATTTCAGGGCAACAGCGAGTGGGAAGCTGTGTTTACAGTGCAGCTTTCGGAAGATGCCACTCCAATGGAGTTGTTGACATTTGAATTGTCGCTGACTGCCGATCAGGGCTATAGCTTTTATGCTGAATTACCTTTGATGACCAGTATCATCCTCGAGAACTTTGAAACAGCCAGTTTTGATCTGTACGATTGGCAATTTAGTGGGCAGGCAGATTGGTTCATCACTGACGAACTTGTTTATGAAGGTCAATATGCAGCACGCTCAGGTGTGATAGGCGATAATTACTTCTCAAATTTAAGCATCAATTATCCCATTGCTTATGATGACAGCATTTCCTTCTATTACAAGGTATCTTCAGAGAATAATTATGATTTCTTCAAGTTTAAAATGAATAACCAGACCATGCTGGATCTATCAGGGGAGCATGATTGGGCAAGAGCCTCATATCCTGTTGCAGCAGGCGATATGCTGTTTACATGGGCTTACGAAAAAGACTACAGTGTTTCAAATGGTTATGATTGCGTTGTGCTTGATTATATCGTGTTCCCTGCGAGAACAGTGGTTACGAATAACACCTCAATCAAAGCTCCTGAGTTCACACTTTCTATCGCGCCTAATCCTGTAAAGTCAATGGTTCTGATACGTATTGATCCATTGCCAACTACTGATTTTAGCTTGTTCCTTGTTGATGCGAAAGGTGTTGTAGTCGCAAAATATGACCAATCAGCAACAGGAAATCAACGTGAGTTTATGATCTCGCTCGAAGGACTTCAGTCAGGATCATATGCTGTTTGCCTGTTGGCTGAAAACCAAACCATTGTAAAACAATTGGTGAAGTTCTAAACATGATGCAACGAAGCAAAACCCAAACAGCAAAAAATATTCTTTTTGCAGCAATCGTGCTTATGCTTGTGATTCCTGCTTTGCAGAAAGAGTTTCGTTTCATCAAAGAAAAGCCGCTTACAGGTGCTTTTGTAAAAACACAAATGCCTCCTTTCGACAGCCTCAACTGGGAAAACTGGATCAGTGGCTCTTTTCAGCAGGAATTAACAGATCGGCTTGAATCGCACATTGGATTTCACAACACCCTGCTTCGACTTTTTCACCAATACGACTACAGCCTGTTCGGTCTGGCACATGCCGATGGTGTAATTGCCGGTAAAAATGGGGAGCTGTTCGAAGAGGATTACATCAGGGCTTATTTGGGTGAGTTTTACGTGGGAGAAGATGTGTGGAAGACCAAGGTTGATAAACTAAAAGCCTTGCAGGATACTTTGGGCAAATTGGGTAAAACATTTGCAGTTATACTTGAGCCTGGCAAAGGAAGCTTATATCCTGATCGCTTTCCTGCACAGTATGATGACAAAACAAAAGGCGTTTCCAATTATGATGTTTTTGTCAAATTGCTGCAACAAAAAAAAGTTAACCTATTGGATTTGAATCAATTGTTTGTAGATTGGCGCGACAAAATGCCCTATCGCCTGTTTCCACGGGGAGGAACACATTGGTCTTATTACGGTGCCGCTCTGGCCGCCGATACAATGGTAGCTTACCTGAACAAGCTGGCCGGAGGAGGTTTGCCCGATTTGCGGATTGATACCCTTATTATAAAAGATGAGATCAGACACCCTGATGATGATATTTGGCTGGCCATGAATCTATTCACACCAGCTCCACTCGACCAATTGGCTTATCCTGAAATTAGTTTTACATTGGCTGATAAAGCGCAAAAAAAAGCACTTTTTGTGGGCGACAGTTTCTACTTTAACTGGCAAAGCGAAGGTGTGATGCATGATGCTTTTGCCGATTGTAATTTCTGGTACTATAACAAGCATGTTTGGAACCGGAGCGGGGTAGAAGACGGGCTGGTTTCAGCGCTTGATCTGTCAGCTTCCATTGCTGCCAGCGATTTGATCGTCATTATGATTACAGAACGCTTCCACCAGAATTTTGCCTGGAATTTTGATGAGGAATTATATAACCTCTTTTTTCCCGGTCAGCACGATCCCATTGATTTTTTTGCCAATCAGGTGCGCACCAACAATGAGCACTTTATGCGCATGGTTGCAGATGCTTCGAGGACAAAACAATCTCTGTCAGAACGGATTCATTCGGAAGCAGAGTTTTTGCTCTATGAAGACAGTAAAATTCATCCAGAGAAATACACTACGCGAGAAGCACGACTGAGTATTTTAATGATGAGCATCCGACACACGCCAGAATGGCTCGAAAAAGTCAAATCCAAGGCGGCTGAGCGCAATATCCCGATCGATGAAATGATCAGAATGGATGCTGAATGGATTCTCGACCATCCTTAGGCGTTCTTATTCAGTGCTTTGCGTGTAGTTTTGCCAGTTTATTTAGAATGGTGTATAAATTGCGGTTTTGGGTTTGAAATGATCATATGTTCATTAATTTTGCAAACGAACAAATGATCAAAATAAATGCCCCGATTAAAGTCACTGCGTCGAGTTTCAGCTAAACCCAAAGTAAAGGGCTTTTTGCCTTTTGGCCTGGATTCCCGGCCAGAAGATGTCGTCTTCTTGCATCTGGAAGAATATGAAGCGTTTAAGTTGTGCGATTATGACAGCATGAACCATTTGGAAGCAGCTGCCATGATGGGCATTTCGCGACCAACTTTTACCAGAATTTATGCAGCAGCCAGAGCGAAAATCGCTAAAGCCTTTGCTGAAGGACGTTCGATTGAGATAGAAGGTGGCAAGGTTTATATCGACAGTCAATGGTTTCATTGCGAAGATTGTGGATGTTATTTTAATCATTTCGAAAGTCCGCACAGCATTAGCAATTGTCCATTGTGTGGAGGTCAGGATATCAATGCTTTTCAGGATGAATCGTCAGAAGAACAAATGGAAAATCAGGCCTGTTTTTGCATGGAATGTGGCTTTGAGCTGGATTATTCTGACTTATCATCTTGCAGAGATAAGTATTGTCCTGAATGTCATGTTCCAATGCAAACCTCCCCCAGAAAAGTCTAAGTGAAGTAAAACCAATACCATGAAAGTCGCCATCACTGCCACAGGAAATAACCAACAATCATTACTCGATCAACGTTTTGGTCACTGTAGCTTTTTCGTCGTCTATGACACAGAAAGTCAAGGTATTGAGTTTATTCCAAATCCATTTAAACAGCTTATGGAAAATGCCGGAAAGCAGGCTGTAGACCTACTTTCGGCTAAAAAGGTCGAAAAAGTTATATCGGGAGAGTTTGGTGCAAAAATTAAACCCATAATGGACAGTTTGAAAATACAGATGATCATTCTTAAGAAACCTAATTTTAGTATTGCGGATATTATCCAGTTACTCAATCATCAATCATAGAAATCATGCCACAACTTGATCAAACAGGTCCGGAAGGTAAAGGACCAAAAACAGGCCGGGGACTTGGTAAAGGGAGTCATTTGAGCGAGGAAGAAAAAATAAAACAACTCGGAAAAGGCCGAGGGGCACGCCTCAAAGCAGGTGGTGGTCCCGGAAAAGGTAGACGTTTAAAGTATAACCAAAAAGAAACAGAATAGAATGAAACATCCATAATCTATTAATCATATCCACTGTTTGTGTAAGTTAATAGATTCCTGAAAGTTTCGGATTGACCAATGAAATTAAAATTTATTACTCATGAAAAAAAGATTTGCAATTCCAGTAGAAGGATCAGTTTTATCAGCCCATTTTGGTCATTGCCAGGGCTTTGCTTTTGTTGATGTTGAAAACAACGTCATCACAAAAATAACAGTCCTAGACCCGCCTGAACACCAACCCGGTACTTATCCGAAGTGGGTGGCAAAAAACCAGGCAACAGATGTGATTGCCGGAGGCATGGGTCCAATGGCTGTTAATTTGTTCAACGAGGCTGGTATCAATGTGTTTGTGGGAGCTCCTGTCTTGTCGCCTGAAATGCTGGTAAGCAATTTTTTATCTGGTGATTTGCAACTCAATGCCAATTATTGCGACCACGATAGCGACGACCATCAACATGGCCATCACCACCATCACTAGTTGATAAATAACCGGACGACCCCGAGTAGTCTGATATGCTCGTTTTAATATAAGTTACTGAAAACATGAGTTTTACTCTCTTTATTTTGGCGCTTGCAGCAGGAAGCGTTGGGAGTGTTGCGCTTGCAGGTTTGATGTTGTTGCTCAACGATTCACGACTTGAAAGGCTTGCCACGAATCTTCTGTATTTGGCAGGTGGCACCTTGCTTGGAGCTGCTTTTTTAGGAATGATTCCGAAGTCGATTATGTTGATGGGGACTCAGAATGTTATGAGTGGCGTGCTTGTTGGGATTGTTTTTTTCTTTTTACTCGAAAAGCTGATTCTCTGGAGAACATGTCAAAACAAAGAATGTGAGCGACATAGTCAGGCAGCAGTGCCGATTATTCTTATCGGAGATGCTTTTCACAATGCCATCGATGGGATCGTTATTGCTGCAGCTTTTCTATCTTCAACGGAGTTGGGTTTATTCGTCACGATTTCAGTGATGATGCATGAAATACCTCAGGAACTAGGTGATTTTGGCGTACTGCTTAAAAGTGGCATGTCGCGTAGGAAAGCGCTCTGGCTCAATATGCTTTCAGGAAGTTCAGCCATCCTTTTCGGTGTATTAGCCTGGTTTGCGCTCGAAGCCATGCAACGACTCATTCCATGGGCGCTTGCTTTTTCGGCTTCAAGTTTTATCTATATCGCATTGGCTGATCTCATTCCCGAGATGCACCGTAAAACACGCCTTAAAGATTCTGCCTGGCAAATTACTTTGATTTTGGTCGGTATTTCACTTATTTATATCATTCTTCAAACCAAGTAAACATGAAAACAGCTTCTAAACAAAAAATTGGCATCATCATTTGCGATCGCTACAAATCCTGCGCAGGAGGAAAATGTTTTCGCGCCTTTGCAGCCCGTGAAGGTGCTTTTTCAAGGTATTTAGATCAAGATGTCGAAATAGCTGCATACACTTCCTGCGGCGGATGCCCAGGCAGAAACATTGAGTATGCTCCGGCCGAAATGCAAAAAAATGGCGTTTCTGTCGTGCACTTTGCCACCGGTTTTCTGGTTGGTTACCCGCCATGTCCGTATATGGAACACTTTGAGCAACTGATCAAAGAAAAATACCACATGGAAGTCGTTTTCGGTACGCATCCCATTCCGCAAAAATATTATTTGACCCACCAGGCATTGGGAAGCTGGAAAACACCTTTCGAGAAAAGAGCAATTGCAGAAAGTCTGGAATCAGATAAAGTTAGATTGGCTTATGACTGATTCTCAACCCAACAGGATTGCAGTTGCAAGTGGTAAAGGTGGGACTGGTAAAACTTTGGTCTCCACACATCTGGCACATACATTGAGTCAATCCAAAGATTGTGTGCTTGTCGATTTGGATGTGGAGGAACCCAATGCGCATTTGTTTTACGAACAAGCCAATCCAACCTTTGAGATGCCAGTCTTTAAGCAAATTCCCGATTGGCAAAGCAATATTTGCACTCGCTGTGGGCAATGCGCCGAAATTTGCGCATATCATGCAGTGGTTCAGCTGGGAGAAATGATTATGGTACTCGATGAACTTTGCCACAGCTGCTACGCCTGTTCTGAATTGTGTCCGGTTGAGGCTTTGCCAATGAAAAACCATGAAATAGGAAGTTTGAGCAGCTTGCAACATGAAAACCTTACAATTTTTACGGGCAAACTTCGATTGGGAGAGGAACAGGCCGTTCCTTTGATAAAGAAGAGTATTGCTCTCTCAAATCAGGAAATCAAGGATCAGACCTACATCATTTATGACAGCCCCCCGGGAACAAGCTGTCCGGTTGTAGCAGCTGTGGGTAATGCAAATCTGGTTTTGTTGATAACTGAGCCAACTCCTTTTGGACTCAATGACCTTAAAATTGCCATCGAAACGATGCGTCAAATGGACAAACCCCTGGCAGTAATTTTGAACCGTGATGGCATCGGCAACGATGAGGTGGAGCAGTATTGCGATGTCAACAATATCCCGCTGATTGCAAAGATTCCCTATAACGAGGATATCGCCAGAAATTATGCACAAGGCAAGTTGTCTAACGAAGTGCCACAAATGGCTGATGCTATGAAAGCGGTTGAGGAGTATATTCAGAAAATACAATTTCACCATGCATGAAATAGTGGTTCTGTCGGGAAAAGGGGGTACTGGAAAAACATCAGTCAGTGCTGCAATTGCAACGGTAGCATCGCAAGAAGTAGTGATTGCCGACTGTGATGTAGATGCGGCAAATATGCATTTGTTGCTTCATCCCGAAAACTTTAAAGAACAGGTTTTCATGAGTGGTAAGCTGGCTGTAGTGGAAGATGATTTGTGTATTCAGTGCGGAAAATGTGTCGATATCTGTCGCTTTGATGCGATTTCGCAAAAACCAAATACATTGAACATCAATTCATTTGATTGTGAAGGTTGCGGATATTGTACCAGAATTTGTCCAACTGGTGCAATCAAGATGAAAGACAGGCGCTCAGGTTTGCTTTTTCATGCCGTAACGCGCCTGAAGCAGCCCATGGTTCACGCCAGGCTCGATGCTGGTGCGGATAATTCAGGAAAACTTGTTGCCAAAGTAAAAGAAGACGCCAGAATGTTGGCACAAAATCACCAAATACCTTTTATCCTGGTTGACGGCGCTCCGGGAATCGGTTGTCCGGTTGCCTCTTCTCTGGCAGGTGCCAATATAGTTTTACTGGTTACCGAACCCACAAAATCGGCTATCCACGACTTGAAACGTCTTGTAGTACTTATAAAAAGAAGCAGGCTGAAAATGATGTGTCTGATCAATAAATATGATTTAGACCCAGAATTGACGATGCAACTTGAGGATTATCTTGAAAAAGAGCAAATTCTTATTGTTGGCAAATTGGCCTTCAATCATGCTGTCCCGCGTGCAATGGCTGCTGCCAAAACTATTGCAGAAGTTTCTGAAGCGTACAGGGTTCGATTCGAAAATATTTGGGACAAACTTAAAGGTGTACTGACATCTTAATTATTTTAGAAACAAATGAGAGATAATATGAAAATAGCATTCACATCGACCGGAAAAGATCTTGAAGCTCAGATTGATCCGCGATTTGGACGAACAGCATTTTTTGTGCTGCTCGATACCGAAACAACTGAGTTGGAAGTAATTGATAATTCAGCGATACAGGAAGAAGCCCATGGTGCAGGGACGGCTACGGCACAACTGCTTTTTAAGTTGAAACCAGATGTGCTGATTACTGGAAACGGGCCGGGGGAAACTGCGGCTAAGGTATTGAAAAAAAGCGCAATCCGAATTTTTGTTGAAGCACATCAGATGAGCCTTAGGGATGCGTTGAAACATTTTGAAAATGGAGATTTAAGGGAGGTTTAATAATGCAGCATCAACATAGAGGAGGAAAATCTCAATCGGGAAATCCAGCTTTTTGCATGTGTCCAACCTGTGGGATTGCACTCAGACATGTGCCAGGTGTACCATGTAATTCACGCAAATGTCCGGATTGCGGTTCGTTAACATACAAGAGCTTTGAAGCAGTAGCGCCTGAAATGATAAAAACGGTTCTTGACGAAGAGGAGGATGATTTTACGCATATACCTGTTCAAAGACAACAAGTTTTCCCTTTTGTAAACAGCGAGAAATGCACCGCTTGTGGCACATGCATTGAAGTCTGCCCAACTGATACGATTTTTCTGAAAAATGGAAAAGCACATGTGGAAGAAGCCAATTGTCGCAACTGTCAGGTTTGCATGACGATTTGCCCGGAGAACGCCTTTGAACTGAGATAACAACGAGAAAAATAAGTTGGCCAAAATGCCAACATAAACAAAATAAATAATGAAGAATACAGATGTTTTAATTATTGGTGGAAGCGCTGGTGGAATGGTAACGGCTGTGACAGCAAAGGCACATTGGCCTGGAAAAAGCTTTACATTGGTCAAGAAGCAGAAAGATGTGATGGTTCCTTGCGGGATTCCATATATATTCGGTACACTGGAAAACAGCGAGAAAAACCTGATGCCAGTTGATATGGTAATGCAAAATAATGGTATCGAATCTTTGGTAGACGAGGCTGTCTCAATAGATGTCAAATCAAAGCAAGTGTCGTTTAAAAGTGGCGAAGTCATTGGTTACCATAAACTTGTAATTGCCACCGGTTCAACGCCTGTAAAGCCGAAGTGGTTAAAAGGTGTCAATCTGAACGGAGTTTTTGTGATTCCCAAAGACAAATACTACCTCGACGGTATGAAAAAGCAGTTGAATAATGCACGCCGAGTTGCAGTCGTAGGAGCTGGCTTTATAGGCGTAGAGCTTTCGGATGAATTGCGGAAGAGCGGTTTAGAGGTCGTATTGATTGAAAAATTACCACATATCCTCAATTTGGCCTTTGATGTTGAGTTGTCAGATAAAATTCATGAAATGCTTCAGACGCGTGGCATACAAATCATCACTGGAAAAGGCTTATTGGAAGTGGTTGGAAATGAAAACGTTGAAAAAATTATCCTCGAAGATGGAACGGAAATGCCAATGGATGCCATTGTGCTGTCGATGGGGTACCGGCCAAATTCTTCGCTGGCACAGCAAGCTGGTATTCATGTGGATGAGGATGGATTTATCTCGGTTGACGAATACATGCGTACCCATGAAAAAGATGTTTTTGCTGTAGGTGATTGTGCTCAAAAACGTGATTTTGTCACCCGAAAACGCGTGCCTACCATGTTGGCCTCAACAGCCAGTGCAGAAGCCAGAATTGCCGGGATGAATTTGTTTAACCTGCATGTTGTCAAGACATTTAGTGGGACTATTGCAATCTATTCAACCGCAATTGGCGATACCGGATTTGGCACAGCAGGTGTTACAGAGCAACGTGCAAGGGAGGAAGAATTAGAAACGATGTCAGCTGTTTTTGAAGGTATCGATCGGCACCCGGGAAACCTACCTGGTTCGCATAAACAAATTGTGAAGCTGATCTCTGCCAAGCACTCTGGTGTAATCATCGGTGGTGAAGTGATAGGCGGTCTCGAGGCCGGAGAACTAACCAATGTGATTGGTTTGGCGATTCAAAACAGAATGACTGTTAACATGCTGCTTGGCATGCAGATCGGTACGCATCCATGTTTAACGGCATCACCTGCGGCTTATCCACTGATCAAGGCAGCGGAGAAAATTGCGATAGATATGCTCAAAGGCTAGTTAATCGCTCAAGATACCATAGATCCGGCCGTTGCCGGAATGGTTTTGGTTTTATCTGCGGGAGTGCTTAAGTGGCATTCCCGCTTTTTTATGGAAGGTGAATGGGTTTAAAAATGAGATTCTTAGTCAATTTTCGCATGAAACAGAAATGATGCTGCAGAAATTCAAGAACAAATGATTCTGAAATCCGGCAAATCAAAATTTGGTGAGTGCTTTCGGTAGATTATTTGTTTGTTACTTCTTCGACAAAAAAAAGATGTGCTCTTATCCTACCCGTTCTATGGGTAAAATATCCATCATTTTTTGCACAAGCGGGACATATTCAACAGGAAAAATCAAGTGATGGTTTCCTAATGATTTGTTTTTTAGTAAACTAATTGTCTTTGGACTTACTTGTAATTCAACTTGAGTGCGACAGGCAAAAGCATGCGAAGGGGTATCCACAATTTCACCTTCAAAAAGCATATACCGGTCTAGTTTATTGTTGAGCCTGAAAACACCCACATTTCTTGGTTTAAATCTCCCTTTGATGGCAGTGCCTAATCCAGTTTCGAAGTGGGTTGTAACTTCGAAAGACTCTAAAAGATGCAACGGGGCTGTACAATGGGCAAATAGTATCGTTTTTTCAGTAATATGAGCCACATTTGCCTGCCAAGGAATACTGTTTGTCAGCGCATTGATGATCATCATGCCAATTAAACTGGTGATATCACCTTCGCAGGCTGCAACAGTATTTTGCTTGTTCAAAACAGCAAGTGGTAAACAGGCCGTAACCTCATCACGCTTTACCATTGGAAAGCATTCAACGGTTATTGCTGAGAGGTTTTGCTGTTCAATAGTTTTTTTGAGCAAACTGTACACCTGAGCAGTTTCTGTTAGTTTTGGATGTGCACTTTTTGAAAAGTCATCCAAAAAAACTGCAGATTGTTCCTGTTGTCTAAAATCACCCACCTCAGCCCACGATAGCTTAGTAAGTTCAATGCCAAGCTTTTCCAAGATAATTGGAGCATCGATGGATGAGGAAACCAGCCATTCCGACACCTCACCAATCAATGCTGCTTTTTGATTTTCCAGCTTCTTCAGTGCATCCATTACAATGCACATATGATCAAATTCAGTTCGGGCAGTTTCCGACAAGATGTCAATCAAGGCAATCAATTTTCCCTTCGATCGCAGATAGGTTGCAGTTTCTATTGCAGCAGCAAATGAGTTACTTTCGCGGTGGCACAACAGAATGACACGCTTGGCGCTTTTGGCTACTTCGATGGCTTTTTGTTCAGAGCCGCCACTGGCAAAAAACAAGAGTGAATCATTTCCATTGAAATTGTATTCGTTTTTACCAAAAAAACCGTCGAGTAAAACCTTCGAACGGTCTGAAAGTTCTTTGCTGTCGTCGCTGGCAAGGTATGCAATTGATTTTGCCATAAAATGTGTTGGGTTTTTTACAAAAGCAAATGAATTCAATCGTAATTGTTTAGAGCACAAAAATAATAGATTTAAGTTTTCTGTTACGGCTTTATGGCCAGACAAAAGGTAATTCCTGATTTATAATGAGAAGCGATCGAGGATTATTTTCAGCGATACGGTTTTCACTTTCACCTGAATAAGGACTTGTTCAATGTCAGCCTGATTTGTAAGAAAACAACCTTTCCAGTTTTGGAATATCTTTAGTAAAAAACCCAGCTACAAATCCCGAAAAACCCATCGATTTTAGTTTGCACTATACAGAAGCCTGCATGGTGGCGGACAACAATAATTTCACGTTTGCGAAAAATGCCGTTTTTACCACACTTTGAACAATAAGTCAGGTCCTTATGGCATTGGCATTGATACCGCTTCCGTTTCACGGCACTCGCGGCATTCCAAGAATTGACAGGTTTTATGCTTGTTTTTTGTACAATAGTTTTTTTTCGGTTCAAATGTCTTCAAAGATTATTCAACGCTTTCAAAAAGTCTTCTTTTCTCCTGCGACTCACTTCAAGCTGGCTCCCATCAATCATTGTAACTGTGCCACCTTCACCTTTTTTATACTTTTTCAAGTGTTTTAAATTGATGAGCGAAGATTTATGAATGCGGAAAAAACCTTGGTTTTCAAGTAGATCTTCATACTCTTTTAAGGTTTTGGAAACAAGGAAATGTTCGCCATTTACAAGATAAAAGTGCGTGTAATTGGAGTCGGACTCACATCTAACGATGTCTTGAATAGCCACAAAAACGAGTTCGTCGGTGGATGGGAGCGCAATTCTAGTGAGAGATCTGTTGTTGTTTAGCAGGGTTTTAAGGGCGTCGGACTGGCTTTTTTCCTGATGACACACTTTCTCAATGGCTCTGCGAAGATCATTCGGGTGAACAGGCTTTAATAGATAGTCTACAGCACTGAACCGAAAAGCATTGATGGCAAAATGGTCAAAGGCAGAAACAAAAATGACTTTGAAACTGAGTTGGTCAAATGAAGCCAATAGGTCAAAGCCTGTTCCGTCAGGCATTTGAACATCAAGAAAAACCAAAGCGGGTTTATAAAGCAGTATCTGACTTCTGCCTTCAGCAATATTTGCTGCTTCTCCAACAACTTCTATATCAGCAAAATCTTGTGCGATTTGCTGTCGTAGTGCTTGCCTGGCTTTGGCCTCATCGTCTATGATTAGTGTTCTTATCATTGGACAAATCTACAAATCAATCATCAACTTCAAAAGGCAAATAAATGTTTACCCTAGTGCCTACAGCATTGTCCTGGCCATCCTTCAGATCAACGATAGAAAAATGAAAATTCTGCCGGAATTTGCTGCTAAGCAATGAAAGCCTTTCATTGGTGAGTTGTAGCCCGAGTGATTGATGTGTTTTACTTCTTCTGCTTTCATTGTTTTCGCCGGCTTTTGCTCGCCCTATTCCATTGTCTGAAACAGTTGCCAGGAGCATTTGTCCCGATTTTTTTAATTCGATGTCGATTTGACCCTTCTCTTTTTTGTTGCTCAAGCCATGCAAAATGGCATTTTCCACAAAGGGTTGAATGAGCATTGGGGGCACATAAGTGTCTTGCAAAATCAGGTCAGGCTCAATGGTAATGCTGAATTGAAAGGCATCGGTAAAACGTGATTGTTCCAGCTCGAGGTTGAGTTGCAAAGTTCTGATTTCATCTTCGAGCGAAATCATGCTTTTCCGGGAGTTTTCCAGAATTAACCGTATCAATTCGCTGAATTTCTTTAAAAATACCTGAGCGGTCTGGTGATCATTGATCAGGATGTAACTGTTGATCGAATTCAATGAATTGAAGATAAAGTGTGGGTTCATTTGCGATCGAAGCA
Organism: Bacteroidales bacterium UBA5536; assembly: GCA_002426795.1. Classification (GTDB taxonomy): domain Bacteria; phylum Bacteroidota; class Bacteroidia; order Bacteroidales; family F082; genus UBA5536. The sequence continues at coordinate 61,700 of DINQ01000016.1, forward strand.
GTCTTTGTTCAATCTCCATGTTTTTTCTTTCCAAATCAACTTTGATCTTTTGCTGCTTCATCCGGTAACGCAAATAGAGTAAATAGGAAACAAGCATTAAAAACAATGCCGCCAGTGTTGTGATGATTCGCAGGTTTTTTTGGTAACCGATTTCAAGTTGCTGATTTGCTTTATCCTGGTTTAGGATGGCTATTTCCTTCTCTTTTTTTGTAGTTTCATATTCAGTTCGCAACCGCGAAAGCTCCTCGCGGGCGTTTATATCATAAATTGAATCTTTCAATTTACTAAACAATAATTGCTGTTGAAGAGCGGTTTGATAATCATTGGTCAATAAGTAATATTGAAAAAGTAATTCATGCGCGTCTTTTTGCAGTTGAAGATTTTTCAATTGAAGAGCCAGATTCAAACCTGAAGTGAGTTCGTTAAAAGCAGGAGTTAGCTGTTTGCTTTGAAGCAGTGCCTTGCCCATTTGGATGTGTGTGTAGGCAATGCCATAGTCGTATTTGAGCTTAGAGGCGATTGCAAAGGCCGTTTTGTAATTGGCTTGGGCTTCGGAAAAGCTATTGCCTTCTAAGAGGATGTCGCCAATATTCAAATACGTGTTCATGAGTGTTTTTTGGTTTGTGCCAAGGCTGGCAATCTTCAGGGCATCTTTAAAATATCGGAGTGCTGAGGCGGTGTCACCCCGAACCTTATGCAACTCGCCGATGTTGTTTTGCACAGATGCCATCATGGAAGAGTCATTCAATGTCTGCAATAAATCAAGCGATTGGTGATAATGGGTCAATGCTGCTTCGTATTCCTTCCATTCATAGTAAACAATTGCCAGGTTGTTGTGTGCAAAAGCCAGCACCTGCCTGTTTTGCATGCGTTCTGCAATTTTCAGCACTCGGTCGTAAAAATACACAGACGATTTGTAATCGCCTCGTGTTTTTGCTTCAATGCCAAGATTGTTGTTAATGTGAATAATGCCTGTGGTGTCTTTGAGTTTTTCAAAGATCGACAAGCCCTCTTTGTATAGCAAATGCGCTGAATCATATTTTGCCTGATGAAAATAGGCAATACCCATCAGGTTGAAAGCCATGCCCATTGCTTTTGGGTTTTGAAGTTTTTCGGCCAGTTGCATGGCCTGTTTGCTGTACTTGAGGGCCTGATCAAAATCTGACATATTTGTTGCGGCAGCCTTGCTCAAAAGCTGCTTCATTTGTTCCTCTTCGCTAAGTAGCATGGTGCTTTCACTGTTTTTTTCAAGCTGAACAGAGTCAACACTGAAATTTGACCGGACATTTGTATGTGCCGCAAAGATGGCTGTAAGAAGAAACCATTTTGCAATCATCAGAATTCGTGCCGTTGCATCATTTAACATAGCCGTTTACATTTTGTATCAAACCGGTCAATCATTTATGCTTGAAAACACGATGGTTTCCATGTAATTTGCGTTCTCTAATAAAGGGTTTTCGATTCTTTTTCTTTCGTAAAGATACGAACAGTCACCCGAAATCAACCACATAAACACAAAAAACGACAATGAAACCTTATTTTGCTTTAAAATCTGTTTTTGGAATGCTTGCATTCATGCTTGTATTGTTTGTTTCGAGCCAACAAGAGTTGTCAGCACAGCCGACCGGCGAAGTTGTGAATCTGGGTCTCTATGGCGGAGCATCCATCGATCTCACTTATTGTAATACCAATAATCGGTTGTTTGGTGCCGTTCGTACACCTGGCTCTGTCTTTTACACGGACGATGATGGCGCAACCTGGACCCAACCATTTCCTGTCGATTCACTTGAATTTGATAATGCCCAACGCGGTTGGGGTGGAGGTGGTGTGAGAGTGCTGGCAAACCAAAGTGGATGGGTTGCGGTACGCACGGCACAGAGCGGCGGCACGCTCACTTCTGCTGTTATCAGTTTTTCTGAAGGTGATAGCGGCACATTTAAAACTGCAATGGATCATGTGATGTTGCAACAGATTGACCCTGCCTTCAACGCCATGTCGGTAAGCGGAATTGGATTGTCTGACCATTATCTGTTTGTGGGTCTTCGGCAATATCTGGTTCGATTGAACGATACCTCAACCTATGGACTTCATAATGTTGTTGGAAGAACCGACACAATTAGCGGAATTGGAACTGACTATATTATTCAGGATATGGCAGTTGCAAACAGTGTTTCTGGTTATCCTGTTTATTTTGTGGCATCTGCCAGTACGTTAGATGGCGGAAATCTTTTCAAATTTGATGGAGTAGGGTTTACGCAAATAGCAACCTACCCTTTTTACCCTTTCCCTCATACGGTAGAAAGGATTTTTACACATCCTGCTCAAATAACAGGGGATACACTCGTTGCAAGCATACGAGACACTTTTAGTGGAACAAAAAAAATACTGTTGAGCTTGGATGCCGGCCTCACATGGACGGATATTACACCCGTATCAGGCAGTAACTGGCCATTGCATAGTGCAGATTACAGTGCTTCATGGGTAGCATCCATGCCTCTGAGCAATGGTTTACGACTCTCATTTCCAGGAGGAGGGGTTTCAGATGACCTGGGTGCAAACTGGACAAGTCATGTACTACCCGATAATGCCATGGCCACGCATCCTACCATTGTCACAAAGGTAGCGGGCTCATACGGACGAGGTGTTGCTTTTAGCACTTCGGGTGCAGAAGGGCCATTTGCTTTGGCTGTGAATGAAGGTTTGGCAGCTGTTTCTATCTCTAAAATCGCACAATCGAAAGGCGTATTTTATGTTTCAACCAATGCCGGCCTGGGTTATACCAAAGAGTATTTTTCCTCAACCATTGTGGGCGTGGATAAGTGGATTGCGCCCCATGGCGAATTCCCAGTTGCAGGTGTTGGAGATGATAATGGTGTTTCAGCCGTTGCAATAAATCCGAACGACAGCTTGCATGTCATTGCCGGTCATGCAAATGGTTTTTCAGTGAGTTTTTCGGGCATTGGCGGGTTTTCAACTGTAACACCCGCAGGATGGAATACATCTACAAATCACGATATCAGAGTTACGGATTTGAAGTTTGTCTCGGAAGAGGTTGTATTGGCAGTGACCGGAACCGGATCGAATGTGCTGCCGTTTCCGCTTTCGACCTATGGAAATATATGGCGGTCAGCAGATGGTGGGCTAAACTGGACGCTTGTTACCCCAAGTGGATTTGAACAAGGGAATGTTGTTGAAGTGGGGGTGGCAAATGGAGATACTGTGGTGTATGCAGGTGCTGGATATTTTGATTTAAATTATCCTAAAGTGGATGGTCAACTATGGCGATCAGATGACAAAGGAGTAAGCTGGACATTTGTGAATGATGGCCCAACAGGAGTTGCTGCTGCATCTCCTAAAATGACGATATATGATATTGACCTTGACCCAAGAAGCAATGATACACTGTATATTGCTTCTGGTGAAAATCTTGATTTTGCGCTGGTTCGCAGCACTGATGGAGGCTTAACCTACCTCAATACTCCCGTAGTACCGCATGGCGCATTTTCTTCTGTACTAGTAAATAGAACCAATCCTGATGTTGTTTCAGCAGGTGCCCGCCGAAATGTGTTTCGCTACAACACATTGACTGGTAGAGTAGATACAACTTTTTTCGGGTTGCCTGGCGAATTCGTGCCAGATTTGGAAAATGGTTCAACTTTGCTGGGTACTACCACTGGATTCTATAAACTCGTAGAGGATTTTGGTGCCGATACCACAGTTTGGAATGGATCTGGCAACTGGAGTGAATTTGCAAATTGGTCAAATGGTGAACCCAGATATCTGATGAATGCAGTTATTCAGTCAGGATTAGCGGTGGTTGATGATGGATTTGAAGTCAATGAAACCATTGTTGATCCGGGAGCATCAATGACATTGGCCAATGATGGGCAGCTCTCGTTGAACAACAGACTGTATTTAAAATCAGATGAAACAGGTAGCGCTTCATTTATCAATGTGCACAATCACGGGCAGCTTAATGCGCATGCTGAAAGTTATCTCTCCAGTGGTCAGTGGCACTATGTCTCTCCTTTGGTTCAGAATGCAACAGCTGCTGTTTTCTTTTTTGAAGAAACCAATACCTGGATAAAATACTACGACGAAGGCGCGAACGATTGGGTTTACATTAATGATACGGCGACTTTGCTGCAAGTGGGTAAAGGTTATGCTGTGTGGTTAAATAGCAGTAAGTCGGCAGAAAAGGCAGCCTACGATGGGATTTTGAATAATCAAAATTTTGTGTATCCGCTTTCTTTCAGTGGATCATCAAATGGTTGGAACCTGATTGGCAATCCGTTTCCTTCTGCAATTGATTGGGATGAAGGTGACTTCAATCTGCAAAACAACGCAGGTATTGCATATGTCTATGATCACGGGAGTTATCTGAGTCGCAATACCATCGGAATGGGAACACTTACAGATGGCGTTATTCCTGCCGGACAAGGCTTCTTTATTCAGGCACTCGACGCAGGAGCCTCCATTACATTGAACAAGGAAGCACAGGTGCACAACCATCAGGATTTTTATAAGGAAACAGATTCCTATTTCAATGCGCTCGATATCACACTTACCGGTAATGGATACAAAGACAAAACCTGGCTTGGATTCGATCAGGGTGCCACTGCTGAATTTGACTTGGGAATGGATGCTCTGCGTTTAAATGGTATTGATGAAGCTCCGAAGATTTTCTCAACAGTCGGGGAAACTCCACTATCAATCAATCTATTGCCCATATTTGAGCAGGCTGATACGGTTTTTCTCTCCGTGGAGGTTCCTGTTGAAGGAGCCTATACTTTGTCGTTCGATTTGACTGAAAGTTTCGACAATACGCAGATAGTTCTCACTGACATGGAAACCAGTACAGTAACTGATTTGAACCAGACTCAACAGTATTTTTTTGATGGTGTTCCTGGCCCTGCGCAAGAGCGATTCCAATTGGTTTTTAATCGAACAGCCACTCAATTGCCAGAAGGAAATGCGCGCGAAAATCTGCCTAGAATTTATATGACCAAAGATCAAATTTGCATCGAATGGACTCATGAACAAGTTGGGACATTCTTTACCATGGATATTTATGGTTCTGATGGCCGATTATTGCAACAGAACAGTATGACGGCAAACAGCAGAAACCTTGTGTCAGTTAAGGAGGTGGTAAGTGGGTTGTTGGTTGTACGGTTAACTACAGAAAACCTGTCGGGGGTTTACAAACTAATACGATACTAACAGCATGATAATCAAAAGAATGATTGTTGTGTTCTTGCTGACGAGTTTTTCTGTGTCAGTTGAATCACTAGCTCAGGGACCTCCCGACCCGGGAGGTTCGCCTGAGTTTGGTGTGCCACCTCTTGGTGGTGGTGCTCCTCTTGGTGAGGATTTTACCGTCTTTGTCATTTTGGGCATTGCGTATTTGGTTTATCGTTTGCAGCAAGAGATGTCGAGAAATAGAAAAGCTGCTTGTTAAATCGTATCAAACATCGTTTAAAACCATGATGCCACAGCTCACGCCAAATATTTATCAAAATCTCTTTAGTGGGCAGTTTGAACGGGAACAATTTATCCGTTGAGAAACAAAACCGTTCTTTTCTGCATTCTCAAGCAGGCAGTAATTTTCTGCGACAATGCGGCATTGGTTTATATTCACCTTCATCTTGCTGATCTTGTTGTTTTCATCAGCCAATCAGATGCTGAGTGTGCGGTTTTTAAGCCAGTGAACATTATTTGCTACACATATTCTTGGTTGCGACTTCCCCCACCAACATGATAAAGATTGAAAATGAGTAAGTAAATCGACTATTATCCTGCTTGAGTTCTAAAGAAGTCTGTTAATGGGGTAAAAAAAAGGCCACCCTTTCAGGCAGCCTTTTTCAAGTTAGGGTTGGATTTAGATTATCGTTTGATCAACAGTGGTTTCATCACACTGTTGTCGCTGGATGCGATATGAATAATGTAGGCACCATTTTCTAATTCTGAAATTGGCAACTGAATTCTGTTTTGGTTAATCAGATTCACCTCCTGCGAAACAATGGTTTCACCCAATAAATTGCTGATGCTGATGATGCGCTTACCGGTTTGAGCCTGGTCGAAGGCAATGTTCAGCATATTTGAAGCAGGATTCGGATAAACGTTGATATGGTTAACCGAAAGTTCATTTAAACCAATTGTGCTGAAAAGTTCAATCACAAGGTCTTCGCTCCATAGACTTTCGCCACAATAATTAGCAGCCATTGTTTTAATCGTTGCCTGTCCACGGTATTCGGTATTCCAGCTAACTGTAGCGGCGGTTTCCGTAGCTACAATTTCTCCGGCTTCGGCCGGAAGCAATTCCCAGCTGTAGCTTTCGGCTGTTGCAACAGCTTCAATGGTATAGCTGCTTTCCTGAACATCGTAGAGGTCGAGACTTGTAGGACCTGATGCGGTTGCAGGTGATTCTGGAGCGTAGTCCATCTCAATCGTAACCGTGCCTTCAGCAGTATTTGAGCATCCATTTCCATCAGTTACCGAAACCAGACTCATGCTCATTGGTGCTTCAGGTTGCATGGTCATGCTATAGTTGGCTGTTTCAATTATCATTGGATCTATCATGTCTTCCATCATGACCATCCAGGGGCTTGCACCGGTAAGGGTCAGTTCAACGGTTGCTTCATTGCCTTCGCAGATAGTCTGGTCACCAGTAATGGCTGCAGTAGGCAGGCTGTGAAAACTCAGGTCGAAACTTGCTGTTGCATTGTCGCAACTTCCTTCTGCCATGGCTTCAACACTCAGGGTTACAGCTCCGTTAGCCAAATCGTTTTCACCTGGGGTGTAAACTGGCATCAGGGCAGTAGCATCATCAAATGAACCATCGCCTGCTGTGCTCCATGCCAAAGATGTGTAATACTGGCTTTCGTTTGATGTAAATGTAAACTGATCACCAGCGCAAATAGCAGCAGCACTCTCAACTGAGAGCTGTGGATTTCGGAAGATTCCAACATTCACATCATCTTCGATAGTCAGATCTTCGCCAACCACAGTCAAATGCAGTGCTACCTGTCCATTTTCTATGTCTGCAGTTCCAGGTGTATAAATAGGATTGACGACGTTGATGTCATCGAAAGCCCCGTCACCGGATGTGCTCCATTCAAGGCTTTCATAATGGTCAGCATACCCTTCAACCTGGACTGGTGCTTCTTCACAGGTTTCCAAGTCGTTGCCAGCCCATCCTGTTGTGGTTATCATAGCCGGGAATGCAATAAAGTCGATCCACCCACAATCTTCTCCGCCCGAAACAGAACCGTCTTTGGAATATTCCCATTTGAAAAGGTGCGTGCCTTCAGTAATCAGGTAAGCTGCTCTGCTCCAAGGTGCTGTGCCCGACCATTCGCCTTTCTTCACGCCATCAACATAAAAACGCAGGTAGTCATATCCGCTTTCAGATGAAACTTTATAATAGAAGGTGAGAGTGTCTGTGCTTCCGGCTTCGTACAAAATCTGCATGTTTGTAGCCTGGCTGTGCGTAATGGCCCCTGATTTGGCTGCATAGCTTCCTTCGAAAGCGCCTGTTTCTGTTATCACCCAGGGAGTATTTCCACCAAGAGCCCAGTCAAAAGCAGTGAAATCGCCGGTTTCGAAGTCTTCAACAATTAAACCAACTTTGGCACTGAATGCTTTCTCGGCAGTATAAGCGCCTGCAGTAACAAGCAGGTTAAAATCGGCCATGGAGCCAACAGGTGCCGCCGGATTTACAATTACTTCATAACTTGCTTCAACAAGTTCGCCTGCGCCAACGCTTTCGAAAGTGAACTCCTGATTAATCGTTGTAACGAGTGGACTGTAAATGCTCAGAATTGCATTGCCATCGAGAGAGGCGCAATGTCCTTCGTTCATTGTTGAGAAAGTTACAGTAACTGTTTCACCAGGATCGAGACGACCGTTGTTGTTGCCCTGACTGTCGTCGATGGCATAGTTACCTATCGCAAATGCAGGAGCATAGGCATTGATGGCAAAGCTGCTGGTCCAGGTGAAATCTCCGCTGGTCATCGTCACTTCAAAAATCAACGGCCCATTATCTGGTACGTCATCAGATACTTCAAAACTAAAGGCGTTCTCAAGCATACTTATTTCACCTGATGGAATGCTTCCATAGGAGGACTCTCCATTGATAATAGTCACATAGGGTGATTCAGTTGACAAGGTGGCTGCAACGTCAACAGCTGTTTCATTGCCCACATTTTTCAGAGCAAGGTCAAGATCAATGCTTTCGCCGAAATCAATCATGCCATTGTTATTGCCGCTTTCATCATGCGCAACTTGCTGATTGAATATTACATATGGTCCATCAGGAGGAATACAGTCGATCAGTTGCTCATAGCGGTAGAAGTTCTGTAGGGTTACTGTGATCAAAATTTGTGATCCCGGCTCCTGGAAGGAGATCGGAATTTGTGTGGTCCCTTCAATAGCTTCTGCAGTTCCAACAATTTGGTCGCCATTGGTGAGGGCAATGAAAGCACCCGGGTTGGCTGTAACCTCAAAGGTTTCAAGTCCACTCAATAAAACGGGCATATGACTTACTGTAAGTTCCTGAGGTACTTCAGAGTACACATTCATGAAGGCATCGCCATGGTGATGGAAGAGGTTGTAAGTGATATTTTTATGTTCAGGATTGTAAGGCCAGCTCGACTGTTGCAAGAAGTATTTTCCAGCTGCATTGGCAAAGGATGGAATAATACCACGGGCTACAGGATTGGAGCCATAGAGAGGCATGAACTCTGGCCACATATTGTCGTAGGATCCCCAAACGTAGACGTCATTTACAAATGAATATGATACCTCAGTTGCTGCAATAATTCCTAAAGCGCCTTGTGCATGACGGTGGAACTTTTCAGCAAAGCATTCACTTCCGTAATTAAATTTTCCGGTCAAACAGTTTACTGACCACACAAAAGTCAACTCCTCATTTGATAAACCATTCAAACTTGAATTGGTGTAAGCAGGCTCTCCCCATCCGGTTTCCATACCGTGGTCGCGGTGTTGAACCATGAAAGCACCAGCGTTGATGTCGTTATTGATGCGGGTCGCATTTCCACCCCAGTCAGTCAGGTGAGCTGTTGTGGCAGGAATATAGTTTAATCCATTTGGGCCAAAATAGTTCACAATGGTTGCAGTGTTGGCGTTGGATGACCATGCACCACCAGGTGAGCCGGAATAAATAGCGTTTTCGCGTACCGGACTTTTTCCCAAACCATGTTCCCAGAAGCCATTCACAATTTCGGAACATAACTGGAACCATCGTTCTGTTTGCCAACCCATGGCTGTTACCGGATGGTCATAAAAATCGGGGCTGGTAGGTGGTGTCCGCTCATAGTTTAATGATTTATGAATCATATGTTCCAACTGCGCTTCGGTGTTTGCTGTGATGCGTGCAAATACAATATCTGGAAGGTTATTTCCGGTTACGTCCGAGAATGGATTATCAGAGATATAAGGATTGTAGCCACCGGGATGATCAGTCAACACATGCGAAACGATGCCGGCTGATCCGTCGGTATTGTAGTCGCCCAATAACAAAATAGCTGCTGGCGGAATATTCCAGCTGTTGAACGCATTGTTAAAATAAGCTTCCATGGCGCCAACAGTATTGCCGCCTATCTCTGAAAGTGTAACGATATTGGTCAGGATGCCCTGATGTGTTCTAAACAGGCGGATACTGTCGGCCCAACGGATGAAATCTGCGTTATCTGGAACAACAATCAGGTATTCACAACCTTCTTCCCGGTTGTTAACAGCTTGCTGGATTTTCTTGTTGTAGTCGATAACCGGCAATTCCTCGCGGTTCAATACCATATCTTGCATAATTGGATCCCACCAGCGACTGCGTAGACGGTCGTCGCCAAAATGGCCGTTTCCACCTTCGAAAACAACTTCCATATCGATGTCGTAATAAACCACCAGTTCTTTTGTAACTGGATTGTACTGGAACGGTGTAACACCCAAAATAACAACGTCTAAACCACGAATGGTAGTTGGTGCCGAAAGTTGAAAAGGATTGGCAGGATAGAGGCCGTTTTTACTATAAATGGTCATGTCTTTTGAATAGTCGGCAGGGCTGTTGTCGTTTTCGAGCTGAATAGGAGCTGCGGGCAGCAAGTCAACATTCTGGATAGTTTGCTTCTGAAAACTGTGCACAACCAGTGTGGCAGTGGCTCCTTGCGGGATGGCAAGATAGCGACTGTCTCCAGGGAGATTTGGTGCGCCTGCATTGTTTGGGAGATACAATCCATTCAAAGAAATCACCTCGCCACTAACTTGATCAGCGTTAAGCATTTCAAGTGACATGCTCGTCAAAGCATGGCGGATGTGGGCAGACGATTTCCCTGATTGTTCAAGTGAAAATCCCTCATGAGAAGCAGTTGATGGAAAAGTAAAACTTCTGTTTTGTGCAAATGCACTGGCCATTGTAATGGCACCAAGCAAAACAACTGTTAACAGTCGTCTTAAAAAGTATTTGTGTTTCATGCGTGAATTTGGGTTTTGGTTACAATTTATCACAAGGATGCTGTGCCTATTCAGACATCACAAACAAAAATAGAAATATTAATAAAATAGCATCAAAATTGGAGCATCAAATGCTTGCTATGAAGTAATTTAGAATGATTCCGAATAGAAATTGCGCAATTTTCCTGGTTTTACAAAAATCAAATCCAGGAAGGTGGATGTCGAATTTTTGTGAAGAACTAAAGTTAGAACTTGGATTTTTTATTGATTCATGATTCGGTCAAAAAAAAATCCATGCTGATAGACTCAACATGGACTCTAAAATTGATTCAATGTACTTTATACGATTCCTGTAAATCCCATGAAGGCGAGTGCCAGAATGCCGGCGGTTACCAAAGCAATCGGAACGCCTTTCATGCCGGCCGGAACCTCCATCAGGTCGAGGTGTTCACGGATGCTGGCAAAGGTCACAAGGGCCAGTGAAAAGCCAAGTGCGTTGGCAATGGCGAACACAACGCCTTCCATTAGGTTAAAATCCTTCTGTATAGTCAAAATGGCAACTCCAAGAACAGCGCAGTTGGTCGTAATCAGCGGGAGAAAAACACCCAGAGCTGAATACAACGCAGGACTGACCTTTTTCAGAATAATCTCAACCATCTGCACCAAAGCGGCAATTACCAGAATAAATGCGATCGTTTGAAGAAAAGGAATGCCTAAAGGCATCAGCACGTAATTTTGAACCAGCCAGGTTACAATTGTTGCCAGTGTCATCACGAACAAAACTGCACTTCCCATACCAACAGAAGTAGAGATTTTGTTGGAAACACCCAAAAAAGGACAAATGCCCAAAAACTGCGCCAGCACAATATTATTGACAAATATGGCTGATATGATGATGATAATGTATGTCATGACTGCAGGATTTATTTCGTTTTGTTCAATTTGTTCATCAAAGCTATCAGATAACCAAGTGCAATGAATGCGCCTGGTGCAAGTACGAACACCAATATCATATCGTGGTTGATGAGCTTGATGTTGAAAATAGCACCACTGCCCAATAACTCTCGCACACTTCCAAGGATCATTAACGCCAGTGCAAAGCCCAATCCCATTGATAAACCATCAACCACAGACGAAAACACTGTGTTCTTTGAAGCAAAAGCTTCTGCTCTTCCAAGAACAATACAGTTTACTACAATCAGCGGAATGAAAAGTCCAAGCTGATCGAAAAGGGCAGGGGCATAGCCTTGCATTGCCAACTCAACTACTGTAACAAAAGAGGCAATGATGACAATAAAGGATGGAATACGCACCTTGTCAGGAATAAAATCTTTAACCAGTGAGACAACCAGATTTGACATGACAAGCACAAATGTTGTCGCCAGACCCATGCCCAATCCATTGATGGCACTTGTGGTTACGCCCAATGTCGGACACATCCCAAGTAAGAGCACAAAAACCGGATTTTCTTTAAAAAAACCTTTGGTAAAATTTTGTAAATTATTCATGCTTAGATTCCTCCTTTATTAGCACCGAAAGTAACTACAGCTCTGTTAACAGCGTCGGTGTATGCTCGTGAACTGATGGTAGCCGCTGTAATGGCATCAACATCTCCTTTGTCTTTTTTGACAGCGAGTTTAAATGTAGCTGGATTTTTGCCATTGAACTGATTGCTCCAGGTAGATTTGCTTTTAGCCATTTTATCACCCAAACCAGGCGTTTCTTTATGTTCAAGCACTGAGATGTTATTAATTGTTTCGTCTGGCAACAGACCTACCATCAGTTTGATTTCGCCGCCGAAACCTTTGTTGGTAAATGTGTTGATGGCCGCACCAACAAATTGGTCTCCCTGATAGGCCAGATTAAACTGTAAGGAGTCTTTTTCTTCACCCACTCCCGATTTGAACTTTTTCGTTACGAGGCGGTCAAACGCCGGCAAAACTGCCTTGATGGCTTCTTCCTGCTTCTTTTTCTTGGCAAGGGCAATTGGCTCCTTTGTCAGGTTGTAAACGCTTCCAAGTGCAAGTGCCGAAATAGCCGACACCAGCAGTAAGGTGCTGACCATATTGAAAAACGTTGATTCTCTTTTAGCTGCCATGGTTAAAAATGTATATGGTGAGCGTCTATTTTTTTGTTACCAAACCAAATCGCTTTGGTTTAAAGCTGTTATTGATTAAGGGTGTAAAGGCATTCATGATCAGAATGGCAAATGAAATGCCTTCCGGATAGGCGCCCCACAACCTGATGATGATAGTGATGAGACCAATTCCAACAGCATACACTATTTTGCCATTCATATTCATGGGCGAACTTACCATATCAGTAGCCATATAAATAGCCCCAAGCATCAGTCCACCAGTAAAAAGATGAAAAGTAGGGTCGATATAATGCTGTGGATCAATCAGATGAAAAACGCCAGCCACAACAAATACCGTTAGGATTATTGTAACAGGAATTTGCCAGTCTATTACTTTCCTCCAAACCATAAACAAGCCACCCAAAATGAGTGCAATAGCAGATATTTCACCCAGCGAACCACTCATATTTCCGGCCAGTCGGTCTATGTATGAAGGCATTGCGGGATCGGCTAGTATCTGATCAATCGTTTTGCCAGCTCCCACGCCTTCTTTTAGGATTCCAAGCGCGGTAGGTCCGGTAATAGCATCGGTGAAACCGCCTGCAAAAAGTGGTCGGGCAACCGGCCAGCTCGTCATTTGTACCGGAAAGGAAATCAACATGAAAACACGGCCAACCAAAGCTGGATTGAAAGGGTTTTTTCCGAGGCCGCCAAACGACATTTTAGCGATGCCGATGGTGACCAAAGATCCAATGACAACGATCCACCATGGGATGCCAGCAGGGATATTAAAGGCCAGTAAGATGCCTGCAACAACGGCTGAGCCATCATTGATGGTTAAAGGCCCTTTGATCAGGTATTTTTGAATAATCCATTCAAAAAATAAACACGAAATAACCGAAACAAGCAACACCCTGATGGCATCGAAGCCAAAAAAGTAAACCGAAACCAACATGGCCGGAACCATGGCCAGTACCACGGTATACATGATCTTCTTCACACTGTCATCTCCGTGTACATGCGGAGAACCTGAGATGGTAAATTGACTCATATTCTTGATAATTTCTTATTTACGCGATCTGATAATTTGTCCTACTTTGTTCTTGCCCAGCCGGATAAAATCGAGCAGCGGAAGGTTAGACGGACAGGTAAACTGACATGATCCACACTCAATACAATCCATGATGCGTTCGTTTTCTGCCTTGTCGAACTTTCCGAGTTTTGCCGATTTTGACAAAAGAAAGGGTTCGAGCCCCATCGGGCACACAACAGTGCATTTCGAGCAGCGAATACAAACTTTCGGAGTATCCCGGTGGCTTTCTTCCTGCTTCATCAGTAAGATGCCTGACGATCCTTTTACAATTGGAACATCGACTGTTGATAGCGATTTTCCCATCATTGGTCCGCCATTGATTACCTTTCCGGTGTTTTCCGGAAGGCCATCGGCAGCTTCAATCAGTTGGAGCAAAGGAGTGCCAATCCTGACTTTAAAATTGGAAGGTTTTTTGACGGCTTTTCCGGTGATGGTCACAATGCGATCGATCAACGGTTTGTTCTTTTGAACAGCCTCGTAAACTGCGAAAGCTGTACCGACATTGCTTACTACACATCCTACTTCGATAGGTAATTTTCCGGACGGCACCTCTCGGTTAACCGTAGCTTTAATCAACTGTTTTTCGCCGCCTTGAGGATATTTTACTTTGAGGGGCTGAACATTGATTCCTGCATAGTTTTTTGAAAGTTCAGTCAGGTGATTGATGGCATCGGGCTTGTTATTTTCAATGCCAATGATAGCTTTATCGACCTGCATGGCTTTCATCAATATTTGAATACCAATCAGCATTTCTTCACCTTTTTCAAGCATCAGCCTATGATCAGATGTCAGATAAGGCTCGCATTCAACACCATTGATAATGAGATATTCAGCCTTCTTTCCGTCAGGAATCATGAGCTTTACATGGGTTGGGAATGTGGCGCCACCTAAACCTACAATACCTGCAGCTTTAATCTTTTCAATGATTTCCTGCTTGCCGGCAGTGATTTCGCGGACTATGCTATCAGATTTATCAATGCCTTCTTCCCAAACATCGTCCTCTACATCTATAAAAATGGCCGGTCGTCGATAGCCCGAAGCATCCATAGCGTCATCGAGTTTCAGCACTTTTCCCGAAACAGGCGAATGGAGGTTGGCAGAGATAAAAGATTCGCCTTTGGCAATTAGTTGACCAACTTTAACCAGGTCTCCCTTCTTTACAATGGGTTTTGAAGGAGCTCCCAGGTTTTGACCCAAAGGCAGAATAACTTGCTTTGGCAATGGGAGCGATTGGATGGCAACATGCTCCGAAAGTTTATTTTCTTCGGGATGCACGCCACCTATCTTAAATGTTTTCAATGCATTCATACTTCGGTGAGGTTATGCTTGAATATCGTTTTGGCTATTTTCACTTTTTTCTGCTGACTTTTCTGCAACTGCAGGCGGAGCCGATTCTGTTGTCTCTACCTTTACCTTTCTGGGTGGGAAGTTCAACTCGATGATGGCATCGGTTGGGCATTCCACAACACATTTGCGGCATAACTTACATGCGATCGGGTCGATGTAAGCCAGGTTGTTGTTCATGGTGATGGCGTCGAATGGGCAAACCTTGAAACATTTGGAGCAGCCGATACAGGCTACACTGCAATTCTTTTTGGCTACGCCACCTTTTTCTTCATTGATACAGCTCACATAAATCCGACGGTCTTTTTTGCCTTTTGGGCGCAATTCGATAATGCCGCGTGGACAAGCTTTCACGCATGCGCCGCAGGCAACACATTTGTCGTTTACAACAGGCAATCCTGTGAGCGGGTCCATTTCAATCGCATCAAAGTCGCAGCTAGCAACACAATCTCCCAGTCCAAGACATCCATGCGGACAGCCACCTTCACCCGCAAAGAGATTATGGGCAAAAGCGCATGTTGATGGGCCTTCATATGTTGATTTGGCTGGTGCATTAGCAAGGCTACCGTTGCACCTCACAACTGCAATCTGTGGCTCTTGTTCCTGAACTTCCAATCCCAGAATGGCGGCGACTTCCTTCATCACAGCATTTCCGCCCACCGGGCAGTTCAATCCTTCCAGACTTTGGTTTTCTTTGGCAGATTTTACAGTCATTTCGGCGAAATTTCTACAGCCTGGAAATCCGCAGCCTCCGCAATTGGCTTTTGGTAAAACTTCGTCTACCATGTCAATGGTGGGGTCTTCTATCACCTTGAACTTTTGTGCCACGAAATACAATATCACAGCAGATACTGTTCCGAGCAAGCCCAGCGTTAATAAAGTAAAAAGCAATACATCGTTCACGTGTCTTCGGTTTTATTAGGTTGCGTTCAATTTTATCTTCAACACTTTCAATTCAGCGTTTTTACTGTTACAGAGTGAACAGTAGGGCAAAATTAAAATATTTGCCTACATCTTTTATTTATAGTCAGGATGACTAATATCAATATAAGAATCAGTATATCAATAATATAGCATGAAACTAGGCGCAAACAGCCAGAAAGTAAAAACCCGGAACAACTTGAATATCAGCATTGTTCCGGGTTAGTTTAGAAACCTTCTAAATTGCCACTTAATCAACAATTTAGAACATATATAAAGAATTCAATATCTATCGGTGCTTTCTTTAGTTGTTTAGGATAATTTTTTCGGTGATACGCTGTTGCCCGATCAGAACCTGTAACAGATAGGTGCCTTTCGGATACTGTTCAAGATCAAATGATTCCGAATAGTTCCTTGATTTTGAAGGTCGGTTCGACTGCATCACTTTCTTTCCTCCTGCATCCAGCAGTTGCCAGTTGATTGCGGACTTTCGTTCGTTGTCGATTTTAAGCGTAAACCGTCCAGCAGTTGGATTTGGGTTGACACTTACCCTTGATGCAAGTGCAGCCAATTCTTCAGTGGATGTACAATCGTCAATCAGGAGTACCAACTGATCACTGTCGTCGTCGTTGCAAACCGTATTTGCAAATGCATCTAATGTTAACGCAACTTCTCCATCTAAAATGTCTTGTGGACCTGGTGTATAAACAGCGTTTAGTAAGTTGGGATCGTTAAAACTGCCATCTCCTGAGGTTGACCAAATAGTGCTGTCAGCATGCATGGCCTGGCCAACCAATTCAATTGTTTCTGTGGCACAAACAATGGTGTCGTTTCCTGCCATGGCTTGCGGCAACCCTACAATTGTGATGTTGAAACTATCGCTTACGATAGTACCTTCGTAGCCTTCAGCTGTAATTTTCAGCGTTACAAATCCGCTGGCACGGTCGTTAGTGCCTGGAGCATAAAGGGTTTCCATGCGGTTAGTGTAGAGAAGCAAACCGTCACCTTCGGTTGTCCAGAGTACTGATTGCACCGCAACCCCTGTAGCAGTCGTCGTAACAGTGCTTTGGTTTACACACATTATCTGATCTTCTCCGGCATCTATTTCAGGGCCAACTCCTGGTGCAAAATTAAAAGATGCAAAGTGAGTACGCCAGTTGTTGCTGAGCCGATACATATGAGCATACCAAAATGTTGAGTCGTCGGACGGATCAATGGTCATGGCACTGTAATCGCCCCAACGGTTAACATTGGTTTGGGCTGCCGTACCATTTACAATTACTGATTCAGGAATATTAAATTCACCAAGTGGTGCATCAGCAGTGCGACCTGTATATCTGATGCTTGGAAAGGTCGTTGAACTAGAAACACCATAACCAAGAGCAATATTTCCGTTAGCATTCATGGCAATACTTCCCATCCAACGGTAGTCATTATCAGGTTGGTAAGTCCCTTGTTGGTATATCGACCAGTCAGCGCCTGTTTTTCGCAATTCATACCAGCGGATAGCGGCCCTGGCGTTGGCTGTAACTGTATGATTGGCAACAAGCGTGCTGTAGGTGCCAAAGTTCCGGTATTGTAGTCTGAACATCAATTGGCCGCCGAGAGCATCCAGCGTTTGTGTGGTATTTGGTTGTGGAATAGACCCAACGCTCGCATTAAAGGCTGCAACTGGTAAGCTATTTGCCAGAGTGTAAGTTGAGCTTGTTGGATTATCCCAATTGATGTCCGCTTTCCAGATTTCAATATTTTTATTGCCGGTGCGATTCATATGAGCAAACCAGGCTGGTTCGGTGGATGGGGGAGGTGTGCCGTCAAAATCGGCAGGCATGATGCCAAATTTTGAGTTTGAGATCGGAAACATGATCATCTGTGCATCGGGGTCACCAGCTAACATGGCTTCTCGTTCCAGAGCTACCGCTCCTCCGCCAACATAACTTGTTGCACTGGCATTGAAGAAATTAAAGGTGCCCAGATAGGCATTATGCCAAACACCAAACTTGGGATAGTCATTGAAGTAGTTGAATTGAAAGGCGTACCGATACCAGGCTCCGAGTGGGTCACCTGTTTCGGAAATCGCTACCAATTCCCAAAAAGTATTGTTGTTTGTGTTCACGGCAAACTGACTGGCAAACCAGCGATCAGCTTCTTGGTCATATAGAACAATGGGGTCGCCATCATTGGTTCCGCTCCAGGGTCCTGGAAAACCATCCCAAAGCGTGCTGTTGTCAGCCGGTCCGTAGAGCAAAAGGCCTTCTTTGCTGTAAATCGCAAAAGAAAGATTCACCATCAAAAAATAATGATCAGGACCTACAGCACCATCTGTATCAGGAGGATACACGCCGTTAACATTGCCAATCCCCATTACGCTGCGAAGTGGCCAGTAATTGCTTTCGCGATTGCCATCTGTTTGAACTACAGGGTCAATGGCATTCAGGTTTTCGGGGACGTCGAGATTTTCAATTTGTTCCTCCATCGAAGGATTTTCAACGCGGTCATTAAGCCATGTTCTGCGTCGTTCGCCCGGAGTAACAGGCTGAATGTCGCGTAGCGGCAATGTTTTGTCGAAATAACTGGCTTTAACGACTCTCTCGGCTTTAAAACTTGTTTTTTCAGTTTCTGTCTGTCCGAAAGCCAGAACAGTCAATAGGCTCAGGATGAAAATGGGTATGAATTTTTTCATGGAATAATATAATAAATGATTAATTGACTTGAAATATGCGTGTTGGCAACTGTACATTGAAAACAATCACCTATTTAAAAGGTTCGAGAGAAAAGCTGAAAGTTGCCTGCAGTTTATTTCTGAACCGATATAAAACAAAGTAGTACGGTGCCAAGATGCCAAGCGAAATAAGTCCCGAAAAGCCTTCGCTATAGCCGGAAGCACTTAAACCGATAAGCGTTGAAAGTAAAACGATAAATGGAAGTATGTAACCCAAGAACACAGCCAAATTGCCTTGCGATTGTTTCATGATGACATTCACCTGTTGCCCTATTTTATATAAATGTGGATCTGAAAGGGTTACGTCCACGTTTTTTTCTTCCATTTCCGACATATTGCAGGCACCTTTTGCCTGACAAGAAACACAGGCCGACTGCGACAAAATCATGATGCTTGCCGTGTTGCCTTCGATCTTTGTTATAATTCCAGGATGCTCTATCGGGGTGTCAACTTGACTCATTTTTGATTTTGGGTTAGCTATCAGGCTGCTAAAATAGGTAGATTTTTCAATTGGTAGTTTAATGCCAATCGGATTAAGGTGTAGAAACCGATACTGGAAGGATCTTGCCGTTGAAAAAGCGATGTCCGTTCAAGGCAAAATCAGCGATAAAACCGGCCATTTCATTAGCGGAAAGCGGTGCCTGATATCCAGGAAAAGCTTCTGCCAGCATTTCGGTTTGAACGGCTCCAAGTGCCAGACAATTAGCTTTGATACCTTCATTTTTAAACTCTTCTGCCATGCACTCGGTCAGAACTGCCAGGGCCGCTTTGGATGCACTATAAAGCGAAAGTCCGGGGAACTTGGCACTTCCCTGATAGCCGCCCATACTACTGATCGTGAGTATGTGCGCAGGTTTTTGAAGAAAAGGAAGCAATGTCTGACTTAGGATAAATACAGCTTTTGTATTGACTGAAAAACTGCGGTCAAAGTCTTCCGTGGTCATTTCAGCAAAAGGTTTATTGATCAGTAACCCTGCATTGTGAATAACAGTTGAAGGCATTAGTTTGTTAATCTGAAGCGTCTCAATCAATGCTTTTTCAAAACCGTAATTCTCCATATCGAGCTGAAGGGGAAAAATAACCGATTGGTTGTTCAGTTTTTCAACCTGCTGCTCTAGTTTCCGCAATGAATCAATATTTCGGGCGGTGGCAATTATTTTTGTGCCTGGTTGTTGGGCCAGATTTAGGCACACTTCAAAACCTATACCCCGGCTGCTGCCTGTAACTAGAATTGTGGCCTTTTTATTCTCCACTGTTTGTTGCATTGAATTGCCTCTTCATTTGGTTGACATCAACAGCGCTGATTGTCAGCATGCCGGTTTCGTCAACAGTGATAGAAATATTGTAGGTTGCATCTGAAACAAATGGATCGAAATTCATATATGCAATCCCTTTTATTGGCTCAGAACTATAAGTCTTGGCCAGCTCTACAGCTTGCACGTAGTCCTTGCTCAAGGGAATATTGGCGCGTTTCGCTATTTTTTGGGCTTCGCGCATCGAAGTAGTATAGTCTCCGTTATAAACCATCAACACTGAGTTGAATCCTTCGTCGGGATTGTTTACAGATGTGAGTTGTGAATAGTCAGGATCGACCTGCATTCCTTCTGGTTCAGTTAATCCAAGCTGCTTGGCCCATTCGGGAAGAGTAGTGGCAGGATTAACATTCGAACGACGTGCAATTACACGTCCATAGGTTTCTTTTACCTCATTGAGCTGCATATCTGCCTCGGCATCAGTGATTTCTCCTAGTGCTCGTTTACGTTCGATATTGTCCACTTCGGATTGCATGGCATCAACCAAATCCATGGTCTGGCCGATATTATCTATCGATTTGTTGAAATTGTGCAATTGATTTTCAAATTTATCTGTCTCTGTTTTTTCCTCAGGCAGGCAGGAACTTACCCCGGCTATAAGTGCCAATAGGACAAATAACTGAAATATGTGTTTGATTTCAAATGGATTGTTAAACTGATTCATTGTGTAATTCATTAATAAAGGCGTGCATTGAATGAACGCCGAAAATCAATAGGCTTTAAAACACAAAGTTAATAAAAATGGAGGTGGTCGTGTGACTGCATTTTGAAAGGTTACAAACATTTTTCTGACGGGCAAATCAATTGAACTCCTGATTTTTACATGAATGCAAGCCACTTTGGTGCAATGATTGTGAAGAATGATTAATTTTGAAGGCTCAAAAGGCATAATTCCTGATAGACTATGTTGCTAAAAATACTTTACAGTTATCCACAAAAACGTATGCAAACTGCGATTTTATTGGTGCTTGCGATGCTCTCCTCTCCAATATTTGCCCAGACTTTGGGATCAGTATTTGAAAAGCAAATCAAATCAGGGTTTGATCAAAACAAGGCAGCTGTAATTTCTGCCTATTTTGCTGAGCGCGTGCAGCTTGAACTTGAAGATCAGTCAGGTACTTACAGCCAACAACAGGCTGCTTCAATGCTGGAAGATTTCTTGAGAAATCATGTTGCCGAAGAGTTTAATATCATCAAATCGGGCAAAGCTGCGCGTTCGGAAGCAAATTTTCTGATTGGTGAATTAAAAAGCAAAACGATTTTATTCCGGGTGTATATGCTCAGCAGCGAACTGGCTGGTGAGGTTGTTGTGCATTCATTGAGTATTACCAAAATATGAAACAAGACGATATCATTCAGCAATTGATTTTGCAGGCCATCGAAGAAGATCTTGGCGAAGGCGATCACACATCGCTGGCTACCATTCCTGCTCAGGCAAAAGGTCGTATGCATTTGCTGGTGAAAGAAAAAGGGATTATTGCAGGCATTGACATTGCCAAACAGGTTTTTCAGCTCGTTGACAGTCAAACAAACTTTTTTCCACTGATGAAGGATGGCGATTCCATTCAGCCAGGAGATATTGTGTTTGAGGTTGAAGGACGTGTTGTTTCGCTTCTTTCAGCAGAACGACTGGCCCTGAATTACCTGCAAAGAATGAGCGGAATTGCTACACAAACTGCCAGACTAGTCGCTCTGGTGAATGAATTTCCGGTTCGCCTGCTTGACACACGCAAAACCACACCCAATATGCGACCCTTTGAGAAACTGGCAGTGAAAATTGGCGGTGGTGAAAACCATCGTTTTGGGCTCTTCGACATGATATTGATCAAGAACAACCATGTTGATTTTGCGGGCGGAATTCGACAAGCTATTGAAGCTGCGCACGATTACCTGAATAAGCTGGGTAAAAAAATTCCGGTTGAAGTGGAAGTAAGAAATTTCGAGGAACTTGAAGAAGCCCTCCAAACAGGCAACATCCAGCGTATTATGCTGGATAATTTTACACCTGCTGATCTAAAAAGAGCACTGGAAATGATTGGTAAACGCATGGAGACAGAAGCTTCTGGCGGGATTACCGAAGACACGCTTTACGATTATGCAGCCACTGGTGTCGATTTTATTTCTGTTGGGGCCTTAACCCATCATATCAAAAGCCTCGACCTGAGTCTGAGAGCTATAACAAATTGAGATGACGCGATATAAGCATTTCATCATCAAACAATACAAAAGGTATTTGCGCACCAAGGATTTATTGGTTCGCGTTTTGCGTTTGCTTGTGCTTCCGGGCTTCGATGGCGTGCCATTGTATGATGTGCTGGAATTTTTCCTGAAAGGACTTTTTAAAGGATCGATAGCCAACCGTGCTGCTGCTGTTGCTTTCAACTTCTTTTTGGCCATTTTTCCGTTTATCTTGTTTCTGTTTACACTCATCCCTTATATTCCGATTGAAAGCTTTCAGGAAACCCTGTTCGATTTATTTCGTGAAGTGATACCGCCAGAGACTTTTCTCATGGTAGAAAAAACGATTTTTGATATCGTCATGCGACAAAATACGGGATTGCTCTCGGTGAGCTTTGTACTGACCTTTATCTTTAGCACCAATGGGATCAGTGCGATCATGGATGGTTTTAACAGTACCTGGCATACCATCGAAACAAAGACCTGGGTACAGCAAAGGCTGGCTGCTATTTTTCTGCTGATTGCCCTGTTTTTCATGGTGGTAATTGCAATTCTCCTGATCACAACCGGCGGAATCATCATCAATTGGCTGATAGATCATGATTTCATCAAGGGAGAATTGACAATAAAGCTGTTGCAGGCAGTCAGGTGGCTTGTTATTTTGCTGTTGACGTTCATCAGCCTTTCTATGCTTTATTACTATGCGCCTGCCGAAAGAAAGCAATACCGTTTCATCAGCCCCGGGTCTTTGCTGGCAACCGTTTTGTTTATCGTTGGTACCTTGAGTTTCAATTATTATGTATCCAATTTTTCACGATATAACGCGCTTTATGGATCTATCGGTACGCTGATTATTTTTTTGCTTTGGCTTTATTTTAACGCGCTTATCCTGCTGATTGGTTTTGAGCTGAATGCCAGTATCAGGCAGGCCCGCATCGAAACGGGCAAGTTATAGTACTCATTTATAGAATCTTACAATGTCTACCAAACGTAAAGTTGTTATAAGTTCTGCAGTGCCTTTGAATAATGGTGATGCGGCGCTTGTGTTTTCACTGGCAGACGCATTGACCAGCCGTGGCTTTCAGCCTGTTATTTCCACTTACCACTATCAAAGAGTACGAGCGCTATATCCAGACAGGACTTTCATCCCTGAAATCACTGATCACAAGCTTTTCAGAAAGTTGCCATGGCTAAAGAAAATTACAGTCAAGTTGGCCTTTTCACTGCGGAAATCCTATCGGGATGTACATGCGATGATTGCTGCACCTGGTGGTTACCTGAATGATTATTATGGTTTTGAACATACTTTAGAATTGCTACGAAAGGCAAAATTGGCTGGAAAAAAAACCGGGATTTATGCGCAATCGATTGGCCCGTTAAGTGCCGAGAGTAAGAATAAATTACTTTATTATCAGCAATTTATCGATTTTATTTTTGTTCGGGATGATGTGTCTGCTATGCTGATGCAACAAATGGATTATTCCAACGAGAAGTATCAACAGGTTGAAGATGGTGCGTTTTTATTGCCCATCAAAAGCGCTTTGCCAAAAGCAAAAAAACTGGCTGCAATTTCGGTAAGGGCATGGAAGCATGATCAGCGAAACGAGGAACATTATATCCGGTTGGTTGTCGCCATGACGCGCCTGCTGGTTGATACGGGCTATCAGGTAGTTTTCTTATCTACTTGTCAAGGGATGCCTGGCTATACAAACGATGCGGTGATGGCACAACGAATTTTCGAGCGACTTTCAGAGGTCAGGCAGCAAAAGTGCCGGGTGGACCATAACTTTTATAAACTTTCAGATTTTCGCGAAACCCTGCAACAATATTCTGTTGTGGTTGGCACGCGGCTCCATATGTGCATATTGTCGCTACTGGGTGAGGTGCCTGCCTTCAATATTAGTTATGAGTTTAAAGGGCGCGAATGTTACAATTATCTGGGCGTTCCGGAACTAAGCTGCGACTACAATGAAGATGTTGAAGAAGCCATGTTGAAATTCAATCATTTTTTGGACAAACTTCCTGAATACGAACATTCACTCAATGAGCGGGTTAATCAGCTGCATCTGAAAGCGCAACAAAACCTCGACATGTTTATTTCAAAGCTAAATTTAGAGTGATTGTAATAGGCTGATTATTCTGTCTTTACGAAAGTCAAACAGAAAATTTTGGAGAATATGGGCACGCGCTTTTTCGCGCATCCCCTCAGGTGTATCCAAGGCCTTTTTTAATAGCTCACCGGCTTTTTCCGGGTTTTTCTGGTCAAGAATATAGCCCGTTTCGCCGATGCCTTTTGGGATGCCGTTGACATTAGAGCCGACCGGTATGCATCCACACAACATAGCTTCACAGAGCGTATTGGGCAAACCTTCGCTCATCGAAAACTGCGCAAAAACTGTATGTTTGTTGAGTAGAGGCGGAAGTTCATCGTTGGGGATATACCCAAGCGAATGCAAGTTTTTTGGCGCAATTTGCAAGGCGTAATCGTTCATCTTTCCCTTCAGTCCCACAATAAAAAAGTCGGTTTCAGGCATAAGCCTGGCTGTTTCGATAAACAGATCAAGCCCTTTTCGATGAAATGTTTGCATGTCGGGTGCTCCGCCAACTGTAATGACAGATTTTTCGCGCTTTACTGTTGCACTGATATGCCATTTTTCGGGATCATAGCCTGTAGGAACGACGACAATATTTCCTTTAAAAGATTTTACAAAATGTTTAATGCCAATCGGATAGCCATTTCCTTCAGGATCTGCATAGTGATTGAATCCGGTGACTAAACTCTCGTCAACAGGCAAAATCAAATCAGCCATTTGTATGCTTTTACGCGCACAAAATGCCCGAAAGTTCTGCTTCCGGAAAACCCCAAAATTGATGGATGGAATACTGACAGCATCGTATCCACCAATAATAATCACGATTTTTTTTCCGAAAAGTCTGGCCAAAAGAGAAGGCACAAAACTATGGTAATCAGCGAACCAAATGTAAACAACATTGGTAAATGGAATGTTTAGGATGCTGAAAAACAACAGCTTTAAGATTTCGAAAAAAAATGTCAGTGGCTTTTTCGATGCTTTAAACTGGTATTTACACACAGCAAAGGCTGACGAAAGGATACGATCGTCTTCTTTGACGAAAGTGGAATAGTTCAGGTAGTAAAGTAAGACTTTTTTTCGCGACATACAGCCATTTAGGATCAGTGTACAATATTACAAATATTCGTTGAGGTCTTACCTTTGTTGCAGTAGTGAATCGTTATTGTAAGCAGGAATTTTGCACCTTTGTAATCAATATCTCGCAACAGCAAATGGGGGTCATTAAAAATCAGAGTATTCAGGGAACGATCTATTCTTATGTAGGTGTTGTCATTGGTTTTGTGACAACGGGGCTTCTTTTCCCCAAGGTATTAAACACGGACGAAGTTGGATTGCTGCGATTGTTGGTTTCCGTTTCTATTCTGTTTAGCCAGTTTGCAGGCCTGGGCTTCAACACAGTAGCTGTACGTAATTTCCCATTTTTCCGCGATCCGGACAAAGGCCATCATGGCTTTTTGCGACTTGCACTGGTGGTTAGTTTTATTGGTTTCGTGCTGTCGATGATAGTGTTTTTCTTCATGAAACCCTGGTTGATTGAGGAAAACCTCAAAAAATCGGCACTTTTCGTTGATTACATCATGTATCTGGTTCCTTTGATTTTTTTTACTACCTTTTTTAATATACTAGACACATATTACCGTGTGCTTTACAATGCGGTAAAAGGGATGATATACAAGGAGTTGTGGCAAAGATTATTCATTTTGATTGCTATACTTGCCTATTATTTTGGGTGGGTAAGTTTTGCGCAAATGGTCTTGATGTATGTCGTTTCCATCTGTTTGCCAGCCCTAATGATCACTTATTCACTTGCTCAGAAAGGAAATCTGTTTTTGGGCTGGGATAAGGGTTTTATTGGTCAGGAACTGGCAAAGCAGATGACCAGCGTGGCTTTTTATGGCATTATCACAAGCTATTCCGGTGTTCTGATTATGAATATCGACGTTGTGATGATCAACCATGCGCTGGGTCTGGCGGATACAGGGATCTATGCAGTCACTTTTTATTTTGGTACGTTGGTGTTGATTCCATCGCGGCCTGTGATTAAGATTGCATCTGTGATGCTGGCCGATGGCTGGAAAGCACAGGACATGAAAAAGGTGGCTGAAATCTATTACAAAAGTAACATCACGCTGACAACTATTGGCTGGCTTCTGTTTTTAGGGCTCACGATCAATCTCGACAATGTGTTTGCTATTCTTGGGCCGCAATACGAAGCCGGACGTTGGGTGGTTATTTTCATCGGTTTGGCCAACTTGTTTGAAATGAGTACCAGTGTTTCACAAAATGTGATTCACAATTCGGAGCATTATAGGGTATTGACCTGGCTCTTGCTGCTTTTTGTCGGTCTGCTTATCGTTACCAACCTCATATTTATCCCGGTTTATGGCATTGTTGGCGCTGCGTTTGCTTCAGCAATTTCCCGTTTTATTTTCAATTTTTTATCCTGGCTTTTTCTGTACAGAAAATACCGGCTTCAACCTTTTGATTACAAATATATCCTTCTGATAATCATTGGATTGGTGAGCTTTGGGATGGCTTATCTGCTTCCCAGGATGTCTTGTTTTGGCTGGGACATTCTTTTGCGTTCGGCTATATTTACAGCATCATTTGGATTAGCTGTTTATTTTTTCCGCATTTCCGAAGACATCAATCAGGCATTGGATGAAACACTGGTCAAACTGGGTTTCAGGAAATAAATGTATTTTCGCCCAAGAATAGAGATTTTATGCAACAACGTAAAAGTATCACCAACATTATTTTCATTGGAAGTGGAGCCATCGCAACCTCGCTGGGTAATATTCTGGCTGCCAAACAGGGGCATGACGTTCAGTTGCTTTCGGTAGAGCAAGATGTGGTTGAATCGGTCAATAAAGAGCATGTTAATTATAAATATTTCCCCAACTACCAATTGCATCCAACGCTAAAAGCAACCCATGAAAAATCGGTGCTTAAACGGGCAGATGTAGTTTTTTTGGCTATTCCATCAACAGCGATTGTGACGTATTTGCAGCAAAATCTTGCATTTATAAATCCAGATGCTTTGCTTGTAAACCTCGCCAAAGGCTTTGGAAACGAGTCTGATATCATTCCTGATTGCCTTGCTGCTTTTCTAAAGAACCCTATTGTGAGCATGAAAGGGCCTTCGTTTGCGCGTGAGATCATTAATCGCCAACCTACAGCTTTTACCATAGCCTGTGCAGACCAAAAAGCTTTCGCGATTTTCGAGGGTTTATTTGATAACACAACGATTCACTTGGATTTCACCAAAGATGTAAAGGGTGTTGAATATGCCAGTATCCTCAAGAATATCTATGCCATCATCATTGGCATTGTTGATGCTAATTTCGATTCGCCCAACCTCAGGTCTTTGGTTTTGTCGAAAGCTATCAACGAAATGCGCAGCCTGATCACTGCTTTTGGTGGGAACGACCAAACGATTTTTAACTATTGTGGGTTTGGTGATTTTTCGCTCACTGCACTCAACGACCTAAGCAGGAACCGAACACTCGGGTTGTTAATTGGCAAAGGCTTCTTTTCGAAAGATATCTCTGAAAAGGTTGTGCTCGAAGGTCGAATTGCAGTGAATATTTTCTTTGATCAATTGCAGACGCGGGGCATTGATGCAGATCGGTTTCCTTTGATGCGGGAACTCTATCGGGTCTTCAACGAAACCTACGACATCGGGAAATTTGTCAGCCGGATTTTGAACGATTAACCAGATCATCAAGTAATTGCGCCATTTTCATCGTCAGGTTTTTTCTTTCGAACCGTGCTGTTTCTGCTGAATTGATGGTATTTTTCCCAGCCTGATAGGCTTCAAAATAGCTTTTGATGTTGGCTTCAAGCTTTCTTTCTTCTTCAAATCCTGAAACTTTTCCGGCTTTTGTTTGATTCAAAATTGCTGCTGCGTCTCCATTTTCTGGCCCGATGCAAATGATTGGTCGCTTCGAAGCCAAATATTCAAACAGTTTCCCGGTAACAATCAGGTGGGCGTTCGGCGTGTTGTTGATGAGTAACAAGAGAACCTGAGATTTCCGTTGTTCTGCAATCACCTGATCGTGAGGTAAATAATCCAGTTCTTTTACGAAAGAACTCAACCCATGATCTTCAATTGATTGGCGTACAAAAATATCTGTCTTCCCAATCAGTTTTAACTGTAATTTTTCTTTGAATCCAGGCTCGTTCAGGATGAGATTCTGAAGCACCTTCCATAAAATGACGGGATTGCGCGTTTTTACCAGTGAACCAATGTGTGCCAGGCTAAATAGCTGATCTTCCTTTAATGGTGAGTGCTGATCGAAATCAGCCTGGTCAAAGCCATTTGGAATGACGACGTAGTTTCGATTCACAATCTGCTCAAACTCATTGCGCATTCCATTGCTGATCACAACCACAGCACCTGCCTGCTCCAAAACAGCTTTTTCTAACAGGTGATGCTTGCTGTCTGCACGTTTACCCAACATCAGATCGTGATAATAGTCAATATTAGTCCATGGATCCCTGAAATCGGCCAGCCAGGGAATCCCGGTTTTGCTATGCAATTGTTTGCCAATCAGATGCATGCTATGTGGCGGACCTGTGGTCACCATGGCATCAATATGATGTTCTTTTAGCCATTTCTCCAAGAACTTTACCGATGGTTTGATCCAGAAACGTCGGGCATCAGGTATAAACATGTTTCCTCTGATCCAGATGCTCAATCTTTCCGTAAATCCTGGTTTTTTCTTCTCAGAAAGAAATGCCGTCTGAATGCGCTCGTTGGATTTTCTGCCGGTAAATTTCTTGTACAACTGATAGGGTTCCCAAACTGGCGTTTTCAGCACGGTAATCCCATCTGGGATCTCCAACAAGAGCGAAAAATCTTCCTGCGGTGCTTCAGGATTTTGAGGGGTGTACACGATGGGTTCCCAACCAAAATCACGCAAATATTTCACGAATTTCAGCCATCGTTGCACGCCACCGCCACCCGACGGAGGCCAGTAATAGGTGACAATCAGAACTTTTTTCATCCCTGATGATTGGAACTTCTTCTGCACTTAATGATCTCCTGAGACGCAAAAAGCACAACCAGAAGCAACAACAGTACGGAACTCGCCAGGCTTACTTTTTCGCCAATTGCCCAAACAGCAGGTTCATAGCGCATCACGATCTTATGTTCGCCTGCTGGAATCAGGGCAGCGCGAAGCAAATAATTCGCACGCAATATGGGCTGTTCTTGTTCGTCGATATATAGTTTCCAGCCTTTTTGTGTCCAGATTTCTGAAAAGATAACCAGATTTTTATCCGGCGCGTTATAGGCATAAATCAGCTCATTTGGCTGGTAAGACTCCAATTGAATAGCGCCTCTGATGGTGTCTGCAGGTTTAAATCCAGCGAGTCTGTGTTCAAATTCTTTATTGAGGACAGCTGTTGTTGCGAGATCTTTAAGTCCCAGATCGTCAATTTCCTGATTTGGCGTATCAACCCAGTCTATTTGGTTAACAATCCAGGCATCGCCAAGGGCATTGTAATTTGTCACAGGTGGTGATTGAGGACTAAAAATGAAGTATCGCGTATTCAACATATTGAGCACCTGCTGTTTTGCCAGCACTTCGTTGATGCTTTGCAATGTGGGGTTTTTCTGAAACACATCCTGAACGGCTTGAATTTCTGTTTGCAGATAGTGGTCGATCAGATCCTGATAGCGTTGCAGCTTTGCTCCATGATAGCCGCCAATGCTATGGTGGAAGTAACTGGTGCTTGCATCGTTAAAAATATTTTTGGTCAGATCCAGTACACGGAAATTCGGATCCTGGTCTTTTAAAATGGCATTATCCGCAGCGGTTGCCTGAAATGGCACTTCAACTTTTCGTTTTGAAACGAAGTTGTTGTTGTTGAGATAACGCTGTGCGACTGGAATCAGATCGGCTAAAATTAATAGGGTAATTGCTGCGGTAAGCCACTGCTGTTTGATCTTTCCTTTGGCGAAAAGGAAAATGCCAATGGCTGCAAGCGTAATAAAGGCAAAGCTGCGCAGGGCATCTGCTTTAAATATGTGAACACGAACTGCTTGTAATTGAGTAAGAAACAGGTCGATCTGCTGCGCATCGGCCGGATTCCCCTGGCGGATGCGATCGAATTGTTGCATCTCGAATGCGCTGAAAAAGTTAAAGAATAAAGTAGGCAACAGTAAAAAGATGAGCACAATACCACCTGTGAGCCCGTAGGCAAGGTAGAAGTAGAGCGGTTTTTCTTTTAAAAGTTCTGGTTTTTTGTAAATTTGATAAAGTCCCATAAAGCCAAGCGCGGGTATTGCAAGCTCGGCAATCACGAGTGTCATCGATACAGCTCTGAATTTGTTGTATCCGGGGATATAATCGAGGAAAAAATCGGTAAATGGCATGAAGTTTTTGCCCCAGCTCAGCAAAATGGAAAGCAGCGTTGCTCCCAGAAAAATCCATTTGTATTTTCCTTTGATATAAAACAGACCGAGAAAGAAAAGGAACATTACGATGGCGCCAATATAAACCGGGCCACTTGTTCCTGGTTGGTCGCCCCAATAAGCATTTTGCTGCGCCAGGGCATTGCGCAGATTGCGGTCGGCATTTTCCAGTGCGGGATTATCGTTGCCAAGCATTGCTGTTGCTCCGCCTTTTGCATTTGGAATCAAAAGAGACCAGGTTTCGCCAATCCCGTAACTCCAATTGGTAATATAACTGCGATCGAGCCCTTTAGTCTGGTCTTCAACGTTTTTAGTCAGTACTGGTTTACCGCGCATGGTATCTTTTCCATAGTCGTAGGTTGCATATAGGTTCGTGCTGTGTGTAAGTACTGCCAAAACCGCAGCGCCAATAAGCCAGGCGCTGGCAGTGAAAAAATGCCTGAGTCTCTTAAACCGAATGGCATCAATCAGTTGAACTACACCCAAAATGACAACAAGGAGCAGCAAATAGTAGGTGATTTGCAAATGGCCAGCCTCAATTTCAAGTGCCAATGCAATGGCGGTTAACAAGGCTCCCCATTTGTATTTTCCCTGAAAAGTCAGCACAATGCCTGCGATTACGGGCGCCATGTATCCTATAGCGTAGGCTTTTGAAGTGTGACCAGCCCCCAAGATGATCAGAAAATAGGAAGAAAAGCCAAAAGCAATGGCACCTGCCATACTCAGCCAGGGGTCGATGCCTAAAACCAGTAACAAAATGAAAAATCCCAACATATAAACGAAAACGGCATTGGCTGGATAGGGCATCCACAGGTTGACCACTTTTTTTACATAGCGCATCAGGTTACCAGAATAAACAACCGAAATTTGCCAGGCAGGCATACCGCCAAACATTGAGTTGGTCCATAAAGCTTCTTCACCGGTTTTTGCCCTAAAGTCTACGAGCTCTTTCGACATGCCTTTCCACATCGAGATATCGTGTTGGTCGAGTCTTTTACCTTCGAGCAGGGGATTGAAATAGGCAAAGGTGATAAAGATGAAAACAATGATGGCCGTCAGGATGGTGATCAAACTTTTCGTTCTGTTCTTTTCCATATTAAAGGGGTTGTTTAGGGTCTTTTACGTCTTCGAAATCTACATATTCGCCAAAGTCAGGGTCAACTTTTGGAGCATCTTCACCGTGAGAGCGTATTTTTACTTCACCTTCATTTTGTGGGCCTGTACGAGTGTTTTGTTTTTGTCCCATTTGGTTGCTCATTTTATTGATCCACCTGGCAAGTAGCCATGGAAAAACATACCTGAAAATGAGCCTGAATGCATAGAAAAACAGGATGATCCAAAAGATGATTAAGAAGAATCTTTCCATTCAAAAATTAGTTAAAATGCTGCGATACACTTAGAATGCGAAATTACATTTTTTCTCTGAAGCTCTGTAAGTTTGCGGTGCAATAATAGGAATTGGTAACAGAGATTGTACCTTGGCTTGTATAAAAATAAAACAGAAGGTAATGAACTTCATTACCTTCTGCTAAACCCTTAAATAAATCTGAAAAGAATCTGACGATTACATTTCGTCAGAAACAGTCAATCTTTTTCTGCCTTTTGCTCTTCTGGCTTTCAACACTTTACGGCCATTTGCAGTAGACATTCTTTCTCTGAAGCCGTGTTTGTTTTTACGCTTTTTATTCGATGGTTGAAAAGTACGTTTCATTTTTCAATTATTTTTTCGTCAGTCAGCAAATAGCCAAAAGTGCTTTGCACGAACTTGGCACTTAATTCGTCCCCATATTTTGGGAGTGCAAAGGTAAATATATTTTCTTGTTTACCAAATACACTCAAAACTTTTTTAGAAAAAGACAGGGGAATTAATTTAATACAACCAATTCCCCTGCATAATCTATTAGGCTTTTACAGGGATATTTTTGAGTGTTTCAACAAGATAATCCCAGAAGAGTCCGACAGTTTTTACATTCACTTTTTCGTCGGGTGAGTGGGGATGACGAATTGTTGGCCCAAAAGAAATCATATCCCAGTTGGGATAGGCTGCACCTAAAATACCGCATTCCAGACCGGCATGAATAACTTTTACAGCAGAAACACGACCAAACTTTTTGTTGTAAACCTCCTTCATGGTGGTTAGGATTGCCGAGTTGACGTTGGGCTTCCATCCAGGATAATTTCCTGATGAGAAAGCTTTTCCACCAGCTTTTTCGAATACATCGCGGATTTGCGCAGCCAGTTTTTCTTTATCTGCATCTACAGAACTGCGTTGCAGGGTGCCAATAACAATTTGATTGTCTTTCAGTTTTACTGTAGCAAGGTTGGTCGATGTTTCAACCACATCTGGCATGTCTTTTGTCATGGCAATCACACCATTGGGGCATTTAGCAACGGCTTCACAAAGGCTTTCCTGGGCCTTTTCATCTATAACTTTGGCTGGCATGGCTGCTTTATCGGCCATCACTTTTACGCCACCGTCAGCTTCTTCGAACTCGTCTTTGACAATAGCTGCAAATTCTTCAACAAACTTCACAAACAACTCAGCCTTGGCTGCAGGGACAACAACAGTAGCAAAAGCTTCACGAGGGATCGCATTTCTGAGACTTCCGCCGTCAATATCAGCTACACGCAAACCATATTTTTCGGCTGCCATCAATAAAAGTGTATTGATGATTTTGTTTGCATTGCCACGGCCAAGGTGAATATCGAGCCCCGAATGGCCGCCCTTGAGGCCTTTCACAGCTACACGGAAAGCTGTGAATTCTGCCGGAACATCTTCCAGTGTCACAGCGATTTCACCAGTAGTATCAACGCCGCCGGCGCATCCAATATAAAGCTCACCTTCGTCTTCAGAGTCCATATTGAGCAGGATGTCGCCTTTGAGGATGCCTGGTTTAAGCTCTTCGGCACCCGTCATGCCAGTTTCTTCATCAATGGTAAACAAGGCTTCGATCGGACCGTGCTCAAGATCGGTTGCTTCGAGCACAGTCATGGCAGCTGCAGCGCCAATTCCGTTATCAGATCCCAAAGTGGTACCTTTTGCTTTTACCCAACCATCTTCAACATAGGTTTCTATGGGATCTTTTTCAAAATCGTGGTCAGTGCCTTCGTTTTTCTGGGGTACCATGTCAAGGTGCGCCTGCAATACAACGCCCATCCGGTTTTCAAATCCCGGAGTTGCAGGTTTCCTGATTATGACATTGCCGACTTCATCTACAATGGTTTCCAATCCTAGCTTTTCGCCGAATGATTTGGTGAAAGCAATTACTTTTTCTTCCTTTTTCGAGGGGCGTGGAATTTGGGTCAGGCTGTAAAAATTTTTCCAGATTCCTTTTGGATCAAGTTCCTGAATGGTACTCATAAATCTATGTTTTAGGGTTTAATACTTTTTTGAAGGCCTAAAATTACAATTTTTTGACCTGACTCCAGTCAATAAATGACCAACAGTCTTGAATTTTGACAATTGTTAACGTTTTGCCAAGTGTATTTGGTGGTCGGGCAATTTTTCTGTAATTTTAAGTTCATTTTAAGGCTAGCTGAGCATGGCAAAGAAAGTATTACCGGTCAATCTGAATCTCAATGTGCGTGGATTGTCGCAATCTTCTACATTGGCAATCAACGAAAAAAGTAAAAAACTCATCAGCGAAGGACGAAAAGTTTATAAGTTTGGATTGGGACAATCACCTTTTCCGGTTCCGGAGCCTGTAGTTGAAACTTTGCGGCAAAACGCGCACCAAAAGGATTATCTGCCGGTACGCGGACTGCTGAGCCTGAGAGAAGCCATTGCTCAGTTCAATCAACGCACACAAGGTATACAGTCTTCATCCGATGACATTTTGATTGGTCCAGGTTCCAAAGAACTGATTTTCATCCTTCAACTGGTTTACTATGGCGATTTGATCATTCCAACACCTTCGTGGGTTTCATATTTTCCTCAGGCTCGCATTGTTGGCCGGCATGTACAATGGGTTTCGACCAGCGCGGCTGATGGATACAGACTTACGCCTGAAAAACTTGATCTGATCTGCAGAACCGATCCCAACAGGCCGCGTGTGGTCATTCTCAATTACCCCAGTAACCCGACAGGTTGCACTTATCCGGCCGACAAGTTGAAACAGTTAGCTGCTGTAGCACGTAAATACCATATCGTGATGGTATCTGACGAAATTTACGGGATGATTCACCATCAGGGACAACATGTTTCGATGGCCAGGTATTACCCGGAAGGAACCATCATCAGCAGTGGGCTGAGCAAGTGGTGCGGCGCAGGTGGATGGCGGCTTGGTACTTTTTCGTTTCCCCCACAACTTTCATGGCTGCGCGAGGCCATGGCAACGGTAGCCAGCGAGACTTTTACCTCTACATCGGCTCCAATTCAATATGCTGCTGTAACTGCTTTTGAGGGCAGTCCACTGATTGACCAATATCTGCAGGACTCACGCCGTATTTTGCGGTATCTGGCCAAGATCATCAGGCAGAAACTTATTGCTGCCCATGTTGATGTTCCTCAGGTTCAGGGAGCTTTTTACCTGTATCCTGATTTTTCATTTTACAGTGAAAAGCTTCGCTCACGCGGAATCCTGACTTCAGCAGAGATGTGTGAAGCGGTATTAAACGAAACTGGCGTTGCCATGCTGCCCGGTATTGACTTTGGACATCAACCAGACGAAATGCTTGCCAGAATGGCTTATGTCGATTTTGACGGGCAGCATGTGCTGGATCAGCTTCAGCACTACACCGAGAAAAAGTTACAAGTAGATTTTATCCAGGATCACTGCCCGGCGATTTGGAATGGTGTAGAGGCTTTAACAGATTGGTTTACATCATTGTAAATAATCTGATTAGTAACCTTCATTTTGGTCGGCCTGACTGATATTGGGGTTTGCTGCAATTTCACTAAGTGGAATGGGCCAGTGCAATTGCCAGGACATTTGTACCGAGGGCACGTATTTGATGGCCTCGTTTGTTCTGATCAGATCGAACCAACGTTTCCCCTCAAAGGCAAATTCAATTTGTTTTTCCCGCTGAAGAATATTCCAGCACGAAGTAATTGTATCAGCTAAAACTGGCGTTAAACCTGCCCGTTGACGCACCACGTTGACGTCAGAAAGAATGTCGTAGAGGTTGGCAACAGAATCTATTCGGTAGAGCGCTTCTGCTCTGATAAACAGCAGCTCAGCATTGCGGAGAATAATGACTTTATCACTACCTGTTGCAATATCGGCATATTTACGGCTGTAGAAGAGGTCGCCGTAGGTAGATGCTATCATAGGTTTTCGCAAATCCTCTTCAGCGACCGATGTGAGTGCAGCCGTTGGGGCGTTTTCGTGTCGCCCTCCCAATTGATAGGGGAAATTGTACTCGGCCAATCTGTTTTTATCAGATGCATTAAAAGGGACATAAAATATAATTTCCAGACTTGGTTCTGTTCCGGCTGCAAACAGTTGTGAATAAGCACTTTCAAGATGGTATGAAGATGCCAATACCGCATTTGCAAACTGAAGTGCCTGAGGATATTGCCCGCGTGTAAGCGCAACACTGGCTAAAAGAGCGTTGGCAGCATTGGCTGTTGCATACTGAGGTAAGTGATTGGTGATTTTTTGAGAAGCAAATTCGAGATCGGTAACAATCTGCTCGTAAACAGCTTGCTCGGTCGAACGTGGGAGAAAATTGGTTGGCGAATCATCGAGTGTTGGTAATAGTTTTAATGGCACCCCACCGTATAATCTCACCAGGTTATAATAATGCAATCCCCGTAGAAATCTTAATTGTCCACGTAAATCAGCCATCTCATATTCAGGAAGAAAGGTCACATCTTCAAGCTTGTAGAGCATATAATTCACCCGATTAATGGCGACATAAATATCGGCCCAGATACCTTCAACAAGAATGTCGTCTGAAAGCAGCATATTGTCATCCACATTGTAATATTCCACTTTTGTACCATCCGCAAAACTGTTATCACTGGCTAAATCTCCAATAATGATCAGGTTTCTGCCATAATAATGTTGCAACTGCAGGGCATCGTAACAGCCCAATAAGGCGGCCTGAATGTTTTCTTTGGTGCTAAAAGCTTCGTCCGACGAAATCTGCATTTTTGGACGCAGGTCGAGTGCGTTTTGACAAGCAGTGAGGAGTAATAAAAAAATGATCAGATTTTTACGCATAGGCCAATGATAAAGCTTTTAGGTTGAGGGCAGGTGAAAAAATCAGTTCCACGCACGATGGCATTGAATCCGTTGTAATTTACTTCAGGATCCATGCCCGAATAAGGGGTAAAAGTGATCAGATTTTTGCCAGCCAAATAGAGTTGAGCTTCCTTTAGGCCGGCCTTTTTTATCAGGTTTCCGGGCAGTAAATAATTAATTCTGAGATTTTTCAGTCGCACAAAGGAACCGTCTTCAACAAAGCGAGACGAGATCCGTTTATTGTACACTTCCGAATTGGGCACATCTGTTATATCACCCGGATGCTGCCAGCGATCGAGCACTGCTGTAGTTTGGTTGCTTTGTGAAATGGTTTCGGTATAAATTCTGGTAGAGTTAAATATATCGTTTCCAATGGAATAAGAGAACAGAACCTGCATGCTGAAAGGTCCATATGAAAGCGTTGTTGTCAAGCCGCCAAAAAAATCCGGATAGGGATTTCCAATTTTGGTGCGATCCAAATCTGTGATTTTCCCGTCATTGTTGATGTCCTCAAAAATCAAAAGTCCTGTTTGCGGATCAACTCCAAGTGATTTAAACCCATAAAAAAAGGATATGGGTTCACCTACTTCTATGCTGCTTCCAGCCCTTCCAATATTGCGAATTGGTTGATCCTGATACAATTCGAGCACCTTATTTTTATTCGTTGCAAAACTGAATGAAACATCCCACCCAAAATGACCGTCCAGAAGTTTTGCCCAAAGGGTTAATTCCAAACCTTTGTTTTGAATTTTCCCGATATTTGAAATGATGTAAGTATGCCCGGTCGAGGCAGGCAAAGGTTTTTCGAGCAGCAGGTCTTTTGTTTTTTTTGCGTAGTAGGCTGCCTGAATTCTAAATCGGTGCCGCAGTTCAAGATCAATGCCCAGATTTAATTGTGCTGTCGACTCCCATCGGAGGTTGGGATTGGCCAGTTGCGAGGGGATAATACCGCCTTCTCCGTTGTAGTTGGCTCCGGCCGAGAAAAGATCGAGCGACAGAAAATCAATAATCTGATCATTTCCTGTAAGACCATAACTGGCTGATATCTTCAATAAATTGACCTGAGAAGATTTAAAAAAGCTTTCATTTGACATCACCCACATTCCTGAAATAGCCGGAAAGAATGCAAAACGGTTGTTTTTGCCAAATTTTGATGAACCGTCTCGTCGCAGGTTAAAGGAGAAAAGTAATCTATTGTCAAAGTTATACTTCAAGCGGCCAAACAACGAATTGGTTACGGCATCTGTTTCATTTGAGCGGGTGGTAATGGGTGTGGCAGCATCCTGTAAGAATTCGAAGCTTGTCCCTGCAAAGTTTTGTGCACGCAGAAATGTTCCGTGTAGTTGATATTTATCAAAAGCAAAGCCAGTAGTTATATCAAAATGATTTCGTTGATAATCAGTAGTATAATTGAGGTAGGTGGAGTGATAGAACGATAAGGCATTGTTGGTTGCCTCAATTCCCAGACCATTATATTTTGCACCCTGACGTGTCGATTTTGGGGCAAATGTTTGTTCTCTGAGGTTATAATAGTCCAGCCCAGTCTGACTGTGAAGTGTCAGGTTGTTGCTCAGCTGAAAATGTATTAGATAATTAAAGGTGTTTCGATAAACAAAAGCCAGATTTTTCTCTTGATTTGCAATGGATACAGGATTGGCAAACGGGCCATCGTTATTATAGCTTCCGTCTGCATTTAGAACCGGATAAATGGGTGGCATGGCGATGGCATTGGGTAATGGCCCATTAAGGGTCTGGTCGCCCTCGACACGGTTGTTGATCGAATTGGTAAAGCTATTGCCAACTTCCATGCTGAAACGCTTGTTGAATGCATGCTCAAAATTAACTCGAAGATTGTAGCGCTTGTAGTCGCTTCCAATGACAATGCCCTCCTGGTTAAAGTAATTGCCACTGAGATAATATTTTGTTTTCTCACTCCCGCCTCTGAAGGACAATCCCATGTTGTTTGTGGGCGCAACACGAAAAACTTCATCAAGCCAATCGGTGTCCGTTTGGCTGTTTTGGATATCTTCGTCAGAATAAACAGGTGACTGACCAGCTGAAACTGCCTCTTCATTCAGCAGTGTCATCCATTGCCGGGCATCTAGCATATCGAGTTTGCCCGTTGTTGCCTGAAGTCCAAAACTGGTGTTGAATTCAATTTGATTTTCTCCCGTTTCTCCTTTCCTGGTGTTGATAAGGATCACCCCGTTTGATGAGCGCGCACCAAATAAAGAGCTGGCAGCTGCATCCTTCAGCACGCTTATTGAGGCCACATCATGAATACTGATATCGCTGATGGCATCTATGGTTTGTCCGCTGAAATCGAGCTGAGAATAGTCTCCTGTAATGATGGGCAGGCCATCAACTACAAAAAGCGGGTTTGTACCGGCAGTAATCGAACTGATACCCCTGATTGTGACATTCATGCTTGAACCGGGTGTTCCGGCGTTTGATTGAACGAGTAAACCGGCTGATTCTGCCTGTAGCGCATTGTTAATTGAGGATGCATTGACCACGCTAAAGCTTTCGGGATTGATTACGTCCACCGACCCGGTCAACAGATCAACAGGCTCCTGGCCAAAGGCAATCACCACCGTTTCACCCAGAGTTTGTATGCTTTCCAGCATGGGGATGTTTAACAGGGTATCCCGGTTTATTTCGGCTTCAACTGGTTTAAATCCGATGCATGAAAAATGCAGTAAATTGTTAAGCGGATCGATTGTCAATTCGTAGTTGCCATTGCTGTCAGTGATAGTTCCAACAGATTTGTTCAATACTCGCACATGAACGCCAGGCAATGGTAAACCATCTTTTGCTGCAAAAACAGTTCCTTTAACCTGAAGAGCGATGGACTTTTGGAGTGGTTTAACGATATACTTTCCACCAACCTTGTCGATCTGAATATGAAGCCATTTTGACAAATCGGAAATGAGCTGCGATGTTGAATCTGCCGATATCGAAAAGCTATGCAGCTCTTTGGAATTTATTTCGCTATCGCTATAGGCAAAATCGATGGATGTTTTTTCGGCAATGGTTTCAATGATTTCTTTGGTGCTTTGGTGCTGAAAGTCAAACTGAAAAAGATGTTTTTCTTGTGAAATACCAACCATAGGAATGGACAATAGCAGGAGCAAAAAGGCCAAACCGCCTAAACAAGGAAATTGCTTTTTAAGGTAATTTCGACGAAACTTAGCCAAGCGATTTTGATTTTCGATTTTTCCAGGATAAAGGTAGGTTATTTTTCTCTATCATGTCTGCAGTTGAATAATCGAAAATGCAGGCCTGAGACCAAAGAAACAGTTTCGACGGTCAAGAAATGACATAAAGGAGCAAAGGGTTTTAGTGGCTTTCCTGATGCGAGATAAAGACAGCATTGTCTTTTTGCTGACAGTTGATGGGCGCAAGCTGACCCAGCAAGTCAAGAACCGACTCTAATTTTTCGGTGGTGAGACTAAAAGTGAATCGTAGTTTAGCTGCAGCAGAATCAGTTACTGTGAATGGAATTCCATAGCGATCGGATAATTTCGATGCGATATCGCTTAGTTTGTCATTGTTAAAAGAGATTTTTGGATCTTTCCAAAGCAACAATTCATGTGCATTCACAGATTCGGTAGAGAAAGTGTTTGTGGCTTCCTCGAACAATATCCGACTATCAGGTTGCATCAATGCTTCTTGCTGTCCATTTTCCCATCTTACAATCCCATCGCGTAAAATTGTCTCAACTTTTTGTTTTTCAGTGTTATTGCAAACGCTAAATGATGTTCCCATCACAGTAACCGTAACTTTTCCTGCCAGTACTTTAAAAGGCTCTCCATTTTTTCTGACTTCGAAAAAGGCTTCGCCAGTTGTCAGGGTGACCACTCGACCCAGTTCGAAAGAGTTTTTGTAACTGAGTTTGCTGTTTTGATTGAGCCACACTTTTGACCCGTCGGGCAGATCGAAACTGCGAACTTCGGCACTGGCAGTTTGGTAAACGTTTTGGTTTTTTTGAAAATCTGGTGTATTATAATAATATAGTAACGCGGCCAGTCCTGCCAGGATGAGTATAGTTGCTGCAATACGCATGAAACTTATCGATCGTTTGGGAGCTACAGGCGCAGTCTTTTCTTGAATAGTTTGGAAAATTTTGTCAAAATCTGGTTCTGAAGCTTTGCTCTGCATTTCTTCAGGGTTGTCCCACTGATGTTTCAAAAAAGTATCAACCTCATCGGATTGCAACAATTCCTTTTCCTCCGACTGTGTTTGGCTGCCTGAGTAGAATTTTAATAGTAATGCTATGAATTTATTCTTCGTCATATGTGTTTCCGTTAATGCTTATACACCTCAATTACCTCAAACCCCTAATGCTATTTTCCAATAATTTTCTGAATGGCCTTGCGAATGGTTTTTAAAGCCAGACTTTTATGCACTTCTATTGTTCTTACTGACAGATTGAGCAATCCTGCAAGTTCTTTGTTTGATTTGCCTTCGATATTTCCCATGATAAAAACTTTTTTACGCTGAGCGGGTAATTTCTCTATTACCTTATCAATCTGTTCTTTATAATCTTTAAAGTGAAGTTCATTTTCGAAGCTTGAACCTGCCGAAAAATGGTCGATGATGTACTTGCGGTACTTTTGTTCGTGGATTTTTTTTCTATTGATATTAAAAAGGTGATTTTTCGTGATGGTATAGATGTAATTGTTGAGCGAGAGTGATTCATTTAGTTTTTGTCGCTCGAGCCAAATTTTGGCAAATACGTCTTGTACAATGTTTTCCGCATCATCGCTGGAGTGGTAATAGCGTACAGCAAAGTAATATACCTTTTCGTGATACTTGTCGTATACAGCCCTGAAAGCCTGACTGTCTCCGGCTCTCACTCGTTTTACCAACTCACTGTCGTCCTGAATCAGATGCATTTTTGTCCATTTGTTTCTGGCAGCCGGTAAAATTAGGGTTTCTATGTCAATCGGTAGCATTTTTGTTTATTGTTTATGAAACCGTGGCATCTAATTAAGTGTTTGCCGGATGTGAAATGTATATGTTACTAGATAACCAAACTTTTTTATCATGTTGCACCATCAGTTCACCCGACAGGGGTTTTTAATAGTTGCTTTCGTTTTTTTTGCAGTTTTTACCCAGGCTCAGGGGAGTCTGGTTTTGGTGGGAGGAAGCGCCGAAACTGCGGGCGGTTGGAGCGATGAGCCGTATCAATGGTTGGTTGAAAAAGCCTCAAATAAGCGGATTGCCGTCATCAGTTACCAGGCCGAATCCAATTGGATCCCAAATTATTTTGTGTCGATGGGAGCCAGATTTGCCAAGAATTTTCTGATTCCAGATAGAAATACTGCTGATAACCAAGCGATTTACGATTCTCTGCTAACCTACGATGGCGTTTTTCTAAAAGGAGGGGATCAATCAGTTTATTATACACAGTATTCATCAACATTAACACAAAGTGCTCTGCAGGAAATTTACGACAGAGGAGGTGTTTTGGGCGGCACTTCAGCCGGAATGGCAATACTGTCTCCCATCGTATATACAGCGCAGGGTGCATATATTTATCCGGCATCAGCACTCAGCAATCCTTTCACAAATCAGATAACACTCAAAGATGATTTTGTCCAAAGTTTAACACAACCATTTATTTTCGATACGCATTTTGTGCAAAGGGGTCGGCTTGGCCGTCTGGCTGCATTTATGGCAAACTGGTTTAAACTGAAGCTTATGATCCCTAAAGGTATTGGTGTAGATGATCGTACGGCCTTGTGCATCGATCCTTCAGAAAAGGCCTATGTTTTTGGAACAGGTGCTGTTAGTATTTTACGTGCTGATGCTTTGGCAGTGGATACGAATAGTACCAGTTTGCGGTGCCATGCATTTACGCTTTCACAACTCCTGCATGGCTGTACGATCGACTTAAACACGGAGGTTATCAGTGGTTTTGCTTCAGCTGTTTTGCCAGCGGAATTGACTGAAAATTCTGCCAGAACAATCCTGTTAAGTGGAGCTGATCAGCTGACTGTAAATGCATTACATCATTTTGTAAACGATGTGGGTTATGCAAATCAGCCTATAGTTATTATAACCGGAAGCAATACTATTTATGCAAATAGCCTGCGCAACAGCCTGGTTAATCAAGGTGCCGACAATGTTGAGGTGGTTCAGGCCATTGATGTGATGCAGAACAATCAAGAAATGGCACAACACCTTTTTGCCGCACAGAAAATACTAATCATTCAAAACAATTACCTTGAGTTGATGTCGTTTTTAAATGGAACAGAAAATGGAGCGCTTTTGCAGGAGAAGCTCAACCAAAGAGATATTACGCTCTTTTTTGCAGGCGACAACGCACGTTTTGCCGGTAAGACTGTGGTGAATAAATACCTGGACGAAGATTTCCCGTCCTATTATGGTGAGCTTGAGTTCGACCCAGGACTCGGCATGTTAAAAACTTCTGTCGTCATGCCCAACACTTTTCTGAATGAGAATGTTTATGAAAATACCACATCCGGATTGCCCTATGCCATGCTGAAAGATTCTGCTGCTTTTGGGCTGTATCTCAGTGGGAATGCTTTGGTTAGATACGATTTTATGCCAAATGGAAAAACTTTTTATCAAATGATCGATGGGACAATTCCTGTTGGTATTCTATCTTTTACAGGTGGAAATATGGGCTTTGCCAGCCATGGGCCCTATGCCAGTTCAAGAAATGTTGCAGGATTTGAATCAATGGATCTGCATTTTTTGGCAGCAGGTGACACGGTTTTTGTTGGGCAGGCGCCCACGAGTACTCCGGAAAACACTTCTGAGCATTCGTTTTATTTACGTCAGGATGCCTCCGGAAATATGTTTGAGGTGAATACCAATCTTGAAAACGCAAGAATTTCCTTGTATGACTTGACTGGCAGGTTGTTGCTTGAGTGTGATTTCAGTAATTATTGCCAGATTGCTGTCCCTGATCCTTTGCGCGGTGTTTTTGTTTTTCGGCTCAGACAGCAAAAACAAAACATTTCATTTACCAAAAAAGTGTTTATAAACTAGCACTTTTTTGGACCTGATTTATTGATATTGGAAAAGAAGAACAGGAGGAATTAACAATAACATTGACAAAGCGACCAATACCAGGATGAAAGGCAGCAGCCATTTTGCCCATTTGTCGTAAGGAATGTTGGCAATTGATAGAGCACCCATGGTTACACCGCTGGTGGGGATTATCATGTTAAATATGCCATCGCCGAGTTGAAAACAGAGGACTGCTGTTTGTCGGCTGATGCCCAAAAGATCGCTCAATGGCGCCATGATGGGCATCGTGAGGGCAGCCTGACCTGATCCGCTCGGCACAAAAAAGTTCAAAAAACCCTGAAACAAAAACATGGTTTCAACCGCTGCGACAGTATGAAAACGGCTGGCAAGTTGCGATAAATGATGCAACATGGTGCCAATGATTTTTCCGTCTTCGGCTATGACCAGCAGACCTTTGGCT
The DNA here is from genome assembly GCA_002426795.1 of Bacteroidales bacterium UBA5536. Classification (GTDB taxonomy): domain Bacteria; phylum Bacteroidota; class Bacteroidia; order Bacteroidales; family F082; genus UBA5536. The sequence continues at coordinate 105,982 of DINQ01000016.1, forward strand.
AACCCAATCACCAAAGCGGCCATCACCATGCTTTTTGCTCCTTCAACGAAGGCAGCAATGGCATCCTTGCTTTTCAATCTTGTCGCCAGCGCACTTACTATTGCAAGGCCCACAAAAACAGCTGAAATCTCGTTGATATACCATCGCCACCTGTTCGAGCCAATAATGATAAAAACAAGCGATAAAAGTAAAAGCCAAAGTACAACTTTGCGCCCAAGAGTGAGTTCTATGGAACTTGTTCCACTTTCGATCGGCGATGGGTTTTGTCGCTGTTCCCCGCTTGAGTTTCTGAGTGGATTGCTTTCCAGTCTGTGCACGTGCCACAAAACCCAGACTATTGCAGCCAGCGTGAAAACAAGCCAGATAATCAAACGGTACTCCCAACCACTGAAGAGTGGAAGTCCGGCAATGCCTTGTGCAATACCAATTGTAAATGGGTTTGTAAGCGCTCCGGCAAACCCAACTCCTGCAGCCAGAAAGGAGATAGACAGGCCAGTTATAGTATCATAGCCCATGGCCAATGCCAGCGGAATGGTGAGCATGATAAAGACCAAAACTGATTCGCTCATGCCAAAAGTGGCACCACAAACAGAAAACACAAGCATCAACAGTGCGATCACGGCTTTTTTCGATCTGCTGCTGTTTTCAGTCTTCCTGATCAAATATTGCAACCCGGCATCAATGGCCATGGTTTTGTTGAGTACGCCAAAAGCACCCCCTACTAAAAAGCAAAACCCAATGACCATTGCAGCTTGCACGAAACCCTTTGCTGGTGCGGTAAGGAATGCACCAATACCCTGAGGCGTAGGTGGAACCTTATGATAACTGCCTGGGATCAGATATTTTCTACCATCGATTGTTTCGAAATTGAATTCACCGGCCGGAATGATCCATGTGAGTGCAATAAACATCAGCATGAAAAATAGTATGATAGAAATTGCATCGGGGAAGCTTCGCTTTTTCATTTTTCGGTTTTTTTGAGATGTTTTGCCTATCATTCTATTTGGTTATTCAACCCTTAGTATGGGGAAATGGGATTGATTGATCAAATATGAAAACTGCTGATAGCTTGCCAACCCATACATAGATTGTGGCTCAAGTGCTGTGATGATCTTTTGCTTATATAACTGATTTGTAGGAACAAAATAATAGTCGGATGGGTTTAGCTGAGATGTAATTTGTTGTTTTTCTACCACTGGGAGAATGCTGGGAATGCCTTCGGCAGTTGTTTCTGTTTTCAATAGAATGCGGTATTCGAAAATATTGCCGTCACCCAGATATCCTCCAGCAAAGCTGAAGTTGGACCTTTTTAACCAGGCAACCAGCAAACTGTCTCCAGCTGGGATTAGATATCCTGAAGGTGGTAGAACGGATAATGTAGCAACTACTTTTGGATGGTAATCATCCACAACAAATACGGTGTCTTTTCCACTTTTCAGCGAAAGCAACGGGTAATAAAGCTGGCTACCATTGTCGATATGTTCCATCCTGATGGCGATGCTGTCGTTACTTTGAGCAATACCTTTTCGTGCCAGGCTTACCAGATGTTGAAGGGCAGTTTTGTTGGCAGCTGCATTTTCCAAAAGGCTCAAAGCAGTTAAAAACTGACTTTTCGATCTTCGTTCCAATTCATCATTGGAGTCCCTTCCATTGATGCCTTCCACAATCATGGAATAGGTTCCTGCAATGCCAAAACTTTGCCGACCATCATTCACATCAACAGTGCTATGACGCAATCGTTCGCCTGTTGCAAAATTTCCAAGAGTGTACTCAAAAAAACTAAAGCCGGCTGCCTCTATTTTCTGCTTGACAAAAGGGAAAGTGTTTTCATAGAAATAATTTCGCAGGGCAGGATCAATGTTGATATTTGTAAGCCCTCCAAGCTGAATGTCAATGTTTTTTCGGTAACCAAATTCAATCCAGTCATCGCCAAAAGGGTAATATTCATGAAAATCTACTGTCATCTCGGGTAAGTATTTTTCGAAGACAGCATGTATGATTTGGTTTTCTTTGGTGCGCAGCAGGAGATGATCACGGTTCATATCGATGTTTTCGCCATTCCGACGTGTATCATGCTCAGCGCCAAATGGGTTGCATTGAGGAATCAAAATGATATTCAGACTATCAAGTAGTTGATTTTGATTGTCTTGACATAGATAGCTAATTAACAGCAGAAGCCCTTCTTTTCCGGAGGGTTCATTCCCATGCTGTTGCGCCATAAACATGACATTTAATTTGTTGTTCAAACCATCGTTTTTTCTTAATTCAACGACCGGAATTGAAAGGCTGTCATTCAATGCATACAAGCTGGTTTGAATAAAGGGTGACGCCGAATCACATTTCAATACAAAGTCAATCAACTCGTTGTGCGATGTTGTTTCCGTAAAGGATTTGGATTCGAGTGGGCTTGTGCAGTTTACTGAATGTGGAGTTTGGCAGGCAGAAAGCACTAAAATTAAGAGACCTAGAATTGCCAACTCAAAATGATTTGTATTCATAAAAATGGCTCTGCAGTTGATAAATGAAGATTGCCCCGTAATGTCACATGCTTTCGGTTGCTTTGTTCGTGGCACGAACGGCCGAATCTGCACAATACGGGGCAATCAGTTGTGTAAGTTTACATGATGGGTGTTTATTGAACAACCAGTTTGGTTACATTAACCTTTTCGTTTACTCTAGTTCTTACCAAATACAATCCATTCTGCAAGCTCGAAATATCCACACTGAGTTTGTTAAATCCTGCAACAGCATCATAGCTTGTATTCGAAACGATACGTCCTCCCAAATCAAGTACCTCAATCATTGTTTTTTGGGCCTTGTCAAGATTGAGCAAAACACCCACAGATCCAGTTGCCGGATTTGGATAAATGCTTGCTGACAGACTGTTGCCCGGTGTTTCAAACAAGCCGGTAAGGCCATCGACCACTTTGATGTTGTCCACAGCAAGATTCGAACCGCCCGGAGAACTGTTTCCCGGGGTGAGATCTGTGGTTAGCACGAATGCAATCCACACATCTTCACTTTCGAAACCAGCTTCTTTCAGGTCGATATCATAGCTCGACAAACCTTGTCCAGGATTGCCAACCTGAGCCGACCAGCTTTCGGGTGCTACCTCGATCAGGATAATGGCGTTTTCTTCAAAATAAGGAATGCTTGGTGACAGATTTTCGTTGGCAGGAGCAATGAGTACCATGTAATCATCTGGATAATTCCCAGTGGTAGTAGTTGACATGGCTTGCCAACTCAGGCGTGAGTTTTCGCCCAGTGATATCGTCGGTAAAATCATCCAATCATCAGCTCTCCCATCCATTGGCATGTTGGACGTATATGAAGAAGCCATGGCTACTTTGGTGCCTTGCAGTTCGACCCTGTTGGTTGTGCTGACGAGCCAGGCACTGTCTTGCCATCTTTCTTCACCTTCTGCCTGAATGTATCCGTCATTATTGATGACAATCCATCCTTCAGGCAGTACTTCCAGCGCATCAAAGTCTTCAAAGAAGAGCGTTGTCAAACCTTGTGCAGTAATGCTCACGCTTACAACATAATCCTGAGTAGACCCGTCTTCAGCTGTAACAGTGTAGGTAACCGGATTGGTGAAATCCGCTGCTGCCCCACTTGCAGGACTGATGGTTGCCAAATCAGAGAAAAGAATTGTCGGAACCAGATTGGTGACATCAGTGCCAAATGGAACTTCGCAACTGATGCTGTGATTAGCTGCATTGATAGCACCTGTTACCGATGGATTCAGTCCATCAAACTTGAATGAGAAAATTTCTTTTTCGCTGCTGGCAGCCTCTTTGTTGACGATAACAGTCCAATCATCACTTATCCCAGCAACACTTAATGCATAAACAACAGCATTGCTGAAGTCGTTTGCCGTTACACCACTAACCTGTTCTACTCCATCGACGGTTGCAACAGCGCCTGAACTCAGCTCGAATGTGGCAACCAGGTTGGTCAGGTCGGTTTGGAACGGAACGAGCAAGTTGACCGTATTGTCAGTAATTAAAATGTCGCCAAAGACAACAGGATCGAGCTCATTGAAGCTATAACTAGCAAATATTGCTTTAGTTACCCATTCTTCAAAACCGGGGTTTAGGATGAGGTTGTCAGTGATGCCATCAGAGTAGGAGCTGTTATCGAGCCAGAATGTTGCTTCGCCAGTCCAGCTATCTGGCACATCGTGGGCACGAACCGCTACAACGACCAGTGCACTGTTATCAGGTGCTGTTCCCGTCATGCTGAGTGTTTGAAAATCAGGATTGTCGAGGGTATAATCCGATTGTGCACGGTCTATATAATTGCCTTCAGCATCGTGAAAGAAGAGACGAACGCTGTATTCAGCGCCTGGATCATTGTCGTAGACATCAATAGAAAAAGTATAGTCAAGGCTGGCAATGGCGAAAGTGTCGGTAACAAAGTAGGGTGTTCCGGTTTCTGTGAAGGTAAGACGAACAGATTTTGATCCTTCAGTCACTTTTGCCGGATTGGTTTCTTTGGCAATGACCATGGGGTTCCATCCAGCAGGAGAATCTTCGCGCCAGTTTAGCACAAACTCCTGAATTACAGGCCACTCTTCATATCCGGGATTTAAAATGAGATTGTCTGCGCCCTCAGTATATGAACTGTTATCAACCCAGAAAGTGGAAGATCCGGTCCAGAAATCTGCCACATCATGAGCCCTGACAGCGATGTATACCTTTCCGGTATTTGCTGGCGCATCTCCACTCATAGTGATGGATTGCCATTCAGCATTATCCAATGTATAATCCGAAGTGGCTCTGTCAATATACTCTCCTGTACTCGTGTGAAAAAAGATTCGAACGCTGTATTCAGCGCCTGGATCGTTGTCATACACATCGATAGAGAAGTTGTAGGCACCACCTGCAACATCAAAAGTGTCGCATACAAAATAAGGTGTTCCCGTCTCAGTAAAGGTAATTCGTGTCGATTTGAGACCTTCCGTTACTTTCGCGGCGTCAGTCTCTTCTTCGATGAGCATTGGCACCCATCCGGCAGGCGAATCTTCGCGCCAGTGCAATGGCTGTGCAGTGACCAGGCTGCCAAACAAGGAGGTCATCACAAATAAAAGGGTAAAAATTCTTGCTTTCATAAGCTTCTGAGTTTTGGTGATTAATGTTGTTTACTCTTATCTATGACATATACACTTCATCTCAGACGAACACTTAATACGAACTGAAAAAACTGAAAATTTTATTGAGTAAAGGATGTTTTTTTTTAAAAATAAAAGCAGGCTGTCTTAAGTGTTGACGACAACAGAAGTGTATAAAGCAGTATAAAAACATTACCAAAACCGGAATTATGAAGCGAAAAATTTACTTATTCACGCTGTTGATGCTTTTTGCAATGGCAACCATGGGTCAGCAGCTCATCACCGGAACTATTACAACCTCTGAAACAGGAGAAACAATGCCAGGTGCCACTGTGATGATTGTTGGTACGACCACTGGAACTGTTTCTGATCTTGATGGAGTATATGCCATCGAGGTGAATTCACCGGCTGATGTTTTGGAGTTTAGTTATATCGGCTATCTCACCCAACGTATCAAGGTGGGTGAAAAAACAAAAATCAATGTGGTTTTATCGCAAGACAACAAAACACTTGACGAGGTGATTGTAACAGCCATTGGGATTAAAGCCGAAAAAAAGTCAATAGGTTACGCTGCCCAGGAAGTAGGAGGTGATGCCCTGAGCGGTTCTCAGGAATCGAATATCGTTAATGCATTAAGCTCTAAAGTGGCTGGTGTTGAGGTGATAAGCTCCTCAGGGACACCCGGAGCTTCGTCTGCAATCACCATTCGCGGTCGCTCTTCACTTCGGGCGTCGGGAAATTCTCCGCTTTTTGTTGTGGATGGAGTGCCTATCGATAACAGTTATGATGGAAGCTATGTTTACGACTATTCAAACCGAGCAATCGACCTCAACTCGGATGATATCGAATCGGTATCAGTACTCAAGGGTGCAGCTGCAGCCGCGCTCTATGGGATCAGGGCAGCAAATGGCGCTATCATTGTCACTACCAAGTCGGGCAAGGGAAAGAAAGGCGTGCGCAAAAACATCACTTTTCGATCCACTTTGGGTTTTGATATGGTGAATAAATTGCCTGAGAAACAAACATTGTTTTCGCAGGGAACCAATGGAAATTACTCCAGCACGTCGAATGCCAGTTGGGGGGCTCGAATAGATACACTGCGTTATGATGGGTCAACGGAAAACCCGCTCGATCGCAATGGGTTTATTGTTGGTATGAGCAATCCATTAGCGACAGATAAACTTGTGACGGCCTATCCGATCGATAACTTCTTCGAAACGGGAATCACTTCAAACAATTATCTGAGCATGTCAGGCGGCAACGACCTGGGAAGCTATTTCTTCTCGCTCGGACACCTTGATCAATCGGGAATTGTTCCGAGAAGTCACTTCTACCGGACCAATGTGAAAGTGGCAGGCGATTCAAAGCTAACCGAAAAGCTAAAAGTTTCCGGAACAGCTACCTATTCCAATTCGTTGAATCTTTTAACTCAAAAAGGCAGTAACTTATCGGCTGTAATGGTCGGATTGATGCGTAATACGCCAACTTTTGACCTCACCAATGGCTACAGCGATCCGGTTAATACCCCTGAAGCCTATATGTTGCCTGATGGAACTCAACGCAACTATTACAGCAATTATGACAATCCATTTTGGTCGGTTAACAAAAACAGGGCACAGGCAAAAGTGAATCGTATAATAGGAAATACGCAGGTTGATTACCAGGCTTTGCCCTGGCTGAGTGCAATGTATAGAATTGGAATCGACTTTTATGCAGAAGAAAGGAATGCATTCTTCGACAACAACTCAAGCGACACCCCAAATGGATATGTTGATGCAAGTATGCACACTTTTCAGGGAATCAACTCTGATTTTCTCCTGAGTGCTGAGCGAAATCTAAGTAAAGATTTGAAGCTTAATGTCGTTGTTGGACATAATTATTACACACGCATCACATACACCAACAGTCAAACTGGTGATTCGTTGATTCTTCCCAATTTTTACGATTTGAGCAATACAGCGGTGGTAACGGGTGATGATTACCGCTCACTTTACAAGATTGTGGGAGCATATTATGACATCAAGTTCAGCTACAAGAACTACCTTTATTTCAACACAACAGGACGCAACGACTGGTCTTCAACATTGGCTAAAGGAAACAATTCCTTTTTCTATCCTTCCTTCAATGCCAGTTTTATTTTTTCGGAAGCTTTTGGAATTGATAAGGGGAAGTACTTCAATTACGGAAAAGTTAGGTTGTCGTGGGCCGAGGTAGGAAATGATGCGCCCATTTATTCATTGCTCAACTATTATTCTGCAATTGATGGCGGCATTCATGGTCAAACCACTTTTGCCACTAACCGAACCATAGGGAATATGAACATACAGCCAGAAACAACACGGTCGTCAGAAATAGGGTTTGATTTGCGATTTTTTCAAAACAAGCTAGGGCTGGATCTGGCATATTACCAATCAAAGAGTATCGGGCAAATAGTGGAAGTGCCAGTGGCTTATTCTACCGGTTTTGATCACATGATATTAAATGCCGGCATTATAACAAACAAAGGTATTGAAGCTCAGTTGTTTATGACACCTGTTGACAGAAGTGGCTTTACGTGGGAACTGATGTTCAACTTCACCAAAAACAAAAATTTAGTCGAAGATCTCCCTGAAGGTGTGCCATTGCTCGACTTTGAAACAACAGGAGTGAGCAGTACACGCTCTGTAGCTATTGAGGGGCAACCATATGGTGTGCTCTACGGCAGCCGCTTTCTTCGAAATGAGCAAGGACAAGTGCTGGTTGGCGACAATGGCTATCCATTGGTCGATGTTATTCCTGGTATAATAGGCGACCCCAACCCGGATTTCATTTTAGGAATTCGTAATACCTTGAATTATAAAGGAATAAGCCTTATGTTCTTGTTTGATATTCGGCAGGGTGGAGATGTTTACAACGGGACTAAAAATGTGATGAACACACTTGGAACGAGTGCCGCAACCGAAAACCGTGAGGAGGATTTTATTTTTCCTGGCGTGAATGTGAATTCAGGATTGCCTAATGAGGTTGTTGTGAAACGCAATGCTGCCTACTACGCTGCACAGGGTGGATTGGCCGGCTTGTCAGAAGCCGCAATTGAAGATGGGTCGTGGGTACGTTTACGCGAAATAAGTATCAACTACAATATGCCCGCAAAGTGGTTGTCTAAAACCCCATTTCAAAATGTCAGCCTGGGCATCAGCGGACGAAACCTGCTGCTTTGGACCAAATATTCCGGCATCGATCCTGAAACAAATCTTTCAGGTGTGTCGAACAGCCTTGGTCGCGATTATTTCAACATGCCCAATACGCGTGGGATAGAGTTTAGTTTACAATTATCACTTTAATCTGGAAACAAATGAAATCGATGAAGAATACAAAAATCTTTCAGCAATTGAGTGCTATCATCATTTTGCTGGTGATGTTTTCGGGCTGTAAACTCGAAAAAGCCAATATAAGTCCAAATAGTCCAACCGAGGTGCCTCCATCTGTCATGTTACCCTTTGCCGAGGAGGGATTGGCAAGACTGAGCATTAGCACTCCACAGGTGATGGCGGGCATCTTTGTTCAGTATTACAACGGAATTGATAACCACCCCATTCAGGTTCAACAGTATATTTTGAACGAAGCACTCTATGTTGACTGGGATTGGAACGATTACTACGATGGTCCGATGATTAACCTGAAAATCATGATCGACAGGGCAGAAGCAGCGGGAATGTTCTATTACAGTGGCATCGGAAAGGTGCTGTTAGCCAATTGTTTGGGTAATGTAACTTCGCTTTGGGGCGATGTGCCTTATTCTGAAGCCTTGCAGGGATCGGTCAACCGCCATCCGGTATACGACAGCCAGCAAAGTGTTTATGAAGCCATTCAACAACTATTGGATAGCGGAATTTCTGATTTGCAAACGGATTATGAGGGCCAGAAACCTGGCGCTGATGACATTATCTTTGGGGGTGATGCCAACAAATGGGTGCAGGCTGCTTATGCACTGAAGGCCAGATATTATATGCATCTGAGCAAGCGTTCCGGAGAGCTTGGTTATAACCCTTTTGAGAAAGCTATCGAGGCGGCTTCGCTTGCAATGACCGGAAGCGATGGCGATTTGGAATACCATTATGGGTTTTCAGCTTCTGAATACAGCCCATTTTATTCATATACACTTCTTAATTACATCATTCCCAGTGACTTTTTTACTACCTTGATGCTACAACTCAATGACCCACGTAAAGGGTATTTCTACAAAAAGAAATTTGGCGAAGTAAACCTCAATGGGCTATACTATACTTCTACCAATTCTCCCGTGCTATTGATGACCTATCACGAACTCAAATTCATCGAAGCTGAAGCCAGGCTCCGGCTCAACGAAAATGATCCCTTGGCTCAGACAGCGCTCAACGAGGCTGTGTTAGCCAGTATCAATAAAATTACAGCTGGTGAAACAAGTCAGGAAACCATCGATGCTTATCTGGCAGATTTTGCTGTGCTTGACGGAGATTTCAACGCCAAACTGGAAACGCTTATCCTACAAAAATACATTGCTTTGTTTGCGACAATCGAATCATGGACGGATTACCGTAGGACGGGTTTTCCTGCGTTGATACCCAATGAAGGGGGCGATCAGAACCAAAATCCAGGTGGTGCAATACCACGACGTTTTGCCTACCCGCAAACAGAACGACTATATAATCAAAACTTTCCCGAATATCTTCCAAATCTTCAGGACAGGTTTTGGTGGGACCAGTGATAGAGGTGTGTAATGTTGGTAAAGCCATTTCTTTCGGGAAATGGCTTTTTTTAATTGATTGAAATGCAGAGTATTACCTTTTTATCATCAGCTTCCTGACATACCGCTGATTTGCATCTTGAATTTCAATAAAATAGATGCCGTTGGTCAGGGTGTCGGCTAGCTTTACAGGGATTTCGTTTTCGCCGGCATTAAGCTGACCATCAAATAGAGACTGTATCTTTTTGCCACCAGAAGTAAACAACCCAATTATAACCGACTGGTTTTTCAGACTGTTAAAACGAATCGTAAAATCATTTTTAACTGGGTTTGGATAAATGGCAATATCTAACAGGCTTGCTTGCTGTTCGCCCACGCTGGTTAGCTGCACAAAATTGAAATAATTGATGTTGTACCCATCGCTTGATGCAAACGCTTTCATTACATGCGTGCCAGCTTCCAGTTGGACGGTCGTGCTAAAGTCCTGCCAGCTTTGCCAACCGTTTGTAGAAGTAAAATTGACATTGGCTACATTACTTTCATCAAATAAAAAATGCAATGTGCCGCCATTGAACCCAGCAATACGTGCTGTAAGCCGGTATTCGCCCGATCCTGATACTTCAATAAAGTATTTCATATAATCGCCTGGTTCAATCCATCCCACATTCAACCCACCTCCAATGTCAGTGCAGTCTTCAGTATCGATACCAGCCATCTCGAAATAGGCTTCAGCTTCCACTTTGCCGGGAACGCTGATTGGAGCACCATAATCGACCACATTGTTATAAACAAAAAGGTCGCTAATTGCACCAAGAATTTGCGCGTCGGAGCTGATGCCATTTCCGGCAAATGACAAAGAGATTACCGCATTTGAAGCCGAAACCGGTTCATCCAGGTTGATTTCAAGGATGCTCGGATCGAGGCTTGAAATGGTCAATTGTCCATTGAGGTTGGCTTGTGCAACACCATTCACTTTGATTTGAAAATCGCTTAAAGTTGCTGAAAGATTCGTGATCGTGTCAGTAAGGGCAAGCATGATATGATCACCGCCATCTTTGAGAATTGCGGCATAGGCAGTAAAATTTGCGCTACTTTCTGCAGGGAAAGCTTCAAATCCGTGCCCATAAGCAAACAAGGGATGATAGTTGGCATCTCCTAAATTAATGGGTACTTGCGACATCGTTCCCGGCCAGCTATGCCCCAATTTTCCTTTCGGCAGGTAATCGCCAAACAAGACTTCTCCAACGCCTTTGCCTTCAGTTCCTGGCAGCCAGGCTGCAAGAATGGCATCGCTGTAAGGCAGTAATTCGCCAATAATCATAGGGCGGCCTGAAACCAGCACCACGATGACAGGAATGTCTTTTTCTTTTAGGGTTTTCACCAGATTTACATCGCTTTCCTGTATGTTGAGCGAAGTGCGGTCGCCGGCACCTTCGGCGTAAGGTGTTTCGCCAATGACGACAACTGCTGCATCCACGCTTTGTGTGGTGGTTCCATTTTCTGAATAGACGATGTTTCCGGTTTCAGCCAGTTGTTGCATTCCGGCCAGTATGGTTGTGCCTGTAGTTATATTTCCTTCAGAACCTTGCCACGAAATGCTCCATCCACCACATTGTCCACCTAAATTGTTGGCCAATCGGCCTGCAACCAAAATTTTCTGTCCGCTTTTCTGAAGGGGTAATACATCATTTTTTGCATGTAATAATACCATGGATTCTCTTACTGCCTGTCGCGCCACATCGCGGTGCGCCGCTGAGCCGACCGATGGGAGCAAAGACCTGTCAGTATAAGGTTCTTCGAACAGGCGCATCAGGAACTTTTGTTTCAAAATTCTGCGAACGGCATCATCAATCCGGGCCATGCTGACTTCGTTGTTTTGCACCAGATCCTTTAACACACTGATGAAATAAATGTAGCGATCAGGCACCATCACCATATCGATTCCGGCATTAATGGCGCGCTTCACAGCTGTTCGATAATCTTCCGTTATTTGATCAACACCTTTCCAATCAGAGATGACAAAACCTTCAAAACCGAGTTCTTCCTTCAGGACTGTGGTGAGCAAATATTCATTTCCATGCATTTTCACGCCGTTCCAGCTGCTATAGGAAGCCATCACCGTACCAACATTGGCTTCGATGGCATCGATGTAACCGGGCATATGAATCTCACGCAACATGGCTTCGTTAAGCACGGTGTTACCCTGATCGTCTCCGTTTGTAGTGCCGCCGTCGCCCACAAAGTGTTTGGCGCAAGCCAGGATGGTCTCGTTGTTGCCGAGATCGTCTCCCTGAAGGCCAACTACGGAAGCTGAAGCCATTATTTCCTGTAACTCTGGTGTCTCGCCAAATCCTTCATAGGTGCGTCCCCATCTTTCGTCTCGGGGAACTGCGATGCATGGGCTAAAAGTCCAGTCAATACCGGTGGCAGCTACTTCTCTGGCAGTAATAATGTTTACCGTTTCAACCAGTTCTGGGTTTCTGGTGCAGCCCAAGCCGATATTGTGCGGAAAAATAACTGCTCCCATCACATTATTATGTCCGTGCACAGCATCCACACCATAAACCAGCGGAATACCTAACCTGCTTTGCAGCGCTTTTTGTTGAAACGCGTCATACATGTCGGCCCAGGCTGTGGCTGTGTTTGGAGCGGGAGAAGAACCGCCTCCGCTTAATAGCGAGCCTAAGCCATATGTGGCAATATCGTTTTGGTTTTCAAGAGCACCTCGCTCGGCCTGTGTCATCTGGCCAATTTTTTCGTCCAGTGTCATCAACTGAAGCAGACTGTCAACACGCTGATCAATGGTTAAATTTTGTGCAATACCTGAAATAGAAATGGCCAGGAATAATATAGTTACCGTAAAATACTTCATAATTAGTCTCATTTTCGACAAAAATAACCTAAAACGGATTCTTAGTCTTGTAATTGATTACATCAACGCTACATCAAATGGTTAGATTTGAAAAAAATGACCAGAAATATTCGTGTATTTCTAAGTATGTAAGCTATGTAGTCCTAAAAATTGTCTTTCGAGAAGGATATTGTGAACGGCTTTACTTTATCTCTGAAGAATTCAATAACACTAATCAAAGAAAAAAACTTCTGTTTTTATAAACATATTCAGTGCATTTTTCGGCTTTGAATTAAAAGCCTAAAAAAAATCGATCAAAAAAAATCAAATCAAAAATCGTTGTATTCGAAAATGACTCCAAGGACCTTACCAGCAACTCATGTGGTTTTGCCCGGATAAGAGCAGAGTGCCTCCCAAACAGCGTTGTCCGGAGAAAGGTGGTGTGCAACGTGCTATTTATAAAGCCTGGGTAGATACCCTGGCAGTCAGAAACCATATTTATCTCGGTCAAATCCTGGCTATAACTGATTTTGATCAGTTTCTACATCGTCTTAACAACTTTTCGCGCATGAACAAAACCTATTTGCGGATTAATATTTTTGTACATCGAATTAAAGTATTAAAACTTCTATTTCAGTAACTTATACTTTGGGTTTTCGGGCGCTGATACAGACGTAATCGAGCAGTTTTTTTCGAAAACATTTGTGCAATGCCCAGCCCGATTCAGGGTGCCGGCGCGTGAAATGGTATTTTGTTGGAAAAATAATCGTATATAAAGGAATGGTGATCAATCCCCAAAATGCCCTCCGGTAAATTCGTTTAATCGATGGCATCGCCTCTTTGGTGAGATTTTCGACCTGCACTTCCTCAAAGCCCTCACTTGCGAGTTTCTCATATGTTTGGGGCCCATCATCGAGGTCGTTGATGGCCCAACGGCTCAACAGCCAATCGATGGTTTTTTTGTGTTTCGGAAGTTTTCCTTTTTCAGTTTTGATGCTGTCAATCATCACAAAAGCACCACCCGGTTTCAACAGCCGATATGCTTCACGATACACATCAGCTTTTTCATCGGCATGACAAAAGCTTTCGATGCCAAAAACCACGTCAAAACTATTGTCAGGAAAATTCGTGCCTGTATAATCCTGAACCGAAAGCTCAATCTGTTTTGTCAACCCGGCTTCTTCAACATATTTTGATCCTTCGCGTTGTTGCAACGGACTCAGCGTTATACCTTTGGCAGTGCAATTGTAATTTTTGGCCAGATAAATGGCAGACCCGCCAACACCGCATCCCGCATCCAGGATATTGATGTTTTCCTTCTCGGGAAAAAATTCAGCAACTTTTTTGTTGGTGTTCTGAATGGCATCATGCAGGTCCTTGGTGTCGCTGTACCACAATCCGTAGTGCAGTCCCATGCTTTTGCGCAATTGCCAGCCAACTTTATAATGAAGCAGGGTATGGTTATAATAGGTCGCAATATCTTTTTTCGAAAACATGTTTGCTTGTTGGGAGTTGATTACCAGTTCAATTCAAAACAATTGGAGGCCAATGCTATTCATTTTTCAAAAGTACAAGAAAAATAAGGGCTTCGCTTTCAAATCCTGGAAAAAATCAAAAAAGCAACTTCAGCGCTTCTGATATAGGCAGGTAAAATCCGGCCATAAGCATCAATACCAGAAAGGGGCGATTCACATTGGCAAACTTAAAATTACGATGCCTGATGGCTTGAATGCTATGATTGACAGCCGAGAAAAAGAAAAAGAAAAGAAAGGTAAAAAAGATTGTCAGTTCGGCTTTTATGCCCCAATTTAGCGCCCATACACCTATAGCAATAAACGCGTACGATAGTAACGCAATTGCACTCTGAAGCTGATAGTTGCTGCCCACTTCATAACCTTTGGCTCGGGCTGCGTCTTCGCCAAAAAAGAGCCCTTCGAGCCCACTCAATCCGGAAATAAAAAATATGGTGAGTGGAATCATGAGGTGAAGCTGAGCCGACGGATCATATGTTTCGCCGGCGTAACCTGCGTTGTAGCCCAGGTAAAAAGCCAGTCCAACACCTGCAATACGAACGTATTCGAGGATCTTGATAAACATGGGTTTGGTTTTTGGTTCAGCTCAAAGATATGGAGTGCATGGGTGAAAAGCAAATCCACGTTCAGGGTTAAAATCATTACCAGTCAGCACACTGGTAAATTGACAGAGTGAACCTGATGTAATAAAGATGGCGCCAACAATCAGCGCAGTGGTTCGCGTTAGGTTTTTGAGGATGGGTTGTTCGAGAAGGGGGCGGGCAATACGTTGATCAATATATCACTTGATCCTCTTGAATTTAAATATAAATAAATAACGAACCAACTAACCTACACCAGGAGTGGTCAGAAAGCAGGAATGATCCTGATTTGCCATGCCTGCTTTACTGACATTCAATCCTTTGAGAAAACCTGCAAAGCCAAAATCAAGTGTGAAAACAGCGACAACAACCATCAGCAAAATCAATGAGGGCTGCTGTGATAAGTCTATGATAAAATAATCTTACTCGGTTGTAACAGTGAGCGAAACCTGATTTGTAAGACCGTCGCGATTGGTAACAGTAAACGTATATTTGGTAGCTAAACCTTCGGGTGAATCAACAGTACCATTAAAATCGTAGCTGAAATTATCTCCTTCGCCTCCAGATAGTGATTTGTCGAAGATGCTTTCGTTGGCTGCACCATTCACCGATTTGGAAATATTGAATTGTTTGAGAACATCCTTTTTTTCTGATTTTGAAGCATCAATTCCAATGGTGAAACTGCTTCCGAGTGCAAGTGAAGCATCGGCACTGATATACGAACCGCCCGTTTTGAAGCTGATATTGGGTAACTTTCCTTCGTCTTTTTCGCATGAAATAAGGCTGAACATGGCAATCATCATTGCTACAACAAACAAGATTCTTTTCATTTCGTGAATAATTTTATGATTAAACGAACACGCGAAATTACAATTTCATTTTAAGTGAAATCAAAAAGTTACGGCCAATGTTGAGTAATCCATAGTTTTTAAAGCGGGAAAGATGGTCAAAATAGGCTAAATCTAAAATGTTGTTCACCTGCAGTCCTATTTCTATTTGTTTGTCACCGGACTGAAAAATGCTTGAGCATCCGGCATTCCAAAGTGCATATTCCGGCGTAGCAATTTCCAGAGGTGCCGTGTTGTTTTGAGCCAGGTTATATTCAATGTTCGTGTAGCTTTGAATAGGTAAATGACTGTTGATTTTGAAGTTATATCTAATCAAAGGAGTGATTTTTTGTGCTGGGGTATAAGGCGTAAAGTTGCCGTCTTTCGTTTGACTATTCATCCCTGCATACGTGATTTTGAAGGACAAATCTTTCGTGATTGTGGCAAGGACTGAAACCTCTCCGCCATATTGTACAGCATCTTGTTGCTTGTATCGCGACACCGGAAATCCGAACCAGTTTTCATCTACGGGTGCCAGATAAATGTAATCAGCGAAGAAATTGATAAACGGGCTCAGCGAAAATGAAAAACGACGGGTGTTGAAATTCAAAAAAAAGTTGACCGAGTAGATTTGCTCGTTTTTAAGTTGCGGATCACCAATTTCATAAATAAAAATGCCTTCATGTAAACCGTTGGATGAGAGCTCGGCCAGGTTTGCAACCCTGACACCTGAAGCCAAATTGAACTTGATATTGAAATGATCATTGGGGAAATAGGTGAGGCCGCTAAAAAAATCGAAATAGGGCGACTGCTTACTGAAAGGCGCTATTTCTTTATCGGGGCTGTTTACGGTGGCCGTGAAAAAGGTTTTAATCCATTTTTCACCAATACCTATACCATTTTCGAGGATCAGGTAGGGACTTAAACTGAGTTCGTAATTTGCCGAAACATTGCTTTCTTGCAATCGGGCATCAGGGACTATTTTTCGTGCGCCATAGTTGGTATTGTCTTCAAAAGTGTTCAGATTCGAGAATATCAATGTGTGTTTCTGGTTGATTTTATACACGACTTTGATAAGATTTTGAAAGGTTAGCAAGTGCATGTTAAGGCTGATGGCTCCGCCACCTTCATTTTCCATTCGCAAGTTCGATTGCACTCCAAGATTGATATTCATCAACAGGTTTTTCCGCAAACTGATTTTGTTTTCTGAAGAAAGAATATTCAAAACAACCATATGAGATGGATTTTCGCTGAGCTTGCGACTCCACCTGCTGTCGGGTTCAACAAAATCATAGATGTCATTGAAGATGAAACCAAAGCGATTAAAAGATGATGAATAATTGTTTGTAGAACTCCATTTTTTTCTGTCGAATCCGTACGTGGTTTTGAGGTAATATCCATCAAAGCGGCTGTTGAGCACACGTTGTCTATTTCCATCGGTATAATCGGCATTGTTATTAACTCCAACACGAAAGCGCCACCACCTGTTTTGTTTACTTTCTTTATAGCCGGCCTCGATCATCCCGCCAAGGGTGTTGCTGTTGAATGTCAAACCAAAATCAGTCTGTCTGGTATTGGCAATTGGCCTTGACTCCTCAATCAGGTTTATTACACCTCCGATCGCTTCGGAACCATATAAAATGCCAATTGGGCCCTTAATAAGCTCCAATTTCGACAGGCCAAAAGATGTGAGTCCCAGTCCATGTTCTTCCTGCCATTGTTGGTTATCGAATTTCAAACCATTGAGAAGAATCAGAATCCTGTTGCCATATAAACCTCTGATGACCGGTTTTGCAATGCCATTACCGGTTGAAAGCATGCTCACGCCAGCGGTACTACTGAGCAAGTCGCAGAGGTTGAAGGCATTTGAGTAATTTTCAGAGTTTAGTCGTAAAACACTGATGTTGATCGGTGAAAGTTTAGTTGGCTCCTCTTTGTAAGCCATAACGGTTACTTCCTGCAGCAGTTGGGGGATGGTGTCGATGGTTTGCCCGATTGCAGTGCCAAAAAGCACAAAGCTAAAAGCAATTGAAAGGATGAATTTCACCGGGTAAACCTGATTTTAAAATTTTGCGCAAAGTTAGGAGAATATTGAAAAGGAAAGAGCATATAGATAAACCTTAAGCGGTGGTTTTTATAATGCTTTTACATTCCGAAGTTTCAATAATTGGTCACTTTTTTCAATCAGTCAGACGTGTGTTTGAACCCATGAGGCTCGATGTGCGCAGTCGCGATGATTGCAAATTTTTGATAGATGAGGTTTTCAATCTCCGTGGCAATATGATGACCTTCGCCAATGCTCAGCTTCTCGTCAAGCTTCATATGAAAAGTTAGTTCCTGGTGCGAGACGTAATTATGGATGTGGAAATGGTGCAGGTCTAAATTGCGGTCGAACTTTTCATCCACAGCGGTTTTGATCCTTTGGAGCAGGTCAGGATCTAACTCTTCGCCCAGCAGTTTTGAAATAGCTTCTTTTGCAATTTCATAGGTGGCATAAAATAACATCAACGAAATGATCATGCCCAAAACACTGTCGATCCACCAGTATTTTGAGGCGAATAATATTCCAATGAGCACAACTACCGATGAAAGGGCATCGGTGCGATGATGCCAGCCATCTGCTTTTATGCTCACATTATTGGTGATTTTGTATACATAAAAGGCATATTGTGCCAGTGCTTCCTTAGCAACAATTGAAACAATAGTAACTACAATGGCGATGGTTCCAAAGTGCGTTTTTGTTCCCTCTTCAAGCCTCAGAAAAGCATCTTTCAGAAACTCGAAGGCAATCAGCCCAAGCATAAAGGCAATCAGTAAGGCGGCAATCTGTTCCCATCGTCCATGCCCAAACGGATGATCTTTGTCGGGCTTTCTGCCCGAGAGTTTTACGGCAATCACTACAATAACAGAGCTCAAGGAATCGGAAAGTGTATGCCAGGCATCTGCAATCAGCGCAATGGAGCCGAATAACAAACCTGCCCACATCTTCAGCCCAAAAAGGACGGTATTCACGATGATGGAAACGACTCCTGCTGTATTGGCGGCTTTGGCTCTGTTCATTTTATCTTGCTTCTTATGCTTGCATGTTGACTCATGAGCAAATCAAAAATCAAACGACATTCGGTTTTTTCGTTAAATAATTGGTAAAATTAGCGATATCCGTTAACACAGCTTGATTGGATACCTTAAAATTCGATTAATTATGTTTTACACTTAAAACGCTAGTCTTTCTTAAGAATGATTTTTTCATTTTCGGATTGCATCACTTTTTGCAGGAATTCATTCATTGCTCCGAGAGAATCTGCCGCATAAGTGCCTTCGCTGAGCTTGACGCTGCGTGAGATCACTAGCAGACTGTCACGGATAAATGATTCGAATTCAAAGCTTCCAAAAGCTAATTTTATACTGGTAGTATCTGATTGATTTACTGGTTTAAAACCTTTCGGTAACGTTAATTCAAAATGATCGTTGTATTGAACGGATTGCCGGATAAAAACCGGCAGCTCCCGGTTGCTATCAAATGGCTTAGGGATTTGATCACCAAAGAAGTTTATGGGTTGGACAAAAAGCATGCTAGCTGCCTTGGCTGCATAATGAGCGATTGTTCCCTTCATTGTAAGGACGGCTATTGCCGGACTGCTTTCGGCAAGTTCAAATGCATCAATGGAGATACCATTGACCCGAAGTCGTTTAAGCAATTGTATTTTCTGTTCTTTTGGTGAGTCATTGAGCAAGCCAAACACATCTTCAAAGAGGTAGTTTTCGTAAAGGATTTTTGCGCTGAAACAGGCGCTCCCATCGGAATTGATTGAAATATTAAAATAGGAATCTCTTTTGTTTTGATCTGCTGTAAAAGAAGGTGTTTTCGTTAGAATTCCCCCTTCAGGTGTGATAAGCAAAGCATAGCGGTTCATATTGTCGGAACTAATGTAGCCAAATGGAATATTTTGATTGGTACATTCCAACCAAAGGGTGTCAGTCTGATTGGGCACACACAGAATGATGTGATTGGTTTGGTTTGCACTTGCAAAATCGGGAAACTTGATCTCTTTCAAATCTCCTGAGCCAATTTCCGTATAAAAAGATTCAATTCCAATACTTTTCAGCAGGCTTCTCATGTAGTTCGAAAGTGCTTTGCAATCGCCATAACCCTTGCTGTCGACAATATTGGCCGCTACGGGCTGAAATCCCCCCAAACCCAAAGCAATGTTTACATAGCGGGTTTTGTTCTGCATGAATTTATAAACGGCTTTGGTCTTTTCTTCGAGAGTGGGTAAACTGTCTGTTAACGCTTTTAAAATCACAATGGTTTCACTATCAATTTTATCCATTCCGTTTAAAAGTCCGTAAGTCCACTTGCCATAAGTTTCCCACGATGAGAAATCTCCTTTTGTGCCTTCGTATTCAATCAGATTTGGAGACAAAAGTACACTTGGAATGATGTCCAAAAAATGAGGAGAAAAGGATTCATGTTCGCGGGCTTTCAGGTTTTTGGCTTGCCAGCAGTAAGTTCTGTCACCCTTCGAAATCGAATCTGAAAACTGAAATGTATAGTTTAATGATTTGTGTTTGATGTCGTATGAAATGGGCGTTGAAAAGCACAGACTGGCCTGCTCAACTGACTGTCTGTAAAACTTTTGAGGCAGCCAGATTTCGAAACCAACCACTCCTTTTTGCTCAATAGTATAGCTATAATATGCTGTAAAAGGAAATTGATTGATTACAGGGTAAAAGCTCTTGACCCGTAAGTCGCTAAACATAGTTGACTGATCTGAGACCGCATTATCGCGGATGTTTTTTTTGTCGAGTTTGGCGGTCAGGTTGCCATGTGCGTCAAAAAACTGTCCCTCAATATCACTTACTTTGGTGCTTTCGTTGTAATAGATGTCTAAATGTGATGCTTTTTTGCCTGAAGGATTGAAAATGGTCACAGCCATATCCACCGTCATTCGGTATTTTTCTTTTGAAATACGTTGATATTCAGTGTCGTAAAACCTGACTACGACGTCAGCATTTTCCCTAAGCGAATCAGGAATGCTCGCAACATCGAACATTTTCTGCCCCTCAAGACGGTAAATCACCATAATCAGAAGCGTGCTGAAAAGTAATGTTTTAAGTCTCATTGTTTTTGCATGACAAGAAGTTCCTTTTGTTTATCAACGACCATCATGTAGAAGTTTCGTAATGCACTGTATTCCTCAGGCAGAAAAACGGCTTTATTAATTGAAAACGCAAGTGTCAGTGTGATCTTTTGGCCTAATTGACTGATATTGTAAATGTACCGCAGGCTGTTGTCGGGTAATCGCGCAACCAATGGTTTTGGCACTTCAACGATCGTATAATTATCCGGAATTTCAATCGTAATTATCTGTTGAACGGTATATGGATAATTAAACTCGACAGGATAATCGCGTTGTTCTGCTTTAAATGGGTTGCTACTTACAAAAGGATCGAATGAAGGCGAAAAATAAGCCATATCTCCCGCATTTTCAACAATTCCATGTTGTTTGAAAGTGTATTTGATTTTCAGGGAATTGCTAAGAGAATCAAGATTGGAGATGGTCATTGAGTCAATGGTGAGACCAGTTTTTTGATCTTGCAGCGCTTTTTCGTAATCAGCCTGGCTTTGATAACTTTTTACTTTTTTAGCAGTTTGATAAGCTGCATACCCAGAGAGTTTGAGGGCATCGGTGCCAATTATATCC
The DNA here is from genome assembly GCA_002426795.1 of Bacteroidales bacterium UBA5536. Classification (GTDB taxonomy): domain Bacteria; phylum Bacteroidota; class Bacteroidia; order Bacteroidales; family F082; genus UBA5536. Next base: position 127,296 of record DINQ01000016.1, read on the forward strand.
AGGTTTTCGTCAAACTTTACCACAAATGATTCGGCGATAGTATAATTGCTTTTGCTGGTGAGGTCAATCCAGTCGCCGCCACCTTCGCGTACGAGTCGGCCCCGGTCATTCAGGCAGCGAACCGGCAATAAGTCAATGTCTGATTGTGGGTCAGTTGCATCAATCAGATAAGTTTTTTCGCCGTCTTTTACGGCAGCAATTACATAGTTAAACCTGCTGATCGAAGGATGAGCAGGATGAATGATGCCGTGATCTTGTGTGCTCAAAACCACTGGTGTGGCATCGAACCCGAGCTCATTGAGCAGCACAACAAGATTCAGATTTATATCAGCAGCATTTCCTGATTTGTTTTTCCATGCTTCTTTCAATGAGCTGGTAACGTATTTATTTTTTTGACCATTCCAGGCCATATGTGATTTTACCGCATCAAAGGCGGCACTGATCAGTTCTTGGCCTGATAATCCACTGGCCTTCAGCCGCTCAACTTCGTCATCGAGCTGAGAAGATTTTTTGAGTTCTTTGCCAAAGCTGGAACTGTTCAACAGGTTTTCGTTGATGTCCTCCCACGATGAGGTGTAATTTCGAATTGGTGCATTGGGAAAGGTTGTTCGATCGAGTTCAAATTCGATTTTTGATAAATAATTTTCTGGTGTTTTCAAGTGCTCTTCAATTGGAAAAGAGGGGATATTGGATGCCCTGAAATCAAAAATGTCTTCAAAATATTTGATTGACGAGGTATATGAACCATCTTCAATAATGGCACCAACAGCCTTTTCAACATAGGTAATTGTGACTTCCTGAATCTTACGGTCCTGAGAACGCTCGATAGGGAAGTAGCCCTTCTGTGTTTGGTTGAAATGAAAATACTCTGGAATTGTTACGTGATATTCGCTCTGCAAAACCGGTATGAGCCGCTGAAAATACCATTCGCGCAAATTGAAATAAAAATCTGACTTGATGGTGTATTCAACCTCGATAATTGAACCTGCTTTTACATTGGGCATGGCAAACTTCTCGGTCATCCAGTTTTCTGAAGTTTTTTCAACATTGACGTCGCCTTTACTCAGTTTTGTCTTCTCAATTTTTCCTTTTTCAAGGTTATAGGTGTAGGCTTTGATTTGCAGAGTTTTCTCCTCATCTTCAAAATCATGATAAAGTGGGATTTCGATATTGGCCCACGAAAAACCTTGGTTGTCTAAGATTTTGATGCGGAAGTGACGCGTAAAATACAACTGAAACCCTTTGCGTGTGCTAGGCGCATCTGTCGAAACAACTTTGGTGTCGGCATATTGAAAATACGACTCACCATAGTCGAAGATGAAATAGGCATGTGCATTGCTGTCGATCGGACATTGGGTAATTTTGAAGTCTTCTTTATCGATCCTGCCGAATTTTTCAGGTGGATTCTGTGCACTTAGTTGAAAAGTGAAAATAGCCAGATAAAATGCGATTGCAAATTGTGTAAAGGATTTATTGTTCATATAAATTTGATTTAAATTGGTTTAATTCGATTGTTTCCTGCCAGTGATACAGACTCCAGTTGCAGAAGAACAGGTTGCTGAAATTCGTGGGTAAATAATTTTTTTAATTCAGAAAAATAAGCCATTGCGTCCGGGTCATCCCAAAATTCAGCATCTACCACAAGTGTTATTAGAAATTGGTTATTGGCAAGTCCAATTTTGGCAATGTTTTCATAGTCTTCTCCAAAAAAGTCAGACTCCACCAAGCAGTTGGTTGCTTTTTCTGCAACTTCGGCTGGAATTTCTTTTGCATTATAATAAAACGTATTGCCCCCAAATTGGATGGTTTCGCCTTCGTAAAATGGTTGATTGACAGTAAAAAGGAAAACAATGCAAAGATTGATCAGAATTCCAAGTATTGTCACGCCGGCAACCGACCAGTTTGATGCTTTCTTTTGGCCAGTTTCCAATGCTGAAACAACAGCTTTGTGCATTAGCAGACGAAAGCAAATGGCCATGGGAACAGCGTAAAACGCCGTAAAAATAAAATTGGGGATTTTATCAGAAACGGTTGGGGGTAAAATAAATATGAAATAAAAATAGAGGGTTGTAACAACAAATGTGATGGCCAGTGTTATATGGGCTTTGCCTGACTGGCCAAGACTCAGATAGTTCTTGTAAAACATGATTCCAGAAGGAATTTGCCCGGCAAGAACCGTTGCCAGATTGGTCTGTTTTTCAGTAAAAAGAGCTTTCTTCATCAGCTTTATAATTAAGTTGATCAAAGGTTGAGCATACAAGACCACAACCAGAAAACAAAATTGGTTAGTCAACAAAAAACAAGAATACGTCGACAGGGAACTGATTTCACCTGGCGGTGAAAATGTCTTTGCAAAAATTGAAAATTTATCCCAAAATACCAATAATTTCGCGCAATTTAGAAGGCATTTAAATTGAGCGTAACGAAGCTGCAGGATTCCTGTTCAATTTGTTGCTTTAACAACCTCCTTACCTCTTCTTTTTTGTACTTTCGCCCATCAAGCTGAATCAATGACTGAGAACCAAAATTTGCAATGTGACGTTGCGATCGTAGGAGCAGGGCCGGCAGGTTCTGCTGCAGCCTATATGCTCGGTCATATGGGATATCATACTATAATTATTGATAAAAAGGACTTTCCTCGTGTTAAAATTTGTGGAGAGGGTCTTACGCAGGACGTGTGGAGACAATTCAGACGTATGCCAGGCGAAATCCTTAATGATTTTCTGACATTGCCTGATAAACAAACTATTGGTGGAATTCGCATGTCTCATGACTGTGCGCAGTATTTCGATTTTTTTTTACCGGATACCATGCGCATATATACTTGCGAACGCACTGTTTTTGATCATTTTATGTTGCGTCAGGCATTGCAATTCAATCATGTGCAATTCGTGAAAGGTGTTTGTGAGCAGATTGAGGTAAATCACAGCGCTACCATCCGGCTCAAAGACAGAAAGATGATCAAGGCGAAAGTTGTCATTGGCGCTGACGGCGCAAATAGCAGGGTTGCCAAATCACTTGGGCTGTTTGGTGAAAAAACCCGGAGTTTGCACATGTGTATTCGACAGTATTTCAAAGGAGTGGATCTGATGTCTCCGAATCATCTGCTTGAGTTTCTGATCCCTGATAATGCAATGCCTGGCTATTTCTGGCTTTTTCCATTAACAAATGGTCGCGTAAATGTGGGCTTTGGGATGGATAATTCGGTGATGAAAAAGAAATCCATCAACCCGAAAACTCATTTCGATACTTTGCTTAGGCAACAGCCGGGAATAGCTGAAAGATTTGCAAACGCCGAGGAGCTCGCGCCTGCTCAGGGTCAGATAATTCCTTTAGCCAACCGCCGTATTAAAAGAAGTGCTGCGCATGCGTTTTTAGTAGGAGACGCTGCGGCTATGGTCAATTATTCAACGGGTGAAGGGATAGCGCCAGCCATTCGGTCAGGAAGATTTGCCGCTGAGCAGATTGACCAATGTTTCAAAACGGGTCGTTTCGATGCGGATTTTACAAAGGGCTATGATAAACGACTGCATGATGTGATGAAATCTGAAAATAGAAAACTATATCTGACCCAGGTTTTTCTTTCAAATAAATTTGTGTTAAAACGGGTTTTTAAAAATTTGGCACAGAAACAGAACCTGATGGTAGAAATAAACGAAAGGCTTCAAAAAGAGGAGCTTGAAAATAGATTAGATATCCCTCGTTTGGCGATGAAGATCTTATTTTAACCATTAATCAGCGTTCAAAAAAAAACAAGTGATGTAACCATTTGCAAACATCTTCGTCTTAGGGGCAACGATTCTTTAAATTATCAGAAGATGCTACTCCGCAAACTTATTAAATATAGCGTTAGCGCTTTAAAGCGCCAACGCACCTATGTCGCTTTGAATATGCTGGGACTGTCGATCGGGATGGCCTGCAGTATCGTCATCGCACTTTTTATTGTAAATGAACTCAGCTACGATCAGTTTAACGAAAAGAAGGATCAGATTTATCGTCTGGTTCTTCAGGGGAAAATTGGTGGCCAACAGATAAAGGCGGTCTCTTCGGCTTCGCCCATTGGACCAACTATGCGCAATGACTTTCCTGAGGTGATCGATTTTTGTCGAATGAATGGCTGGGGCGAAACCGTCATTCGTCACGATGAAAAATCGTTTACCGAGAACGACTTTTTAGAAGCCGATTCTTCTTTCTTTAACTTTTTTTCAATCGGTTTGCTCCGCGGTGAGTCCGATCGCGTTTTAAACGAACCACATACACTCGTGCTTTCCGAAACGGCAGCGCGTCGGATTTTTGGCGATAAAGACCCTATCAACCAGATGCTGCGTGTGGGAAATGACACGGTCAAATACCGGGTGACAGGTGTGATGGAAGATATGCCCGAAAATGCACATTTCAAAGCCAATATCATTGGTTCGTTTATGACCAACCGACGAGCCAGCAGTCAACAATGGTTGTCGAATAGCTTTTCGACTTATCTGATGCTGCTACCCGGAACCAAACCCGAAAACCTGAATGAAAGGATGCGAAACATGCTGATTACCCATGTGGGCCCCGAGCTGTATCAATACATGGGTGTAACAATGGAAGAATTCCTTTCGCAGGGGAATGAATATTCCTTTTCGTTACAACCGCTTAGCCAGGCACACCTCGATCCCTCGATTGAGCAGGAGTTTAAACCTGCCAATGATCCAAAATACCTATGGATTTTTGGAAGTATTGGTTTATTGATTTTGGTCATCGCAGCCATTAACTTCATGAACCTCAGTACTGCACAGGCTGGTAAGCGGGCCAAAGAAGTCGGAATCAAAAAGGTGGTGGGTTCATCCAGGTTTTTCCTGGTCAGTCAGTTTCTCACAGAAACAGTTTTGTTGTCGCTGGCCTCACTGGTTTTTGCAGTGGCCTTTACACAGATGGCTTTGCCTTCTGTTAATTCCCTGTTAGATACACATTTGACATTGAGGTTGTTGAGTAGCTGGTATCTGATTCCTATTCTGCTGCTGTCGGCTATTCTGATCGGTTTTCTGGCAGGAAGTTACCCGGCGTTTTATTTGTCGTCATTCAACCCGTATGAAGTGTTGAAAGGTAAACTCAGAAGCAGTAAAGCCAGCGTGCAGCTTCGAAGAGTGCTGGTAATATTGCAGTTTGCCATTTCCATCGTACTGATTATCGGCACAGTAATCATGTTCAGACAAATTCAGTTTATGCTGAAAAAAGATCTTGGATTTGACAAGGAACATATTATCGTACTCAACAATGCGTCGGCCATTGGTGGCAAAATTGACGCATTTAAAGCTGATCTGAAATCAATAGCTGGCGTCATTTCTGTTTCTTCCTCAACTGCTGTGCCGGGCAGGAATAACAACAACAATGGCTACCAGATCAAAGGGCGTGAAGATGAGGCATTTTTGCTGCAAACCAACTGGGTTGACCCGGATTACTTTGAGACCTATGGATTTAAGTTGGCCGACGGACGTTTTTTCGATAAAAGCTTCAGTACAGATGAACAGGCTGTGTTGATCAATGAAAGGGCAGCAAAAGAATTTTTACTTGACAATCCCCTGGAAACCAAATTTGTGGATAACGACAACGAAACAAACGAGAAGTCTTTTATGCCTATCATTGGTGTTGTCAAAGATTTCCATTTCGAGTCGCTTCGCAGCGATATTGGTCCCTATATTTTCAGGTACAAGCCTTCAGATTTGCAATGGGGTTATATCAGCGTAAAGCTTTCTCCAAGCACGAGTTCCGCTACCATTGACCAGATTGAATCGGTTTGGGCATCCTATACGGCCAATGATCCTATGCAGTATTTTTTTATGGACAAAGATATTGAGAGGCTCTACAGGGAGGAACAGCAAAACGCGAGTCTTTCAGTGCTTTTCACCATTCTGGGCATCTTAATAGCTTCTTTGGGATTGTACGGTCTAACATCCTTCACTGTGATTTCGCGTACCAAAGAAATTGGCGTGCGCAAGACTTTTGGCGCTTCCATTTTCGACATCTGGCTGTTGATTTCTAAAGAAATTATCAGCTTGCTGTTAATTGCCACTTTCATTGCTTGGCCACTGGTTTTTTGGGTGGCCGACAATTGGTTGAACAATTATTTCTACCGGATCAATTTGGGTGTATTCGATTTTGTAACAGGATTTGTGGTGGCCTTGCTAATTGCTTTGGCAACAACTTCTTATCGCACCATCAGGGCAGCCTCAGCCAACCCATCAATATCATTGCGATACGAATAAACGGAAATAGAAAGAGGAAATTTACTGCTGGGATCAAATCCGCATCAAAGGATAAGACCCAGCAGAACCTTAACAGTTTTTTCTTATTTTGAAAGTTTAACCTGAACGGCAGTGGGGCCTTTTGGCCCTTTTTCTGTTTCGAAAACTACCAGGTTGTCTTCTTTGATGGGTTCCTCAACATTGTTGATGTGCACAAAATAGCGCTGCCCAGTTTCGAGATCTCTGATAAAACCGTAACCTTTCGAATCGTTAAAAAATGCGACGATTCCTTTGCGTTCGGTGTCTGGTTTTTCATTTGGGTCGCTTTTCGAAACTGCAATCTCAATATCTTCCAGCTCAACATCCTCGTGCGCATCCGGATCGGGCGGTGTGTCAGTGATATTGCCAAACGCATCCACATAGGCAATCATGTCATCAAAGGTGTTCTTATCCGATTCCTTGCTGGCGAGTCTTTTCTTTTCCTTATCTTTTCTTTTCTTTTCTTTTTTCTTTCTGACTTCTTTCTTGTTGAGTGTTTCTTGAGATCTTCCCATATAAATTAATTAAGTAAATGTTAGATTTTATTTGTGAATGTTTACAATGAAAGGCAGCCGGTCGCGACCAACTGCCTTCAGAATTTTTTAAACGATTTGACTGTTTGGCCACTTAACTCAGCCGGAAAATAACAGCTGTTTAATTGCCGTGTATGATCAATCTGGTTTAGTAGCGACGAAAACCGTCAGTTTTCTTTGGTTTGGCTTCGTTTACAATCATTTCTCTGTTTGAAAGAGTGGCACCATTGAGTTCCTGAATCGCTTTCTGAGCTTCTTCCTGGTTTTCCATTTCAACAAAACCAAAGCCTTTGCTTCTGCCATTGAATTTGTCTGTGATGATTTTGGCAGATTTAACGTTTCCGTATTCTGCAAAATAAGATTCCAAATCGTGCTCGCTGATATTGAAATCAAGGTTTCCTACATAAATGTTCATGTGTAAAATAATTTTTTGTTATAAAAGTGTTCCTGCAAAAACAATGGACGTCACTGCCCGTGCAGATTAAAATCAGGATCAAAAAAGAAGGGCAGGGAAAACGAAAATTGAAATACAATTCAGTACGATGCTCAGATTCTTAAACCAGAATTTGTGCAAAGATACGAAATTATTCTTAATTCGCACTATGTGCTAATTATCTGACTTTATTCATCATCCGCATACCGAACAAGGCTGGATTATTGTGAGCGGAAAAATTGATCCTTTTTGGCAATTGATAACAAAAATACTTATAAGCTTTTGTAAACCAATGCGTTGATGTTCATTCCTGCTCCAACTGAAGCAAACACAATATAATCGCCTTTGTTGATTTGGTGTGGCTCCATTTTTCCTTTTAAAATCAGGTCGAGCAGGGTAGGCACTGTGGCAACCGAGGTATTTCCCAGCCACGAAATGGTCATTGGGAGCACATCAGCAGGCATTTCTATATCGTACAGGTTATAAAGCCTGCGTAAGATTTCGTCATCCATTTTTCCGTTGGCCTGGTGAATCAGTACTTTGCTAACCTGGTTGAGGTGCAGGCCTGCCTTGTCGAGTGCAGCTTTAATGGCCATAGGAACACGTTCCAAGGCATATTGATATAGTCTGCGGCCGTTCATCTTCAGGAATAATTCTTTTTCGGTGGTTTCATCTTCCTTGAAAGAGGCACCCATATACAGCATCTTTGAGTACTGCAAGGTGTCGGAGCGTGTCCTGTGCGAGAGAACGCCCAATGGTTCACTGCTTGCCTTGCCTTCAAGAATCACTGCGCCTGCACCATCGGCATATAACATGCTGTCGCGATCGTGCGGATCTGAAATCCTGGAAAGCGTATCAGCGCCAATCACAAGAATTTTCTTAGCATCGCCGGATTTGATGTAATAGTCGGCCTGGATAAAGCCTTGTAGCCAACCCGGACAACCAAAAATCACATCATAAGCGATGGTGTCAGGGTTTTCGATGCCCAAACGGTATTTAACCCTTGCAGCCAAACTAGGGACCATATCGGTTTTGCGGTTATCAGACAAAACATCACCAAAGTTGTGCCCAACAATAATGTAATCCAAAGCTTCCGGATCAGTTCCACTCGATTCGAGAGCGTCAACTGCAGCATAATAAGCCATATCAGAAGTCACTTCTTTGTCGTCGGCATAGCGTCGCTCAGCAATGGCTGTGATTTCGAAAAATTTATCGATGATTTCCTGGTTGTCTTTTTCGATTGGTTTCCCATTGCTTTCTGTAAAATTATTTTTCAGAAAAGCCTCATTCTTAACGATATTCTTGGGTATATAGCTACCGGTTCCGGTGATAGTTGTATATATTGGCTTACTCATTACTGTAGTTTTCGTGATGGTTGAATTTTAAAATTCTTTCATATTAAGCGCCAAAAGTAAAGTTTTTACGAATAGTGGCAAGGTTTACACGCTTTGCAATACGCGTAAAATGGCATTGATGTCGCTTAATTGCCTCAGAATAATGGATATAAGTGACGATTTAGAAAATGTTAGAAATTGTTTCGGAAAAAGCGCAAACGATACCGGGTGGCTTCAATCCTCCTAATTTATTTGACTCAGTGAATCGACCAGATTAAAATTTCAGTTTAATTTGACAATGTAAAAAAGAAGATAGCTCCTTTTTGTGGCTCCGATTCAAACCAGATTGAGCCATTATGTCGTTCAATCATTCGTTTCACAGTGCTTAATCCAACACCTGTGCCCTGAAATTCACTGTTCGAATGTAACCTGATAAATGGTTTAAAGAGCGCATCTGCTTTCATCATATCAAATCCGGCACCATTGTCTCTTACGTAATAAATCTTTTGGTTATTTTGGGTAATGCTGGCAAAAGTGACTTCGGGATTGGCAGCTTTTTGGCTGTATTTCAGCGCATTGCTCAATAGATTGGTTAAAACTACCCGCATCATCTTTGGATCTGCAAAAACAACAAGGCCATCTTCAATCTCAATCTGATACTTTCCAGGGAAATTTGCTATACGAAGGTCAGAGATGATTTCATTAGCCATGGTACTCAGATCGACATTTTCAGGTGCAATTTCTGCCCTGCTCGAGCGCGAAAACTGCAACAAATCGTCAATGAGCTGACCCATATTTTGTGCCGATTTAATGATGAAGTCGATGTACTCGTTGCCATCAGGCCCGAGCGAATTTCCATAATCCAGTTGTAGTAAATCAGCAAATCCCTTGATGCCATTGAGGGGCGATCGCAGGTCATGCGAAACGGTGTGCGCAAATGATTCAAGTTCTTCATTGGCAGATTGCAAATTTTCATTCAAAACCTGCAGCTGTTTCTGAACTTCGATTAATTGACTGTTTCGACTAACAGCGGCTTCGTAAACACTTAGCAACAGGTCGAGAATCTGTTTTTTGTCGGAGTTGATATGAAAACGTTGCTTTTGAAAAACAATGTCAATTCCAGGATCGACACCACCCATTTTTCGGTAATTTTTATTGGCGAGCAAGTAGTTGATACGAGCCATCAGGAAGGCTTCTTCGTATGGTTTGGTGATGAAGTTGTCTGCACCAGCTTGCAGACCCTTGATGATGTCGAGTGGGTCGCTAAGCGAAGTGAGCAAAACAACGGGGACATCCTTAAGATTCGCATCGGCTTTTATTTTGGCACAGAACTCATAACCATCCATCACTGGCATCACAATATCGCTGATCACGATAACGGGCTTTTCTTTTTTTGCTTCTTCCAGACCTTCAGCGCCATTTTTTACAATTTTATGCTTGAGTTTGTGAAGTTCAAACAGATGAATGAGTTTCTTTGCCTGAACCATCGAGTCTTCGGCTGCAAGGATGTAGCCATCACCAATTGAAATATTGAAAGTTGGATTCATAATGAATTGTTTTGAGCAAAAAGGTGGTTTATTTCTAATGCAATTTCGAGTGGGGGCAGAATCTTGTTAATGCCTCCCAATTGAATGGCAACACCTGGCATTCCAAATACCAGACAGGAAGCCTCATCCTGGGCAATCGTGAAGGCTCCAATATCATTCAGGTGCTTGATTTCTTCTGCACCATCGGAGCCCATTCCTGATAAAATGATTGCCATTGTATGGTTTTTAAATACAGCTGCAGCACTTGTAAAGAGAACTGAAACAGCGGGTCTGTGCCCTTTGACCGGCGCATCGGCGCTGATAGTTAAAATTTGTTTGCTGCGAAGTATAAGATGATGATTACCAGGAGGTAAATAAGCTACTCCGGCTTCCATTGTAGTATTGACGGCAGCTAATTTGACTGGTATTTTCGATTGCGACTGGAGCCAGTGCACATATCCTTCTGCAAAACCTGGATCAATGTGCTGTACAATCAAGATGGGGACATCAATTTCAGGTGAAATATTTGCCAGTATAGTTTTAACGCCTTCGGGGCCACCAGCAGAGGCACCAATTACAATGACTGCGGGTTTGGCATAGCCGTGCGAGGGTTGTTTTGGTTTTTCAGTTTTTACAACAGCTTTAGTCAATGTTTTTGAAATAGCAGGCTTGCGGCGAATGACCTTTATCTCAGACATATACCAAAGTCTGCTTAGATAGGTCCGTGTTGAAGATTCGAATTTAGGATGCCCCGGACCATAAGGTTTCGCCATAATACTCACGGCCCCAGCCTCGAGCACACGCATTGCCAACTCCTGTTCCTGTGGATGATATAAGCTGGTTACAATAACTATCGGCACCGGATGCAACTGCATGATCTGACGTGTGGCTTCAACACCATCCATCAGGGGCATATTGATGTCCATACTTACGACATCTGGTTTGTAGCTGGCTACATAATCAATGGCCTGTTGTCCGTTGGTGGCAATCGCAAGCAGTTCAAAACGGCCGTCCTGCTCCAGCAGTTTTTTGTAGAGGCGTTGCATGACAAGACTGTCATCAACAACCAATACCCTAACCTTATGACTGCTACTGTTTTCCACTAGATAAGTTTGTTAATGGTTTCGATCAGGTTGCTTTTTTCAAAGCTGCTTTTAATTATATACGCATTAGCGCCAGCTTCCAGGCCTCTTTGGCGGTCGTCGGCCGAATCGAGTGAAGTTACCAGAATTACCGGTAGGTGCATCAGCGCAGCATGTTGTCTGATAGAAGAAGTTAATTCGAACCCGTTCATGTGCGGCATCTCGATGTCAGAGACAACCAGGTCAAAATCTTCTGCCTGCAGAAATCCAAATGCTTCTTGTCCGTCTACAGCTGTTTTTACACTATAGCCAGCAGCTTCAACGAGGTTTCGAAGCATGTTTCGCACTGTGATTGAGTCCTCAGCGATCAGAATGCTTTTAGGTCCAGAATCAGAAGTTTCTCTTTCCTTTTGTTCGCTGCCACCGGATAAACGCAATCCACTCATGCTGTGCGACGATTCGAACAGCTGCGAAATCTGGACAATGGGTACGATGCGGCCATCGCCAAGTAAAGTGGCGCCTGCAATATGTCTCACTTTTTTAAGCTGTGCGCCAAGCGACTTAACAACGCCTTCGTGCTCGCCCATTACTTCATCAATCACCAATGCCATTTTCTTTTGCGCCATTTGTACTACCAGGGCCTGAAACCCGTTGACTGCTGTTGCTTTCCTGCTGCGCGAAGGAATGTTCAACAGGTCTGACAGCCTTGCCAGACCGATATTTTCATCAAAATAGGCGATAGTTTTGCGCGATCCAATAGTATTAACCATCTCAGGCTTAAGGTGCAGCGCTTTAACGACTGAATTGGTAGGTAAAATGAAAAGCTGATTGGCAACACGAACTAAAATGCCACGGAAAGAGGTCAATGTTTGAGGCAGGCTTATAGTGAAGGTTGTGCCTTCATGACGTTTGGATTCAAGCTTGATACTGCCTTCAATCTTCGTGATTTTTTCAGCTACAATGGCCATCCCCAGTCCGCGACCCGACACATCAGTGATCATTTTACTGGTTGAAATACCTGATGAAAAAATGAGCATCTGAATCTCAGAATCTTTCATTCCGTCAAGTTCTTCTTGCGAAATTATATGGTTTTTCAGCGCTGAAGCTTTAAGCTTGTCAAGATCAATGCCGGCTCCGTCGTCGCTGATTCGAAGTTCAATTTTCTGGTTAGCATCATATTGTACGTCGATTCTCAATGTTCCTTTTGGTGATTTCCCGGCCTTGATTCTTTCTTGTTTAGATTCAAAACCATGATCGATGCAGTTTCTGATGAGGTGAATGAGTGGATCTTTCAGCTCTTCAAGTATACGGCGGTCAATTTCAATTTCGCCTCCATGTATAATCAGGTCAACTTCTTTGTCAGATGCTTTGCTAAGGTCGCGAACGATTTTTGGGGCCACATTCAGCAGTGAAGCAAATGAAAACATCAGCGTTTTCTTGACTGAGAGTTGCAGTTCTTCAACTGACCGTATGGTGCTGTGCCGCAGTTTTTCCAGGTTGGAACGCAAGCGCGAAACAGCTTCTTCATGTTGCCGCACAAAAAGGTTTTGCGAAGCTAAATCTTCAGCAAACTGATTGTTCGGGTTGTTTTGTTCCAGCAACGAACGTCGCCATGTGGAGAAATTATTTTGAATGGAATTCAATTGATCAATTTGAAAATGCAATGCCGTTTTGATTGACACCATTTCTTCTGCCTGACGAAGCAATTCGTATAGTTTTGAAGTAGCAACCCTAACCGTTTCTGATTCTGAAACAGAGGCTTTTGGCTCAGTGGGCTGTAGACTTAGGGGCTTCTTATTTCCGGTTGTTGACAATTCTTTTGCAGGATTTACCTGAGGTTCTTCAGGGGCTGATTCTTGCAACGGCTTTTTATCTACCTGAGGTTTTACTTCTTTCTTTGACTGAAGCTGCTGGAACAACGAACTCGTTTTTGGCAGACTGTCCGAAGTCATTGATTCAAAAGTGCGGCAAAGCTGCTGAATTTGCTGTGCTGAGACACCAGTATTTTTCTGATCGATACCTTCAACCAACATCTGCAGCATATCACCTGCCTTGTAGAACTGCTCAAAATATTCGTTTTCGAGTTTTATTTTATCGTTTTTTATCGCATGAAAAACGCTTTCAAAACTCATGCACAATTGCTCAATCAAAGACTGATTTACTGCTCTTGAAGCGCCCTTTAAACTATGAATTTCTCTGAATACCTTCTCAATAATCGCCTTGCTTTCGTCAGACTGATTATCTTTTTCAAGCACAAGCAAGCCATTGATGATTTCCTCAATGTGCTCGGCTGCTTCAACCTTAAAATCGTCAAGCAATTCCCGTAAAAATTCTTCCTGCGATTGATCCATTGATTTATAAGCTGTATTTATCGATTACATCTTTGAGGTTTTGGCCAAGTTCACCCAATTCATTCACAGCTGTTTGCACTTGTCGAATGCCAGTAACATTTTGTTCTGATGCCTGTTTGATATTCTCCATAGCAGGAACAATCTGATCCATGCCAGCCATTTGCTGGTTGCTCGAAGAGGCTATTTGAATGGCTGCCTGCATGGCTTCTTCTATGGTGGCAGTGAGAACTTCAACAATTTCGCGATCTTCTGATACCAACTCAATTCCGGCATTTACTGTTTCCGAGCCGTGATGAATAACTTCAACGGCATGTTGCACTGATTTTTGAATTTCATTCAGGATGGCTTTGACCTGAAGGGTAGATTTTTTCGATTGTTCGGCCAAACTTCTGATTTCCTGTGCAACAACAGTAAAACCGCGCCCGTGCTCTCCGGCCTTGGCTGCCTCGATGGCTGCATTTACAGCCAACAGATTTGATTGATCTGCAATATCAGCCACTGTGGAGGTGATTTCACCAATAGATCGGTTTTGTTCAGAGAGCCGCAGGATGGTTTCGCTGATGATTTTCATCTGACTGTCAATCTTTTTGATGGCTTCAATCATTTTCTCTGACGACTCAAGGCCTTTTTCTGAGATCTCAGAGGCCCTGTCGGTGCTATGCTGCAGGTTGTTGGCCTTTTGACTGGCAACCATGGAGGTTTGCCTGATTTCTTCTATCGTAGTGGTTGTTTCAGAAATGGCTGTCGCTGTTTCAGTCGCCCCAGTAGACACTTCTGCAACGGTTGTCCTGATTTCTGCAGATGAGGTTCCGATGACGTTAACGCCTTCCTTGAGCTCGCGGCTGATGCGCGAAAGCATGCGTAAAACACTCATCGTAACGATCAGCAGAATGATTGATATGAATGAAGCAGCCGTTATCAGTTTGTATGTGTTGGCTGTCATTTGTTCGCTCGAAGTTTTTACTACTTCTGCGGTGTTTACATTGAGTTGCTGCTCAAGGCTATAAATTTTTGACAGGATAGAAGCGTACAAATCCTGCTGAGAACCCAATGCCTGTTCTTTAACAATGGCAAAATCACCTTTTTTGATTTGCGCAATTTGCTTGTCGATAAAAGCATGATACTCGATCAGGAGTGCCTGAATTTCGCCAAAATCGGCCATCTGATCGGGCATGGTGCTAAATCCGGAGCGGATAAGAGAGATTTTTTCACCTGCAAGTTTCAGGTCATTTTCAACAGCCTGAATCTGACCGGCCAATTGCTCGCTTTGCTGGCTGACCAGAATTTCGAGCAATGATGCACGCATTTCATTCTCAATGGATTGCAGTTGGTTCAGGTTGCGCGAAATTTCAAAAGTTTCTTTCATCTCCCGCTCCACTCGGGCATTGTCATTAATACCAGTGATGGCCACCGTGAGTGCTGAAAAAACGGCTATGATTAGCACAGCCAGGCTGATAATGAGTTTGAGTTTTGTCGAAATTGTTTTCATAGGGCTATTTTCGTGTATGTTATTTTCTAATCTTGTATGATGAGGTGTTTGCTTGTCAGCATGCGTGAGGCATTCAGTAAAATGGTTCCGTCTGATAGTGTTCCTTTAACAAACTCAGCCAACAAACCATTTAGATTCACGGGTGGTTCCAGCAATTTGTCGGATGGAAAATTACTGAATCCTGTAATTTCGTCGGCCAATACGCCAAAAATCATCTTTCCATCGCTGATCACAATGATTTTGTTCAGCTGAGTCAGTCCACCTTCGGTAAGTCCGAGAAAAGACTTGAGGTTTACAACCGAGATGATGTGCCCGCGCAAATTCACCACACCCATGATAAAAGCCGGTGTTCCCGGAATAGGAGTGAGCTCGTTCATGGTGAGCACTTCTGACACATTAACGACCTCAAATGCATATTTTTCGGGATGCAGCGTAAAGCCAACAATGGCGATCTGGTCATCTGGTTTTTCATTACTGCTGGCGGAAACCGAGAGTAGTTTAGCTCTTTCGTGTAATATTTTTTGTTCTTCCTGTTTCATGATTGCATCATTGTTTGGGTCATTTCACGAAGTCGTCCGGCTGTTAATCCGTCAAAATCGTCTATGATGTATTCATCTGACATCAGATCAAGCTGTTGGATGAGTTGCTGATAGTAATTGACTGCCTGCTGTTTTTTTTGATTTCGACGAAGAATATTCCCCATCGCGAACAATGATGGCAGATGATTGGGCTGCAGATACAATGCTTTTGTGAGGTTTTTTTCGGCTAGCAAAGGTTCATTCTGATCTTCAAGAATAAAAGCATTGAGGTAATAAAGTTCGGCGCTGCTTCCGTTGACTTTGATGAGTTTGTCGCACCAATGACGGGCTTGTTTCAAATTGCCCAGGTTTGCATAGGATTTAATCAGGATGATGCCTGTGTCGATAGATGGCGCTTTTTCCATTTGCACCTGACAAAGCTGAATGCAGTCAGCATACTTTGCTGCACTGAACAAATCTTTGATGCTTCGGACTGATGCAGCATTAAACGCTTTGGGTTTTTCAATGACAGCGCTTATCCCGGTAGAAATTCTTGAGCGCGTTTTGGCTGGACTGATAACATCTTTCTTGGATCGGATCAATCTGTTTTTGCTTTTAAAATCTTTGCTGTCGACAGTTGCTACTTTAGCAGAAAGGTCTTCTTTTCGATAGAAAATGCCGCTTTTGTAGGTCTTTCGGCTGAAGTTTCCAAAATAGGAATCGTTTAACTCAACCTGGCTGGTGATAAACCATCCGCCTTCGACCAGCGATTCGCGGAACTTGGCACTGATGGCTTTGATGTTTTCGGGTTTCAGATACATCAGTACATTTCTGCAAAATATCATGTCTAGCTGATTGGTATTGTTTTCGGGTGAAGGAAAACGGGCCGTGATCAGGTTGAGGGTCGAAAACTGAACCATGTTTTTAATCACATCTGAAATTTCAAACAGATTCCCTTTTTTGACGAAATACTTTTCTTTGATGTATGCCGGCGTTTCACGGAATGACCAGGGAGTGTAGCATCCGCCAAGAGCCTTTTGAATGGCAGCCAGGTTCAGGTCAGTTGCAACCAGGTCGATTTTCCATTGGTCCAGATGAGGAATCATTTCTCTGAGCATAATAGCCAGGGTGTAAGGTTCTTCTCCTGAGCTGCAGCCTGCGCTCCAGATTCGGATACGCTGATTTTTTCCCTTACGTTGCTCAAGCAGTTCAGGAATGATTTTTTCGCTGAATAAGTCAAGAGCAGGTTTTTCTCTGAAAAAATAGGTTTCTCCAATGGTTAGGTGCTTGGCCAGCGATGCAGCATCGGCATTGCTAAGAGGAGTCGACGAAAGCCACAAAAGTATTTTTTCTGGCTCAGTGCTTTTTTGTACTACTTTGGCAGCTTCCTGCACACAACGAAGCATTTCAGCATAGTTTTTTTCTGCATAATAGAACCCGAAAAGTGCCCCAATGCGGTTGCTGATTGCCTGATATGTAGCCTTATCGATCTCCATCAACTTGCTGTGGTTTGTGCTTTGAGAATTTTTTCAATATATATCAGCGCTTCGGTATTGATGAGTTTGTCTAGTTCATATATCATTAATATGCCGTCATCTTCAGCAATAAACGAAAAGGCATCATTGAGGAGTGTTTTATCTTTCGTCTGCGAAAAGGAGAGAGGTATGTCTACCTTGCGCAACTGGTCATTTTTCACGATTTTAACTTCGTCGATGCTATCGACAACCAAAGCCATTTTTTTATCCTTTTCTAAAACAACAACGAAACGGTCGTGCAGTGTAATTTCTTTTGCTGGCAAGCCGAAGCGATGGCGCAAGTTGATCACTGGAATCAGATCGCCATGGTAATTGATCAATCCGTACAGTATTTCATTTGCATCTGGAACATTGGTCACCTCCACTGCTCTGAGTGTGCGCTCGACGATGTCGAGAGGGAGAGCAAATTGCAGTCTCGAAATCTTAAAGCATAGCAAAGCTTGTTCTGTTGCGCTCATAAATCAAATTTGTTCTGTGATCAGATATGGTTTTCTCCCAAACAAATATAAGTTGTTATACGTCAATTCCTAGGCTTAAGGTTTCGAATCAAACAATTTAGAATGATGTGAAATAGAATTATTGATGGATACATGTAATAGATTCCGGCTTCACACTCTACTTTTTATCACGAACGTTGCGGCACTCCTACAAACGCTGTATGCATTATTCATTGAATGTTGTACATTTGTTCATTCAATAAATGGCGTGTCGGTGACCTCAAAAATTTTACGTTTACTGGTTTTTTCGGGAATATTGGTGTCGTTTTTGACATCCTGTACGACTCGTCGCTATGTACCCCAGGGAAAATATCTTGTGCAGCGAAACAATATTGTGATCGAAGGCGATGCGAAAGTCAATTTTTCAAAATCGGATCTGGCTGTTTTTAACGCACAAAGGGCCAATAAGAGCTTTTTAGGCACCCGTTTTCAGCTTTGGATGTATTATGTTACTGAAAAACGTGTAGATAAAAGAATTTTTAAATGGTTGAACGAAACAGTGGGTGTCGCTCCGGTTTATGCAGATCAGATACTTACGAACAATGCCGCCACGCAAATGAAGGGCTACCTGAACAATATTGGTTATTTTAACTCAGAGGTTACAGGTCAGGTAAAGAAGAAAAAGTTTACGGCAGAAGTTTTTTACAATGTGCAGCCATCGCGCCCCTACGTCATTTCGAAAATAGGCAGTAAAATTCCCGACACATTACTGGCGAGTTATGTGGATAAAATCAAGTCGGCTTCAAAAATCAAAACAGGCATGATCTATAATGTCTATCAGCTTGATGAAGAAAGAGATAGAATTACGGATTTTCTGAAGAACCATGGTTATTATTACTTTTCGCGCGATTATATCTTTTTTGAAGTCGATAGCAACCAACGAAACAGAAGCATGCACCTCAACATGCGAATCGATAATGTGCGTGTGGCTGATAGCGGTAAGTGGCAACCTCATAAACGATATTTCATCAATAAAGTGAAAGTTTTTCCCGACTTCAAACCGATGTTTGCTCTCGATCAATATAACGATAGCAGCATGATTGATGTACTCATTGGGAAGAACAAAATAAAACACCAGCTTAATTTCTACAGTGTTGGTGATCCTCGTATTCGTCCGCAGACTTTTGGACAGGTCGTACAGATGCATAATGGTGAAGCATTCAATGCACGCAGGGTGAGGCAAACCTATCGAAGCCTTGCAAACTTCAGCATTTATTCCACGACAAACATTGAGTTTGTTGAAGCCGGAACAGAAGTGTTGCCGTCAGGCGAAAAGCAAAATCTGCTTGATGTAAACATTGAGCTGCAACGAAACAAGGTTCATGGTTACGCTATCGAGCTGGAAGGAACCAATTCGGGCGGTGATCTGGGTTTGCGGGGAAGTTTGGTTTATAACAACAAGAATATTTTTCGGGGTGCCGAAGTGCTTCGAGTGAGCCTAAAGGGCGGTATTGAAGCTCAACGAATAACCAATTCTGCCAGCGATGGAACCGGGGCTGCAACTTCCATCTTCAATACAAACGAATTTGGCCTCGATGCGAGCATCTTGTTTCCGCGCTTTTTAAGCCCAATTCCCTTCCGCAGCTTTATCAGGGAATACCAACCTAAGACCAATATCTCGGTAGGAATTAGTTTTCAGAACCGACCCGATTATTCAAGGTATATCTCTCAGGCCTCATTTGGTTACGATTGGATGGCCACGAACACCACGCAGCATATATTTAGCCCCATCAACCTGAACTCTGTCAAGGTAAACCCAACTGCTGAATTTCAGGCAATTCTTGATCAGGAGATCAACCAGCGCGTTAAGGATCAGTATTCGAACCACCTGATATTTGGCATCAAATACAGCTTCATTTTCAACAACCAAAACATCAAAAAACTCAACGACTTTTTCTATTTCAGGGCCAATATGGAATCGTCGGGTAATCTGCTGTCTCTGTTAAAGAACACACCCTTGATTAGCCAAACTTCAGACTACAGCGAGTTATTTGGAATTCGCTACGCTCAGTTTATGCGTTTCGACTTCGATTTTCGTTATTATCGGCTTATTACAGCCAGTAATCAATTGGTTGTAAGGACGATTATTGGCTTTGGAATTCCTTATGGCAACTCGCAGGATATGCCTTTCGAAAGGAGTTTTTACGGCGGAGGTGCCAATGGTATGCGTGGCTGGCAATTCAGAGAATTAGGTCCAGGAAATTACAACGGCGACCTGAATGTGGAGCGCATTGGTGATATCCAGCTTGAGACTAGTCTGGAGTATCGTTTTCCTATTTCTGGTTTGTTTAAAGGAGCACTTTTTACTGATGTGGGTAATATCTGGACGATCAATGAGAATTCTTTTCTGCCAGGCGGACAGTTTAACATCAATAATTTCTACGAAGACCTGGCGGTAGATGCAGGATTTGGTTTTCGTTTCGACTTTTCATTTTTTATTTTCCGAATTGACGCCGCTGTTCCGCTGCGCGATCCGTCGAGGTTACAAAATCAACAGTGGGTAGTAAACCGGATGCAACTCAAAAATATCGTCTGGAATTTTGGAATTGGTTACCCGTTCTAAGATGGACAGGGACGATCTTTTCAAACGATTGCTCAGGGCTTTTTCATTTGAGCCAACAACAGGTCAGCGAACTGTTATCAGGCATCTTGCAGCCTTTCTTTTGTCAGAAAAACACCATCCGGCCTATTTATTGAAAGGATATGCCGGAACTGGGAAAACCACACTTGTAACTACTCTGGTAAGTGTGTTACCACAAATAGGAAAGCGGTATGTTTTACTGGCTCCAACAGGCCGGGCAGCCAAAGTGCTTCAGAATTATTCCGGAAAACCAGCATCCACCATCCACCGAAAACTATATCAGCGGACTGCCTTGGCCGATGGTTCGGTGCAGGTGCGAAGGGTTTTGAATAAATATCGCGATGCTGTTTTTATCGTAGACGAGGCCTCGATGATCGGAACAGGAGGAACGGACAGATCATTCACATCGAAAAATGGTCTGCTCGATGATTTGATCGATTATGTGACAGAGGGTGAAAACTGTAGGTTGCTGTTGATTGGCGACCAGGCGCAGCTGCCTCCGGTTGGCACCGATGAAAGTCCGGCGCTGAGTTTTGATGTTTTGAAGTTTTCTTACAGCCTGACCATTGCTTCATTCGAACTGACTGAGGTAATGCGCCAATCGCTGGAATCTGGGATTTTATACAATGCCACTGCTTTGAGGCAGCAATTGCAAACGGAGCAAATCACTTTGCCTTTTTTTAGGTTGGGTGCTTTTTCCGACATTGAACAGGTTGTTCCTGAGTTGTTTGAGGAACTTCTGCAGGATGCATTTGGTAGTCGTGATTACACTGAATCGGTTATTGTTTGCCGGTCAAACAAACGGGCAAATCTGTTTAATCAGGCAGTGCGGGTCCGCATCCTTGGCATGGAAGGAGAACTGGCCTCGGGCGACCTTTTGATGGTGGTTAAAAACAATTATTTCTGGCTCGATCAACAGGATACGAGCGGGTTTATTGCTAATGGCGACATTTTGACTGTGCAAAGAATCAACCGTTTTGAAAACATGTATGGCAAGCACTTTGCAGATGTTGATGTCCGTCTGGTGGATTATCCCGATAGCCCGCAACTTTCGGTTAAAATTATGCTTGATACACTGATGTTGGAAACGCCTTCGCTTTCTGAGCAAGCATTCAGCGAGTTTGCTGCCGAAGTTGAAGCTGACTATGCAGATATTCCTTCTCGTCGGAAACGCTATGCCATGATGAAGACAAATCCTTATTTCAATGCCTTGCAGGTAAAGTTTGCCTACGCGCTAACGTGTCATAAAACCCAGGGTGGGCAATGGCCAAAAGTATTTGTAGAGTCTGGATTATCTCCGGAAGCTGAGCCGGACCATCAGTATGTGAGGTGGTTATACACTGCAGTGACCCGCGCCACGCAAAAACTTTACCTCGTAAATTTCGGTGATCGGTTTTTCTGTGATGAGCAATAAACGCAAAAAAAAGTCCGACTCATCGCCGGACTTTCATTTTATGAGATGGTGTTATTTTTTGCCTGCAGCACCCAGGTCGAAAGTCAAAGCAAAACGCAGTGTATTTTGCAGCGGGTTGTTGCGCGAATCGATGGGGATGAGGTAGGAAAAATCAAGCCCGAAAACGTTGTAGCGCAAGCCAGCACCCAGTGTGAAAAACTTACGATTTCCTTTGGTTTTGTCTTCGTAGAAAAAACCGCCGCGCAAGGCAAACACTTTGTTGTACCAGTATTCAGTTCCAAAGGCAAGGCTTAGCTCGCGCATTTCTTCACTAAAACCACCTGGTGCATCGTAAAATGATTGCAACATACCTGGAACAACATTCACATCGTTATCTTTTCCACTTTCAATTTCATATTTATCCGTTCCCGGAATTGGGATTGGATTACCTTCATTATCCCTTTTATAAATTGGAGGAGTGGGTACAAGCAATTTATTCACGTCGAGCGAAAAAGCGATCGTATTGTAATCGTCGAGTTCGAGCGAAAGGGTGGGTCCAAATCGAAGATTGGTCGGGATAAAATCTTTTTTGATACTTGTTTTGCTATATCCGAGCTTGTTTCCAATATTGGAAATATTCACGCCCCAGGCAAAATTGGCACTGATGTCTCTGAACCAGTTCACATCTTTGGCCCAGTAAACAGCCACATCGGCAGCAACTGAAATACCAGCCGAAGTTTCAGCTCCCTGAACAAACTGACCCTGAGTCAGGTTCGAGTAAATGAAGCGTCCGGCAACCGCTCCTGAAAGATTTTCGGTTAGTTTACGCGAATAGGTTGCATCCAAAGCCCACTCATTCGGACGATAAACGCCTTGTTCAACACCGGCATCATTGGTAAACTGAATATCACCCAGGCTAAAATAGCGTAGAGTGGCTGCTACAGTCGACATATTGTCGATCCGTTTTGAAAAAGCCAGATAAGCCAGGTTCATGTCAGGAACCAAATTGCGCAACCAGGGACTATATGACAACCCCAAACTCATATCTTTTTCAAAAACCGCATATTTTGCAGGATTCCAGTGCATTGAATACACATCAGGGCTGCTTGATACACCTGCGTCACCCATCGCACCGGCGCGGGCATCAGGAGCAATAATTAGAAAAGGAACTGCGGTTGTGATTACGTTTAAGCCATCGCCTCTGCCTGACAAATTGTTATAATTCTGACCTTGAATCTGCATCATGCTGATGGTCAGCGCAATCATAAAAATGAACTTTAACTTCATAAGTGTTGTAATGAGGTTGAAAAAATATTGTGCAAAACTAACGATTAATATCTTTCATTATTGTTGTAAGACGCTAATGTCTATTTTCTGATGTATACAAGTCGCTGGTTCACCTGAAACTTATTTCCGGATTGATCACTAACCAAAACGCGGTAAACATAAATACCAGTCGGGATGATGTTGCCATTGGCATCCCTTCCATCCCATACGATGGGCTCAATGGCCGTGCCTAATGCATTTGATGTTGCTTTGAGTGCTGCAACGAATTGACCCATGGCATCATAAATATTGATTTCTACGTCAAATTGTTCATCTGTTTTATTGTGGTCGAAAACAAAACGTGTTTCTTCGCTGAACGGGTTTGGATAGTTCAAAACCCGCTGCAAAGCCAGTTCTGCAGAACTGTCGACTATAAACCAGGCTGAGGCTTCCGTTGAATTGTTGTGCAAATCCCAGGCTTTAAGCGTCAATTGGTGCTCCCCCTGACTCAGTTGGTGCAAGGGGTAAACAATGCTGCCCGAGCTAAAATCATCAAGTGTTGGCACAAACATGTCGTTGAGATTTACCCTGCTAGTCGATTGATTGTCTTTGGTTAAGATGATGTCGCGACCAATGGTATTGCCCAGATAATGAATGCCTTGTGGGTCGCTGATCTTGGCGTGCAACACGACTTCTGTAGGCAGCAGGTCACCGTTTTTGAAGGTGGGATGATTCAGGTATAAGTCAATTTGAGGGCCATCTGCGTCAATGGCCACGTTTTCATCTGTGCCGCCAAGAATGATATCTTCGAGCAGGCCGCTGGCATCAATAAATCGCACAGTGTCAATGGCGTAATAGCTGATTTTTGTCATGCCGTAGTTAAAAGAAATATCGCGTGGCAATAAAAAGCGAAAACTAAAAAGCCCGTCTTTTACAGTCACTTTGCCCTTGTAAAGCAACTTTTCGAAATATTCAAACGATGCAGAAACACTGTTTGGGTCATTGGCCAGAGTGTTGAATACCGTTTTTTTGTCAAACATCTTTGGGTAAAGAAAGCCGTTGAAATCAGTATCTGTCTGGCCGTCAGCATCCAAAACTGTGCCTTCGATTTTAACCTCTGACAGGGCATGCAACGTAATTGGATTATCGAAGCTGTTTTTCTCATTTAAAGCTGTTGTTACAACAGTGTGCTCCGGATAAGCCAGTCGCAATGCCGGATCACCAAGCAATACAAAATTGTAGATACTGCTACTGGTGGGGTTTTTGCTCAGGCGCAAAATATCACCCAGACGCTTGAAATCGGGATCGGAGCGATCAAACATGGCTGCATAAACCTTACGGTTGAGGGCAAAATTCGAATGTGCAAAAGCCAGTCGTGTGGTCGTCATCAGCCCAATGCCTCCGCCTTTGGGATTCAGCAATAGTTGTTCGCCAGCCGAAACAAACTCCGGATTGTCAAAACGACTGAACTCGCAGGTTGCCGTGATGAAAAATGGCATCCGGTCGATGTTTGTAAAGCCATTGATATCGGGGATCGTCAATACGCGTTCATCAGACAATCCGTTGATGCCGCCGTGTCCTGTATAATTAATGACCAAAGAACCTTGTTGCACCTGATCGACAAAGGCTTTGTTTGCGTCAGGATAACGATAACCGCCAGTTACGGTCGACCTTGGGTAGGCGTCAAGGTATATTTTATTGAGATTGAGGTTCTGACGGGCAGTATCTACATAGCTCGAGAGTGTTTCTGCCTGATCGAAATGCAGGTTGTTGTCGCGGTCGTCAGCGATAAAGGTTATATTGTTGCGCCACTGGCCCGCAGTGCGCATTTGTTTTAATGAATAGTGTTTGATTTTTTCAACCATAATGCTTGCGTCTTCTTCGGTGCTCACCGGGAAACGTCCAATGCCAATATCTAATATCCCCATCATGTTCGAACCTTCCTGAGGATCCATCAGACCAAAATAGTCATCCGACACAAAGCTTTGGGTTTCGATAAAGGAAGAAGCGGCCTGATAGGTTGGAACCAGATTGGTATTTCCTGGGACCCTGTTCTTGTAGTCGAATGAGGCATCTCCAAACAACAATAGGTACTTGAGGTTTTCGTTGCTACGCACATAAATCATTCGCATAAAGTCGCGGATGGCAGTTGGATCAGGGATTCCTCCTCCAAATTCATTGTAAATCTCTTCAACATTAACGACCAGACTGCTTAATCCATCATTTGTCTGGTGCAAATCAGCCAGCTCACGCGCCTGTGATAAGAAACGCGGATGCGCAACGATGACCATATCAGCTGACTGCAGGCTGTGAAGATTTTGATTAGCGACTGCTTTGGCAGAGCTGATAGACAAAGCATCAGTAACATCAAACAGAAAATACTGCCTGATACTGTCGGTTGCAACTTTGAATGTAAGTACGTTATTTGGTTCGCTGATATATTGTTGCGAAGCAGGCGACAATGGATTGGTGACATCCCACAACTGAAGACCAGCGGTAACTTGTTGCACTTCGAACTGAAGAATTGCACCTGTCCCAGCTTCCTGATTGTTCCTGAAGGCCAGGGGCGAGCCTGTATAAATGAGTTGTCGCCAGGCATTGAGTCTGATAAAATTAAGCCAGCCAGAGGAGCTAACGTCTTCGGCGCCAAAGCTCAGTTGCACATCAACCTGATCGCCATTGGCTTCGAAGCTTTCAGTTTTTGTGATTTCACGCGCATACATCGGGTTATCGGCTGACAATCGCTGCATGATGGCAGAGTCGACCAAGGTTTGACCGCTGCTACTTGCCGAAATATAAACCGGCTCAGTGATCGATCGCCCATTGAATTTCATCGCAAATTGCACGGGTTTTTCAGTCACGAGGTTGGGGAAATTAAATGCAAAAGTCTGCGTAGCTTCGTTCTTCGAAAATGCCTCACCAACCCATTCTTTGCCCGATAAGATCAGATTTTCCAAATCTCGTTCGTGCATTTGGTAATCAGGAAATTGAGTGACAACTCTTGTGGAAACGGCACTGCTACTGGGTTTAGACGGAATTCGTTTGCCGGGTGTATCCTGGTCGATGCGCAGATAATAAAAGGTAGTATCCGAAAAATAATTGATCTGATGGTCGAAACTACCTGTAAATACATTGTGCTTCCAGATCACAGGCGAAAGTCCAAAGAACAGGATGTAGTCTTCGGTATCAAAACGGCCATCTTCACCCCCTACAATCAAAATAGCGTTTTCGGTAAGGTCGTCGGGTCTATTCTTTAAATTTTCCTCGGGTAACATGCCGTTTATGTTTCCATAAAGTGCCATATGCTCCGGATTGAGCGAAGCAGGGTTGATACCCATTTGCTGAAGGTCAGAAAAGGTAATTTTATAAACACCTTGATCGGTTACGCCTATTTTGAACCAGCTTCCGCTTGCAAGCACAGAATTGTTTTTCCACGAAGGTGTTTCCTCTTTTGGGGCACGTGGCATAATTAGCGTTTCATAAGAAACAGTAAACTGAAGCAGGCGTTCGAGCTGATTTTCGCCAATTTTACGAACTGGCAGAACGGAAACGTAATCGCCGTTAAAAAAGGAAATCTGATATTGGTCGCTGGCAAACTGAATGTCAGCAGGCATGTCAGCTTCACCAAAGTTGAGGGTGTCAGTTGCAATAGGAAAAAGCTGAAGATTACTGGCTTTTTCGCTGGCAGGAAGTTGAAGTTCCATTAAATACCAGGGTAAACTTGCTGTTTCATAACGTGTTGAAGCGTCTTCGAAATAGAGTAGCTTAGCTGTTGATCCATTTTTTAACTGAAACATGGCCTGGTTTTGCCAGTGAACAGAGATGGTATCAGTCAGATGATTTTCAGCCTGTAATTTGCCAACCGACAACAGACAAATCAACGACAGCACAAAGTAAAATCTGATTTGCTTTAGGTATTTATGAGTATTGAGGAGCATTGTAGGTTTAGCGATATATGATGAGTTTGGCACGTTTGTCGGTTTGCTGGCCATTTTCGTTGGTAGCAATCAGCCTGTAAATATACAAACCTTTTGGTAGTTTTTGTCCGGACGATGATGTTCCATCCCAACGCAAAGGTTCACTGCGCGTCAGTGAGCCAGCGGTATTTCCTACAAGCGTTCTGACGAGTTGTCCGTTGATGGAATAAATCTCAATTTGAATGTCGATCTGGTAGCCGGATTGGTTGTGGTTGAAAACGAAAAAGGTTTCATCCGAAAAAGGATTGGGGTAATTCATCAGATCTTCGACCACCATTTCGTTGCTGCCAATCACTTCAAAATCGATTGTCGCAACGCTCGAATTGTTGAATACATCCCAGATTTTGAAGGTCAGGCTGTGTTTTCCAGGATTGAGTTTACTAATGGGGTACGAGATCACTCCGGCTGCACTTCTGTTGAGTTCAGCTTCATAGTAGTCGTTGAGAATGGCTGTCATAGCAGTAGAACCATTAACATTGGCCGTGATATCATGACCAATTCCGGCACCTGTTGTATTGATACCGCTCTCATCTGACACATAGGCTATGAGTGTTGGCGTTTCGTTGGTAATGCCTCCATTGACAAAACTAGTGTCGTTTATAAATAACCTGATCATGGGGCCTTGTGTATCTTCTACAGCATTTTCGTTAAAACCACCAATGTCGATGTCTTCATAATATCCGTGTGCATCTGTTTCGTAATTGGTTGCATAATAGCTGATTCGGCCTTTGCCATAACGATAGGCAATGTCTTTTGGTAACATGAAACTAAAGCTGAAACGGCCATTTTCAACACCTACTTTTCCTTTGTAGATAATGCTATTGCGCAAGGTAAAGCTCGTTGAAGGATTTTGGTCGCCGAGGGTAGTAATCTGACTCGATTTATCATAAACACTTGGGTACAAAACGCCATTAAAATCATTCACCGGCAGTCCATCTGTATCTGTTATTCTTCCTTCAATGGTGACCACTTCGAGCGCATTCAATGTGTCGGAAGAGCCATTCACCGGGCGGCCATTGATTTGCGTTGTTTCAACAAGCAATCTGGGATTGGCCAGCTGCAAAGCCGGATCGCCCAATAATACAAACTTGCGGTCATTTGCGTTTCCGGTAAGTTTCGACCGGCGGATAATATCACCAAAGCGCGGATACTCGCCGTTTTCCTTTTTGAAAATATTGTTGTTGTAGATCGCCATGTTTAGAGAAAGATTGGCCGAAGCATAGGTTGCCCGGGCAGTCGTAAACATGGCAATAGCACCGCCTTCCGGATTCAGGAAAACGAGTTCGCCGGCTGACGTGCGTGTATGATCATCATAGCGACTGAATTCACAGGTGGCTGTAATAAAAACAGGTAGTTTGTCAATGTTTCGCCAGCCGTTGATATCCGCAATCTCAAGGATTCTTTCTTCGCTCCAGCCTACTTCGCCACCATGTCCCGAGTAGTTCATGATGAGAGACCCTTTATCCATTCGTTTATTGATAGCGTCGTTTACTTCAGGCGCTTTTTGTCCGCCAGGCGTGGCCACCTGTTTGTAGGCATCCAGATAAATTTTATCGATATTCATTACCCTTTGAGTGGTATCGAGGAAACGATAAAGTTTTTCAGCATCACTCAGGTGAAGGTTGCCGTCCCCGTCGTCAGAAACAAAAGTGATAAAATTTCGCCAGGGCCCCATCGTTTTATCGTTTTTGGTGAGGTAGTCTTCCACTTTATCAACCATTTGCGCAGCCTGCAAGCTTGTGCTGACCGGAAAACGACCAATGCCGATGTCAAGCAAATTGCTGTTTGTTCCGCCTTCATTCAGGTCGAGATAGCCAAAGTAATCATCGCTGGCAAGCGATGTAACCAGGTTGAGCGATTCAATAGATTCCCATGTGGGTACAAAGCTGCTCAGGACTCCATCCCGATTTTTATAATCGAAGGAGGCATCGCCAAACATCAACAGATACCTGAGCTGCCGACCTGGTGAGCTTTCTGCATACAACATGCGTGCAAAGTCGCGGATCGCAGTGATATCGGTGCTTCCCGATGAGAACTCATTGTAAATGAGATCGGGAGTTGTAACAAAAACCTGCAAGCCACTTTTCTCGCGGTGAATGTTGGCCAGGCGTTCAGCCTGCTCCAGAAAGTCAGGATGGCTAACGATGAGGTAATCAACATCGCGCACTGCATGCAGATTTTGGTTTTCAACTTTTTCAACAAACTCTGTTGGCAAAAAACTGCTTCCATCAAAAGCTATAAACTCGCGAGGCTGATCTGCTTTTGCCTGCACAACTGCTGTTCCTGATTGCAGGTTCACGGTTAGTGCATGTGGATTTACAGCTTCGGTAATGTCCCACACTTTTACCGATGAAGGCGCATTGCTGATACGGTAGCTGTACACTGCTTCTTCGCCGGTATAGCGGTTGTTGCGGAAAGGAAACTGGGCATTTTCGTAGACCAGCTGACGCCATACGTTGACCATGATATAGTCGAGCCAGCCACGTGCAGAGTTGGAAGCGCGGTTAAACTTAAGCCCAACATCTACTGTGTTGCCCGAAGGCAAAAAATTAATTTCAGCTCCATTCTGTCTTGCAAAATCATAACCGGTAGCAGATGTTGCCCCTATTGATAAAGTGCGCTGTGCCACTCCATCGATTGAGACCACAAAATTGGCGCCATCAAAGTTTCGCGAGGCAACTTCTGTGCTTAAATAAGCTTCTTTTGAAGTTATCGTATTCGCAAAATCAAAGAGATAGTTTCTGTTTGTCGTCACATCGAAGACATCACCATAATAGGTGCGGCCTGTGTTTGTAAGGTTGTACAGATCCTGCTCTTCAACTTGGTAGTCGATGAAATCTGTAATAGTTTCAACAACCTGTCCGGATACATTTTCAGCAGAACCAATTCGTTTTCCATTCTGATCGCCAATGGTAACAAACACATGACTGAAGTCGTCGTAGGGATTGTTTTGGTATTCGTAAATTTGCTTTAGTTCATTGTACTTCCAGGCAACAGGGCCTTCAGCATAAAAGATGATATAATCATTGTCGTTGAAAATGCCATCACTTTCGCCGACTACTTCAATAGGCATTTCTGTCAGATCATCGAGCCTGGGTGCAAGATTGCTTTCCGGAAGCACTCCACCGCCATTACCATAAACACTGATATGCTTTGGGTTAATGCCGCTAAGACCAATGCCTGCCTGCTGTAAATCAGCTGCTGTAATGATATGAATGCCGGTTTTTGCAATGCGAAACTTATACCAATCGCCGGATGCAAGTACCGAACTGTTGGCAAAACTGCTGTTGACCTGCATGTTTTTTCCCTGCGGAAGAATCGTTGTTTCTAAGGTAAAACTAATCAATCTTTCGAAGCCTTCGCTATTTTTACGAACCGGGATCAACTCAACACGTAATTGAGGTGTACCTATCGATATCATCATGTTGGTCCGGATGTCGAAATCCTTCGAAAGGGTTTGTTTCAACAAAGCGATTTCTCGATCAGGGACATTTTCAATAACTGCATTTTTAATGGTAACAATTGCCTCAACATCAGTGTCGAAAAGTGGAATGATTGACACAAACTGTGGAGTTGGTGAAAGCATATCCTGGTATTCGGCACCATCAAAGTGCATTCTGATAAGAGGATCATATCCGTCAAAAATCAATGTGTCAGGCTGTTGCCAGTGAATTGTGTATGCATCCTCACTGGAAAACTGGGCACGCAACTCTTTTACGCTCACCAACATAAACGAAAGGAGCAGAAACAACAGAATGAATTGAAATGGTTTTAATTTGACTTTCATGCACATATCTTGATTATGATACAACAACAGCTGGAGTCTTTTTGTTTACAAAACCCACTGATTTAACGCAGTTGATTCAGCTATCGAAGGGGTTTGATTAGGAAACGAAAATAGCTTCTTTTTATTGTAAAATGACGTTTTTGAAACGAAAGACTGCGTTATTTCAGAAAATCGTTGTAACATTGTGCCTCCAATTTTGGTGAAAAGGATTACATGCGGATTGTCAAGCGGATTTTGTTTGTTTTAGTCATACTTTGCGGGATGATGCTGCGCTATGCGATAGCTCAGGATCCTGGATTCTCGCAATTTTATGCGAATCCACTCTTTCTGAATCCAGCACTTACCGGAAATACAGATTGTGGCCGTATAAACCTGAATTATCGCAACCAATGGCCATCCATTTCAAATGCATTCATTACTTATAATGCCAGTTACGACCAAAATCTGGCTAATATAAATAGTGGTATTGGCCTGTCATTTATGAATGACATGATGGGAGATGGGGCCTACAACCGAATGGCGGTGAGTGGTTTTTATTCATACAAGCTACAGGTAGCCAGCGAGATAGATTTGAGTTTTGGTGTAAAGGCTGCTTATTATCAGGAAAAACTTAGCTGGGAAAAGTTGATATTTTCTGATCAGATTGATCCTTCAACAGGCAATATCAGCAACATCAGCAGTGAAACGCCTCCTGTCAACAATCAGGTTACTGCGGTCGATTTTGGTGCGGGTATTCTTGTTGGTTATCAAAATGTTGCATTTCTGGGTATCAGTGCAGATCATCTGACAGAACCTTCTATTTCCTTTTACGAAAACAGTGCAAATGTCATCCCTATGAAACTTACGCTGCACGCGGGATTGACAGTGAATGCCAGTTCGGGCGGACTGGGAAAACAACACGAAAGCGACATCACGATTCAACCCAATATTCTTTACCAGCAGCAGGGAAAATTCCACCAGGTGAATTTAGGCTTTTATACTGACGTTTATCCTTTTATCTTTGGGGCCTGGTATCGGCACAATATTGAAAATGCAGATGCTGCCATTTTATTGGTTGGTATCAGCTGGCAAAATTTCAGATTTGGTTACAACTACGATTTTACCCTATCCGATCTGGGCGCAAAAAGCGGTGGAGCGCATGAAATTTCAATTGCATGGAATATTTGTATTTATAAAGAGCCAAAAAGAAGGGTGATCAGGACAATAAAATCACCTATGTTTTAGTTAATAACGCAATCATCAACAGAATTAAAGAAGTATAAAATGTTTAAAACTGCAAAATTCAGGACAATCGCAGCGATTCTGCTGGCAGGAAGCCTTTTCGCCTCTTGCCAGAAAGAAACTTCAAGAACCACAGGCTGGACTTACAACGACCCCAAGTCTGGCGGTTTTGAAGTTGCACATACAAAAGAGCAGATTACAGGCCCTGGCCTCGTTGCAATTGAAGGTGGTACTTTCCTGATGGGTGGAACCAGCGAAGATTTGATGTATGATTGGAACAATATGCCACGTCAGGTGACAGTTTCATCGTTCTATATGGACATGACCGAGGTAAGCAACCTCGATTACCTGGAATATATCTACTGGCTCAACCGTGTATATGGTCAGGATTTTCCGTTGGTTGTCCAACGTGCTTTGCCCGATACACTTGTATGGCGCGACAGGCTTTCGTACAACGAACCCTTGGTTGAAGTTTATTTCCGTCACCCGTCATACCATGATTATCCGGTTGTTGGCGTCACCTGGTTACAGGCAAATGATTATGCCAACTGGCGTACCGACAGGGTAAACGAAATGTTGCTTATTAAGGCAGGAATCCTGGATTTTGATCCTGATCAGAAAAACGAAAACAACTTTAACACTGAAGCTTACCTTGCCGGGCAATATGAAGGTTTGGTGAAAGACGGAAAAGCCGACCTCGATCCGAACGGAACTGGTGTCCGCAATGTCCGTTTTGAAGATGGATTGTTGTTGCCCAAATATCGCCTCCCCACCGAAGCTGAGTGGGAATACGCTGCGCTTGGCCTTGTTGGAAATACCATGCAGGAACGCATTGTAGAGCGTAAATCATATCCATGGAATGGAGATGGTCTCAGAACAGATGACAATAAATACTACGGAAGCTTTGTGGCAAACTTCAAACGTGGTCGTGGCGACTACATGGGTGTTGCCGGAAGCCTGAACGATGGTGCTGACCTACCTGCACCAGTCGGATCATACTGGCCAAACGATTATGGCTTGTACAACATGGGTGGAAACGTAGCAGAATGGGTGCTCGATGTATATCGCCCATTGTCTTTTGAGGATGTCGCTGATTACAATCCTTTCCGTGGAAATATCTTTACAAACAAGAAACGCGACGCTGATGGCTTCCTGGCAGAAAAAGACTCACTGGGCCGTATGGTTTATGTTGAAGTGACTCCTGAAGAAGCTGCCGGAAGAAAGAATTACCGCAGAGGTTACAATGTGAACTATGACGATGGTGATTTTATGTCATCAATTCAAAACGATTGGCAAAATGCACCTGACGATCAGAAAAAAGCGACAAACCAGATGTATGAATATGGTGTCACTTCATTGATTTCTGATAAAGCCCGCGTCGTAAAAGGCGGAAGCTGGGCCGATGGACCATATTATCTGAGTCCTGGTGTAAGAAGATTCCTGAATGAAGATGAGGCCGCCAGCTGGCTTGGTTTCCGATGCGCCATGAACAAGGTGGGAAGCTCGCTGGTTAACAGGTAACAAACTTAACCCAAATAGATTATAGCCTCATCATCTCACCATGATGGGGCTTTTTTATCCTAAAAAATTTTATGAATACCATCGAAGAAATCTATGCCCGTTTTCGTCAGCACATGCGTGTATCTACAGATAGTCGCAGAATAGAAAAGGCGTCCGTTTTTTTTGCGCTCAAAGGAGAAAATTTTAACGGCAATAAATTTGCGTTAACTGCAATCGAAAATGGAGCATGTTGCGCCGTGGTTGATGATCCCTCATTGCCACAACATCCACAGATATTTCTTGTGAATGATGCCCTGGCTGCACTACAGCAGCTGGCAAATCACCACAGAAAGCAAATGAAAGCCACCATCATAGGCATAACCGGCTCCAATGGAAAAACAACTTCAAAGGAACTGATTGCATCGGTTCTGATGAAAAAATACAATACTATTTATACCCAGGGAAACCTGAACAACCACATTGGGGTTCCGCTAAGCCTGTTGCGCATCAAGCCCGAAACAGAGATGGCAGTCATTGAAATGGGAGCCAATCACCAGGGAGAAATTGCACGCCTAAGCAGGATTGCAGCTCCCGACTTTGGGATGATCACCAATATTGGCAAGGCTCATCTTGAAGGCTTTGGTGGAATCACTGGCGTCATCAACGGAAAAAGTGAGCTCTACGCTTACATCGATGATTTTGGAGGCAAGTTGTTTGTGAATGCCGACAACGACTTGTTGATGACTTTATCCGCTAACATCGACCGGTTTACTTTCGGACAAAGCAGACAGGCCGATGTTTACGGAGAGTTGGTGGCCAGCGACCCGTTTTTGGCTTTTGTTTGGGACTATCAAAACAAACAATCCTTCGTACAAACACAACTCATCGGCAACTATAATTTCGAAAATCTCATGGCTGCCACGGCTATTGGAAGCTATTTCGGGGTAGCAGAAGAAGCAATAAATGAAGCGCTTGCTGCATATCAATCTCAAAATAGCAGATCGCAACTGGTGGAGACCGGGAAGAACCGGGTCGTGATGGATGCATACAATGCCAACCCTACCAGTATGGCTGCTTCTATCACGAATTTTGATAAAATATGCGGAAAGCGCAGCTTGTTAATTCTTGGCGATATGCTCGAATTGGGAGAAGAATCGGCTCATGAGCATGCACAAATTCTGAAATTGCTCACCGATCTCGACTTCAAAAAGGTGATCCTCGTTGGCCCCCATTTTGGTAATGTATATCAGGGCGACGACTGGCTCCATTTTAACAATACTGAGCAGCTTTTGGACTACCTCCGCGAAAATACCATCAGTGGATATGACATCTTGCTTAAGGGATCCAGAGGAATACAGATTGAAAAATGCTTGCCTTTTTTGTAATGTAAATGAAGGATAAACAGCAATATTGTGTTATTGGCTTGATGTCAGGCAGTTCGCTTGATGGAGTGGATCTGGCAGCTGTCAGTTTTGTAAAAAAAGCTGACCAATGGCAATTTCAGGTTCAGGCATCATGGTGCTATCCTTATCCTGCAGAATGGAAAAAAGCGCTTCAGAAGGCTTATACAGCTGATGAAACCTATCGGAGCGAGCTTGATTTGACTTATGGTGGATACCTTGCTCAGCTGGTCAATGACTTCATTAGAAAGCATAAGTTATCTCCTGATTTGATTGCATCGCATGGCCACACCATTTATCACCAGCCCGAAGCGGGTAGAACCCTCCAGATCGGCAATGGAAATGTGCTGGTAAAAAAAACAGGGCTTACTGTTGTGAATGATTTCAGAAGTGAGGATGTGCGAAAAGGTGGACAGGGAGCGCCGCTTGTGCCCATTGGTGATCGGTTGTTGTTCAATCAATACGAAGCCTGTCTCAATCTGGGTGGCATCGCCAATGTTTCTTTCGAAGAGTACGGCTACCGAAAAGCTTTTGATGTTTGTATTGCCAATCAGGCACTTAACTTTTTGGCGCAAAAGGCAGGAAGGCAGTTTGATGATGGAGGATTGATGGCTGCTTCAGGAAAGCTGGACGAGCAGTTGCTCGAACTCCTCGAAAAACCTGTTTTTTTTGCTCTGCCTGCACCAAAATCTCTTGGTCGCGAATTTTTTGAAAGCTTTCACCTGAGCTTGCTCGAGTCAGAAACATACTCTCTTGAAGATAAGTTGCATACCTATTGTGTGCATATTGGCAGACAGATTGCAAACAGCCTGAATCAACTGCCAGCTGGAAAAATACTTGTCACAGGAGGTGGAACACACAACACATTTCTGATGGAAATCATCAGACAGCAAAGTAAACATCAAGTGATAGTTCCTGATAACCAGTTGATTGATTTCAAAGAAGCCATCGTTTTTGCTTTTTTGGGTTTGCTGAGATTGCGTAGCGAAATCAACGTGCTTTCATCCGTCACAGGAGCGGATTCAGACAGTTCTTCTGGTAAAATCTGGCTTCCTAACGGCTAAACTGTCATGTTGGTTTAAAGTCAATTCAATATAATAAAGAGGGATTTCAAGAGTTATTTAAACGAGTGGATTTAAAAACAAATGACTTTCACTTATTCAATTCACAGAAAGAAAGTACCTTTAAACAAAAATACCGTATATGATGCTTGGAATTCTTTTGCAGGTGCAAACAGCAGCCAACGATTTGGGAACCGTAGCGCAGGATGCTGTCAATCAGCCAACTGAAATCAGTATGTCAGTGCTTGAACTGGCCATGAAAGGTGGTTGGATCATGGCTGTTCTGGCAGTTTTTTCGGTGATTGCGGTGTATATCTTCATCGAAAGATATCTTGTGATCACGCGTGCTTCGGGCAATGACAAAAACTTCATGAACAATATTCGTGAGTACATCCATCAGGGGAAACTGGATGCTGCTGTTGCCTTGTGCCGCAACAACAACACACCGATCGCGAGAATGATTGAAAAGGGTTTGTCAAGAATCGGGAAACCCCTCAACGACATCAATGCAGCAATTGAAAACATAGGTAAACTGGAAGTGAGCAAGCTCGAAAAAGGCGTAGCCGGACTTGCAACTATTGCAGGTGCAGCACCTATGCTCGGGTTCTTGGGTACTGTCATCGGTATGATCAGGGCTTTTTACAATATGTCGATGGCCGGTAACAATATCGATATAGCTTTACTTTCATCCGGTATCTATCAGGCCATGATCACGACAGTAGGTGGCTTGATTGTAGGTATTTTGGCCTTCATTTTTTACAACGTCCTCGTTACTCGAATTGAAAAAGTGGTGTATCTGCTCGAGGCACGCGCCACGGAGTTTATGGATGTTTTGCACGAACCTGCCCGATAAAAGAAAGGAAGAAGATGGCTATTCAAACCAGAAACAAGCGTAGTGTAACCTTCAGCATGGCCTCCATGT
The DNA here is from genome assembly GCA_002426795.1 of Bacteroidales bacterium UBA5536. Taxonomy (GTDB): domain Bacteria; phylum Bacteroidota; class Bacteroidia; order Bacteroidales; family F082; genus UBA5536. The sequence goes on from DINQ01000016.1 coordinate 163,965, forward strand.
CGGATTTGGTCTTTTTGCTGCTGATCTTTTTCATGCTCACTTCAACCCTGGTAGCGCCCAATGCTATCAAGCTGCTGCTGCCTTCGAGCAAGAGCAAAACCATGGCCAAGCAAACTGTTACGGTTTATATCAACGACCAATATCAGTATTTTGTTGGAGAATCCAGGGTAGGAGAGCAGGAACTAGAAAGAATGCTTGGATCAGGCCTTGCAGGGCAAACGGAAGGAACGGTTGTATTGCGTTCAGATAAATCCGTTCCGGTGCAATATGTCGTCAATGTGATTGATGCAGTGAATGAAATCAACCAGCGAACGGGTCAGAAACACAAAGTGATTTTGGCCACATCACCCAAAAAATAATGCCAACAATCGATAAAGATAAAACCAAGGCAACGATTGGAACAATCTTGTTCCATGTACTTTTGTTGATTGCATTGATTTTTCTTGCGCTCACAACTCCTCTGCCATTGCCTGGCGAAGAGGGTGTTGAGGTCGATTTGGGTTCTTCCAATCAGGGAAAAGGTATGGTGCAGCCCGAACAACCGGTTGAGGCAGCTGCCGCTGTGCCCATACCCACTCCACAACCTGCAGAAACGGCTGAAGAAGAAATAGTCAGCGAGCAAAATGATGAAGTGGCAATGATTCCGGAAGAGGAGAAAAAGGAGACTGTTGTAACCGAAAAAAAGGTAGAAGTCAAAAAACAGCCCGAAAAGCCAAAAGAAATTGTGGAAAAAGAACCGGAGGTAGAGCCGGAAAAACCCAAACCAGTTGTAAATCAACGGGCACTTTTCAAAGGCACTTCTTCATCAACAGAACAGGCTTCGGAGGGCATTACCGGAAATCCAGGCGATCAGGGTCAACCCAACGGTTTGCGCGATGTGAAACGTTATGATGGACAAGGCGGACAGGGTGATGGCCCATCATACAGTCTTGGAGGAAGGGGTGCAAAGTATCTCGACCGTCCTTCGAGTGAGTTTAGCGAACAGGGTGATGTTGTTGTAGACATTTGGGTCGACCGGAAAGGAGTTGTGCAGCGTGCCCAAATCAGCGCAAAAGGCACCACAATAATTGATGGTAAGCTGCGCAACAGGGCTATGCAAGCCGCATTGAATTCAACTTTCAGCGAAGACCTAACAGCACTTGAGCTGCAAAAAGGAACAATCACTTACACTTTCATTATCAGCCGGTAATTTGGCTTTAGCGATATTGCTGATTTGATGAAATTGTTTCATTTACAGCTTTGTCTGTTTACTTTTGTGCCATGAATTATCACCAAACTCTTCAATGGATGTTCGATAAACTGCCAATGTATCAGCGCATTGGTAGTGCAGCATACAAAGCAGATCTTTTGCAGACAACTCGTTTGCTTGATCTGCTGGGCAATCCTCAACGACAGTTCACGTCAGTGCATATTGCGGGCACTAACGGTAAAGGTTCCGTTTCGCATATGATAGCTGCAGTGCTTCAGGAGGCAGGATACAAAACAGCCTTATATACCTCTCCACATCTCAAAGATTTTCGCGAGCGGATCAGGATAAACGGCGAGATGATACCCGAAGAAAATGTGGTTTCATTCATCGAAAAATATCAGCAAGATTTTGAGCGTATGCAATTGTCTTTCTTCGAAATGACAGTCGGTATGGCTTTCGACTATTTTGCTGCTGAAAAGGTTGATATTGCGATCGTTGAAACTGGAATGGGGGGTAGACTCGATTCAACAAATCTTATAGTGCCTGTTTTGAGTGTGGTGACAAATATTGGTTACGACCATATGCAATTTCTGGGAAATACTTTGCCCTTGATTGCGGCAGAAAAAGCTGGTATTTTTAAGCCCAATGTGCCTGTTATCATAGGAGAAACACAAGCTGAAGTGAGGTCAGTCTTTGAACAAAAAGCTGCTGATGTGGGAACAACCATCGACTTTGCGGATCAGATTTTTGATGCCAATCGTCTGGATACCGCATCGTTGCAGGCACAGGAATTTGACGTATGGAAAAACAGCCAGTTGATTTACGAAAAGCTGGAATTGTCGCTTTTGGGTCAGTACCAGAAGATGAACCTTACAACTGCTGTTTGCGCACTCGATAAAATCTCAGCTTTATTTCCTTTTTCTGAAAAAGACTTGCGTGGAGGATTAGGAGATGTTTCGCGAAAGACCGGGTTGATGGGGCGTTGGCAGATCCTGGGCAGACAACCCATGGTGATTGCTGATACAGGCCACAATGAAGCCGGATTGAAGGAGGTGCTTTATCAGCTTCAACAAATGCGGGCCAAACAGTTGCATTTTGTTTTGGGGCTCGTAAACGATAAACAGGTCGACAAGATTCTACAGATGCTTCCTCGACATGCCCAGTATTATTTTTGCAAGGCAGATATTCCCCGTGGCCTGAACGCCAATCTATTGTCTGAACAGGCATTTGTATTTGGTTTACGAGGTGAAGTTTATGAAACGGTTTGGTCAGCTTATCATGCAGCTCGAAATAATGCCGGATTTGACGATGTGGTGTTTATTGGCGGCAGTACTTTCGTTGTCGCAGAAGTTGTTTAATTTCAAATATAATACCAATGAAAGCCAATTTAAAACAGATTGAAATTTTTTTAGAAGAGAAAAAAGTAGCACTGATTGGGGCTTCACGAAACGAAAAGAAATTTGGGACCCAGGTGCTGAAACATTTAGTTGAAAATGGATTTGAGGTATTGCCTGTTCAGCCTCAGGCTGAGCAGCTACAAGGTAAGAAAGCCTATGCTGCCATTGCTGAACTTCCTGATGATGTAAACGCAATTTGCTTGCTAACCCAAAAACATCAGACAGACCTATTGCTGGCCGAAGCCCTAAAAAAAGGCATCCGGAATATCTGGATTCAACAGTTTTCAGAAACTCCTGAAACCATCGCAACAACAGCTGAATCAAGGGCAAATATTATACTTGGACGATGTATTTTTATGTATACAAATCCGCAGGGTATTCATCGCTTTCACAAGAGGATCAATAAGCTTTTTGGGAAATACGCCAGTTAGATAGATTGTTCTGAGTTTTCAGGGCTCAGATTAAATTGTGCTGGATATCTGGCGCCTTTGGTACGATAAAAATCAACGATTTGCTGGAAATCTTTTTCGAAATCACCGGATGGCATGAGAACTGGTCCAAACCCTGCTTCTTTTTTTGAATAGTCTAGAAAGCCAAAAACAATCGGGACTTTGGCTTTCAGTGCGATGTAATAGAATCCCCTTTTCCAGTTTTTTGAAAGTTTTCTGGTTCCTTCGGGCGTAATTACAACATTCAGCACATCGTGTTTTTTAAACATCTGTGCCACTGCCTCAACGAGGTTGTTACTCTTGCCACGGTCAACCGGAATTCCACCCATTTTCTTTAATAAACCTCCCAATGGGTTTTGAAAAGACTCCTTTTTAATGAGGAATTTGACGGGGACACCCAACACGAAATAGGCCAGCCGGCCAATGAAAAAGTCGAGATTGCTGGTATGCGGCGCAGCCAGGATGACACACTTTATGATGTCGGGTGGCATAGCACCAACAATTTTCCAGCCCGAAAGGCTTAAAATGAACTTCGATAAGTATCTCATCCTTTTTCTTTGCCGCAAAAGTAACAAAAAATGCCAGCGAAGGCATTTATTCCTTCACTGGCATTATCATTACTTAAAATGTTGATGCAGAAACTCTTAAACTATTCCGTTTTTTCAGCTTCTTTTGATTCGACAGGTTTTAACACCACGCGCAGATAATGATCGGTGGTAAAATATGCGTTGGCACTTGCCTGAATCATGTCTGGTGTAATGGCATGGATCTCAGCGTCGAACTCTTCTTGTGTCTTGATTTTCATGTTGTTGAATAAACTAAAATCGAGAGTGTTGTCCCAGAAACGGTTCTCTTTTTCGTTTGTTTCGCGCTCACGAATGGCGGTTTCACGTGCTTTGGCCATGTCTTCCATGGTGGGGCCCTCCTGCTTGAGTCGGTTCATTTCGAAGAACACGGCTTTGGTAAGCGTATCTACCAATGCAGGATTGGTGCTCCAGCTCACCATGATGGTGTAGCTGGGTTTTGGAAATTGCTGGTCATTCATTCGGGCACCAACACCGTAAACACCGCCTTGCTCTTCGCGCATGTTTTCGCGAAGTTTGATAGAGAGGATTTTCATTAACATCGACATTTCGACACGATTTTCATCTGACCATTCAAAAGGGTTTTCCATCATGATGGCTACGGTGCTTTTGGGTTCTGTGCCTGCATGCACTTCAGCGTCAGTAACACCTGAAGGGAATTCGGGTTCACGGTCAATCCATTGTTTTACATTCTCCGCAACAGGAAGGCTACCCAGATATTTTTCTATCAGTGGCAGCATGGTCTCCATATTAATATTACCAACAAAAGTGAAAGTGTAGTCTTTGGCCGAAGCAAAGAGTTTGTCGTACATCTGGTAGATTTCTTCTGCGTTCAGAGCATTCAACTGTTTTTCACTGGGGATGACAGTTAATCTTGGACTGTTTTGGGTGGCCAGCTTATAAAGCGTATCATAAAACACCATTTGCGGATTCGAGCGCATAAACTTAAACTGGTTGATCATCTGTGATTTAAATGCTTCAAACGCTTGCAAGTCGCGACGAGCTTTGTTGAAATGCAGATAAGTGAGCTGAAGCAGGGTTTCAAAATCTTTTGGACTTGAACTGCCTTTTACACCCTGACGGAGTGATTCCACAAAGGGGCCTGCATTTACCACTTTTCCGGTCAGTTTTTTGTCGAGATCCACCTTGCTGAAATTTCCTAAACCGCTGGCATCGACAACGCGGGCAATTTGTCCGGCTGCAAAAGCTTTTTGGTCTTCAAAAAGTGAGGAACCTCCAAGCCCAAAGCTGTTCATCAGGATTTCATCGTTTTTAAAATCGGTAGGTTTCAACACCACTTTGATGCCATTGCCCAATGTTAGAGTTGTAATGCCAAGGGATTCATCAGTTTTGCTTTCTTTTACTTTGCTGCCTACTAAAGGCGTGCTGATCAGCTCTTCATCCTTAAAGCTGTCAACATAGGCGTCAATCTCAGCTTTTTTAGCCCGTTCTATGGTCTCGAGTATCGTTTGCTCATTAGGTACGATAACACCTTCTTTTTCTGGTGCTGTTACAACAACAACCAAATTGTCTTTGGTGATCCATTGCTGGGCTTTCTCATTAACATCGGTCAGCGAGATGCCTGGAAGCAAATCCTTGGCAATGCTCAGCTCGTTTTCGATACCAGGAATGGGTTCTTTTTCCAGGAAATGATTGGTGTATTCTCGAACGAATGATGATGAACGTGTTTTATCTTTTTCAGCAGCTTGTTTCTCAAGCCCGGTTATGATTTGTGTTTTCTGACGTTCGAGCTCCGACTGGGTGAACCCAAATCTCCTCACACGTTCGTTTTCCTGTACTATGGCTTCAAGGGTTTCTTCAATCTGATTTTCCTTTGGGGCAGCGTAAGAAGCGTAAGCATCAACAGCACGTCCCATGAAACCTCCGTAATAGGTATAAGCGTATGTGAAAGGGGCTTCTGGTTTTTGGCTCATTTCTGTCAATCGTCCGATAATCATGCCACTGTAGAGTTGGGCAATTAGTTGATTTTTGTAATCACCGATGGTTTCTGTTTCTTTTTTCGGGTGTTTGTAAAACATCATAAGCATGCTTCTAGTAGCCTCGGGATCAGTGGCAATAGCAACCAATGGCTCCTTGTTTCCCGGAACATCATATGAAACACGTGGTTTGGGATTTTCGGGATTTTTGATATGCGCAAAATGGCTGATAATTTTTTCTTCTGCCATCTGGATATCAATATCTCCAACCACGATAACGGCCTGTAAGTTTGGACGATACCAGTCTTTATAAAAGCTTCTGAGCCTTTCATAATGCGCGGTGTCAATTACTTCAATTTTTCCGATTGGCAACCGTTCGGCATAGCGTGAATTTTTGAAAATAACCGGAAAATAGGCTTTGCGCATGCGATCGTCCGCGCCCAAACCAAGTCGCCATTCTTCGCGGATGACACCTCTTTCCTTGTCGATTTCCTCGTCTTCGAAGCTCACCTGATGCGCCCAGTCTTCGAGCACCATAAAGGCAGAATCGATCAAACCTTGTCGGTCGGTAGGCAGTTGCAACATATAAACGGTTTCATCAAAGCTGGTGTATGCGTTCAAATCCGCTCCAAAACGAACACCTGAACGTTCCAGAAAGTTGACCAGTTCGCTCTTACTGAAGTTTTTCGTTCCGTTAAAACACATGTGTTCAACAAAATGAGCCAATCCTTGCTGATCATCTTCTTCCAGAATGGATCCTGCATTGGTCACAAGGCGCATTTCAACACGTTTTTCAGGCATGGTATTCTGCCTGATATAATAAGTGATGCCATTGTCGAGCTTGCCGATTTTCACCGTAGGATCTACTGGTATTGGTTTCGACAAATCGTCGGATTGGGCTTTAAGACCCAAAATGGAAATTGCCACTAAAGCAATCAGAATTAAGATTTTTTTCATTTTGAAGATTTTGATGGTGATGCAATTTTTTCAACTAAACAAAGATAGTGTTTTCAATAATGAGGATGAAAAAACCGCAAGTAGGATTTTGACCCTGACTTGCGGTTTTCATCAAATGGTTGTTTGTTTACTTGACGAGAATTTTTCTGACAGAACTGCCACTTTCCGATTCGATGAGTAATAGATACATACCGTTGTGAACAAAATCGAGCGTAATGAGCTGTTCTTTGGCATCAACAGGTATTACGCGTAAAACGCGGCCACTCAGATCGCAGAATGAAATCTGATTGATTTTAACGCCGGCTTCAACTGTGAGTTGGTTCGTTGCAGGTTGAGGATAAATGCGGATGTCAGTTTTGTCGAGTTCGGGCAATGCCTGGGCACCAACCTGAATGAAAGCATTTTTGGTCTCCATATGTTGACTTCCGGTATTGTCAGTAACGGTAAGGCTTACAGTATAGGTGCCATTCACGGTGTATGTGTGAGATGGGTTTTGTGCAGTACTTGTTCCGCCATCGCCAAAGTTCCATAGCCAGCTTGTAATATTGTTGCTGTTTCTGTTCGTTTTTGCCGGCATCGGATCTTTGGTTGAATACGGACTGTCTTGCATAATGACGTTCCTGATCGTAACTTGACCATTTGCACCATTGATGTCACAGACATACCAATAACGACCTATTCCTGAAGTTGGAACTTGCAGGGTATGTAACAAACCTGCCTGATTGTATATCTGCACAACTGCTTGTGAAGAAGTAATAGGCGTTTCGCCTCCGGTGTAATCGAAGATATAGTATTTGTAGGTTCCATTGAAGAAGTCGTATATTGTCATAGTTTCAGGGCCATAGCCTGATGTAACATCATGATCCAGAGCGGCGTAAGGTGCTGCTGTTGCATTGCCCTGACTGCTGTAATAAACATGATAAGTAGAGCCTTCGATCTCTGGTGTTCCCAAATGCGAGTCGAGGTCTTCTGGTATCGCAGACCAGTTCAGTACAAAACGCATGGTTCCTTCAGCAAGTGCTGGTGACAATGAAATGTTGAGTGTTAAAGTTCCATCTTGCGGAATGATGACCTGATTGTTGGAGTATGTGCTGTAAGTGTCTTTGCTACAGGTTACAGTGTTGCTGTTTTCGGTACTTTGGTCGATAAACGATACTGTCAAAGGCGCCTGTCCAGCAGTCGTGCTTGCACTGAAATTTGCTGTTAATACACCAATTGGCACATTTTCGATAGTATAGTTACCTGAAGCGTCCGTTAGGTCTGATAAACCGGCAACGCTGACAAGCGCACCTTCAATGGCTTCACCAGTAAGTGCATCACTTACCATACCCGAAAGTGTTCCTGTTCCGCCTGATGTACCCGTTACTGTTATGTAGCCGGTTTTGGTTTCGGTATTGGTAATTGAACCATTACCTACTGTCAACGAAACAGTATAGGTTCCGGCAGCATTGTAAACATGATTTGGGTTTTGTTGGGTGCTGGTGCTACCATCTCCGAAGTTCCATGACCAGGTAGTGACGTTTTTCGGTCTTGGAGCTTTGGCTGGCATTTCAAACTTTGTGGAACCAGGCGCGTTTTCCTGTATGGTGTTCTTGATGGTAATTTGACCGTTCGAGCCATTTACATCGCAGACATACCAGTAAAGTCCTGTGCCAGAGGTAGGTATTGGTAGTGTCTGCAACAAGCCATTTTCATTGTAAATCTGAACGACAGCTCCAGAAGTTGTGATTTCAGGCGATGTTGAATAGTTATAAATATAGTATTGGTAAGTGCCATTAAACATTTGATAAATAGTCATGGTTTCCGGGCCATAGCCTGTAGTTACATCATGGTCGAGTGCAGCGTATGGCGCTGAGGTTGCTGAGCCCTGATTACTGTAGTAGATATGATAGGTTGATCCTTCAATTTCAGGCGTGTTCAGATGCGAATCCAAATCGGATGGGCTGTCTGTCCAATTGAGCACAAAGCGCAATTCGCCTTCTGCGAGTGTTGGTGAGAGCGAAATGTTGAGGTTGAGTGATCCACCCTGCGGTATATTGACATTATTGTTGATATAGGTGATATAACCTGTTTTAGAGCAGCTCACGCTATTAGCTCCATCACTGGAAAGATCAGTAAATGAAACTGTTAATGGCGCTTCTCCAGTTGTGTTGTTAGCAAAAAAGTCTGCATTTAACATCCCAAGGGGTATATTGTTAATGGTATAATTTCCAGACGCATCTGTAGTTGCAGAAAGACCTGCGACGCTTACCAGTGCTCCTTCGATGGCATTACCAGTAAATGCATCTGTTACCATACCTGTCAATGTTCCAGTGCCGCCTGCTCCGCCTTCAACTGTGATATAAGCAGTTTTGGTTTCGGTGTCAGTGGACGAACCATTGCCTACGGTCAACGAAACAGTATAGGTTCCGGCAGCATTGTATACGTGAGAGGGGTTTTGCAAAGTGCTGGTACTGCCATCTCCGAAGTTCCACGACCATGAAGTGACATTTTTTACCTGTGGTGCTTTGACCGGCATGTCGAATTTTGTCGAACCTGGTGCATTTTCCTGGATGGTGTTTTTGATGCTGATCTGGCCGTTCGATCCATTTACATCACACACATACCAATATCTGCCGACTCCGCTTGTTGGCACTTGCAATGTCTGCAACAATCCGTTTGAATTGTAAATTTGGACTACAGCCTGTGAGGTGATAATTTCTGGGCTTCCTGAATAATTGTAAATATAGTATTGGTAAGTGCCATTAAACATCTGATAAATAGTCATTGTTTCAGGGCCATAGCCTGATGTTACATCATGGTCAAGTGCAGCATAGGGTGCTGAAGTAGCTGATCCCTGATTACTGTAATAAATATGATAGGATGTTCCTTCAATTTCAGGCGTGTTCAGGTGCGAATCCAGATCGGATGGGCTGTCGGACCAGTTGAGCACAAAGCGCATTTCTCCTTCTGCAAGAGTAGGAGACAGCGAGATATTCAAATTGAGAGTGCCGTTTTCAGGAATGTTGACCTGATTATTTACATAGGTAATGTATCCTGTTTTTGAACATGTTACAGTATTGGCGCCATCGCTTGAGAGGTCGGTGAAGTTCACTGTCAGTGGGGCTTCACCATTGGTATTATCGGCCAGAAAATCAGCATTTAGCATGCCAGGTGGTACATTGTTGATGGTATAATCACCATTGCTGTCCGTCGTGGCAGAAAGGCCTGAAACACTTACAGTTGCACCAGCAATTGGGTTGCCGTTAAATGCATCTGTAACCTTGCCGGTTAAAGTGGCTCCTGCAGCGGCTTCCGATGTGATTTCGAAGTCATCAACCATAAAAATAAACGCATCATTCGATACACATTGAATACCCACATAAACTGTTTGACCGTTGTAAGCGTTGAGGTCAAAAACTTTTTCCTCCCATGCTGTGGCTGGGGCTGTCAGGTAGTTTGATCCTGAAATGATCGTGAAATCGCCAGGTGCTGTGCCAGAAGTTGACACGCCAACTTTGTAACGCTCAAGTCCATAGTCAGAAACATAGGATTTAACCCAGAATCTGAGTTGGGAGTTTGTGCCCAATTCTACTTGCGGGCTGATGAGCCAATCGTTGTTGGGCGGGGTTGTGCTGGCAAAGCATGCCGCAAATTTTTGCCCCGTGTGCGGCAGAATTGCCGGATTTGTCATAGCTGGGTCTGTGGCAGAGGGGTTGAAAACAATGTAAGCCATTGCAGCACCTTGGTTGGGAAAGGTAATGTCTGTAATACTGTATGTACCCGACTGATCTACGTCTACCAGCGTCCAGGGTGAAAATGCCATGGAAAAATTGCTGTAAGACTCAAAACCATCAGTTAAATTATTGATGGCTTTCACCTGTTTTGTTGGAGACTGTTCCTGAACAGTAACTGGAATGTGATGCCCTTTTTGTTTGATACTATACTGAGCAAATAGCGATGAAATTCCAAAAAATAGCAGCGCGAGAAGGAGAATGTTTTTTTTCATGATGTTAGAATTTGGGTTGAACCCTTAAATTTACAACACCATACAAGCGAAATCAAGTGCAAATAATAAACTGACTGCGACGGTTAATAAGTTTTTAAGTAATATTTGAGTTTTTCCAAATAAAAATCCCCTGAAAACAGAAAGTTTCCAGGGGTGAAAGATATTTTAAACCATAGCTTACTTACCAAATATTTGCTCTTTCAGCTACCGGAATATAAAGTTTGTCGTCAGTCGAAATTTCGAAGGCTTCATAGAACTGTGGCAAGTTAAAAATTGGCCGGTTTACCCTGGCGATGCCTGGGCTGTGCACATCTTCCTGCAAGTTCCTGATCAATGACTTATCACGGATATTTTGACGCCATATTTGGGCATAACCGATAAAAAATCGCTGTTCAGGAGTAAAACCATCGATTTTCTCTTGTTTTTTGTTGGCCAATGCAATTTGCAAAGCATCCCACGACACGTTCAAACCACCAAGATCGGCAATGTTTTCGCCAAGTGTGAGCTTGCCATTCACAGTCAATGTGTCGATTACTTCGTAGGTGTCGAAAAGTTTTACCAATTGTGCGGTTCTGGCATCAAACTGGGATGCGTCTTCGGGTTGCCACCAATCGTTGAGGTTGCCTTCCACATCGTATTTTCTGCCCTGATCGTCGAAACCATGTGTCATCTCATGTCCTATCACCACGCCAATTCCGCCATAATTGACAGCGTCGTCGGCATCTACATTGAAAAATGGAGGCTGCAAAATGCCTGCCGGAAAGACGATTTCATTCATTGTTGGGCTATAGTAAGCGTTCACTGTCTGAGGTGTCATGCCCCATTCGTCCTTGTCGACTGGCTTCCCGATTTTTTCCATTTCCCGGTTAAAAGAAAAGATATTTGCCCGCATCACATTGCCAACATAATTGGCTGGTTCAATTGAAAGAGCACTATAGTCAATCCATTTGTCGGGATAGCCAACCTTGACATTCATCCGGTCTAGTTTTTCGATAGCCTTGATCTTTGTTTCGGCTGTCATCCAGTCCAGATTGGTAATGCGATTGTGCAAAGCCACTTTTAAATTGCCAACCAGCTCCACCATGCGTTCTTTGGCAACAGGTGGAAAATATTTTTCTACATACAACTGGCCAATTCCTTCGCCTAAACTGCCTGAAGTAGTTGAAAGAACTCGCTTCCAACGTGGTTGCATGGTGACAAGACCCGAAAGAAACGTTCCGTAAAAATCAAAGTGCTCAGCCACAATTTCATCATTCAGGTATTTGGCATAGCCATCAATCACATTCCATTTTAGGTACGATTGAAGGGCAGAGGGACTGCTTTCAACGATCAATTGGCTTACATAAGCAATAAAGTCGGGCATACGTACATTTAGGAAATCAGGGTTTTGCCAGCCTATGGTTTTGAAATAGGTGTCCCAGTCAAAGTTTGGCGAAAGTGTCTTTAACTCATCAACCATCAACTTATGATAGGTTTTATTCGGATCGCGTCGCTCAACACGACTCATCGAATTCTTAGCCAGCGCAGTTTCAATCTGCATCACATCAGCCGCTTGTTGTTTGGCAACTTCTTCTGTTGAACCGGTCAAGACAAACATGTGTTCAAGATGCGTGATGTATTTTTCCCGAATATCCTTCGATCTGTCATCGTCATCCAGGTAATAATCGCGCTCAGGAAGTCCGAGCCCGCCCTGATATAGATTGGCGATGACGATGGAGGCATTTTTCATGTCGGCTCCTGTATAGAAATAGAAAAAGGGAGAGATTCCAGCAGATAAAAGTGATCCCATGACCTGGCCAAGTTGGTCAGTTGACTGTAATCCGTCAATTTGATCTAACAAGGGTTGTATGGGTGTGATGCCGAGTTGATTGATCTGCGCACTGTCCATACCGCTGTTATAAAAGTCTCTGATTTTTTGTTTGATGCTGCCTTGTTCAACGTCCTTACTTTGTGATGCTTCTTCGATAATACTTTGCAGCTGAAACTGGTTGTTTTCATAAATCATTGTTGCTGCTCCCCACGAACTGTATTCATCGGGAATGGGATTGTTGTCGAGCCATTTTCCATTGGCATAACGAAAGAAATTGTCACCAGGGGAAACGCTGCGATCCATATTAGAAGTGTCGATCGCCTTCACCTTTTCCTGAGCGCTGACAGTGTTTACAGGGCCTGCAAGGATGGTTAGAATGAGCATGTAAATTGAAAGTTTTTTCATGAATGAAAATTTAAATGATTTTTTTGCGATTATGAGTCTAATCATCAAAAATTATGCGAGTAATAGTAAAAAACTATGAATCAATAAAATAAATGTATCGATTGAACGAGGAGGAATGTAAATTGTGCATTTTAGGACATGCTTATGTGCGGATTCGAACAGCTAAAACTCGGTTTCAAGATTAAGCTGTTCTTTCAAAGTTTTAAGCATGGGGCGCAGACTGGCCATTTTTTCAAACTTTTCTTTATCGGTATAGGCTTCGGTTTCTTTGGGTTTTTCAACCACCTCCGGAACCAATTTTAGTTGGTTGTTTTTCAAATGATTTTTTAGGTGATCAAACAAAGCACTCATGTTGAGTTTGTCATGAGCGATCAGGCTATTATCGATTTGAAAGCGAATAACAAAATCTGCTTCCAATCTGGGTTCGTACTTGCCGATTGCGGTTGCAAAACTGGGTGAAACGGAATGATATGCAGTCGAAAATGTCTTCCATGCTTCAAGTAGTTTTTGTTGATCAAAATCGCCTTTTATCTCCGGCTCTGGCTCATCAGCTTTTTCGTTTTCAGGTTCAGTCGGGTTATTGATCGAAATCGTTCTGGCCGATTTTGGCCTTCCGCCAGTGACTTCGCGAACCACGTTAGTTGCTTGCGGCGGCTGAACAGTTTCCTGAGGCTGCACATATGTGGTGTTTTGCCTGGGAGGAGCTGGGTTTGGTGTGCTTTTTTGTTGCGTCTCTAAAGGTCGGCTGGTAGCATTTGAAGCTGGTGCTACACTTGGTTTTGCTGCCGCCAAAGGAGCAGGAGCGGCTTTGCTTTCTGCAGGGCTGTGGGTAAGAGCACACATCTGCAGAAGGGCGATTTCCAGGTGTAGGCGTTTGTTGTTACTGTTTCTGTAATTCAGGTCGCACTGGTTGTTCAAGTCGAGGGCTTTCAACAGAAAATCTGCCGGACACAATCTGGATTGAATTGCATATCTGTCTCGGATAGATTGACTTACTTCCATCAGCCTGACAGTCTCAGGATTTTTGCTCACCAACAAACTGCGTAAGTGATTTCCCATGCCGAGGATAAAATGCTGCGGATCAAAACCATTGTCAATGATCTCGTTGAGCGTTAATAATACGTCTGCTGTTTTTACTCCCAATATTTGATCGGTTATCCTGAAATAATACTCATAATCAAGTACATTCAGGTTTTCGATCACATCTTTATAGGTGATCTCTGCTCCCGAAAAACTGACCATCTGATCAAAAATAGAGAGAGCATCCCGCAAGGCTCCGTCTGCTTTTTGGGCAATAATAGCCAATGCCTCAGGATGTGCAGTTACGTGCTCTTTTTCTGAGACAAATGCCAGATGCTTTGAAATATCCTCAACAGTAATTCTTTTAAAATCAAATATTTGACATCTTGAAAGAATGGTTGGAATGATTTTGTGTTTTTCTGTTGTTGCCAGGATGAACTTGGCATATGCAGGTGGCTCTTCCAACGTCTTCAGAAAGGCATTAAAAGCGGCCTGTGAAAGCATATGAACCTCATCGATGATATAGATCTTGTATTTACCAACCTGTGGGGGAATTCGGACCTGATCAACCAGGTTGCGGATATCCTCAACAGAATTATTGGAAGCCGCATCAAGTTCATGGATATTAAAGGAAGCAGACTGATTGAACGACACGCACGACTCGCATTTGTCACAGGCTTCCATTTCAGGCGTTGGATTGAGACAGTTAATGGTTTTAGCCATGATGCGGGCACAGGTAGTTTTGCCAACACCGCGAGGTCCGCAGAACAAAAAGGCCTGAGCCAATGTGTTGTTCTTGATGGCATTTTTCAGTGTGGAGGTGATGGCTTGCTGGCCAACAACTGTATCAAAAGTGTTTGGCCTGTATTTGCGCGCCGAAACAATGAAATTATCCATGATTAAATGTTGATTTTACAGCTCAAAATTACAAAAAACAAGCCTCTTTGGAAGCCTCTTATCAAAAACCGGATGAAGATTTTTCAGGTTCAGCGAATTCTCTTCATCTGCTTCGCTTCAGATTTGTTGGAAACTGCTAACTTTGATCCCATGAAGAGTGTCATGGTTTTCGTGAAACGAAGCACCAACAGGTTGAAATATGTATTCGATCTGGTGTTGCAGGAGCAGTTGGGTGTGAGCTATGAACTCACAACAAATGCCACTGTTTTTGATGCCTACGAAGGTCCCAGGTTTGTTTACGACGACCAGCCACGTGCTGGGTTACCTTTTCAGAAATCAACCACATTGCTGTTTGAACGGGAAATAGTAAGTCAGGACCTAAAACCCATGGAATTTCAAGATTCAAAGGCGTTTTTTCCGGTTTACAACAAGCAATCTATCATGCCTTTTGATGTGTTTGCCGCTGTATTTTACCTGGTGTCGAGGTATGAAGAATATTTACCATACATGCGCGATCAGCACAGCCGTTTCGAAGCCAATTCCTGCATTTTGGAACAGTTGGGGATGCTGCAAAAGCCCGTTGTAAATCAGTGGATCATTGCTTTTGGAGAGCGTTTGGCACAGCAAATACAGGGTTTGGTTTTCCGGAAGAAAAAGTACCAATTCCAGCCAACCTACGATATTGATGCCGCCTGGGCTTACCAACACAAAGGCTTGTTCCGTTCGGCCGGAGCTTACGCCAAAGACCTTGTGCAGACAAACTGGCGTGAAATTAAAATACGGACTGAAGTTTTGCGGGGTGCACGCAAAGATCCTTTTGACACATTTGATATACAACTCCAGCTGCAGGCCGAGTTCAAGCTCAAACCAATCTATTTCATACTTTTTGCAGCTTATGGGGTCAATGATAAGAATATTTCGGTTCGAAACCGCTATTTTCAATATCTGATCAAACATCTGGGCGATTATGCTGACATTGGGATTCATCCATCCTATGCTTCGTTTTCTGACAAAAGTTTACTGAAAACCGAACTTGAAAACCTGTCTCAAGTGCTCAACCGCGAGGTCACAAAAAGCAGACAACATTTTCTGCGGATGAATTTGCCAACAACTTATCAAAATCTGATCGATCTCGATATCAAGGATGATTACACCATGGGTTTTGCTTCGCGTGCCGGCTTCAGGGCTGGCATTGCCGATAGGTTTTGGTTTTACGATCTGGACCACGATGTGCCAACCAGGCTGCGCGTGCATCCTTTTGCCTTGATGGACGGAACGTTACGCGATTATCTCAAACTGGGTGCCACCGAAGCTGTAACACAGGCCGAAAAGATCATCCAGGAAATCAAAGCTGTTGAGGGCACTTTTACGCTGCTTTGGCACAACGAAACGATGAGTAACCAGAAAAGATGGACAGGCTGGCTGGCCGTTTACCGTAAAATAATCGAGATGGCCATTCCCTAAAACTCGCTGTATGATCAAATTTCTAGTGCACGACCAGATTGATAAAATTAAATGGGACAATTGCATCAAGGCTTCTTTCAACGGAAACTTGTATGCCTGGGCCTGGTATCTTGATATTGTCCACCCATCATGGAATGCCCTGGTTGAGAACGACTACGAGCGTGTTTTCCCGCTTACAGGCAAGAAGAAGTTCGGTATTAGTTATTTGTTTCAGCCCTTTTTTGCACAGCAACTTGGCATTTTCTCCCGTACTATTTTGAATCCTGATGTTGTAGCTGCCTTTATCAAAGCAATTCCGAAAGAGTACCGTTTTGCTGAGATGCGGCTGAATACGCACAACAAAGTAGAGCTTCCCTTCGAAAAACTGACGTTGCACCGAAACTTCGAACTTGATTTGATCAGGCCATACGATCGAATTTTTGCTGCATACAATTCCAATACTAAACGAAATCTGAAAAAGGCGCAGCAAGCTGATTTGCAGTTGAAAAAGAACATCAAACCCGATGATGTGATCGCTTTGTTCAGGCAAAACAGAGGAAGAACAATCAGTCACTGGAATGATCTGGAATACAACAGATTAAAACAGCTTGCCTACACAGCGATTTATCGAGGGCAGTGTCTTGTTTATGGGGTTTACTGTAAACCAAATGAATTGTGTGCAGGTGCGATATTTATGAAAAGCCACGGTAAGATTGTGTTTTTGTTTTCAGGGTCAAATCACAAGGCAAAAGAAAATCATGCACTCACATTGTTGATCGATCAGGTGATTCAGGAGTTTAGTCCAAGCCAGTTGGTACTCGATTTTGAAGGTTCTGATGATCCTGGATTGGCGAGATTTTACAAGGGTTTTGGCAGTTCAGAGACCAGCTACCCCGGCATTAAAATCAACAGGATGCCTTTGCTGGGAAGACTGGCTTTGCGCATCGTTAAGCGTCGGTGAGTTTTTTTGCAGAAGGAGTGACTTTCTGCCAGAGAATCACTATTTTTGCTCTTTCACATAAACTTCCACCCATGCTTAGAAATCTTGGTGAAACAAATTCCGTGTTCAATCAGTTTATTGCTGAGCTTCGAAATGTTGATGTTCAAAAAGACAGAATGCGCTTTAGGCGAAACCTAGAGCGTGTCGGTGAGGTTTTTGCCTATGAAATAAGCAAAACGCTTCAATACGAAAAAACCGAAGTAACAACACCGTTGGGTGTCGCTGAGATGCAACTGGTGAGCCAACAACCTGTTATCGCTACAATTTTACGTGCAGGTTTGCCCTTGCATCAGGGATTGCTCAATTATTTTGATGCTGCTGACAGCGCCTTCATTACAGCCTATCGGAAATACGAGAAGAATGAAGATTTCACCATCAGGGTAGAGTATATTTCAAGCCCGGATATCAATAACAAAGTCCTTATTCTCACTGACCCGATGCTGGCAACTGGATCGTCTATCGTGAAAACCATGAAAGGTCTGTTGAGTATTGGCATGCCTAGTCATTTACATATTGTAGCAGTTTTGGCTAGTACAGAAGGTGTTGAATATGTGAAACGCAATCTCGGAATGCACAACCTGACAATCTGGGTAGGTGGCGTCGACGATGAACTAACTGCTCAGGCCTATATTGTTCCTGGACTTGGCGATGCTGGTGATTTGGCTTTTGGCGAAAAAGACTGATTCAGATCATGAAACAACATATTTCCGAAAATATCCGTATTTCCATTGAATCGATTCGATCACATGCACTGCGCACTGCATTGACGATTGCAATTATCGCCTTTGGAATCATGGCCCTGGTGGGAATTCTGACTGCAATTGATTCAATGAAATATTTCCTGACCGAGAATTTCTCGATGATGGGATCCAATACATTCAACATCCGAAACAGGGATGTTGTAGTGCATATGGGGGGCAACAGGTCAAATGCCAGATCTTACAAAAATATCAGTTACCGCGAAGCGCTCGATTTTAAGGAGCGATATACTTTTCCGGCTTCCACCAGTATTTATACCTGGGGAACAGGAATCGCCACATTGAAGTACGAAAACGAAAAAACCAATCCCAATATACAAGTGGTTGGGATAGATGAAAATTACCTTTATAATTCTGGGTTTGAGCTAGAGTCGGGACGATCGATCACGGCAACAGAAGTGGTGCAGGGCAGCAATGTTGCTGTTGTTGGCGGTGCGATTGTGGAGAGCCTTTTCAAAAATAATGAAGATCCGCTTGGTAAGATTATTTCGGTTGGCCCTGGACGTTATCGTATCGTGGGCGTGATGAAGGAAAAGGGCTCAAGTTTGGGTTTTAGTGGCGACAGAAACTGCCTGATTCCGCTTAACAATGTACGCCAGTATTTTTCGCGGCCCAACATGAATTACACCATCAGTGTGCGGGTGGCCGAGCAAGACCAGATCAATGCTGCTATTGGCGAAGCAACAGGGATTTTCAGAGTCATACGGGGAGATGTTTTGGGCAAGGAAGAAACATTTTCTGTTGTAAAAAGCGACAATATTGCCAATATGCTGCTTGGACTAACGGGTCAGATCCGGCTTGGCGCAACTTTTATCGGCATCATCACTTTGTTTGGGGCGGCCATTGGCTTGATGAATATCATGCTGGTTTCGGTCACCGAACGTACGCGCGAAATTGGCGTGCGCAAAGCAGTTGGTGCAACCAGTCGCACCATACGCAACCAGTTTTTGGTTGAGGCTGTCGTGATTGCCCAGATTGGTGGCTTTTTGGGCATTGCAGCCGGAATTCTTGCAGGCAACCTGCTTTCTTACGCCATCGGGAGTGCCTTTATCATTCCCTGGATATGGATCGTGATAGCGGTAATTTTATGCTTCGGGGTAGCATTGGCATCAGGAATTATTCCTGCAAACAAAGCCGCCAGGCTCGACCCGGTTGACTCGCTCCGATACGAATAAATGCATTTTGGCCTGCTTTGGCAAAAACATTTTCTAACACTGCGAGCAAATTGCGGCAGTGGTTCAAGTGGGATTTGACAGGATTTTTTTTATCATTGCAGACGTTTTACCAACAAAACTTCAGCGTATGGCTTTCATCGATAACTCAAAGAGAGATAGTTTTGGTTCTAAAATTGGAGTGATTGCGGCGGCTGCCGGTTCGGCCATTGGTTTAGGAAACATCTGGCGGTTCCCATATGTGGCAGGCGAAAATGGAGGTGCTGCTTTTTTGTTGGTTTATATTGGTTTTATTGTGATGATTGGGGTGCCGGTGATGCTGTCAGAATTTGTCATTGGAAGACGCTCACAGCGTAATCCGGTTGGTGCTTTTCGTAAACTCGCTCCCAATACTGGTTGGCCCATTATTGGTTTTATTGGCATCGCCGCAGCATTTTTCATCTTGTCGTTTTATACGACCGTTTCGGGTTGGACGCTAGAATACCTTTATCTTTCCATAACAGATAGCTTTGTGGGCAAAGACGGCCCTGCACTCAATCAGGAATTTGAACACTTTAGGGCCAATGGATTAAGTCCTTTGATCTGGCAGGCAATCTTTATGTTTTTAACAGCATTTATCGTGTATAAGGGAATTAAAAATGGTATTGAAAAATACACGAAAATCCTGATGCCGCTTTTGTTGATCATTATCATCGTTTTGTGCATCAGGGCGTTGACTTTGCCTGGTGCAGCTGAAGGTTTGCACTTTTTGTTCAAACCTGATTTTTCAAAAATTAATGGCACCGTCGTACTTGAAGCACTTGGTCAATCTTTCTTTTCGCTGAGTATTGGAATGGGAACATTGATTACCTACGGATCGTATATTGGCAAAAAAGAGGATTTGGGCTCAACAGCGCTTTCGGTCTCAATTGCTGATACCCTGATTGCTGTATTGGCAGGGGTGGCTATTTTTCCGGCAGTTTTTGCTTTCAACATCACGCCTGAAGCAGGCCCGGGATTGGTTTTCATTACCTTACCTTTGATTTTTGACCAGATGGCTGGTGGTTACTTTTTTGCGATCATTTTCTTTATTCTTCTGGCTATCGCAGCACTGACCTCAACAATTTCGGTACTGGAAGTTGCGGTTGCTTATCTGGCTGAAGAACTTAATTTAGGTAGAAAAAAAGCCACTATACTGGCCTCAGTTTCAATTTGGTTGCTGGGAATCGCTTGTACCCTCAGTCAGGGTCCCTGGAGCATTTTGAGTATCGGGAACAAAAATCTTTTTGACCTTCTCGAACTGATTTCTGCCAACGTGATGTTGCCGCTGGGAGGCCTTTTCATCGTGCTTTTTGTGGGCTGGTACATGAAAAGGAATGACGTTTTCGACGAGATATCAAACGGTAATGTGCTTAAAGCCAGGTTAAAGTGGATTTACCTGTTTATTATCCGCTTTATTGCACCTATTGCCATTGCCATTGTGTTCTTAAACGGGCTGGGTTTGTTGAACTTTTAGTTGTTGATGATACCCTGATTAGAGTGCGATAAATAAATATTGAAGCCATGGTATAACCGGCTTAAAACAAATAAATGAGCCAACTTAAGCAACATTTACAGTTTTCACGACAGGAACAAACGGCTATTGTAGTATTGTTAGTGATCCTGGTTCTTTTAATAGCTGTAAATGTGATGCCATGGCCCTTAACAACAGAAAGAAAAGTTGAAATTCATAACCTCGATTCAATCTTTCAGTTGCATCAAATGGCGCAAATGGAGCAGGAGCGTCTGAGAGAACAAAATTTTGATGTAACCAACCCGGATGCAGCTGTTTTGGCAGATAAACTCAAGCCATTTTCGTTCAATCCAAATAAGTTGCCCGAAGCAGATTGGAAAAAGATGGGACTTTCGGATCGCCAGATCAGAAATATCAAAAACTACGAAAAAAGTGGTGGAAAGTTTTTCAGGAAAGAAGACCTGAAGAAAATCTATACCATCAGTGAGGCGGAATATCAGATACTGGAGCCCTTTATTGAAATACCGGAGCCAAAAAGAGCCCGCCTGGCCCGGGCCAGCGAATTGAAGACAGGACAGAAAGAACAGATAGAACAGATAGAACAGGAAAATGTAGTTACTCTTGAAGCCAAAACGCCTAATGTGCTTGTTGAGATTAACACGGCTGATTCTGTGGAATTGCTTTCTCTTCCTGGCATCGGACCCTGGTTTGCACATAGGATCATTCAATTCCGCGACCTGCTGGGCGGATATCTGCAAAAGGAACAGCTTTTGGAGGTTTATGGGATGGATACTGCCAGGGCTGAATCGGTTTATGATCTGATACGTATCGATACTGCAAAAATCAGGAAAATCAGGCTCAATTATGATGATTTCAGGACGCTGGTCAGGCAGCCATATATGAGCTACGAACTAACCAAGGCAGTGGTGAACTACCGAAACAGAAAAGGACAAATTAAAAGCTTTGAACAACTCAGGCAACTTAACACCAATCCAGAAGAACTCACCGAAAAATTGAAATACTATATTGATTATGAATAAATTACTTGCTCAAATGAAACCTTTGACAGCAATTGTTTTTCTGATAAGTATTCTATTGTTTACAGCTTGTTCAAACCCAATTGGCAAGAAAAGTAAAACATTGAATGCCATTATGGAAGACCATGAAACCGAGGTGTACAATTTCCCTGATGGATATTATTATGCCTATCAGTTTTCGGAAAACACACAAATTAGCGGTTTTGATGAAACAGCTTTGATCACCCAGGTGCTCGACACCAAATTGCCGGTTCGCAATATATGGTACAAGGCAGCATCTAACTCGTGCGTTCCTCCGGGCAGCGAAATGGCCATGAGTGTAATGGTTGAGCCTGTTTTTGTGGTGCAATTGCATACTGAAAGCGACAAGCTTAGCAAATTGGGCTTTGTAGCTGTGAAACAACCACAAATGGGCAGCTGTGCATACCGTGTAAAGCGTTATGTGGTTGTGAAATAAGCACTCCGTTACTTGACTTATATTTTTAGGTAGAATTACAGATCACCTTCGCATGAAAAATACAGTTTTCTCACGTTTTCCGCGTACTTTTTGGGTAGCTAACACCATGGAGCTCTTTGAGCGATGGGCATGGTACGGCTTATTCAACGTGCTGGCAATTTATTTGACAGCTTCTAAAGATACAGGGGCTCTCGGCTTCACTCAGGAGGAAAAGGGTTCCATGATGGGAATCGTTACTGCTATTCTGTATTTTCTTCCGGTGATCACGGGCTCAATTGCCGACAAACTGGGTTATAAAAAAGTGCTGCTGCTTTCGTTTGGGATTCTTTCAACAGGTTATCTGATGATGGGGTATCTCACAGATTACAGCCTGGTATTTGCAGCATTTTTCTACATCGCCATTGGCGGTGCACTGTTTAAACCTGTTATTTCCGCTACGATTGCCAAAACCACGAACGAAACAAACTCATCTATTGGGTTTGGGATCTTTTATATGATGGTAAATATCGGCGCCCTGATCGGACCGTTTATTGCAAGCAAAATGCGCGAACTGTCATGGAATAATGTGTTTTACCTGTCGGCGGGCATCATTATGATCAATTTTGTGTTGGTGCTTTTCTTTTATAAAGAACCTGCGCGGGAAAAAAATGAGGAATCGATCAAAAAGGCCGTTTTACAGGCGTTTAAAAATATTTTTATTGCATTGAAGGATGTGCGGTTTTTTCTGTTTCTCTTGTTGATTATTGGATTTTGGAGCATGTATTTTCAGCTGTTTTACACCTTACCGGTTTTTATTGATCAATGGGTCGATACAAGGGCTTTGTACCAGTGGATTTATGCGTTTTCACCCAAATTAGCAGGCATTTTTGGAACAGAGCACGGGACAGTAAACCCTGAAATGATTTTAAATATTGACGCGCTCTATATCGTGATTTTTCAGGTCATTGTATCGGGTATCGTGATGCGCCTCAGGCCAATCAATGCGATGATTACTGGAATTGTGATCGCATCCGCAGGCATTGGTCTGACATTTGCTTTCAACAATGCTTTTTTCCTCTTTTTGTCCATCCTAATCTTTGCTTTTGGCGAAATGGCAAGCTCTCCGAAAATTACAGAATATATTGGTCGTATTGCCCCCTCCGATAAAGTAGGTCTGTATATGGGCTGTTCTTTTCTGCCCATGTCGGGCGGGAATTTTTTCGCGGGGATTCTTTCAGGACCAGTCTACGGACAATGGTCTGACAAGATTACCCTATTACAGCACGACCTCGCAATCAAAGGTATTGAGATGCCCGTCATTTCGGATCGGTTTACACAAAATGATTTGTTGTTCGAAAGCGCCCGAGCCTATGGCATGTCAGTGAATGAACTCACCAACTATCTTTATCACACCTACCATCCATCAGATATTTGGTATTTGTTTACAGGGATTGGTGTGGCAACAGCAATCTTGCTTTTTATTTTCGACCGCACCTTGATGCGCAACCGCACCCTGGATAAAAACTAAGGTTTTTTGCGTGTGCGATACACCACTGTCAAATCCTCTTTATCGGGCTGTGGGATATCCCAATAGGGTTTTTGTTCCGGAGTTTCAATGGCTGATTCCTCCAATGGTTCTTCTGCCAGTTCTGGTTCTAGGTCCCAGCTGTAGAGTCTTCGCTGAGGCCCTTCTTTCCTGAAGAAAAAAGCCAGAATAATACCTGCAAGCAGGCCGCTCAGGTGCGACTCCCACGAAATGTTTTTCTCTGGAAACAATTCAGGAAAGATGCCCCACACCAGACTTCCGTAGAGAAACACCACGACAAACGACAAGGCCATTAGTCGATTGTCACGTCGCAGAAAACCACTGAACATCAGGAAGGAGGACAATCCGTAGATAACGCCGCTGGCCCCAATATGCGTGCTTTCGCGGGCTCCCATCCAAACCCATAAACCAGTCATTACTGCTGTAAGTAGTAGTACCTTGGACGCAATGGGCCGGTAAAAATAGTACAGCGCCGAACCCAAAACAAAAATGGGTACAGAATTGGCCATCAGATGGTTCCAGTCGCCATGAAGAAAGGGTGAGAGGAAGATGCCCAGAAGTCCTATTGGCTCCAATGGTGTGATGCCCAGAAAAGAAAAGCGTGTATGGAAAACAAATTCCGTGAACTTAACCAGCCACATCACAATCAGCATCAAACCCGGTATCAGGATGCTGCTTTGGAGACGTTTTTTTTCTTCCATTGTTGTCATGCTTTTGTCATTGCAAAAGTTGTTCCGTAAAAATACCTTCGCTTTTTGTGAAACTAAAACCTGTCAATCTCGGAACGTTGAAAAGGATTATTCTGCAGGTACGCAATTTATAACTAATACTTTCGTTTGAAACTTAAACCAAATATAATTCCGCACAATGAATCGACTGGCATGCTTACTTCTGTTCATTCTTGTTCTGCCTGCGTTTCCTGCAAAGGCCCAAAAAAAGAAAAGCGGGAATAATGTTATCCAAGATACTGCATTTCAGGCGCTAAAGCTGGAGTGGGCTAAAAGAGCAACTGAGAAAAGAAATCAGTTTTTCGCACAATTACCTCAGCTCAATCCCGATTCAGTGCGTGTACTCGATATGTCTCACCTCGATCTGGAACTAATTCCCGACATAGCCCGTTTTGACAAGCTCAAGGTTGCAAAACTCAACAACAACAAGTTGAAAATTGTCGATGATCAAGCATTTTTGAATGACAGTCTTCAGATAATTGACCTTTCATTCAATGCGCTGGAGCAGGCACGTTTTCCGGTCAATTTGTCAGTACATTCAATAAACCTAAGTTACAACAAGCTTAAACGCATTCCCCGTTCGGTGCGCAAACTAAAGCAACTGCGTTCGCTCGACCTTGAAAAGAACCAGATCAGGCGAATCCCACGTTTCATCAAGCGAATGGACAGCCTGAACGAGTTGGTACTGAATTACAACCAGATCAAATTCAACAGGAGAACCGCCCGCAGACTCGCCAACATTGAACGTATTCAGATAGGTGGCAACAAACTTGTTTCGCTGCCCAAAAACGTGGGTGTGATGAAAGGTGTAAAAAAACTCAATCTTGGGAAAAACCAGCTTTCTGAATTGCCTAAATCATTTGCAAAGTTAGACCAGTTGACCAATTTGATTTTCTACGAAAATAATTTTGAGCAGATTCCGGATGTGCTGTTCAGTCTAAACAAGTTGACAGAGCTCGACTTTTACCATAATCGCCTGACAGAAATTCCTTCCGGAATTGGGAATCTTTCACAATTGAAGCAGCTTTTTGTGGCGTTTAACCAAATCACACGTCTACCCGATAGCCTGCGAAACCTGAAGCAGCTGCGCTACCTTTATGCCCACCACAACCAGCTTGGAAATTTTCCACTTTGGATTACCGAAATGCCACAGCTCGAGCGAGTTGATCTGAGCTACAACAAGATACTTCGTATGCCCGATCTCTCTGAAATGCCAGCTTTGACTGAGCTGGACATGCAGGAAAATATGCTGGAATATTTTCCGTGGGAACTGCTCGAAAAACCCCAAATGCGTCTACTTATCCTCAAAAATAATCCGTTTATTCTCACAAGTGAAGAATCAAAGATGTTGAAAGATTGGCAAAAAGGACTAGATAAAGAAGGATTGATTGTTGTTTATTAATCAGATCATTTATTGCAAACCTTTCATTTAATAGTATCACATGTTGAGCAGGTACTTTTGTGCAAAGAAAAAAGCCGACCAGGAAATGGCCGGCTTAAAAAACTCCAATACATGAAAAAAATCTTTTCGCGCTTTGATTGTTGAGTAACCGCGATCGCAACTACATTGCCAAAAAGGGTGCCAAAACACTTAATGAATAGACTATGAGCCGTTTAATTGAAAACGGCATTTCCTAAAAGTTCCCAAATTGAAACAACTGTGGTAAATTTGGTCCGGGCATTGCCAAAACAGCTTATTTTTGTTGCGGCTCCCGGCTAAAACTCACTACTTGCACAAAGATGTTTCCCACAGGAGGGAAACGGCCGGGAGCCATTTTTTCGATTGAAATGGTTCATTTAGGCTCAATACCATGAAAACAACCGCCATAGCTCGTTTCTTTGTTGCCGTGCAACTTTTATCACTGGCCTATCTGCTCATGAGTGCCTCTTTCATTGCCAGTAGTATCCATGGAATTCTCATTGAATTTGCCGGAATTTTTCTGGGAGTGGTAGCTATTCTGCAGATGAAAATTGGCAACTTCAATATCGTTCCTATCCCCAAAAAGGATGGGGTATTGGTAACGCATGGGGTTTACGAATGGATTCGCCACCCTATGTATCTGGCTCAGCTGCTGGTAGTGGCTGCTTTGGTTGCCGATTATTACAGCCTGTTACGACTGCTTGTACTGCTTTTGCTGTTGTTAAACCTGGTTTTCAAGCTCAATTACGAGGAACTTCAATTGGTCAAACATTTTGAGGGCTATCGTGCCTATATGCAGCGTTCGTGGCGGTTGATTCCGTATATTTATTGAAAAATTGGCAGCATTTTTGTCAAAATTGCAAAAACGATACTCCAACAAAGCGTCTTTTTCTGATGGCATGTTAATTGATTGCGCATGTCAGAAAATATCAAACCAAATGTCGATTCAAAAAATTAACTCTCACAACGAGATGCTTAGAGCGCTGAAAGTTGAGCAAAAAAATTATGTGTTACTCTATAAATCCGGAGCTGAAGCCAGTGATTGCAGCCTTCAAAACCTGACTGCAGCTGCCGAAAAACTGTCGGAAGTGAATGTGCTCACTGCTGATGTGAGCAGTGTGCGCGATATCCATACGCAGTACCAGGTTACGAGTGCTCCGGCTTTATTGGTTTTTGAGGGTGAAAAGTTTGTCAACACCATTAAAGGTTGCAACGATCCGGCTTATTATATTTCTCTATTTGAAGATGCTTTATATGTAGCTGTTTCAAGGGAAGGAGAGAAAAAGCAAAAGCGTGTGACAGTGTACTCAACGCCAACTTGTTCATGGTGTAACACCCTCAAATCGTATCTAAAATCCAATCATATTCAATTTACGGATATTGATGTGTCGAAAAATCAACAGGCTGCCGAGCAAATGGTGCGCCGTAGTGGTCAGCAAGGCGTTCCGCAAACCGATATCGAAGGACAACTGATTGTTGGTTTTGATAAGCAGCGCATCAATAGTCTACTGGGAATCAATCAAAAAGCTTCTAACTAAATAATTAAAATACAATGAAAGAATTACAACCTTTAAGCGAAAATGTGATCCTCGATCTGAGCGATGACAAGGCCGAACAGCGCACTGCATCAGGACTGATTATTCCTGACACAGCCAAAGAAAAGCCGCAAACAGCCAAGGTACTGGCAATCGGCAATATTGAAAATCCTGCTATTGCAGCCGGCGATGTTGTTTTGTTTAAAAAATATTCGGGTACCGAAGTGGAATTTGAGGGCAAAAAACTCCTGGTAATTCCCTACGCTGACCTTTTGGCCAAAGTAGTCGAAACCGACGAAATTTAACAGCAGAAAAACATCTTTTAAACATCAATACGACCCATGGTGCAAACTACGGGTCGTTTTTTTATGACATAGACTTTGAACTCCAGCTACAGATCTCTACCCATTATAGGCACACATGCAGCGATAATGATCGGCATAATACAGCATTTGCGAGGCAAAGTCGTCGGGATATGAAATCAGCACATCCAGTATCTGACCATTGTGCTTCACTGGCTGTAAAACCGGGTTGATAAAACCGGCAAAAGGAGCGATGTTCAGCTTTTTCCACCTTTCGAGGACTTCCTGGTGCAAGTCCTGGTCAACTGCAACGCCATATTGCTCAACCAGTTCGCGTCCTGCTGCATAATCGCCTTCCGATTTAATGCGTTGCACTTCGCGTAACAACTCACCTGTCAGATCGCGCATTTTTTGGTAATCGTTGATTCTAATAAATGTCTTTCCGCCGATTGTTAGCTTTTCAACAACCTTGTCGGTTTGTCCTTTTTCGAATATCCATTTGGCAATCAGCTGTCGGTTACGCATATGGCTCTCTTCCAGTTGTTGTCCGGGTTCAAGCCGAACCAGCTGCCTCATCAGGCCGTTCAACATAAAACTGTCGTACTCGGCTTTGCCCACTTCAAGGCTGTCACAAAGTCCTGTTTCGATCAGTTTTTCATCGAGCATATAATACAATGCCACCAGATCGGCCCGGGCTTCTTCTAGCGTGTTGGCATAGCTTTTCAACGTGTCTTTTGGATTTCCCACACCAGCTTTGAGTTTTCCACTGCCATGGCCAATCACTTCATGCAGGCCTGTATGTAGTTTTGATGATAATTTGCTGTACTTGCAGATGCGTTCCTGCTGTTCTGGGAGGTAAAACTCCTCGATAGCTCCCGAACCCAGCGAAGCGCTTTCGTAAGCATCTTCAATATTGCCAAGTGAAACTGATTTTGAACCAAATTGTTCCCTGATCCAGTCGGCATTTGGCAGGTTGATGCCGATGGGTGTCGATGGTGAACTGTCGCCGGCCTCAGCAATGACCTGAATCACTTTGTAACTGATGCCTTTAGCGTCGGCACGTTTGTATTGAGCGTCGATAGGCGACTGCTGCTCGAACCAGCCAGCCATATCACTGATTTTGCCAAACTGCTGCGTAGCCTCCTGATCCCGGAAATATACAAGCGATTCCCAACTACCATGATGCCCCAATGGATCACCATAAACTTCTATGAAACCATTGATAAAGTCGACTTCTGAGTGCGTATCGGCAACCCATTTGATATTGTATTCGTCGAAACGTTCGAGTTTGCCACTGTCATAAAATTCAATTAGTTTCTGAATGGTCTCTTTCTGGTTTTTATTTTCCGCAAACGCCAATGCCTTTTCGAGCCAATAAACTATTTTACGAATAGTTTTGCCATATCGTCCGTCTGCATAGCATACTTCTTCTTTGATTTTTCCGTCTCGTTTCACCAGGCGTGTGTTGAGGCCGTGCCACACATCATTCGTCTTGCCATTGTCGGCCAATGCTTTATAAAATGTCTCTGCTTCTTCCTGGTTTACGCCATCATAGAAATTACAGGCCGAACCGCTCACATGATCCGCTCCATCGGTCTGCAACATGCGAATCGCATCTTTTTGAGGATTGAAGATGATTTCGGCAAGTAGGTCATACAATTGGTCCCGATCAAAATCTTTTGTCAATGGAAGAGACGAGTCAGGCAGTACTTGATACTGTTTACTGAAAAAATCCCGTCCGAAACCCGGCTTTATTTTCTCCATAGAGTAATGATGGTGGATGCCATTGGAGAACCAGATTCTTTTGAGATAAACAGTGAAGGCCTCCCAATCTTTGGTGGTCTTAGTTGTTGGTTTATTACGGAAAATAGCTTCCAAAGTTCTTTTTACCAACAGGTTGTGTTTGTAGTTTTGATCGTAAATGATTTCGCGCCCGCACATTGCTGCCTGATACAGGTACCAGCTCAGAATTTTCTTATCGAGCGAAAGTTGCTCAAATCCATTGATTTGGTAGCGTAAAATGCGAATGTCGGCAAACTGCTCGGTCTGCCACAGGAAAGTATTGTCGGTTTGTTCGTTCATGCTCGTTATTTTTAGGCTGTAAAACTACGCAAAATGCATTGATGGACGTTTTTAGAATAATGTGTGATTCTCAACAGGTTGCTTAATTAAATGAACTGTATGCCGAATTTTACGCATTCATATGAAGCCTTTTCTTGAAAAACATCCCTGAATTGAAGTTTTTAATCAAGACTATCGGTCAATCAATGGCTTGATTCGCAGAAAACGGGAACCATCAGTCTTTAAAAAGTTTCAGTTTTTTTCAGCTGGTGGGTTAACTTTGATTGCGCTTAGTGAAAATGATGATAATGGGCGATAGATTTCGAATTTATTATGAAAAAAAAACGGGCCGAATACCTTATAGTTAAAGTACTCAACCCGATGAATTGCTGGTGAAAATCTTTCTCTTTATCCTTTATAAAAGGGTAGTTTCACCACTTGTGCCTTAATCATCTTTTCACGAATCTTGATGAATATTTCGGTTCCCAGCTTGGTGTGTGATTTATTGATATAGCCCATTCCAATGCCTTTTTTAAGCATAGGCGACATGGTGCCCGAGGTGACTTCACCAATGGTATGACCGTTTTCATCGCAAATTTC
Organism: Bacteroidales bacterium UBA5536; assembly: GCA_002426795.1. Classification (GTDB taxonomy): domain Bacteria; phylum Bacteroidota; class Bacteroidia; order Bacteroidales; family F082; genus UBA5536. Next base: position 194,128 of record DINQ01000016.1, read on the forward strand.
GTAGTGCTGTCTAGGAATGCCCTTGTCGATCATTTCGAAGGCACGCAGCTGATGGGCAACGCCAGAGGCTTTCTGTTGTTCCATATAAGCCCTGTCGATAAAATCATTGCCATCCACAAATTTGGTGATCCAGCCTAAACCAGCCTCAATTGGACTTGTAGTATCGTTGATATCGTTGCCGTAGAGACAGAATCCCATTTCGAGACGAAGCGTATCACGTGCGCCAAGTCCTATGGGTTTGATGCCGAATTCAGCGCCTGCTTCAAGCATAGCTTTGTAGATTTTTTCAGCATCGGCATTGTCGAAGTAAATTTCGCAGCCACCTGATCCAGTGTAACCAGTAGTCGAAAGTAGAACATCTTTTACACCTGCAAAATCAACAACTTTAAAGGTGTAATATTCCATGTCTTCGATGGGCGTTGATGTCAGTTTCTGCATGGCCTTGAGTGCCAGCGGTCCCTGAATGGCCAGCTGTGAGGTTTCATCAGAAGCGTTGCGTAAGACAGCACCATTGGTATTGCAAGCGTTTACCCAGGCCCAGTCTTTGTCGATATTCGCGGCATTGACAACCAAAAGATATTTTTCGTCATTAAAACGATATACCAGCAAATCATCCACGATTCCGCCTTTGCCATTTGGAAAACAGCTGTATTGCACTTTACCGTCATAAAGAGCAGCTACATCATTGGTTGTGATGCGTTGTACGAGCTCAAAAGCCTTCGGCCCTTCTACCCAAAACTCGCCCATATGCGAAACGTCAAACACGCCCAAATTCTTTCTAACGGTTTCATGTTCAATGGTTAATCCTTCAAACTGAACAGGCATATCAAAGCCTGCGAATTCTACCATTTTGCCGCCCATATCGCGATGCATCTGGTTCAAAGCTGTCTTTTTCATATTGTTAAATTAAATAACTGAAAGTTATGGTCTGTTTGTATTGTTAGTGTTGTAACAATACGCGGCAAAGTTATGATTTTCTATTTATTTTATACTTAAAACGCTATTGAAAGATCATTGGAACGACATTTAAAACAGCAAATTTTATCCGGATATGTCCCATTCTTTCTATAGTCGTATTTTTGTCGTCAGATTGACAACTCAATTGACTACATCATGCATCGATTACAGCCGCGTTTATTTTTGTTTTTAATTCTTTTTGGCCTGTTCGGCAGACTTCAGGCGGCGTTTATACTTATCCCCATGGATGAAACCCAGTCGAATCATCTGAAGGCTTATGGAATTGCGTATTGGGTACTAGAGAAAGATATCGAAATCAGTTGGTTGCTCAATTACCGGGGTGGGAGCTATCTGATTCCTTATCACCAGTTGTTCGAAAAGGAATGCAAGCTACGCAATGTGAGCTATCAGGTAATTGCTGATGCCCAGGCAGAAGCCATTTTGCTTGAAATCTCGGATCCCGGCGTGAATATGGAGGAAATGAAATTGCAAAAAGTGCCACGTATTGCTGTATACTCGCCCAAAAACAAACTGCCCTGGGATGACGCTGTGACACTGGTTTTGACCTATGCCGAGATACCTTATGATGTGATTTATGACGATGACGTCCTGGATGGAGTTTTGCCGATGTATGACTGGCTTCACCTGCATCATGAGGATTTTAGCGGTCAATACGGAAAGTTCTGGGCACGCTACCGCCATTTTCCCTGGTATCAGGAAGATGTGCGGGTGCAGGAAGAAACTGCACGCCGACGTGGTTTCGAGAAAGTTTCCCAATTGAAACTGGCCGTAGTCAAGAAGATTCGCGAATTTGTTGCCGGTGGTGGATATATGTTTGCCATGTGCAGTGCTACTGATAGCTATGATGTTGCTTTAGCAGCGGATGGCCTCGATATTTTAGATGTGATGTTTGATGGCGACCCGGTGGCACCAGGAGATCCCGAGAGACTCAACTACAATAATTGTTTTGCATTTACTGATTTTAGGGTTTCCACCAATCCCCAGGAGTATGAGATTTCTGATATCGACGTAACCAATTACCGTTCACGCAGTATCAACGAAACAAATGATTATTTCTCGCTCTTTGATTTTTCGGCCAAATGGGATCCTGTACCAACCATGCTTACACAGGATCACGAAAAACTGATCAAAGGCTTCATGGGGCAGACTACAGCTTTCAGCAAAAAGCTGGTAAAATCGGAAGTGATTGTTTTAGGCGACAACATTGCTTTTGATGAGGACCGTTATATCCACGGAACTTTTGGCAATGGGTTCTGGACATTTTACGGTGGCCACGATCCTGAAGACTATCAACATTTGGTTGGAGATCCACCAACAGAACTCGACATGTTTCCCAATTCACCAGGTTACAGATTGATCCTCAACAATGTTTTGTTTCCGGCAGCTAAAAAGAAAAAACAGAAAACCTGAGTTGTTACTTTAATAACCAGTCGGTAAAACCCACCCTAAATGGAATTTCGCCTAACGTCATGTTAGCGCCAGTGTTGCAGTATTCACCTGTTACATAATTGAGTGTGCCTTCACCCGGCATCATACCATTGATAGCGACAGCTGCTGTTCCTCCATGAAACACACTACAGGCTGCATTAAATAGCATTTTGTTTTGGGCAGTAATCTCCGAAACTGTGCCATCATAGTTGGTTTGTGTGGTAGTTGGTGAAAAACTGATAACCTCATTATTGCTGAAATAGGGGCTTTCGGCCGATTTTGTCCATTCAATCTGCATTTCTCCGCTTAAATCAACAGTTTTGGTTGATGTTGTGTCAGTAAACAAAAAACTGCCAATTTTTAATAAAAAAGTGTATTGATTGGTAGAAGCATTAGTAACTTCAAGATCAATGTTCTGAGCGGTTACAGGGTTTTCAGGAAAAGTATCTACTGCTCTGAAGCTGAAGTTTTGAAAAGTAAAAGTTGTTTTTGTTCCAACAGCAAAAGGGTCTCCATCGGTTTTGGCCATTATTTCTCCAGCCCTTAGGCGCATGTATGGATCATACAATCCTTCTCCAAAATCAAAACGGATGTCGATTCCGTTGCTTGTGTTGTTGATCAGGTATAAATATCCGCCATCTACAATTGAGTTGCCATCATTAAGCAGTGTTTCGTTGGTAATGGCTTTAAAATAGGTCATCATCAAATGAACGATGTTGTGCTGATTCAAAAGATGGTTGTGCACCACATTTACCTGGGCCTGGTAGTTGGTTTCGGTGTTGTTGCTTTTTTTACATCCTGAGATAGCAAATAGTAATACAAGAATAACAATGCTGATATTGAGAATGGTAAGAGCTTTATTCATGTGTTTTTCTGGTATGTTTCAAAAGTATAAACGTAAGGTGATTGTAAATCATTGTCCACTACCTCTTTTTCGATCAATTCGTATGTGGAAAAGTTGACTGGTGGGAAAAAGGTATCGCCTTCAAACTGCTGTTCAATACGGGTCAGATAGATTTTGTCGGCTAAAGGCAGAAACTGCTCATAAACAGAGCCGCCGCCAATGATAAATACTTCGGTTTCCTGCTTTACCATTTGCAATACTTCTTCAATTGAGTGTGCTAGTTCACACCCAACAGGGGCTATTTCGAGCCGATCGCTTAAAACAATGTTTCTGCGGTTTGGAAGCGCGCCGCCAGGCAACGATTCGTACGTTTTGCGTCCCATCACTATGGGATTACCCGTTGTCAGACGTTTAAACCGTTTCAGATCGTTAGAGATGTGCCAAAGCAGCTGGTTGTTTTTGCCAATGGCACGGTTGCTGGCCATGGCAACAATGATTGAAAGAAGTGGTTTCTGACTGGTCATAAATAGTACAAGTGTTATATAGCGATTGCACCCTTGATGTGCGGATGCGGATCGTAGCCTTCGAGTTTAAAATCGTCAAAAGTGAAGGCAAAAATGTCTTTTATTTCGGGATTGATGAACATCCTAGGGAGTTTTCGGGGCTCACGACTCAACTGCAATTTTACCTGCTCTAGATGGTTGAGATAAATGTGTGCATCACCGAAAGTCATAATCAGATCTCCGGGTTTGAGATCTGTAACCTGTGCAATCATCATATTTAATAGCGCATAGGAAGCAATGTTAAAAGGTACACCCAGAAAAATATCAGCGCTGCGTTGGTACATCTGACAGCTGAGTTTGCCATTGGCTACGTAAAACTGAAACCAGGCATGACAGGGTGGGAGAGCGGCCTTTCCGTTTGCGACATTTTCTGAGAAAGTTTTTCCTGAAACAGGTAAAACGGATGGGTTCCAGGCTGCAACGATGTGCCTTCTGCTATCGGGATTGTTTTTGATGCTTGCAATAACATCGCTGATTTGGTCAATGCCTTCATTGTTCCAGTTGCGCCATTGTGCGCCATAAACAGGCCCTAAATCGCCTTTTTCATCGGCCCATTCATCCCAGATTGAAACTTTGTTCTCATTCAGGTAGCTGATATTGGTGTCACCTTTCAAAAACCACAATAACTCATGAATGATCGACCGCAAATGCAACTTTTTTGTCGTGATGGCCGGAAAGCCTTCATCGAGCTTTATGCGCATCTGGTGTCCAAAAATACTCAGTGTCCCAGTCCCGGTGCGGTCCTCTTTCCTGACGCCCTCATCCAGGACGCGCTGCATCAGTTCGTGGTATTGCTTCATAATTTAGTTCGTTCGTTTTTAGCCCAGTAACATGCCTACGATGGTAGCCGACATCAGCGAAGCCAATGTGCCACCGAGCAAGGCTTTGAGTCCGTATTTAGATAAAGTTACACGTTGGTTTGGCGCCAGCGAACCGATGCCGCCAATCTGAATACCTATGGAAGCAAAGTTGGCAAAACCGCACAGCATATAAGTAGCCATGATGACTGATTTTGGGTCGGCAAAAACATTGGCCGATTTGAGCTCAGAAAGACTCACATAACCGATAAATTCAGTCATGATAATTTTTTCGCCCAATAATCTTCCTAAAAGCGTAATATCGTGCACATTGACGCCAATGAGCCACATGACCGGTGAAAATAAGTAGCCCAACATAAACTGTAACGAAAGTTGATTATAGCGTCCGTCAGTTAGCGAGGCAATGTTATCGTTGAGACCAAATAAATCTCCAATGGCTATTGAAATATAATTGAACATTGCAATGAAAGCTATGAAAACCAATAACATAGCTGCTACATTGGCAGCCAGTTTCAATCCCTCTGTGGTGCCATTCGAAATGGCATCAAGAACGTTACTGCCAATCTGATCTTTGCCGATCTCCATGGTTTTGTCGATAGTTTCGGTTTGCGGAACAAGGATTTTAGAGATCACAATAGCTCCCGGAGCAGCCATCACTGAAGCGGTGAGCAAATGCTTTGCGAACAATAAACGCTGAACCGGGTCATCTCCACCTAAAAAGCTGATATAAACAGCCAGCACGCCTCCGGCCAGAGTTGCCATACCGCCCATCATTACCAGTAAAATCTCAGATTTATTCATTTTGGCCAGGTAAGCCTTGATCATCAGGGGCGATTCTGTTTGACCCAGGAAGATATTTCCTGCAACAGAAAGGCTTTCGGCGCCAGATAGATTCATGAGTTTGGTCATCACCCAGGCCATGCCTTTGACTACTTTTTGAATAATGCCCAAGTAAAACAGCAAGCTGGTGAGTGCCGAGAAGAAAATGATTGTGGGTAAAATCTGCACAACGAAATTTTGCAAGGCCGATTCGATAGTATTGGAAGAAAAAGAACTGAACAGAAATTCGGTGCCGGCTTTTGTAAAATCGAGTACGAGCACGAATAGTTTGCCTACAGCTTCAAAAAAGTACTGAATAATAGGAACATATAATACGCCAACGGCCAATAAAAGCTGCAGTGCAAGCCCGGTGCCGATAACTTTCCAATTGATAGCCTTTCGGTTGCTGCTGAATATGAACGCGATGAATACAAGCGACAACATGCCTAGCAATCCTCTTAATATGGTTGTCAGGCTGAAACCATTGTGTCTGTCAAAATCGAGCAGGTTACTTTTGTCGCCCGATGAAGCCAATTGGTCAACGATAGATGCGTCTGTTGTCACCTGCTGGGTGTCGTTTGCTATAATCTCAGTAGCAATTAAGGAGTCTGTTGATGCGCTCTCCTGCGCAAAAATCCATCCTGCTGCAACGAGCGTCACCATGGCGAGGAGGATAAAACTGATCAATTTCTTTTGCATAACCCAGTGGGAGTTGTATGTTATTTAATAAAAAAACAGGCTGGCAGTCAATCAGAAATTGCTTTTTCGGCGCTTGATTTCGTCTCTGATGCGTGAAGCCTTTTCGTACTCTTCATTTTCGACCGCAAGTTGCAACAAATCTTCAAGCTCTTCAATAAGAAATTCTGAAAACTCATTTTCTGTTGATTCTTCAGATGACGTTTCGGTATAACCAGGTGTAGTGCTGTCATCGTCCATCACGATTCCTGCTTCTGTCAGGATGTGCTCATAAGTGTATACGGGACAACGAAAACGGATCGATAAGGCAACCGCATCAGAGGTCCTGGCATCAATCTCACTCTTGTCTCCATTTTTATCGCAGACCAAAACAGCATGAAACACACCATCCTTAAACTTATTAATTACAACTTCAGTGATAGTGATACCATAAAATTCAGCGAAATTTTTAAATAAATCGTGTGTCATGGGACGGCCAGGCTTCAATTTTTCGAGTCCAAGTGCAATCGATTGCGCTTCAAATCCACCGATAATTATAGGTAATCTTCTCTTGCCACCGACCTCTCCCATAATTAATGCGTAAGCGCCGCTTTGCGACTGGCTGTAAGACATTCCGACGATTTCGAGTAATAATTTTGTCATCAAATTCTGGAATTTTTAAGAGGAATAAAGGTACCAAATTTTTACGGACTTATTTAGACTGTTTAAAAAACTTGCTCCATTTTTTTCAACAATTTGAGGTCAATTATTTTTCGAATTCGCAAATTTAAATCTTTGATAATATCGTGTAAGTAACTATTTTTGCGGCATTCGACAGCTGTCGGTATAAGGACAACCAATGAAAAAATATCATTTTACTCACTTTACCAATTCAATTTTATGGAACAACTAGTATGGTACATCCCAATTGCAGGTGTTTTCGGTGTTTTGTTTATGATACTGAAAGCCAGGTGGATAGATGCACAGGATTCGGGCACAGAAAAAATGCAACGGATTGCGGGATACATCCAAAAAGGTGCTATGGCATTTCTGAAGGCAGAATATAAAATTCTGATCATTTTTGTTCTGGCAGTATCGGCTCTGCTTTATCTGAAGAGCCTGAACGAAGAGACAACCAATGGTTTTATTGTACTGTCTTTCATTACTGGTGCGGTACTATCTGGTTTAGCCGGATACATTGGAATGCGTGTGGCTACCAAAGCAAACGTACGTACCACGCAGGCTGCACGTACTTCGCTCAACGCAGCCCTGAAAGTTGCATTCACTGGCGGGAGTGTGATGGGGATTGGTGTGGTAACGCTGGGCTTGCTCGGGCTAAGTTTACTCTTTATCCTTTTCAGAAATATTGTAGGCGTAAACTGGTCGCTCGAAGTGATTCTGAACGTGCTGTCAGCCTTCTCATTGGGAGCATCCTCCATTGCGCTATTTGCCCGCGTGGGAGGAGGAATTTATACCAAAGCAGCTGATGTTGGCGCCGACCTGGTTGGAAAAGTAGAAGCCGGAATTCCAGAGGATCATCATCTTAATCCTGCTACTATTGCCGATAATGTTGGCGATAATGTAGGTGATGTTGCTGGAATGGGTGCCGACCTTTTTGAATCTTTTGTGGGCTCTATTATTGCAGCCATGGTTTTGGGTGCCGCGTTTACCGTTTTACCTGAAATTAAGGGATATTTCGATCTGGGGCCCGTTTTATTGCCTCTTGCCATTGCTTCATTGGGAATTATCACAAGTATTGTTGGTACTTTTTTCATCAAAGTTACTGCAAAAGGAAATCCACAGTCTGCACTCAATCGCGGTGAGTTTATCGCAACAGGGCTGATGCTGGTTTTGTCATTTTTCCTTATCAAATTATTCCTTCCCGAAAGTTGGCATTTTGTAAGAGTTGATGGCGTTGCGGTTACTTATAGCTCACTTGGGGTGTTTTGGGCAACCATTGTCGGTCTGGTTGTGGGAACAGGAATCGGGAAAATTACAGAATATTACACAGGTACAGGCGGTGCTCCTGTCCGTTCCATCGTTGAACAATCAAGAACTGGGGCAGCCACCAACATCATCGCCGGAATGGAAATTGGTATGAAATCAACGGCCTATCCTATCTTGATGCTGGGTTTGGCTATTATTTTGTCATATCAATTTGCAGGGTTATACGGTATCGCAATAGCTGCTGTTTCCATGCTGGCAAACACGGGTATTCAGCTTGCCGTTGATGCCTACGGACCTATTGCGGACAATGCTGGTGGTATTGCCGAAATGTGCGAATTGCCCAAAGATGTCCGCAAAAGGACTGACAAACTGGATGCTGTTGGCAATACCACAGCTGCCATCGGCAAAGGTTTTGCCATTGCATCTGCTACATTAACGGCTTTGGCACTGTTTTCTGCTTTTATGTCGCAGGCCAATATTATAACCATTGATATATCAAAACCTTCCATTATGGCAGGTTTGCTCATCGGCGGGATGTTACCTTATTTGTTTTCTTCAATGGCGATGGGTGCAGTGGGTCGAGCAGCCAAAAAAATGATTACGGAAGTTAGGAGGCAGTTCCGCGAAATTCCTGAACTGACCAATGCACTGGCTATTATGAAGAAATATGATGGCGACATGGACAAGCTGACCGACGAAGAACATGAGGTGATGCACAAAGCTGAAAGATCGGCCGAATACGAAAAATGTGTGGCAATTTCAACAGAGGCATCACTCAAGGAAATGGTATTGCCAGGATTGCTGGCCATTATTGCTCCGGCAGTTGTTGGATTTACAGGAGGTGCCGAAATGTTGGGAGGCATGCTGGCCGGAGTTACCGCTTCGGGGGTGTTGCTGGCGATTTACCAGTCGAATGCTGGCGGGGCCTGGGACAATGCCAAGAAAATGGTTGAAGAAGGCGTCATTCACGAGGAAGTGCTGTATGGAAAAGGCAGTGATTCGCACAAGGCAACCGTTGTTGGTGATACTGTTGGAGACCCTTTCAAGGACACAAGCGGACCTTCGCTCAATATCCTCCTGAAATTGATGTCGGTTGTGGCACTCGTCATTGCACCTTCTATTGCTGTTGAAATTCAAAGGCCTGAAAACGATGATGAATTACAACTTAAACGCAAGGTTGAAAATGCATTACCCAATGACAAACAACCTGTAGATGAGGATGCAACAGCTCATTGGTATGATATTTTCAACTAGATAGATTCATAAACCTTATGTGATGAAGGCCGCAAGTATCTATTTGCGGCCTTCTTTTTCTTCATTTCCCCAACAAATATTTCCCCGGAAATTTCTTGAACTTTAAGTCTGTTAATTTGTTAACAATAAATCGGTAAAAACAAAGAAAATAGGTAAACAATTTCTACCTTTGCGCCGAAAATTTGTTGGTATAAGAAACAGATCATTGAAATTTTCAGCCAGTTCAAAAACGCTTAAATAAAAGTCTTTAATATTATGATTAGCAACAACTTTGTTCAACGACACATTGGCCCTACACCTAAAGACATTCAGGAAATGACCCAACAAATCGGAGTTGGTTCTCTGGATGAATTGATTGATCAAATCGTACCTGATACCATCAGGCTGAAAAGCAAACTGACTATTGGCGCAGGCATGAGTGAGTACGATTATTTGAGTCACCTTAGAGATATTGGGCGGAAGAACAAACTATTCAAGAGCTATATTGGCCTCGGCTACTACAATACAATTACACCAGGTGTAATCACCCGCAACGTGCTTGAAAATGCAGGTTGGTATACCGCCTATACGCCTTACCAGGCTGAAATTAGTCAGGGTAGGCTAGAAGCTTTGCTCAACTTCCAGACAATGGTAAGCGACCTCACCGCATTACCAATTGCCAATGCTTCTCTTCTAGATGAGGCAACAGCAGCTGCAGAAGCGATGATTATGTTCTTTAATGCTCGTTCGCGTACTCAGGCCAAGGCCGGGGTGATTAAATTCTTTGTCTCGGATGGAGTTTTCCCGCAGACGCTCGACGTGATCAAAACACGCGCACTGCCTCTGGGAATTGAGGTTGTTCAGGGATCATTGGATACCATGGACCAAAACGATGGTTATTTTGGAGTGTTGTTGCAGTATCCTGATCAGTATGGACAAATTTATGACAACCGTGATAAAGTAGCTCAGCTCAAAACAAATGAAATTCAGGTAGCTGTTGCAGCCGACATACTCAGCCTTGCTTTGCTGACACCTCCCGGAGAATGGGGCGCAGATGCAGTAGTTGGGACAACCCAAAGATTTGGCATTCCAATGGGTTTTGGCGGACCGCATGCTGGCTATTTTGCTACTAAAGAATCGTATAAAAGAAATATTCCGGGAAGAATTATTGGAGTTTCGAAAGATGTTAACGGACAAAAAGCATTGCGCATGGCTTTGCAAACCCGTGAGCAGCACATCAAACGCGAGAAAGCGACTTCAAATATATGTACGGCCCAAGCCCTGCTGGCCTCGATGGCTGGATTCTATGCCACTTTCCATGGTCCGGAGGGGATTAAAAAGATAGCGCAGCATATCCACATTTTAACAAATGTCCTCAACAGCGAGATGGCCGGCTCTGGCGTTAAACAACTGAATACCGCTTTCTTTGATACTTTGCGTTTTGAAATACCTTCATCAGTAAAAATGGAGGATATTCAACGTCTTTCAATTACTAATCAAATGAATTTCAGGTATATAAATGAGAAGGAATTTGGTATTAGCCTCGATGAAACTGTCAGTCTCGACGATATCAATCAGATTCTAAATATCGTTTATAAAGCAGTCGGAAAGACAAGAACGAACTTTGTCTGCGACCCTGAGGTATGTGGAAAAATGAATGCCATTCCTGAAACCTTGAAACGCACTTCAGCATTCCTGACGCATCCTGTATTTAACAGTTATCAGTCAGAAACCGACATGATGCGCTACCTGAAAAAGCTCGAAAACAGAGATCTGGCCCTCAATCGCACCATGATTCCATTGGGGTCATGTACCATGAAACTGAATGCAGCTGCAGAGCTGTTTTCGCTGAGCTGGCCTGAGTTTGCTGCCTTGCATCCATTTGTTCCAGCTGATCAGGCAGAAGGATACCTGGAACTAATTCAAACGCTTGAGAAGGATCTTTGTGAAATTACCGGTTTTGCTGCCATGTCGTTTCAACCGAATTCAGGGGCAAGTGGCGAATATACTGGTTTGCTTGTTATCAGGGCTTACCTGCATGCAAAAGGTGAGTCTCACCGCAACCTCTGTCTTATTCCGTCTTCAGCGCACGGGACCAATCCGGCCAGCGCTGTGATGGCTGGCATGGAGGTGATGGTTGTGAAATGTGATCAGGATGGAAATGTGGATCAGGAAGACTTGAAACAAAAAGCCGAGGCCAACAAAGACCGTCTGGCTGCACTCATGGTCACTTATCCTTCAACACATGGAGTTTATGAAACTGGAATTAGAAGAATTGTTGAAATCATCCATGAAAATGGTGGTCAGGTTTATATGGATGGTGCCAACATGAATGCTCAGGTAGGACTGACAAGTCCAGGTTTCATAGGTGCTGATGTTTGTCACCTCAACCTACACAAAACATTTGCTATTCCTCACGGAGGCGGCGGACCAGGTGTTGGTCCGATCGGTGTTGCAGCCCATTTGGCGCCTTTCTTGCCGGGTCATAGAATCGTTAAAACAGGTGGTACAGAAGCCATAACTGCAGTATCAGCAGCCCCTTTTGGAAGCGCCATGATCCTGCCCATCTCTTATGGATATATCAAATTGCTGGGTGCAGACGGTCTCACTTTATCGACTAAAATTGCTGTGCTAAACGCCAATTACCTGAAAGAAAAATTGAAAAATCACTATCCGATTCTTTACACCGGCAACAAGGGGCATGTTGCACATGAAATGATACTTGATTGCAACCATTTCAGCAAAACTACCGGTCTCACAGTGGTTGATATCGCGAAGCGATTGATGGATTATGGCTTTCATGCGCCCACCGTGGCTTTTCCGGTACACGGAACCCTTATGGTTGAGCCCACAGAAAGCGAACCACTTGCTGAACTGAATCGTTTTGTGGATGCTATGGTGGCTATCAGAAATGAGATTGCCGAAATTGAAAATGGATTGGCTGAAGTGGGGAATAATGTAATTACACATGCACCTCATACAGCTGAAATGCTGATTAATTCTGAATGGGAATTTCCATATTCTCGTGAAAAAGCAGCTTTCCCAATAAAAAATGAAGTGGCCGACAAGTATTTTCCACCTGTTTCACGGATTGATGATGCATTTGGTGACAGAAACCTTGTTTGCACTTGCGCGCCCATTGAAGCTTACGCAGAGGCAGAATAATTCAATATTAAATGCAAAAAAAATCCGGCTTTTGGCCGGATTTTTTATGTTTCTTCTATTCCATTTGACTCAGGCAGTGTTTTATTCTTTGCCAGGTTCCTTCTATGTCATGGTCGAGCCCAACGCTAAAACGTACCAGCCCTTCTGAAAGTCCCATTCTTCTTTGGATATCTTCGGGCACTTCAGATGAGGTGCTTTTGCCGCTGTTGCTGAAAAGTGTTTTGAAATAGCCCAGACTAACAGCCAGATAGCCAACATCCTCCAGTTCCATCAGTTCCATCAGCTTGCTGGCACGCTCTGCAGTTTCCATATCGATGGAGATCATTCCGCCAAAACCGAAATCGGGATGCATCATCTTTTTCAATACTTCATGCCCCTTGTGATCAGCCATGCCGGGATAGTTAAACTTCAATCCGGCTTCAGTAAATTTATTGGCAAGATACATGGCATTGTAACTGTGCTGCTTCATACGGATATGCAATGTATGCAGGTTTTTTAGAATGCTTGAACTTCTGAAAGGATCGAGTACCGGCCCCAGGAGCATCGCAGTTCCGTTGTTGACATCAATAAGGCTGTTAATGAACTCATTAGATGCACAAATAGCTCCGGCAACACAGTCATTTTTACCATTGATAAACTTTGTCATGCTATACACAACAACATCTGCACCATGCCGGAAAGGTGCAACAATCATGGGCGTGAAGGTGTTATCTACAACCAGTTTGATGTCGCCTTTTAAAGCGATGGCTTTCAACGCAGGAAGATCGCTGATTTGGAGCAATGGATTCGTAACTGTTTCGGTATAAATGACTTTGGTGTTTGGGCGGATAGCTTCCTCTACTGCTTTAAGATCAGTGATGTCAACAAAGGTCACACCGATATTGAAGCGTGGCAACCAGTTTTGCATGAATGCGAAAGTGCCTCCATAGGTTGTCATACTCGAAACAATATGATCGCCACTTTTACACAGCTGCAATAGGGCGGTAGTAATGGCACTCATTCCACTACCGGTAACCCAGCCGGCTTCTGTGCCTTCCATGGCAGCCAGTGCATCGGCAAGGTATTTATTGCTTGGATTCCAATGCCTGGAATACAGAAAACAGCCTTCAGCTTCACCGTGAAAAGTGTCGCTCATGGTTTTAGCCTGCATAAAAGTGAAAGTTGCCGAGTCAGTAACAGAGGGATTTACATCTCCAAACTCGCCAAATTGTTGAAGATTTTGAATGTTCGTTGCCGGATCGAATTTCATAGGACAAATTATTTTTGGTTTGTTACAAAATTAGCAGATTTGCTGAATAGTAGTTGATATTTATATGAAATGTAACATAAAGTCTAATATTAATTTAAAATTGAAAGTAAATGCATATTTTTGTAAAAAATATCTAAATATTTTACTTAAATCCTATACATGAGCTTTCATCTTGATAGTTTAGACAAACGAATTTTGGCCATTTTGATGGAGGATGCCCGCACACCGTTCGTGGAAGTTGCAAGACGTTGTCGTGTTTCCGGAGCTGCCATTCATCAACGTGTGCAAAAAATGGCCGAGGAGGGCGTGATAGCTGGTTCACGTTTTCAGCTTGATCCCAAAGGCCTTGGTCTCATGACTTGCGCTTTCATTGGGATACAGGTAAATCTGGTTTCCACAACTACCCATGATGAAGTTTTTGAGCGCATCAAAAAGATTCCAGAAATTGTTGAATGTCATCATATTAGCGGGAAATACTCTTTATTGGTCAAACTATATACCCAAAATAACGAGCATCTAAAGAAAGTGATTGTCGAGCAAATACAATCCATTCCGGAGATTACTTTCACCGAAACCTTTATTTCTCTGGAAGCCGGTTTTGAGCGGGGATTGCCTGTTTTGTAGCGTTTTTTTTACAGCTCTTTCGCTTGTTTTCTGTATCTTCACACCCTTTTAAAACTGGATTATGCGTACCTTGTTGGTAAGTGCTATTTTGTTGATATTTATTTGCATACAGCTGATACGTGGTGCTGATGGCAAACAAATTATTGATGGAGACGGAAGTGGGTACTATGCCTACCTGACGACGGTTTTCGTTTACAAGACGACAGATTTCACCAAGGTTTATGAGTACGAGAAATCGCGCCGTGGCCTTGATTATATGGGTCACTATTTCCACGATTATCATGGCAAAAAAGTGAACAAATATTATCTGGGATCTGCCCTGCTAATGCTTCCTTTTTTTCTGATGGCCTGGCTGTATTCGTTAATTGCATTTCTTCCGCTTGATGGATATAATATCATTTTTCAATATGCGGCAGCACTGGCAGGAGCAGCTTATCTGGCTGTTGGGTTGATATTTACGAATAAGTTACTCAAAAGCTTTGGTATCAGCAATGGGATGAGCTTGCTGGTGATTTTGGCGCTGATGTTTGGGACAAACCTGTTTTTTTATGCATTCTTGCATCCAACGCATTCGCATATTTATTCGTTTGCTGCTGTTTCAGTATTGTTATATGTTGTCAGAATGTACTTTAACACAGGCAAACAGCGATACATCTGGTTTTCGGCAATTGCGTTGGGTTTGGTAGGTCTCATCCGGCCAACAAATCTTGTTATTTTTGCTGTAATACCTTTCTTTGCTGGTCGTGCTGAAGTTTTTTGGTTACGTTTCAGGGAGCTTTTCAGCAAACCTTCGCGTTGGATATTTGCTATTGCACTTTTCTTTTTGGTGTTTTTTATCCAGTTGCTTTTCAATTATATCCAGACTGGAGAATTAATCCTTTACACCTACCGGAACGAAGGTTTTCATTTTTTGGAACCCGCCATCTTTTCTTTCTTGTTTAGCTATCGCAAAGGATTTTTCGTTTACACACCATTGATGTTACTGACTTTTTCAGGACTTGTGGTTTTGTTTCGGAGTTCGCGCTATCAGTTTTACTGGATAACAGGATTTTTGCTGCTATTGATTTACATGCTTTC
This sequence comes from Bacteroidales bacterium UBA5536, assembly GCA_002426795.1. Classification (GTDB taxonomy): domain Bacteria; phylum Bacteroidota; class Bacteroidia; order Bacteroidales; family F082; genus UBA5536. The sequence continues at coordinate 209,548 of DINQ01000016.1, forward strand.
ATCCTGGTGGAATTGGTTTTTTGGCGACAGTTTTGGAATGCGTTCGATGATCGATTTTTATCCTTTGCTGGCCGTGCTTATTGCGCTTGGATGCACTTCTATTTGGAAGATTACTGGAGGAAAGATTTTTCTCATCCTATTTTTGCTCTTGGTTGTTCCGCTTAATCTCATTCAGGTTTACCAGTATCAGAGGGGAATATTACATCCCGATTCAATGGACAAGGACAAATATTGGCATGTTTTTTTAAAGACAGCTGATCGATACCGCAATATTTTTGGTGGATACCCTGAACCCATTTTTTCCTCGCTCAACACCTATAAAACCTTGGATTTTTTTACCGATATGGAATCTCCATCGGGTGTCTGGACAAATAATGGTATTGAGATTTCCGGAGAATCGTATTCTGGCATGCGAATGGCAAAACTGGGTCCTTCAGTTGAATTTAGTCCGACTTTGGTTTTGAAAACTGATCTGTTGCGGCCTACAACTGGAAGTATTTATGTATCATCAAACGTGATGTACCGCGAATTGAGCCCGAATGCTGCAGGCAAAGCTTTGTTGGTTTATGCTGCAACCAATAAACAGAATCAGTTGATGTTTTACAAAACATTAAAACTAAAGCAGCTCCCCGACGAGCAGACCAACCGGTGGAGAAATGCAAGTTTTGGCATGAAGGTTCCCGCCTGGACTGATGATCTTGCCCAGGTGAAAGTGTATATTTGGAATCCCGACAAGCAGGCTTTTCAACTTGATGACTTCTCAGTCAGTTTCTATCTTAAACCAAAAACAAATCAACCAGATGAAACCCCTTGATGATCGATTTTATAAATTCAACAATAACCTGGTCGAAGGTGAAGATTATTATCTGGAAAATGGGTTTCGTGTGATGACCACAAAATTCCTGACAAAACGCGGTTATTGCTGTGGCAATGGCTGCCGCCACTGCCCCTATCATCCAAAGCACATCAAAGGAAACAGGAACCTTGCTGAATCGGCAACATGAACTGAATCAAGTGCTATGATTAAACTATTGGGCAACTGCTTAATTTCGTTCAAGCTGAAAAATATGTACTTTTACAACTTTCACAGTTAAAAACTGAAGAATGGCAGTAGACGAATCAACAGCAATGGACCAGCAAATAGCTGCATTGATGCTGCAAATGAGTCAAGAGTCGCTAGAAGTACCTCAGCGTAATATTTCATTTGTTTGTGGAAAACTGATCGAAATCTCTCATTCTGTTGCGGTTGCATTCGGAATCTATAGCCATCAAACCCGACTTCCCAATATCAGACATGTCGTCGGCTTGAATGCATTATCCGCAACATCACTTTTAGAATCACCGGTCACTTTTCAGCAAATTTTTTCTATCCCTGGAAAGAACTTTATATTGCTCAACGACAGTGATTTCGGCCCTGAAATTCAGACTTCAGCGCAAACAATTGACAATAAGTTTAGGCAAATTGCAATATTTTCAAAACCGCTGAAAGCTGATGAAAGGGGCTTTTTATGCCTATTTGCGCAAGAATTTTCTGTTTCAGACGATGAGCTGAAAAAGCTGATGGCAGTGGGTTTAACTGTACTCATTGGTTTGGAGTATCAATTGCGTGAGCAGCTGTTATTCAACGAATTGGATCGATATAAATCAGTTTTTGATCATGCCAATGACGGCATTCTTATTATCAACAAGGAAAACAGTATCATTCAGGCAAATACCAAGGCATATGAGCTTTTTGGTTACAATGAAAACGAACTTATTGGAATGCGTCCCCAAGATTTGTCGCCCGAAATTCAGGAGGATGGAGAATTATCCGACACAAAAGCCAGGCGTGTAATTAGTGAAGCACTCCTTGGAAAACCCCTGCGTTTTTTGTGGCAACACCTGAAAAAGGATGGTAGTATTTTCCATCTTGACATTAGCTTAGGAACCTCAGAACACGAATCTGGACAGTTAATTCATGCATTACTTCGCGACATCACAGGCCAGAAAGAACTTGAGAATGAACTCAAACAGGCAAAAAAGAGAGCCGAGGAGGCCGATCAAATGAAGTCAGCTTTTCTGGCGAATATGTCACATGATATTCGAACACCGCTCAATTCTATCATCGGGTTTTCAGAAATTTTATTGGAGGAAGATACCACAGAAGACGAAAAGCTGGAATATACGCAATTGATTGTTTCGGCTGGAAAATCCCTGCAGCAGCTTATCGATGATATTATTGATTTATCAAAGATTGAAGCTGGTCAAATTCGGATCGTTAAAACGGAAGTAGACATCAACCAGCTCTTAGACGAGCTTTTCACCACTTTTACCAATCTTCGGCAAAGCAGCCAAAAAGATAATATTGAACTCCGTCTGAAAAAACAAATTCGCGATAAAAGTTTGTTGATTTCAACAGACCCATTCAGGTTTAGGCAAATCATGTCGAACTTACTGTCAAATGCCTTGAAATTTATTGATCGCGGCTACATCGAATTTGGTTATACGCTGTCTGAGTCCAATCTGATACAGTTTTATGTGAAAGATACAGGCGTAGGTATCGAGCGCGAGAAAGCTGCGGTCATCTTTCAGCGATTCGGTCAAATTGACAGCACCTACAAGCGCAACCATTCAGGAACCGGGTTGGGTTTGTCGATCTGTAAAAGCCTGGTTGAACTACTTGGAGGTAGCATCTGGTTTGATTCGGAGAAAGACTTGGGGACGACTTTTTATTTTACACTTCCTATCGATGAGGCGGAACTTCCAAAACAAACTGGATCAGCAAATGACGGCAATACTGATTGGTCTGATAAAGTTTTCTTGGTTGTTGACGATGTGCAGTCGAATTATCTCTTCCTCAAAGCCATGTTTAAGGAGACTGCAGCTGCTGTTGTGTGGGCCAGAACAGGAAAAGAAGCCATTGATCTGGTGCAGAAATCATCAAAAATCGATTTGGTGCTGATGGACATCAGAATGCCTGAAATGGATGGTTATGAAGCAAGCAGACGATTAAGAAATTTGTATCCTGAATTACCCATTATTGCACAAACGGCATTTACTGAGCCCGAGGATTTTGAGCTTGCCATGCAAGCTGGCTGTGACGAATATATCACAAAGCCGATTTGTGCCAATGAGTTACTTGCTATAGTTAAGAGACTGGTCAACTGATAATTTGATACCGATGAGCAAAGATGCACGAACGGTATTATTAAAGCATTGGGGTTACAGTTCATTCAGACCCATGCAGGAAGAGATCGTCGATGCTGTTGTATCCGGAAACGACACCCTGGCTTTACTGCCAACGGGAGGAGGAAAATCAATTTGTTTCCAGGTGCCCGCCATGATGATGAGTGGTCTTTGTATCGTAATCACACCCTTAATCGCCCTGATGAAAGACCAGGTGCAACACCTGAAACAACGCGGTATTGCTGCTGCAGCTATTTATTCTGGAATGCATTTTAATGAGATTGAAATTGTTTACAACCAAAGTGTTTTTGGTAAACTTAAGTTTCTGTACATCTCACCAGAAAGGCTTGTTACGGAGAAGTTTATTGCTGCTTTTCAGAAAATGAAGATATGTCTTGTTGCCATTGACGAAGCCCACTGTATTTCGCAATGGGGATATGATTTCAGACCACCTTACCTGCGAATCAGTGATATCAGGCCTTATTTGCCCAAAGTTCCTTTTTTGGCGCTAACCGCAACGGCAACACCTGAGGTAGTAAAAGACATTCAGGAAAAATTAAAATTCAAAAATGCACATGTATTTCAAACCAGTTTCGAGCGAAAAAACCTGGTTTACAATGTGGTTCATGAACCTGATAAGTTTGGCGCACTTTACCGGTTGGTGAGGCAGTTGAAGCATGGAAGTGGAATAGTTTATGTAAGAAACCGAAGACGGACGCGCGATATTGCCGATTGGCTCAGCAATAGAAATATCACTTCAACCTACTATCATGCCGGACTTGATGCCAAAATACGAGATCAGCGGCAGCAATCATGGATGAAAGGTCAGCACCAGATCATGGTGGCAACAAACGCCTTCGGAATGGGTATCGATAAGCCTGATGTAAGACTAGTGATTCATATGGACTTGCCCGATAGCCTTGAAGCATACTTTCAGGAAGCCGGGCGGGCTGGACGGGATGGCAGACAATCAGCTGCTTACCTGCTCGTTTCAGATCAGGATGTGAAACAGCTTAAGGAAAATTTTGGCGCCTCATATCCTGATTTGTCTCAGATAAAGGCGATTTATCAGGCTTTGGGAAACTATTTCCAAATTCCTGTCGGTGCCGGCAAGGACCAAAGTTTCGATTTCGACTTGCTGCATTTTGCTAAAATGTACAATTTTACGCCGGTTGAAGTTTTTAACTCACTACAGCTTCTCGAAAAAGAGGGTGAGCTGATGAGCACAGAAAGCTTGGCAAATCCATCACAGGTTTTTATCAGAGCAAGCCGCGAAGATCTGTATCGGTTTCAGGTTGAACAACCTCAATTCGATCAGTTCATCAAGTTTTTGCTGCGCAATGTGCCTGGAGTTCTTACCGATTTTGTGTCATTCAACGAAGAACAAGCAGCCAGGAAGCTAAATTTAACGCAGGATCAAATTGTCGACATGCTCAAGAAACTGCATGCTCTTCAATTTCTGATATATCAGGCGCGCAAACTGAAGCCACAACTGATTTGGGTTTCTGAGAGGAGAGACGCTAAAGACATTTATTTGTCAAAAGAGCATTATGCCGACCGGAAAAAAAGTGCTGCAAAGCGCATTCAGTCGGTTATTGATTTCGTCAATAATGAAACTACATGCAGAAGCATACAATTGCTGTCCTATTTCGGCGAAACAAACAGACAGCGCTGTGGCAGGTGCGACATTTGCACAAGCAGGAATAAACTTTCGTTGAGCGATGCAGAGTTTGCCCAAATCAGTAACAGATTGAAAACAATGTTGGTGCAGCGTAGTTTTCCGGTATTTGAGGCAGCATCGTCAGTGCAGCCTTTTCCTGAAGAAAAGGTACTTGAAGCCATTCGGTTTCTCATTGATAACAAACAAATCAGGCAGGATGAGAATGGCTATCTTAGCTGGAAAACCCAACTCAAAATCGATGATTGATGTTGCTTGACTACAAAAGAGCGATCGAAAAAGACTTTTTCCTCTCGGAGGATGTTGTTGGGATAGCAAAATCACTGCTTGGCAAAATACTTCTGCTTAAATCGCCTTTTGAATGGCGTGCGGGAATTATTGCAGAAACTGAAGCTTACGAAGGAATTACCGACAGGGCCTCACACGCATACGACAACAGAAGAACCAAACGCACGTCTGTGATGTATCAGGAAGGTGGCTGTTGTTATGTTTATCTGTGTTATGGCATTCATCAACTTTTTAATGTAGTTACTGGGCCTGTTGGTCAACCGCATGCAGTTTTGATCAGGGGAGTGAAACCAGTTTGTATTCAGGATTTGTCTACTGGAAAAACTTCAGCTAGTTTTGACGAGGAAATCGCAAACGGACCAGGAAAAATGAGTAAATGGATGGGTATTTCATTGGAACAAAATGGCCAAATCATCAACAAAAATCAGGTTTGGATTCTCTATTCTGATTATGATGAGCAAATCGAAATTATACAAACAGAGCGTGTTGGTGTGACTTATGCCGGGGAAGATGCTTTGTTGCCATATCGTTTTTACCTAAGTGACTATTTGCCAGCTGCAGCAAATAAAAAAACGCCCTGAATTTGTAATTGAGGGCGTTTTTTTTTGTTTCAGGTAGCTTATTGAACTTCATCAGCAAGCTCAGCACCTGGTTTAAATTTAACCACTTTTTTGGCAGCGATGTTGATTTCTTTACCAGTTTGAGGGTTACGGCCTTTTCTTGCAGCTCTTTTAGAGATCGAGAAAGAACCAAAACCAACTAAAGCAACGCGGTCACCACCTTTGAGGGCTTTTGTAGTTGCTCCAATGAAAGCATCAAGTGCTTTTTTAGCATCAGCTTTTGTCAAATTGGCTTCTGCAGCCATTGCATCAATTAATTCAGCTTTGTTCATCTTCTTTTGGATTTTAGTTTGAAATTGGTTGAATACCGCACAAATATAGGGTTTTAATAAAATGATGCAAGTAAATTCGGTAAAAAGTGTTAAAAATGTTGATAAAACCAATTATTTGTTGATAAATGCCGGAATATTTTCAAGAAAACTCAGGAATGTCCCTGTTTTCAACGCTTCTAGAAGGCTTTTTTACTTGGTACTGAACCATCCAGGTACCTTTAAAGTTTTTGCCTTTGAGAAAATCTGCGATATCCAAAGACTTTTTTCCAGCTTGTTGCACCTGAAGCAGATGAAGAAATCCATCGGGAAGCGCAACTTTTAAGTAGGTTCGATTGTCTGTCAAAAGGAGCTTTGGCTTTAGTTCGCACCTTGTTTTCTCCTTCTCTGATCGAAAAACTTTCACTTCTATATGCTCACCAGTTGATGAAACGAAAGTTGTGTAAGCTGCAGGGTAGGGAGATAATCCCCTGATTTGGTTATGTATTTCATCAAGGCTTAGGTCCCATCGGATAGCGCAATCTTCTCTGAAAATTTTTGGTGCACTTTTGATCGAAATATTTGGATTCAATAAGGCTGATTGTGGCCGAACTATAGCTTTGCCGGTCATAATTTGTGCGATAGTATCTACAACCAGTTGATTGCCTGCCTTCATCAATCTGTCGTGTAATGTTCCGGCATCTTCTTCTTTTCCAATAGGTAATGTTTGCTGTAGCAGAATACCGCCTTCATCGATGGCTTCATTAATGAAAAAGGTAGTAAGCCCCGTTTCCGGTTCTCCATTCATAATGGCATGGTTAATGGGTGCTGCACCTCTGTAATTGGGTAGCAACGAAGCATGCAGGTTAAAAGTGCCCAGGCGTGGAATCTTCCAGACAACAGCTGGCATCATCCGGAAAGCTACAACAATAAAAATATCAGCATCGAGGCTTTTCAGATGTTCAACAAAAGCACCATCTTTGAGATTGGATGGCTGTTCAAGCGGGAGATTATTCTCAATCGCAAGTTCCTTCACAGCAGACATGCGGATTTTTTTTCCTCTGCCTGCTGGTTTGTCTGCTGCAGTTACAACACAAACCACCTGGTGCCCAGCTTCAATGATGGCTTGCAGCTGCGAGGCAGCAAACTCAGGGGTGCCAAAAAATACTATACGGGCTTTAGGGACACTTTTCATAACGAACGAAATTAGCAAAAAAATACCTGATTCAAAGCTTGAATCAGGTATCTGTCTATTTTTTTAAATAATGCTTACTGCAATAAATTGTTGGCGCGTGTAATGTATTTTTCAACGTTTCGGCCTTCATTGGATGAAGGGTAGTCGGTCTTGATGTTTTCGTAAACCTCAACGGCTTTTTTATAATTGCCGAGTAATTCATAGGTTTGACCAGCTTTAAATAAAAACATTGGTGTTGTCAATTCGTTTTCCCGGTGTTTTGCTGCTTTCAGATATTGATCGGCAGCTTTTTCTGTTTGGTTCAGTTCGAGATATGCATCCCCAATGGCACCCAAACCCATGGCGCCAACCATATGGTCGTCGCTGCTGAATTTATTCAAATATTTGATCGACTCTTCAAACTCACCTTGTTTCAACAGAGAAACGCCAGCATAATAGCAAGCGAGGTTGCCCGCTTTTGTCGAGCCAAAATCGTCGATGATATCAAAAAATCCAGGATTGTTTCCGTCACCGTATAAAGCTTTGTTGAGTGAATCCGACTCAAAATATTTTTCGGCCATAAACATCTGTGTTTCTGCTTCGCGCTCGCGTGGCTGGAAATAATATTTGTTCAGTCCAAAGTATCCGAGCACAATCAGAACGATTGCCGAAACCACAATAATCAGTGGCTTTTGATTGCTTTCAATAAACTGTTCAGTTTTACTCAGTGCTTCTTCAACCACTTCAAGTCTTTCGTCGCCTTTGTCAATTCCTTTGTTCTTAGCCATATCGATTTTAAATTTGGAAGTGCAAAATTAGTTTTTTTCGTGAAATAACAGGATAGCGCAGGCATTTTTTTACATTTGAAGCTGAAATAAGGTAGCGGATCTGATAAAACAGGTGAAGTTTTGTTAAAGTAAAGAATTTTTGTTGGAATAATATCTTGTTAATTAACATTCAATGAGGAAAATAGGAATTTTGAGGTTGGTTTTGGTTTTATTCGTCTTTGCCCCCAAATTATGCAGTGCAGGTTGGCTGATTATTGAGCAGCAGGAGGATAGGTTTGGCAACTCGGAAAGTCAGTCAATTTTTATCCAGGATCAACGGATCAGAATTGAGACACCTGAATCGGTTTTTATCATCGATTTGCAGCAGGATTTACTGACGTTGGTATTTCCACAAAAAATGTTCTATTGGACAGGTCATCCCGACACACTCCGAATGGCTTTATTCGATAAACTTGCCATTCAGGTTGAGGTAATGCTACAGCACATCGCTGAAAATGAAAGAGATTCGGCCCGTCGCACATTCGACCGGCAATTGTTGGCGCTCAAAAGTGGCGAGCAGGGATTTATGAAGGCCATCGAGCCAACTATCATACAGGAAAACCTTACCGACACCATCTTAGGCCGACTGGTTACTCCTTACGAAATCCTGAGCGATAGTGTTTTGCTCGAAAAAGTTTGGTTAAGCAACGATCTTGATCCGTACAGGCAAATTGACAAGGAGAAACTCAGGAGATTCACACAGCTTTTCTCTCCGCCCTCTCGCGTGTCTGCATTTCGGCAATCAGAGGGTTTTAAAAAGCTGACAAAGAATCGTATTGTGATGCGATCTGTTATGCCTTTCGCTTATGGAGAAAGCAAAACAGAAGTTGTTGCTCTGCGCGAAACGAATATTCCTGCTGAGTTTTTTGCTCCTCCGGCAGATTACCGGCCTGCAAGTGTTGAAGAAGTTTTAGAAGTTACACTGGATGATGGAGAAAGTCCTGAAGTGCGCAAAAACAGCAGTCCTTTCGACAAACCTTTAATGCCCTCACCTGGGAATACCCCCTCATTTCCTCCTGTAAAACCATATTAGCAAAGTGTTGGTGCTTTTAACAAACGTGTTATTTTTGCATATTGTTTGTTCCGAAGCTATTAGGTGTTACTTGTAAACACTTTATTACTTCGCTGACAGAAAATGAATTGAGAAATGATCAGTACTGCCGAGCAAAGAGACTTGCTTAATTATTTGTTGGGTTTTATAACCGATAACAGGAGAAAGAAATTTACAGAAGTACTCAACCGGCGCACGCGTCATTTAACCATTGTGCTCGAAGATATCTATCAGTCGCAAAACGCCAGCGCTGTGCTTAGAAGCTGCGATCTGACGGGCGTACAGGATGTTCATATCATTGAAAATAAAAACCCATACGACATCAATCCCGATGTGGTTGTTGGCAGCACCAAGTGGCTCAATCTGACCAAATACAACGAAAACTCTTTTAACACACTTGATGCCTTTGATGTTTTGAGGAAAAAGGGCTATCAGATTATTGCTACAAGTCCGCATGAGGATGGTTATACGCCAGAAAATCTACCGCTCGAAAAACCGATTGCCCTGGTTTTTGGAACCGAAAAAACCGGTCTTTCTCCCGAGGCGCTTTCCCATGCAGATGGTTTTATTCGTATCCCAATGGTAGGTTTTACTGAAAGTTACAACATTAGTGTTTCGGCTGCATTGTTACTGTATACTCTCACCAACCGACTCAGAGAAAGTGAGGTCGACTGGCAGCTTTCTGAAGTTGAAAAAGATGAACTTTTGTTACAATGGTGCCGCAACACTATACAACGGGTCGAGGTGATTGAAAGGGATTTTGAAGAAAGAAGAAAGCAAAAATAAGGCGAAGGATTACCTAAGTTTACCAAATTTGACTGCAAGTTGTTTGAATTTTTGACCTCGTTGCTCAAAATTGAGATACTGATCGTAGCTGGCAGCCGCCGGCGATAACAGGCATGCTTTGTCAAGATGTTGCAATGATTTCAATCTTTCAAAAACTTCCTCAAGCTTGTCGAAAAGCAACAGTTGATTGGTGTAGCCAGCATCTTTCAGTTGTTCGGTGATACGTTTTCCTGCCTTACCAGTGTAAAAAATAACCTCAACCGGATGTTGAACCAGAAAAGCAACCAGAGCTGAATAATCGATGCCACGATCAAACCCGCCAAGTATAAGATAATGTATTGGATTTAAAGTATTTAAAGCTGCAATTGCAGCCTCCGGAATGGTAGCAATGCTGTCGTTATAGAAACTGATTCCGTCAAACTTGCCAACAAATTCAATCCGATGCTCCAGCCCTTTGAAGCTTTCAAGGTGCTGAATTGTTGTTTTTAAGTCAACACCTGCTGCTTCGGTTGCCAGTAATGCAGCTTCGATATTGAGTAAGTTATGCGCTCCTGGTAGGTTTTTTGGGAGTTGAAATTGGGTTTGCAGCTTTGTAGGGAAATACAAAACTTGACCCTGAATCTGTGGTATGTTTTGTTTTAGGCTCGCATGCAAAATGCATACATCCTGTGGTTCAGCATAACGAATCAGATTATATTTGGCTTGTTGGTAACGTTCGTAAGTGCCAAAATGATCGAGATGTTCCTGGAAGATATTCAAAATCACACCTATACCTGGACTGTGCCTGATGTGCTCCAGCTGGTGTGCCGAAAGTTCGAAAACGATGCGTGTTTGCGTATCAATCTGTTCGATGCTGTCGAAACATGGGGTGCCGATGTTGCCGGTCAGAATGCTTCTTTGGCCGGCTGACGACAGCAAATGATGCGTCAGGCTGGCAGTAGTGCTTTTTCCTTTTGTGCCCGTTATGCCGATTACCTGATTATGAAATGCTTCAAGGAAAAGGTCGGTTTGCGAAGTAATTTTTCCCGGAACTATCTTTTTGTTAGCCAGTGAAATGCCAGGAGATTTCAATACCAGATCAAATTCATCAAGGTAGTCGAGATAGGGCTTTCCAGTGTAAAAATTTTCAATTGCAGCTGGATTTTCCAATTGGTCAAATGCATGTTCATTAAAATCGGCGAGCGAAACTTTTGCATCGGGCAAGAATCGACGGATAAATGCCAGACTTGATTTTCCTTCGCGTCCAAATCCGGCGATCAGGATGGTTTTTTTTGCTAAACTTTTCAGGATTGTTTCACGCATGGAGGGCAGATTGAAGAATGTGCAAAAAGTCGGCTGGCAAAAAATGTTCGTCGTTAAATTCCTCGAGAAAGGTTTTCAAAGTAGATGCTTTCCCCAGCAAACCTGGGTTTTTGGTTGCGAAAGCAGTCAACAACTCGGGTTGACTTTCAGATGAATTTTGAAAGGCTTGAATCGCTGCGAGAACCTCAGAGGTAGTTCCTACACACTCAAACGGCTTAACAGGAATGACTCCGCTCAAGGCTTCGAGGTCGCCCAGGAGATTTGCCTGATCAAAGAGATTTTTCCCAAAAATAGCAGTGAGTTTTTGCTGTTCGACAAACGGACTCAAAGCAACCCAGGTAAAAAGACATTTTGGACAATGGCAGCACCAGCTGTCTGTTTTGCTACCCACATTACAACTCTTGAAAACAGAGTGATAGACAGGGTATCGACTGAAAAGTTGGGCAATTTGCAGTTCGTTGATGGGGCGTAAAAAGCTAAAATAGGAAATGTCGTCAGTGATAAACTGTCGGACATAATTCCTGAAATCACGCTCAAAATCAATCGATTTACTGTACTGATGATTCACCTCTTGTCCGGGAACGGTCGATTCGTTGGCGCTTGATTCATTCGAAAGAGCAATGTTTTGGGCTTGACAACCTGCAGCCAGCAAGAGCGTTGTGAATGCTAATAATGCTGAAAAAGGCGTATGCCCGTTTAAGAAGCCCTCTTTGTTCATTTTATGTATCTGTTCGTCAAGATGCCGGTAAACAACGGCTGTCTCGTCAGTTGAAAAACCCGCAACTTCTGCACAGGCACTGCTGGCTTCACGTGGATTGAGAATGGCAGGAATCACCATTTTTTTGTGACGCAGCAGCTCTAGGCTTACCACTGAATCTTTTCCCCCACCAACAGGAACGAGAACCTTATCTTGTACAGGTGTTGATTGCTTTTCGATTATTTTATCCAATTTTGGTCGTATATCCATGAAATGATCCATAGTTGTCTGGATGCCATTTACATAGAAAAACTCTCCCAACCCATGAAAGTAAATTTTCTTCCAAAATGCTGTTTGTTCCATGCTTAGTGGCGCCGCGTCAACAATCAAAACAGGTGAGCAAGTGGTTTTCCAATAACTGATTGCTTCAACCATCCCAATATGAAAAATCAGGTTTTCAATTAGTTTCTCGGGCACCGATTTCCAATCGTAAAATGAGCGGTAGGGGATTTTAAGGCTGGGCTGAAACTGATATTTATCGGCCAAATTAAAATTAAACTTCACCCAAATGGCATCTACATCCATGTTGAATTGGTAACTTTGGAATACCATAAAGGGAAACTGCTCTCGCAATTTAAGAAACTTTTCATGGTTTTGCAGGGTCTTCAAGTGTGGTATGTTTTTTGTTTCAGTTGGTAAAATTAGGTAAATGATCAATAATTGCCTCTTTTGGCCGAAAAAATGAAAGAAATCTAATGGAAGATATTATCAGAATTGAAAGCAATGATTTATTGCCATCACGAGGCAGAGTGCTCATTTCAGAGCCTTTTTTGGGTGATTATTATTTTGGTAGGTCCGTAGTGCTTTTGATCGAACATGAAGATGGGGAGGGAACATTTGGCGTGATCATGAACAAACCTATCAGCACGCCTGTCAACAAAATCATTGTGGATTTCCCTCATTTTGATTCGAATATTTTCCTTGGTGGACCCGTCCAACAGGATCAACTATTTTTTTTGCATACTTTGGGAGACTTGGTTCCTGATGCTGAAGAGGTACTAAAGGGCATTTATTGGGGTGGCGACATTGAAGCCATCAAAGCGATGATACAACAAGGAGCGGTTAAACCCAATCAAATCAGGTTCTTCCTGGGATATTCCGGATGGGAAAGTAATCAGCTAAAAGGCGAACTCAACCGGAACTCCTGGTTGGTTTCAAACACAACATCCAGAGCTTTGATGCAAACCAAGCCTGTAAACATGTGGAATCATTTCATCAGGCGAATGGGAACCAAATATGATATGTGGCTGCGCTTCCCGGAGAACCCCGAATTGAATTAGCGAAAGATTACAACCCAAACAACTGGTGCGTAAAGTAATAGAAAAACTGCGGGTTGATAGCCACAGTGAAAATCAACCCATAAACTGCACCCAAAAAATGTGCATTGTGCCCAATGTTGTCTTTGTTTTGTTGGCCCATATATGCCGAATAAATCAGGTATAAAACACCGAAAATATATGCGGGAATGGGGAATGGTATCGGGAAAATGAACAAGCTGTTTGTTGGAGCAAGAATGATACTCGAAAATACAACAGCAGCCACTGCTCCCGAAGCACCAACAGCATCGTAATAGGGGTTGTTCTTTTGCCTTCTAAAATCAAGTAGAGTGGCAAAAATTATACCGCCAAAATACAACAAAGCGTAGTAAAACAAACCCTTACCCAGTCCGAAGCTGTTCTGAAAAACGCGTTCAACCAAAGTTCCAAACGAATACAGAACAAACATATTGATGAGCAGGTGAAACCATCCGGCATGCACAAAACCGTAAGAAACAAAACGCCAGCCCTGTCCTTTCTCTTTAATTAGCCAGGCGTTGAATTTTAGTTTGTTAAAAAGATCAGCATTGTTAAATGCAGCTATAGAAATCAACGCCGTTACAAGTATGATAACGAGGGTCATTTTACAACTTCAGTTTTATCTGTGCTTTCGGTTTTTGTGTGGTCAATTTCAGATCCCAACACACTATGCGGAATCAGGTAAACCATGAGCATGACAATGGTTGCAACAACTGGCCAGACCCTGTTTTCGGGTTTGCGACGCAGGACGAACCAGGCAATAAGCCAAAAAATGAAGGCCACAATGGTTTTGTTATCTGTGAGATCGTGTCCCCATGGCCAGCCTGTCCAATAGGCGTCGAATGCGTATTTCTGTACAATGGGTCCGAGGATCAGTCCGCCAACCAAAAAGAGAAACATCGTAATCGTTGTGAGCGACAAAGTTTTCTTTCTTTTCAGCAAGGCCTCAAATCCGGTACGGATGCTGAAAACCATGGCAAAAAACATAAAAAAGATATGTGGAATGAGGATATATGCCGGCACCGCTCCCTTAAAACGGATTACAACTGGATCTTCGGTGAGGGGGATGTATTTTTCTCCATCATATACTGCAATCTGGTATTCAACCTTGCCGGCAGCAGGTTGCCTGGGAATACTGGTTTCAATCTGGCCGTTAGTAGCAACCAACTCCTGTGTTGTCCAACTGTCATGACTTTTAAAGCGTTTATAACGGTAGATAGCTTTTGTTGAGTCGGGTAGCTTTACGACGATGGGAGCATCAATGTGCGAGTCGTGACTACGAAGTAAAACATAAGGATATTTCTGACCATTCATCATCAGGTTGCCGCTTACCGGATAGGTAGGTCCTGTAACACGCTGGTAAATACCCAATGCTGCCATGAGCACGATCGAAAGCACCCATAAAAGTATCGATTGAGTGTTAAACTTCATCAGAGTACATATTGATTAATATAAATTAAAGGTTCCTTTTCGGCTTGCAATGTTACAAGTTTTCTTTCAAATAAGCTCTATCAATTGTCGGAAGCGTTCTTCGATTGGCTCTTCAGCGCATCAACTGCCTGATAGAAAATGTCGTGGATATGTGTGCGGATACTGAGTTTCATCAGCAAAGGGTTGCCGCTGTCGGGATAAACCCGGTTCGACAAGAAAACCATTACAAGTTTGTTTTCCGGATCAGCCCACATGAAAGTGCCTGTAAAGCCGCTGTGACCAAAACTGGAAGCAGAGGCTTTCATCGAGGGCATTCTTACTTTTTCTTTGGGATCGAGAGGTGGTTTGTCGAATCCGATTCCGCGTCGGTTGTCGTTTTTCGCGAAGGGCGGGCTCGTAAACAACTGAATGGTCTCAGGTTTCAAATATTGTTTGCCCTGATAGGTGCCATTGTTGAGCAACATTTGCATCAAGGCAGCCACTTCCATCGCATCAGAAAACAGGCCTGCATGCCCCGAAATGCCTCCCAGCATGGCTGCGCCCTGATCGTGCACATCGCCATGAAGCAGTTGCTGTCTGAAAACCTGATCGTTTTCGGTTGGAACAATTTCTTCCTTTGGAAAGTGAGACAGTGGCCTGAAACAGATGCGATTGAGTTTCATCGGTTCATAGAAATTCTTTACTACAAACTCTTCAAAAGGAATGTTTGTTACCAACTCAACAATCTGAGGAACAAAATAATAGCCCAGATCGCTATAACGATATTCAGCTTTTTTTAGTTTCGAATGGGCGATTTCATCAAACATCTTAAAGCGATAGCGGGCATTGATATACATGTGTTCGGCCACGCGCAAAGGATGCTCATCATCGGGCGATTCCGCATAGATATCGTTTAATGGACCGTTTTCAGATATGGTTTCCATAAAATAAGGAATCCAGCCGTCGAAGCCTGATTGATGCGTCATAAAGTCGATCAGACGTATTTTACCTTTGTCGGTGCGATTCAGGTATGGAAAAAACTTGCCCAGACTATCATAAACGCTCAACAATCCCTGTTCGTGTAGTTTCATGATCGAAAGGGTGCTGGCTAAAACTTTTGTGATGGAAGCAAGGTCGTACAGGTCAGTTGCTTTCACAGTGTCCTTCTTGTCATATGTATGATAACCAAACGACTTATTGTAAATGATTTTTCCATCACATAGGGCTACAATCTGGCATCCCGGATAGGCTTTTTTGGCTATTCCGTTTAATGCAATTGAATCGATCTTTTTGATGTATTTTTTATCGATCAGTGAGTTCTCGATGCTGGTTGGCTCTTCAATAGCTGAAAAAAAAAGCCCTTCACCTGCTTTGAATTGCTTCACTGAGACAGGCAAAATTCCCTGCGGCGCTATGCGGCCGGTGATAACTTTTCCGACAGCAAGAGCAGCCTCAGCATCGTCTTGATAGCCAAGTAAAATAGCTTTGGTATGGCTTGTAAAATCGAAGAAACTCAAGGCGTACGGGCTTGCCATAACGCTTAATACCACATCTTTTTTGGCCATCAGACTGTTGACAAACTGAATATGATCTTTTTCGATGCCAAATTGTCTGGCTGCAAGAATATTGGTGTTCTCAATGCTTAAAATAATTAAGTCAAATTTTTCCAGATCGGTCATCAATCGTACTTTTTGATTGTCCGAAGCCTTTTTGGGAAGCACATAAACAGTAGCATTGATGCCTTCATCAAGGAGCTTTTGCTGCAACAGGCTACGATCATCAGAGCCTACTGAGAGCAAGGCAACTGAGCCTACAGAATCAGTTTTAAGCGGAAGAATCTGATTGTCGTTTCGCAGTAATGTAACCGCATTGTCAAACATGGTTTCAACCAGTTGCCTGTAAGCTCGCTGGTGAAGATCGCGCGAAAGATTTTCAGGGAAAACCGGACGGTATTCGTTGAGCCCCGCGCGGAATTTGTAATGCAGTATTTTTTTGCAGCTTTCTTCCACTCTTTTTGCTACAAACGGATCAGCCACAGTAGCTGCTTGTATACTTTCGATGGCCTGAGGAATATCGGCTGGTAGCAATAGAATATCGTTGCCTGCTTTGAGTGCCATCAGCGCAATATTTTCGCTACCGGAGGAAGTCGTAGCGCCTTTCATGTCGAGAGCATCCGTTACGACAAGGCCCTCAAATCCCATTTGATGTTTCAACAAATCGTCAACGACTTTAGCCGAGAGCGAGGAGGACAGATTTTTTTGATTTTCGATGGCCGGGAAATAAATGTGCGCCACCATGATCCCGCTTACCTGATGGTCGATCAGGCTTTGGAATGGCAACAAGGCAGATCGCTGGAGCTCTTCAAGGCTGCTTTCAACGACGGGCAGAGTAACGTGAGAATCAGTCTGTGTGTTGCCATGTCCCGGAAAATGCTTGGCAGTTGGAATGATGCCGTTGTTTTGCAAAGCCAGAGCATAAGCAAGACCTTTTTGTGCAACTTTTTCAGGGTTTTCTCCAAAGCTCCGCATGCCAATCACCGGGTTTTGTGGATTGTCATTTGCATCAACAACTGGGGCAAAATTCATATGTATGCCCATGCGGTGGCATTGTTCGGCAATTTGCATGCCCATTTCAGAAATCAGGGCATCATTTTGCAAGGCGCCAAGGGTCATTTGGTAGGGATATGAAATGGTGTTGTTGATGCGCATTCCAAGTCCCCACTCTGCATCTATTGAGATGAGCATGGGCGTTTGTGCAATTTGCTGCCATCGATTGGTTTGTATCAGCTGTGCTTCGGCATCTCCCTTAAAAAAAGTGACACCTCCCAGGTTGTATTTTCTAATCAATGCATCGAGATCCTGGTTATAAGGTTTGCCCGATTCGTTGGCCCTAACCATCAGTAACTGACCAATACGCTGTTTTACAGTCAGGCTGTTATACACTGAGTCTACCCAATGATTTTCAGCTTGTTGCGCATGTAGAAAACTTGATGTGAATAGAGCCAGCGCGGCAGCAAAGAGCCCTGTTTTTAGCACTTGTGGTATATTGAAAATATAATATCGCATCTTGTTAATCAATGTTATTTTGTATAAATTGGTTTCTGGCCTCTTAATCTGCAGCTTGCGCAAAGGCGCGAAGTTCGTCCATTCCGGAAGGCTTTGATTCGATTTTTTTGTCTTTGTCAAGGACAAAAAGTGTTGGCGTTCCATATACATTGTATGCCTGCACAAGCGGACCATCCCAACCTTCACCTTCAACAAGATGAGTCCAGTCTAATCCTTCGTTTTGGATGTAATCTTTTAAGGTAGCATTGTTTGGGCTGAGGATGACAGACACAATGGCGTAGGAAGGGTTTTCCTGATGAAAAGCCTTAAGCTTGGGCATTAATTCGAGGCAATGCGGGCAGGTTAAGGACCAAAACACTACAATGGTATGTGGCTTTGTGATCGTATCCATGGAGAAGGGGATGCCGCTTATGTCCTCGCCTTCGATAGGAGTAGCTTGTGCGCCAATTACAATTTTCCGGTAAGGATTTACAATCCGCTCAATTTTCATTAGGGTTTCGGTGTCGATACAACCAGCGTTGAAATGGGGCAATGAACTAAGGTAATCTGTAACCGCGCTCAGACCCAAATGAGCAAATCCATCCAGCAAATACTCCAGCACAAAAGCATACATGGTGTTATTAACCGAAGCCTGATTCAGGATTTCGTCCACGCCTTTCATAAAGGCAAACTGAGTCTGGTTCATGTCCATGTCGGGTCTTTGATACAGCGAGAGATAGTCGATGAGTTTGGCAGTGAGTATGTTGGATGAAATAAGTAAAGTGTCGGAAAAATCTGTTTGATCGAAAAAATGCTGGATAATCTGTTCGCGTTGTTCACTGAAAGGCAATTGCAAATTAATCACTGGTCGCAAATCTGTTTTTACAAGTCTTGAAACATATTCTCCCTGATGATCCTGAATAAGCTTTATTGCATAAGACTGGATGGAATCCTGAACGCGATTGAATTCAGACACCACCTGACCATAAAAAATTGTTGATTGATCGTATTGTTGGATCAACGGTTTTAGTAATTCTTCTTTTCGGTAACTGTCGTTTCTGTTTGATTTATATTGCTGCCAATCAGTATTTTCAGGTGATTGGACAAAATAAACGGCTTCTGAAAAATCAGGCGTATTGGCTACAAACTGCACCGGGTTTTCCTGGAAAATAATTTCAAGCGAAGCGCCTTTTTGCGTTTGAATCTTATACATTCCGGTTTGAAGTTTTCTGGCAATACTGAAACTCCCTTCCGGATTGGTCAGCATGGAGTCGATCAAAATCTGCCGCTCTCCCTGAAAGCTGAATAGATAGATTTTTTGGTTCGCATAATTTGAGATGCTTCCTGAAATGTATTGCTGAGCCAGAGGCCTTGCAGGAAAACAAAAGAGTGTGAAAACAAATAGAACTGAAGCAATCAGAAATTTCATTGTTTGTGTTTTCATATTGTATTGTCAGCTTGAAGTAGATAGAAATTAATAAAACAGAAGATTGAATGTCCTACTTTTCTTTTCAGTAAGAGAAATGTGTTTGCTGAAGTCTAAATTTACCTTGTACATAAATCGTTGAACGAAGCTGATGCAAAGATAGAATAAGCTGGAGAAAGAAGGATAGGGTTTGAATAAGGGTAAAATATTTTTGTAAGTCGCTATCAGACTGATCAATAAATAGCTAACTTTCGGCCATAAATGCGGGGAGACTTTTATTACAATCCAATTAAACAATTTTTCATGATGTTGAAAATGAATTTGTTAAACCAACTCAAATTTCATTGTTTGCTTCTTTGTATTTTAGTTGCTTCACTGTCTAGTGCAAACGCGCAGGAAGGTGATTCGGGACGAGACAAACAATTCAACCTTTTCGACTTGCAAAGTATTGATGCAAGGCTGCAATTTCTTTATGCAATCGACACTTCTTTGGTCCTTGATTTTAATTTGGGAGAGAAACCCGGGCTGATCAATATTGAGCCAATTTCTGCTCATGCAGATGAAAAGTGGCATCAAAACCTGGAAGACCTAATGTTTCTTCTTGACCAAAAAAGGGCACAATGGGATAAAGCAGAACTGGGTAATGAACGGATTATCTGGCAGAATGCGCTGGGAAATAAAGTATACGATTTTGCTACGACTGATTTTCTGCGTAGTAATTATTGCGCAGATTCGGATCCTTTTTGTACAAGCGAGACATATACTTTCCCTGCCGGAACAGGTGGAACTGCTGAAACCGGACCTTATTACGGTTGTTTGATTCAACAACCCAATCCAGCCTGGTATCACATGAAGATCGGTGTTGCCGGATCGCTGACAATCACTATGTTTAGCACACCTTCACACGATATTGATTTTATTTGCTGGGGGCCTTTTGACGATCCTGTATTGCCATGCACTTCGGGTTTAACAGAAGATAAGGTGATAGACTGTAGTTATTCACTTGCGTCTACTGAAGATTGTGTGATACCAAACGCCATTCTCAACAAATATTATATTTTGCTGATTACCAATTTTTCGAATCAACCTTGCAATATCACTTTTCAGAAAACAGCAGGCACCGGGGAAACAGATTGCTCGATCGTTCCGCCGCCTATCAGCAGCAATAGTCCTGTTTGCGTGGGTGAGCAACTACAACTGAGTGCTGAAAATGTGAATGGCGCTACTTTTTTATGGACTGGCCCAAATGGATTTACTTCCACGCTGCAAAACCCTGTGATCAATAATGTTACAATGGCAAACGCCGGAACATATACTTTGGTCATCACAGTTGGGGGTGTGCAAAGCAACCCTGTATCGCTTGAGGTAGTAATTAATCCGATGCCTATTCCTGACTTTACATTTAATGAAGCCTGTCTGGACGACCCAACCGTATTTACTGATGCCTCTACAACCAATCCCCCATCGGGTCAAATTACTTCATGGATGTGGACATTTGGTGATGGGAGTGTTGCATCCGGACAAAACCAGACACACACTTATTCAGCTGCAGGAAATTATCAGGTTACTTTGACCACATACACAGGCACTTCTGAATGCGCTCAAAGCATAACGAAGTCAGTGCTGGTTAAAATGAAAGCAGATGCCAATGCGGGAAACGACGTTACGATACCAAACGGGTGGACGACCAATTTGAATGGGTCAGCAGCGGGAGGTTCAGGCAATTATAGCTATCAGTGGGAGCCACAAGCTTTGGTTCAAAATCCAAATTCAGCGCAAACTTCTACAGTTCCTTTATCGGTCACAACTATGTTTACGCTTTCCGTCACTGACAATTCAGGAAGTTGTGTGGATGAAGACCAGGTGCTTGTTACAGTTACCGGCACACCGTTTTCTATTAATGTTGTTTCGGATCAGCCGGTTATCTGCGCTGGCGAATCAACAGTCTTACATGCCAATGCTTCCGGAGGGTCAGGGAATTACACTTATGTATGGACGAGCGTTCCAGTGGGATTTACCTCAAATTTGCCGAATCCAGTAGTAAGTCCTATCCTAAATACGACTTATTATGTTTCTGTATTTGATGGTCAAAACACTCTAAATGGTCAGGTGTCAGTGGATGTTGGTGCGATTACGCAAGCCAATGCCGGACCAGATATCACAATTCCAACTGGTTGGACAACAACTTTGGAGGGAAGTATCAGTGGAGGTTCTGGGAGCTATCAGATTGACTGGCAGCCACAGGCTTTATTGGTAAATCACACAGTGTTGCAGCCTGCAACCTTGCCTCTGAGCAATACGACGGTTTTTACCCTTAACATAACTGATAATGACGGAGGTTGCACAAGCACTGATCAGGTAGTCGTGACAGTAAGTGGGGGAGTACTCAGTGTGCAGGCAACAGCTTTCCCGGCAACCATTTGTCAAGGTTCTCAGAGCCAATTGTCCGCTTCTGTTACGGGGGGCTCAGGGACTTATTCATTTTTATGGACAACGGTGCCAGCTTCATCCTGGACTTCTAATTTGCAAAATCCTGTTGTAAGTCCAACGTCAACAACAGTTTATCATGTTGTAGTGAATGATGGTCAAAATACGGTTGAGGACCAGCTTACGCTTACCGTTGGCGCAGTTTCAACTGCCAATGCTGGCCCAGATCTTACCATACCCGAAGGCACTTCAACACAATTGCTAGGTTCGGTTAGCGGGGGCTCTGGGGCATATTCAGTTAGCTGGACGCCTGAAAGCTTGCTTCTTAATCCTACTTTGATTCAGCCGACCACAGTGCCTATGTTTGAGACCCATTTTTTTCAACTGACTGTCACAGACAACAGTTCGGGATGTTCAACGGTTGACCAAATGACAGTGATTGTTTCGGGTATGCTGCTTGCGGCGACACCATACGCAGTCCCGGCAGAAATTTGTGTTGGACAATCATCACATTTATATGCAAATGCAAGTGGTGGCACTGGAAATTATACTTATATATGGACTTCTGATCCTCCCGGATTTACTTCTAACCTGGCAAATCCAACCGTTAGTCCAACTACGACTACCAACTATATTTTGGAAGTGTTTGATGGTAGCAGCTCAGTCAGTGGGCAAACCATTGTAAATGTAGGTGCCTCCTCAATCGCCGATGCCGGACCTGATTTGGTTGCTGATTACGGATGGCCGGTCACATTACAAGGTCAGGTTATTGGTGATCAAAATTATAGCTTCATATGGTATAATGAAGACTTACTGGTGAATCCTGATCTGCTTACACCTCTAACGACTCCTCTTACTGGTCCTGCAACTTTTATCCTCACTGTAACCAATAACGAATCACAATGCACGACAACCGACCAGATGCAGGTAACAATCAGTGGAGGTCCTTTGGGCATAACCACTTATGCCAGTCCAACGACTATTTGCCAGGGCGAACAGGTGCAGCTCAACGTGATTTGTAATGGTGGTTCTGGAGCATACACATACCAATGGAATTCATCGAACGGTTTTACATCAAACCTGCAAAACCCAACAGTTGAACCCATGGCATCTTCAACTTACTTTATAACAGTTTCGGATGGATTGAATTCGGTTTCAGATCAGCTTACCATAACGGTTAAACTAACACCTCAGGCAAATGCCGGTCCAAATATACCGATCAACGTTGGGACATGTGCAATTTTGCAGGGCAGTGCTTCTGGTGGAACCGGGAATTACATGTATCAATGGTCTCCGGCAGACTCGCTCAACAATCCTGGAGCTGATCAACATCTGCCCCAGCCACAGACGAAAATCCTCAGGCACGATACGAAATTTACGCTATTGGTTAATGACCTTAACGGATGCAGCAGCGAGCCCTCTTCGATGTGGGTGCTTACTGGTGGAAGTGCTTTGTCATTGGTGGCAGAGGCCAGTGATGACGTTATTTGCAAAGGAAGCGCAACGCAACTGCTTGCTACTCCTTACGGAGGTTCAGGAAATTATACTTATCATTGGACGTCAAATAGCTCGACATGGGAATCAACGTTGCAAAATCCTGCGGTTTCTCCTGAATCATCCACAAACTACACCTTGGTCGTAAATGATGGTTTTTTGGATGTTTCGGCCCAGGTGGGCGTTACCGTTCATCTGCTGCCTGATGTGGATATTACCCCTGCCACATTTGTACCTGTTGACAATACAATTTTTGTATGTGTGCGGGATTCTGTTATGCTGGATGCTGGCCCTGGTCTTCAATATCTCTGGATGAATGGGGCCACAAGCCGCAAACAAAAGGCTTATACAAACGGCAATTGGATTGATATTCAAAACTGGTCTGTGCGAGTGACCGATCCGAATACAGGCTGCCAAAACCTGGATGATTTGGTTGTGTTTTTTGATTTCAATACATGTAACATTGGACTCGAAGAATTGGACCTGGCGAATCGGATCAAAGTTTTACCCAATCCTTCAACAGGGAGTTTTGTTCTGACTATGGATCGGTTTGCCGGAAGTGCAGTGATAGAAGTGTTTTCTTTAGTTGGAAAACCAGTCTTTTCGAAAGAAATATCGTTGTGTAGCGATTGTAAGAATACTATTTTGATCGATCTGTCCCAACATCCAGCAGGTGTTTACATGCTAGTTTTGAAATCAGATCACTTTGTTTTGTCCCGCAAACTAATAAAAAAATAGCAGAGCTTGTATTTTTAATTTTACGAATAGTTTGAGTTATATATATCATTGAATAACAGTTTATAACAATGAAATAAAGCTAATCTTAACTTCATGTTGATTAAGGTTGATTGTATTATTCAGCTCCAAATCAGAAAAAAAAATGGTTTAATTTTTTCATTATTGTTAATTTTCGCCCCTGAAAAGGGTTTAGGATCGCCTCTTTTTTGACTTATTATTTACACAAAGCCTTATTCATGAGATACCAAATAAGTAGGTTTGGTTCGTTATGCGGACTTATTTTTTTATTCATTGTTTTCACCAGCACCATGGTTTTTGCACAAGCTTCATCAGGAGTATTCGCTAATAAAGGAAATGCGGTTGAGGCAGATATGCTGCAAATACAATCCCTGAGCCTAAGGATGAGCCTGTACGATGCGCTGAGGTCCGATAAGCTGATCAACCTTGACGAAAGCATAAATGGAAAGTTTGTCACAAAATGGAATTTGGAATCTCAGAATGACCTGTTAGCCTATTTACAGGAAAAGTATGAAAAACTTTATCTGGAAGATTTAGAGCGTGATAAGTATGCCTCTGGAGAATTGATGGAGAATCTGATGCAAACCTATGGTAACCAGTTGATGAATCGGGTGATGGGACGTGAAACTGTCAACGACTCCTGCAGAAGATCGCTTCCGTTTTGTACCACTAATATCTACACTTTTCCTGCTGGCGTCAACTCAGGTTCTGCTGAGGCTGGCAATGCCTATGGATGCCTAAATTCACAACCCAATCCGGCATGGTATCACATGAAAATATTGACCCCCGGCCAGATTACCATCAAAATGCAAAGTGCCCCACTGGAAGACATCGATTATATTGTATGGGGTCCGTTTACCGATCCGGTTATGCCATGTAGTGGTGGACTGACAGCAAGTAAAATAGTGTCTTGTAGCTATTCTGGTAATGCAATCGAATATGCAAACATTCCTAATGGGCAAACAGGCCAGTATTATATCCTCTTGATTACCAATTTTTCTAACCAGCCTTGCGAGATCACTTTCTCAAAAACTGGAGGAACCGGCGAAACAGACTGTACCATTTTGCCTCCTCCTATCAGCAGCAACAGCCCGGTATGCTATGGCGACGACCTTCATTTATACGCAGAAACCTATCCCAGCGCAACCTATAGCTGGACAGGCCCCAACGGTTTTACAAGTAATCTGCAAAATCCCACGATTTCATCTCCGGATTTCAGCTATGCTGGCACTTACTCACTTGAAATTACAGTGGACAATATCACATCTGATCCTATTCAACTAGAAGTGATTATTGCTGCCTTGTCGTCTCCTGATTTCGATTTTACGGATGTTTGCTATGGCAATCCGAATGAGTTTTTTGATCAAAGCTCTGTGAATCCTCCAAATTATGAAATTACTTCCAGGTTATGGAATTTTGGTGATGGCTCAAATGCCAATGTCGTCAATCCACAGCATACTTACAGTGAGCCCGGAACTTATGATGTAACTCTGACAACTTACACTGGATTGCAATATTGCTCAAGGTCTGTCACCAAGCAAGTCACGGTTTCGGAGTATCCTTATGTAAATGCTGGTGAAGACCAGGAAATTGCCAATGGCTGGACTACCACACTGGAAGGAGAAACCAATGGTGGCTCTGGTGATTTAACCATTCAATGGGAGCCACAGGACAAAGTGGTAAACCCAAACTCAGCAACCACACCCACGGTTGCTCTTACACAAACAACACTCTTTACTTTAACGGTAACTGACAATCTTACAGGCTGCACCGAAACGGATCAGGTTGTTGTGAATGTTACAGGTGGTGCCTTGTTTGTGCAAACTATTGCCACACCTGATGTAATATGTCTGGGAGAAGCTGTTCAGCTCAATGCCTTGCCAAGCGGTGGTGCAGGAGATTACACCATCACCTGGAGCTCAAACCCGGCTGGTTTCAATTCAAATATTCCTGATCCGGTTGTTGAACCCACACAAACAACTACCTATACAGTTCAGGTTTTTGATGGCCAAATAACAGCAAGCAGTGCGGTAACTGTTACAGTTAAACCAATGCCCTCGGCACATGCAGGTCCTGATAAAACCATCAATGTTGGGACGGCTGTTTATCTTGATGGCTCAGGAAGTGGCGGATCCGGAACTTATACCTACAATTGGACACCTGCCGACTCGCTGAATAATCCCCAAACAGATCCTTTTCTGCCGAATCCGCTCACAAAATTGCTGAACGTGCCAACTACCTATCAATTAACTGTTCACGATGCCAATGGATGCGTAAGTCAAACAGATGCAGTAACAGTTTTTACAGGTGGCGATTATCTCGCAGTTTTTGCTCAGACAGAAGACGAAGTAATCTGCTTCGGAAAGGAAACCCAACTTTCTGCTACAGCTCTGGGTGGAAGCGGTGCATACACCTATAGCTGGAGTGCCAATAACAGCGGTTGGACCTCAACAGAAACAACACCTATCGTTGGTCCCGCTTCAACAACCATTTATACTGTTGTGGCCAACGATGGCTTTAAAAATGTGACAGACCAGGTAACAGTAGTTGTTAATCCACTGCCGGTCGTCGACATCAAACCAGCGACTATAGATTGGTATGCACCGGACACAATAAATCTTTGTGTACGCGATTCAGTGTGGCTCGATGCCGGGGCGAATATGGAATACATATGGTCTAATGGAGACAATGACAGGAAGATTCGTGTCACGACCAATGGAAACTGGATCGATTTTCAGACCTGGTCGGTTGAAGTGACAAATCCGGTAACCGGTTGTGTTAATTATGATACATTGACAATTTTCTTTGACTTTAACGCATGTAATATTGGTTTGAATGAACTGGATGATGTGTCGCAATCGATTATAGTTTCTCCAAATCCGGCCACTGAGAGTGTGAGAATCAGATCTGCAGAGTTGAAAGAAAGAGGAAGTTTATATCTGCTGACACTTGACGGCAAACTTGTTCGTGAAGTCAATATGCCAGGAAATTCAAAAAGTGGCTTAAACTATCAACTCGATCTTCACAATGTGGACGCTGGCTCCTATTTACTCCTGTTCCGTTCGGCGAAAAAAATGGCGTCCAAACAATTGATCATTGTGAAATAAATGCCTTGCAACAGTTTGAATCTTATCCCATCACTCTTATGAGAAAGTGTTTTATTCGCGTTTCGTCATTAATGGTTCTTCTACTTTTGGTTAACCATGTGTTTTCGCAAGACAAAACGGATTGTGATTATGTGCTGCCCGGCCAAACTTTTAATTGGACGTTTGGTGACAAGGCCTTATTGCAGTTCTCAGAAGATGGAGTTGCTAGCAGCGCCATGCCGGGTTCTATCGATATCCCCAAAGGTGTAAGTACGATTAGCGATGAAAACGGGAATCTGCTTTTTTTTACTGATGGTATTAGGGTTTATTCAAGCGGTTTCTTTTTTATGAATGATGCAACAGATTTGCAAGGAAATCCACTCGCCAACCAATCTTCGCTTTTTGTTCCATCTACCGGAAATCCAGACAAATACTTTCTTTTTACGGCTGATCTGTATGTGCCTCCGGTATATACAAATGGTATCAGATTTTCGGTTATTGAACGCTTAAGTACAGGTTGGACCATCACCGAAAAAAACACCTTACTACTCTCGCAAAATACCCAAAAACTGGCTGCAGTTAAACATGCAAATGGTATTGATTATTGGGTTGTTACGCATGGTTTTGGAAGTGAAAAGGGAGGGAGTTATTATGCTTTTCTGGTAACATCAGACAGCATAGTCATGGAGCCGGTCGAAAGCATTGTTGGAGAACGACACGAAGGCGATTTTAACAACAATGGTGGCTATATGAAAATTAGTCCTGATGGACGCCGCATCGCCCTGGCTGTCCCTGAAGCTGGTTTGGTTGAGCTTGCAGATTTTAATACAGAAACCGGACAGGTTTCGAATCCAGTTCACAATACTTCTGTCTCTTATCCTTATGCGCTGGGAGTGGAGTTTTCAGGTGACAGCAAAATGCTTTATCTCACAACAAATCCATTAAGTGGTTCAGCCAACATGCTGTATCAGTTTGATCTGGAGCAAAGTGGCTTGTCAAATCCAACCGAACTTGCTTCTTATGCTCCATCGGATGGCAGGCAATTAGGGGCATTGCAGCTTGCAGCCGACGGAAGGATTTACGTTGCCAATTTTGGAGCCTCTCTTGCTTCGGTAAGTGAGCTAGGTGTAATTTATAACCCTGAAAGGGCTGGTGCTGCATGTAATTTTAATAGACTGGATGGTTTTCCAAATAATGGTCTAACGCTCAACGGCTCTGGTAGTAAGGAGGGTTTGCCCAATTTTGTCAGTACTTTGTTTGATTTGCCCTATTTCTGGTGGACCAATCATTGTCACACACATATTACGACATTCAGATTTCAGAATGAGTCCAACAATGGACAGGTGAATTGGTCTTTCAACGATGGAATGGCAACGGACAATCAGCTTAGAGGACAGCATACATTTTCTGAGCCAGGCATTTACAACGTAGTTGTATCAGAAGAAATCGAAGGAGAAACTTACACACATAGTCGCCAGATTGAAATATTTGCACTGCCTCCTGTGGAAATTGGGAACGGTGCCGATACGATTTACATCCTGCCAAACTCATCTATCACGCTCGATGCGGGCGATTATGATGCGTACGTGTGGGAGCCTGATTTGAGCGATTCTCGCTACCTGGATGTAGATCAGGAAGGCTTGTATGCAGTTACTGTAACGGATTCTAATTGCTGCTCGAATCGCGATGAAGTCTTTGTGAAATATGCCAATCTGTTCATGCCCAATGCATTTCGTCCTGGAAGCTCCGTTACTCAAAATAGTGTTTTTAAGGCCTTGGGTCCTGTTTTTGCCCTGAATAATTTCCGTCTATTGATATACAATCGGTGGGGTCAGCAGGTTTTCGAAACGACAGATGCTCTCGAAGGTTGGGATGGAAGCTTTGGAGGAGAAGATGCGCAGGCCGGCACTTACGTTTGGATGGTGAGCTATGAAAGCAGAGCCAGCAGGTTTCAGGAAGCGCAAAAAGTCGTTCAGAGAGGTGTTGTCAACCTAATCCGTTAAGTCCGTAACGGGAGTAGTTTTCAATTTTTAATGGAATATTTCGTTCCTATTTTTTTCATTGCCGAAAAGTGATTTGGCATTGGCGGGTTGCTGTTTTCTGCGTAATTTAGCTCGATCAAAGCATAATCATGTCAGATTACTTTCCTTTTACGATACAAATTGCCAAAGAGCTCTCTCTCAATCACCAGGCAGTCCGAAATGTGTTGACCTTATTCAGCGAAGGCGCAACCATTCCCTTTATTGCCCGCTACCGGAAAGAAATGACCGGGTCGATGGATGAAGAGGTGATTCTTGCGATTCAAAAACGGGCTGAACAACTGCTGCTTCTGCAAAAGCGCAAAGAAGCGGTGATAGTTTCTATGCGTGAAACAGAACATCTCACTGCCGAACTGGAGAAAGCTGTAATGGAAGCCGCTACAATACA
The DNA here is from genome assembly GCA_002426795.1 of Bacteroidales bacterium UBA5536. Taxonomy (GTDB): domain Bacteria; phylum Bacteroidota; class Bacteroidia; order Bacteroidales; family F082; genus UBA5536. The sequence goes on from DINQ01000016.1 coordinate 238,809, forward strand.
GGAAGTTGAGGATATTTATTTGCCCTATAAACCCAAAAGACGCACACGGGCCACCATTGCGCGCGAAAAGGGCCTTGAGCCTCTGGCTGATTTGTTGATGCAACAGCGAAACATAGCGCCTGACCAACTCGCCAGCAATTACCTGAACAAGGAAAAATCAGTCGAAACCACTGAAGATGCATTGGCCGGAGCACGGGATATCATTGCTGAACGGGCAGCTGAGAATATCGCAGGGCGAAACAGGCTTCGGCGTTTGTTTCACCAAAAATCGCTGATCAATGCAGTGGTTCAAAAAGGTAAAGAGGAAGAAGCAAAACCTTATCAGCAATATTTCAATTGGTCTGAACCGCTCAGTAAAGCACCTTCGCACCGGATTCTGGCCATGTTGCGGGCTGAAAATGAAGGCTTGCTTCAGGTTAAAATCCAAATCAGTAACCAGGATGCCTTGTCGGGACTGAAACCTTTGTTTCTGAAGTCGAACAATGCATGTGCCAACCAGGTTGAGATGGCAGTTGAGGATGCATGGAAAAGATTACTTGAGCCTTCGATTGAAAACGAAATCAGGGCTTTCTACAAGGAAAAGGCTGATGAAGTTGCCATCAAAGTTTTTGTCGAAAATTTACGTCAACTGCTGCTTGCAGCCCCTCTGGGCGCCAAACGTGTACTGGCTATCGATCCCGGATTCAGAACTGGATGTAAAGTGGTTGTATTGGACGAGTTGGGCAACTTACAGCATAACGATACGATTTATCCGCATCCGCCTCAACACGAGGCAAAGCAGGCCATTCAAAAGATCAAAAACCTGGTGAATGCGCATAAAATTGAAGTAATTGCCATTGGAAACGGAACCGCAGGCCGCGAAACGGAAGATCTGATCCGTAGCATTCGTTTCGATCGGGACATAACTGCCGTTATGGTCAACGAAAATGGTGCATCTGTTTACTCGGCTTCCAAAGTTGCACGCGACGAATTTCCGGACTATGATATAACCGTGCGCGGAGCAGTGAGCATTGGGCGCAGGCTGATGGATCCACTGGCCGAATTGGTAAAGATCGATCCAAAATCTATTGGTGTAGGTCAATACCAACACGACGTGAATCAGAAAGCACTTGGCGAAAGCCTGACACAAACAGTTGAAAGCTGCGTGAATGGGGTTGGTGTAGAACTTAACTCGGCAAGCGAGCAGTTGCTTTCATATGTCAGTGGTTTGGGACCTCAACTGGCGTCTTCTATCGTAGGTTATCGCAACCAGATTGGAGGTTTTAAAAGCCGTTCGCAGCTTATGAAAGTGCCAAGACTTGGTCCAAAAGCTTTTGAACAAAGTGCTGGTTTCCTCCGTATTCGTGGTGCTGCTAATCCGCTTGATGCAAGTGCAGTACACCCGGAAAGCTACCATATTGTTGAAAAAATTGCCAACCGACTGAAAGTGCCGGTAGAACAATTGATTGGCAATAAAGATGTTTTACAGAGCATCGATATTCAGCAGTTTACGGATGAAAAAGCAGGTAAAGAAACCATTAGGGATATTCTGGCAGAGCTCGAAAAACCAGGGCGCGATCCGCGAAAGTCATTCCGGGAATTTGCTTTTTCAAAAGACATTCGAACGATGAATGATTTACAGGTGGGCATGGTGCTCGAAGGCATTGTTACAAATATCACTGCTTTTGGAGCCTTTGTGGACATTGGTGTGCATCAGGATGGTCTGGTGCATATCAGCCAGTTGGCCAATAGATTCATCAGCGATCCGGCCGAAATTGTGCATCTTAACCAGGTGGTAAAAGTTAAAGTCACTTCGGTGGACACTGCATTAAAAAGGATTGGATTAAGTATGAAAGATGTCTGACATACTTCACAGAATATTTATACGTTAATTGGTTATGATGAAAAAAAACCGAACACTGCGCTTACTTGCTTTTTCTCTCGTTACTTTTCTGATATTTGGGCAGAAATGTGCTTTTTCCCAAGTCATCAAGGGTGAAATGATCGCGGGTTTTAATTTGGCTCAGGTGGATGGAGATGAGGTTTATGGGTATAAAAAGCCCGGACTTCAGTTGGGTTTGGGAGCCATGATTCCTATTGCCAAAAAATGGGATATTTCGCTCGAAACAATTTACAACGAGAAAGGAGCAAACCAAAAAGCACAGTATCGCAGCGATTCGCTGAATGGCGCATACAAATTGCTTTTAAATTATGTGGAAGTTCCAGTACTCGTGCATTTTACTGACAAAGAGTTTATTACAGTTGGCAGTGGTTTTTCCTGGGGAAGATTGATCAGTGCTAAGGAGTTTGAGCATGGTGTGCAAACACCGACCACAGCTCAAAATAATGTGTATTCGCCAAACGATTTCAATGTGCTGTTAGATTTGAGAATGCGAATCTATCAAAGGCTGAAGTTTAATTTTCGATATCAGTATTCTGTCACCAAAATTAGAAATCGTGAATTTTCCACCCTTAACGGAACGGTTTGGTCACGCAATCAATACAATAACTTACTGACATTCCGATTGGTATACGTATTCAATGAAGAAAGAAGTGAGCGAAATCGCGAATAGGAAAGCATGTTGATCTCATGAGTGAAATAGAACAATTAATTAATAAACTTTGCTTGTTGCCGCATCCTGAAGGTGGTTTTTTTAGAGAAGTATACCGGTCAGGAGATGAATTTGCAACTGAACTTTTGCCATCACGTTTTGCAGGAAATCGCTCAGCTAGCACAGCCATTTATTATTTGCTGACATCCAAAGATTTCTCGGCTTTTCACCGGATTCAATCTGATGAAATCTGGCATTTTTACGCAGGAGATCCATTAGAAATTTATATTATTCATTTTGATGGAACTGCAGAAATCAAGCGTTTACATGTGTCTGCAGCAGGTTCACTGCCTATGCAAATTGTGCCTTTCGGCAGTTGGTTTGCTGCAAAAACAACTGGGGCTTATACCTTATCTGGTTGTACAGTATCGCCGGGTTTCGACTTTGCCGATTTCGAAATGGCAGATGCCAGTCAACTCATGCAGCAATTTCCGCAACACAGGAGCTGGATTCAACAGTTCACCAGGAGCTAATCCGGTTGTTGCTGCTGGTATTCGCGTGCTGAATTAATGAAGTATTTTGCGAGTAGATTGGCGTCTTTTCCTGCAAGTGAGGCCCATTCCGGATGCCATTGCACAGCAAGCAGTTTACTTTTGCCTTCAGGCTGTTTCCATCCAACTGCCTCAATGAGTCCGTCTTCGGTATATGCCAGTGGAATTAGTTCAGCTGAAAGTTGGTCGATGCCCTGGTGGTGATTGCTTGCCACTGTTGCAGTATCAGTCCCGAAAATGCCATAAAGCAGGGTGTTAGGTTCAATTGTCACGCGGTGTCTGGTCCAGTCTTCTTTTCCTATTCTGTGCAATTCTTTGCTTCCGCGGTCTGTTGGCAAATCGGTTGAAAGTGTGCCACCAAGACCAACATTGATCAGTTGAATGCCTCTGCAGATGCCCATCACCGGTAGTTTTTTCTTCAAGGCATAGCTGAGTGCATCAAATTCGAGACTGTCCCGTGTATGGTTAAAAGGGCCGCAGCTTGTTGTATCTGCTTCCTTGCCGTAGCGCCCCGGATAAATATCGTCGCCACCAGTCAACAGCAATGCGTCACAGGTATCTATGGTTTGTTGGAGCGCAGAGTGCTGAATCTTGGAAAGATTGACAAATCGCAGATTTTTGTTGCTGTTTAACAGCCAGTTGCTATACTTGTTTTCAGCAGGACGTTCGTATGTCAAGGCAATGTTGAGCGGTTCGACCGGTTTAAAATGCCAATACTGGTAAACAAGTAATGCAACAAAAATGATCAGGACCAGCAGCAGCCTTCCTTTGAGATTGTTTTGGATGAACATTTCGATTGATTTTCAACAAAGGTACTAAACCGTTCATTTAAAACGGTTACAAACCAAGGTAAAAATCTTTAAGCAGGGTGTTGTATTGGTTTGTGAATGAGCCATTCAGCGACCTGATTGTGAAATACTCGGTTTCGATTTCAGGTGTAGGCTGTTTGACCAATTCCATATTGATCCGGTTTGGAGCGCGTCCTTCAACTGGAACAATCAACTGTCTTCGGCTTTCTGTTAAACCTTTTAAATAGGCAATTTGCAGAAAATGTTGACTTTCGTCCATCGGTAAAACCAGCGAAAACCTGCCTTCGGGTTTCATGAGTTTGATGACGGCATCCAATAAATTCCCGAAGCTCAGTGTATCAGTGTGCCGGGCCAGTTTGCGGTCGGGCTGTCTGGTTTTAAAAAGCGAGGTGAAGAAAGGCGGATTGGAGACAATCAGGTCGTAATGAATGGACTGATTGGCCGCAAAATCGATGATATTTTCATTAAAAACGGCGAAGCGATCATGCCATTGCGAGGCGGCGAAGTTTTCTTTGGCTTCCATTGCAGAAGCTTCATGCAGCTCTACAGCGTCAATCTTTTCAACGCCCCGTTGTGCCAACATTAACGGGATTATCCCGCACCCGGTTCCGATATCCAGGCTGTAGTCTCTTGCGTGTATCCGGGTCCAGGCTCCCAACAAAACAGCATCCGTTCCCACTTTCATGGTGGACCGGTGGTGGAAGAGGCTAAAGTATTTAAAATGAAATGGTCTTGAATCGGTTTTCATCAACTGTTCAGGTAAAGATCAATCAGTCCTTCGGGAGCAAGGATGTAGATGATTTTCTTTTTTCGGTCAACCTTTTTGATGATTTCGTCTCTGATGGGGATCAGGATTTCTTTTTTGTCTTTAAAAACCTGAAATACATTTTGATTGGGATACTCAAGGACGGTTTCAATCTGGCCAATTTCACCCATGGCTTCATCAACCATGCTGAATCCCGGTACTTCATGAAAATAGAATTTCGTTCCGCTGAGTTTTGGAAGGAGTGTGAGCGGCAAAAAGATTTCTTTGTTGGTGAGTTCCATGGCTTGCTCTATAGTTTTAACGTCTTCAAGCGCCACGTAAGCTTTATTTCCATTATTTTTCAACGATTGAATGAAAAACGGTACAAGCTTTTTATTGATCTCAATCAGAATATAGACCAGTGATGCATAAGCTTTTGGGTCGTCTGCATCGATCCTGATACTGATTTCACCTTTGATGCCGTGCGTTTTGATGACACGACCAAAATAAAAGCATTCTTCTTTATTCATGCAACTAAATTTCTTTTGCAAAATTAACAAAAGCTATTACCAAAACCAGTTGACTTTGAAACTTAAAGCCTTGATGAATAAATAAAAAAAGCCGGCTACTAACCGGCTTTAATATTTTATTGAACCAAGGATTAGGCTTCGGTTGGTTCTTCAGTATTTTCTGCGGCATCTGCAGCTGCTTCTTCTGCTGCTTCCTCAGCGGCTTCATTGGCTTCTGCTTTCAGCTCAGCTGCTCTTCTCTTGGCGAGTTCAACAGCACGTGCTTCATTTACTTTAGCTTCAGCTTCCAGGGCGGCTTTGCGCTCCAGTCTTTCAGATTCGCTTAAACCTTTTTTCTTGGCATCGATCTTGTCGGCCTTTTCTTTCATCCAGGTTTGAAACTTAGCTTCTGCCTGTTCAACAGTTAATGCTCCTTTGGTTACGCCTTTGAGCAGGTGATTTTTGTAAAGGATTCCTTTGTAAGAGAGGATAGCCTTAACGGTGTCAGTTGGCTGAGCTCCGTTTTGTAACCATGTAAGTGCCTTGTCGAAATCTAGTTTGATTTCAGCAGGGTTTGTAATTGGGTTGTAGGTGCCAATCTTTTCGATAAATCTTCCGTTCCGTGGTGCACGACCATCCGCAATTACAATGTGATAAAAAGGGCTTCCTTTTTTACCATGACGTTGTAATCTGATTCTTGCTGGCATGTGATAAAATTTTAATTGAAAATAAGTAACTTATAATTATAGTTTTCGGGCTGCAAAAGTCGGTAAAATTTTTTAATTTCCAAGCACTTATTGCATTAAATTAAAATATCTTAACCTATTCAGCTATATCTGGCCAGGAAATTTGTAGCTGTTTTGAACTACAATAGGCCTTTAACTGCTCCAGACTATCAATACTTTCGCGGCGTGCACGATCGCAATGCATTTGCCAAATATCTCTTACTTTCGATCGGAGTTCAAAATCCTGCTTGATAAATATCCAGGCTTGATAAGTATTGACAAACCGCAGAAAATGATCGTATAATACAGAATCAGCTTTGGAAATTTGTTCAAGTATTTCACGAAACCCTGTCTTTCCTTCATTTTCATTTTCAAACAAGACCGACTGCAGCTGTAAGGCGATTGACTCAAGAATGGGTGATTGTTTCATGCAGCAAAATTAACAGAATACTTTCAATATTACATCCATTTCTAATCCTTTGAAAATGTTTTCATTGAACAATTATTTGTGTTTTTAAATGAGTCAGGTTTTATTACAAGTTTTCAACAGCCGGGATTTTTACAACGAAATGAAATACCTTTGTGTCACAGAGTGATAATCTGTAAATAGCACGTATACAGCAATATAGGATTTATTATGTTTTTAATTTTCGATACCGAAACCACTGGTCTTCCACGCGATAAGAACGCTCCCTTGACCGATTTTGAAAACTGGCCGAGAGCAGTACAGCTTGCATGGCAACTTCATGACCGGGATGGTGGATTGATCGAAACAGGAAACATGATAGTGAGGCCGGATGGCTTTACCATTCCCTTTAACGCTGCCAAGGTGCATGGAATCACGACTGAACATGCGCAGAAAAATGGCAAACCAATTGCTGAGGTTCTGGATGCATTTTCGGTTGCATTGCAAAAATCCAAATACCTTGTAGGGCATAATGTCGATTTTGATCTGAGCATCATGGGAGCTGAGTATCTGAGGCTTCAAGGACAAAATCCGCTCGAAAATTTTCTGAAAGTTGATACGTGCACAGAACTCACTGCAGGTTTTTGCGCCTTGCCTGGTGGAAGAGGGGGAAAATTCAAGCTACCGAATCTCGAAGAGCTGCACCGCCGATTGTTCAACGAGGGTTTTGGTGATGCGCACAATGCTGCAGCCGACGTGGAAGCTACAACGCGATGTTTTTTGGAACTTATTCGGCTAAGAGTTTTCTCCAACACAGAAATCAGAGAACAAGAGACTTTTTTTGAAGATTTTATTGCCAAAAACCCGGATCCAATCAAAGCCATCGGGCAGGCAATCGTTTCCAATGTGGCTGATGATCAGGCTGAAAAAGCCATAGATGATACTGGTCAAATTCAATCGACTCAATATGAACTTCCGACAACAAAACACGAATTTGCCCACCTGAGGAACCATACAACCTATTCAATACTCAATTCCACAACCGATATTAACGATCTTGTCAAGCTCGCAGGAAAATATGAAATGCCGGCAGTTGGCATTACTGATACGGCCAACCTTATGGGTGCATTCCACTTTGTAACAGCGGTGGGAAATTATAACAATGCGCAAAAGAAACACGCTTCCGAAAAAGGGATTCCTCCCAAATTGATGAAGGCTGTGATTGGTAGTGAGTTGTATGTATGTAAAAACCATGCTGATAAGTCGATCAAGGATAATGGCGGACTTGTGCCTTTTTTTGCCAAAAACAAAAACGGGTACAAAAACCTTTCGATGTTGAGTTCAATTTCGCATACCGAAGGTTTTTATTATGTGCCACGCATCGACAAAGAAGTTTTATTACAATACAAAGACGATCTGATTGTTACAACGGGCGGCTTGCAGGGCGAAGTGCCTCATTTGTTGCTGAACGTGGGCGAACACCAGGCTGAAGAAGCTGTTGTATGGTGGAAAGAAAATTTTGGAGACGACTTTTACCTCGAACTCAACCGGCACGGCCTTGAAGAGGAGGACCATTTAAACGCTTTTTTGCTGCAAATGGCAGAGAAGTATAACATCCCTTATTTTGCTTCAAATAACACTTATTACTTGGCGAAAGATGAAGCCGAGGCACATGATTTTTTACTGTGTATAAAGGACAATGCAAAAAAAACTGACCCTATCGGACGTGGCTATGGTTACCGTTTTGGCTTCCCAAATGACCAGTTTTATTTTAAAAGCCAGGACGAGATGCAGCAGCTTTTTGCCGATTTGCCAAAAGCCATTGATACTATTGCAGAGATAATAGAAAAGATTGAGCCCTTCGAGCTTAAACGCGATATATTGCTGCCGGAATTCGAAATTCCACAGCAGTTTGTCGATGAAAAGGACAAGGAAGATCATGGCAAACGAGGCGAGAATAATTATTTGCGACATCTGGCTTACGAAGGCGCCAAAAAGCGGTACGGCGAGATCAATGATGAGATCACCCAGCGACTTGATTTTGAGTTGGAAACCATTAAAAATACGGGTTATCCAGGCTATTTTCTTATCGTGCAGGACTTGATTGCCGCCGCCCGGAACATGGGCGTTTGGGTAGGGCCGGGCAGGGGCTCAGCCGCAGGTTCGCTTGTTGCCTATGCCACCGGAATTACCAACATCGACCCCCTGAAATATGGTTTGCTGTTTGAGCGTTTCCTGAATCCCGAACGTATTTCAATGCCCGATATCGATATCGATTTCGACGATGAAGGGCGCTCAAGGGTGATCGAATATGTGACCAACAAATATGGTCAGAACAAGGTTGCGCAAATTATTACTTATGGTACGCTCGGTACCAAATCAGCTATTCGTGATATCGGCCGCGTGCTGGATGTGGATCTGTCGCAGGTGAACAAACTGGCGGCATCAACACAAAACATCAAATTGGGTCATTTTTTCTCACTTGACGAGGAAAAGCTGAAAAAGAAATATCGCCCTGACCAGATCGAAGCCGGAAAGTTGTTGAAAACCAAAATGGAAAGCGATGACGTAGAAGGTCAGATTCTGGAAAATACACTTAAGATTGAAGGCCTTGTCCGCAACACAGGAATTCATGCATGTGGTTTCGTTATCACGCCTACCGATTTGCGCGAACTTGTGCCGGTTACTGTTTCAAAAGATGCCAACCTCTGGGTAACCCAATTCGATAACTCGGTGGCAGAATCTGCCGGTTTGTTGAAGGTGGATTTTCTGGGATTGAAAACGCTGTCGCTCATTCGTGACACAATAGAAATTATCAGGCAAAGGCGCAACAAAGTGATTGTAGCTGATGATATTCCGCTCGATGACCAGGCTACGTACGAACTTTTTCAACGCGGTGATACCATTGGGGTGTTCCAATATGAAAGTCCCGGGATGCAAAAAAACCTTCGCGAGCTGGTGCCTTCAGGTTTTGCCGACCTGATTGCCATGAACGCGCTTTACCGTCCGGGACCAATGGCTTATATCCCGAATTATATCAAGCGAAAGCATGGACAGGAAGAAGTAGTTTACGATCTGGATGATATGCGGGGTATTTTGGAGGAAACCTATGGCATTACGGTTTATCAGGAGCAGGTGATGCTGCTTTCGCAAAAGCTTGCGGGCTTTTCGCGTGGTGAAGCCGATACGCTGCGTAAGGCAATGGGAAAGAAAAACCGCGATTTGCTGGCGAAACTTTATGCCAAGTTTATCGAAGGTGGCGTTAAACTTGGTCACGACGAAAAAATCCTCGAGAAAATCTGGAAAGACTGGAACGCTTTTGCGGATTATGCCTTTAATAAATCGCACTCAACCTGTTATGCCTTTATCGGTTTCCAGACAGCCTACCTGAAAGCAAATTATCCTGCCGAATTTATGGCCTCGGTGTTGAGCAACAACATCGGAGATATTAAGCAGGTGACATTCTTTATTGAAGAATGTCGCCGGATGAATCTGAAAGTGTTGGGTCCCGATATCAATGAATCGGAATACAAATTTACCGTGAACGACAAAGGTGAAATCCGCTTTGGACTAGGCGCCATCAAAAACATGGGAGAATCAGCTGCAGCCGCGATTTTAGAAGAGCGCAAAGAAAACGGACCCTTTGCAACGGTATTCGATGTTTTTTCGCGCATCAACCTGCACCAGGTCAATAAGCGAAACCTGGAAGCACTGGCAACAGCAGGCGCTTTCGATTCGTTCGATGGGGTGCACAGAGCCGTGTTTTTCTTCAAAGAAATCAACGAAAGTCAGACTTTTCTCGAAAAAGCCATCAAACTGGCCAATCAGGCCCAGGAAGCTAAAAACTCGCCTCAGTTTGATTTGTTCGGCAGCGAGCTTGCTGTCGAAACAGTGGAGCTCACCATTCCGCAATGTGAACGCTGGTCGCAGATGAAGGAGCTGCAGATGGAACTCGATAGCATCGGGTTTTATATCAGCGCACATCCACTCGATAGTTTCCGGATTCCTATCCGTTTTTTTGCCAATACCAACTTGCAGAAAATCAACCAGAACATCGATAACCTGAAAGGCGTTAAACTGAGTTTTGCAGGTCAGATCACAAGTGCAGATCACCTAGTTTCGCAGCAGGGCAAAGCTTATGGACGATTCAGAATCGAGGACCACAGCGATTCATCCGAGATGGTTTTGTTTGGTGAGTCTTATCTCAAAATGAAGTATTTACTCGAGCCGGGTACCTTTGTCATGGTTCACGCCACAACTCAGCCTTCCTATCGCGAAAAAGACAAGCAGGAACTTAAGATCATCGACATGCAACTGCTCGAGTCGCTACTCGAAAATCTTTCGAAAGAAATTTTGATCAAGGTGGAAGTGGCTGATATGAGTGAACCTGAACTCAAAGAGTTGATTGAGGTCATGAATGCTTCTCCTGGCAAGCATGCTTATTCTATTCGTTTGATTGACAGTGAGAATCATATTGCGTCAAACTTACGACCTATTAAATCAAAGATTGCCGCACATGAAGTTTTACCCAAACTCGAAAAAATGCCTTTTGTTACTTTTGAGTTGAAATCTTAAAATGTCAGGAGAATTTTCAGCTTAAACGCAACCATCATCCAAATCAGAATGTCTATTTTTGTAGTCTCAAATCATGGAAAAAATTTAATTATATGGCACAAGAAGTAACAGATGCTACATTTGAAGAAGTAGTTTTAAAATCACAAGTACCCGTTATCGTTGATTTTTGGGCCATCTGGTGTGGTCCTTGCCGGATGATTGGCCCGGTTGTAGAAGAAATTGGTCAGGAATACGGAGAAAAAGCCAAAGTTGTTAAGCTGGATGTTGACACCAATAATGGTACTGCAGCCAAATATGGTATTCGTAATATTCCCACATTGCTGTTTTTCAAAAACGGTGAAGTTGTCGACAAGCAGGTTGGTGTTGTGCCAAAAGCAGTTTTGGTAAAGAAATTGGAAGCACTGCTCTAAAGTATTGATAAAATATATGATAGAAGCCCGTCGGATGATTTCGGTGGGCTTTTGGCCAATCTAAAAGTGGATGGATTATTCAATTGATCACAACAGGTTAAGCCGTTTTGGGAGCATCGAATTTCTGGCAAAACAGGTTGTCGAAGGCTTTATTACCGGCCTTCACAAAAGCCCGTTTCATGGCTTTTCTGTCGAGTTTGCAGAACACCGCCTCTACAATCCTGGCGAATCCATCAAATATATCGATTGGAAGCTCTACGGACGAACCGATAAAATGTTTGTCAAGCGGTTTGAAGAAGAAACCAACCTGCGATGCCAACTCGTGATCGATCAATCGTCGAGTATGTATTTTCCCAACAGGAAAATCCCATCCTTTACCGAACCCAACAAACTCATTTTTTCTATCTACGCAGCCGCTTCGCTGCTCGAACTGATGCGTCGTCAGCGCGATGCTGTCGGGTTGAGTTTGTTTGATAAAACGCTTGTTGCGCATACCCGTGCACGTTCGACCATGGTGCATGCCAAGTTGATTTACAGCATGCTCGAGAAATTGATGCCGCCTGATGGAGGTATGCAGAAGAGGCAAACTTCTGCCGCTGAGGCCATTCATCAGGTTGCAGAGCGTACGCACCAACGGTCATTGGTTGTAATTTTTAGCGATATGATGGACAATGCCAGCCAGGCCGATGAGTTGTTTGCTGCCTTGCGCCACCTGCGCTACAATAAACATGAAGTGGTTTTGTTTCATGTGCTCGAAAAAAACACGGAAGAACAGCTTGAGTTTGAAAACCGTCCCCATCGTTTTGTTGATATGGAATCGGGCATGGTCGTGAAGCTAAATCCGGCCCTGATCAAAGAGCAATACCAAATCAAGACAAGCAGTGCAAAAAAGGACCTGATGATGCGGTGTGGTCAGTATCAGATTGATTATGTGGAGGCCGACATCAATCTGGGCTATCAGCAAGTGCTGTTGTCGTATTTGTTGAAAAGAAGTAAACTGCTGTGATTCATTACGTTTTGCTATATTTGCACCATGATTGAGCGACCGCAAAAACATTTTCCAATCCTTTTTCTCGCCTTTTTTTTTATGGGGACTATTTTTGCACAGGAACAACAGAAAATTGATATCCCATCTTTGTACAGTGCAGAAATACAGGCAATCAGGGCGTCGATGCAGCAAAATGTCTTCCTCACAAACGATACAAGCATTGATGTGCGGTTTTATCACCTGAAATTGACACCTGCAATTGATTCTTCCTATTTGGTTGGGGAGACCCGTATCATATTCAAAAGTACTATTGACGAAAACACAAGCTGCATGTTCGATTTCACGCAATCATTGACCATTGACAGCGTTGTTGGTGTAGCCTCGTTTGCGCATCTGAACGACACGCTGCAACTCAGCTTCGAATCGCCATTAGCAACAGGCGAAAGCAAAGAATTGACTATTTTCTATCGTGGAACTCCTCCTTTGGCCAATGACATCAAAGGGATGCACTACGCAACGCATGGAAATGATGAACCTGTTATTGCCACGCTGTCAACACCTTATCTTGCTCATTTATGGTTTCCATGCAAGGACGGCACCACTGACAAAGCTGATTCCGTGGCCGTTGATATTACTTTGCCAAAAAGATATTACGAAGGTAAACCCCTGAAAGCCCTCTCGAATGGTGTGTTGGACAGCATTTCAGAAACAACAGAATCAGTCGTTTATCACTGGAAACACAAGCACCCGATTGTTCCATATTACGTCATGGCAGCCATTTCGAACTACACACTCATTGAGCAGGAATATTGTGGAAATGACCATTGTTTTCCGATGCATTTTCATGTGTTTGCCGAAGACAGTGCGGCCTCGGCTGCCGGGGTAGCTGACATGCCAGAGGTGATGTCGTTTTTTGAAACTGTTTTTGGAAACTATCCCTATGCCAATGAGCAATATGGGATGACTCAACTGGGTTTTTATGGAGCGATCGAAAACCAGACAAACTCTGTGATGAACAGCATGGAACCAGGCTGGTTTATCGTTTCTGTGCACGAGCTGGCACATATGTGGTTCGGCTGTAACATCACCTGCAAAAACTGGCAACATGGCTGGCTCAACGAAGGTTTTGCAACCTATGCAGAAGCTCTTTGGCAGGAGCATAATGGCGGTTGGAATGCCTATGCTGCGCACATGGCATCTAAAGGTTGGTATCAGGGAGGAACGGTTTTTCTGGAACAAACCAACGATCCGTTTCAGATTTTTATTCCGATCATATACAACAAAGGAGCCTGGGTTTTGCACATGTTGCGGGGAGTGCTCGGCGATGAGCAGTTTTTTCCATTGCTTGCCACATATGCTCAATACGCTACATTTATTAATAACAATCCTGATACCGAAGACTTCAGGAATTTTGTCGAAGCCGAAACCGACATCCCTTTGGAAGTGTTTTTTGATCAATGGGTTTACGATGCCTATTTTCCGATGTATTATTATAACTTTACACAGGACGATCAGGAGTTTACGCTGCAAATCTATCAGGCTCAGGGAGAATCGGGTAAAAGGACAGTTTTCGAAATGCCCATACAGGTTTTACTAACTTTCAGTGATGCTACCGATACGCTGATACGTATCCAAAATAACCAGCAATGGCAACAATTTTCAGTGCAACTTGAAAAGACGGTTGTTGAAGTGACCCTGGACCCCAACCAGTGGATCTTACATTCGGCAACCTATGTGCCTGACTTGCCTGTTGGTTTGCCGATCCGGCAAAAAAGGCAGGACATTGTCAGGTTCTACCCAAATCCTGCCAGCTCAAAGTTGATGGTTGAATTGTTGAACGCTCCAGAAGAGCAACTGTCGATCAGGCTGTTTGAAATGAATGGTGCAGAGGTAAAATCAGTTCAGCTGACAACAAAACACAAATTACTGGATTTAACTGATTTGCCACCAGGTATTTATTTGATTGGCTTATACACTGACAAAGGCGAGAAGCTTAGCCAGCGCAAGTTGATTCGTATTTAATGGCCTGACTTAAAACTTCCAGCGTAACTGGATTTTCAAATCCGTTTTTTTGTTGCCTTCGATCAATTCGAGACCAGTGCCAATGGTCTTTGCATTGGCATACCAGGTCTGAGCGATTCTTGCCCAAATATCCAAATCGGGGGTTAAACTCCACTTGGCCAGCAGATAAACCCTTGTGCCCTTTCCAGAAAATGCCGGAATTGAAAAGGCATATAACACATCGTTTTCGTAGGTGTAAACCCTGCTGTCGTAGCTGTCGGCATCAAAAACAGCGTAGCGGAATGAAAGATCCAGAGGTGTGTTTGCTGGGCGGTAAATAACGTCCTGATAAACGACATAGCCCTGCTGTACTTCCTTTTGAACTTCCTGATAACGAATGTATTCGATTCTGTTTTTGAGCGCGATGGATTCGCTGATAGAGTAGTTTAACTGGAAACGATAGGCATCTTTCCGATAATTCACCAGGTAATCAATTCTGTTCCAAGGGTCATCGCTGTTGGTCATTTTAAGTTTTGTGCGAAAACTCAGATAGAAATTGGCTCTTCTGTTTATCTGGTGATCGAGCTGGGCCAGATAGTCATGGCCATTGCTCGGCGCATCTGTTTGATAACGGAGCCACGGAAAACTGAAGTGGTCAGCATATGCTTTGAGTTGCCAGCCGGGAGCCAGCGCTGCACTCATGCCCAGGTAAAGTCCTTTTTCGTTGTTTGTTTCGCTTCCCTCTGCAAAAGCATTGCTGAAAAGATTCTGGTACTTTTTTTCGTAATTCCGGTAAGCTGCGGTAAGGCTAACATACCCAACTGGTTGCACGGTAACACCGGCAATACCAGCCATTCCGCCATTATCGCTTCTCGCAACTTCACCAAAAAAGATTGCTTTAGGCAGCACCAACCTGAAGTCGGAACCCATGTTTGTGATGGAAGTACCAACGAAACGAAACTGGCTGTAGGGATACAAACGGGGTTGCAGACTAGCTTCAAGTTCGGTGTGATGGGCAGTGAGTCCAATCTCAAAAATTTTCGACTGATACGAAACACGGCCTCCAAATAATACCTGTTCGATGGCGCCTTTGTCGAGCAATTCATTGACCGTGCGATGCAAACCTGATTCCTGTAAACTTGTAATTGTATTTATCTCGCCCGAAACGGAGTCGGTGACATCGATATTGGCGTCAATTTTTTTTCGTGAATAAAAAGCTGTCAGGTCGATATTTTTGATTTGAAAGGTCACGGCTCCACCACGCAAAAAGAAGTTTTCATTCACAGAGGTGTTAGGCTTCACACCACCGCCATATCGCATAACCGAAGTGGCATCTGTTGATTTGCCAAACGAAAGACCCGACCACATCGTCAGGCCCTGGCCAAATGAAAGATGATAGTCGCCGAGTGCTATGGCCTTCAAAAATCCCAAATCTGCAGCAAACAGGTGTATTGAATAAAAGTCGAAACCCGACCGAAGCTTGTCACCCAAAAGAAACTGGATGGAATCAGGAACATTGTTTTTGAAGAACACTTCACCTGCATCTTTTTCCATGGTAACGCCAGCCCTCACTTTGTTTCTGTAGTTGAAGGCATACCTGGCATATACTTTTTGTGGGCTTCCAAGGTATCTCGATCCGGGTTTGGCCAAAAATGCGGAGTCGTCAATGGGTCGGTAGCCTTCTCGTTGCTCCAGAATCTGTTCGGTGCGCACAAGCAGTTGATGTCGTCCGCGTTTCATGACATCCGAAAATCTGATTTTAGCACCATTCTTGCTTTGGCCAATCTGAACCACCGGCAGCAGTAAATCAATTGTTTGCTGATCAAAACCCTCGATACCAGCCAACTCGAAAGTGCTGATAAGATTTCCATAGGCATCAATATACGAACGCAATTGTTCATATTGATACGCACTGATCAGATGCAAATCGCGCAACTCAGCCATTTGGGGGCTGTTTATATCAACCGGATATTCGGCGTAGTACAGGTAATCATCAATCAGGTCGTTGTAGTCGAGTGCAGCATCGGTGGTTTCAGCAATGCGCTCGATCTGCTCTGCAATCAGCTCATTCAGGGCAGAGCGTGTGCTGTCGCCAGCCAGCTGAGCCTGCAGATTGCTGGCATACAGTAACAGCAAAAGCAAGGTTGGGAGACCGATGATCAAATGCCTTTTCATGCTTACTGGTTTTTCCCAAAATGAAAGATCAAACCAGCCTGCACCGAAGTGCCCAAAACCTGATGCATCCCAGCTGATACATCAATACGGGCCGGACCAATATCGAAGCCCGCGCCAAAGGTGAGAATGCCTGGATTCGTATTCAGGCCTGCGCGAACATAGAATTGTTTGGCAACAAGATATTCCATGCCCAATCGCACCGAAGGATCAAGGTCGAGGTTTTTCTCCACTTCGGCAATTGCGCTGAAGGAAGTTGTAAATAAATAGGTGAGTCCAAAACGCAGAATAACCGGCACTCTTTCGTCCTCATATGCCGACAAGCGCGCTTTGATCGGATTAAATATGTAAGCGCCAGCAATCACTTTCTCGCTGATTTGCGATTGAACACCTAACTCAAAAGTCACGTTCGAACTGCTCTCGTATCCTTCGGCGAAATGTGTGGTAAGATAGTCGAGTTGCAGACCAATCCGCAATGCTTTTCCAAAACTGCGGGCGTAGGCCAGGCCAATCTTGTTTTCGTTGTATAAATTGTATCCAAACTGATTAAAGCTAACACCCAATACCCCGAAGGAAGCCGGGAAAACCAAAGCG
The DNA here is from genome assembly GCA_002426795.1 of Bacteroidales bacterium UBA5536. Taxonomy (GTDB): domain Bacteria; phylum Bacteroidota; class Bacteroidia; order Bacteroidales; family F082; genus UBA5536. The sequence goes on from DINQ01000016.1 coordinate 255,825, forward strand.
CCCGATTTCATCGAAAGTTCTTTCATCAGGTAGCGGTTTTCATAGAAAATACCAGCACCAATCTGGCTTTGCAGTGCCATGCCAGCGGGGTTGTTTTGAATCGACCAGAAATCTGTTTCGCTCACCGAAGCGCGCCCCATCGCTGCTGATCGTGCACCAATAGGCGCCTGTCCGTTAAAGGAAAAAGCATATTGAAATGGACCAAAGAAGATCAATGTCAAAATAAAAGGGTAAAATTTATTCATTTGCAGGCAATCTTATTGTCACCGGTTTTGTTTGACGAATATAACGTATTTTTGAATAAAAAAAATCGATGACGCTTAAAATTATACCCTTCCTTTCTCAATTAAAGGAAAACAACAACCGTGTCTGGTTCGAAGAACACAAACCCGACTTTGAAGAAGCAAAGAAGGAGCTGATTGCGCTTGTGACCGGGCTATTGAAAGAACTTGCTGTTTTTGAGCCCTCTTTGGCGCTGTTGGATCCCAAAAAGTGTATTTTTCGCATTTATCGGGATGTCCGCTTTTCAAAGAACAAAGACCCATACAAGACCGCGTTGGGTGCTTTTATGGCGATAGGAGGCAAGTCGGGAAACCATGCAGGATATTACATCCACTTCGAACCTGAAAACTGTTTCGTGGGCGGCGGAATCTATGGCCCGGAACCCAATACGCTCAAGGCAATCCGACAGGAAATCTATTTCAATGGCGCAGAATTCGACACCTTAATCCATCAGCCTCCGTTTGTAAAAACTTTTGGTTCGCTAATGGATGAAAAACTAAAGCGACCACCGAAAGGATTTCCCGCAGATTTTCAGTACATTGACTATTTGCTGTATAAGCACTTTGTGGTTTCGACAGCGTTTGATGTCGCGAACAAGGACATTGCTGAAATCATCAGTGAAACAAGCAGTAAATTTGCGGTTATGGCAGATTTTATTCAGTTCCTCAACAGGGCTGTTCAGAACGCGGAAAACGACTAATTCCGATAACTTATTTTATTTCACCTTATACTGAACGGCTAAAATGAGACAATTTTGAGCTTTCTATCTTTGCTGCTCAAAATTGGTTGGTTGTTTAATAAGTTCGAACTTAATGCCTCTGAGGTTCAAATTGTTTTGTTGTTTTACAATTTGGAATTGACCTCAGAGGCATTCCTCTTTTATGACCCATTAATTAGTTTGTTTTCACCTTTTCCTGATGGATTCATAGCCAAAATTTTCTCAGAAAATTCTCATTTTTCTGCTAATATTTCATTGTCTTTGCCTAAAACTGATTTGTCTTAACCGATAACTGAATGAATGCTGAAACGTGCATAGGTTTAAATGTACATTTGTCTCGGTTGGTTGTTTTATTAGTTCGAATCAAATGCCCCTGAGGTGCACGCCGTTTTTGTTGTTTTTTACGGGTGCCAAATTCTCAGGGGCATCCTTTTTTGTCAGTTTCCAAATCGAATTCCTGCCAAAAACCTAAGCTTTTATTTTCAAAATAGTTGGTAACCGTTTACTTTTTTCTTGTAACCGTTTACTTTTTGGTGGTAAATGGTGAATTTCTCATTTCGGTATATTTGCATTCAAATTGGTTGGTTGTTTTATAAGTTCGAACTTTATGCCCTTGAGGTGTGTGTTGATTTTAGTTGTTTTATCTACACACTTATTCCTCAAGGGCATTCCTCTTTTATGTACTTTATCATTTGTTTTATCATCTCAAAAGAGCGCGTAAATTCATTTTGAGCAACAGGATTTTAAGTAAAAAGATGGATTTTATCCTTACTTTTGCGCCACCTATTGGAGGATGAGAAACATCCTTTTGGATCAATTAATTTTAGCTTATGCGTGATATTCAGCAACTCGAAAATCTGGCAACGCAAATCCGTCGCGATATTGTCAGAATGGTGCATGCTTGTCAATCGGGCCATCCTGGTGGTTCGTTGGGCTGTGCCGATTTTTTGACAGCACTCTATTTTAACCAAATGAAAGTAAATCCCACAGCTTTTTCCATGGACGGAAAGGGCGAAGATTTATTTTTTCTGTCGAATGGCCATATCAGCCCGGTTTTTTATAGCGTTTTGGCACGCAGAGGATATTTCGAAGTAAAAGAGCTGGCAACCTTCCGAAGGATACACTCGCGTCTGCAGGGACATCCGGCTACGCTCGAAAAGCTGCCGGGTATTCGTGTGGCAAGTGGCTCTTTGGGTCAGGGTTTGTCGGTGGCCATTGGTGCCGCACAGGCCAAAAAGTTGAATGGAGATGATCGCCTGGTTTATGTATTGATGGGAGACGGAGAGCAGCAGGAAGGACAAATCTGGGAGGCTGCCTTATATGCCGGGGCGAAGAAAATCGACAATTTGATTGCAGTAATTGATTACAACGGAAAGCAAATAGACGGGCCTGTTGACCAGGTTGTTTCTTTGGGCGATTTGCAGGCAAAGTATGAATCCTTTGGATGGAAAGTTACCCGTTTCAACGGTAACAACATGGCAGAAGTGGTGAAGACCCTTGATATCGCGCTCCAGCAGGCAAATCAGCAGATACCGCAGCTATTGCTGATGGAAACAGAGATGGGCCAGGGTGTCGACTTTATGATGGGAACACACAAATGGCACGGTGTAGCTCCAAATGATGAGCAGCTGGAAAAAGCCCTGGCACAACTGCCGGAAACAATTGGCGATTATTAATCTCATCCCTCAAACTTTGATAAAAATGGACTTTACAATACAGAATTATAAAGATACACGTTCCGGTTTTGGGGATGGACTTGCCGAACTCGGCAAGAAAAATGAAAAAGTTGTTGCTTTGTGTGCCGACCTCACTGGTTCACTCAAAATGGATGCCTTTGCCAGAGAATTCCCTGACAGGTTTTTTCAAACAGGGATTTCCGAAGCCAATATGATTGGTATGGCCGCCGGTTTGACCATTGGCGGCTTCATTCCGTTTACAGGAACTTTTGCCAATTTTTCGACTGGCCGTGTTTATGATCAGATCAGGCAATCGGTAGCCTATTCGGGAAAAAACGTCAAGATTTGTGCATCGCATGCGGGTGTTACCCTGGGCGAAGACGGAGCTACGCATCAGATTCTGGAAGACATCGGTATGATGAAAATGTTGCCGGGCATGACGGTGATTGTGCCTTGCGATTACAACCAGACCAAAGCAGCTGTGAAAGCAGTTGCCTTGCACGAAGGGCCTGTTTACCTGCGGTTTGGAAGGCCAAAAGTGCCCAACTTTACACCTGCAGATCAAAAATTGGTTATTGGGAAAGCTATTTTGATGAAAGAGGGAACAGACGTTTCCATCTTCGCGACTGGCCATCTGGTTTGGAAAGCAGTAGAGGCGCTCTCAATTCTTGCTGAACTGGGCATCAATGCCGAGTTGATCAATGTTCACACCATCAAACCACTGGATGAGGAAGCGGTACTTCAATCAGTTCGTAAAACGGCCTGTGTTGTGACTGCCGAAGAGCACCAGCGCAATGGCGGTCTTGGCGACAGCATTGCCCAACTGTTGGCGCTGAAGATGCCCCGGCCCGTTGAAATGGTTGCTGTGAACGACAGCTTTGGACAAAGCGGCACTCCTGAACAACTACTGACTGAATATCATTTGGATACGATGGATATTGTTGAAGCAGCCAAAAGGGCTGTTGCACGCAAGTAATCGGTAATAAACGGCTAATCTGAGACCATCATGTACGACCGTATCTATTTTGTCGGGTATATGGGGGCGGGCAAAACCACGCAATCGCGCAAGCTTGCACGCATGCTCAACTGGGATTGGATCGATCTGGATGAAGTGTTTGAGGAGCGTTATAAAATTTCTATCTCCAACTTTTTTAAGAAATACGACGAAAATCTTTTCAGGAAGCTCGAGAGCCAGTTGCTGAAAGAAACAAACCGTTTGCAAAACACGGTGATTGCAACCGGCGGCGGATTACCCTGTTACTACGACAACATGGCCTGGATGCTCGAACATGGCCTCACGATCTATTTACGCATCAGCGTCGAAGCAGCCGTGAGCCGATTGCTGGCGTCGAAAAAAAAACGTCCTGTGATTCAAAATAAAAGTCAGGAAGAATTAAATGACTTTATCAAAAGTCATATGCGGCAGCGCAACATCTATTATACGCAGGCCAGGCTCATTGTCAAGGCCGAATCATTTGAGCCGCAGGAATTGCTTCAGAAAGTAAAACCCTATCTACACTAGACTGAGCGAAGATTTACGCCTCTCTCAGGTGAAGCAGCACAATATTTTCGACATGTTGGGTATGAGGAAACATATCAACCGGTTGCACAGCGACAACTTCATATTTAGAATCAAGTAGTTGCAAATCGCGGGCCTGCGTGGCTGGGTTGCAGCTGATATACACGATTTTTCGGGGCAGCATTTCCAAAATCTGACGAACCACTTTTTCGTGCATGCCTGCTCTGGGCGGGTCGGTGACGATCAGGTCAGGTTTGCCGTTTTCGGCCACAAAATCAGCATCCAGAATTTTTGCCATGTCGCCGGCAAAAAAGGAAGTGTTTTCGATCTTGTTTCTTTTGGCGTTGGATTCAGCGTCTCTGATTGCTTCCTCAACATACTCAATGCCAACTACATGCTTCACGAAACGGGCGAAATAGAGCGCGATGGTTCCGGTTCCCGTGTACAAGTCGTAAACCAGTTCGTTACCCTGCACATCAGCAAGTTTGAATGCCTCATGATACAATCGCTCTGCCTGAGCCGCATTGGTCTGGTAAAACGAAACAGGTCCTACGCTGAACTCGAGGTCAGGGAAACCCGAAACGGGAGATTTCATGCTTTCAATCAAAAATGATTCGCCTTTGAAGCATTGGATCTCAAGATCGTTGATCACATCGTTTTTCTTGTCGTTTACCACATACATCAAAGAAGTGATTGTGCTAAACTGTTCGGCAATGGCTGGCAATAATCCGCTTGTAATGCGTTCATCCTCATGGCCTGTCACCAGAATAACCATGGTGTTGCCATTGGATGCCGTGCGAATAATCAGGTTTCGCAGCAGGCCCTGGTGCTCGCGTACATTGTAGAATGTGAGTTGGTTTTTTAAGCCATATTCGCGCACAAACAGCCTGATTTCGTTTGAAGGGTCTGCCTGCAAATAACACTGTTCAATGTCGAGGATGCGGTCGAACATGCCCGGCAGATGAAAACCAAGACCATAGAGATCAGCTTCTTCCTTGGTGCCGGAGGGAGCGCCGTCGGTCAGCCATTTGCGGTTCGAGAAGGTATATTCGAGCTTGTTTCGGTAATGGTAAATCTTTTCGGAGCCCAGGATGGGTCTGATTTCAGGATAAGCGATTTTTCCGATCCGGTCTAAATTGTCTTTGACCTGTTTCTGTTTGAAGTGAAGCTGCCATCTGTAATCCAGGTGCTGCCATTTACAACCGCCACACAAGCCGAAATGCGCGCAAACCGGCTCTGTTCGTTGTTCCGACTGTGTTTCGAAGCGGGTGATGCGGCCTTCGAGAAACTTTCGCTTCTTTTTGTAAACTTCTAAATCCACCACATCACCAGGGGCGCCAAAAGGCACGAAAACCACCTTGCCCTCGGGCTTGGCAACGGCCATGCCTTCTGCGCCGGCGTCAACAATGGTCACATTTTCGTAAAGTTTCGATTTAGGTTTTGGCTTCATGCTCTGTGCTTGGGTTTGGTCAGCAGATGATTTGGTTTGCTGTTGATGAGATTGATTTGCTTTTTTTATTCCATTAAAGGACGGCAAAAATACGAATATTTCCGGCATAGCATGTCCGGCCAGGATTGTGTTTCATCATCCATACCTGCTGCTTGTTTTCATTTGCAAATAATTTTGATTTCATAGGTCAATCCCAAAAATTTTCGGGAATCCATCAATTTTCATTCACAGTGACTATGATCATACTCTCCTGGATATTTCATTCCGTGAGATTGTTTAACTTAGTGCTGTTGTTTTATACCTGCATGCCATGAAAATTCTTTCAACAGATCAGATTCGTCTGGCCGATCAATATACCATCGAAAATGAACCCATCGCTTCCATTGACCTGATGGAACGCGCCGCCACTGAGCTTTTTGGCTGGATCAGGCAAAGGTTGAACCCTGACAGTCGGGTCATGATTTTTGCCGGAATGGGAAACAACGGGGGCGACGGGCTTGCATTGGCCAGGTTGCTCTTTGAGCAGGGGCATCAGTCGACGGTTTATTTGGTGAAGTACACTTCGAACATGAGTGCTGATTGCGCCGAAAATCTTTCGCGCCTGCAGGAATACACCACGGTGAAAGTGCACGAGATACTGAGTGAGGAGGATTTTCCGGAAATAGGAAACCACAGCATCGTGGTTGATGCCATTTTCGGTTCGGGGCTCAACAAGGCGGTGTCGGGCTTTACTGCTGAACTGATTCGGTGGATCAACGATGCCGATCCGCTGGTGATTGCCATCGACATTCCATCTGGTCTTTTCGCTGATCAACCGCTGAAAAGTCCCAAAGATCAAGTAATTCACGCAGATTATACCCTGACTTTTCAATTGCCAAAGCTGGCCTTTCTGTTGCCCGAAAACGACTTGTTTGTTGGCCGTTGGGAGGTGCTGCCGATCGGACTTCATCCTGATTTCATCAACCAGACTGAAACAGAAAACCAACTCATATTGCCAGAGCAGGCGAGGGGCTTGCTGCGCAACCGGCCAAAATTCTCGCACAAGGGCACTTATGGTCATGCTTTGTTGATTGCGGGTTCCGAAACCAAAACCGGTGCTGCTATTTTGGCTTCGAGGGCTTGCCTGCGCGCAGGTGCCGGTTTGCTGCATGTGCATCTTCCGGCGGCATCAGTTGTTCCGATGCAAACGGCCTTTCCCGAAGCCATGATCAGCCGAGATGCTTCAAAAAGCTGTTTTTCGCGCCTGCCCGACCTGTCACCTTACCAGGCGGTGGGTGTTGGTCCGGGATTGGGCACGGACACTTCTACGGCAGCCGCGCTCAAGCTTTTGATACAGGAATGCAAAGTGCCGATGGTTTTTGATGCTGATGCCCTCAACCTGTTGGCCGAGAACAAAACCTGGCTGGCCTTTTTGCCGCCCAACACCATCCTGACTCCCCATCCAAAAGAGTTTGAACGACTGACTTCAGCTTTCGACAATGGTTTTGAGCGACTCGGGCTGCAACGAAAGCTGGCCATGCGTCACAAAATTATTGTGCTTGTCAAAGGCGCACACACCACCATTTGCCTTCCAGACGGAAAATGCTATTTCAACACCACCGGAAATCCCGGGATGGCGACTGCCGGAAGCGGTGATGTGCTTACGGGCATCATTCTTGGGTTGCTCGCACAAGGCTATTCGCCGGCCAAAGCAGCTTTGCTGGGTGTTTACCTGCACGGTTTGGCAGGCGATCTGGCCGCTGAAAAATCAGGAATGGAAAGTCTGATTGCCAGCGATATCATCGCACAGCTCGGGCAGGCGTTCAATTACCTCAGAAGTGGTACAAAATAAGTTGATCAGGCGCTGATCTTGTCTTCGGTCAGTTCATCTTCCTGACGCAGGTTGTTGATGATAAACTGCTGACGTTCAGGTGTGTTTTTGCCCATGTAGAAATTCAACACCTCGTTGATCGAGAGGTCACGTTTCAAAATAACGGGTTCAAGACGCATATTGGGGCCGATGAAAAACCTGAATTCGTCAGGAGAAATTTCACCCAGTCCTTTGAATCGGGTAATCTCAGGATTGGTGCCCAGCTTTCTGATGGCATTTACCCTTTCTTCGTCAGAGTAACAATAAATGGTTTCTTTTTTGTTTCTGACCCTGAAGAGTGGTGTTTGCAGGATGTACAGGTGTCCGCTGCGCACCAGATCGGGATAAAACTGCAGGAAAAAGGTGAGGAGGAGCAAACGGATGTGCATACCATCGACATCGGCGTCGGTGGCAATCACAATGTTGTTGTAGCGCAGGTTTTCGAGCGAATCGTCGATGTTCAGGGCCGCCTGCATCAGGTTAAATTCCTCGTTTTCGTAAACGATCTTCTTGCTCAGGCCAAAGCAGTTGAGCGGTTTACCTTTCAGGCTGAATACGGCCTGAGTTTGCACATCGCGGCTTTTGGTGATGCTTCCCGATGCAGAATCGCCCTCGGTGATGAAGAGCGTGGTTTCGAGCCGTTTTTCGTGATTGGTGTTGAAATGGATCCGGCAATCGCGCAGTTTTTTGTTGTGCAGACTGGCTTTTTTCACGCTCTCGCGTGCCAGCTTCTTGATGTTGGCCATGTCTTTGCGCTCACGTTCGCTCTGCATGATCTTACGCTGCAGGGCTTCAGCCGTTTCCGGATTGATGTGCAGGTAATTGTCGAGGTGCTTCTTGATGATATCGCTGATGAAATTCCTGACGGATTGTCCGCCCGGCTCGATATGCTGCGATCCCAGTTTTGTTTTGGTTTGCGATTCGAAAACAGGTTCCTGAATCTTGATGCTGATGGCTGCTATGAAGGAGGTGCGGATGTCGGAAGTGTCGTAGTCTTTTCCGTAGAACTCCCTGATTGTTTTGACAATGGCTTCGCGGAAAGCGTTTTGGTGTGTGCCGCCCTGCGTGGTGTGCTGTCCGTTGACAAACGAATAGTATTCCTCGCTGTAGGAATTGTTCGAATGCGTGAAAGCGCACTCAAAATCCTCTTCGCGGATATGCACGATGGGATAAACCATGCTCTCGGGACCGGCGATATTGCGTTCGAGCAGATCGAGCAAACCGTTTTTGGCAAAGAATTTCTGTCCGTTGAAAACGATGGTCAGGCCATTGTTGAGGAAGACATAATTCCACAGCATTTCCTCGATGTATTCGTGGAGGTAGCGGTATTTGCCAAAGATTTCCTCGTCGGGCACAAAGCTGATGGTGGTGCCGGGTCTTCCGTCGCTGTCAGCAAGCGGATGGTCGGCCACGATTTCGCCTTTGCGGTATTCGACCACCTTGGTTTTGCCTTCGCGGATCGATTGCGCCATGAAATAGGACGACATGGCGTTTACGGCTTTGGAGCCAACACCGTTGAGCCCCACAGCTTTTTTAAACACCTTCGAGTCGTATTTGGCTCCCGTATTGATCTTGCTCACACAATCGATGACCTTTCCGAGGGGCATGCCACGTCCGTAATCGCGCACGGTGACAAGGCTTTCCTGTATGGTGACTTCAATGGTTTTTCCGTTGCCCATCACATATTCATCGATGCTGTTGTCGATGATTTCTTTCAACAAAACATAGATTCCATCGTCGTGTGAGGTTCCATCTCCCAGTTTCCCGATATACATCCCTGGCCTGAGCCTGATATGCTCCTTCCAATCGAGCGTCCTGATGCTATCGTCGGTATAATTTTCTGACATCTTAAGCGGTAGTTTGGCGCAAAATTACCTATTTTTCTGTCATGTTTGGGGTGGTAAGCCGATGAACTATCAACAATCGGTTGGGGATTTCCCCGGGTCTGAAATTCATTTGCCGGAAGGGACATTACCATTACCTTAGGCCACGAATTTCTTTGCTAGTAGAGCAAACCCACACTGAAATTACGTGAATACGCAAAAGTGCTGCGTCAACACGCAAAAGGAATGCGTCAAACGACACAATGTCTGCCCGTGAGCCTTTAAAGAATGCATCAAACGCTAAAAGTATTGCGTGAATGCGCAAAAGTGCTGNNGGAAAGCATCACTTTGCTGCCGCACGAGTCCTCTCGCATGGCCGGAATATTTTTTGTTATTGAAAGTCATTGTTTTTTGTCCTTTGACGGGGCAAAGGACCAATCCCCTCCCTTTTTTTGGTCGGGAGGTAAACTTTGCGCTGGGACTTTCAACCGGAGACCGCTCAGGAAACAAAAGCGGTTTTGTTCTGAAGTAGCCAGACTGTACATTTATTAATAGATGCTTGTCTACACAATAATGCCCCGGCACTTCCTGATGCGTTACTATTTAAACACCATTTAAATAGTGGTGAAATATTTTTGCAAAATCGAAAGTTTTTTTACTTTTAAGGTGTTGAAAAATAGGCGCCCGCTGGTATGGCTTGCTCACTCGCAGCAGCCGGGGAAAGGGAAGGATTTGGCGGAAGACCACCTGCAAGCCGGATGGCGGTTAGATGTTTGTGTTGCAAGGAGCAACACGGATAGGACTAAAAGTAAAACGAATGTAAACCCATGAAGCAAACTTTGACAAGCAATATGATCACTTTAATCAACATGAATCAAACAACTATACTTGCGCTTAGCATGCCTGTTGTTAGCATGCTAAATGCCATAGGATTGCGTTAATATACAAGTTGTAGCACATTTGAGAAAAGATGAAGTATCTATTAAAAATCATAATTTTATTTTCCATTTCAATCTTGACTGCGGATTGTGGAAATATTAATAAAATTGAAAATTCCGGATTTGAAAGTAGACTTCATGAATCAAGTTACCACACTGACTTTTTTAAAATACTTGGACCTACAAAACTGGAAAAACATATAAAAGATTTTGAAAGAATAGATTGGGAAACAGAGTATTGGAAAGAGAATAATCAAGAGACTTTTAATTCACCGGATTTGGAAGTACTAGACAAAAATTCAAATAGATATTTATCCGTTTCAGTTTGTCCTAACACACATGATAGTTATCAATTTTATTTTGGACTGGGAAACCATATTGAAACAATAATTGAGGATTCTATTGTCATAAACAGGACTATCAAGCTTTATGGTTCTTTGACAAACAATCCAAAAGACGTAGAATTCATATTCCACCTATTTTTTGAAAGAAAATATGAAGATTTGAATATTGAACTTAACAGAATGGATTTCTGGGAAGAAATTGAGGATAAGTATTTAAATATTGAAAATGAATAAAAACGTGCTACAACAGCGGCTCATAGTGCATGCCGCAGCTAGTGCTATTAAGAAACAAAATGTAAATTATAACAATTGTGCAAATCAAGAAAAGTTGGAGTAAAAACGCGGCACGCACCATAGCCGCAACACGCTGTGGGTAATTAAAAATGAAAAAGTACCATTCAGGATATTATTTAGCGATTAGTAATTGTGATTCAGTTGATGACTACTCTGAAAAGCTAATTGAGGAATCTAATTTGAAATTAATCAGGTCAAATTATTCATGTGATGATTGGTATATAGATTGGATATATAATAGTAAATGGAATGGATTGGAATTTATTATAAACGCAGAATCATTTGAAATTGCTCAGAATATATTATTTAATGTTCTTTGTGCGGCGGCTGTCATTGAGGGGACTGTAATGTGGAGTAATGAAGCACATTATCCTCATGAATTTGGGACAATTGACGAAGTTAAAGGTCACGAGTTTACATATAAACCCGTTAAGGCATTTAGTAATCTATCAATACCATACTATTTCCACTTAGCAATTTTAGCGAACAAGGATATTCAATTAGCTAACTCAATCGTAAAATACCAACTAAGCACAGAGATATATTCTCAACATTATATGGATTTGCATGAAGTAATTGACTGGAAAAAAACGGATTTTAATTATATACAAATGCGCTTTGCATATGCAATAATCACTGCATATTCAGTAATTGAGGAATTAGGACTTGAAATTCGTGCCTCAAAGGAAAAACCAAGTAGACTTAAGGACGGATATTGGAATCCAATTGTTAAAGATGATTTGACTAGGAGGTTAAAGTCTTCAAATATTCAGGTAAGCGAAGATATTTCCTGGATGATACGAGGTGATGCAACAAGTATTGAATCAAAGAAGTCCATAAAAACAAGTAGGACAGCAGAATGGGCTGATCTATCAGGTTACAAAAATGAGTTTTTTATAAGTATAAATGATGGATATGTGAGCCTACATGATGCAATTGATTACATTAGCTATTTGAGAAGCAAAATTTCGTCACATCGTGTGGGCGATAGAATTATGGATTTATCTGTATTTGATGTTGCAAATGCTCAACATCTTGTGAGAAGATTAATTTTAGAAAAGGTAGGGCAATGGAAATAACTACCCACAACAATGAATATAAAACATTTGGAGGATAGTGCTAATTTTAAGGCTGTTACATTTAATGTAAATTGGAGTGGTTTGACAGGTTTGCTCTCCGAAATGCCAAACGTTTCATATACTCATCGTTGTGCAACATTCCCCAGATAAAAGCCTCCAAAATTGGGAATTGGGAATGTATCAATTTTTAGAGATTCTATTAATTTTGACAGCTAACACAAATGGATAAATTGACTAAAATAATTTTCGGATTAGTTATCATTTTGATATTCGCAGCTTGTTCCGATTTTGAATCGCAGCTTGTTAATGAAATAAATTCTGGCTCAGAAAAATATACTGATTTAATCCAGTCTGTGGAGAATTGTCATTTTTCGACTGATTTATATGGAAAATTTATTAACGCAGAGAAATTTCCTGCTTCATTGGAGTTAGCTTTGAATAAGACTAGATTAAAAGGTAAGGTTAACTACATCGTGATTGATAAAAATACTGATTGTAAAGGAATAAGTGTTGAATTTATTTTAGGTAACACTCATCTTGTATTTGAGTCTTGTCCTGATTCAAGGTTTCCAAAACCAGGTTCATATAAGGAAGAAGGTTTTATAGAGACATGGGGAATAAATCCTAATTGGCTAATTTGGAAAGACAATGATTTCATTTAATAAGACCAATATTAGAGCCTTAACATTAAGCTTGTTTCTTATGATTCTGACAAATTCATGCGCTCAGATTATTGATTCAAATGAATTATTCAAAAACGAGACTTTCTTAAAATTAAATATTTATCAAACTGATACTGTTTTCACGGACAATTCAGTTGATTTAGAAATAGCTTCTCCTAAGGTAAAAGAACTTCGCAGCTGGATTGACAATAATAAAACTGATTGGAAAAGCTCTATTGCTTCTTTTGCTCAACCAAAAATTTCAGTGATTGGAGACGATTTTAGAATGTTGATATTTAGGGATTTTGTAGTTATTGGATATGTTGATAATAAAGGTAAACAGAAACAATTTACAAAACAGACAGATTACTGGGACTTTAAATTTTTATTGAGTGAAAAATAATGAACGACCGCCCAACAAAGATGTATATAGCAAATAGGCGAGATAGTAGTAAATTCAAGGGTTGTAGTACGCATCAACATCGCAACGGTTTGATAAGTTTGAAGCCCGCAATCGCCTACTTTGCATATACTCACCGTTGTTCTTCATGCTAATGAACCATTGTAATGAATGTTTGCCTTATAAAAAAAGGCTTGAGAAAATGAATTCTCAAGCCCATAAATGCGAAAACAAACATTAAAATCTATACCCCAGATGGACAGTTGCAAATGGCATAAGGGGTGTTAAATAATACTCCAAATTTCCAACAGTTAAATCAGGATCAACTTTATCGGGTTCAAAGGTTCCTGTAATTACCGATTGATAACCAATTCCTGCCCATGGCCTGAGATAAAAACTTTGTTTTTTAAACGGATACCACAAATACCCTCCCTGAACGGCTACCAGAACAGTATTTGTTCTGTCAGTTTCTCCGGGGAAGCTTTCATTGGTAAGCGCCATTTCCTGAGTAAATAGCTGTATTCCTGCAAACCAACCACTGTTCTTGTCCCGAAAATAGTAGTGAGTCCATAGTCCTATTCCCTGATTGATTTGTACTCCCCAGCCCAACTCTTTGTTCCGGGAATCTATTTCAATAAAAGCATCCGGATATTTAATTTGAGCAATAAAAGCCAGCCCAAATGTAAGATGGTCACTCTTTTTTGGAGACCAGCCAAAGTGACCGCCTGCACCACCCATAATGAATGGGAGCGGATCTACTTCAACCAGGAATTCATGCTTGTCTTTCTCCTGAGCATGCAAGTCTATGATTCCGACAAGCAACAAAGTCCAAATTAGGAAAACTGAATTTCTCATTTTGATTATCGTTAAAAGGTATACCCCACATGTAAAGTAGCAAAAACAGATATTGGTGAAATGTCATATTCATTGCCACCGAGAACATTTTCTCCGCTAATTTTGGATGTGTACCCAACACCTCCCCATGCTTTAAAATAAAGCGGGAATTTAAAAGGTTGCAGGGTGTAACCTCCGTAACCCATGATTAATCCGTTGGTAAACTTCTCACTTCCGCTTTGGTTGTCATTTTCAATCAAAAACTGCTGCGCACTCATCTGAGAACCAACAAAAAATCCTTTATTAACTTCGGAAAAATGATGTTCTGCGAAAATTCCAATAGCGTTGTTAATGCGCACCTGCCAACCTTTGTCGGCATTGTTGCTGTTCATGTCCACAAAAAAGGCGGGCATATCCATGGCATAAATACCAACACCATATAAAAGATGATTGCATGACTTCGGTTGAATTCTTAAATGAGCCGAATATCCTTTAAAGACAAATGTTGCAGGGTCGATTTCAATGGATAATTTTGTTTTTCCATTGGTACGATCTGTGCTTTGGGCTGTAGCTTTGTAATTTGACATCCCTAAAATGACTACGAGTGCTAAAAAACTGATTTTTGTTTTCATAAAAGTTAAATTTAAATTGTTAAACATGATATTACGTATATTTAGATAATGATAAAAAAATTATCTTCTTTCAATTATTTCTAATAAGCCAAAGCCATCAAATACGATTCTGCTGCTGTAAACCAGGTTTTTCTCTTTGCAGAAATCCGGTATGCGTCCCCGGGTATTATATTTTCTTGCACTTTGCCTTGTCAGCATGTACCATAAGCCAAAGCTTTTATTGTCCCGTTTTAAAAACTTCCGGAAACCAGCTCTCGAGTTGCCTGTTCCGGTTGGAGAAAGGATAATTATTTTTCCTCTTTCATTCAAAACATCCAACGACTGATTCAGTAAAAATTTCTGTTCATCAACACCCAGGTTAAACAAAACGTTGCAGATACAGATTTCATCAAAACAAGGATTTTGAAATGGAAAACCAGCTCCCGCAGGAACTTGCACTAAAGAAACTGGTAGTCCTTTTAATTTTCTTTCAGCTTCGGCTAACATTGATGCACTCGTATCAATTCCGGTGCAATCCGAATTTTTTCCATTTGTTAATAGCTGAAGTAATTTACCGGTACCTGTTCCGATATCCAGCACTTTACTGAATGGAGAAATCAGAGAGACAACTGGTTCTAAGAACTCATTATACCAGGGTGTTTCTTGTACACTTGAGAAAAATCTGCTGAAGCCTATATTTATCTTCATTATATATCGTTTATTTAGTTAAGTGTAAAAAAAATCAACTCATCTCCTCAAGGATTTGAGCGATTGTCTTTTTGCTGAGTTCTTCTTTCATTTTGTTTTCAGCCGCACCAAACAAGTTTAACAACGAAATCTGTGCCTTATCCGGTCTTTGTCCCTTTGCTTTAATATCAAAAGTAGTATTGAAGAGAGACTTACCTTTTTCGACAGCATTCAAAATTTCGAGAACACTAATATTTGATGGATCTTTGATCAATCTGATGCCACCGAATTTGCCCTCTTTTGTTTCGATTATTCCCTCAGCAGTGAGACTTTGGAGAATCTTAACCAAAGTAGGCTTTGGAATATTCAGGATTTCTGACAATGAAGCTGTAGACAAAAACTCAAACTGATTTTGCCTGGTCTTATCTGAGATGAATATAACAACCAAAATAGCTTTTGAAAATGACAATGAATAACTCATACTAAATATATGTTATATATAGAATGCAAATTAAAATCAATTTTGTTTACCAACCAAATTTTTTTATCATTTTTTTTGAATCAGCAAATATGAGAGTTAAAGTTACTCATATCCCGTCTGGTGCCGATCTGCCTGGACAGCGATGACCTGAGCACCTGTGGTGAGCCCTGTCGAACCATGCCGAAGGGAGCCCGTCGAAGTGTGATTGGTATCCGGAAATTTTGGATGATAAGCTGATTTTCTCTGTCACTTGACAGGGCAAAGGACCAAACCCCTCCCTTTTTTTGGTCGGGAGGTAAACTTTGCGCTAAGACTTTCAACCGGAGACCGCTCAGGAAACAAAAGCGGTTTTGTTCTGAAGTAGCCAGACTGTACATTTATTAATAGACGCTTGTCTACACAATAATGCCCGGCACTTCCTGATGCGTCACTATTTAAACACCATTTAAATAGTGTTGAAATGTTTTTGTAAAAGCGAAAATTTTTTACTTTTAAAGCATGAAATAACCGGCGCCCGCTGGTATGGCATGCTCGTTCGCAGCAGCCGGGGAAAAGGAAGGAATTTGGCGGAAGGCCATCTGCAAGTTGGATGGCAAAAACAATTGCGTTGCCCGGGCAACACGGATATGACTAAAAGTAAAATGAATATATACCCATGAAGCAAACTTTGACAAGCAATATGATCACTTTAATCAACATGAATAAAACAACTATACTTGCGTTTAGCGTGCCTGTTGCTGGCATGCTAAATGCCATTGGGGTGCGTTTATCTACAAGTTAGGCTTCATGCGAAGATGCGGTTAACACATTACAAGATAGAAAAGAACAATACATAATAAACGAATGAGAAATTTAACGACGATAGCAGCTTTTCTTTTATTTCTGTGGCCCATGAGTTTAATGGCGACAGAACAAGAGCCTGATTTATTGATAATTGGCAATGATACATTATTAATAAAATCTTTTCCACTTGAGAATTTAGACTTGAAATTCAGACCGTTTGGACTTACTCGTGAGACAGCACCAAGCACAGCTTGCTGGAGAGGTTATAGAGCAATATGGAGAGCTAAAAATGACAGCATTTTTCTAGAAAGGATTATAAGTTGTAGTACAGACTTTAGTATTCGACCAGAAATTAAGGAACAAGACTTAAATGAATTTATTGACCGGAATAAAATAAAAAGCAAACTGGTAAATAAAAAGATTTTCGCTGACTGGTATTCGACTAATCTGTACTATGTCTCGAATAAATCTATCAAAAAGGGAGTTTATAGTGCATATTTATTTGACGAACAGATGACTTTGTATATAAAAAAGAAGCATAAAAAGCTTGCTTACGAAATTAAAAACGGAAAGATTAGAAAAATTGAATAAAGCACGAAAGCCTAACAATAAATATACGTAATGCGGGGCGATGTGGTAAATTTAAACATTGATACATCTAATAAAAATTGTAGCGGTTTGATAGTGAATTACCTTGAATTCCCGCACTACGCATATTCGAGCCGTTGGCATTCATTGTAAGAAACATCCTGCACAAAATTAAATACGATTGATGGAAGAAAAGATTAAGAAATACTTATCTGATTTAGAGAAAGAAAAAGGGATTAAAATACTTCTTGCCTGTGAAACAGGTTCGAGAGCATGGGGATTTCCATCGCCTGATAGTGATTTCGATGTTCGGGTAATTTACAAACACGAGAAAGATTGGTATTTGAGCTTAACCGAAGAAAAAGACACAATCGAATATTTCTTGGAAAACAACGAGATTGATATTAGTGGTTGGGATTTAAGAAAAAGCCTGAGATTGCTTTGGAAATCAAATCCGCCTTTGCTTGAAAGAATTCAATCACCAATTATTTACAAAGCTGACAAAGAGTTCCTGACAGGAATAAATTCAGTTGCACAAAAGACTTATTCAAGAATTGCTACAATTCATCATTATTTGAGTATGGCGAAAAAGGCTTTAGAAGAAGTCTTAAGCTCAAATGACTACAAATTGAAAAGATTCTTTTATGCGTTGCGTGCATCGGTAGCTTGCCTGTGGATTCTTGAAAAAGAAGAAATTCCTCCAATCGAATTTAGAAAAATGGTAAACGGGTTAGATTTGCCACAGAATTTAATAAACAGGATTAATGAACTAATAGAAATTAAATCGACAATAAGCGAAACTTATTTGCACAATGGCGAACAAGATTTAATTAGGTTTATGGAAAGTTGTATAGAAAGAGCTGACAATGAATCTAAGAGCTTACCAGCTTCAAAAGGACAAATGGATGATTTAAATGAGTTCTTCAGAAAAATATTAGCGTAATTAATGACAATTGAGGATTTAAGAAATAAAGGATTAATAATACTGGAGTGTATAAGTGGCAGTAGGGCATACGGATTAGACACACCTACTTCCGATACAGACATAAAGGGAGTTTTCATTTTGCCAAAAGAGGAATTTTATGGATTAACCTATACTCCTCAGGTAAATAATGAAACAAACGATATAGTATTTTATGAGTTTGGGCGATTTATGGAATTGTTATCATTAAACAATCCAAATATCCTTGAATTACTAAATACGCCAGAATCAGCGATAATTTATAAGCATCCGTTTTTAAATGAAATAAAATCCGAATTGATTTTATCAAAACTATGCAATAACACGTTCGGAAAATTCGCATTATCTCAAATCAAAAAAGCAAAAGGGCTTAAAAAGAAAATAGTAAATCCCGTAGCAAAAGAGCGAAAAAGTGTTTTGTCATTCTGTTTTGTGAATTATGACCAAGGAGCAATACCACTTTTAAAATATTTAGAAATTAAAGGTTGGCAACAAGAAAACTGTGGTTTAGTAAATATTCAACATATGAAAGATGTTTATGGATTATACTATTCGGACAAATTGGGATTTAGTGGAGTGTTAAGAGGGAAAGACTCAAATGATATCTGTTTAAGTTCAATCCCCAAAGACACCAAACAAGAAGCTCTTATGTATTTCAACAGGAACGGATATTCAACTTATTGCAAAGAGTATCGAGAATACTGGGATTGGGTGGATAAGAGAAATGACGATAGATATGAAAATACTAAAAGTCACGGCAAAAATTATGATTCAAAGAACATGATGCATGTATTTCGACTTTTAGAAATGGCAATAGAAATCGGAAAAGAGAAAAAAGTCAATGTAAAAAGACCAAATCGTGATTTCCTGCTTGATATTAAAGCTGGAAAATTTGAATATGAGGAATTACTAAAAATGGCAGACTTGAAACAAACAGAAATGGAATCTGCATTTGAGCAATCATCTTTACCAGAAACACCTGATTTGGAATTAATAAATGACTTAACTTTTAGATTGAGAGATAAATTTTATAAAAACAAAGAATAAACAACGAAATGCCAACACGCGGTATAAAACATTGGGGTTTAAGTGGTTATTTCAGCATTCTGCTACGCATTTAGTTCAGTGTAACTGGACAGGAAAGTAGACCGCAATCCCCAACGATTTCATACCGCCATCCGTTACCTGTTATTAAAAAAAACGAAAATTTAAATGAGTTACAATTGGGAGAAAATTTTTAAGAATAAAACTGACAAAGAACTTTATGAGATTTTCTTAGGAAGAAAACAATTAGGTGCTGAAGCAAAAGAATTTGCTGAATTAGAGCTTAAATTAAGAAATTTCGACTTTGATAATATTGATTCTCATAAAAAGAAATGGACACTTGAAAAACTAATCGAAGAAGAAAGAAATGAAAGTGGAGCTTATAGTTTATTTCGATGGACTTCTAATTCAAAGCATAGTCTAATGATGGCAATTGGTGGTGCATTTTTAGGACTGTTAATGACTTTCGATTATTTCTTCGACTTTATGACAAAGACAATTGGAAGTAAAAATCAATATGAACAAATAGGATTTATTATCTTCTTTTTCTCACTTTCTGTTTTTGGACTGATAACATATTTTAGAAAGAGAAAAAATGAAAGCCAAAGAAAACAGAAAATAAAAGAATTAATAAGTGAAATGAAATAACAACAGGTAACAATGTATAAAAATAATAGCCAGTTCAGTAGTAAATTCAAGGGTTGTATCCCGATTCAGAATTGTAACGGCTTGATAAGCTTGAAGCCAGCAATCGCCTACTTTGCATATACTAAACGATGGCAGGCACTGTAAAGAAATGAAGAAAACGATAATCATATTGGTAATTCTTGGAATTTCGGTGAACATATATTCACAAAATATGAATACTGAACCTGTTTTAGAGAGATTATACAATCAAACCTTCTTGGACTTTTTCTCAAACAAAGCAAAACTTACAGAATCAAAAGAATTTTTTATTCTATCGGACTCAAGTCATCAAAATATAAAAACGGACTTTGAAGATTTTAAAATACATTTCATCACGGAAGAAGAATCCAAAAAACTAATCAAGAAAAATAAAATCTCAGAACTTTATTGGACAAGGATTGAGAAAATAAGTAAAGACACAATGGATTGCTTTATTGGTGGCTGGACTGTTGACTATAAAAGAAAACTATTTAAAGGAAATTTTACTTATGCAGCATGGTGTGGAGGGACTTCAGGGTTTCTACCAAAAGGGAGAATTGTTTATAACAGCAAAAGAAAAGAATGGAGCTTTATTTCAGAAAAGGAAGTTTTGGATAAAATGACAACTGATTATCAAAAGAAACTAAAAGAATGAAAAAACAACGACCCGGCAACAGCAAGTATATCACATAGCCGCATTGCAGTTATCAAGACAAAGAATAGTAAATTTGAAAATAGTACAAATTAATATAAATCAGAGTAAGGAACGGCTACGTGCCATACTTGCAACACGTTAGTGTTAATTTGAAAAATTGAAAACGAGAATGAAAATGAAAGTAAAAACTATTATTTTATTATTGGCAATATCACTACTAGCTTTGACTAGTTGCAAGACATACCGAAATTTAGATAAAGCATTAGCAAATCCTGATGATGTGATAGTCCTTAAGATAAAAAACAAAAACATTAGGGAATTGCCACCAGAGATTTCAACACTTAAGAATTTAGAAACTTTATACCTTTTTAGAGACAATTTGACTTCAATTCCAAAAGAAATCGGTAAACTAGAAAATTTAGAAACGCTAGTATTGAGCAGTAACAAATTAGAATCACTTCCTCCAGAAATTGGTAACCTGAAAAAACTTAAAAAAATCTCAATTAAACATAATAACCTTAAATTTCTACCTGCTGAAATAGGTAAAATTGAAAACTTGGAATACATTGACGTTCAGTATAACGAAATAAAAACACTCCCCCCGGAAATAGGGAATTTAAAAAACCTGATGTTTTTGTATTTAAATAACAATGAATTATTCTCTGTTCCAAGTGAAATAGGAAATCTTGAAAGCCTTAAATATTTGGTAATTGGTAAAAACAGTTTAACCGAATTACCTAATGAAATTGGGAAATTAGAATATTTAATTGAACTAAATTTAGTTAACTGTGGACCAATGGTAGAAATACCTTCTTCAATTTCAAATTTGAGATATTTAGAATATCTATTTGTTGACAAATCTATCCTATTTCCTTATTCTTTCAATCCTATAAATCCAAGGCTGCAGGTTGTGATCAAATAAAAACTAACAATAAATATAGGTCATTTGGCGGATAGTGCTAATTTTAAGCATGTTAACATTTAATAAAATAAATAGCGGTTTGATACTTTGGAGCTTTAAAATGCCAAACGCACCATATTCAAACCGTCACCGCCATTGCAACCACAAAAATAACCTTGTGCATAGATTTATGATTTTTTTATTCATATAAATTAATAAATGTAAAGATTATGAGTTTTTCTTTACAAAAGACTTTATCTTTGTATAGATTTTTAAAAATGCTTTACAAATGGATTCTTGGGGATTGACAGAATTACCACTAAACATTGATTTAGAAACAAAGAGAGTTTTAAAAGCCTTGCCTTCAGCTCATGCAGCTTTAGCTGAACTTAAAGGGATTGCATCAACGATTCCCAACCAAAACATCCTGATTAATACTCTTGGATTACAAGAAGCAAAAGACAGTTCTGCGATTGAGAATATAATCACGACACATGATGATTTATATAAATCGGAATTAAATTTTGACGCATTTAAATCATTGCAAGCCAAAAAGGTTCAAGATTATATTTCTGCATTAAAAAAAGGATTTGAGTTAGTTACCAAAACAGGATTATTGACAAATAAGAGTATTTTACAAATTCAGGAAGTACTTGAAGATAATAAAGCTGGATTTAGAAAACTTCCGGGGACAGCATTTAAAAATGCAGCAACTGGAGAGACAATTTACACGCCGCCTCAAGATTATGAGGAAATATTAAAATTAATGACAAATCTCGAAAAGTACATTAATGATTCGGAGCTTCAAGATTGTGACCCTTTGATAAAAATGGCAATAATTCATTTTCAGTTTGAGAGTATTCATCCGTTTTACGATGGAAATGGAAGGACAGGTCGGATAATAAATATTCTATACCTGATTTTAGAAAAATTACAGACCTTGCCAATCCTTTATTTAAGCAATTATATCATTAAACATAAACCCGACTATTACAGATATCTGCAAAAAGTAAGAGATGAAAACCTGTGGGAGGATTGGGTTTTATTTATGATTAAAGGAGTTGAAGAAACGGCACGAGAAACCATAGATTTGATAATCAAGATTAAAGAATTAATGCTTGACTACAAACATCGACTTCGTGATAATTATAAATTTTACAGTCAGGATTTACTAAATAATTTATTCAAACACCCATATACAAAGATTGAATTTGTGGTAAATGATATTGGAGTGTCGAGATTGACTGCTGCAAATTATTTAAACAAATTAGCAGATGATAAAATGCTGCGAAAAGATAAATTGGGAACTGGAAATTATTACATTAACGAAGAATTATTTGACTTATTAACAAAGAGATAACCAAGCACATGCGATATCACGCAACATGCGTAAGCCGGGCGATACAGATAATTTGAACCGTTGTACATTTAGTAAAAATTGTAACGGTTTGATAAGTTTGAAGCCCGCAATCGCCTACTTTGCATATATTCAACATTCCAAGCCATTATAGAAGAAGACCGAGCATAAAATGAAAGGGTATTTTAATCTACAATATGTAATGACAAACCGAAAGATTAATGAAGCAGGACTTAATCCTCTTTTAGGCTATCTTTTGGCATTAACTGCATTTGTTTTGCTTTCAGAATACATTTTCTATAAGACAGAGTTTGCCAAATACCTAGTAATCTTGACTTGCCTTAGTTTGCAATTCAAACTTTCTGAAAAAAACAGAACGGATTTTTTGCTATCAACTTTCGGGGATGAATCAAAAATGAAAATAAGGGTTTTAGAGAACTTTATCCTTTGCATACCTTTTGTTTCTATTCTATTGTGCAAAAGTTTTCTCTTTGAAGCCATTATTCTGTTTTTGTGTTCGATTATTCTTGCCTTATTCTCTTTTCACTCCAATTTCAATCTAACAATCCCAACGCCATTTTCTAAAAGACCATTTGAGTTTTCAACAGGTTTCAGAAAAACATTTTTGATATTTCCAATTGCCTATGCTTTGACTGTTATTGCTATAAATGTTGACAATTTAAATTTGGGAATTTTCGCATTTTTATTAGTTTTCTTAACCTCTTTAAGTTACTATTTTAAGCCTGAGCAAGAATATTATATTTGGGTTCACGCAGAAACGCCTAAAGTTTTTTTAAAAAACAAAGTTTTTAATGCGTCTAAAAATGTTATTCTATTAGCTATTCCAATCCTATTTAGTCTTTTGATATTTTATCCAAGTGAATTTGAGTTGATTTTAATCTTTTTCTTAATTGGACTTTTGTTTCTTTGGACTGTAATTCTTGCTAAATATTCAGCATATCCAGATGAGATGAATATACCCGAAGGGATTATGATTGCATTCAGTCTTTACTTTCCGCCTTTGTTATTGGCTATCATTCCGTTTTTTTACTTAAAGTCTATTAATAAGCTAAAATATTTATTGAATGATTAAAATTAATGGACTAAGCAAAAGTTACGGTAAAAACGAAGTTTTGAAAAACATTTCAATGGAGTTTTTAAAAGGGAAAGCTTATGGAATTGTTGGCGAAAACGGAGCAGGAAAAACAACATTATTTAGATGTATTGCAGGTTTGGAAAGTTATAATGGTGAAATAATTTCCGACATTACCCCTTTAAAAAATCATTTAGGCTTGCTTCTGACAGACCCTTTCTTTTTCTCAAAAATAACAGGAAAAGAATACATCAGACTACTTTGTAATGCACGTGGTAAGACTAATTTAGAATTTGAGAGCAAAAATATTTTTGATTTACCACTTAATCAATATGCTTCTACTTACTCAACAGGGATGAAGAAGAAACTAGCAATCACTGCTATTCTCCTTCAAGAAAACGAATACTATATCCTTGACGAACCTTTTAATGGTGTTGACATTCAGAGCAATATCATTTTGACTGAGATAATTTTAAAACTTAAAGAACTTAAAAAAGTTGTGCTTATTTCATCACATATTTTTTCAACTTTAAGCGATACTTGTGACGAAATACATCTTTTGAGAAAAGGAGAACAAATCAAATCAGTTCAAAAGTCCGAGTTTAAACACCTAGAACAAGAAATGAAAGAAATTACAATTGGAAACCGAATTGAACGACTTGGACTTAAATAGAATAACGGCTTGTAACAGCGTGGATAAGAAATAGTGGGTTCAATGATAAACCAAAGGTTAGTGCTTTTAATAAATGTCGTTGCCAAACTAAAAGTGATGTGCTTTTTAATCCACTACTTCTCATCCACGTAAACCGTTATCCACGCGAGCGAAGCGAAACGGTAAACCGGGACAGCATATCAGGAATAATAGGAAAAACTTGTTTTCTTTTAATGAGAAGGTAACTGATGGTTTTAGCGGAAAGCAGTTAATCAGGCAAATCAGCTGCCAGGAAAAGGATAAAAAAAGGCGCCCTCAGGCGCCTCAATGATTACTCTTTGGGTTTTTCTGCGGTGCTGAGTTTGAACAGCGTATAAACCGGACAGAAATTGATCAGGGCTGTTGCAACCGGAATGATTCCGATGAGTCCAAGCCAGCTTTGATAGTAATAACCGGCGGCGCCAATGGCCAGGCCTAATACGATGCGAACAATTTTGTCAACACTTCCGACATTCTTTTTCATTTCTTAATTTTTTAAGTTTTTGTGTATTGATGGTTGATTGCCTCAAAAGTAATAAAGAATGAAGGTGCAGAGGGGAAAATAGCCGTATTTTTATTACTGACGGATCTTACTGGCTGAATGATAAGTGGTTAGATCGCAATATTTTTTCAAATACTGCAATCTTTTTTAGTCATGACGCTGAGGTGTTCTGTTTTTGAGACCTGCAAAAGCCGCTCTCAGGTAAAGCAAATCAGCTTTGTTCGGAAGCAGCTGTGCCCAGCGTGTTGAGGTGTGTGCCGAGAAAACAATCCACTGATAACTTGAAGCGGCTGTGTAGGACAGCGAAGCGCTGATGCCAGCGCCTGCCAGTCCGAGCCACGGAATCAGACTGAAAGCAGTGGGAAGTGTTACGCCCAGCCCGATCAGAGAGGCATACAGATTATAGCGTGGCTTGCCCGTTCCGGAGAAATAATGGCTAAAGATGGTATTGGCAGCCAGCGCCAAAACACCAACAGCCAGACTCGCCACCACCAGTTTGATGTCGCCAAAATCTTTGGTGAAAATAAACTCGAAAAGACTTTTGGGCACAAGCAACAGCACCAGCAGTCCGATGGCGGTGATAGAAACCGAGAGTTTCAGCAGGGTCAGACTGAGTTTTGCCGCGTACGCATGGTCGTTGGTGCTGCTGATGCTCGAGAACTGCACCAACGAGATGCTCTGTCCGATCAGCCGGAGGCCTTCGGTGATTTGAACGCCCGAAGTGTAAATCCCTACAGCCCCGATGCCTGTGTAGGCCTTGATGATATAAAAGCTAAGGCGTTTATTCATCATATGTGCAATGCTCGACAGCTGTGTCATGCTGCCAAAATGAAACAATTGCCTGAAGGTCTCGGGCCAGGGCGTAAGCTTTTCGCCTTTCATCATAGGCAATACCAAAAACAGGCCGGCCAGTGCCGGAAGGCTGTACGAGGCATACAGCGCGAAAACAAAAGCATTGGCATCGCGAATCTGAAACACATACACCAGCAGGGCCATCACCACCAGCTGCAGGCTAAACTGCAGGACAAAAAGCTTGTTGAAAAGGTTGATCTGCCCTTTTCCGAGCAGTACATTCATATTGAAACTGTGGAAGCTGTTGATGAGCACAAGCGCGAGAATGTGTGAGCCGTAACCCTGTGGCACGATGCTTTGGTAGGCATCAGGAAAATAGGAGAGTCCCCAGAAAAGCAGGGCAAAAAAAGCAACTACCAGCACCGACCAGCTATACGAAACCAGCATCAGCGTAGGCAGTTTAGCGCGCGTGGCAAAATAAACCAGTCCGCTGCCCGCAAGCAATTCGACCACAAGCAACATGAGCGAAACATCGAGCAGGACGATGCCGGCCACTCCCCAGGCCTCCTTGCCAAGTTCATTGGTGGCAATCCACAACACCACCAGCGATGCGATGGCGTTGAGAATTCTGCTTCCGGAAGTGCCCAGTATTTTCTTGATCATTGGTGTCGGGATTCAAATTTTTGCCGTAACTGCCGCCAAAAACCGGCAAAAGTGAACACAAAGCGTTTGCCATCGATCGCGGTAAAGCGATGATTACCGTTCAGGGTGTGCAAACCCTGGTTAAATGCGCGTGTATGTATTGGGTCGATGCGTTGGATCATTGTTTCTTCAAAGCGTTCTGGTGTCAATGTTGTGATTTCGTTCAATACCACGGCTGTTCCATAGTGTGCGCCATTGTCCTGTGCCGGCCTGATCAGTTTGCCATCCAGCAAAAAGATGCTGCCAGCCATGCGCGCATTGCTAACGTCGGTTTTCACCGGATTGTTGTGGTGTGGCCGGTATGGACCAAAAGCCTGTTCTGCCCAATAGATGTACAAATGAACGCTGGGCATGTCTTTGGTGGTAAAAAACAAATACCAAAGCCCATTGTGATGGTGCAATACGGGATCAACTGCATTTACATCGTCTAAAATACATTGGTGAAAAAGCAGTTTTTCAGTGGTTGGGTCAAAGCGATAAATATTGATTTTTCCAGCCTCAAAACACTCAGGGATGACATAAATATCTTCCTCCAGGGTAAAAACGAAAGGAAACGACAGGTGAAAATCTTCTGCCAGCAGCGGGTGATAGCGGTCGAAGTTTTCCTTTTCGCGGGCAAATAACAGTACCGCCTTGCCTTTTTTGTAATCGAACAGTTCGAAGAAAACAAATTGTTCGCCAGCCACGGTTGCCAGAAAAGGATCGGCAAGGTAGGTGGAGGCCGAAGGTTTGCCAAACCATTTCACCTGCTTTTCTGCCTCATCCGGATGCCGGATGAAATTTTCGAGCGAACTTTCGATCAGGCCGATGTTCCAGTCTTCCTGCCGGAACAGGTCGTTGAGGTGAAACCGGATGCGGCGCCAGGCCATCCTGAACCAGAATGACAACATCTGGCTGTTGGTGGGAGGATGATAAATGGGTGCCTTCGAATTGGATTCAGTGCCCGCGAAGTCGGGCTTGTGCATCAATTGGTTGCAAACCTGAAGCGGCAGTCGCGCACTTTCGAAATACAGCTGGTCGAGGTGCGCCCTGTAGGCATGTTTGATGGTGCGGAAGCGCACTTTTTTCAACACGATGCCTTTGTCGAGCATGTCGTTCAGGCGCTGCAAAATAACGCCATTGGTGTGCATTTGATGGTAAACCTCCCAGAAACCGGGCGGCCCGCCACGCACCACTTCTTCGTCGTCGTGATGAAACGACCAAATGCCAAATCTGGCTACGGATAAAACTTCGCCCCGGATAATATTGAAGCCAAAACGAAGCATAAAATCCAGCTGAAAAGATTGCATGCTTGCAACATCCTCTGAACTGAAATAGGAAGAGAAGCCCCGAACGGAAACTTTGCAGGCAAGCACTTTCGCATTTGCAGCAACATGGCTGATATCATCAGGTTTCTTGCTTTTCGGACGAAAGATAAAGCGGTTCCAAAGCCTGAATAACAGTCTTTTATAAGGATAGTGCAGGATCTTTTCTGAGAGTGGCAGCGCAGGCGATTCGGTGGCATTCAGTACAATCAGCTCAAGGCTGTGACCTGTTTCAATCAGCAAGCGGATGGCATTCGACTGCCATTGTTCGAGTTGAAGACTGTTGCACAAGATCCCAAAACGAAATTGTTGAGGCTGTGATGGTTCCGTTGATTTTTCTGCCATAAAAGTTTGCAAAAGCAAACAAATGTAACAATCTTTTTTGTTCGTCACATGAATCCGGCTGCTTCAATCTTCGTAAATTGCCGATTCAAACACTACTTATGCCGGGCCTGTTGCTTGCCAATTCATTTCCTCAAGAGCTTTTCGAAAAGCATGCTGCCAGCGTTTTGCACGACAAGCGATACCGCTTCGACCTGCGCCTCAGTTATCTGGATCTCCTGGTTGGCACAACGGGCTTTGAGGGCTATCCGACAGAGATGTACCGTTTTGGCGATTTTGACCTGCTGTTTGAGGGCATGGCATACCATCAGACCGTCACCCAACGCGAAGCTGATTTCCGACAGTTTTTCGATGGAAACCAATTGTCGCTGAAGCGCGTCAAAGGCTGGATTGAACAGGCCGATGGTTCTTTTATCCTGCTGGCGATAAGTCGGTTGACACAGGAAGTGTATCTGTTTAACGACCCCTGGGGACGGCTGCCGGTTTATTACTGGACAAATGGCAGCAAGTTTGTTTTGTCGCGCGAAATAGCTTTCGTGCGCCTGATGAGTGAAAACACAGATTATTGCCAGTTTGGCGCAGCTGAAAACCTGTTGTTTGGTTTTTCGCTGGGTACCCGCACCAGCTGGAAAAACATCAGCAAGATCCCACCGGCATGCATGCTGAGGCTCGACCTAAAGACATCCAAATATACCCAAGAGGGAAATTACTTGGCGTTTGCGTCGAAGGCTTGTGTAAAAGCTGAGCCGGAAAAGCTCCTTCAACTGTTTACTACATCAGTGCAAAACCGCCTGCAACAGATGAAATCGCCTGTTTTGTCGCTCAGCGGAGGACTGGATTCGCGCCTAGTTGCTGCTGTAATGGCGAAGGAAAAGCTGGAAATACAAAACCTGACCTACACCCTCGACGATGAGGCCACAAGCAGAGACCAGCAATCGGTGGAAGCGATGGACGATCGGCTGGGACTTGCCGACCGGCACCAGTTTTACAAGCTTGCTTCAAGCGTTGATTTTAAAGACGTGTTGCAGCTGCTCATTGCCAAACAGGGACTGAACTATGCCGGCATGGCTTTTTTACTTCCCTTTTTGCGACATTTTGCAGCCAATAACTATTCGATGTTGACCGGCGATGGGGGTGACAAGCTACTTGCTGACCTCAGGCCACTGATTCCGCTCAAAAATGAGCAGCAAGTTTTGCAGTACATCCTTCGAAACCATACTATTACACCTTTTCACTTGGTGTGCAAATGGCTGGGGATTTCAAAGCATGCGTTCGAAAATCACTTATTGGCTCACTTAAAAACTTACGAAGCTTTAAGTGCGGATGTGTGTTACGAGCAGTTTTTGATGCGGGAGCGTGTTGTCAACTGGCTGTTAGAAGGGGAAGATCGCAACCGGATTTTTT
The DNA here is from genome assembly GCA_002426795.1 of Bacteroidales bacterium UBA5536. Classification (GTDB taxonomy): domain Bacteria; phylum Bacteroidota; class Bacteroidia; order Bacteroidales; family F082; genus UBA5536. The sequence continues at coordinate 285,257 of DINQ01000016.1, forward strand.
GCTGGTCCGAAACCCCGTTTTACAACCCACTTTTTGCTGCAGAAGCCCTTTCAATCGCGATGGAGGCCAAGGCCAACGGACAGCTTTTTGCCGACTTGCTGGCGCTTCTGCCAGGCCATCTGCATCAGGTGGTTAACCCCAACTGGCAGCTTGCGCTTACTGAAAAGGCTGCCATCGAAAGACTATTTTTCCGGCAGCGCCTCAAGCAAAAATGGCCCATCATACAAGCCATCACCTCGCTCAGAGCAACAAATGCCTGGGATACTTTTCCGCTCGGAAACCACATTTTAGAATCGCTGGGTGATGTTCAGGGTGAAATGGGTTTATCCATTGAAAAAGAAGAGCTTATGCGAATAAAAAATATGGATAGTTTATGGAATTTACTGGGGATGTTGTTGCTCAGGCATAATGTGGTGATCAAATGAAGCGGCTTTCGGGCAAACTGTTTTATCTTTGACAGCTCAATGATTCGTCTTGCATGAAACTTTCGGTTATTATTGTCAATTATAATGTGGAGCATTTCCTGGAACAATGCCTGTTTTCGGTGCGCAAAGCACTCAAACTGGTAGAGGGAGAGGTTTTTGTGGTCGACAATAATTCGGTGGATGGATCGCTGAAGATGCTGCGCGAGAAGTTCCCGGAGGTCAAACTGATTGCCAACAAGCACAATCTGGGTTTTAGTCGTGCCAACAACCAGGCTATCAGGCAGTCGAAGGGCGAATATGTGCTTTTGCTCAATCCGGATACGGTTGTCGAAGACGATACCTTCAGCAAGGTCATCGCCTTCATGGATGCCCATCCCGATGCCGGAGGCCTTGGCGTCAATATGGTGGACGGCAGGGGGAAATTCCTGCCCGAATCAAAAAGAGGATTGCCCACACCGCTGACTTCTTTTTACAAGATTTTTGGTCTTTCGAAGCTGTTTCCGCATTCGAAACGCTTTTCGCGTTACCACCTGGGTCATCTCGACCAATACGAAACCAATGAGGTGGATGTGCTGGCCGGCGCCTTTATGCTGATCAGGCGAAAAGTACTGGACGAAATTGGCTTGCTCGACGAGGCTTTCTTTATGTATGGCGAAGACATCGACCTTTCGTACCGAATCACGCTTGCCGGTTACAAAAACTACTATTTCCCCGAAACACGCATCATCCACTACAAGGGTGAGAGCACCAAGAAGAGCAGCGTGAATTATGTGTTTGTGTTTTACAACGCCATGATCATTTTTGCGCGCAAGCATTTTAGCCAGAAAAGAGCCTCAACCTTTACTTTTCTCATCAATATTGCTATCTATTTCAGGGCGTTTCTGGCCATTGTTTCACGCTTCATGCAAAAAGCAATCCTGCCGTTTTTAGATACCGTAATGGGTTTCGCCGGACTGTTGCTCATCAAGGAATACTGGGGTAGTTATACCATTTATAAAGAAGGAGGCGCTTATCCCTGGCTGCTTGTTGCCGTTGTTTTACCCCTGTATCTATTGGTTTGGTTGCTGTCGGTTTTCCTGAGCGGTGGATACGACAAGCCCTACAATATTCCCAAATCGTTGAGAGGAATCGGCATCGGCAGTGTTTTTATCCTGGTGTTGTACGCTCTTTTGCCTGAAAGTCTGCGTTTTTCTCGCGCTTTGATTTTGTTTGGCGCCGTTTGGCTGGCGGTTGTGATGGCAGCCACCCGCTTTGTGGGTTACCTGTTCCACGCGGATGGTTTTCAGTTGGGAAGGGATATTTCGAAACGTTTCATTGTGATTGGATCAAAAGATGAAGCGCGACGTGTGGCTGATTTATTGAAGAGCACCGCCATCAAGCCCGAATTTGTGGGTTTGGTAGAGGTAAATGAACAACTCACGCTTCCTGACGATTTTATCGGTCATTTGCGACAAGTGCCTGATATCATGACGATTTATAAAATCAACGAAATCATTTTCTGTTCGAAAGACATTCCGCACCAGCTCATCATCGATAAAATGGTGGAGTGGCACCACACCATGGTCGACTATAAAATTGCCCCCGAAGACAGCCTTTCGATCATTGGCAGCAATTCGATCAATACGCGAGGCGATTTGTATACCTTCGACATCAAAGCCATCGACAGCGTTGGAAACAGACGGAGCAAAAGACTTTTCGATTTCACAGCGGCTTTGTTTTCGCTGTTGCTGTTTCCGGTTTTGGCCTTTATCGTCGTTGCACCCCACCGATTCCTGAAAAATATCATACAGGTTTTGGTTGGCCATAAAAGCTGGGTGGGTTATTGTAAAACAGCCGAAGCTTCCGCTATGCGTTTGCCGCTCATCCGCGAAGGAGTGTTGAGTCCGGCCAGCGTGTTTCAATCTGAAAATATTGAAGCTGAGTTGATTAAACAGGTGAACATATTATATGCCCGCGACTACAATGTTTGGAAAGATGTGGCTATTTTCTTCAGAGCCTTCCGAAAACTTGGCAGTTAAACAGGCAAAGCCGAATAAACTGCTGTTTGCATTCGTATTTTTCATACTTTTGCACCCTCATTAGCAGTAAAAACATAGTTCCTTTCACTTTTATGCTCAGCAGAAGACACCTCAGAGTCAAAGCGTTGCAAGCAATTTATGCGCATCTTCAATCGGGAAACACCAAACTCGATCAGGGTGAAAAACAATTGCTCCTTAGTATCAATAAACTTTTTGAGCTATTCGTCTGGCAACTCTCATTTTTAATTGAGTTGACCCGTTTTGCCGAAAACCGTATCGAAGAAAACAAGAAAAAGCACTTCCCGACCGCCGAAGATTTGTCGCCAAACCTGCGTTTTGTGCAAAACCGCGTGTTGAGCACCATCAATGATAACCGCGACTTCAGACGATACGAAAACCTCTATAAAATCAACTGGTCGGGCGAACAGGAAATTTTCCGTAAGTTCTACAACGAACTGCGTGAAATGCCTGATTATGAAAAATATATGACTTCCGATGAGGATTCTTTCGAGCATGACAAAAAATTCTTGATTCAGCTCGTTGAGAAACATTTCGCAGACCTTGAATTGTTGCAGTCGTTCTATGAAGAGAAAAGCATCTTCTTTGTTGACGATTATCACCTGGTTTCGTACCTGCTGATCAAGTTTCTGAAAGGCCTGAATGAACGTTTCGATACCACAAGCCCGATTCCGACCATTTTTAAGACCGATCAGGACGAGGACAATGAAGACCTTGATTTTGTGAAGCAACTTTTCCGGAAAACCATTCTCCACAGCGAAGAATACGGAAATATCATTTCGAATACCACTTCCAACTGGGAACAAGACCGCATTGCAGTGATGGATATGATCATCCTGAAAATGGCCCTGACCGAAATTTTTGAGTTCAAGTCGATCCCGGTGAAGGTGACCATGAACGAATACATCGACATCTCCAAATATTTCAGCACACCCCGCAGCAAAGTCTTTGTGAATGGCGTGCTCGACAAACTGATACAGGGATTCAGGGCCGAGGGAAAAATCGTTAAAACAGGCCGTGGTCTGCTGGAGGATTAACCACGACTGAACACAAAGTGCTTGAATTGTGTTAACTTTGTTTGACACAATATTCTGATGCACAATTTAAAGGCGCTTTATGTCATTTTCCTGCTGTTTGCTTTTTTCGAAGTGAACGGACAGCCCGTTATTGTATCAGTTGAGCAGGTTTCATCCTCAACCGAGCGCTTCGGCCTTTTTGAGCTGGATGTGCAGCTGCAAACCAATACCACACGCTATTACGATTACGATTCGATTGCGCTCTCGGCCATTTTTACGGCTCCCAGTGGACTGCAATACACGGTTGATGGCTTCTTTTACCAGCATTTTATCCCGCTCGAAAGTGGCTTGCTGCAAGCCGTTGACGATCCGTTTTTTAAAATCAGGTTCAGCCCGCGCGAAACAGGTGAATACACCTATTTTTTAAAGGTCGTTGACGCTGAGGGCACTGCGCAGACAGAGTCCGCACAGTTTTCAGTTAGGGAGAGCGACAGAGGTGGTTTCGTGGGCATAGCAGAAGGAACCCATCTGTTGAGCAACGAAAAAGATGAAAATGTTTTCCTGATTGGCGAAAATATTGCCTGGGCCAATCAACCAGATGGCAGCGACCGTATGAGTTATTACCTGGATCAGCTGGCAGCCCATCAGGGAAATTTCGCCAAATTGATGATGACGCCCTGGGGATATCAGATTGAGTGGATCGAAGGCGGATTGCGCAACTATCATCCGCGGCAACCACAGGCATTTTTGATTGACAGCATTTTCAGGCATGCAGACCGGCTGGGTATTTATTTGCAGTTGGCTCTGGCCATTCATAACGAACTGAATTTTGGTTATCCTGCCGAAGACTGGACCTCCAATCCGTATAACATTTTAAATGGTGGTTTTTGCGTTGATCCGCAGGAGTTTTTCACCCATCCACAGGCTCGGGAAGCCTATCGCAACAAGATTAGGTATGTCATTGCACGCTGGGGTTATGCCGAAAAACTGGTGGCCTGGGAATTGCTTTCTGAAGCAGATAATTTTCCTTTTTATGATGCCTACAAAACCGAGATTATCGATTGGTCAACCGATCTGGCTCAGTGGATTAACCAGCACGATCCTTATGGTCATTTGGTTTCGGTTGGTTTTGCTCTGCCCGAAAGCGAAGTGGCATTATGGCAAAGTGATGAAATCGGTTTTACGCAGATGCACCTCTATGGCAAGGACAAAGACGTGGAAGGAAATGTGTTTCGGCAGATGCAACATTACCTTGAAAAATTTGACAAACCGGTCTTGGTCGGAGAGTGGGGGCTGGGACATTTCAGCGATTCGATGCCCATCTGGGACCCCAACGGAATCGCTTTTCACAACAGCATGTGGATCTCTGCCCTCACCGGCTCAATGGGCACAGTAGTGCCCTGGTATTGGGAAAGCTATATTGATGATTTGCAGCTCTATCCTGTTTTTGGCGCGGTCAATCATTTTCTGGAAGGAGAGGCCCTGCACCAGATGAATCCTCTGCCTGTTCACCTGCACAGCGAAAGTGAATGGCGCGAAGATTTTGATATCGAACCCAACTATTTCAGTCTGACAACAGCAAGTCCTTCGGTAGCTTTTGATGTATTTACTACCGGACAAATGAAACCCTCCGGCGACAGCCTAACACAGTTTTTATACGGCCCTGTCTCGATTTTTTCAGGCCTGCGAAAGGAGGTTTTGTTGAGGGGCTTTTTTCAGTACCAAACGCTGCTGAGCATCGAAACAGGCGTGCAGGTCAGCAGCAGCATTCTGCAGATCAAGGTAGATGGCGCAGTCGTTTATGAACAAAGCGTTAGTGCCCAGCAAACGGTTAATATCGAAATTCAACCAGGCTACCACGAAATTGGGTTCGACAATGTTGGCGCTACTTTTGCCTCAGTCATGGAGTTGGAAAAAATCATTTTCCATGATTTTCTGCCCAGCGTGCGCGCTTTTGGCATGCAGACAACCGACCGGGTTTTTGGTTGGATTCACAACAGAAACCACAACTGGAAATATTTCTACGAGCATGGCTTAGCGCCTACTTCAGCTTCAGGGACTGTTTATTTACCTCTGACTGAGGGTGAATACGAGATTGAATGGTACAATACCCAATCGGCGGTGGTCGATTCTGTTTCAAATATCGTGGGCGAGGTAGGTGGGGTGCAGATTCAAGTCAAAGATCTTGCGCAAGATATTGCTTTCAAGACCAGACATCTTGTAAGCTTGCCGGAGAAAAAGCCTCAACCCTCACTGCTTGTGTATCCCAATCCCTCCAGCAATGCATTTACGTTTGGGATCAATTTAAAAACAGCAGGCGGTGTTTTATTGGAGATTTTTGACGTTCAGGGCAGATTGATTGATACAGTGCAGCAGGTTTTTGTTGATCCTGGCGTTCATAAACTGAATTGGGATGCCCAGCAGCATAAACAGTTAAAGCAGCGCTTGCTGATCTATCGCTTCACCATGCCAGATCAAACAGTCACCGGAAAACTGGTGCTAAGACCTTATTAGTCGCCACCATTAGAAATAGACGATAATAAGCGTGAAAAATTCATTTTTACCGAATAATATGTCGGTAAATTCGCTAATTTTGCATTAAACACTTGATTTTATTGTTATTACATTAACAATTAACTTAAAAAATCCATACAGGAATGAAGGTATTTGATATTGACATGATTAAGGCTGTATACAGCCAGATGCCGGAAAAAATTCAGGCTGCACGCCATTTGTTAAAAAGGCCGCTGACGCTGACAGAAAAAATATTATACAGCCATTTGAGCGATCCCCTACCCGAAAGACCCTTCTCGAGGGGCGGCTCTTACGTTGACTTTCATCCCGACAGGGTGGCCATGCAGGATGCCACTGCTCAAATGGCTTTGCTTCAGTTTATGCAAGCCGGAAAAGCCAAGGCTGCAGTGCCTTCAACCGTGCATTGCGACCACCTGATTCAGGCCAAAGTGGGCGCCGACGCTGATTTGAAAACAGCCAAAGATGCCAACAAGGAAGTGTTTGATTTTTTAGCCAGTGTTTCAAATAAATATGGTATTGGTTTCTGGAAACCAGGCGCAGGCATCATTCACCAGGTGGTTCTGGAAAACTACGCTTTTCCGGGGGGCATGATGATTGGAACCGACTCGCACACCGTTAACGCAGGTGGTTTGGGAATGGTGGCAATTGGTGTTGGCGGTGCCGACGCTGTGGATGTGATGGCCGGCATGCCTTGGGAATTAAAGTTTCCGAAGCTCATTGGTGTGAAACTGACCGGAAAACTCAGCGGCTGGACAGCAGCCAAAGACGTAATTTTAAAAGTAGCTGGTATTCTCACCGTAAAAGGCGGTACAGGAGCCATTGTGGAATACTTTGGCGAAGGCGCCCGCTCGCTTTCCTGCACCGGAAAAGGAACCATCTGTAATATGGGAGCCGAAATTGGTGCGACGACCTCTTTATTCGGCTATGACGCTAAAATGGCAGCTTACCTCAGGGGCACAAACCGCGCCGAAGTGGCCGATGCTGCTGATAAAATCGCTGCACATCTCACTGCAGACCCTGAAGTATATGCCAATCCTGAGCAGTTTTTCGACCAGGTAATCGAAATCGACCTTTCGACACTCGAACCCCATATCAACGGACCCTTCACACCAGATTTGGCAACGCCGGTTTCACAATTTGCCGAAGCAGTAAAAGCAAACGGTTGGCCCGAAAAGCTGGAGGTAGGATTGATTGGTTCGTGCACCAATTCATCTTATGAAGATATTTCCAGGGCTGCTTCGGTTGCCCAGCAGGCCATTGATAAAAAACTGAAAGTCAAAGCAGAATATACCGTTACCCCTGGTTCTGAAATGGTTAGATACACAGTAGAACGCGATGGTTTTTTGGATACATTTGAAAAAATTGGTGGCGTAGTGCTGGCGAATGCTTGTGGTCCCTGCATTGGTCAATGGGCTCGCCATAATGCCGACAAAGGCGAGAAGAACTCCATCATGACCTCCTTTAACCGGAACTTTGCCAAACGCAACGATGGTAACCCCAATACACATGGCTTTGTAGCTTCACCCGAAATGACAACAGCTTTTGCCATTGCCGGAAGTCTGACATTCAATCCGTTGACCGACTATCTGACCAACGAAAAAGGCGAGAAAGTGAAACTTGACGAGCCGATGGGAATCGAATTTCCGCCCAAAGGCTTTGCCGTTGAAGACAATGGCTACCAGGCTCCCGCTGAGGATGGAAGCAAAGTTGTGGTGGCTGTGGATCCAAAATCGGATCGTCTGCAGTTGCTTGAGCCCTTCAAACCCTGGGATGGCAAAGACATCAAGGGCATGTGCCTGCTGATTAAAGCCAAGGGAAAATGTACGACTGATCATATTTCTATGGCTGGTCCCTGGTTGCGTTATCGCGGGCACCTCGAAAACATTTCACAAAACCTGTTGATTGGTGCAGTCAATTATTTTGGAGAGAAGACCAATGCAGTGAAAAACCAGTTGTCAGGCGAAACCAATCCTGTTCCCGATGCTGCCAAAGCCTATCGTGATGCAGGTTTCGGCTCAATCATCGTGGGTGACGAAAACTATGGTGAAGGATCTTCGCGTGAGCATGCAGCCATGGAGCCCCGTTTCCTTGGCGTGAAGGTGGTGCTGGTGAAATCGTTTGCCCGTATACACGAAACCAACCTGAAAAAACAAGGGATGTTGGCCCTGACTTTTGACCAGAAGGCTGATTATGAAAAAGTAAGAGAAGATGACAGAATCGACATTCTTGATCTTGAGCATTTTGCACCTGGCAAACAACTAACTGTTCAGCTGTACCATCAGGATGGCTCAACAGATAGCTTCAAGGTAAACCATACCTACAATGCCAACCAAATTGAATGGTTCAAAGCCGGAAGCGCATTGAATCTGATTAAAATGCACCAGAAAGGATAATGGATTCTTAACGCATACAACAGATCCGCAAAGGCCTTCGCTTTTGCGGATTTTTTTTGGCTAAAAACTAGTAGTTCCAGATGGATGTTGTGGAGCCACTATTTGGGTTTCATCATGTCTTGGTACGTTTCCATCAGGCGAAAAAATGTCCCGATTCTGGAATGTTCTGGAAAACGAAACAAAAATTTTACTATCTTTAATCATCAGTAAATCAAGTTAATAGAATCTTATTTAAAGATTTGCACGAATTTTGCTCATTGTGATTTGCATGAATTATTTTAAAATGAAAAGCTTTAGGGTCATATCTGTTTTACTGGCGGTTTTGCTGGGGGCATCATCCTGCATGAAGAATCCAGACAATCAACCTGCCGAATCTTCTGCGCAACGGATGGAAGATTTGGTGGTGAGCGACGATTTTGACTGGAAGACCACCAATACGGTTGATGTTGAGATTCAGCTGCCGCAAGACTTCAATATTTTACCATTGAGCATTTACAGTGCCGATGGTCAACGGATGTTTTTTGCCGGTTATCCCGAAGATGGATCGGGTCAATTGTTGACCAGAATCACCATCCCGGCTTACGAAGACCAGCTCAGGTTGGTTTTCTCGTCTCAGTCCGGCATCCCTGATGTTACGGTGCCTTTGCAAGGGAGTCAGCTTAGTTTTGATGCAGATCAAATGTTGAAAAGTGTGAGAATGCCTTGCGATCTCAGTGGTATACAAACGTATTCGCAGGGAGCCTGGCATGCAAGTGCGCAGGGTTCAAATTTAGGCAACATGAGAGACGCGCATTTTGCTGATGTTTTTCCGGCGGGGCTCACGATTGGTGATCCCACCCATTTTACCATTCGGTTTGAAAGCTCGCAGGCCATTGCTGATTTTTTACCGGCAGGCGGCCATTCTCAGGTGCTTACACAAAGTTATACCAATCCAACCTCAGCATCAGGAATTGGAAACTGGGCCGGTCAAATTGCCGCAGCCATGTTGAATGTTTACTTCGACGAGGCTGCTGTTTATCCCAGTCAGGGAGCAAATCAACTGAAAGACCTGGCGTTTCTGGCTGGACCTTTCAGAGGGATGTCGATCGAAAATTTCCTCACCATTGCCAACAAAGCCATTGGCGGAGGTGGTACAGGTGGATACAGCATCAACGAAATTGCGTATGCCGCTGAGCAAATCAACACCAACTTTGAGAGCGGAAACCTGAATTATTTAACCTGCTCGGTCAACTCGGTCGGTGATGGAACCGGCCCGACAGAAGTGCATTACACCGGAACACTTGCTTACGAGGATTTGTGGCCATGGAAAGGCGATTATGATTTTAACGACATGGTTATCAGTTACGATTTCGATATTTTCAAAAACGTACAGGAACAGATCAGACACATCACGGCTACTTTTACGCTCTATGCTTTTGGCGCTTCCTATTATAACGGATTCGGGTTTAGCCTGCCAAATATCCCCAATGATGCAATTCTCAGCGTAACCGGGAGCCAGCTTAAGCCCAACACCTATGTACAACTGCTGTCAAACGGTTTGGAACAGGGACAAAACCATGCCACAATCATCGTTTTTGATGATGCTTACGACCTGATGCAGCATCCCGGTATGGGAATTGGCGTGAATACAGATCCTTCTGCGCCTTATGTTAGTCCTGTGACATTTGTTATAGAAATGAATTTTATGGATAATGATGTACCAGCCTCAGGCGGTCCTGTTACCTTTAACCAACTGGATATCGGTCAGTTCAATCCATTTATTATTGTTAATCAAAACAGGCAGGTTGAAGTGCATTTACCCGGCTATGCCCCAACGGCTCTGGCAAACATGAGCCTTCTCGGAACCGGACAGGACAACGGAACAGCTGGTGAGTCAGGATATTATAAGACAACCAATAACCTGCCCTGGGCCATCAATATCCCTGAAGTATTTAAGTACCCGGTTGAAAAGCAAGAAATTACAGGAGCTTACCTCCATTTCGCAGAATGGGCCGAAAGCAGTGGACAGAACTTTCCCGATTGGTTCAAAAACCTGCCCGGCTATACCAATACATCCTTGATCTATCCTTCACGACAATAGTTATAAAAATATGAGAATCATGAAAATAGTAAACGGTCTGTTGCAAATTATGTTTGCAGTAGCTGTGCTGTCTTCATGCCAGAAATTTGACTATGCAGTTCCCACAGCTCAGCAAAAAGAAGTTACTTTCAGTAGCCTTGAGATGAATGTGGGTACGATGAAAAACGCAAATGGCTATCAAAATTCCTGCGATTATGCAGTGGTGCAGATAGATCAGAAAATCTACAAAATTGACGTTTATGCGCTTGATGACAAGCAGTATTCAACTACACTTAAATTGCCAAGTGGTAACTACAGTTTAAATGCCTTCTTGCTCATGAGCAACAACATGACGCCGACTGATTCAACCGATGATCAGATTGTCTATGCGAGTCCGGTAGAAGGTTCGGCTTATGCATCCTATGTATCTCAGGCAGCTGGTTTCACATTTGAGGTGGGTACTTTGAATAAAATCGAGGTGCCGGTAAATGTGGTTCAGTTCAATCCAGCCGACTACCAAAAATTTGGATTTGATTATTCCATCTTAACGCAAACAACCATGCGCAATCAGCGGTTTGTTGGACTGTTTAAGGTGAAGGACCCTGTTGCTTACACAGGTTCGCTCTATCAGTCGCAATCATCTGGATTACAGCAAAATATGCCTGCAATCTATCGCATTGATGTATACAGGAACAAGCAGTTTGTTCAGTCGTACAACAATGAAAACAGCAGAGGCGAATCGCCTTTGGAAGTTGGTTATCCGGATGGAGACCAAACGACAGATTATTACAGGTTTGAGTTGTTTCTGTACGTGAAAACCGGCAATGGTTTCGATTATCGTTATATTCAGTCCTGGAATTTTTCGGACGACCAGCGGCTTCAAACAGCAAGTGACGGAATTGTGCATTTTAGCGTGGGCGATCTTAATACTACAACGTCCGGGTATTCATTTGCACCCTACCAGGATGTTCCACAGAATTGTAGTCTGACTATTGACTTTGGTATTGCTCCCGGCAGCCTGGGTAGCTATTTCAATGGAATTGTTTCGGGAATTGATGGAAACTATGCTTTGCAAAATGGCAGATTTCCAAGCTATTGTGGAACCGATACAGTAAGTATCAATTTGGGATATGCCTATCAGATGCATGCTGTCAGTTCTTTGACAAGCGACCTGCTCCCGCAATATGCCAGAGGTGCCGACAGGTGGAACGCGCTCAACTGGTTGTATAATCACCTGGATAATTATGCGTTTTACGACTGGGATATACTTCAGGGAGCGTCATGGATGATTCTGAACGATTGGGACGGAACGGGGCACAGTGGTGTTACTTCGGCAAACTCGATTGTTTTGCAGATGGTTACAGATGCCAGACAACACCCCGGTTTTGTGCCGGATTACGGGCAAAAGGCGGCCATTGTTTTTGTGCCTAATAACGTCCATGCCGATGAATTGATTCCTTCGGTTCAGGTGGTTTTTACGATGGTTACTCTCTAAGACCATTTTGTCATAGTTTAATTCTAAATCAAGATTTTCTGGCAAACCAATCTCGTCCCAAATGGGACTTTATCATTTTTATAAAGGGCATGCTTCAATATTTTTAGTTATTAGGTGGTTCAGCCAGCAGATAAAAGCGGTTTAATTAAAAGCAAAAACTATACTGGCAAAGTCCGATTGGATCAAAGACCTACAGCCTTTCCGAATTTTATCATTAAAAAAACCAATCAACAGCAAGCTACAAAACTGATAACCAGATTCTTTGGAGAGATAGAACTTGTGTTCATTGTCGGAAATAAATCCAATATTGGGAATGTATTGAACGGTTCTTAAGGCCGTATATCCATGTAACTCACAGAATAACAATATAATAAAGCTTTTGGCATGCATATTGAAACAAGATTATTAGAAACTTATTACTCCACACCAAAAATTTTAGGACAATGAAAAATGTAAAATTATTACCAAAGCTCGTTTTGATGGGGCTGGTTCTTTACGGACTCGCTTCCTGCACAAAACAACAAGATTTTCCGAGCCCGAATCAGGGCCTTCAAGATGTTACATTTGCCAGCCCGGAAGCCACTAAACCTGGCTTAAAAGCTACGGCTCAGCTAAAATCAGGAAACGACCTCAACGACATTAGTTATGCCAGCATCGTAATTGATGGTGTAACTTACACCCCTGCAGTTTATTATCTGGAAGGCATTGCTTACACCCAAGCCATTAAACTGGAATCTGGTGTTTATAATGTAACCCAGTTTTTGATGATGAACGACAATGGTACCCCGGCCAACACAGCCGATGATATCATTGTGAGTGCGACACCAGAAGCCGGCTCAGAATATGCTGCCTACGTTAACAACCCTACTCCTTTTCAAATGACGGTGACTGCATTCGAAAAGAACGAGATCGACGTTGAAATTCTTCAGTTTGAGTCGCGCGAATTTACAGACTTTGGTTTCAACTGGTTCACCTTTACTCAGGTTACGGTTCGCGAACAATTGTTCTTTGGTGACATCAGCGCTAAGCATCCAAGCGATTACGCAGGTTCACTTTACGAAAACCAGGCCAACGGACTTCAGGTTGATATGCCTGCAATCTTCAAAATTGACGTGTACAGAAATAATATTTTTATCGAAAGCTACAACAACGAAAGCTATTTTGGTGAAGGTGCCCCGTTGCATATTGCCTATCCTGACCAGGACAATGTAACCGACGAATTCAGATTTGAATTATCGATTTTGGTAAGAATTGGCGAGAACTTTGGATACAAACATTTCCACACATGGACTTTCGAGGATGACGAATTGATTCCTGCCGGTAACGATGGAATTGTCGACTTTGTATTGGGTAATTCAAATGCAACGGCTCCAGACCTTTTACTTCCCCCTTACCAAAACTTACCAGTTAGTGTCAGCTATACCATTACCGGCGCAACTGCACCAGGCTCGCAAGGTGGTTATGTTGACGCGACGCTTGCAGGTGTTGGCAACGGATATGATTTTGGCAACGGAACATTTGCTTCGTGGTGTGCTGACAACAATGTTACGATTTATGTTAACCAGACATATGGCATGGATGTTTACAGTTCATTGTACCCTTCTGCACTTCCTGCTTTTACAGCCTATGCTGACAAATGGGCGAGAGTCAACTGGTTGTTCAATAACCTCGATCTCTATCCAAACAGCACCTGGGGCGAAGTACAGGGAGCTATCTGGTTGATCATGGGTAACTGGAACGGTCAGGCTGCCAGTGGCGTGCCTGCCGCAAATGCTGTTGCTAACCAAATGGCCAGCGATTCACAGCTACATACCAACTTTTCACCACTTCCTGGTGGTTGGGCTGCTGTCGTATTCGTTCCAACCGGAACTGACCCAAATCAGGGAACTGCAAATGTTCAGACCATGTTTATCCAGGTTGATCCGTGATAAACTCCAGTTTGCATAATAAAAAGAGGCTGTCCTTTCGGGGCAGCCTCTTTTTTTGTTTGCTGATTTACAGTGGTTTTCTCGTATTGGGAAAAGCCTTTTGGCTATTGAGTCAACTCTTTCATCATTGATTCAATATCGCCAGGCGCACTCATGATTTTCATGAATTCACCCATACTCAACTCGGGCCAATGCAGGGCAATGCGGTATTTTCCGTGCAACATGCTTGCCGCTTTCCCCTGTAGGATGATTTCATAGGGTAAAGCGGCCAAATGGTCTTCTCCGATGATGGGCATGAAATGTGCTTCGCCCTTCTCCGGCTCTAGTAAACCAACACCAAAAACTGCAATTTTTTGTTCGGGCAAAACCAGCTCATAAACAGATTTGGTCTGTCCCTTGCCAGCTTGCAGGTTTTTCCGGATGATGGAAAGGCCTTCTTCAAAGCTGGTAAAAGTTTTTAGTTTGACAGGATCATCAAAATAGGGCATAAAGGCCATATAGTGATACGAGCCCAGGTCGTCGCGATCTATGGCACCACCAAATGGTTCCATGAGCGATCCGATTTGTTGCATGGCCTGAAAAACATCTTGTGAGACAGTCTCAAGAATAGACTTGTTTTCAAATGCCTGTTTTCCGAGATAGGCGTAAAAGATGTACATTGGATTGAGCACCGAAACCGTTATGGTACCGTCTTTTCGAAAGAGGCCGATTTTAAGCACAGCAGCAAGCATCCCCCGGTCGGTTTGTTTCAGACAAACAGTCTGCAGGTCTTTTCGGGTGAAAGTGACGACAGTCATGTTTTCATTGTTTTCGGGCGAGTAACTCCCTAGAACCTGAAAACCTTTGCTTTCAATCGCTTGCTCAACTGATTGCCTGGCATCTGTGATTGTTGATGTTAGTGTTGCAACCTTAAAATAGGCCGGAATTTCCTGAGCAAAGAGTTGTTGGCTATATATCCCCCAAAAAAGGACAATGAGCGTAAAAATCAGTTGTCGTGAGTGCAGTTTTGTGTTCATAATAATTGTTTTTGGTTTGTTAATTGAGCTGTGATCGCACCTTGCATAAGGTTCGCATAAATTTAGTAGATTTTTCAACACAGAAACTGTATTTTTTTTGCTCTTCTATTTTGCATCTGCACCACTGTTGCTTTCACTGTGAATCTGATTCTTTTTAAAACTTTCATAGTTTCATTGCTTTTCAACTATTTGAAAAACAGATGTATATAAATCATTTCGTCTTTAGAATAATCAAAGTGCTGAAAAATACAACACATGTTGAAAAATGCAACACGACATGAAAGACACTGAAAACCAGTGGATAACATGATGTGCCTAAAATTAGTGTTGAAAATATCAACACTTTGTACGCGAATCCATAAATTCTGAAAATATGAAATAGTCTGTAAACCAATTAGATAAAACGAAAAATCATGCTTTGGCATCATTGTTGGCTTAACAAGAATGAATCAAAGAAAAAATCATTCAAGATGAAATTAACGCAATACCACCAAATCATGAAAACAAAAATTTTATTACTGGCAATTGTGCTCTGCTTCACCCTCCCTGGTGTGAAGGTATCTGCCAATTCGGACGGCAGCCCGGCAATCAAAGTGGAGAAGGCACAGAAAGAAATGAGTTTAAAAAGCCTCGCCCATACATTGCAACTTCAGTATCAGTCTTCTCAGGCTAAAGAAAACACAGGCGAGACAGTAATTACTGCAGACAGCCGTACTGCAGCTGAACAACATCTTTTTTTGTTAGCGAATGGAATTTCAGCAGCAGAAGATCAAGATGTAGCTGATTGGCGTATAACAATTGGTCGCGATATTTATGTCCCGGTCATCAATAGCAAAAATCCCTTTGCAGCACAGATTGCTTCAGCCGGATTGAGTGCCGGGTCATTGGCAAAAATCTGCCGTGGAGAACCAGTCTACGCACCCAATGGTGATCCTGTTCAGTTCCATTTTTATTGTTCAGCGTTGCCGGATGAGGTTTCAATACTGGCCAACTTCCTGCAGATAAACCCTCAGGACATCCCTGCTTCTGTTCAGACTACTGAGCTGCTCCAGAAGATTGAAAATGATCCCATGAGCCTCGGTTTCGTGAAATTGTCGACAGTATCAGCAGCGATGGAACAAAATCAGCAGCTTGCTTTTCAATTTGCGCCCATCGACAGGAACGGCAATGGAAAAATTGACCACACCGAGAATTTTTATGGAAGCGTTCAGGACATTGAACGCGCAGCCTGGCTCGGAAAATTTCCACGTCAGCTGACCAATCCTTATTTTTTGGCAACACAGGGAGAACCTTCGGAAGAACAGATTGAATTTGTGCTTTTCGCGCAGCAGCAGGGTCAGCTTGTCATGCAACAGGCAGGCATTGGGATGTTACCTCCAATCGAACTTAAATCAAATGTTGGCAAACTGATCAATAATCCCCCGACCGTCGTCAACCCCGGTTTTTCATTTGACTGGATCAGGATTTTATTTCCGGTTGCAGGACTGTTGCTGATCTTGTTACTCCTAGGGAGTATCTACCTGAATCGCAATGCAAAGCCGGCCGTTCATGCGCCTTCAGCACTGATCAGTGATCCGATGTTTGAGGATAAAAAGCTGGAAGCACCTGCAGGTTTGTTATACGACCGCACACATACCTGGACATTGATGCAAAGAGAAGGTCTGGTGAAAATTGGAATAGCCGATTTTCTGCTCCACATCACCGGATCATTTAGCAAAATCAAAGCCAGAGAAATAGGACAGGAGATTCAAAAAGGAGAACAGATTGTTTCGCTGTGGCAAAACGGGAAGGAACTTGTGCTTTACGCACCAGTTTCGGGGATCATTAAATCTGTCAATATGAAACTCTTACACGATGTTTCTGCCCTGAGTCATTCGCCCTACTCTGAAGGTTGGATTTATGAAATAGAACCCACCAACTGGGCGATAGAAAACAGGTTGATGATGATGGTTGATGCCTATCGCACTTGGATCAGGTCGGAATTTGTGCGGCTGCGTGATTTTTTTGCCACTAACCAACAGAAAATATCAAACCCGCAACTTGTGATGCAAGATGGTGGTGAGATGAAAAAGGCTGTTTTGCGTGAATGCGGCCCTGAGGTTTGGGAGAATTTCCAGACGAATTTTATCAATCCGTCACGCTAGGTAAAGACGAAATGTCCCATTAAAATCTCAATAAAATGAATATTGACAGAAGACGATTTTTAAAAGCGATGGGCATTACGGCAGCTACTTTGGCCGTAGGATCAAAAACACTTTCTGCAAGTGAGCCCAAAACTGATAGCGATGTGGAGCTAAAAGGAATACTTTACGATGCTGCCCGGTGCAAAGGTTGTCACGGATGTGAGTACGATTGTGCCTGGGAACATGAGCTGACCGAACCAGATGAAATTGACGATACCATCAGAAGAAAAACGGATGAAACACGCCGCACAGTGGTGAATGCCTGGCAAACTTCTAAAGGGGAGGTGTTTGTGAAAACGCAGTGTATGAACTGCAACGATCCGGCTTGTGCCACTGCTTGTCTGACACAGGCCATGTACAAAACAGAGGACGGGTCTGTCATCTGGCGCGAAGACAAATGCATGGGCTGTCGTTACTGCATGGTTTCTTGCCCGTTTGATATGCCGAAGTTCGAATATCACAGTACAAATCCGAGAATTCAAAAATGTGATATGTGTTATAATTTGCAACAACAGGGCGAGGAGCCGGCCTGCGTGTATAACTGCCCAAATGAGGCCCTAAAGTTTGGAACACGCCGCGAGTTGCTGGCCGAAGCGCACAAACGCATTGTCGAAAATCCGGATACATACTATCCATATGTGTACGGCGAACAGGAAGCTGGCGGCACATCGTGGATGTATCTGTCTCCGGTTCCTTTCGAGGAAATTGGCCTGAACATTCATGTGCAACGCCAGTCATATCCATCACTGACAAAAGGCTTTATTTCGAGTATCGCACCCGTTGACATCTTGCTGCCAGCTGCCTTGCTGGGCATTTACGAGGCTACCAAAAAGAACAAACCTTCAAATGAAGAAAAGGAGGATATGCAATGAGAACAACAAATACGCAAACCGTTTTTCTCGATAACAAGGAAGGTAAGACCTTCAAGTTTTTGTGGAGCGAGCTAAAGCCAAAAGGGAAAATTTTCACCCCTTTTAACATCATCAGCATCCCAGTTATTATCACGGGTTTGGTCATCATGTTTATCCGTTTCACCCAGGGCATCGGGTCAGTGACCAATTTGTCGCAGGAAGTTCCTTGGGGTTTATGGATTGGTTTTGATGTGGTTACGGGAGTGGCCTTCGCCGGTGGAGCCTATGTATTGGTGTTTATGGTTTACATTCTCAATCTTGATAAGTACCGGCCCATCGTGCGCGTCACGGTGCTCAACGGCTTTCTGGCTTACCTGTTTTACTCTGCTGCCTTGCTGCTCGACCTGGGTCGCCCGCTCAATATCATCAATGTGATCATTGGAAATAATTTTGGGGTGAGCTCGGTACTCTTTTTAGTAGGATGGCATTTCTTACTTTACATGCTGGCCTTGTTACTGGAGTTTTCTCCGGCAATAGCTGAGTGGCTGAATGCCAAAAAAATGCGTCGTTTCCTTAGCGGACTGACGCTTGGTGCGGTCATATTTGGAATCACTTTGTCGGTGCTACACCAAAGTGGTATTGGAGCTCTCTTTTTGATGGCAAAAGACAAGATTCATCCGCTTTGGTACAATGCCTATATGCCACTTATGTTTGTGGTTTCGAGTGTATTTGGCGGCATCTCTATGGTCATTTTGGAAGGAAGTATCAGTAGCAAAGTGTTCGATTACCAGTTGGATGGCAACCATAAGGAACACCACAACAGTATTTTGCATGGTTTGGCAAAAATCTGCGCCTTGGGCATGTTTGTGTATTTCTTTATGCAAATCGTGATTTTTATCCACCAACAAAACGAATCCTACCTGTTCACACCCATGGGATATTGGTTCATGTTTGAAGTGTTAGGCTTTGTAGTATTGCCCATGCTGTTGTTCTTTTATAGCTATCGCCGGCGGAATATCTTGGTTATCAAGGTGGCCAGTGTATTGACTTTGCTGGGTATTATGCTCAACCGCATGAATGTATCCATCATTGCATTTCAGTATGATGAAGCGATACGTTATGTGCCTACCTGGCAAGAGTTTGTTGTAACACTCACCATTATTTTCATCGAATTGTGGGTTTTCAGGTGGATCGTTACGCGGATGCCAGTCCTCAGAAAATCGCCCGATTGGGTAAAAGATACACATTAATAAACAACTTAATAACAAACTATTATGGACGGATTTCATTATTATAACTTATTCGAAACCAAAGGAATCGAATATATATTGACCATTGTCTTTTTCCTCTTGCTGATTCCATATTGGATGTTGCTGAACCGCAAGCTAAAAGTGCCGGATACCGTCACAGCAGGTATGTCAATGATCGAAAACCTGTTCAGAATTCCGCAGGGGCTTTATTATTCGTTGAATCATACCTGGGTGCAGTTGATGCAGGGCGGCGAAAGAAGAATCGGGATTGATGATTTGCTAACAAAAATGACTGGCAATGTAGATGTTGAATTCATGAAACAGGCAGGCGAGCAGGTCAGAAAAGGAGAGGTTTTGGCTCAGATAGGTCGACAGGATAAAAAGTTAAAGGTTTTTGCGCCCATTTCGGGGACTGTTTCCGGTATTAATCCTGTTTTGGTCGAAAAGCCTAAGTTGGTTCCCGGGCAAGCCTTTGATGCCGGCTGGCTGTACGAAGTAAAACCTGATAATTGGACAAAAGACGCAAAAGCCATGCTTTCGTCTGATGCAGCCCAGCTGTGGTTTACAAATGAACTGAGTCGTCTCAAGGAGTTTTTTGCGCTGGTTTCAAGCTCAAACAAGATGCAAAACGTGCCCATCGTTTTGCAGGATGGTGGTGAACTGAAGGGTGAACTCCTGGCTGAGATGCCACAGGTTGTTTGGGAGGACTTTCAAAAAGCCTTTGCAAGTATGGCGCACGAAAATTAGTGAATATTTTGTTGTTGCCTGCTTCTTTTTCGTACCTTCGAAAGGTTTTAAACGATAAGAAGCAGGTTCTTTTTTTTTGAGCCTTTTCGGGGAAAGCGAAATCGCATTGAACAAATTTTGATTGATGCAAAACAAACCAAATTCTAACAGTAAAAGTAGGCGAATCAACTGGCTGCATGTTATTCGTTTCAAATCAACGATTTACAGTCGTGTTGTTATCATCATTGCAGCCATGTCGGTTGTTCTGTTTATTTCGTTTGGGGTTATTTTCAATTCGGTGCACGAGCAAAATCTAAACGAAATAATCATTCAAAACGGAAACAACGTGGGTAGCATCCTCGAGGGTGCCATGTATCATGCCATGCTCGAAAACAATGAGAGCGAGTTGTACAACCTAATTGATGTCATTAACACGCTTGATGGTATTGATGAGGTCAATCTGTACGACGGAGAGGACAACCTGGTTTACGCCTCTTACTTCAAAGACAAACCCAGCCAGAGCGATCCTGACTGCAAATCGTGCCACGATGACCTGACACTGCTTTTTCCAAGATTGGAAAGGGCTTACCGCATCATCAAGCTGAACAGTCCGTGCAATTATCAAACAGAAGGAAATCACCGGCAATTGCTGATCAGAACCCCCATTCTAAACGAAACTTCCTGTTCCACTGCCGAATGTCACGCGCATGATCCCGAAGAGGAAATCTTGGGAGCATTGATCATCAAGATGCCCTTATCGAAACTGGATTCTGCTGTTGAGCGCTCAACCACCGATTTTTACGTAATGGCTGTTGTTAGTACATTGTTGTTACTCGTTGTTTTGTTGATGCTTACCGGAAGAAAGATTAAAAGGCCACTCAATGCGCTGGTTGAGGCCAGCAAGGCAGTTGCCAACGGCAATATTTCCATGCGCGTAAAAGTGAATGACGGGCAGCTTGATGATATGCGCCTGGTTTCTGAAACTTTCAACAGCATGCTCGATAACCTGCAGGTTGCCACAACCGAACTCGAAAACTGGTCGCATCAGCTGGAGTATAAAGTGCAGAAAAAGACCGAAGAATTGCGCTCGGCGCAGAGCGAGTTGATTCAACTTGAGCGGATTGCCTCACTTGGTAAACTTTCAGCCTCGGTTGCCCATGAACTTAATAATCCTTTATCAGGTATTTTAATTTATACCAAGCTCATTTACAAGCAGCTCGATCAAGTCGATTTGTATGCTGCCAAGAAAGATTCCATGTTGAAGCACCTGCGTTTGATCGAATCGGAGACAAAGCGCTGTGGTGATATTGTAAGAGGACTGCTCGATTTCTCGCGAAAAGACCAGGGCACGATGGATGTGGTGCACCTGCACAAAATCCTCACCGAAACTTTTGAGTTAATGATGCATCCGGTTAAAATGGCCGGAATCAGTTTTCTGACTGATTTTGGTGCCAGCAACGACCTTGTAAAATGCGGCCCGAACCAAATTAAACAAGCCTGCGTGGCTCTGATTATGAATGCTACGGAAGCAGTTTCGGAGCATGCGGAAATCATTTTCAGAACGAAAAATCCAGATACAGAAACCATCAGTATCGAAATCATTGACAATGGTGTTGGTATTTCAGCCGAATCGCTGCCACATATTTTCGAACCGTTTTTTACTACCAAGCAGGGCGTAGCAGGCATCGGGCTGGGCTTGGCCATTGTGCATGGTATTGTGCAGCGTCACCATGGAAAAATTGAAGTGCAGTCTGAACCCGGAAAAGGAACCACCATGGCGATCAATTTACCTTTGTTTAACGAAACAACCTCAGAAAAATGATAAGTAAAAATTCAATACTGATCGTCGATGACGAAGTTTCGGTAAGAGACTCCTTGTGCAATTGGTTTTTAGAGGATGGATTTGAGGTGGCTTGTGCGGAAGATGCTTCCAAGGCGCTCAACATGCTCGATACAGCAAATTACGATATCATTCTGGCCGATATAAAAATGCCAGGAATGGATGGTTTAGAGATGTTGCGCCGTATCAAAAAGATCAAGCCAGAGGCCATTGTCATTGTCATAACGGCTTTTGCTACTGTTGACACAGCGGTGCAGGCACTCAAAGACGGTGCATTCGATTATGTGACGAAACCTTTCGATCCGGATGACCTGTCGCATCTGATTCGGAATGCGCTCAAGCAAATCAATCTCACCGAGGAAAATGAACGCTTACGCACCCAGATGGTCGACCTGGTGCAGGTGGAAGATATTATTGGCCAAAGCGAAGCCATCAGAAGCCTGTTGTTTGAGGTAGAGCAGGTTTCGCAATCAAATGCATCGGTTATTATAACAGGTGAAAGTGGGACTGGTAAGGAATTGATAGCCAGGGCTATTCATGCAAATTCACCGCGCCGGTTTTTCCCTTTGGTGAGTGTGCATTGCGGAGCGCTTACCGAAAGTTTGCTAGAGAGTGAGTTGTTTGGGCACGAAAAAGGCGCTTTCACCGGCGCTGTTTATAACCGCAAAGGTCGTTTCGAAATGGCCGACAATGGCACCATCTTTCTGGATGAGATTGCCACGATTTCTTCAAAAATGCAAGTGGAACTGCTGCGTGTGCTCGAGTCAAAGAGCTTTGTTCGTGTGGGGGGTAACAAAACCATCACTTCCGATTTTCGGGTAATATGCGCCACCAACCGCGACCTGAAAAAGATGGTGCAGGAAGGCAGTTTTCGCGAAGATTTGTACTATCGCCTGAATGTGGTCAATATCAATGTGCCACCCTTACGTGAGCGAAAAGAGGATATTCCGCTGCTGGCCGACTTCTTTGTACAGAAATATTGTACCAGCATGAGCCGAAACCTGGTGAAGATTGATCAGTCTGCCATTAAACGTCTGATGGATTACGATTTTCCGGGAAACGTCCGCGAGCTGGAAAATATCATCGAACGGGCATTGGTAGTCGGAAACGGCAAGGAAATCAAGATGAAGGACCTGCCTTTGAGCAGGGAAGTGCCTGCTGATAAGACAGAGAGTCTCGACGACCTCGAAAAGCAACACATCCGCAAAATTCTGGATAAATACAGCTGGAACATCTCAAGAGCGGCAAAGGCGCTGCAGGTTGACCGGGTGACACTGTACAATAAAATCAAGAAATTTGATCTCAGTCAGGGTTAACGCCATTTTCAGTATGTCTGCCCCAAACTTTGACCCATGGAGATCAAATCAATCACACTCGTTTCATTTGGGATTTTTGAGAAATCCCTGCTCAAGACCATTGAGACGGATGTGAGCATGGCTTTCAGGCTACCGGTAAAGTTGGCAGAAGGCCGGACCGAACTGGGCCTTTTTTTCAACGGAGAACGACGGCAATACGATGCCAACCAGTTGCTTCAAATTGTCAATGAACACTATACGGCAGAGCAAGAGAAAACATGCGGACTTTTTACGGTTGATTTATTTATTCCAATTCTGACCTATATTTTCGGGCAGGCCTATCTGAATGGTCGCGCAGCCATTGCCTCAAATTACCGACTCAATAACGAGCGATATGCCTTGCCGGTTTCAGCGGAACTGTTGGCGCAACGTTTTTCGAAGGAAGTGATTCACGAGTTGGGACATGCTTTCGGGCTTGTTCATTGTCACAACGCAAGTTGCGTGATGCGTTCGAGCACTTATGTCGAAGACATCGACCAGAAAAGCAGTCAATTCTGCAAAAACTGCCATTCCTTGTTGGAAAAATAGGGATATGTGTTGTTCAGGCTTAGGTTTTATGAGTGGATCTTAGGTTTCTTGACGTAATTGGTTGAAGTAATGAGTATGATTAAGAGCAATATTATTTATGGTTAAGGACCTTAGATTCTTGCTTGCAAGAGGGCATGAAGCTAATTATTACAGATGTCGAATGTATATTCTGTCTTATTTTTTCTAATGACAATTTCAGTTGATCCCTTTTTTTTAGACAGATAGTAACCTTCGGCAATAAAATTCCAGAACTTATTGTCCTTGTCATCAATAACCATAATGTGTCTTCCATTTTCGTTTGATACTTCTAGTTTTTTAAGATAATGATCATTGTTATCTCTATATTTCTTAGTGATTTGGCCGCTTATTTCTTGATGTTTTAAATAATCATTGCAATAATCGCCACAAGAAGAGGTGATTAGTATGATGAATAAAAAAACAAATAGTCTTTTCAGCACAATATTCATAGTCTGTATTTCATTGAGTTTATAGGGCGAATTTTCAATCTATGACGTATAAATTTGTTTTTTGATCATGTTTCAGCCTTCATGCTCTTTTACCAAAATTAGGCAATTGTTATCAATGAAATCATCATTTATTCATTACAAATTACCTGAGCCATTGGCTTTTCCGAACACTCCTAATTTCAAATCCATGCTTGCCTATGGCTCGCACAATCTGTTATGTTTTAACCAGCTTCCCCTGCTGTACTATTTTTCTATTTAAAGTGATCCTATATAAATATATCCCAGACTTTAAATTCGCTAAATTCAAAACATGGTTTTGCGACTCAATTCGTGATTCGGTTCTGATTAGCTGTCCGAAGGCATTTAATATGTCGATACTGTAAGCTTGGCCTGAGTGAAGATTTTTGATGAAAAGTTGATCATTTACCGGATTAGGGAAAACCTGATAAAGCTTTTGCTGCAAGTTTGTTTCAGCATTGCCGACAACTATATTGCCACATTCGTGATCTCCTTTTTTAAAATAAATCAATTGATGGTTATAACCTGAAGCATATTGCAGATTACCCATATAATCACGGAAAATATTCTTAAACATGCCCAGACCGAAAGTCCAGGTGATTTCTTCTTCTGTTGGAGGACCAAAAGTATCGTAATAGCCCCATACATTGTCAATTTCGCAATATTCCAATGCATTTTCAGCCTCAAAGCGGTAAGTCCAGCTTTTCAGCCCGCAATAATCGTCCATAAAAAACCTTTGGTAGTCGCCATTGAACTTTTCAAACGGGAGTTTTGCAAATAGTTGATTTTTTTGATAGATTTTTTGAATCGTTCGGTTGATAACAAGGGAGGAGTCTTCGTAAAACAATGTTTCATCAATAGTATAAATAAGTGAATCGTTTGTCTCAAGCTTTTCGATGATGTTGTGTTTTCTGTAAGCAGTATAGTTCTCATCAGGATAACCTGGATATGTGTTGAAGTGATGCTCCCTGTACTGAAACTCATCACCTTCTTCAAAATCGTATATCATCCCTAGGGTGATATTAAAGATTCCGATGTTTTGTTTTTTTTGACCGATTAAAGTGATGGGTTTCAAAACTTCTGGAAACTCTTTAATTTGAAAAAATCTTGAAAGTCCAAGGGTTTTACCAATAATAATTTTCTGGCCATTTAATTCAGAATTGATGGGATTACCATCAGGATCAGTGTGATGAATTTTGAAAAAACGCGCGGAGTCAGAAAAGCTTAAAATCTGAATGGTGTCGGAGAATTCATAGGTTAAAGTGAACATTTGTGTGCTATCTTCATAAAATGTGTTTGTATCGCCATTAGGTGTAAAGTCAAACTGAAGTAATTCACCATTACCTGGATAAAACCGGTATTTGTATTGGTTGTCTAAATAAATTTTCGCACCTGCCCACTCAGGAATATCTTGCTTAAAACAATTAGGTCCGACCCAAAAATCACAATCATAGCTTACAAAATTCAATCCGCCTATTTTGGAAAAGCTGTAATAAACAGAATCAGAACCAAGTGATGATGCCGCCGAATCAAACGAAAGACTATAAGTGCTGGTTTCTTCGGGAAATGTAGTAAAAAGCTTTTTCGATTTTGAATCAAACAACTTGTAATCCTGGGCGAATACAGCCGTGCTGCAAAAGATTAGAAAAAATGTAATAAGACGTTTCATCTTGATGGAGTTTATGTTTATGCACAGCTCTTGGCAACACGATGAATTGAATGAATTAGCTGCTTTGGTTAAGATAGGTTTTACTGAACTGCAATGCAAAGATAAACCTATCATCAACTTGTTTAGCCGCCTAATTTGCCTACAAGCTTGAGCAGGAAATTGATGGAAGCGTGTTTTGTAAGTTTGATTCATCAGTTGCTTACTTACATATTACGCCTTAAAGGTAAGGAAATAGACCTTAATGGGAATGATCAATTACAAATTTTTCACTAAAGCATCGTCCCAAGGCTGCAGCTCGACAATATTGTTCATGCTATTGATCATGTATGTATTCACTTTCATGAAATACGTGACACTAATCACATGACATCGGGGGCTGACAGACCAAAATTGCCTGTCGTTTCTGCTGTTCTTTCAGGATACTTTCTTACATTTACAACCAAATTTTGACCCATGAAGCATACGATACACCTTCTTATTTTGATGATTTTTACGCTCGCTGCGCATGCACAGGACACTTTTTCCATTGTTGCTGTCGACACCCTGACGGGCGAAGTGGGGAGTGCCGGCGCCAGTTGCCTCGACAACAGCGCCATTGCTGGCGGGGCGATCATCATCAGCGATGTGTTGCCAGGAAGGGGAGCCATTCACACCCAGTCGTACTGGCAGCCTACCAACCAAACAAACGCGCACAACCAAATGGAAGCAGGGCTTTCGCCCCAGGAAATCATCGATTGGCTGGTGACCAACGACGTGCAGAACAATCCGGCCATCAGGCAATATGGCATCGTGGATTTCGACGCCGATGGGCATGCGCGTACGGCTGCTTTTACGGGCGCGAGCTGTTTCGACTGGAAAGGTCATATCACAGGTCCAAACTATAGTATACAGGGAAATATTTTGTTGTCGAATGCCATCATCGATTCGATGGAAGCGCGCTTTTTGCGTGAAGAAGGAACGCTGGCCGACAAACTCATGGCAGCATTGCAAGGTGCCAATGTGGTAGGCGCTGATACACGCTGCGCACCCGAAGGTGTTTCTTCGCTTTCTGCTTTTTTGCGCATGGCCCGGCCCGGGAACGACCCTGACAGTCTTTACCTCGACCTGAATGTGTCCGAGACGCCTTTTGGAGTTGAGCCGATTGATGAATTACAATTATTGTATGACGAATGGAAAATGCTCGTTTCGTTGCGCGAAAAACGCAATTCTCAGGTCTTAAAACTATACCCAAATCCTGCCGGAGAAATGGTACATTACCAGCTGACGACATCCGGAGCAAATATCGACTACATCCAGCTTGTTGACATGCAGGGACAAATGCTCAAAATGCAGCTTGTTCGGGCTTTTGAAGGGGTAATTGATCTCCGCGAAATTCCTGCCGGAATTTATCTGGTGCATCCGTTTGCTGCAGGACAGAAAATGGCACCAGCCTTACTTATCCGCCAATGAGTCTTCAAAAAGCATCAATTTCAATCCATTTCCCATACTAAAGCGACTTTTAAAGCGTTTATTCAACACGATTTAAGAACAACGAAACGTAAAACTGCGTGAAAAGAATACTTCTACTGATTTCTCTGGGTCTGTTATGGATCGTCCCAAATTATGTGTCAGCACAAAACCAAAGTAACCGTACTTATGGCTTTCTCGATGCCACCAATTCAGCGCGTGTGGCTGCACTTGGCGGAACCCTGGTTCCGGTAAATGACGGTGACATTCAACTTGCACTGTTTAACCCATCGCTTATCAGTGCCGATATGCACAACAAGCTGGCGCTGTCCTATGTCGATTATTTTGTGGATATCAATTTTGCCACCATTCAATATGCCCGGAGCTTTGAAAAAACCGGAAATTTTGCTGCAGCTGTACAATACCATAACTACGGCAGCTTCGACTATGCAGATGAGGCCGGCGAACGTACCGGCACTTTTACGGCAGCCGACTATGCTTTTATTTTAGGTTGGGGCAGGCAGCTCGACTCAAACTTCAGCATCGGAGCCAATGCCAAATTCGTTGCTTCACAATACGAATCCTATCACGCCATTGCGATGGCAGTTGATGTGGCCGGAAGCTATCAGACTAACACAGGCTGGTTGATTTCGCTTACGGCACGCAATATTGGAACTGAGTTGAAATCACTCATCCCTGATAATAAATCAGATTTGCCTTTTAGTATGCAGCTGGGTGTTTCCAAGCGTCTTGATCATGTGCCCTTCCGTTTTATGGTGGTTTACGACCAATTGCAAAAATGGGATCTTACCTACGAAGACCCGCTCGACCTCGAAGGAAATATCGACCCGATTACAGGAGTGCGAAACGACAAAAAAGGACTTGAGAAATTTTCGGACCAACTGATGCGGCACCTGATTGTTGGTGGGGAGTTTTATATTGGTAAAAACCTGGTGCTACGCGGAAGCTATAATTACAAACGCCGTCAGGAAATGAAAATTCCTGATAAACTCGGTATGGTAGGCTTTTCGTGGGGGGTAGGCATTCGAATTTCGAGGTTCCAAATTAACTATTCCAGGTCGACTTACCATGTTGTGGGATCACCGAACTACCTGAGTATTTCCACCAACCTAAGTGATTTCTCCCGTTAGATTCAGGTTGATTAAAGATACTTTTTGTCGTAATTGATTTCTTGCACGCAAATATAACTGTGTTTGCTGCACAGATCGTACCTTTGCCTACAAACTGCCACTGGATGTATCTGCAAAAGCTCACGCTCAACAATTTCAAAAATTATGAAACGGCCGAGATGCTGTTTTCCGAAAAAATCAATTGTTTTATTGGAGCCAATGGCGCCGGCAAAACCAATGTGCTTGATGCAGTGTACTACCTCTCGTTTTGCAAGAGCTACTTCAACGCGGCAGATCAACAGAACATCAACCACAACAAGCAGTTTTTCAGTATTCACGGACTGTATCAACGAATAGGAAAAACACCTGACCTCGTAGGTTGTGTGCAGAAACGTGCCGCCAAAAAATCGTTCAAGGTCAATAAAAAGGAGGTGGATCGGCTGGCAGACCATATCGGGATGATCCCGCTTGTCATGATTTCGCCTTATGACCGCGATCTGATCAACGACGGGAGCGAGTTACGCCGCCGTTTCATTGATGGCGTGATCGCGCAATTTGATCCCGTTTACCTCGATGCGCTCCTCACCTACAACAAGGCTTTGCAGCAGCGCAACGCCTTGTTGAAGCAATTTGCTGAACAACAGCGGTTTGAATCGGAGTTGTTGCAACTATGGGATGCCCAAATGGCGGTGCCTGCTACAGTGATTCATGAAAAGCGGAAAGAGTTCCTGTCGCAGTTTAAACCCATTTTCCAGAAATACTATGAAACAGTTTCGGGCGGTAACGAAACGGTTGAAATCCAGTATGAATCAGCCCTGTACGAAGAACAGATGGAAAAGCTACTGACAAAAAGTCTGCCACGTGACCGGGCAACACGCTATACAAATGTTGGTATACACAAAGATGACCTCAATTTTCTGATTGATGGCTACCCACTCAAGAAATTTGGCTCACAAGGTCAGCAAAAGTCATTTGTGATTGCTGTAAGGCTGGCGCAATTTGATTTTACTTTCGACCGCCTGGGATACAAACCGATTTTGTTGCTCGACGATATCTTCGACAAACTCGACGACCAACGGGTGGCTAAGTTAGTTCAATTGGTTGGAAATGATCGGTTTGGGCAGGTTTTTATCACCGATACTCAGCGGCAGCGGATCGAGCTGCTTTTTGAAGGCAGCCAGATTGACCATAAAATATTTGAAGTTAAAGCAGGTACTGTGGACCAATTGGCAAGCGAATAATATATCTTTGTCTTATGTCGCACCAAAACGAAGAACCTTTAGGCGAAGTCATCCGGCAGTTTCTCCAGATTTACGGTCTTGAGCCGCGCCTCGATGAAACCAGGCTGATCAATTCATGGGAG
The DNA here is from genome assembly GCA_002426795.1 of Bacteroidales bacterium UBA5536. Taxonomy (GTDB): domain Bacteria; phylum Bacteroidota; class Bacteroidia; order Bacteroidales; family F082; genus UBA5536. The sequence goes on from DINQ01000016.1 coordinate 314,986, forward strand.
AAAGTAGTTGGGAAAATGATTACTAAACACACCATGGATTTGCATGTGCACAAGCGAACCCTTTTTGTGAGGATCGACTCGGATGCCTTGCGCAATGAACTCAGTTATGCCAAATCGTTGATCGTGAAAAATCTCAACAAGGAGGCCGGGAAAGAAGTGATCGATGAGATCGTTTTCAGGTAAACTAGCTGTAATTATTTCTTGTTTTTCTGTTTCCACGCATCAATAATGGCAACCAGCTGGTTTAATCCATCTGTCAGCGCAGCCGGGCCTGGTTGTAGGATGAGGGTAGAATCAATTTCGTGAATCTCTTCCTGCTGAACAGCGTTAATGCCATTCCATCCTGTGCGGTTCAGAATTTTGGACGGTATCACACGTTTTCCGCACCAGGAGGCAATAATGATGTCGGGGTTACGACGGATTACTTCGGCTTCGTTGCTGATCATCCTGCCGCGCGCAGCTTTGCTGTGTGATAATTCTTCGAAACAGTCTTTTCCGCCAGCAATCTCGATGAGCTCAGAAACCCACCTGATGCCGCTGATAAGCGGATTGTACCATTCTTCAAAATAAACGAGGGGTCTTTCCGACTGGTCCTCGGCAGTGCTTTTTGCAATCTGATTTAGGTTTGCCTGTATGGATGAAATAAGTTTTTGCGCTTCACGGGCACGGCCAACAAGGCTGCCGGTAAGCAGTATCACTTGCAATATTTCGGATATACTTCGCTGGTTAAAAACCAGCACCTGGAAGCCTTCTTTGATGAGTTGTTTAGCTGCTTCTGCCTGCACATCCGAGAAACCCAGGATTAAATCAGGGTTTATCTGCCTGATTTTTTCCATGTTTACTCCAGTGAAATCACAAACCATGGGCTTATCGGTTCTGGCTTCGGGCGGACGCATGGTGTAAACTGAAATGCCGGCAATACGCGCTTCTTCACCCAAGGCATACAAGATTTCGGTAAACTCTTCGGTCAGGCAAACGATGCGCTCAGGGTAGGATACACCTTTGAAATGGATTTGTTTGTTGCTTTTTCTCATCAAATATTTTTCCTTTATAATCAAACAGTTTTCTGGCGCCAAATATTGCCCAGTACAAGATTACATTGTTATCATGTTAAAAGTGAAGATTTTACCTTAGATAAAATGTCAAAGGTATAGCATAAACAAAACACGTTTTGAATCGCTTTCAATTCGATGTGAATTCCTACCTTTGCACAAAATTTTGCAAAATCGAATTTTATGGCAACTACTGCTGACTTTAGAAACGGATTGATTATCGAATTTAATGGGGATTTATATTCTATTGTTGAATTTCAGCATGTGAAACCCGGAAAAGGCGCAGCATTTGTGCGCACAAAAATCAGAAACCTCAAAACTGGCAAGCTGCTTCCCAACACTTTTCCGGCTGGCGTGAAGATCAACATCCAGCGTGTGGAACGTCGCCCCATGCAGTACCTTTACAATGATGGCGTTGACTATCATTTTATGAACAACGATACTTTTGAGCAATTGGCAATCAGTAAAGATCTGATCAACTCGCCACAATTCCTGAAAGAAGGTGATGTGGCAGAAATGATGTACCACACCGAAACTGATTCAGTACTCACTTGTGAATTGCCATCAGCGGTCGTGTTGGAGGTTACCTACACCGAACCTGGCGAAAAAGGCAATACTGCAACCAATGCCATGAAAGATGCAACACTTGAAACAGGCGCTGTGATCAAAGTGCCGTTGTTCATCAATATTGGCGATAAAATCAAAGTGGATACACGCGACGGAAGTTATTCTGAGCGTGTGAAAGAATAGCCGTTCTTCATCGTGAAAACACTTTCATTGTGTTTATTTTACGACCTAATCAATTGGTTACAACACCTATTTTATGAAATTTAATCCAGCTTTGCAGCTTGCTCAGGTTGCCGAAATGATTGGAGCCGAATATAATGGCGCTCCTGATTTTTTAATTACCGGACTGAATGAGATTCATATGGTCGAGGCAGGCGACGTGACTTTTGTCGATCATCCAAAATATTACGACAAGGCTCTCAACTCAAAGGCAACAACTATAATTATCAACAAAAAAGTGGAATGTCCTGCGGGGAAGGCCTTGCTTTTTCACGATAAGCCATTCGATGCATTTATCCAACTGATCCGCAAATACCGCCCTTTTGAAGCCTCAAACGTGAACATTAGTCCTAGTGCTGAGATTGGCGAAGGAACTGTTATTCAGCCGGGTGCTTTTATAGGTAACCATGTCACCATCGGGAAAAACTGCTTGATTCACGCCAATGTCAGTATTTATGACCATACAGCGATTGGCGATGATGTCATCATTCATTCGAATTCTGTGCTAGGTGCTGATGCCTATTATTTTCAACGCCGGCCTGAAGGTTACAAAAAGTTTGAATCGTGTGGCCGTGTCATTATTGGTAATAGGGTTGAAATCGGAGCGCTTTGCAGCATCGACAAGGGTGTAACCGGCGATACCGAGATTGGCGATGGAACCAAACTCGACAACCACTGTCAGGTCGGACACGACACGTATATTGGCAAAAACTGTCTGATCGGCTCACATGCGGCAATTGCTGGCGTGACGCGCATCGAAGATGATGTCATTGTCTGGGGGCGGGTGGCCATCAACAAAGACCTCGTGATTGGAAAAGGTGCTGTGATTCTGGCTACTTCGGCCGTTGATAAAACACTTGAAGGTGGAAAAACCTATTTCGGTGTTCCAGCGGATGAAGTGCGTAAAAAATGGCGCGAACTTGCAGCGCTTCGTCAACTGCCTGACCTGATCAGCTCGAAAAAAATATAAAAGAAATTATTAGAAAAGGAGAGACTTCCAAAAGGAGTCTCTTTTTTTTGTCAGCTCTGACTTGCTGGCAGTTCCTCCTGAGGCAACTCAGCTTTTGGTGACTCTTTTTTAGTGTAATAAAGATCAATTACTACGATTATTGCCATACATCCCCAAACAGGAACAGATAACTTGTCTGTATCAAGGAAGTTATTCAGAAAGCCGTGCACGAAATAACTGATCAGAGCGAGTGTGGCGGCTAGAGATAGCACACGCGCTTCTTTATTTTTGGCATTTTGATAAGCCCGCAGGCCGGTATAAATCATTACACCAACCAACAGAAATACCAATAACATCCCCGGTATGCCCATCTCAGCAAGTGGGCCGATATATTCACTGTGTGCGTTGCCGCCGTCACCGGCATTGGTGCTGATGATTGTTTTTTCTATCGATCGCTGAAAAGGTGCATAAACAAACTGATAAGTACCTGGTCCCCAACCGACCCATGGTCGCTCGTTATGAAGTCGGAAGGCCGCCTGCCAGCGGTTGATGCGTTCGAGGTTGGAGGCATCAGAAGAAATATTTGAGATTGACCGCACGTGTTCGACTAGGTTGTTAGAAGAATCCTGCTTGTTTTTCTCAAGGGCATCGATAATTTCGTGTTCAAATGTGAAAAACAGCGTAACCAGGGTAATGAACGAGAGCAAGATCCAACGGAATTTGATGCGCAGCAATACAGCCAAAAATACCAGCAGGGCTGCTGCGATACTGATCCAGGCTGCACGACTCAACGAGAGTACCGTACCCGTGGCAAGGATCACAACGGTGAGGATAACAAAAAATCTTTTTGTAGCCGACAGACCTGGATAAAAAAGATAGCCAACAGCCAATATCAGATACATGGCCAGGGCGGCACCATAGGCAGTATGGTCATTGTAGAAAGGCGACATCACCCAGTGTGCAGAAGAATCGCTAAAGCCATAACTGGCGTGATGTATGATGGTATAGGCAATTACGCCAATCAGTGTTACAATGTAGAGCCAGATGAACCAATGAACATACTTAAATTGCTTAAAAACAAGCGCCGCTACAAAAAACGAAGGCACTACAAACCAAAGCCTTGAAACAATATATTTCACCGAGACTAATGGCAACTCGCTGGTAAAAGTGGTGATGATCATCCATCCTAACATGAGGTAAAGGACATTGGCAATGGGATGTTTGGCAATTTTGGTATCGTAGTTTCTTTCGTATAGTATTTTGGCGATAAAAAGGACCAAAACACCAAATAGCAGAGGCTCTACCGGGAGCGAGATGGCCAGACCGGCATCCATGTCTTCAATGTTGACCGAAAGTGGGGTAAGGAACGCAATGAGTAAGATTACCCTATCCAATGAAAAGACATACAATAGCAGAATACCCAAAACGATTGGCAATCCAAAGGCAAGATAAAAGTCCTTTTGCACAACCAGATACAGGTTCAGCGCAACAAAAAGCGCTGCTGCCAGGTATAACCACGCTATTTTAATGCGATCTGTCAAAATAGATTGTTTCAATTATTGTTGAAGCATAAACCGCTTCTTGTTTTCGATGGCGAAAACAACCAAAATAGAAATCAGTAATGCACCCAAAGCCGAAAGAGCAACCACAATCCAGCGAACGGGATACGACTTTTTGTCGGCAGGAAAAGGCCTTGAAATAATATTGGAATAAGTAAGGTTTGAACGGTAAAAGCGCATTTCCTGTTCGTAGTCCACTTTGATGTCGACATAAGTCCTCGATTCGTGCTGTAGCATTTCTACGATGGTCAGCAATTCGCCACCCAATTCTTCAATATTCTTTTTCAGCTCGGCTACACCTTTGTTGTTCACACCGGCTGTATTACTGCCGTCAAAAGTTTTCAGGTAACCTTTCATGATTTCCTGCGACTGCACGCTATAATCAATAAGGCCGTACTGTGTTCCCAAGACCTGCAGCCGTGTCTGCAACGAGTCGATCAACTTGATTTTGGCGCGGAGTTGTTTTTCGTACATCTGAATCACTTCCCACCGTTTCGACTTGTGCATAAAGGCGACTTTTTCATCGTAAAGATGCAAAATCTCACTGGCCATTTGTGCAGCCTGTTCCGGGTTTTTGTCAAGCACTACAATCGAGATGGCTTCGTAAGGTGTCTTGCTGATTTTAACCTTTTCGTGGTATTCGGTCATCAACGCCGTTTTCCAGTAAGGATAATCGGGATCAATCTTGTAATCGTTCAGGAGGTCAAACTTGATTACCATTGAATCAACAATATCCTGCGACTGCAAAATCTGCAGCATTTGTTCCGTTTCGCTTTCGTCGGAGTAGCTGTTGATATTGGCCGGATAAGCAATCGCTTCTGATTTATACAGCGGCGTAATAAACGCTGAACCTGAAAAAATTGCTCCAAGCACAGCCGCAACGATTGTAATCACCGCAAGGTGATACTTCCATTTGAGGAGGAGCCCAATTAATGAAGTGTTGTTGAAGTAGTTATCCATCGTGATCAGATTATGCTCGTTTTTAGGTTGAATGTTGATTTTTTGTATGGTTGATGTGATTAACCTGTAATTTTCCTTGAGAATTTCGGGTCCAGACTTTTTTTTTTCACTTGTTCTACTGGAACATTTTTGGTGCCGACATTTATTTTTTCGAGTATGATTAACACGATAACCATCAGAAAAAAAGTAGATGTCAGCGCAATAAGGACAATGATCCAACGTACCGGGTAAGATTTTCTCTCGGCCACAAAAGCAGAGGTAACAACGAATTTGTGAGGTAGATTTTGTGTGGCATCAACCTTGGCTTCTTCGTATTTGGCTTTCATCTCCGACAACTGCTTGCGCTCATGCTCAAGCATGTCTCTGATCGAAACGTAATAGCCGCCATAATCGGCCAAAACCTTCATTTTTTCTTCAAGTGCCTTGATGCCGGCCTTGTTTCCGCGGGCGAGTTCAATAGCGAGTTGCTGGTTGATCATTTCGGCCTGACTTTCATAATCGTTGATGCCAAGCCGTCTGAAACTATTCAGCGAATCCTCCATTTGCCGAACTTCGTCACGTTGCTTAAAGTATTCTGATTCAACAATTTTGAACGCTTTGATGGCTACTTCCTTTTGCATGGCGTTCATGGTCGAATCAAACAATTCAGCCATGTCGTTGGCCATTTTGGCAGCAATTACAGGATCTTTGTCGAGCACAGTGATTTTTACGGCAGTATACTCTGTGCGTCTGAATTTCACTTTGCTCTCATACTCATCATAAAGTGTGGTAAAACGGTATTTTTCATCAGAACCGATGTCATAATGATTCATAAGATCATATTTTTCAATGATCCGGTCTCTGATTTTGTTTGAATTCAGGATCTGAAGCATCTGTTCCGTTTGTTCGTCTTCACCAAACTCAAGTATGTCTTTGCTGGTTTGAAAATTGCTGCTCAACAAAATTTTTGAAATGGAATTCGTTGAAGTGGGATACAGAATAACAGTCGACTTATATAAAGGAGTGATAAAAAGTGGTGAGGTAAAAAGATAAGAAAGCAATATGGTGGCGAGCATCACAACGAAGATGGGAATCTTGTAGCGAGCAACCAGGCTGAGCAAGTTTAGTGAATTCAAGTCTCCTTTTTCAAACTGTTGCATAGATAATGCTGATTTTAAAGGTCGTCAAAAATAGGAAAATATATTGGAGCGACAAAGAAGGGTGATGATTCAATTAAAATTAATACTAAAATTAGGATTCCCGATTGATGAGTAATAGTCTTAATTCTTTGATATTTAGAATTTTGAATATAAATACAAGGAGAAAGTTCAGCGTGAGTGAGATCACAAAAGCCAGCATCCAATTCATCGATAAATGTGTCGAAATCCAGCTTGTTGTCAAGATGAAAACAAAAAACCCAAGCAAACGAATCCAAAACTTCATGCTAAAGCGGAGATGAAAAATCTTTTCGGCCAGGGCAAATTGCAAAATTGCTGTAAAAACCTGCACACCCAGACTTGCGTAGGCAGCACCTAACGCCTGTAGTCGGGGTATCAGAATCAGGTTTACGGCAACATTCAACACTACGCCGCTGGCAGCAATGATGTTCAGCATTTTCAGGTTGCCATTTGCCGTGAGTAGTGTGCCAAAAATATAGGTAACAGAAACAGCTACAAAACTGCCCATCAAGACTCTAAACACGCTTGCCGACTCTGCAATGCGGGTCTGAAAATTCAAAATCGATTCGTTTGCCTGTATGCCATACAGCAATTCCATGATATGTGTGCTGTAAAAAATGGACATCACAGCAATAATACCTGTCATAGAGATAATCAGGCTAAACGAAAGCTGCGTGAGTTGTTTTACCGATTCTTTTCGCTTGATAAGGGCTGAGAAAATGGGCAATAGCAAAACAGCAAACAGCAATGAAATATTGTTGCCTGCATCCAGCAGCCTAAAAGCTCTTCCATAAATACCCGTTTGCGTCAGACTGATTTCTTTGGGAAGCAGTCGTTCGAGCAAAACAGGTTCGAGGCGGTTGTAAAAACTCATCAACAGCACCAACAGTGCAAAAGGGAGACTCCTCTTGATGATCATGATGGAGAAAGGCACACTAAATGTTAGTTTCACCTGGCCTGCATGCCGCAAAACAACGAAAACTGCCACCAGGGTTGTAACCAGATAAGCTGCTGTTTGGGCATAGACAAACCATTCAATCTGAAAAGTGCCGTGAAAAAAACCGGACCATAACATGAAGCTACAGATGATAATCATCAGTACCCGATCGAGTACTGAAAGAAAACTGTCGGTTTTAAAGAGCAACAGCCCCGAAATGTTTGAGCGGAGGTATAAAATGAAAGACAATAAAACCTGGTTGAAGCCTACCCAGGCAAGGAGCATGAGCTGGTGTGTGTTGTATCCAATGACCACACCAATCAAAAACGTCACAAGGCCATATAACACAGCCAACATCATTTTTAAACTGGCAATACCGGCAAAATGCTTGTTGAGCAAATGGTTGTTCTGTGCAATATTGCGGTTATTGAAGTTGGTGATGCCCAGATCGAGCAGGATATAAAAAAGGAACGAAAAGCTATAGATGGAAAGGTAGAATCCGTAATTGGCATCGCCGACTGCATTTTGCACAGCGCGGTCAACACCCAGTATCCAGAATGGCTTGATCAGAAGATTCAGAAAAAGGAGTAGCGCCAGGTTTCGGACAAATCTTTTCTGCATTGGGTTTGAGCGGTTTCGAAGCGGCTAAGGTACAAAAAAGAAATTCTGCGTTTGGTGCTTTCCCTGTTCAAACGGAACGAGTTTTCTGTTCTGCAGCACCATAATATTATAATTTTCAGACTGCATCAACTCGAAACACTTGTATCGGTTTTCGTTTTCCCACAATTCAGTGTATATGATGGGGCGGTTTTGCTGTATGATTTTTTTTGCGCCGGCCAACACGAAGTACTCAAAATTTTCCACGTCGAGTTTGATGGCTTTCAGGTTGTTGCTTTTGCCATTAAGCTCAACACAATCATCAAGTTTGGTAATGGGCGTTTTTACACTTTTACCGTCGTTGAAATCGGTGATGCTTTCGTGCACCACATGACTCAGGCCCTGCATTTTCACATCATCCAAAACTGGCATTACCATTTCTACTTCTCCGTTACTGTTGCCCAAGGCTTTTTCGACCACCTTAACATTTTGGATATTAAAATGGCGAAGCACTTTCTTTAAGGCAGCAATATTTTGTGGCATAGGCTCAAACGCGATGATGTCGGCCTTTGGGCGCTTCTTTCCGAACCAAACAGACATAATGCCAATGTTGGCGCCAACATCCAGAATGGTGCCTTCTTCGGGTATCATATTAAGGAAGTACAGAAAATCACGCTCTTTTTTGTTCCATCGGAGCGTATAAATGATGTAAATACTGAAAAAATACAAATACCTGTCGAACCCAAGCAACCCCTGCAGCATCTTTTTTACCCGCGCCTTCATAGAAAATTCTGATATTTGCAGCAAAGTTAGCAAGTATTCACGAAAGGATTAGCCAAAAACTTCCCAAACCTTTGAAAATTGCCGTCAACACCAGATTATTGATCCACAACAAGCTCGAGGGAATCGGCTGGTTTACCTACGAAACCCTGCGTCGCATGGTGGCCAGTCATCCCGAAACAGAGTTTTGGTTTATCTTCGACCGAAAGCCAGATCCATCGTTTATTTTTGGTAACAATGTCAAAACCCTGGTGCTTCGGCCACCTGCCCGACACCCGCTTTTATTTGTGATCTGGTTTGAGTGGTCGTTGCATAAGGCCTTGAAAAGAATCAAGCCTGATTTGTTTCTCTCACCTGATGGATATTTGAGTTTGCGCAGCGATGTTGCGGCTCTTGCAGTGATGCATGATCTGAATTTTGAACATTTTCCCGCTGATCTTCCTTTGCTGGTGCGGTGGTATTATCGCTTTTTCTTCCCGCGATTTGCAAGGCATGCTGAGCGCATCGCGACGGTTTCGGCCTTTTCGAAACAGGACATTCATACCCAATACCAAATCCCGTTAAGTGATATCGATGTCTTGTACAATGGAGCAAACGAGTTGTATGAGCCTGTTGATGAAGAAGTAAGGCAGGAGGTGCGGGATAAATATACCTCCGGCTGTCCCTATTTTATGTTTGTCGGATCACTTCATCCCCGGAAAAACCTGGCACGTTTGTTTACCTCCTTCGATCTTTTCAAACAGGAGACAGATAACAACATAAAGCTTTTAGTCGTTGGCGAAAAGAAATGGTGGACGAAAAACATCCGCGATTCATATGAAATGATGCGGTGTAAAGATGAAGTTATTTTTTGTGGCAGGCTCGAAGCGGCCCAGTTGCATCTGGTTACGGCATCGGCATTGGCATCGGTGTATGTTTCTTATTTTGAGGGCTTTGGGATTCCAATTGTTGAAGCTTTTCGCTGTGGAGTTCCAGTAATTACTTCCAATGTAACCTCAATGCCCGAAGTGGCAGGCAATGCGGCGCTTTTGGTAGATCCCTACAGCGAAAGGTCTATTGCGGAGGCCATGATAGAACTGGCTGGCGACGAAAATTTACGAAAGGAGCTTGTTGAGAAAGGGCTTGTTCGTGCGCGTGTGTTTACCTGGGACAAGGCTGCTGCCAGGCTGTGGGAGAGTGTTTTAAAAACAATAGATTCATCTTCATAAGTAAGTATCATGAATGTACTGGTCATTGGTTCAGGCGGCAGAGAGCACGCCATTGCATGGAAACTGAAACAGCATCCATCAACAAAGAAAATATTTATTGCTCCGGGAAACGCCGGAACAGCGATGGTTGGTACTAATATCCCGATCGACGTCAGTGATTTTGATGAACTGAAAAAGTTGGTGATTGAACGTGAGATCGAATTGGTCGTTGTTGGGCCCGAGCAGCCCCTCGTTGAAGGGATTGTCGATTTTTTCAAACAGGATACTGTTTTGCAATCGGTGGGCATAGTTGGCCCGGGAAAAGCCGGTGCACAACTCGAAGGCAGCAAGGCGTTTGCCAAAGCATTTATGCAAAAATATGGTATCCCAACTGCAGCCTGCCAAACCGTGACCAAAGAAAATATAGATGAAGGCATTGCTTTTTTGCAGAGAATGCAGGCTCCATATGTGCTTAAAGCCGACGGTCTGGCTGCAGGAAAGGGCGTCTTGATTATTGAGCAACTGGATGAAGCTGTTGAAGAATTGAAAAACATGCTTTCCGGTAAGTTTGGGCTTGCCTCTGAAACAGTTGTGATCGAGGAGTTTCTGAAAGGAATTGAGCTTTCGGTGTTTGTGTTAACGGATGGAAAGCACTACAAATTGCTCCCGGCAGCCAAAGATTACAAAAGAATTGGCGAAGGCGACACAGGGCCCAACACTGGTGGAATGGGTGCAGTTTCACCTGTGGTTTTTGCTGACAAAAACTTTATGAAAAAGATTGAAGATCAGATTGTTGAACCCACACTGAAAGGCTTACAACAAGAAAATATTGGCTACAACGGATTTTTGTTTTTGGGGTTGATCAACGTTGGAGGCAACCCTTACGTGATTGAATACAATGTGCGACTGGGCGATCCGGAAGCGGAATGTGTAATTCCGCGTATTGAAAGTGATTTTGGTTTGTTGTTGCAGGCATGTGCCAATGGAACCCTCAACGAGAGCAAACTGGTATTTGACGATCGGCCGGCTGTAACTGTGATGCTCGTATCCGGGGGGTATCCGGGCGCCTATAGCAAGGGGAAAATCATTTCTGGCCTTGAGAGCATCAATGAATGCGTAGTGTTTCACTCAGGTACCTCAATTGACGTAAACAGTCAGCAGTTTAAAACATCAGGTGGCAGAGTTATTGCTGTTACAGCACTGGATTTTTCACTAGATGCGGCCCGTAAGAAAGCCTTTGCCAACATCGATAAAATCCAGTTTGAAGGCGCTTACTACCGCAAAGATATTGGTCTCGACCTGCTGAATTACAAAGCAAATTAGCAAATGCTGATCAGATTTTTTCGTGCCAGTTTTGCCATTCAATATGCCGCAGTTTTGCTGATGGCTTTGATTCTATGGTTGCCCTCTTTTGTGGGTGATGAAGTACAGGTGTACAGTGAGAACCTAAGCGATTTGCAACCATTTTACCAGTGGACAATTGGCTTGTTGAGTGCTTTACCACTGCTGGTTAAGCTGTTGGCTTTTGCCCTTTTGGTGTTTCAGTCTTTCTTTTTCAACGCGATCATGGCAGCAAACCAGCTGATCACCCGCGTAAGCTCGGTCGGAGCTTTTGTTTACGTTTTGTTGATGAGTCAGGCTGTTGATCAAACCCAATTGTATCCCTTTCTGATTGCGAGTTTTTTTGTTTTGGCAGCGTTGCATACGGTTTTCCTGGTTTACGATGCCGACAGGGCAGATGTTTACATCTTTAATGCGGGTTTTTTTGTGGCATTGGCATCTTTGTTTTACTTTCCGGCTGCCCTGCTGCTGATCTGGCTATGGATCACCATGTTCATTGCGCGCCAATCTGATATGCGCAGCTGGATCATTCCGTTCGTAGGTTTTCTGGCGCCATATTTCTTCGTGTTTAGCTATTACTTCCTCACTGACCAACTTATGCAAAGAATGTTGGCTTACAAAGAAATACCACAATTGATCAATATGCCTTCGCTGGAATTGCAACCGATACAACTGGCTATTTGGGCGATTATTGGCGTTTTGCTGTTTACTACTTATTCCTATGTTTGGGGTAACTCGGCCGAGAAGAATGTAGGGCTACGGAAAAAAATTGCCATGACAACAAGTTTGTTGTTTTTTGCGCTTCCTTCTTTACTTTTTTCTCCGGTTAAATTGATACAGAACGGTATTCTGATTATTCCATTTGCGGTTTTTTTGTCCTTTACTTTTGCTTATACGCGATCTGCCAAATGGCAAAACCTCTTGCTTTTGCTTTTAATGCTGCTCAGTGTGATGAACCATTATTTACCCCTGTTTTTCTGATGTCGTTGATTACCAGATATCAGCAAAGCGGCATTGAAGCTGGATGTGATGAAGCTGGCCGAGGCTGTTTGGCCGGACCCGTGGTGGCAGCAGCAGTGGTGTTAAAGGACGGTTTTGACCATCCGCTACTCAACGATTCGAAAAAACTCAGCGAGAAAAAACGGGAAATGCTTCGCGAGATCATTATTGCCGAAGCTGAAGATTGGGCTGTTGGTATGGCTTCTGCCGAAGAAATTGATGAGATCAACATATTGCAGGCATCTTTTTTGGCCATGCACCGTGCCATCGAACAGCTGAAAGTGAAGCCTGCATTGCTTCTAGTTGATGGCAACCGGTTTAAACCCTATCAAAATATACCGTACCGCTGCGAGGTTGGTGGGGATGCAAAATACCAGTCCATTGCCGCAGCATCCATCCTGGCAAAGACAAGCCGCGACCGCCTGATGGAGCAACTCGACAGCGATTTTCCGGTATATGGCTGGAAGAAAAACAAAGGATACCCAACAAGATTTCATCGCCAGGCCATACAGAAAAATGGAATTTGTCAATGGCACCGAAAAAGTTTCAACATGGGAGAGCAACTTTCAATAGACTTTTAGCAAACTATTAACACCTAGTTGTTGACTATTGCAAGGCTGGATGATAGTAATCCCAAACTCAATCAACTACATTTGCATTAAATTTCTGGAAAAACTGTTGAAAAATGTGGAAAGCGTCATCAAAGTATTTGATATTTATAGGATTACTTTTAATTGCGCTTGTGGTATATTTTTTGACTGCCCAACAAAAAACGGCCAGCCGACCGGTTACAGATGCCATTCCGTTGGATGCGACCCTGGTTTTTGAATCGAATCAGACAGGTCCACTCTGGAGAAAAATCGCTAATGAAAGTTCGTATTGGCCTGTTTTAAAAAAAATTGACCGCATTTTAGAAGTTGACAACCAGATTGCCTGGCTCGATTCGCTACTGACAGAAAAGCCTGATGTTGCTGTTTTTATGGAGCAACAACCCATGGCGCTTGCCTTGTGTCGATCAGGAGATAGTTATGGTTTTTTATTCGTGGCAGCTGTCGGAAATAGTTTGCATCTGTATGAAATTGAGACGTTTGCCAATGTAGTATTCAATGGCAGAATCAGCATGATCGAAAGAAGCAGCCCGGAAGTAGAGAGTGTTTTGCTGATAGACGCACGCAACGGTCTACAGTATGGACTTGCTTTGATTGATGGGTTACTGATCGGTAGCTTTGACAAAGACATATTGGATCGGGCGATTTTGCAATTGTCGGCCAAAGAAAAGCTGACCGATGACGTCTCTTTCCAAAGAGTAAAAAAAACAACGGGGACAAAGGTTGATGGTTATGTGTACTTTAACCAAACTCATTTGGCGGATTTTGTCAGCGATTTTACAACAGGCGAAGAAAAAGAATCAGTGCGAAAGTTTCTGCGCAGTTTCGGTGGCTGGTCGGCACTCGATTTGCTTGTCAAACAGCAGGATGTGATTCTCAACGGATATACTGATCCTGGAATTGACACTTATCTTGCTGACCTGGCCAAAAGTCGGCCGCTTAAAAATACGATCCTCAACGTGCTGCCTTATTCAACGCGTATGCTGCTTCACACAAGTCGAAACGATTTTCAGAGCTGGTGGCCGGGCTCTAAATTTCCTGAACAGTCCAAAAATTTGGAACAGAAAGCCAATATCGATTTCAATAGTAACCTGATCCAGACGTTAAGTGGCGAGTTTGCCCTTGTGAGTGCCAGCGATATGAAACATGCCATGTTTGTTGCCGGCGTAAGCGAACAACAGAAATTGATCCGGTTTTTCGACCATCTGTCTGCTCGGTTTGGTGTGTTATCGAGCGAAAAAGTGGAAAATGAAACCATTCGAAGGATCAATCTGGATGGTTTTGTACCATCGGTTTTTGGGGATGTGTATGCTGCAATTGATGCTTGTGCTTATGTGGTGGTCGACCAGTATTTGCTGATTGCCAATGATATTTCGACCATAGAAGAGGCGCTGCGCTATTACCGTTCAGGACGCACACTAGACCTGAACGAAAACTTCAAAAGCTTTCAGAACAACCTGTCTTCTTCGGCCAGTATTACTTTGTACGTTAATTTGCGCGATGGCAACAACCTGGTCAGTAGTTTTGTTGATCCAAGGCTGCTCTATCATTTAAAGCGTAATGCCCAGGTGGTGAGTGAGTTTGAAGGACTTGCTGTTCAGTTCACATCTATGAATGGGTTGATGTACACAACTGCCTACATCAAGCACAATCCAAACTATAAGGAAGAAAGTCTGGTAGCCTGGAAAGTGAACCTGGATGCACCAATGACCGGGAAACCGCACATCGTTGAAGACCATACCTCGGGGATGTATGATGTGATTGTTTTTGATGCTGAAAATAATATGTATCTGATTGGTGCAGAGGGAAATATTATTTGGAAAAAACGTCTTTCTGAAGAACCGGTCAGTGACGTGTTTGTGGTTGATTATTACAAAAACGGGAAGTATCAATATTTATTCAATACCCCAAATTATCTCCAACTGATAGACCGGAATGGGAACAATGTGGCCAATTATCCCATCAAACTGAGAAGTCAGGCCACCAATGGAATTTCAGTTTTCGATTACAATAACCAGCGCGATTACCGTATCTTGGTTTCCTGTGCCGATAAGTTGACTTACAACTATGAACTCAGAGGCAAAGAGGTGGATGGCTGGCAGAAACCCCGCTCGCTCGAAATTGTGACCAAGCCCGTTGAACGGTTAATTGCTTCCGGAAAGGACTACATTATTATTACTGATATCAAAGGCAATATCCGGATTGTCGACCGCAGAGGTCAGATCCGTATCAGTCCAAGAGGCACCCTTGAGAAGTCGATTCATGCCGATTTTTATGTCAACCGTACAAACTCGAAAGGCATCCTGCTTACCTCAGATCAGGAAGGCAAATTGTTGTATGTTTCTGCCAATGGACAGCTTTCAAACACCAATTTTGGCACCTTTAGTCCCGATCATTTTTTCCTCTACGAAGACTTCGACCAAAATGGTTCTGTTGATTTCATCTATCTCGATGGTACCAAACTGGGTATCTTCGACCGTTTTAAAAAGGATTTGTTTACGTATTCCTTCAAGAATGTGATTGTAACTAAACCGGTATTTTTCAACGTTACAAAGCGCAAACGCCTGTTGGGAATTGTATCTGAATCGGCACGTGAGATTTACCTGATCGATAAAAACGGCAAAATGACCATCAGCGCAGGATTAGCTGGAGAAACCCCTTTCGCAGTGGGAAGTTTGCACGACAACGATGAAATCAACCTGATTACAGGCTTGGGCTCAACTTTGTATAACTACTTGATTTATTAGAATTTTAAACGGCTTCAGCTTCGGTCCATTTACCTTTTTTGAGGTAGAGATACGAAAGCGATGCCATCATAGTTCCGTAAACCAATTCGGCGGTCCACACTTCAACCACTGTCACTTTAAAGAAGTTGACGAGTGTAAAAACATAAAGAATATACATGCTCAACACCATCATCTCTATCAGGAAAGAGACATTGGTTTTGCCTGTTCCAAGCACACTGTTGAACAGCACAAACCCAAAAGATAGAGCCAGTGAACTCAGGTTCACCACATACAGCACCGGAATGGTGTGAAGCAATAAATCCTGATCGTTGGTATAAATGCCAATGATGGTTGTAGGCGAAATCATCCCGATCAATACAATCAGCAAAACACCTCCGGTGGCCATCAGTAAAATGCGCTTGATTAGCACAAAAATCATGTCCTGCCGGCGCATCCCAATCAGGTAACTCACCATGGAATTGGCTGCCGATGCAAAGCCCCAGATGGGAATCATCAGAACGATATACACGCTGCGGATGATGTTTGAAATTGCCAGCGATTGTTCTCCGAGCTTCTCAACAAGCAAAAAGAAGGCAAACCAAACCGTAAGCGACAGGAAGTTCTGCAACATAATAGGGTAGGCCAGCTTAAAGTTCCGCACAAAGAGCAGCTTGTCCCAAATCCGAAACTGGTAGAGCTTATAGTTTTTCTGGTGCTGCCGATAGTGCGTGTAAACGACCAAATATACGAGCGCTACTATTTCAGCAATGGTTGATGCCAAAGCGGCACCTTCAATTCCCATTTCGGGGAAGCCCCAGTGCCCAAAAATCAAAGCATAATCAAGGACGATATTTACCAGCGCCATTACAAGGGTGCTCCACGTAATTACCTGAGTGCGGGCAATCCCGATGTAAAAAGAACGGTAAAGCACCTGGCCAAAAGCAAAGAAAATACCATAAACCCGATAGTCCAAAAAGCGGACGCTCGCCTCATAAATGGCATCAGACGAAACTACCAAACGTAAAATGGGTGCCGATAGGAAATATAGGATCAGAAAAGCCAGCAGCGAAAGCGGCAACATGAAATAAAGCGAGTGGTCGAAAGTTTTTCCAATCAAGTGCTTGCTGCCTTCGCCAAAACGACGTGCTATGATGATTTGTGTGCCTGTACCAAAGCCCATCCCCAACATAATCAGCACAAAATAAAACATGCCCCCCAGCGCTGATGCGCCCAGGGCCACAGCGCCTACACGACCTAAAAATGCCGTGTCAGTGACATTGATCAAATTCTGCGCAACGCTACCAATGATGATAGGGTAGGCAATGTGCCAAATACGTTTGTATGAAATATTAAGTTCCAAAGTGGGATGTTCTGGGCGGCAAAGGTAAGTTTTTTGACCCCATAAGCAGCAAAGTAATTCTTAGTGTAATAGAGCTTGGTGATTTCCGCAATTATGTAGCTTTGTCATCAGGAACATAAAAAATGGATAAAACGATCAAAGCTTTGTTCAGTGAAAGGCAATATGCGAAATTTAGCGCATACGGATTTCTGAAAAACCTGCGGTTCTTTGAGCCGTTTCTGGTGTTGTTTTTGATTGAGAAAGGCCAGTCGTATACTGATATTGGTTTATTGATTGGCATCCGTGAAATTACGGTGATGCTGAGTGAAATTCCCAGCGGTTTTATTGCTGATGCGCTGGGTAGGAGGCGCACGCTGGCAGCATCGTTCGGTTTTTACATCGCATCTTTTGTCCTTTTTTATTTTTCGCTGCATTTCATTGGGTTTGCTGTTGCAATGCTTTTCTTCGCCGTGGGCGATGCCTTCAGAACAGGTGTGCATAAGGCCATGATTTTTGAGTACCTCAAACACCATAATCTGCAGCAGCACAAAACTGAATATTATGGACGAACCCGGGCGTGGAGCCAGATGGGTACAGCAGTGTCATCGCTTCTGGCTGGAATTTTTGTGGTTTTTTCGGGTGAGTACAAGTTCATTTTTTTGTTTTCAATCATTCCTTATATTGCTGATCTGCTGCTTATTTTATCTTACCCAAAGTGGCTCGACGGAACCGTTGGAAAACAAAAAACAAGCCTGACAAACAAAATCAAGGAAGTGTGGAAGGCCTTTGAGCTTTCGTTTAAGTCATGGACGATGGTAAAAGGCCTGTCGAACAACGCAGTGCACTCTGCTTTTTATGCCAGTGTGAAAGATTATCTGCAGCCTATTCTTAAAACCTTGGCGCTGGCTCTTCCTATTCAGTTTTTTGAGCAGGATGCTAAGCAAGGGGCTATTGTTGTGGGGTCTACCTATTTTTTGATTTACCTGGGCACTTCCTTCATGTCGCGCCGTTCGGGCAATTTTGCCAAACGATTTCAGCAACCGGCCTTTCCGCTCAACCTCACCTTGCTTGTTGGTCTTTCAGCCGGTTTGGTAAGTGGTTTGTTTTATCATTTGGGCTACACAGCGCTGGCAATCTTGGTATTTGTCTTGATCTTGTTCAACGAAAACCTGCGTAAGCCCATCGGAATTGCCTATATTGCAGACATCACAGACCAGAAAGCGATGGCCACCTTGCTTTCGGTGGAGTCACAACTCAAAGCGCTTTTTGCGGCGCTTTTTGCACCTATGATTGGTTTTTTGGCGGATCGTTTTGGACTTGGACAGGGAATCATGTTGTTTTGTGCCGGCTTGTTGCTATTAAGTCCGTTGTATCTGGTAAAACGGTTGAAAGCAAATAATTAACTGACATTTGGCAGGCGAATACATATAGACCGCTGTTGATTCAACATTTCTGACCTTGAGCTGTTTATCAATTAGTATGAAGGTCATTGTTGTTTGATGTAAGAGCTTCGGACCAATAAAATTTAATAAACAACCAGATGAAAATAATTTTAGCAGGAGCCACCGGATTGATTGGCACAGCGTTGATCAAGCGCTTAACCGGAAAGCATGATCTTGTGATACTTACTAGACGTGCAGATGAAGTTTCGGTGCGTTTCAAGGGAGCTGGATTCGAAATTTTATCATGGGATCAACCACGGGAGCAATTGCTGAATGCCATGCAGGGAGCTTCGGTACTGATTAATCTTTCAGGCGCTGGTATTGCCGATGAGAAATGGACAGTGAAGCGAAAACAGTTACTCGAATCGAGCCGGTTGAGTCCGATCAGAAAACTTGCGGGTTTATTGGAAGAGGGAAACATCCGTCTACAGCTGGTGATGCAGGCCTCTGCGATCGGTATTTACGGCGCGCACGAAACCCATCAGTTTGATGAATATGGCCCTGCAGGAAAGGGTTTTTTGGCAGAACTCACGGAAAAATGGGAAAAGCAGGCAGAAATCTTTCATTCATATTCCGAGCGTCTGGTGTTGCTGCGCACGGGTGTGGTACTTTCGCCCGAGGGTGGTGCCCTGAAAGCGATGATGTTGCCATTCCGTTTTTTTGCAGGTGGAAAAATTGGATCGGGTAAGCAATGGGTTTCCTGGATCGATATTGAAGATCAGGTGGAAGCTATGTTGTTTTTGATGAAGTCGCCTGAAAGTGAGGGTGTTTATAACCTTGTTGCCCCCAATCCCGTTTCGCAGGCAGTGCTCGCTAAAGCAATCGGAAAAGCCATGCAACGGCCCGCCATGCTGCCCGCCCCTGCTTTTGCGCTAAAGCTGGTGCTGGGTGAAATGGCAGTTGAAACAATACTATCAGGTGCATTTGTGCAGCCAAAAAGGCTTCTGGACAGTGGTTTTAGTTTTCATTCAGAACACGTGGAACAAGCATTGAATCAATTGATTGGAAAATAATTAAAACAGATATCATGTTAAAAAAAGGTGACCAATTGCCGGCTTTTCGACTGCAAAACCAGCATGGCAAATGGATAGACAGTAAGGATTTGCAGGGGAATTTCAAACTGGTGATTTATTTTTATCCAAAAGATGATACACCAGGCTGTACGGCAGAAGCGTGTAGTTTCAGAGATCAATATTCAGATTTTGAAGATGTTGGAGCAAAAGTCATTGGAATCAGTGCTGATTCAATAGCCTCACACAAACAGTTTGCCGAGAAGCATCGTTTGACTTTTGACCTTTTGGGTGACCCTAAAAATGAGGTTCGTCAGTTGTTTGGTGTTCCGAAAAGCTTCTTCGGACTGCTTCCGGGAAGGGTGACCTATGTATTCGATAAAAAAGGTGAGCTCTTGCACAGTTTCAACTCACAGCTAAATGCCAAACGCCATATCGAGGAAGCTATTTCGGCACTGAAAGCTCATTGAATCAAAGTTTTATATCCCGGAAAGTCCTGCCAGCTCTTTGGGATAGCACATAAAATGTTTTGTCACCGGATGTGACAAAACGCTGATGTTGAGTTGGTCAGAGGCAGATGAGATATCCTTGATTGTCCCATCTTTGTAAAGAATATTGATCTGCGATTGGTTGGGATGGTAGGCATGATTTGAAGTTTCTCCGATGATCAGGAGGTAATTGGCTTCTGTTGCTGTCATGCTAAAATGCCGCATGATCGATTGCCTGATGGCTTCGATTTTCCCTTCTTCAAAAGGTTCTGGCCTGATTTCAACCTTAAACAAATGGCGGTTTACAATTGAGCTGCTTAAGTAGGACAAAACCTTGTCAGGATGTCCGGACCAAACCTTAAGTGCTGTGAAAACATCAAAATCGTCGAGCCGACTAAATTGTTCCAGCATTTCACTGCTTTGTTCAAAATCTGACATGCCAGTTGCATTTTTGAGGAAATACTGCAATGCAGGTGTAGCCCATAGATCGGTTTGAGCCGACAATTCTTTGGCTCTGTTTAAGGCATTGGTAAGCATAAATTCAGCACTCAGCACTGTCTTGTGAAGGTAAACCTGCCAATACATCAGCCGTCGGGCTACAATAAACTTTTCGATGGAATAAATGCCTTTTGCTTCGATCACCAATTCGTTATCAACCACATCGAGCATGATGAGTAAACGCTCAACATTTACATTTCCTTCGGTTACTCCTGTGAAAAAGCTGTCGCGCTTCAGGTAATCCAAACGATCCATATCAAACTGGCTCGAAACCATATTCGACAAAAAACGCTTGGGATGTTCGCCTTTGAAAATGGCAATAGCCTCTTCCAGATTTCCGCCAAAATGTGCATTTAGTTTTTGCATCATCAGAAGTGAAATTGCCTCGTGTGATACCCCTTTCACGATGGTTTGTTCCAGTGTGTGTGAATAAGGGCCATGCCCGGTATCGTGCAGCAAGATGGCAAGCGAGGCGGCAATGCTCTCATCTTTAGTGATTTGATGTCCTTTTGAGCGAAGCACTTGTATGGCCTGTTGCATCAGAAACATGGCACCCAAACTGTGGTGAAAACGGGTATGCAATGCTCCTGGATAAACCAGATGCGTTAACCCTAGTTGCTTGATTCTGCGCAGTCTTTGAAAAAACTGATGCTCGATAATATCAAAGTGCAGGGCATCCGGAATACTGATGAAGCCATAGACAGGGTCGTTAAAGATTTTATTTTTGTTGGATACCATCGGGCATAATTTTTGTTAAATTTGTGCTTGGTGCGTCAGCCTCATGCAATAATAAGCGCAATTTCACATTTGATTAGAACACAAAAGTATCAATATCATCGGAGCAACTTTACCTTTCAAACATTAAAAACACATTTAAATGGATAAAATACGCATACTTTGGGCCGATGATGAAATTGATATCTTGAAGCCTCACGTCATTTTTCTTGAGCAAAAAGGCTATGAAGTCGAAACCATCAACAACGGCGATGAAGCCCTGGATCTGGTGCGTTCAAAACCTTTTGATATCATTTTCCTCGATGAGAATATGCCAGGACTATCAGGTATCGAAACTCTGGAGCAAATCAAGGCCGACTTTCCCAACCTGCCAGTTGTCATGATTACGAAAAGCGAAGAAGAGTCGATCATGGAAGATGCTATTGGCAGCAATATTGCCGATTACCTTATCAAACCGGTGAAGCCCAACCAAATTCTTCTTTCGCTCAAGCGCAACCTCGAAAACCGCAAGCTATTCAGTGAGAAAACAACCAGCTCATATCAGCAGGAATTCAGGAAAATTGGCCTTGACTTGTCGAACCAATTAAGCTACGCCGAATGGGTTGAGATATACAAGAAGCTCGTTAGATGGGAGCTCGAACTTGATAAAATTGAGGACGATGGCATCAAAGAGGTGTTGCGCATGCAAAAAGACGAGGCCAACACCCAGTTTTCAAGATTTATAGAACGCAATTATGTTGATTGGCTTAACGAACGCAACGGAGAAAAGCCTACACTTTCGCATACTTTGCTGCGCGATAAGGTGTTACCCAGGCTCAATAATACTGAGAATCCACTTTTCCTACTGATTATCGACAACCTCCGCTACGACCAGTGGAAAGCCATTCAACCGCTGATTGAAAATTATTTCCGGGTCGACACCGACGATATTTATTGCAGTATTTTGCCAACAACCACTCAATACGCACGTAATGCGCTCTTTGCCGGTTTGATGCCCAACGAAATCAGACGAAAATATCCAAAATACTGGGTAGATGAAGAAGACGAAGGCACCAAGAACCAGTTTGAAGCTGAACTATTGGGAGAACAGCTCAAACGTTTTGGCAAGGATGTGAAATTCTCGTATCATAAAATCCTGAATCTCAATGCAGGAAAGAAGCTGGCCGAAAACATGTCGAACCTGATGGTCAACAAGCTGAATGTGATTGTGTACAACTTTGTTGATATGCTTTCACATGCGCGCACCGAGATGGAAATGATCCGCGAGCTGGCTGAGGATGAAGCTGCTTATCGCTCGTTGATGCTTTCTTGGTTCGAGCATTCGAGCCTGTTTGATATTGTGAGGTTTATTGCACAAAAGAAATGCGAACTCATCATCACAACCGACCATGGATCAGTTTATGTGAAAGATCCGGTTAAAATTCTGGGCGACAAGGCTGTGAATACCAATCTGCGCTATAAATATGGCAGAAGCCTGAAATACAATGCCAAAGAGGTTTTTGAAGTGCGTGAACCTGAGGATGTTTTTCTACCCAGGATCAATGTGAGTACATCCTACGTTTTTGCGCGTGCCAATGATTTCTTTGCCTATCCGAACAACTACAACTATTATGTAAACTACTACCGGAACACTTTTCAGCACGGAGGCATCTCACTCAACGAAATGCTGGTGCCGGTGATATACCTCAAACCTAAACAATAGACCATGACGCGCGCTTCATTCGAAGTCAATCATTTACAGGATTTGGATGCCGTTTCGGACTTTTTGCTGCAATGGAAAGAGCCATACAAAGTGATGGCTTTTTACGGACCAATGGGTGCTGGTAAAACCACACTCATCAAGAATCTGTGCCGTAGGATGGGTGTTACAGATGAAGTGAATAGTCCAACATTTAGTATTGTAAATGAGTATCTTACAATTGAAGGTGAGTCAGTTTACCACTTCGACTTTTACCGTATCAACAAAATAGAAGAAGCTTACGACATCGGTTATGAAAACTATTTTTACGGAGGTTCATGCTGTTTGATTGAATGGCCCGAGAAAATTTCGCAACTTTTACCTGATTTACACGTAAAAATTGAGATAACGCCTTCTACCTCCTCAGAACAACGCATTATAGTGTGTTCTTTGATGGATTTGGCGAACAGTTAACTCACATGGCCGACGAAAAAAAATATATCAGCTTTGCCGGAAACCGCGAGCTGATGCCACAGGAAGAAAAGCTGGAAACAGCATTCCGTAAAAACTCACTCACCATCGGTATTCCAGCCGAGCTGTCGGTTGATGAAAGCCGTATTGCACTCATTCCGGATGCCGTGAAACTGCTGGTTTCGCATGGTCACCGGATTTTGGTTGAGCGCGGTGCGGGAAACAGGGCCCATTATAGCGACCATGCATTTGCCGAGGCTGGAGCTGAAATCACCGATTCGCGGGAGATGATTTTTGGCACC
This sequence comes from Bacteroidales bacterium UBA5536, assembly GCA_002426795.1. Taxonomy (GTDB): domain Bacteria; phylum Bacteroidota; class Bacteroidia; order Bacteroidales; family F082; genus UBA5536. The sequence continues at coordinate 338,587 of DINQ01000016.1, forward strand.
GACATTGTGTTGAAGGTTGCTCCTCCCAACAGCGATGAATTAGAACTATTGCGAAAAGGCAAGACGATAATGTCAATTCTCCAATTGCAAACGCGCGATAAAGATTACTTCAATCAGATTATTCAGCGTAAAACCACTGCCATTGCTTTCGAACACATCCAGGATAAAACGGGAGCGCTGCCTCTGGTGCGCTCAATGAGCGAAATTATCGGCAATGCAGTGATGATGATCGCTGCCGAATACCTCAGCCATCCTAAATACGGAAAAGGTGTGATGCTTGGTGGCTTTCCGGGAGTTGCACCCACCGAAGTTGTGGTGATTGGATCAGGTAATGTAGCGGAGTACGCTTGCCGGGTGGCCATTGGGATGGGGTGTCTGGTCAAGGTTTTTGATAATTCGATGTACAAGCTGCGGTCGCTACAAAACAATTTGGGTAGTCGCGTTTTTACTTCTATCCTTCAACCTAACCTGATTGATCAGGCTTTGCAAACAGCTGATGTTGTGATAGCTGCAAAACATGCTTCATCGGGGATTTCTCCCTGCCTGATCAGTGATGATATGGTGCAACACATGAAAACGGGCTCCATTATCATTGATGTAAGTATCGATCAGGGAGGCTGTTTCGAAACGTCCAGGCCAACAACACACCACGAACCAGTTTTTCAAAAATACGGGGTCACGCATTATGCTGTCCCAAACATCGCCTCGCGTGTGCCGCGCACAGCATCCTTATCGTTTAGCAACTTTTTTACACCCTTGTTGTTGTCTATTGGCGAAGCAGGTGGTATGGAGAATATGCTGAAAGAAGACCGCGGTTTGAGCAAGGGTGTGTATGTGTTTAATGGTAAACTCACCAACCAGCGTATTGCCGAACTCCATGGCATCCCGTTTCACCACCTCGAGCTCCTGATGGCAGCATTTTATTAATTGCCAATCTATTTCTAAAGGATAGCCGCTCCATTCATCAGGAATGGCTAAATTTGTCTAAAAAAAAGTGACCATTTTTTCAGACCAATTGGTTTTTGAATTCGAAGCCAGGCAAAGCTTGGTGCAGTTACTGAAGGAGCGTATCAAACAGGAGCAGCAGGTTTTTGTATTAACAGATGAAAATACACACAAGTATTGCCTGCCCTTGCTTGGTCAGCTCATCGGACAGCAGGAAATCCCCTGGCATGTGATGAAAATCCCGGCAGGTGAACCTTTCAAGACTATAGAAACAGCCACGAAAATCTGGCAGCAGCTCACCGATCATGGTGCTGGTCGTGATGCCCTGCTCATCAACCTGGGAGGTGGCGTTGTGACGGACCTGGGTGGATTTGTGGCCTCCTGTTACAAACGTGGAATCACTACTATCCATGTACCGACGACGCTTTTGGGTATGATCGATGCAGCCATTGGCGGGAAAACAGGTGTCGATTTTGGGGCTTTTAAAAATCATATCGGCACTTTTTACCAGCCCGAAAAGGTTTTCATCATTTCCGATTTCCTTCATACACTTGATCAGCAGCAAATACGCTCCGGTTATGGTGAGTTGTTTAAATATGGGTTCATTAGCGATCCTGACCTGCTTGGTATTCGACTGCCGGAACTCCTGACTGGAGCACAATTGGGTGATTTCATCCGTAAGGCAGCCACCATTAAAATGAACATTGTACAAGCCGATCCTACAGAAAAAGGATTGCGGAAAATATTGAATTTTGGACATACGCTGGGGCATGCCTTTGAATCCTTTTCGTGGCAAACCAAAAAGCTGTTGTTGCACGGTGAAGCCGTTGCTGCAGGAATTATTCCAGCCTTATGGCTCTCAACCTCAAAATGTGGGTTGGACGACCAAATACTTAGAAACTATCTGGATTTGTATCATGCCCACTTTGAATCGTTTTCAATAGAAAAGACTGACCACGAAAGATTGATTTCTTTGTTGCAGCACGACAAGAAAAATCGTAGAGGGAAGCTGCGGTTTGTGTTGCTTGAGGATTTGGGTAAACCGTTATATGATGTGGATGTTGAACCCGAACTGATAAAAGCGTGTTTAACCTGGTGCGAGAAAAATATGTGACAATATGATAGTTACCAAAAACAATTCTTCGTTCGATTCAATTGTGAGGCTGAGTAGCAGCAAAAGTGAAAGCAATCGCGCACTGATGATCAGGGCATATGGGAAATTGGATGAGCACATTGGCAATCTTTCAGAAGCAGATGACACCGTGTTGTTGCGTCAAAATTTGAAAATGATTCATACATGCGCCGATTCTTCCATTCCACTCGTCGTTGATTGCGGAAATGCAGGCACCGTTTTTCGTTTTTTAGTGACTTATCTGGCCAATTATCCCGGTCGCTGGATGCTCACAGGATCTCAACGGATGAAAGAGCGTCCCATTGGCGACCTTGTAGAAACATTGCACTCCATGGGAGCTGATATAACTTATACTAACCAAACCGGCTTTCCTCCTTTGTTGATTGAGGGAAAAAACCTGAAAGGAGGAAAGGCAATCATCAGCATGGACAAAAGCAGCCAGTTTGCATCCTCGGTCCTTTTGATGGGACCAGTTTTGCCGAATGGATTGCATCTGACATTAACTGGAAATATGCGTTCAGTTCCCTATCTGGATATGACACTTGAAATCATGCGTCATTTTGGAGCACAGGCAAACAGAGACGACCGATTGATCATTGTCGATCCAATGCCGTATCAATCTACTGATTTTGAGGTGCAAGCCGATTGGAGTGCCGCTTCTTTTTGGTTTGAAATGGTGGCTTTGAGCCAGAATGGGAAGTTGTTGCTTAAAGACCTGCACACCAACTCCATGCAGGGCGATGAAAAGATGATCGGGGTATTTGAAAAGTTGGGTGTGGGCATAAAACAAAAAAAAGAAGGGCTCCGTATTTTTAAGACAGAGATGACGCCAAACCAAAAACTTTCCTTCGATTTCGCCAATATGCCTGATCTTTTGCCTGCTTTGGCAGCCTGTTGCGCAGGACTAGGTCAGGAAGCTGACTTTAAAGGTGTTGCCAATCTAGCTATCAAAGAAACTGACCGCACTGCAGCCATGCAAACAGAACTGGCGAAAATTGGTGTAGCCTTTTCCCGCATCAACGAAGATCATTACCACCTCTTGCCTGCAAAGGAGCTTGTGAATGGCGAGAAACAAAAAATCTCATTTGAAACCTATGGCGACCACCGCATGGCAATGGCACTGGCTCCGCTCACCATGAAGATTGGCCGTGCCGAGATCATTCATCCCGAAGTGGTTTCAAAATCGTATCCTAATTTCTGGAATGAGTTGCAGAATTCGACCATACTGCGTGTTCACTGAGCTTTTTTTATAATTTTGCAAAAATTTTGCCATGACGATAGATCTTTTCATCCCTTGTTTTGTGGATCAGATTTACCCTGAAACCGGGATGAATATGTTGAAAATACTGAAAAAAGCCGGTGTTGACGTGCATTACAATCCCGAACAGACCTGTTGCGGGCAAATGGCTTTCAATATCGGCTTCAGGGATGAAGCAAAAGAACTGGGAAATAAGTTTATTGTCGATTTTCCGAACGAAAGGCCGATTGTAGGGCCGTCTGCTTCGTGTGTTGGTTATGTGAGAAATTATTACCACGATTTGTTTCATAACACAGCCAATCATCTTGAATACAAGCGGGTTGTCAGAAATATTTTTGAAATTTCAGATTTTCTGGTAAACCAGATCAAGTTTACCGATTTTGGCGCCAGTTTTCCGCACAAAGTGACCTACCACGACAGCTGTGCAGGCTTACGCGAATATGGCTTAAAGCAGGAGGGAAGACTTTTGCTTTCGAAGGTGAAGGGCCTGGAACTTATCGAGATGAAAGATACGCACGTATGTTGTGGATTTGGCGGAACTTTTTCGGTAAAACATGAACCAATTTCTACAGCGATGGCTGAGCAAAAAGTCCGCCATGCAATTGAAACAGGAGCTGAATACATTGTTTCGACAGACCTTTCGTGTTTGATGCATCAGCACAGTTATGCACAAAAGCAAAAACTCCCGATTAAAGTCATCCATTTGGTGGATATTCTGGCTTCGGGTTGGTAGCGTTATACACTGCGCTCGAGTGTTTCGCTCACGTTGATGACGTGGTCACCTATTTTTTCGCAATAGACAATGATCTGCTGGTAAAAGTTACCCGAATTGAAAGGGTATTTTGCAGCTTTCATGTCGAGCAAATGTTGTTCAGTCAGTTGGGTTCGCAAAGTGTTGATTTGACTTTCTATAGCCAGCGCCTCCTCATGCCTGATATTTTTTGGATGAGTCAGATTTCTCTCCATGACTTCAAGGGCTTCTTCGACCAGTAAGAACATCCTTGTGAGATCGTCGCGCTGCGCCTGGTTGAACCAAGCCTTTTGGCTGTTTTTAATGTCGATTATACGTGCGATCTTATAGCAAACATCAGCTATGCTCTCAATATTGTTTACAATGATCATGTGCCCATTTACAAGACGCGAACTGGCTGCACTAAGCTTATTCTCAGTGAGTTTAGTCAGGTATTCCATCACCTGCCGTTCGATTTCATCAACTTCGGCTTCATTCACTTTCATGTCATTCGACAGTAAACTATACTCATCAGGATTTTTTTCCAGTAACAAGGCTGGAATGCTCTGAAACATTTTCCTGGCAATTTTGGCCATATTGTTGATTTCGCGACTTGTGTGAATCACTGAAAGCTCTGAAACAGGGGTCACAAAATTGTCAGTAAAGGTCAACACATGATGACTTCCTTCATCGGATGTTACAGGTAGAATTTTGACCGATAAATTAACAAGATATTTGGTAAAACCAATCAGCAAAAGCGCATTGGTGATATTAAAAAGTGAATGAAACAAACTCACCCTCATGGGAGCTTCGAGCAGTTGTTTTGAAGATGAGTATTGCAGAAGAATCTCAGAGAGCCACTCAACCATCTCGACGAAATAATGAAAGAAGGGAATTATCAGCAGTGCGCCGATCAGGTTAAACAAAAAGTGAATCAAAGCTGTTCGTTTGGCGTTACGGTTGGCGACTATCGCAGCAATATTTGCCGTAGCTGTGGTGCCGATATTTTCGCCAATCACAAGTGCAGCGGCCACTTCAAATCCGATTAATCCCTCACTGAGTAACACGATGGTAAGTGCAATAGTTGCCGTAGACGACTGAATAATAAATGTAATGGCAATGCCAATGGCAGCTGTTGCAAGCAATGCCCAAAAGCCATGGTGCTGTCCAGATGACAGAAAATGTACAAGTTGTGTCTCCTGTTGCACATCGGGTAAGATGTCACGCAGAAATTGAAGCCCAATAAAAAGTATGGAAAAACCCATGATAAACTCAGCGAATGATTTTCGTCTGGAGTTGGATGTGAAATAGAGTGGTATTGACAGGGCAATCAACGGTAAAACAATCGCCCGTATATTGAATGAATAACCAAAAAACATGATCAGCCAGGACGTGACAGTGGTTCCGATATTTGCGCCCAACACAAGTCCTACAGAGTCGAGCAAGCTGATGAGCCCTGCGTTTACAAAACCAACAAGTAGTACCGTTGCTGCAGAAGAAGACTGTAAAACCCCTGTCACCAGAAAGCCGGCAAATAATCCTTTCCATTTGCTTGAAGTCACGGCTGAAAGGTATTGCCGCATTTTAACGCCTGCAATCTTTTGTAGCGACTCGCTCATCAACTTCATCCCGAAAAGGAAAAAAGCGAGCGCACCGAGAATGCTCAAAATATCATATAGCAAATCAACCGCACTCATTCTGTAATTCTTCGCAGTTTATACATATTCGTCATTCTTTCTGCTACTTCTTTGCCCAATTCTGTCATTAATGGAAGTATTTTATTGAAAGGAATTACCACTGTGCTTTGCCCGAATGCGTAAGGCGCAATCTCGTAGCTATTGAAATAGAATCCTATACCAGTGTAATTGATAAAGATATTGTCGTTGGCGGAAATGGTATCGCCAAAAAGACCGAACTCAGATAAAGACTGATTTACAGGAACTTTATTGTTTTCTCTGAAGACTTGGGTGATCAAACTATTGAGCAAGCTATCGCTTTTGGGCAAGAAGAGGTTTTGGCGGTTCAAAACAAGATTTTTCCGATGGTCAATCAGCAGATACCGGAAGTTTTCGATGCCATGTGCACCACCGGTAAAAGCGTAAGAAGAGCGCTCGATACAAAGCAGATCAGAATCATTGACAAGTACTTGTTGTTGTTCGCTTTTGATCCAGTAGAAGCTTGGAGAATCAGTATTTGTCGATCCACTCAGCTGTTGATAGGATGCACGAAACTGCTCAAGCGAAGCGTCTAAGATGAATTCTGCAGATGACTTTTCGCGGCTAATTGTATCGCTGACAGGTAACAGCCAGGCATACAAAAGTTTTACAAGAGTTGTGTCGTGTTGATCATCAGGCCAAAGCAAGCTCATTTCAAAACTCGCTTCGGGCGAGTCTGTTTGCTGCTCATTTAGCTGGATAGTGGCGGCTTTTGACTTCAGCGAGAGCATCAAAGATCCTGGTGGATATTGCGCTTCGAAACGAGCCGTTTGCATGAGTCCGTGCTCAGCCTGCCACGCTCCTTCCAGTCGTTTGGCACTTAATTTACCAACGAAAGTCTCTAATGTATTAGCGGGTTCGTGGAGTGATATCAGACCTTGATCATTTACATTTCCAACCAAGGTAAACTGTTCTCCAGTTTGATGTGCCAGGGGTTTGAAAATATAAAGGCAAGCTTCAACATCATGCTGCATGCGGATGAGGTGCATGATGGCATGATCTGGTCCGATATTACCTTCAAGCCTGCTGTAAAAGCTTGATTGCGCAGGCAGAATAGCCGGAATGAGTAAAAAAACGCACAAAAATCTAAGCGAAAAGCCCATTGCTTGACCGAAATTAGGGAGGCAAAATTAATCATTATCACCAATTTAGATCAGTGATAATGAATTCCTTGCGAGAATTAACAATTTGTTTACATCACATGTCTGGTCGAAGATATTTTGTGATTTGCCAGTATGTGAAAATGTTGCAATGCCTTCCTATACCCTGCCCTCGTAATGGTATCCCAGACTCTCAACAGTTTCTTTTACCTTCTCCATGTCAACATCTTTGCCTTCAATCTGCACGGTTTGTGATTTCAGGTCGGCAATGACATTATCGATGTTGTCAATTTTTTTCAAGTTCAGTTCTACACTGTTTTTACAGTGGTTGCAATCCATGCCCGTTACTTTTACGAGCATGCCTGCTGCATTCGCATCTTGCATGTCTTCTGTTTTTTGAGTGAATATATATTTCTGTAAATAACCATTAATTACCAGTACAACAAGTGTAACTGCCGAACCTATGCTGAGCCATTTCGGTAATATTTCGTGGTGATGATCGCCGCCTGTCATCAGCGGAGCAAACCATTCTCTGGGCAGTTGGTTGATCAGGTAGCCAAACGCCATTGCACCAAACACGATTGTCCCTAAATAGATGAGCGTTGTCTGGCGCCCCAGTGTTTTCATCAATACGGTAATTGTTGCAATATTTGTTGCGGGTCCAGCCATTAGAAAGACCAAAATTGCACCGGGTGGGAGACCTTTCATCAGCAACACAGCAGCGATAGGCACAGAAGCCGTAGCGCAAACGTACAAAGGGATGCTGGCAATCAGGATCAGAAACATGCCAGCCCAGTCGTTGGTGATGTGCTCGGTAAAAAAATTATCCGGAATGAGCACTGCAATCAGGGCAGCCATCAACAGTCCGATAATCAGCCATTGTGAGATGTCTTGCAAAAACTCAACATAGGCATAACGAAACATATATGCCAGGCTCTTTTTGGGTTTGCTTTCAACACCTTCATCCAGGTGGTCGCGCGTCTTTTTGTCTTTCACCAGCCAATTGGTCAGAACGCCACCACTGAATCCTGTCACTAAGGCCACAAGCGGTCTGATTATCGCAAAAGGCAGGCCCAGCATGGAATAAGTAACCAGTATAGAGTCGACACCAGTCTGCGGCGTTGAAATCAGGAATGAATTGGTGCTGCCGCGTGAAGCGCCATTGCGAAAGAGGGAAATACCGGTTGGTAAAACCCCGCACGAACACAAAGGCATCGGTATTCCAAGAAGACTTGCATTGAGCGAAGACCAGGCATTGGATTTGCCCATATAACGCATCAGGAGTTTTTGCGGGAAGAATACTTTTAATATTCCCGCAAATAAAAACCCAAACAGCAGATATGGCGCCATTTCAATTGTCAATCCTGCAAGTGAATCCCAGTATGCTTTTATGTATTCCATGCGATGTCGATTTGCTGCAAAAGTAACTGAATCAGCCAGATTCTATTATTTTGCCACGAGGCTGATACTCCAGCACTTTTTTCAGAAAGTGTATATAAATGTTCGGTTGCAAAATTAAGCACTTATTTAGAACCAATCTAAACCAATGATTTTTATTTCGCCAATAACAGATTGATTACTTTTGGGGAAGAAAATAAAAGAAATGTCAAACAGATTCTTGTCTTGTAGCTTCAATGATGCACTTTGCTATCCCTGCTGCAACAAGTATTTATCGAGCCAATAATCACGTTTTTATGAAAAAGATTTTACTTCTTGCCCTTTTGGTGCAGTTTTCGCACCTGTTTGCTGCAACCATCGAGAAAACCTATTTTTTTGACCAACCTCAACTAATTGAGCGCAATGGTTTTCAGTTGCTCATATTTGACAACACTTTGCAATCAGCGATTAGCGGACAGCCAAGTCTTCCCTGGCAGCAAATCAGCCTGCTCTTGGCTCCTGGTGAGGAAGCTGTATCCGTATCAGTTGAATTCAATCAAGTTGTTTCACTTGGCTACGAGATAAAATTATACCCATATCAAACTTCACGGCCACTGTCGGATAGTCGTCCTGTTCTTTTTCAAAAAGATGAGGCTTTGTACCAGTCGACGGCAAGTTATCCCGAAACCAAAACAGGAAAATTGGTGACATCCTACCTCAATGGATTTGTATTCGCCTTGTCGAGTTTCACGCCTGTGCAATATATTCCTGCAACGGGCGAACTGAGTTACGCGACTCAAGTAACAGTCAGGATCGAAACAAAAGCGGCCAGCAATGCCAAAACTGTTGCTAACACCTGGATGACACCAGCGGTTTCGAAGAAAGTACAGAAACTTGCCCAAAATCCTGAAACAATCGGCTTATACGCTGGCAGATCCCGGGATGTTCCAGGATACGAAATGCTGATAGTGACCACAGAAACCTATGTACCTGCTTTTGACGAGTTGGTGGCTTTTTATCTTGAGCGGGGAATCCGTTCACAAATAATTTCAGTTGAAACTATTGGAACCAATGGATCAGGCGCTGACTTGCAGGAGAAAATCCGTAACTACATCATTGATGCCTATAACAACGACGGCATTGAGAACGTGCTGCTTGGAGGAGATGTGAATCTGGTTCCTTACCGTGGATTTTATTGTTATGTGCAGTCGGGAAGTGGTTATGAAGACAATGGCATCCCTGCCGATTTGTATTATGCGGCACTTGATGGAAACTGGAATGATGACGGCGACAACAGTTGGGGAGAGCCCGGCGAAGATGATTTGCTTCCGGAAATTGGTGTGGCCCGCATGCCTTTTGGGAATGCAACTGAATTACAGCATATGATTCATAAAACGACACAATATCAAAGTGCACCTGTTTTGGGCGAATTGACAAGTCCTTTACTGGCCGGCGAAAACCTCTATTCCGGTCCTGACACCTGGGGACGCGATTATTTGGAGCTCCTGATCGGCGAGCGTGACGACAATGGCTACACAACAATTGGTATTCCTGAAGATTACAACATTCAGACCATGTATGAATACGATGCACCCTGGTCAGGAAGCACCTTGATTGCTGCCATCAATCAGGGAAAACAATTTGTGCATCATGTAGGACATGCCAGCCAGACGTATGTTGCCCACCTGAATATCAGCGACATTACCGACGCGAATTTTGCTCCCACCAACGGGATCGACCACAACTATACGATCTTACACACACATGGATGTGATTGTGGGTCATTCGATTACAATGATTGTATTCTGGAAAAAATGGTGACTATTCAGAATTTTGCTGTCGCCGTAGTAGGTAATTCACGTTATGGTTGGTTCAACGAAGGTCAAACCGAAGGTCCTGCAGCACATCTGCACCGCGAGATGACGGATGCCTTTTACCATGATCATATTGCAGCCATCGGACCGGCCATGACGGAGGCTAAAATACAAACAGCACCATGGGTTACCGCGCCGGGACAATGGGAAGAAGGAGCATTGCGCTGGAATTTTTACGACCTAAATATTTTAGGTGACCCTGCCATGAGCGTCTGGGTAGCAGAACCTATCGAGCCGGATGTTACCTATCAGGCTGAGCTTTTGATTGGTGTTCCCGAAACCAACGTTCAGGTTGAGCTGAATGGACAACCACTTGCAGGATACCGCTGCGCCATGATGATGAATGGCGATCTGATTGCGTTTGGGTACACAGATGAAACAGGTGAAGCCAACCTGGTGTTTGATCCTGCAGTAACCGAAGTGGGGGATGCCACACTGGTTGTTACGGGTCAAAATATGCTGGTGATGCAGTTGCCAGTTTCGTTTATCCCGAATGAAGGCGCTTATGTGGTTTACGACACCTACGTAGTCAATGATGCTGCCGGCAACAACAACGGAATGGTTGACTACAATGAAGATATTCTTTTGGGTGTTGGATTGGAAAATGTGGGTCTCGATGACGCTACTGACCTGACATTGCACCTGAGTTGCGAGGAAAGTCAGTGGGTAAACATTACCAATGCCGAAGCTTTTGCTTCATTTGTTGGGGCAGCACAGACCAGTTTTGTAGAAAATGCTTTTGCCTTTACGGTGGCTGATAATGTGCCCAACCAGACAGCATTGCACTTTACCCTGAGCTGTACAGATGCCAACAACAACAGTTGGACATCTGGCTTCACTATCAACGCATTGGCGCCTTCGTTGAGATTGACACATTATTTGATCGACGACAATGCAGGAGGGAATGGTAATGGACTACCGGATGCTGGTGAAACATTACAGTTTCATGTTTTTGGAATCAACGAGGGAGGAAGTGATGCTCTAGAAACCCAATTGACAATCAACACGAACAATCCCGAATGGATCGCGGTTGTGGATGGATTACAGGAAATTGGCATGCTGGAAGCCGGAGCAGAATTCGAAACAACCATCGCCTTGCAGGTGAATGCCAACACCCCTGTTGGAACGATTGTGCCGGTAAACTGCATGCTGAGTGCCGGAAATTACGAAGCCATGCAATCGTGGTTGTTGAGTGTGGGTCTGCAAATAGAAGACTTTGAAACAGGCGACATGACCGCTTTCGAATGGGTGAGTGAAGGAAATGAGGCATGGACCATGTGTTCAGAGGCTCCCTATGAAGGGAGTTGGTGTGTGAAATCTGGTATTATTGGCGATGGCGAAATTTCAGAATTGAAAATCAATGTGATGGTGATGCAGGACAGCCCCATCAGTTTTTACCGGAAGGTTTCATCAGAACAGAATTACGACTTTTTAAAGTTTTATATGGACGACACCAAACTGGGTGAATGGTCGGGCGAACTGCCCTGGGGCCTTGTCAACATCCCGATCAGCGAAGGTTACCATACCTTACGTTGGGTTTATGAAAAAGATTTCAGCCTGAGTACTGGAGCCGACATGGCCTGGGTCGATTACATCGTTTTCCCGGCGGCCAGTGCAGTGCTTGATGTGGCAGAAGGAACAAAACTGGAAAGCATGGCTGTTTATCCAAACCCAAACAATGGTTTATTCACTCTGAATTTTTCAAAAGAGATAGAACAGGCCATTGTAAAGGTTTATAATGTTACTGGTCAGGTAATATACACAGCCAACTTTATTGGGGATTCTAAGAAATTTGATCTGTCATTTTTGGAACGGGGTTTGTATCTGATTGCCATAGAAAATGAACAGCAACGCATCGTTTCGCGCTTTATCAGGCAATAAATCGGGCCTGTGCTGTAATTGGCTGTTAGAACCTCTAAACAATTAACAATGAAAAGATTTTTTCCTTTGATGTTGCTGGTTATGCTGGCTTCATGCGACATCACAAACCGTGGCTACAAGTATGATATTGGCGATCTGCCTGATTCTCCAGTTAATCTGCAGGATTTCAATACCGAATACGATGATTACAATTCTACGGCTCCCAGTTTGGGCAGACTGATACCATTTTGTTTCTCAACCAACCGCTACAATGGTGAAACTTTCGATGTGATTTATATGCCCATGAACATCAATTTCGATAAGACTAGCGGCGTGCTTACGGTCAAAAACCAGTATAGCAATTGGTCGGTTTTTGCAGAACAATACGCAGTAATAAACAACGAAGCCATTCCCAAAATAGCCACTCCTGCCAATGAGTTGGGTCCTAATCTGATGGTAGGATACAGGTTTAATGATTATTATTTCACGCTCATGTATGCTACTGATGTCAATGGAAATTACGATATCAACTTCATTACCAACAGGTATGAGAGAAATTTTAGCGAACCACAACCTATCAGTTTTCTCAACTCGGATGCCGATGACCTTTATCCGGCTTTTACGCAGGATAGCACGCGCCTCTATTTTTGCTCCAACAGAAACAACGGGCAGTTTGATATTTTCTTTACGTCGGTTCCAAGCCCAAATAATTATATGGAGGAGTTTTTTGCCGATACTACTGCACACGAAATCGTGACCGATACGGTTCTGTCAAGTCCCTACGACGATAAGTGTCCTTATGTTTTCCTCGATCGCATGATCTTCGCTTCAAACCGCCCCGGGGGTTTTGGTGGTTATGATTTGTATTACAGTATGCTTACCGAACAGGGGTGGAGTGCCCCCGTGAATTTTGGCCCAGCTATCAATTCGTCTGCCGATGAATACAGACCCATTGAGTTTGCTTCTTATGTGAGCTATACAGAAAACATGATGGTATTTTCATCCAACCGGGCTGGTGGAAAAGGCGGTTTCGATCTGTATTTTGTTGGTATTCCGGTGACACATACTTTTTTCGAATAAGTATACAACGCTGAGGATGGGCCTGAATTGTCATGTTTAAGTGTTTATCGAAAGCAGATGTTTTGTTGCACAATAACGCCATTTGGTTACATTTGTCGTTGCTTTGAAAATTAAACATGCAATCATCGGGCTATTTGTGCTGGTATCAATTCTGTTGCCAGAGTTTCTGTTGCTGCGTTTGTACTTTCAACGACAGACAGCGATGGAGGTGGCTGTTGAAGTAGTAAGAGATAAAAAATTAGTTGATACATTTCGCTTATTGAAGATTTCACAACAGGACAAGCAAGACATTGGCAATGGGTTTTTTCAGTTAAAAAAGCACGAGTTTGTGTGGCAGGGCATGATGTATGATATTGTAAGTGAGCTCAGCGTTGGGGATTATACCTGGTACCTGGTTTATCCTGACCGAAAAGAAACCGAAACGGTGGCTCATATTAGAAAGATAAATGAATACAAACATGAGAAACAAGCGAATGATAAGACCAAAGTTGAATCGATAACTTTTTTCAACTGGTTTGTCGCCGACCTGGCATATTTTGATGAACTGCCCCTTGTTTTCGTTCGGAAACCTTATGTTGCTCAATCGCATTTATTGGTTGAGAGAGCCCTGGATTCAATTAAAAAGCCGCCAAAAATGTAATGCCAATACAAACGAATGCGATCATTCGTTTTTAAAGAATTGAACAGGATGAATTGTCCTGTTCGATCGATTTTTCACGCTTTTTCACGAACAAGAAATTACCATGAAGAAATTTATTTTAATGCTTCAGCTATTGTTGCTGTTGGCTACGATAGCTGAAGCGCAAACCGTATCGGTGCGGGATGCCATCAGCGGGCAAGGCCTTGAATTTGCCACCATCAGCAGTCATGCTACAAATTTTAGTGCACTCACCGACAGCAGGGGCAAGGCAGAAGTTTCACGGCTTGAAAATACCGACAGCATCTATTTCAATACCATTGGTTACGAAATGCGCCTATTGAGCTGGGAACAGCTTAGGGCGATGAACTTCATCGTTGCTCTGCAGCCATTGGATTATAACCTTGACGAGGTTATTGTGAGCGCAACCCGCTGGGCGCAGCCCCGTCGCGATTTAACCCAGAAAGTTTCGAGTATCCGCGCCGATGAAATCAGTTTGGCGAATCCGCAAACCGCTGCCGACCTCCTATCGGCTAGCGGGGAAGTTTTTATCCAGAAAAGTCAGCAGGGTGGAGGAAGCCCGATGATTCGGGGATTTGCCACAAACCGCCTCCTCATTAGTGTTGATGGGGTGCGCATGAACAATGCCATTTTCAGAAGTGGCAACCTGCAAAACATTATTTCCATCGATCCATTTTCGGTGCAGAGTGCCGAGGTGTTGTTTGGACCTGGTTCGGTGATCTACGGAAGTGATGCCATTGGTGGTGTGATGAACTTCAGTACACTGCAACCGAAGTTCTCAACTGATGACCAAGTGCTTGTGCAGGGCAATGCCATTGCACGTTTTTCGTCGGCCAACAGCGAATTGACCGAACATTTTGATGTGGGAATAGGTGGACGAAAATGGGCTTCGGTCACGAGTTTCAGCTTCAATAAGTTTGGGGATTTACGCATGGGGTCCAAAGGACCTGCTGAGTATCTGCGCAACGAATATGTGCAGCGCGTTGACAGTGTGGACCAGGTGGTAACAAATACGGATCCGCTCGTGCAAACACCGAGTGGCTATCAGATGACAAGCCTGTTGCAGAAATTTCGATTCAAACCCAACGAAAGATGGGACTTTGAATACGGATTCAACTATTCGGCCACTTCCGATTATGCACGTTACGACCGCTTGCTGCGCTATCGGAATGGTTTGCCACGCAGCGCTGAATGGTATTATGGACCGCAAATTTGGATGATGAACAATCTGCGTATCACACACCGTTCTGATGCAGTGCTTTTTGATGAAATGATTGTGAATGCTGCCGTGCAGCATTTTGAAGAAAGTCGTCACGATCGTGATTTCAACAAAAGTACGCTGGCCGAACGTTTCGAAAAAGTTGAAGCCTATTCGCTAAACCTCGATTTTGCCAAAGAATTGAGTGAAAGTTCAAAATTGCTTTATGGAGCCGAAGTTGTATCAAACCAGGTTGTTTCGACAGGAGTTGATAGAAATGTAAAAACTGGAGTTGGTGTTGCCGGCCCTGCCCGCTATCCTGCCTCTTCATGGCTTTCAGCAGCGGCTTTTGCTACTTTTCAGCATCGTTTTTCCGAATCAACTTTGATGCAGGCCGGCATCCGTTATAATTACTTCAGCCTGCAGGCCGATTTCGATACAACTTTTTACCCATTTCCGTTCAAGGAAGTATCGCTCGACAACAGCGCCCTTACAGGAAGCATTGGTATCAACTACCATCCCGACGAGAGCTGGGTAGTCAGGGCCAATCTCTCAAGTGGTTTCAGGTCGCCAAATGTAGATGACCTGGGCAAAGTTTTCGACTCTGAGCCGGGTGCAGTAGTTGTGCCAAATCCTGCGCTTAAGCCTGAATATGCTTACAATGCCGAATTCGATGTAGCCAAGGTTTTTGCCCACCGTTTGAAGCTGGACGTCTCAGCGTACTACACTTACCTCGACAATGCGATGGTGCGCCGTGATTTCACGCTCAATGGACGCGACAGTATCGTATATGATGGTGAGATGAGTCGGGTGCAGGCCATACAAAATGCGGCCAAAGCAACTGTTTATGGTGTTCAGGCTTCTGCTGAATGGAAGATGGGCGGAGGGTTCAGCCTGTATTCATTGCTCACCTGGCAAAAAGGTGAAGAAGAACTCGATGATGGAAGTATGAGTCCCTTGCGACATGCAGCACCACTGTTTGGGATGTCACGCCTGCGTTTTGACGCACCGCATCTACGGATTGATTTATATACCAATTACAGCAGCAAAGTGCCTTTTGCTGATATGCCTGAAGAAGAAAAAGGCAAGGATTATATGTATGCCATCGATGCTGATGGCAATCCTTTTTCGCCCGGCTGGTATACACTTAACCTCAAAGCAATGGTTTTTGTGACAGATGATCTCGATATCAGTGCGGGAGTGGAGAATCTTACCGATCAGCGCTATCGACCCTATTCCTCAGGTTTGGTCGCTGCCGGAAGGAATGTGATTTTCTCGGCCCGTTTCAAGTTCTGACAAGCATTGAACAGCCGGTTTTCTTCTGATAGCCGGCTGTTCTTTCTGCTTTTGGATACAGCTTAAGAAATGAAATGTTAAGTAATTTTAATTTTTCAACTTAGTTACAACAACCATCAAAATTGTGCGTTTTATCGCTGAACATAAAAACTCATGACAGCTTTAGATGAACATCTGCTTGTCAAGGCTGTTATTAATCCAAACAAAAAAAATTTTATGGCAAATATTACTTTGGGAGGAAATCCCATCCAGACCGTTGGCGAGCTTCCTGCAGTGGGCTCGCAGGCTCCTGCTTTTAACCTTGTAAACTCTGACCTGAGCGCGCTCAACAATGATTCGCTTAAGGGAAAGAAGGTGGTGCTTAACATTTTTCCCAGCCTGGATACCGCAGTTTGTGCTACCTCGGTTCGCAAGTTCAATGCAGAAGCCGGTAAGTTGAATAACACTGTTGTGGTATGTGTGTCGAAAGACCTTCCTTTTGCACACAAACGATTCTGTACTACCGAAGGCCTCGAAAATGTAGTTTCGGCTTCAGATTTTAGAGACGGAAGTTTTGGGAAGAAATACGGCGTTGAAATTGCTGACGGTGCTTTTGCAGGTTTGCACTCACGCGCTGTCGTGGTCCTCAACGAAGATGGAAAAGTTGTGTACAACGAACAGGTTCCTGAAATTGCACAGGAGCCTAATTATGAGGAAGCACTCAAAGCGCTCAAATAAAATTCCAGTTTAAGCTATATCCAGAAAATCGTCTGTACAAAATATGTGCAGGCGATTTTTTTTGTGTTCGCGAAGGTTTTTCAATCTATCTCTTTGTTTTAACTTAACATTCGTAGAAGTTAATATTCTGAAATAATCATAAAATATAGATAATCAGTCATATAAGTTTATTTTATTTATCTTCTTAAAACAAACTTAACATTATTATAAAAGCTTTTTAATTAGCTTACCGGTAGCGAATAGGCAATTTTGCATCAGAAATTTTCAACTAAACCTAAAATAAAAATGAAAAAAATTCTAATGCTTACACTGATTGCAACAATTGCAATTTTGACTTCCTGTAAAAAGGATGAAAACAACGACACAAAACAAGCGCCTAAAGTAAGTGCTCCGGCTGCAACCAATGCCACTATTGGTGAATCGGTTGAGCTTTCATTTGCCTTTACCGCTGAAGCTGGATTTAAATCGAGCGCTGTTGCTGCAACAAATGGAACTGCTGCGGTGAAAACTGACGGTACTGCAGGGGCTACTTCGGGAACAATCGTCGTAACCTATACCGCTGGCAGCGCAACCGGAGCCGGTTCTGTCTCTCTTACGGTGATGGACAACAACAACCAAACAGATGATGCTACTGCTGTAATGAATGTTGCAGCCGAGCAAACAACATTCAATGTGAATGGCAATATCACTGAAAATACAACCTGGGAGACCGGAAAGGTTTACGTTTTGCAAACCCGTGTAACAGTCGTATCTGGAGTAACCCTGACTATTGAGCCTGGTGTAATCGTAAAAGGCGAAGCCGGCACAGGCCCCAATGCAACAGCTTTGTTGGTTGCACGTGGTGGTAAATTGATGGCCGAAGGAACTGCTTCTGCTCCAATCATTTTCACTTCTGTTGCCGACGAAATTATCCCGGGTCAGATCGAAAGTCCTAACCTTGAACCTACTTTGAACGGCCTTTGGGGTGGTTTGATTGTTCTTGGAAACGCCCACATCTCAGCCGATGCTGAGTCAGTGCAAATTGAAGGAATTCCACCTTCAGATCCAAACGGACTTTATGGTGGCACCAACGATGCCGATAATTCGGGCGTGATCAAATATGTTTCTATCCGTCACGGAGGAACAAACATTGGCGAAGGAAACGAAATCAATGGATTGACACTTGGTGGTGTTGGTTCAGGCACAGTGATTGAAAATGTTGAAATAGTTGCCAATCAGGATGATGGCGTTGAATGGTTTGGTGGCTTCGTCAACGTGAAAAACCTCTTGGTTTGGAATGCCGGTGACGATGCTGTTGACACAGACCAGGCATGGGGTGGTACACTCGACAACTTCATCGTTGTGAACCCCAGTGATGAATGCTTTGAACTTGATGGAGGTGAAGGCGAGTCTGCTGCCAAGCAAACCATTAAAAACGGTACTGTTCTTGCCATGGATGCCGACGGACTCGTTGACAACGATCCAAACTCCTATGTTGATATGATGAATATTTACTTCACTGATCTGAAACAAGGACAGGATTTTGATGAAGTACCAACTGACTTCGTGTGTGTATTCTCTAATCTGCAGGCAACCATCCCTGATGGTTTAACCGTGGCCGACTTCTTCAAAGATGGCTCAGATGCGGCTGTAACCGCTGTTGCAGCAGGAGCAAATACGGTTGGTGCTGACGCTTCAAAATTCCAGGGCTGGACCTGGGCTGGTGCTTCGGGAAACCTGAATGGATTATAACCCCCTTTTCATATAGTTTTTTAGAAGCTCGCAGGTAAAACGCCTGCGGGCTTTCTTTGGTAATAGTAACGGTAACTTTGACTGATGAATAACGTGAAAAAAAAATCTCTTTCTCTCTTGATTATTTTATTGAGCTTTACACTGGCACATGCGCAGAATGGTTTTATCCGCGGAACTGTTTATGACGATGTTACGGCAGAAGAATTGCCTGGTGTCACGGTTTACATTGAAGGTACAACCATTGGCGCAATGACCGATTTCGACGGCAAGTTCAGCCTGTCAGTTCCAGCAGGAAAGCATGACGTGCGCGTTTCGTTCATCTCCTACGAGACGATCAATATCAAGGGATTGGAGGTAAAAGCCGGTGAAGTTACCTTACTTGACAACCTTCGGCTCAAAGAGGCCAACATCCAATTGGGTGAAGTGGTTGTCTCTGCTGAATTGATCAGAAACAACGAAGCTGCGTTGTTGACAGTCAAGAAAAAATCGGCTAACCTATTGGATGGTATTTCATCGGCCAACTTCCGGAAGATTGGCGACTCTGATGCAGCCTCCTCTATGAAACGCGTTCCAGGAGTTTCGGTCGAGGGAGGAAAGTACATTTATGTGCGTGGTTTGGGCGATCGTTACACCAAAGCCATCCTGAATGGTGTTGATATTCCTGGTCTTGATCCCGATCGCAATACACTGCAAATGGATATTTTTCCGACCAATGTAATCGAAAACATCGTGGTAATGAAATCGTTTACAGCCGACCTGCCCGCTGATTTTACAGGCGGTGTAATTGATATTGCGACCAAAGAATTTCCTGAAGAACTGAGTGCTGGAGTATCACTCAGTGCCGGTTATAACCCTGCCATGCATTTTAATATAAATTACCTGACATACGAAGGTGGTAAAACAGACTGGCTGGGATATGATGACGGAACCCGCGCAATTCCGGCTACAGAAAATATCCCCCTTTTCTCTGAAGTCGTCGGCAATCCCAATGGCGAAAAGGGTCTTCGCTACCAGGAAATCTTGCATGCATTTAACCCTACGCTTGCAGCCATCCAAAAGCAGAGTTTCATGGACTACAGCATTGGTGCTTCTATTGGAAACCAGCACAATGGTGAAAAAGTAACCTGGGGTTACAATGTTGCGCTGTCTTACAAAAACGAAACGGAATATTATCAGGATGCAGAATACGGCCGCTATGGTGTGCAAAGCGATCCAGGCATATTCGAAATGGAAAACCGTGAATTTCAGAAAGGGAATTATGGGGTTAACAATGTTTTGGTGAGCGGTTTGGCTGGTTTGGCACTTAAAACCAAACACTCGAAATATAAATTGAATGTGCTCCGCCTGCAAAATGGTGAATCCAAAGCGGGTATTTTTGACTACCAGAAATCTAACCAGGGCACTGTTTTTAATGGATTTCAACACAACCTCGAATATAGCCAGCGCGAACTGACCAATGTGTTGCTGAGTGGCGTGCATTATTTTGGGGGTAACAAATGGGAAGTAGAGTGGAAGCTTTCTCCCACACTTTCCAAAATCAACGACCCTGATATCCGATTTACGCGCTATGAAGATCGCGATGGCATTTATCATATTGGCACCGAGTCAGGCTTTCCCGAACGCATTTGGCGCGAGCTGAAAGAAACCAATTATTCAGGTATCCTGAGTATTACAAAAGACTACAATTTCAGGGGCGAAAAAGCCAGGTTGAAATTTGGGGGAGCCTATGTGGCGAAAGAACGTGATTTTATCATCCGCAATTTTGCGTTGAATATCCGTAATCTTCAGTTGACGGGCGATCCGAATGAACTTTTCCTTCCAGAAAACATTTGGCCTTCCAACGGTAGTGTGGGCAAAGGAACAACCTATGAAGCACCCTTTATACCTACTAACCCAAATCAGTACAATGCCCAAACGACCAATACAGCCGCTTACATTTCAACAGAAATAACGCCCTTTAACCGCTTAAAAGCCATTGTGGGCGTGCGAGCCGAAGACTTCAAGCAGCGCTATACAGGCCAGGATCAGCAAGGTGTGAATGTGTTGGACAACGCGCTCGTGCTGGATAAAACTTCATTCTTCCCAACGGTCAACCTGATTTACAGCCTCACCGAAAACCAAAACCTGCGCTTTTCTTACGCGAAAACCATCGCGCGGCCTTCGTTCAAAGAATTGTCTTATGCCGAGATTTTCGACCCTATTACAGGCCGCACTTTTATTGGCGGACTTTTTCGCGATGCCAACGATGTAGCCAACATTGTATACTGGGATGGGAATCTGCAGAGCACAGATATTCAAAATCTCGACCTGAGGTGGGAAACTTTTCAACCCGGTGGCCAAACCATTTCGGTGAGTGGTTTTTACAAACAGTTTAGCAGGCCAATTGAGTTGGTCCAGTATATTACACTTGTGGGTGCTTTTCAGCCCAGGAATGTTGGCGATGGACAAGTGTTTGGTGCTGAATTGGAAGTAAGGCAAAAACTAGGTTTCGTGACAGAAAGATTATCCAATTTTGCTTTTAACGCCAACTTTACATGGACCAAAAGCCGCATCAAGCTGAGCGCTACAGAGTACCAATCGCGTCTGGACAATGCCCGCACAGGCCAGTCAATTGATGAATATCGCGACATGGCAGGGCAGGCACCCTATCTGATCAATGCCGGTTTTGCCTACGAAGGCGGTACAAAAGGATTCTGGCAGGGTTTGGAGGCCGGTGTTTATTACAATGTGCAGGGAAAAACCCTTGCTATTGTTGGTATAGTTGACCGCCCTGATATTTACACTCTTCCATTCAACAGCTTGAATATCAACGTAAACAAACGATTTGGTAAGGACAAAAAAATGCAAATCGGCTTGAAAATCGACAATCTGCTCTCTTCAAGAAAAGAGTCGGTGTTTGAGTCGTATGAAGCAGCCGATCAGTATTTTACACGACTTTCTCCCGGAACAAAAATGACACTGAGATTTAGTTACGATATTTTTTAATTAAAGGTTATTTGCATGCTGCATACGACGGCAACCCTGCCGATTTTGATTATAAACCATACAATCTCAGGTGGCAGTTTGAATCAGGTGATGCCGTATAGATGATCTCTTAATGGCAATTCAAAACACTCGGTAAGCATTTGGCAGGCACTTATAAACTTGGTTTTTTTTTCTCATAACCATTGAATTTATTGAAAAAAGCCTTGATCATTCGATTCCAGTTTAGACGAACCTACAGCAATATGGTTTTTATGCCTATCCCGAACTGGAATTGTGAAGAAAGAGAAATCAGACTCGTGTTATGTTTGAGATTACTTTCTGTTTTTTAATTGCTCGACAACTTCATTGAGCGTCGATTCAAATTGAATTATCAGTGTTTGCAATTCAGCAACCGTGTTTTCATCCCAATCTGTACTTTCCATTTTTAGCAGATCAGCATTCAGTGAAACAATCCCCATGCTTTGTATAGATGGTTTAACACGGTGTACAATCATTTTCAGTTTTGCAAAATCATTGGTGTCAAACGCGGCATGTATCTCTGCAATTGTTTCCGGCACCTGATCTACAAACAAAGTAATCACTTCATCGATAAACGCCTTATCGCCATGCGAAATGGTTTCAAGTTGAGCAAGATCATAGAGTTGATTAGCGTTATTTGATGTGGTTTTCAATCTGGCAACTTTTGTGACGTTTGCAGGCTTTTTGCCCAGGTATTTGGCAATTAAATTGATCAGTTGTTCTTCATCAAAAGGCTTTGACAGATAACCATTCATCCCCGCCTTGAGAAATTTTTCAGCATCACCCTTCAGGGCAAAGGCAGTAAGTGCAATAATGGGCATTGTTTTATTCAAACTGCCTCTAAGGTGTCGGGTGGCCTCAAGACCATCCATCACAGGCATCTGCACATCCATCAGTACAATATCAAACTGATGGGAGCTGATTTTATCGATAGCGTCTTTTCCATTTACGGCTTCCTGTACACTGGCGCCATATTCTTTCAAAATCATGGCTGCAACCAAACGGTTCATTTCGTTATCATCAGTTACCAGGATCTGCTTCCCAGCCAGGATATTGGTGTCGATCGTTGTTGCTTCTTGCTGCGGTAAGTCATCCGGGGTGCCTTTTTTGAAAGGAACAGTAAATGAAACCGAAGTTCCAAATCCTTTGTGACTATCAACTTCAATCTTGCCATGCATCAATTCGATGAGTTCGCGTGTGATATTCATGCCCAGGCCAGTGCCACCAAATTTGCGTGTTACGGAAGCGTCTTCCTGGGCAAACTTCTGGAAAAGGGTTTTTACAAATTCCTGATCCATCCCGATTCCCGTGTCTTTTACGCATACTTTTACCTGTTGCATATCCTTTTGGTTATCAATTACCTCGCAAGTAATGTCAACACTTCCTTTTTCTGTGAATTTGATGGCATTTGAAAGTAGATTGAGCAATATCTGGTTGAGCCTGAATGGGTCGCCGATCAGAACGGGAGATAGTTTGTTGTCGCAAAATGAATTGGTGAGCGACAAGCCTTTTTCTTCTGCCTTGTGGTTCATGACCTGGAGTGCACGCTCAACAATAAGTGAAGGCTCGAAACCGATATTTTCGATTGAGAGTTTTCCTGCTTCTATTTTCGACAAGTCAAGGATGTCGTTGATGATGACCAACAGGTTATCGGCAGCCGATTGTATTGTGCTCAGAAAAAATCGCTGTTTTTCGTTCAAATCGGTCTTGTTCAACTGGTTCGACATGCCGATGATAGCATTCATAGGCGTGCGGATTTCGTGGCTCATATTTGCCAGGAAATTTTGTTTGGTCTGCGCGAGCTCTTCCGTTCGTTTTTTGGCAATTTCGAGAGCTTTTTCTGCTTTTACGCGGTCAGAGATGTCAACAGCAAAGCCAATTACATAGGGCTCTTTTCCGGGCTCTTCTTTGAGAAAATTATTAAAAAGCGTATGTACAACATGTCCATCTTTGTGCACTATTCTAAACAAGCCGCTATAATTTTTATCCTTACGTATCTTTTTCATATAGCTGTCGTGAAACAAATCCTTGTCCTCGTCGGGCATGTAGTCAAAAATGGATTTGCCAACTATCTCCTCTGCTGAATACCCATAGGTTGCACTTACCATAGGGTTGATGGTCAGGAATTTACCTTCCATATCATGTGTGGTAATAATAGCCAGGCTATTATCGATTACATCGCGGTAGCGTTTCTCGCTTTGTTGAATTTGTTTCTGAATATTTTTGATTTCGGTTATATCTACCCCATAGCCTATTACGAGTTCCACCTCATTCAGTTGATTGAGCACAGGATACAAATTGAGCAAAACATGCGCCTCGCTTCCATCTGCATTGGTAATATGCTCCTCCCAGCTTCTGAGTTTTTTCGACTCAAGCACTTTCCTGAAGTGTTCTTTCCGTAAAGCAGCCAGCGAAATCTCTTTATTTGTTAGTTTGAAAAACACCTCCTCTTTTTGGCCAATCACTTTTTTTCTTAAATCAGAATCTTTGATGCCTTGCGGATTAACATAAAGATAGCGTTGTTCGTTATCGAATACTGCGATGTCAGCAGGGATATTGTCTAAGATCTTTTCGTAAAACTCGCGCTGTGTTCTGATCCTTTTTTCGGTAGAGATTTTTTCGGTTATATCAGTATAAACCCATAAATGTCCTTCATAGCGGTTGTCGGTGAAAATAGGAACAAAATCACGCTCGAAATGTCGTCCGTCAGCAAGTTGTAAAACATCACCCAGTACTGTTTTTTGTTCTTTTAAAATAGCTTCGATGCGTGCAACAAATCCCGCTGGATCTTTAAACAAATTTTTCGATTGCTCAGCCGAATGTGAGCAATCAGTCCCAATAAGTATCGACGGGTCAACAGGAATGTCAAATAAATCGCAGAATCGCTGGTTGATCAGGGCGATCGTTCTGTCATTATTTTCGAGTAATATACCGCTATTCATGCTGGTAATCAATGACGACATTTGGCTTGCAGCTGCTTTCAGCTTGTCTTGCGCTTCTTTCTCGAAAGTGATATCCTCTTCGATAGCAAAAAAGTTGGTGACTTTGCCATTTTTACCGATGATAGGCTGTGCATTGATGCGCAGCCAGTAGCCTTTTCCATCCTTTTTATAGTTGTAAATTTCGGTTGTAAAAGGCTTTGATTGTTTGAGTTGTTCACGAATATAGGCAACGGTTTGCGGATTTGTGTCTTTGCCTTGTAAGACGCTTCCGGGTTTTTTTCCGAGCATCTCGTTTAGCGAATAGCCTGTTACTTTGGAAAACGCCTTGTTTACCCATTCTACCTTACCCTCGGCATCAGTCACAATTACAGCATTGCGTGTTTCTTGAATGATGAGCGAGAGACGTTGGAGTTCATTTTGGTCCTTTTTTGCCTGGGTGATATTGCGGCCGTAAATATTGATGTATCCATTGGCTTTTAGGCCCTTGCAAACAAACGAATAGTCGTGATTGCCCGATCTGGCTTCAAAAAACCATCGTTCCTGATCTATTTCGATTTGAGGCGCAATAAACTTAAAGAAATCTTCGAATGAGAAAGTGTTTTCTTGATATTCGAACGTTTTAAGGGCTTCGGCAGCAGGATTTCTTCTGAGCAGATTTCCTTCGAGATCGATACGGATAAGTGGGTCTGGATTCTGGGTAGGGAAGAGTGCAATGTCCTGGATTTCTTTGTTGGCGTTTTTCAGTTCCGTTTTTTGATGGTTCACCATCAATAGTAACTGTTTGAGGTCATCGTTGGCAATCTCATTGGTTTTGATCACATGTAAGAGATCGATCATCGGATCGTGAAAGGCAAAATCGTGAACGGTCAGGTTGTTTTCGAGCACTTGCTCAATACTGCCAAACCAGGGAGAGCCAACAAAAAGTAATTGATTGGTTTCTTCAAAAAATTCAATCTGACCGCGCAGGCTTGCATTTTTTAGGTATTTGTATTCGAGCACTACCAGTTGGTCCTGAAGTGTTTTTAATATATCGAACGAGATGCATTCTACAATAGGACGGGGAATTGAAAAGCATTCGGTAAAGTTCTTTCCACTGGTTTGTGGCAGCATTTTGTTGAGTCCGGCGCCGGAGGCTATAATTGTCAACTGTTGGTCCATTAGAATATAAAATGGAAACAGCCTGTCAAATTGCTTCTTATGAAATTGAAATAGCATAGTTACCAGCTTACTTTGAATATTTCATGATCTTTTCCGTTTTCTCTGCTTTCAAGCAGTTCAACCAAAACATCTGTTTGATACATTTTTCCCAGGCCTGACAATAGTCCTCTTACAAACTCCTGAAGTCCATGGCGTTTGGAAAAATAGTGCACATAAATACTGTTTTCGGCAGCGTTGGTCACTTTAAACTCAGGCGGTGTTAGCTTGGGGTAAAGCAGCATGATGCGGTTATGAAAAACGGGCAGATTGATTAAAAACTCCCGCAGATTTTTACCCCCGGCTTCCATCAGTCCGCCGTATTTTTCTTTACCGGTTTTGAGTATCCACCACTCACCAAACAGCTGTAATACTATTTCAACAGGGATATTCAATTCTTCAGAAGCAGCGCCAACCAGCTTAAAAGTTATCGTATCGTCATAGGGCTCATTGCTGATGAAAAAATCTTCTTCTACGCCACTGCGTTCGCGAATATCTGCCCATTTTTTCTCGCCAAAATTGGCTTTTACGAGGTCTTCAATAGCTTTGTTAACTATTCCGTACATGGTCTGAGGTTGGTTGATTTAGGAATATAAAGATAGCTGATTTTCAAATAGCTTGATAAATGGGCTAACAACTTGATTGTTTTTCTGTTTCTCATGCAAATTCATGAATGTAAAGATAGTACTGCAATTGGTATCAAGTCAAGAAATGCTACTCGCTGTTGCTATTATATCTGACAGTTTAAATTTTCAGCAGACCCTCATTAACATGAAATATATTTGACACCTGAAAGCGGGCTTGTGATGGGTTAAATGGGCACCCAGATATTCAACGCTAAAAACCAAAAACTCGCTGAAATTTATTGAATGAACCCAAAGAAGCAACTTTGTTGATGAACAACGGAAGTTTTATGAATCACCCAAAATACGCACTGACGGTATCAATAAAATCTTTTTTATGAATCGGTTTTGAAAAATAACCATTGCATCCTGCTTCCAGCGCTTTTTCGCGATCGCCTTCGAGGGCAAAAGCTGTTTGAGCCAGAATGATTACCTCCCTGTTGAATGCCCTTATTTTTTTGGTTGCAGCGTAACCATTCAGCGATGGTAGCTGGATGTCCATTAAAATTAACTGAATATCAGGGTTTTTCTTGCAAATTTCAACAGCTTCGAGGCCATTATTGACGCTGATGATTTCGCTCGCAATTTCTTCAAGATAAATTGTCAATAGCTCAGCTGAGGTCTTATCATCCTCAACAATCAGCACCTTTAATGTTTTTGTATCTGATGCCATAATTGGAGGAGAATCATCTGATAAACCTGTCATTTTAGCGGCTGAAACATTTTGGTAGGGAATGGTGAAATAAAAGTTGCTACCTTCTCCTGGTGTCGAATCAACCCAAATTTTTCCCCCTAGCATTTCTACATAAGCTTTTGAGATGGACAAGCCGAGTCCGGCTCCCTGTAATGCCAGTTTATCACTTACATCGGCCTGCACAAATCTTTCAAATATTGCCTCTTGCCTTTCAATTGGTATTCCGCTTCCGGTATCTTTCACAAAGAATTCCAGCATGGCCGGCTTCATCCTCGTCGTTCGGTCAGCTTTTTTGAGTAGGTATCCAAATTCAATTTTGCCTTTTTGGGTGTGCTTATAGGCATTCTTAATCAGGTTCGTCAGGATGGCATATAGTTTTTCCTTGTCAGTTTCTACGAAAGCTTCATGGTCAGTCAGGTCCTTCACAACGCTAAACCTGATGCCTTTCTCTGTCATCATGGGTTTAAAGAAAGTAAACAGGTATTCAATTTGATCGTTGATATTGGATTTTTGGAGATGCAACTCCATTTGCCCTGATTCAATTTTTGAAATATCTACGATATCGTTGATGATGTTGAGCATGCGCTCTCCTGCTTTTCCTATAATATTAATGTACTGGTGCTGTTGTTCGTCAGAGAGGTGAGGTTCTTTGAGCAGCTCAGCAAAACCAAGAATGCCGTTCATTGGCGTTCTGATTTCATGACTCATATTGGCAAGGAAAGCAGATTTTAAACGATCTGATTCTTCTGCTTTTTCCTTGGCTATCATCAAAGCTTTTTCAGTCTTTTTTTGTTCTGTGATTTCAAGAAATGCTGCTACAAAGTGATCAGGTTTATACTGATAAGCAACGCAATCGTACCATCGGTCATTTGTCTGTAGATATTGCTGAAACCTGATTTCTTTGCCGGTTTTTGCAACTTCTCCATAAAGCCCGATCCAGTCTGCAGGATCATTTTCTATTCCGGGGAATGCTTCAGTTACGAGCATGCCGAGAGGGTCGACACCAGTGAGTTCTTTGTAACTTTTGTTTGCTTCCAAAAACAGGTAGTCAACAGCTTTGCCTGATTTGTCATAGATCATTTTATGATAGGCAATTCCAATCGGGCCTTTTTCGAAGAGCGACCTAAAATTCAATTCACTTTCCTGCAGGGCCTGCTCTGTTTTTTTTCGTTGTGAGATGTCGCGGAAAGTGCCCATGATGTATTGCTTCCCCTTAATGGTAATCTCAGACGCCAGAATCTCAACGGGTATCAATGATCCGTCAGGTCTGACAATTTCATTTTCGATGGGTAGAGTTGAATTGAGTGTGGAAATCTCATTGATGTGCTGTTCAAAGGTTTTTTTTGTCAGTACCTTTTTATTTATCGGGTGCAACTGCTTCTGGTGCATCCCGATAATCTGTTCAATCGGCTTTTGCATAAGTCGTGAGGCGGCTGTATTGGCATCAACAATAACACCCGTTGAAATATCTGCGACAAAAATGGCATCAGCTGCTTTATCGAAAAACTCCTTAAACTGTTGTTCACTGTTTCGAAGCGCTTCTTCGGTGATTTTTTTCTGTAGAACAAGTCCAGCCTGTTTCACCAGGGCTTCAATAAAAATGCTGTCGGTTATTTCCTGTTTATTGAAGGTAATGAAGTGAATAGCTGCCAGCAAGTCTTCATCTTTGTTGATCCCAATGGTATAAATCTTATTCAAGTGCAACAGCTTTTCAGCTGTTTTAACAGCCAGCAATGGATATTGATTGTCAGCAAATTCGGATAGCCCACCTTTAAATTCTAAAAAATTTCCAGACTTAAAATAAGTATAATGCAGATCATTGAGCTTAAAGCTTTTGCCGAGTGGGTCAAAGCCTGAATGAGAGATTATCTTACTTAAAATACCTTTCTCAATGTCGGAAAGTACCTCGAGACGTGCCGTTTTTGTTGTTTCATTCACCGAAACAAAAAGGACTAACGTGTTTGGTAAATGGTTGTGTAAGGCATTGGTGATCAGTTGATAAATTTCTTTTACCTCATTGGTTTGCAACATTAATGAAGCCATTTGGTTGAGCAATTTGAACCGCTTCTCGTTGCGTTTTATCGCTTCTTCTGCTTTTCTTCGCTCGGTAATATTAATGCTTAATGCAGAAACACCTGTTATTTCACCGTTTAGAACAATGGGATTAAAAGTTACTTCGTGCCAATGTGTCTCACCACTAATCATACTATTTAGCTCAAAAGCTACTCTTTCGCCTTGCAGAGCCTGGTCGTATTTTTCTTTCCAGAATGCCCGCATTTGCTCAGGAACGACTTCCAGTAAATTCATTCCAGGCTCTAATTTTACATTGAAAGCATCGTAAAATGCCTGAGAAAAGAAAGTGTTAAAAACGATATAGTTATAGTTTTTGTCTATTGACCAGATGGAGTCATATCTGTTATCGATTAATGAAGCTATTTTTGATTCGCTAAATTGCAGCTTTTCACGTGTTTCTCTTATTTTAGTAATATCATGAAAAAGTCCCTGAGTGCCTATTTTTTTGCCTTGGTGATCTGTAATGTAACTGATATTACCAGTTACCCAAAATTTTTCGCCAGACTTTTTTTGAAACAATATTTCGTATCCTTTTAATGTTTCAAACTTCTGGAGATCACTCAGTAGTTTTGATCTGTCTTGTGGATTGGCATAAAGTTTTAACATTTCGGTGCCAATCATATCATTCGAAGCCTCAAAAGCAAACATCGAAGCTGCTACTTCGTTTGCATAAGTAATAATACCATCTAAGTCAGCCTGTAAAAAACATTCTCCTACCGACTGAAGCAGGTGTTCATACTTATAAAGACTTTCTTCCAGTTTTTTTGGCGCAGTGTTGTCTATCACGGTTATCACCATATGGTTTTGATTGCCTATGACCATTGGTGATGCGAAAACTCTGATTTCTTTTAAGGTTCCATTTGCCAGTTTGTGTTTGAATTCAAATGTATTTGATTTGTGCTGTAATGTCTCAAGCATTTTAACATCGACTTCGTGGGGAGTCAAGGTGTGAATGTCATAAATCGTTTTTGTTAGAAACGTTTCTTTTGGGTAGCCATAAAAATGAATCGCTGCTTCATTTACATTTACTATTTGTTTGGTCTGCACATCAATCTGAAGCATGGCGGCGCTGTTGTTTTCAAAATAGCTTTTGAAATACTCTTCCTGCGAATTTGTGCTACTTTTTTCGCGAAGGGATTCAACGTCTGGCTCTAATTCTTCGATGGTTTTTGCTTTTTTCATGGCTTTTTGGCAGGTATTAGCAACTGTGGGTGGTTGTTGACGCATAAGTAGTTAGTAAAAGTATGAAATTTTACAATTCAGATATCTTTTACAGCAGAAGTAAATGATTTTGCAAGCACAAAAAGGTGATTGGACAAGTTGAGGCGGTTTTTTAAAAGTTCAGAAAATCTGAAGTTCAGATGGTCAGAGAGGAAAAATGATCAGCAATCCTAAACCCATAAATCCCGTAAAGTAGAAAATCTCCGATTTTCGTCACTTTTCGAGGATGCCCGAATGCGACAGCATTCGGCACCCTTTAACCCTTAAACCCATCTAAAACCTTACCGAAACTCCCATCATCCAGTTGAATCCAGCCTGCGGAAAATAGCCATCCATCAGGTATTCCTGGCCGTCGTAAACATATTTATAGACCCAGCCATTGGCTTCGTATTGTTCATTCAGCAGGTTGTTGAGTGTCAACGTCAGGCCGAGACGTTTGAATAACTTCTGCGACACGGTGTATTCAACCACCATATTGTTAACGAAATAAGGATCAAGACTGCGGTATTTGTTGGATGTATTGTCGAGGTATTGCCGGCTTACATAATTCGATTGCAGGTTGATTTCCAGTCCTTTCATTGGCAGCACCCTGATATTCGAACCAGCAACCACCGATGGTGAGAAAGAAATATCGGTTGTGCCCAGATCGTTCTCGTACTGGTATGGCTCTGCATCCGGATTGTCCCAGTAATTCCAGTTATCGACATATTCCACAAAATGCTTGATCTTGTTGCTGCTGACGCTTAAATGCATGCCAATCTGTAGTTTGTTGTTGACTTGCCAGCCCAGGCTGTTCTCGATACCAACACGATAGCTTTCAGGTACGTTGGTCATGATGGCTGCCCCCACATTGTTGATTTTCCCGGTAAGCACCAACTGGTTGTTGTAATCCATATAATATGCATTGCTGCTCAGCAAGAATTTGTTTTGCTGCAGCTTGTAACCCAATTCGTAATTGACAAGTTGTTCGCTTTTAACATCCTGGTTGAGGTCCGCATCGCGGTAAACGGATCGGTTGGGCTCGCGGTTGGAGACAGAAACAGAGAAATAAACGCTGCTATGAGCGCTAATGGAATAGTAAACACCTGCTTTTGGATTGAAAAAGCTGAACTGATGTTCCTGGCTGATGTCGCGCAAATCGTCATGAATGCCTTCCATTTTATAGCCAATGTGGCGGTATTGCACATCAGCAAAAAAACTGAGTTCCCGACTCAGGTTGTAAGTGGTTTTGGCAAACAGGTTGTAATCTGTTTTCAGGCCGGTATTGTCATACCAGCGCCAGTCGTTTGTGCTGACAGAGGCATATTGGGCCCAGGTGATCAGGCCGTAATGGTCGCCTTCGTATTGGTTCCAGCCACCACCAAAGGTCATTTTCAGTAGCTTATGGTCATAGTTTAAGCTGAGGTTGAAACCGTAAAAGTTGTTGTCGAGCCATTTTTGTTGCACCAGATTCGTCTCGCTGACTGTCTCTCCGCCAATTGTCAAGTCGGGGAGGCCATAGCTGCTGAAGCTTTCTTCATTTTTCCAGTTTTCGTAAAATCCTTTCCCTTTCGTCAGAAAAAGGGCGCCGGTGGCGGTCAGGTTTTCTGTCAGTTTGTGTGCCAGGTGCAATTGGTAATAATCCTGCTGATATTGGTCGATCTGATTGGGATAATAGCCTGTGATATTGCCGTTTGCATCGGTTATTTCACCAGCAGGATTATACGTTCTGTTGGTGGTGAGGCTGTCTTTCGGAATACCATACCAGGCCTGGTAGGTCTTCTCAGTTCCGCTGGTGGCGATGGCTTTCACCAGGGTGCGTTGGTTCGACCAGCTGGCAGCCAGGTAATACGATTTCAGGTCGGAAGTGCCCCGGTCGATATAGCCATCCGAACTGATCTTGCTGAGGCGGCCATCGAGGCTAAAACCTTTTTGGCTCCGGCCTGTCGATAACTGAAGGGTGTTTTTGAAGGTGTTGAATGAACCAGCAGCGCTGTTGATGGCCGCAAAAGGCTCTGCTGAAGGGCTGTCGGTTTTGATGTTGATGCTGGCACCAAAGGCTGCCGCGCCATTGGTTGATGTGCCTACGCCCCGCTGTATCTGGATGTTATCGACCGAAGAGGCCAGATCGGGCAGGTCGACGAAAAACACCCCATGCGATTCGGCGTCATTCACCGGAACGCCATTCAGGGTCACGTTGATGCGTGTGAGATCGGTGCCTCTGATCCGCAGGCCCGTGTAGCCAATGCCTGCTCCTGCATCGGAGTTTACCACCAGCGAAGGTGTTTGTTGTAGCAGATAGGGGAGGTCGACCCCGTGATTTTGCTTTTGAATATCTGCTGCATCCAACAGGCTGTAAGTCAAAGGTGTTTTGTCATTGATTCGGCTTGAACGCACTACAATTTCATCCTGGAGGTAGGCAGCTGGCGATAAGCTCAGGTCAATACGCGTATCTTTTTGCAAAGACACCTTGATCTGTTGTGTCTCAAAACCGATGAAGCTCACGCTGAGCTCATAAGTGCCTGCTTTGATTTTGTTGAATGCATAAGTGCCATCCGAGCCTGTAACCTGATGTAAGCCTGAAGGTGAAAGGCTTACATGTGTGCCACTGAGGGTTTCGTTGTTGTCGGCACTGCTAATGTGCCCTTCGAGCTTGAATTGCGCCATCAGATGGAGTGGCAGCAAGCTGATCAAAAGGATAAAAAGTTTGTAAATTTTCATTACTCATTGATTTAAGTGGTTAACAATTAAATCAATAGAGGAAAAATTGAGATGCTCTTGTTCCCTTCGCCGGCATTACCCGGATCAGGTTCAAAGGGTATGATCTCAGCCTGTTTTTCATTCCGTTTGCACGGAAATTGGCACCCCTATTGTCATATTCGGGGCAAAGTTAGAAATAATTCCGCCTTGTCTAGGAATAAAAAATTGACGACATCATAAACGGCTGATGAGTATTTGTGATGGTCTGTTTTGAAATGACAAATCCTACTTTATCATGCATTGTTTTTAGTGTTTTCTTTTTGCTATTTGAACCTTGTTAATATTTGCTGAATTTAACATATTGTCAATCTGAGGTTTAGAAAATTTTAGTGACGTCATATTGAGAATGATTTTTGGTAATAGCAAATTGAGAATACAATTCAAGATGTTACACCCTAATATTGTTTGGTTTGGAGTGACGAAATTTCAAAGAAATAGAATTGACTTTTTTTTCAAAATGCGGTATCTTTATGAACCTTAATTGATTGCCAACCAAATTAAAACATCATGAAACGAATCTTTATCTTAGCAGTAATGCTGACGATGTCGGCTTTGTATTTACAAGCTCAGGAATGTAACAATTACTGGGCTATTGTCTCTCCAGACGGCAATTATCTTTATTTCTCATCTGATCGCCAGGGTAATGGATGGGATATCTATCGGGTCGATATCGATGGATCTAATTTGCTGCATCTGACAACTTATAATGGAAACGAGCTTTATCCATCTGTGAGTCCGGATGGAAGCAAAGTCGTGTTTCAATATGGTGACTATGGCGCAGGGGCTGAGATTTATGTGATGAACAGCGATGGAACTGAGGTCACACGATTAACGGACAATTCCCTTTTTGACGGTTCTCCCAGTTTTTCTCCTGATGGCCAGAAAATTCTTTTTTCAGCCTGGGACAACGACAATTATCCCGAAATTTTTCTCATGGATCTGGATGGTTCAAATCGTACCCAGCTCACTTCACTCGGTGGTGCATATTGGAATTCTGCACCCCGATTTCATCCTTTGGGCGAAAAAATTTATTTCCAGGCAGGTTTTAATGCCGATGATCATTTAGCCAGCATCAATACCGATGGTTCAGGCTGGATTGATATTACCGAAGCCAATACTTTTGGCTACAGTGAAGCGAATATTTCTTTCAACGTTGATGGCACAAAATTGATATTTCTCACAACGGAAAACCTGGGATACAACAATGGAAGCGATTTAGTCATGACCAATGCAGATGGCACAAACTGGACTTATCTGAGTAATGCTTCGCCGGGCGAATACTTTTACCAGGCCAGTTTTCATCCAACAAACGGCAAGCTCTATATGTCTTATCTGCCATCATCTAGCGGGAAATGGAACATTTATACTACGATGCAGGATGGTAGCAATATGCAAGCATTCACCAATTGCAGTCTGACGGGTTTGGATGAGGTAGTACAAGTTGATATGGTCAGGCTTTCACCCAACCCAGCGCGTGAAATGATGACAGTTGAAGTCGCTGCTATGTCAGATATTAATCATGTTGAGATTATTTCGCTAACCGGACAACTGATTCAAAAAATCAGATGGACAAAAACCACAAGTCAGGAAGTGGATGTGACCACTTTGCGCGAAGGTGTTTATTTTTGCCGCATTTCTGGTAAAAATGCCACTGTAACGCAGAAATTTATGGTTGTACGGTAACCAAATGATTTGGGTTTATCCCCAATTATATTGACCGGTTAAAAATTCTCCGGAGTTTGCTTTCGATTTTATTGATGGCATCTCCAGCCTGAAAACTTGAAATAAATTGTTTCGTTTCAGGCTGGCGATTCTAAATGCCTGGCTTTTGCGATGAACCGTGTTTGTTCTTTTTAGGAGTGATCAATTAACCCGAATCAGTATAGGATATCGCGTGAACGTTTCGAAAGTATTGAACATCGATCTTTTCGACCTTACTTTTTGATGCTGGCTGGGATTTTTTTCTGTTTGGTTAGATAAATCGCTACGCGGTAAATAGAACCAATACGTGCAAAATCCACAGTTGATGACAAACATTCTTTCAGCTACTTCCTTATCGGGTGTTTGGATAATCTATTGAATTACATATAAATACATTTTTTAAAAGATGGCGCTTAGTATTCGAGGTCAATTTCTGTCATGATCGAAAGCTTTAGTTTCGTTTCTTTGAAGAGATCAATTATTGTTATTTACAATCATTGCTGCATTAGCCCTGCTATTTTGGAGAGTTTTCAAGCGAAAAAAAAACATGTACCTTTGTTAGCTGAACAACTAAACAGCAACCCATGCGCATCCTGATTCTGAACGGACCCAACCTGAATCTGCTTGGCAGACGTGAACCCGAAATATACGGAAATGTTTCATTTGAAGTGTTTTTTAAAGATCTCCAGAAGCGTTTCCCTGCTGCAGAATGGCAGTATTTCCAATCGAACAAAGAGGGTGAACTGATCGACAGACTGCATGAAGCGATGGATGGTGCTGACGCAGTGATTTTCAATCCGGGAGGTTATAGTCACACATCCATTTCTTTGGCTGATGCCATCCGAGCCATCAAAATTCCGGTGATTGAAGTACACCTGTCGAATATTCACGCGCGCGAAAGCTACCGCCACCATTCTTATACCGCCGAGTCCAGTGTAGGTGCCATTGCAGGTTTTGGACTTGAAGGGTATGCGCTTGCTGCCAGCTGGTTGCTCAGGTAAAATATTCCTTGTGCAGGTCGGTGAAGTGTCTGTGTTTCTTGACGAAGTAGTCCATGACAATATTTCTGCTGTAGATTTGTGTCACCATCTTTGGGAGCTGCTCTTTACGCTTTTTGCGCAAATAGGGTAGTTTGCGGTAAAAATGCAGATGTGCCCGCATCACGGCAAAGAAATCGGCGACCCCGCCTTCGAAGAGAAACTTAAAGCTGGCGATTCCATCGAGGAAAAGTCGAGAGATAATAATGTAAGGTAGTAAATCGGCTGGCAGGTTCTTATACAGCAGGGAGAGGTTGTTTCTGAAATTCAGATAGGTCTTGCGCGAAGATATCTTTGGCAAAGTTCCACCGCCCACATGATAAACCACCGATTGTGGACAATACATGATTTTATAACCTTGATTTTTTAGCCTCCAACAAATATCAATTTCTTCCATATGGGCGAAAAAGGTATCGTCGAGGCCCCCTGCTGCGTGGTAAAGTTCGGCACGCACAAACATGCAGGCTCCGCTTGCCCAAAACACCTCGATGGTGTCGTTGTATTGTCCTTTGTCTTCTTCAAGTGTTTGGAAAAGACGTCCACGACAGAAAGGATATCCGTATTTGTCGATAAAACCGCCACCTGCACCTGCATATTCAAAGTGTGTTTTTTGGTGGTACGACAAGATTTTCGGTTGGCAGGCTGCGATGTTCTGATCGGATTCCATCAGGTCGATGACCGGCTTTACCCAGCCCGGCGTCACTTCGATATCCGAATTCAGGAGCACATAATAGTCAGCCTCTATTTGCCGGAGCGCCTGGTTGTAACCGGTAGAAAAACCACCGTTATTTGGGTTTTGAATCACTCTTACCCCCGGAAAATGGGTTTGCATAAATGCAAATGAATCATCAGTAGAGGCATTGTCGGCAATAATTACTTCAGCATCATTCGCTGTAGCGGCCAAAACAACAGGCAGGAAGCGTTCCAGAAAGGAACGGCCGTTATAATTCAATATGACAACAGCTGTTTTACTCATGCCTGCATGGTTTGAGGGCGTTTGTGTTTCCAGCGGCGATGTGACCAGAGCCAGTTTGAGGGTTGGTTTCTGATCGATTGCTCAAGCATTTGCGCATATTTGTGCGTAATCTCGTTTTCCGGCAGGCTTTTGGGATCTGCTGTGATAAGGCTGGCTGTCACCTCGTAATGTCCGCGCCTGACGCGTTTACTTTCAAGATAAACCACTGCATAATCGAGTGCTTTGGCCATTTTTTCGATCCCATTGAAGAAGGCAGTGTCCTGGTGTAAAAAATCAGTCCAGTAGTCCATTTCATTACCCGCAGGGCTCTGGTCTGCCACAATAATCACGCTGTTGAGCTGCTTGTTTTTGCGTGCCAGTGCACGGTAAGCAGTTTTCGACTCGACAAGCTCCAGGGTGTCGAGGCGTTCGCGTGCATCCTTTACCAGTTGGTCAAAGTAGGGGTTCGACAGCTGCTTGTAAATCGCTATGGAATGATGGGATGTGATATCACAGATTCTTTTGCTGAGCAACTCCCAGTTGCCGCAATGACCGGCTGCCAGAAACACACTTTTGCCTTGCGCGTGCAGGTCGGCAATGACCTCTGGATTCCTGAAACCAACAAAGTTTTGTAGTTCTTTCTTGCTCACCTGCAACATTTTGATGTATTCGGTGAAGAGTTCGGCCAGGTGATTGTAAAATTCTTTTTCGGTCTTTTTGAGTTGTTCAGGCGTGTTATCTGGAAAGCTGTTCCGGAGGTTTTGTCGCACCACTCGCAGCCTGTAGCGCAGCACCCGATGCAACATCACCCCGATGAATCCGGTGAGGCCGTATAGCACCCGGACAGGCAGGCGGGCAAAGCCATACGCAAGCAGGAGAAACAACTGAAAACTGATTTTTTTCATGCAAAGTTTACAGCCAACACCTGACTGTTCAGGCGCACAAAGTTAAACCAATTTAAGTTTCCTCAAAAGCAGCAATTTCCAGTCTGTTATCGCGGATTGCGATAGAAGTCGGTTGCCCTGTTGCCGAAAGCATCTGGCGGTGATGTGGCGTCGATGCTGTTGGGGTCCCAGGTGCGTTTATAGATATCGAGTTGCCAGCGGTAGTTCGACAATTCACCAAAAGCGTCGGAGTGAATGAGCGCAAAGTCGTTGGTTACCATATCTTTGGTATAGAAGACAAAACGTTTGTTACGTTGGTTTTCGAGGGTGTAATATTGCCAGATTTCGTATGGATAAGCCCCTGGCTCGTTGTAACTTTCGGTGATGTGGTTTGGTGGTCCGTATTTCAGATATACGCGTCCACGGTCGGTGGCATAACCTTTTTTGGTGGGGGTTTTGTAGGCCGCATTCACCTTGCGCACTTCCAAATAATAATTTTGCCAGGCTGATTCCGGGCTCACACTGCTGCGGTTGATCCAGAAGTTATAGAAATAACGTTGCATCGTGGGCATGTCATTGGTGTTGATCAGGTTGTTGGCATAGTCGCGCTCGGCTTCTGATGAGAGGGGTTCCAGGCAGCGGATGTATTCGCGCAAAGTATCGCTGTTGGTAAGACGACTGGCAAAAGTATTGTTGATATTGAGTGCGGCCAGATCGTTGAGGTTGTATTGTTGTGCGGGATTGCTACGTTGGAAAAACACTTTGTTTTCGGCAACAACCTTGTTTTCGCGGTCGCGTACTTCCAATGCCAGAAAATAGTTTCCGGATGGTAACTGACTGATGTCGATAGCGTTGAATACCACATTCACTTCTTTGGCATCCATGCGTTTGCGGAAAATAAAATCTTGCAGTTGTCTGCTGCTTTCGTACGAGCTGATGAAATAATTGAGGAGGTATTGTCCGTCGTTGCCAAATACTTTGTTGGTATTATATATTTCTGCATAAAAAGTGAGCACTTTGGCCGATTCCGGATAAAATGCATACACCATCGGGATGAGGTTGTAGCCATTTTTGGTCAGAACAGAAACCTTGTCAGTCTTGTTGTAACTTTCTACCAATTGAATTCCCGACAGGCTGATGACATTGGCAGGGAAGGAGATGTCGATGGTTTCGATGGTTTTGAAGGGAGGTACTTTTTCGTTGTTGAGGTCGGCGATGGAGAGCGAAAGCAGGTATTCGCCATCAGGGAGCGAGAAGCGTTGCTGATCGATGAAGCCGAAGCTGATGTTGACGGTATCCTGAATGACCGGACTGTTGAGCTCGTATTTGGCAAAATCGCGGATCGAATCGCCCTGGCTGAAAATCATGATAATTTCGAGGCTGGCCATGAAATTTCCAGGTGATGTTTCTTTATACATCACACTTTTGGCATCGACAGCCAGGTATGTTTCGATATAGGGTGTCTTGTCGGGGACGCTGAAAGTGCTGTAAGAAAGATAGGCCCGCATGCTTTTGTTGGCAGCGAAGCTATTTGAAAAAAGTAGGAGTGAGAGCAGTGAAAGGGTAAATAATCTTTTCATAATTAGTCGTTTAGTTCTTCAATCGGTCTAAGATCAAATCGAAGCAAGCTTCATCAGATTACGACAAAGATAGTTTTAGAAAACGCAGATAACAATATTTAGCAAGAAAACGGTACAACTTTCCAAGTTTTGGGAAAAGGAGAAACAGCTTGTTGCAGAGGAATTTCAGGGAAAAACGCAATTCTTCGGAATATTTTATGGCTGCTGTTTGTAAAAATAGAAATTTTTGTACTTTTGCCGCGGAGAAATGGCAGAGTGGTCGATTGCGGCGGTCTTGAAAACCGTTGAGGTGCAAGCCTCCGGGGGTTCGAATCCCTCTTTCTCCGCAAGCTTTTTGGATGCCCGCGTCAAGCGGGCATTTTGCATTTANNCAGGCTGGCCATAAATGCAAAATCAGCCGGCCTAAGGCCGGCAAGCCAAAAAGCTTGTACCCCCAACCCTTTCTGGGATCAGCGCAGCTAATCCCAATAACTTGATTGACAGCCATTAATTCTTCAATTCAAAGCCTGGAAGAAACACACTATCGCAATTGAATGACACTTTGGGCTCTGCTCATCATGAAGTGTACTGCCGCACTCACCGAGGCACGAATCATCTTTCCCAAGGCACGAATCTGATTGACGAAAGATTAACGCCAGGATGATTGTCTTATGAAAATCGAATCCACGAAGGTACTAAAAGTGCGGGTAGCACTTTTAGTGACTGTGGCGGTCTCCCCGAAGTGTCGGAATTATAGAAGCCATGGTGGGCCATTTTTGCCCAATTTCCAGGCGTTTTCAACTTCATCCCTCACCAGCCTCGCCCCTGTCCAACTGACACGATCAACGATGTGATGTTACTGCGAACAGTTGTCAGGTGGAATTCCGCGTATCCAGCGCTCGGGATTGAGAATCGTTTTTGTGCTGACGGAGTCGGGCTGTATATCTTATGAAGACCTATAACAAGGTAAAACTCCGTCGATCGCGTGGGCCACCGCACCTGACCAGTTGGAAGAGCACGTATGCAGGGGTAGTGTTGTCTTTAATTCCCAAAAATACCTCGCGTGCAGCGCTACCAACCTCCAAAAACCATTTTACAAAAAGACATTTTTGTACTAA
This sequence comes from Bacteroidales bacterium UBA5536, assembly GCA_002426795.1. GTDB lineage: Bacteria > Bacteroidota > Bacteroidia > Bacteroidales > F082 > UBA5536. Next base: position 379,001 of record DINQ01000016.1, read on the forward strand.
CTTTAGGGCATGTTTCAAACCAACACCCGTTGGACGCCAAACTTTTTCGAAATAGCAACATGAAAAAGGAGTTGAGCTTTGCAATTTACCCGTCGGTAGTTCCAGGTATTTTGCAGTCGGATCGGAGGTGGTGTGCGCCTAACAACAAAAGTTCTTTGAGTGCTTTAGCGTAATACAGTTTATAACCATCCAAAATTATCTGTCATGACTTCAGAATTCGTAATTATTATCGTTGGCGCGTTACTGCTGCTCATCGCCATTGCCGGCAGTATCCGTTTAAAGAACTCTAACCAAAGCCTGGCAAGCCTCAACATCAGATTGGTGCTGGGTATCATCGGTGTACTTATGCTCATTTTTGGGGGCTATTCATACGGCCTGCTGAATCCCCAGGCCCAGATTGAAAGGGTTGATATAGGTAACAAACTCATTCTGCACCATCCCATCCATCAGGTTAAGATCACTTCTCCGGTTGATGGCGACTCAGTGCAATGCCGCATCCTGACCATGGGTGTGTATCCAAAGGATGTAGACCAGGATATCTGGGTACTGGTTAGACCCATGAACGACAGGTACTATCCACAGTCGGACCACACAAACACCTCTTACAAACGCGATGGCGAGTGGCAGGTGATCACGCGATTTGGGGGCGACAAGGGCGAAGTGTACGACATCATCGTTTACACCACCGATGCTGCTGCTTCGGCGTTCTTCAGCTCCACCATACAGGCATGGAAGGATGCGCTATCCTATCCTGGCCTCGATCTTAAAGAGATACCTGCCGGTGCCGTTGAGGTCGACCGCATCAGGGTTGCCCTCAAGGAAAACTGCCGGGGAGTGTTCTGATAGAGAAGGGTGAGATGGGGCGATCAGCTTTTAGTTCATCCGTTTAACCAATTGCCGTCAGACTCCGAAAAGATTCAGTTTATCAAGAATTTTGACTGTTTGAACTGATGGTGCTTCAAACATATCATACTATTGAACCATTTTCGATGCAACCTTATTAAAATGAGTGGATTGCGGCAAAAAAATGATTTTTATGCTACAATAAAATTTCAAATTCCTTAACTTAGCGCAAATTGACAAACCATGTTAAAGGCAAAACCCAATGCAACGCTTAGAAAGCAGGATGGCGAGTATAGCGGAAAACGTTTAACGACCAGTAGAAACTTAAAAAATAATCATCTGCAAAAAGCACTTTTATTTGGTGCATTGCTTACTGCACTTTCGTTTCTTGCAGCTTGTAACAAGGATGAAGACAAGAAAGCCGAGGGGAACCTGACATTGAAAATGCGGGTTTGGAATAACTATGAAACCCCAGCTGTAAAAGGGTCGAATGCTAGGTTTATACTTCCCTTTGTAGATGTGATAGGCTACAAATACGAAATGAAGGTGACAACCGACGTGATTCAGGAAGGAACGAGAGAGCAGGAGGTAAACTGGATTACAATCTACACGTCGGATGAACTTAAAGGGGATAGCGAGCGCGACTTTCAGTTTCAGTTACCAGCCGGCGAATACAAAGCATTTTCCCTTTTGCAGAGCAGAGGCTTTTTTTGGGTTGGCGACTATAACGGGACCAATATTCAGATTCCGGCCTGGAATGGAAGTACCGGAGTTTTTGAAGACCGGATTTGCAATGTTTTTGCTAATGAACTTTTTGTTTTGAATACCAGTGGAGTTTATGAGAGCGTCAATAACGGTGAACAAATCGGGGCAGCATTCCGGATCGAAGAAGGTAAAACAACCTCAGTGATCATCAGAACGAATTTCACCTCCATTGAGTGGTCCGACAACGACGAAAACGGGATTTGGAGCGAAGGAGATAGTGCAGGAGAACCCATTGTACCAGAAGGAATAACTACGATGGCTGATTTTATCGTAACGTATTACTAAACATTGATTAGCGGCTGTATGGTTTTTTTTTAATGCTATCTAATATAATTGAGCACTTTAGAAGCCTGCATGCCTATGCACTGGATGTGAAATAGTTATGTCATTATTGTTTAAGTCCTTGCTTTGGCTTGATTTCGGCAACCATAGTATGAACACGCTCTGTTTGAAAGTGGTTTACGTGGGGGCAATTGATACCGAAACAGATTATCCAGGTCTTGACAGTCCAGGCATCTTGCTAAGCCAAATTCGCCACTCACATCCTGCCTGTAAAAAAAACAGGGCACAGTCTGGCTGTCCCTGCTCGAAATAATAAATAGCAATAGTAAACAGTGTGCCGGCTCAATGCCCAATAAAAAACACCATGGAGGCATTGGCCCAATCGATAAGGGGTGAGAAATACACACCCAATACCAATGTTGGTATGGCCAGCAGAAGCAGCAAAATCAGCGCCTGGGTCGACACGTTGATGGCAGTTTTCTGGCTTTCAATGTCTCTAAGGTACATATTGCGAATGATCCTGACATAGTAATAAAGAGATATCACACTGTTGATGACGCCAATGACAGCCAACCAGATATAGCCGGCGTTTACTACCGAAGTAAACACATACAGCTTACCGATAAATCCTGCAGTAGGGGGCAAACCTGTGAGCGAAATCAGGAAAATCGTCAATACTATTCCGATGACAGGGTTTCTGTAGCCGAGCCCCGAGTACACTTCAATTTCTTCTGAGCCGGTCTGGTCGGCCACCAGCTGCACCACAAAGAAGGCGCCCAAATTCATGAGGGCGTACACGAAGAAGTAGATCAGCACAGCGGCTCCGCCTGTGTCGTCGAGCATGGCGACTGCCATCAAAAGGTATCCGGCATGCGCGATGCTCGAATAGGCCAACATGCGTTTGATGTTGGATTGCCACAGTGCGACAAGGTTCCCCAGACTCATGGTAAGCACAGCAATGCCTGCCAGCACAAATCGCCAGTCGATATTACCGATGACAGTCCAGGCCGTGTCGGGGATCACCTCAGGCAGGGTGAAGGTTGTTCTGAAAAACCTTAACAAAACCGCGAAACCCGCTGCTTTGGAAGCAACCGAGAGCAATGCTGTAATAGTCACAGGCGCACCTTCGTATACATCAGGTGTCCAGTAATGAAAAGGTACAGCTGAAATTTTATAGCCAAATCCGGTCATGATCAGGATACCGGCAATGAGCAGCGGCACCGTATCGACCTGATTATTGGTGAGGTAACTGCTAATATCAGTTAGGTTGAGGCTGCCGGTCAAGCCAAACAAAATCGAAATGCCATACAGCATGATGCCCGAGGCTACAGCACCAAACAGCACATATTTCAAGGATGCTTCAGTGGCCCGTTTCACCTCTTTGGTATAACCAGTGAGGATGTATGAGCTGATACTCATGGTTTCGATTGAGAGGTAGATCATCATTAGGTTTGACGCGCCTGCCAGCAAAAACATTCCGACAGTCATGCCCGACATCAGGATGTAATATTCACCCAGCTTCGGATGGCTTTCATGTAGCTCTTTCGACTGGAATGAAAAGAAAACAACAAGCAGGGTCGAGAGTAAAATCACAAACTTGATAAACTGCCCGAAGGGATCAAGGACCAGCAAACCGGCAAACGACTGGTGCGTGATGCCCGTTTGCTGATAGAGAAACAGGGCAGTCGCCAGCAAGCCGGCTAACAGCACATAGCCCGAAAGGTGTTTGTTTTTGGAGGGAAGCAAATCCGCCGCCAATGCAACCAAAAAAGTCACGATCAAACTCGTTTCCGGAAGAAAGAGCGCCATACTTTTGATCAATTCCGCGGTAAAGTGCGATATATCGGTCATGGTGATTCTTGTTTAATGAATAAACATCAGCGTTTAATGCAGATAAGGCTGCATGATTTCGATAAAATGGTTCACCGAACCTGTCATCAGATCGAGAACAGGATTGGGATACACACCCAGGAAAATCACAATGGCAGCCAGCGGCAGCAAAGCTGTAAGCTCGAGGGCGTTGATGTCGTCGGTTTTGTATTTAATGCCAGTTGGATCCCAGGGACCTTTCCATTTTTCAGGGATAGCACCAAAGAAAATTTTCTGCAGGGCCCATAGCATATAAGCAGCTCCAAGGATAATACTCAGACCTGATACGATAGTGAGTACCGGGAAAGTTTTGAAAGCACCCAGGAAAACCAGTACTTCTGAGATAAAGCCGCTCATGCCAGGTAAGCCAATCGCAGCAAAGAAGGCAATCGCCATTACGCCAGTATAGATCGGCATTTTTTTGGCGAGGCCACCAAAGTCGTCGAGGCCACGGGTGTGGGCACGGTCGTAGATGACGCCCACGATCATAAAGAGCATGGCAGTGATGGTGCCGTGGTTAAACATCTGGAAGATAGCACCCGAAATACCTTCGGGACGCATGGAGGAAAGACCCAGAATAACCAATCCCATATGGCTCACCGAAGAATAGGCGATGAGTTTCTTGAAGTCGCGTTTGCCCACCTGATGCTGACCCAGGGCGCAGAGTGCTCCATAAACAATACTGATCATACCAATCCAGGCAATCAGTGACTGGAAATAGGCAAAAGCGTCGGGGAAGATAGGAAATGCAATCCGGATCATGCCGTAGGCACCCATTTTGAGCAATACACCAGCCAAAATCACAGAGATGGGCGTAGGTGCTTCAACGTGTGCATCGGGCAACCAGGTGTGGAATGGAAAAACAGGTACTTTGATGGCAAAGCCGATAAACAGCGCCATGAATGCAGCGTAGCGTAAGGTTGTGCCTGTGCCGCCAAAGATGGTGCCTTCAACAAAATTGCCCTGGTTCATCATATCCAGGATGTTAAAGCTGCCCGTGCTATGGTACAATCCGATCATGACCAGCAACATGAAAACGCTGCCAACAAGAGTATAAATAAAGAACTTGATGGCTGCATATTCTCTGCGTGGCCCTCCCCAGATACCAATCAGGAAATACATCGGCAACAGCATGAGTTCCCAGAAAATATAAAACAGGAAGAAATCGAGTGATACAAACACACCCATCATCCCCAGATCGAGCAACAGATACATGGCAAAATACCCCTTCACGGCCTTGTTGATGCCAAAGGATGGGAAAATTGCCAGAAAGCTCACCAGCGCCGTCAGTAGCACCATCGGAACACTCAAACCATCGATGCCCAGAAAGTAATCGATCTTGATATTGCCCACCATAGGCAGATAGGCGTTGATCCAGCTGAGCTTCTCAACAAACTGAAATGTCTTCTCATCATTTACGCCAGCCAGGGCAGTGTCGAAATGGAAATAGATCACGAATGCCAGAATAAGCTGCGCAAAAGTGATTCCAGCTGCCACCCATCGGATGATGGTTTTCGAAAGTTCCTGCGCTTTTTCGTCTTTCCCATTGGGGATCAGAAATACGATCAGCATCCCAAGAAGAGGCAGGAAAGTGATCCAGGTTAAAATCGGAAAGTTCATAGTTCCTTGAATTATATTTTTGAAAATTAGTCCTGTTTAACTTAGATGAAAAAATAAATAAGAGCGAGTATTCCAACGAGTGCGAATACTATATATGCTTGAATATTACCTGTTTGCAGCTTGCGAAGTGTTTTACCGGCATAACCCGTGCCATCGGCCAGCAGATTCACAAATCCATCGATTACGACATTGTCGAAAATCCCGGTCAGTTTTCCGGCCAGACTCGTCACTTTGGCGCTCAGGTTCACAATGCCATCAACAATGGTGCTGTCGAACCAGGCCATTGCTCTCGACAGTGCCAATACTGCCGCAATAGCGGTGGCTTTGTAAAGCTCGTCGAAATACCACTTGTTATATGAAAAGGTATGCAGGAATTTGAAGCGTTTCTCGAGGGCATCAGCGCTGATGTATTTGTATTGATAAATCAGGAATGCCAGCAATATGCTCAACGCGGCCAGCAACACCGATAAAAACAAGGCAGGATAATGGTAATGGTGCAATTCTTCCTGATAGGCATTCAGAGCTGCATGGCTTCCATGCGATACTGTCGAAGTTGTGCTGTGCATGCCGGCTTCAACCAGGGCCGAGGAGGCATGTTCCGGCATCAGAAAACTCCATTGATAGGCAGCAGGCACAACCGTTTGGGGAGCTACGACCTTGTGGTGAAACCAGCCTTGGGTGGCATCAATCGGGTTGGGTGAATAAACAAACCAGAACGACAGCAACGAGAGCACCACCAGCGGTAAAACGATCGGAAGTTTGTTTTCGTGGGTGTGTTTAGCGATTTCGGTTTTGTGCTCGCCATGAAAGGCAACAATGGTGAGCCTGAACATGTAGAATGCTGTCATTCCTGCTGCCAGAAAACCCAATACCGGCACAATCCAGTGCCAGCCACCGGTAAGATGAGCCCAGGCCATGGTACCTGCCAGGATGCCATCCTTGCTCAGGAAACCTGATGTGAGCGGAACACCTGACAAAGCCAGCGTTACAAAAAGAAAAGTACGATAGGTCCAGGGCATGGTTTTGCGGAGGCCTCCCATATTGTTGATGTCCTGCGGATCACTGTGGTGGTCGTGCAGGTGGTGCATGGCATGGTGCATGGCATGGATCACCGAGCCGGCAGCAAGGAAAAGCGCAGCCTTGAACCAGGCGTGGGTCACCAAATGGAAAAAACCGTTGGTATATCCACCCGTGCCGAGCGACATGATCATAAAACCCAGCTGGCTCACTGTTGAATAGGCCAATACCTTTTTGAAGTCGGTTTGTGTAAGGGCAATGGAGGCTGAGACAAAGGCAGTAATTGTTCCGATGATGGCAATAAAAGTCAGCGCATCGGCTGTAAACATCACAAAGACTTTGGCTACCAGATAAACTCCGGCCGCTACCATGGTTGCAGCGTGAATCAGGGCAGAGACAGGAGTCGGGCCTTCCATGGCATCGGGCAACCAGACATGCAAAGGCCACTGAGCCGATTTACCCATGGCTCCCATAAAAATGCCGATGCCGGCCAGGGTAAGCATGGTCGGGTTGTCGAATGGCAACTTACCCGAGGCAATGCCTGCAAATACATCCTCAAACAGGAACGAGCCATAGGTCATGAACAAAATCATAATACCTGCAAAAAAGCCCAGGTCACCAATGCGGTTGGTGATAAAGGCCTTTTTCCCGGCATTGGAAGCCGAGTCTTTTTCGTACCAGAATCCAATCAGCAAGTAGGAGCTGATGCCCACGAGTTCCCAGAAGATGTACATTAACAGGAAATTATTTGCCATGACGATACCCAGCATCGAGAAGGTAAAGAGGCCCAGGTAAGCATAAAACGTTGGATAGCGGCGATCGCCCTCCATATAATTGGTCGAAAAAAGGTGCACCAGCAAGCTGATCAGCGTCACAACCAATAGCATGATAGCGGCAATATTGTCGATACCAAATCCCACCACTACTTTGTAGGTGCCAAGGTTGATCCATTCAAACTTATTTTGAACCACATGCAGGTCGGCATAGGTAACCAATTTGCTGTAGGCTACAATGATAGCCAGTATAAAGTCGAACCCCAGAATGGAAGTTCCAACCACACCGCTCATCCGCCCCAGTCGTTTGCCGAAAAAGATGTTGATCAGAAAACTGACCAGCGGCACCAGCAGGATGCTTATGCTCAGCAACAATAGTATTTCTTGTGTCATTGTCTTTACGCTGTATGAATGTTTACTCTTTCAGTTGGTCTACTTCGTCAACATTTACATGCCTGAAATGCTGATAGATATTCAGCAAAATCGCCAGGGCGACTGCAGCTTCGGCAGCGGCCAGAATGATGACAAAAATGGCAGCAATGTGTCCCTCGATATTCATTCCGCCAAAGCGGGCAAATGCCACAAAATTGATGTTGGCGGCATTCAGAATAAGCTCAAGTCCCATCAGAACCATCACGGCATGCTTGCGCGAAACGATACCGTACAGTCCGAGTGCGAACAAGAGGGCACTCACGATGATGTAATGTGTTAGTCCGATTTCCATATGCTATGAATGTTTTTTGCGAGCAATAAATGCGGCACCTACGATCGCAACCAGCAGCAGTACCGAGGCTACTTCGAAGGCGAGCAGATAGTTTGTTAACAGGGAAACGCCAATCAGTTCAGCAGTGCTGTCGGGCGCTGGTGCTTCTGCCTGATACCAGTTTGTCTGGCTAAACACAACTACCAGGGTAATGGCCATCAAACTGGTAAAGACGATGGCGCCGCCCAGCTGAAACTTGCCAATTTTGCCCGATTTAACATCCACGCCGGTGATGCGTGTTGTGAGCATGACCCCGAAAATGATCAGCACGAGGATGCCCCCGATATAGATCATGATTTGGGTAATGGCTAAAAAATCGGCATAAAGCAATACATACAGGCCAGCCACTCCAAAAAATGTGAAGAGGAGAGCAAAGGCGGTATGCATGATGTTTTTCGACAATACTACCACTCCGCCAAAGCCCAGCACAAGGGCAGCGAAGAAATAGAAGGCTATCGTAATTAAGTCCATGTGTAATATTTTTTGCTGTTTCTGCGGCTATTTTTCGGCTTGATCTGGTTTCGTTGGCTTTGGGTCTGCTTTCGCGGCCGTGGTTTTACAATCCTTGTCTTTGTCCTTTGCCTTGAATTCGGCCAGCAGGCGTTCTTTTTCGGTTACCTGTTCGGGCGTCAGCGTCTGAAATTTGTAATACAGCTTGTTTCTATCGTATTCCGAATATTCATATTCAGTGGTATGGTTGATGGCATCTGTGGGGCAAGCCTGCATACAAAGACCGCAATAGCAGCATTTGGCAAAATCGATCTCGTATTTTGTTACCCACATGATGCGGGGTTTCCCGTTGTCGTGCACTTCCTGATGCGGATCGTCGGGTGAAACCCTGACGGTTTCGACCAGGATGCAGTTGACCGGACAAGCCACCACGCAGCTGTTGCAGCCGTTGCAGCGCGACATTGTGAGCTTGAGCCGGTTGCGGGCGTTCTGAGGAAGGTCAAAGCGTTGATCGGGGTACTGAATCGTCACTTTTTTCACGAACAAGTGTTTAAAAGTGATATGCATCCCAACCAGCGAGCTGCTGAACCCTGACCAAACGTTTTTAAAATATTGAATCATCGGTAGTTCTTATTTAAGCATGACAAATAAACTGATGGCCATGAAACAGACGAAAGAGAGGGGCAGGAGCACTTTCCATCCCACATACATCAACTGGTCGACCCTGAAACGGGGCAAGGTCCACCGAATCCAAATCTGAAACAAAACAACCACGAAGGATTTTAAGATAAACCAGAAGCTTCCCCACCAGGGACCCTGCATGAAATCGCCAAAAGGCGAATTCCATCCGCCCAGGAAGATGGTGGTAAGCACTGCGGCAACCACAAACATATTGGCATATTCGGCGAAAAAGAACATGGCAAATTTCATCCCGCTGTATTCAGTGTGAAACCCGGCAACAAGCTCCGATTCACCTTCGGGAATATCGAAAGGAACGCGGTTAGTTTCGGCCAGCGAGGCAATGAAATAGATGATGGTGAGCCCAAATGTAAAGGGAACGACCCAGATCTTTGTCCAGGTTCCTGGGCCGCCGAAAATGTACCAGTTCCAGAATCCGCCACCCTGGGCCCGGCTGATTTCCTGCATATTCATGGAGGATGCAAGCACTACGACAGACAATATGGCCATAGCAGCCGGAATTTCATAGCTGATGAGCTGCGAAACTGAACGCATGGCGCCCATCAGCGAATACTTGTTGTTCGAAGCCCAGCCACCCATCACAATGCCCATGGCACTGATGGAGCCGATTGCAAAAACATAAAACAAACCCAGGTTGATATCGGCAGGCACAAAAGCCTCGCTAAAGGGGATGACGGCAAATGCGGCATAAGCTCCGGTGAAAATAATAAAAGGTGCCAGGTTGTATAGTAACTTGCTGCTCTGGTCAGGTGTGATGTCTTCTTTCTGAAGGAGTTTTATTACTTCGGCAACAGGTTGCAATATGCCCCAGGGACCTGTTCTCATTGGCCCCAGTCGCTCCTGAATCCAGGCAGAAATCTTTAATTCAGCCAAAATGGCGATAAGCGCATACAAGAGCACAAAAAACAGCGGCAATGAAATCACAATCAGCACCCCACCCAGGTTTCGGCCCATTAAATCCCATACAAAATTTGTACTTTCCATGGTTTAAGTTGCAATTATTGAAATAATTAACGATCTACTTCTCCGAGCACGATATCGATGCTACCCAATATCAGGATCAGGTCGGCAAACATGTATCCCTTCGATATTTCAGGTATCACGCTCAGGTTTACAAAACTGGCACCACGTGCTTTCAACCGTTCAGGTTTGTCGGTGCCGTTGCCTACCACATAAAAGCCTACTTCACCCTTCGGGTTTTCAGCACGCATGTATACCTCTGATTTGGGCACTTTGATTCGGCGGGGAACGTTGGCTTTTACATCACCTTCCATGGGCATTTGCTCGAGTGCCTGCTCGATGATGCGGCAAGATTGTTCCATCTCGTGCATACGCACCATATTGCGGTTCCAGCAGTCGCCAACAACACCAACCTCACCTTTGCCAACCGGAATGTCAAAATCAAAACGGTCGTAGATAGAATATGGCTCGTTGCGACGCAGATCGTAAGCTACACCACTGCCACGCAGCACTGGTCCGCTGCAGGCGTAGTTGATTGCCACATCGGGTGTCAGGATGCCAACATTGGCTGTGCGCTGGATAAAAATGCGGTTGTAGATCAGCAGATCCATGACTTCGGCATTGGTTTTGCGTACTTTTTCGATCACACTCAGGCAGTCTTCCCTAAAACCATTGTAAATATCGGCTGCCATACCTCCAACCCTGAAATAGTTATAGAGGAGTCGGGCTCCTGACAACTTCTCCAGTATCCAAATGATAAACTCGCGGTCGCGGAAATAGAACAAGAAGGGTGTAAATGCTCCTGCATCCAAACCAAAGGTAGCCACCGCAATCTGGTGATTGGCGATGCGGTTGAGTTCGGCTACAATCACGCGCAGGTACTCTACCTTTTCGGGCACCTTGATGTCGAGCATTTTCTCGAGGGCCATCACATAAGGCCACTCGCTGTTCATCGCCGAGATGTAGTCCATCCGGTCGATGTAGGGGATGATTTGCTGGTAGGTCATGCTTTCGCAGTGCTTTTCGAAGCTGCGGTGCAGATAGCCAAGGTGAGGAACTACCTCTGTAACGATTTCGCCGTCCACTTCCACTTCAAGACGCAAAACGCCGTGGGTCGAAGGGTGTTGCGGCCCGACATTGATCCGCATCCTGTCTGAATCGAGCTGGCTGTATTCCAGGTCTAGTCTTTTCTTTTCGCTCATAATGCCTAGTATGTTACTTTCATGCCGTGATACATTTCAGGAACCTGGTAATCCTTACGCAAAGGGTGTCCTTCCCAGTCGTAGGGACACAAAATCCGGATCATGTTATGATGCCCTTCGAAGTGGATGCCTACCAGGTCGTAGGTCTCTCTTTCGTGCCAATCGGCAGTGCGCCAGAGTCTTTCGACGGATGGAACAATCGGATTTGCCTTGTCTACTTCTGCTTTGATCACAATGCGGTGACCGAGTTGCATGGAGCACAGGTGGTAAACCATGCCCAGTTTTTCGCCCAGATCGAGGCCACTGAGGCTCATCAGGTAGTCGAACTGCATTTCCTCATCATCGCGAAGCGTATGACAGATATCGAATATGGCTTCGGGCGCTATGCTGATAGCAGGGTCGGAGGGCTGCTGATCAAAAAGCCCTAACACTTTTTCGCCGAATTCGCTGCTCAGTCTTTGAAATATTTCGGTGGCTAACATAGGTTTGTCTTTTTGGCAAAAGCTATTCAATGCCTAAACGCTTGCGTTTGTTGAAAATAGCTTGTTGGTTGATTTTCTCCTGAAGTTTCATCATGCCTTCTTCGAAGGCTTCGGGGCGGGGTGGGCATCCGGGGATGTAGACGTCTACGGGAATAATCCGGTCGACGCCTTTTAAAACATGGTAGCCATGTTCCCAATAAGGGCCACCACTGTTTGAGCACGATCCAACTGAAATCACATATTTGGGTTCAGCCATTTGCTCATACAACACTTTGATGCGGTCGGCCATTTTAAAGGTCACGGTGCCGGTAATCATGATAAAATCGGCCTGCCGGGGACTTGTACGCGGAATGGTGCCAAAACGCATAAAATCGAAGTGCGAGGCATTCATGGCCATGAACTCGATGGCGCAACAGGCCAGTCCAAAGTGCAGGTACCAATCCGATTTGCTCCGGCCCCAGTTTAACAACTCTTCAACTTTTCCCAAAACGATACCACCTCCTTCGTAGGGGTCGTCCAATCTGTTGAGTAATCCCATAATTGTTACTGATTAGTTTTTTTCTTGCCAACTACAAGGTCTTCGAGTTTGGCAATATATGGTTTCGGTTTTTCCCAGTCGAGATCACCTTTTCGCCACACATAAATAAAGCCTGCCATCAAAATCACGACAAACAAAATCATTTCAATAAAGGCAAACCAGCCCAGCTGCTTGAACACCAGTGCCCATGGCAGCAGAAAGACAACTTCGACATCGAAGAGCAAGAAAACGAGTGCAATCACATAAAAGCGAACATTGAACCTGATCCAGGGTTCGCCAATCGGTATTTCGCCGCATTCGTAAGTGGAATTTTTAATAGGGTTGGGGTGACTGGGCCTGATCAACATGGCTGCAACCATTGCAATGCCAACAAAAACAGCCCCCAGAATGAAATACAATAATACTATTCCGTATTCAGAGATCATGATTGTGATGGTTTTGAGGCTGCGAAATTATATTAAATCTTTTCCTGTTCACTTTTCACAATCAATTTAGAAGAATTCCAAATAATAACACCAGAAATGTATACGAAATTTTCGGCATCCATCGGAAGCTCTGAAAGCTGCCAGGCTCATTCATGCAGCATTGATTGCGATAGCCCTAGCTGACAAGCAGTTCATTCGTGCACTATTTTTGCCCATTGCATCGATAGGGCAAAGCTTTTTAAAGTATAAATGCCATTCCCCAATTGAATCACTTTTCCGGAAGAGCTTCAATTGTTGGGGTACTTTTTTTTAAAACCATCTTTTACCTACTGCTTCAAACAGAACAAAATTGCATTCAACCGCGATGACGCGATTGTATCACGATTCAGGCTTAAGTCTCCTGCAAGCACCATACATAATAGGAATCATTCAGGAAGAGTTACTCTATTTCTGTTTCGATAGCGATGGAAAACCGGCTGTCCGGCTCAATTGTTTTATAGCTGTTTTTTTGTGTGATATCGGTTAATTCTTCCTCCAGATCAGGCAGTCCGAGCCAGGGTTCTACGCATACAAAATCGGCTCCTGGTTTCGACCACAATGCAAGATGAGGATAGCCTGCAAACCGAACCACGATGCCTTTTTTTTTATCCTTTTTGCGCAACCGAACCCAGTCGCATGCGATGTCGGTGAATATCAAAGCGTCTTCATCGAACAGCGTATCCGAAAGCTGGAGCGTGTTGTGATGGCTTTCAATCTTACGTTTGCGATGCGACAGCAATCCAGATGCTCCCAAAGTGGAGGCCACAAGATCAACTTGTGAGGGGAATTCGATCACATAATCTGATAGATTAATCGTCTCACTCAATGGACAGGCATATGCTGTATGTCCGCCACAAGCGAAATGCATAGGAACGACATCCCGGTTTTCGATGATGTAGGTCATCAGCAGTCGATTGTCAAGGAGCCTGAAATCAGCTGTGAACGAAAACCTGAAAGGATATTGTTTCAGTGTGACCTCTGAGCTTGTAAGAACAAACGCACAATGAGATTCCCCATGCTGCTCGAAACCAAGGAGATCATTGTTTCGGATAATACCATGCTTAGGCATGGCATAGGCTTTCCCTTCGTAAACAACCTTGTCATCTTTGATTTTCCCAATAGCCGGGAACAACACCGGTGAACTGCTTTCCCAAATTGACTTGTTGATTTGCCAGATATACTCTTCTCCGGTCAACTTGTTCTTCAGAGATCGTATTTCAGCACCATTGGATTCGATGGTGCAGGCCAGGATTTCGTTTTCTATGGTGTGTAACATATTCAGGTTATTGAAAAAGTGACATAAATAAAGTTGCCTGTGTCGTTCCGGACCTATGAACCCCTAATTTTCAGTGCCCGTCTTTCTTTTCTCGGTTGGGTTTCTCTTTCCAGATTTTCATGAAAACCAACCATAACTGTCATTGATTTTTAAATAACATAGTGAGTTCAGTAATAATTGTAATCGTCTTCAATTACTAAATAAAACGACTATGTACTTTTTGTAAAAAGTCTTTTCAGAAGTACGAGGACAGCCAGGTAAACTAAACCCCACAATACTATATCAATGAGGAAGCTCATGTTTAAAATTCCATCATCAAAATCATAATGGAAGCCAGTTAGTTTATAGATGACTTTCACAATTAGGTATGTGAGAATTATTGCACTAATTGGAATAAGTTTATTGGTTTCTTTCAAGGCTTTCATTATTACAGGGTTTTCATGTTAGAAGCTGATTGATTTTTTGTGATAATTTCTTCCAGGTATTTTTGGTACAATTGGATTGAATATGATGCTATTTATCCATGCTTCAGAGTTTTAATGACCATACTGGAATATGTGTGTGAGTCTTTGAGGTAGATCACAAAATATGCTCCACCTGGCAAGTTTGATAAATCGATTTGTGCGTTACAGGAATTGACGATTTTCTGATACACTTTCTCCCCAACAGTATTAAATATACTTAATAAACCGCCTATGTTTCCCCCGGTTAGTTTCAGGTTTAATAAATTGGTAGCCGGGTTAGGAAATATTTCAAATTCGCTTTGATCAATAGGATTTTGCAGGCTGGTTGTATTACAAAACTGTGAAAAGTTAACTCGGGTTGAAGACTGCAGTGAGTCGTTAAAAACATTAAATGCAGTTTCGTCACCGTATAAGGTGTATTGTAACCAAAGATTCAAAAAGTCGAATGTTACAGCCTGCTGCTCTTCTCGGGTAATATTGAGGGATGGATTGCAGCTTGATTCGCCCAAAGAGCAGAAAAAATTATCATCTGCAAAATAACAATGGCCTCCGTTGATAATGCGTATATGAGTTTTGCAGTCTGAGTCCAGATTATCATACATCAGCACCTGATTTTGATTTGGGGGCGTCACACAATCATCATCGCCTGAGAATAGCAGGGCTGGTACAGTGATGTTGGCTGCTGCTGCGATTGCAGAAGGATTTGTTTCAGCTGCTGCAAAATTGATCAGCGAGCTGATGGATGAATTATTTTCAGCAGCTAAAAACGAAGCGCCACCGCCCATCGAATGACCCATTAGGCCAGTGTTTGGACTTAATGTTTGAAAGAAAATAGAGTTACTGTTGGCATTCTCATTTTGCATTTCAATGGCTATAAACCTTAAATCTAAACCAAAGTCTTCGTGATTGGGGCTTAAGCCCATCTCTGTTGTCGGGAAACAAATCACGTATCCATGCGGGACTAATTCCAGCCAAAAGTTTTGATATGATTGCCAGCTCATTAAGAATCCATGACCAAAAACGAGTACAGGAAAGCTGCCTGCAGACACCGGAACATTTTCGCCAGGATTATCGGCAGGATAGTAAACCTCAGTTTCAATGTTTCTGTTTCTGTTGCCATCATAAAAAACAATAGTCGTATGACCAATGCTCATTGACTGTGCAAAAATGCCGGCAGAAAGAGTTAATAAGCCTGCAAGTATTAAATGCAGTGCTAATTTCACATGAATCATGATGCGCTTCCTTTTCCGCATTTATACTGATTGTTAGGTTCATCCATCTGCACTAAAAAAGAAAGTACCGACCGCCTGAAAATGCGTAGTGTGGCTCTTTGAAGTGTCATAGTGGGTTTTGGTTTCAAATTACAGATCGTTTTAGACACTACTAAAGTAGAAAAACGGCTTGAAGGTTACAACCCTGCATCTTAAATTCTTTTCTATCATTATTGGTCAATATTCAATGGCGCTTAAAGTTGATGAATCCCAGCAGTTGTATTGTAAAAGATAAGAATACCAATCGGAATGAGGGATGATATCCTCGTTGGAATGATATTGTTCCGCCGTCTTCGGCCTGGTTTATACGTGATTTTATATCGAAAAGCCTTTATTAATGCTTTATCCACGCACATTTTATGAGAGGAGAATTACCTACAGTCTCGAACCCAAAAGACTTTAGCTGTAAGCTGTTCCATTGCCGGTCGCCTTTGGGCAGGTTTGGTTAGAAAAGGAAATGATTCAGACCGCAAAAAGTACCAACTGAGGATTGGTAAACAGGCTAGGCTGCAAACTCAAAAAAAACAGGTCATGCCCCCAAAATCTAGCATGACCTGTTTGTGAATTACGCTCAATGAGTTATTATTTCAAGCGGTATGCCAGCGACAACATCACGCTGTTGTTTGAGATGTTGAAGTTCAAGCCACTGATTTTCGACTTTGTTACTTCATCACCGGTTATCGTGTAGCGTGTAGATTTGGTATCGGTGCTGTTATAATGAAGGCCAGGCAAAAGCTCCAGACCAGCCTGCCATCTGCTTCCTATCAGGTAGTTGAAGCCGAAAACAAAATTAGCCCCAACAGATACGGTGGATTGCTCGTTGGTGATGTCGTTGTAACTCTGGTTTGGAACCGTGTTTTCATACTTGCTGTGTGTATAGCCTGCTACAACATCTGCACCGTAGCGAAGAATCATCTTGTCTGTCAAAGGCTTGCGGTATTCACGTCCGATGCGCAATGAAATTCCGAAGCTGTTGCCGGTGTTTTTGTAAATATTTGTTTGCTCTTCAGCCTGATTTTGCAACGACAGGTTGGAGGCGCCAAAGCGCCACAGGGCTTTTTCGGTGCCGGTATTGTAGAGAAAGCCAAAGTTGTCGAGGCTGCTGAAGACAATACCGATTTCCTTTTGTTTTGCTGTTTCTGTGCTTTCCTGGGCTATGAGCAATGACGAAGCCAACAGGAATGAAAGAACCAAAAATGCATGTTTCATTGTTTAAATGTTTTGGTAATACTTCTGTGAATAAACGGACGTCCAGCCCGAAAAATACCAAGTATCGTGCCGGAATCGGAGGTTCGGAATTCAAGATTCAAGATTCAAGATTAAAAATTCAAAGATTCGGTAGAGAAGGGATTTCTGATTGGTTAGGATTGGTTAAGCCAATTTTGAATTTTTCATCTTGAATGCAAAATTTTATTGTTCTTTCCTGACCATCATCAAGCAGCGCTTACAATCGAATTGCAGGCGGTATTTGCGGTTATGGTCCTCGAGGTAGAGTGGTTCCGGAGGCGCGTTTTTTTGATCCTGCCATTTGGGGCAAAAACCCAACTCATATTTCAGACAATAGCGTGTGGTCATCAATAATTGGTCTGCCGCTATCTCCCCAATTTCTAAGGCCTTCTCCTGTTTCTCAACCCCATGTTCAGTGTAAAACTGTGCTGCCTTGTGGTTGGCGATATTCTCTGAAAAATCAACTGCTTTCTTTGGATACAGAGATTTTGCCTGTTTATGCTGCACTTCTTTGGCAGTAAAATGCTTTATTCGTAACTGCTCGTGCTGTTGGAACAACACGCGCCTGATATCGTTGAGGCTTGAGATACGGAAAAAGTAGGCCGATTTACAATGGATGTTCACCTCGCTGACATCGAACATCGCGTTGCCCGACTTCGAAAGCTGGGCGATCAGGTTCTTTTCAGCCATAGCTGCGTCCTTGGCCTTTTCGGGCAGCGGTTCAAGACGGTAAACAGAAGTCAACTGGTCTTCATCGGTGAGTGAAAACAACAGCGCATTTCCTTCTTCCATAAGCCCGATGGAGGCGCCGACTTTCCGTATGGACTGATCTGCCTCAAGCTGTTTGGTAAAAATGTGGTCGTAGTTGCGGTAGAGTTTCATGCCGGGTGCTAAGTGCGTCGTGTCGTTCACCAGCACTCTGTGGTCGCTTAGCTTTTCGACTCTGAGGCCAATCAATTCGCCGTCTTTTACAAAGCACAAACCATCTCCATTGTGTAGCGCCGAAGTTCCGGTGAGGGTGAAGAATCCGGATCCTACCTGCCCGACAACGCCAATTTCCTGTCCCATCGACTTTGGTGAAGCCGGATTGATCAGTTCGTTTTGTCGCCCGTTGAGGAAATAGGTTGATGACAGTCTGTTGAAGCTTTTCTCCGGATCTGGGTCGAAACTGATCTGGGTGTTGCCCGATGAGGCTTTGCTGAAGCCGGCATCAGCTGCAAAGATGTCATCAAGTTTTCTCCGGTAATAACTCACCACGTTTTTGATATAGTTCAGGTCTTTGAGCCGGCCCTCGATTTTTAAACTTGTGATACCCGCCTTCATCAAATCAAGCAGCTGGTGGCTCAGGTTGAGGTCTTTCAGCGAAAGGAGGTGACTGTTCAGGATGACTCTGTTGCCTTTTCCGTCGACCAGGTTGTAGGGATGGCGGCACATCTGGGCACACATTCCCCTGTTGGCACTGCGTCCGGTGAGGACCTGGCTGAAATAGCATTGTCCGCTCAGGCTCACACACAGGGCACCATGGATGAAAAACTCCAGCCCGGCGGTGGTTTGTTTTCGGATGTTGTGTATCTCGTCGAGTGACAATTCACGGGCCAGTATGATGCGCTCAAAACCCAGCTGATCGAGAAAAGCAATGCGGTCAGGCGAAAAGTTGTTGGTTTGCGTGCTGGCATGCAGGGCAATGGGAGGGAGGTTCATCTGCAGTATGCCCATGTCCTGAATGATGAGGGCGTCGGCGCCGGCCTGATACAGCTGATGGATGAGCTGTTCGGCTGCTTCCAGTTCGTTGTCGTACAACAGGGTATTCAGTGTTACAAAAACCTTTGCCCTGTAGCGGTGGGCGTATTGTACAAGTTGGGCAATATCGGCCACACTGTTTGAAGCAGCAGCCCTGGCGCCAAAACGATCGGCCCCAATATACACGGCATCAGCACCATAGTTGATGGCGGCTTTGCCTGATGTCAGGTTTTTCGCGGGAGCCAGAAGTTCTATTTCAGTCATCTATCGGGCAGAATTTGGGCGCAGACAATGTTCGTATCAGTCGTGAAACTGACCGCAAAGATAGGATTGTCAGCAAAATATGTGGTGGGGTAATGGATGTTACTCCAATGATAAGTACAATAAAGGGGATTCGCGTTTGCTTTTGGTCGTAACAAAGTTTAACACAAGGTCAATGATGAAGTCAGAAGGTTGAATTACTTAGTTTAGTCATTGGCATTCAGCTTGATACATCTATTTGTTATTTCCAGCAAGTCTTTTAGTTTCTTCAGCAGAGTCTTCTTTTTGGACCGAAAGAAAAGAGGAGATTTTCTTTGCCCCATATGCAGCTCCCAGTGCGAGCATGATGCCAAGTCCGCTGCCAATGGGAGATGAGCCGCCTACCGGCCCACCACCTGTACCAGGATCACCCGGGGGGTCAGGAGGGCCTGCCTGACCAAAAAGAGTAGTACTCAGCATGAAGAGGGCAAGGAGTGATAATGTCGCAAAATATTTTTTCATGGCGGTAAGGTTAAAAGATCATTAGTTTTTGAATGTATTGTTTTTTCGCAGTAAGCACACGGACCAGCAATGCGCCTTTTTGCCGGCAAGGAATAATTGAGACAGCATTCAGCGTGATATTAGAGGTTTGGACCAAAGTCCCCAGAAGGGTAAGAACCTCTACTTTGGCTTGCTGACCTGTTTCGCCTTCCACATCAATAAATATTTGCTCCCCATTAGCCCAGCAGCGTATGTGTGTTGCATTCAAATTTTCGTTCAGACCGGCAAAGGAACCAAAATGGAGTATAAAGCGGTCTGCATTGTTATCAGCTTGATGCTGAAAACAATAGCTGTTTTGGAGCCGGAGGTTGGTTATGTTGTTGGTGAGCTGATCCTGAAGATGGATTTCCAGCTCAGAGTCGAAGGTGTCGATCAGATCAAATTGCAGACATACTTCGCCTGCCTCGTTCATCTCAAACCCCACAGGTATCGAAACGGTCTCACCTGTAAGTGTCATGGTGTTGATAGAAAGAGCCTGACCATCAGTTGAAAAGGTGTAAAGTTGAGGTGCGCTTCCAAAACCAAAAAGCTTGGTTGCATCATCCTGAATGTTAAAGGTATTGCTTGCTGCTTCTCTGAAACGGATATATGCCACATCTTTCAGGTTGTCTGAAATGGCCTTAACCAGAAGTTTGTTGCTGCCAACATTTTTTTGCTGCTTATAATAGTCTTTATCGCTGTGCAGTCGGACTGAGTTATCAAATTGTAGAATAGGATTATCACCGCTGGCTTTCACAAAAACAGCCTGTCCTATAGGGATGATATTCCCACCGGCCGGGTCGCCTCCGTTGTAGGCCGTATAATTACCAGACTGACTGTCGAAAAACCAGATGCTGGATTCCAGATTCGATCCGGTGAGGTCAACTGCATCCCAGTCTATGGCTGAAGGGTATGGATTGGGGATGAGGTTGTAGTTGCCTGTTATTGTGGTTGCAATGTTGGAAGTGAAGGTGCCATTTTGGAAAACTCCTGCAAAAGAATAGGTTTTATCTGCTTGGTTGTAACTTAAATAACCATTTTGTGGCAAGAGAAGGTCCGTTTCATCCTGTACGCTCGCCCAGGCTTCGTTGGATGGCGCATTCGGTGTGAACTGCCAGAGATAGCTTCCCATAAATACATCACCCGCTTGTATAGTGTCATGCAGTGGAATCGAGAGTAAGTGGTATTTAAATGTAGAGGCTTTCCCAATGGTTCCCCCGGAAGTAAAAACCTTGATCGTACCACTGGTCGTTTCGCTGTTGTGCATGAAAGAACCTGTTCCTGTCGCATCACTTTCGATCTGCAATGTGCCATTATTGGTGATTGCATCGCTCACCGTAAGAGCGCTGTTAGCTGCAATGGTAAGCGAGGCACCTGTTTCGATGGTAAGGCTGGCGCATTTGGCCGGATCAACCATCGTATTTGTTATAGTAGGCAGGGTGCTTGTATTTGGAATAATTACTTCTTTATACTCAGATGGTCCCCCAAGGCTGCCTGTCCAGTTTGCCACGTTTGCCCAGTCCTGATCTGTGGTTCCATTCCATGTGATGGGAGCGCTTTGACTTCCGAGGAACGGGTATCCGCTTGAGATGAATGATGTTGTATCCATATCCCAGCAATCTTCCGTGCAACCAATAGCTCTTTTGCCATTACCTACAAAAGACCAATTGGCATCGATAAAATTTTGCAGGTTCTTCATTTCATCTGTTGTCAGTCCAGTGCCACCCGCAGAAGTGCTTCTTGTTGATGCTTGCGTATCCCAAAAGCATCCATCAACGGTGCTGGCTGATGCTCCACCAATTAATCCTCCAATAGCTACTGTCGAAGTCCTTACATAAACCCAACCTGAGCTATATGTATCATAAACATAGGAAGCATTTAATTCTCCTACAGCACCGCCAACATACTGAGCTCTATAGGCATCAACTCTGCCCAGGTTGTATGAATTGTCTATTGTAGCACCACCTAACACTCCGCCTGAAACTCCCCCAATTTTGTTTGTTAGACTGCCACCTGCAATGTACCCGGTGTTGTAAGATTTGGTAATTGAAGCATCAGTACTACTGTGATATCCGCATATACCACCAAGATAGGAGCCGCTAGATGCAACGCTAATTATGCCGCTATTACTACAATTTCTTATTAAATATGCATTGTATCCGGCAATTCCGGCAATATAGTTTTTGCCTCCAATTCGGCCGCTGTTTGAGCAAGAACCAATATCGCCAAAATTCATTCCTACAATGCCAGCGATATAGTTTCCCACTCCATTACCACTATTTATATCGCCAGTATTTTTGCAGTGTAATATTTGACTACTCGATGCATTAAATCCTGTAATTCCTCCAACGCACGATCCACTTGAGTTAACCACTGCGTTGTTGGTGCAAAAATTAATTTGAGAATTTAATTCATTCCTTCCTGCTATTCCACCGACATATTGTGAGCCTAATGCAAAACCATAAGTTATACAGTTCCATATATTTCCTTGAAAATCAATTAACCCAACGAGGATTCCAACATAATAATGCCCTCTTATGTCCGCATTAATTATTTTGATGTTTCTTAAATATACATTTTCGGCAATGCCAAAAAGCCCAATATAATCTGTTTCTCTAAGACTTGTTAATCTGCTGATATTGTATTCATTACCATCATAACTTCCTGTAAATTTTTCTGTTTCATTCCCTATTGGTAACCAACCTGCACCACTAAACCATGTAGATGTAGCAGATGCATCAATGTCATTTATTTGGATATAATGGCATGCCATGCGCTCTGCATAAGTTGGTGTCACAACTTCTGATTCAGGCGCCGCAATCCAATAAAGATTGTCTAAACTTGCAATGGTGTATGGATTAGCAATACTTCCATCTCCACTGGCAGGAGCGACAGGTGTTTGGCCAAAGCAGCCTAAACTTGTCATTAAAACAACAAATAATATGGTAAGTAATCTTTTCATGGCTTTTGGTTTAAAAAGATGAATGAGGTTCAATTGAAATGTGATTTTGGACCAAGGGGTTACTAATTGATCTTAAGATAGTTTCACCAAGGGTATAAATCCAATTTAATTTGATAAGTGATAGTGTTTTTCAAGTAGTTGTTATCAATTGTTGAGTATTTGTTGTAGGCATTTTTCCTATAATCTGCTAACTGATATTTTGTTAAGACGGATATTTTTTTAAGATTTGGATGCGATCTAAGTCCTTGTTCAGCTATCGGAAGCCCCTGAATAGCTCATAGTTTTTGGTTATTTATGGGTTCAAATTTATGCGCTCACCCTCTACGCTAAACAACGTAGTTAAAACACGACCTATCACCTAATTCACAGCCCTTTAAAGCATATTAATTTAGCGATGTGATTGTTGAAAATCTCAAAGTGCGATAAGGTCAGATTAAACTGATGTAAGAATTCACAGCTGCTTCTGCTTGCTCATGCCTTGTGTTTTGAGGTTTTCAACAATCGGGCAAGCCGAAGAGCTGTGTTTTTTTTGAACCAACCTTTTGACCCTATGAAATATCTACAGTCCCTTTTCTTTCTCTTACTTAGCCTGACTCTTCCACTAGGATCTGCTTTTGCCCAGGGCAGCGATATGGAATTCGACCGTGTGCGCATCGGCGATGCACGACACATGATTTGTGGTCTCGATCTGGCACCCGATCAGTCATACCTCGCCATCAGCAGCACACAGAGCTTTCCCTTTTACAAATGGGATTACAACAAGCGCACCGTGATAGCTGAGTTTGATGTCGGCAATTGGTATGCCGGTTCTTCTGTGCAACATGCTGCCGATGGAAAGTACATCCTGTTACAGCAACTCTTTTACCTTGATTACCGACCCAACAATGACCGTGAGGTTGATTTTGAAGTGATCGATGCAGCTGACGGACGAATTGTCAAACGCTTCGAAAAATACCATGCCGTTGCACTCACACCCGATAGCCGCTATGCCCTCACCCTCACTTCGGATGAAGTGGCTTTTTGGGACCTTTCGACAGGCAGCAAAAGCAGGTCATTTCAGGTGAGAGATGCCTCTAACGGACTCGCGGTGTCTCCGGATGGCCGTTATATAGCTGTTTCGCACATGCCATCTGAGTCGGATCTGAAGAAAGACCCCTACTACAAGAACAAAAAGAACAAGAAAGCGCTCAAGACGGCCCTCAAATTCAAACAGCAGGTGAGTGTGTACGACGCCGAAAGCCTGAAGCTGCTGTATACGGTCAACAGCCTGTACGACATCATCTTTCGGCTGACTTACAGTGCCGACGGTCAAACCTTGTTTTGTCTGAATGTGCCAAACACCAAAGTGAAGACAGCTGTAGGCGCTTACCAGACTTATATCTCATGTATCGATGGCCGCACCGGTGAGCCGTTGCGCAAGGGTTTTGTGTCGCAATACAACTACGAACCCGATTTCAAGTTAAGTCCGGATGGACGGCTCTTCGGTGTGGTATCGCGGAGCACCAAATTCCCCGAACTGCATATCTATGATTTTGCCACCGGCCAGCTGCTCGAGCGTTTTGAGCTCTCGTACCGCCTCTGGGAAAAGACCGATGGTGGCTTTTTGCCGGGCGATGGCCGGACGACTTTTGCCTTTCTGCCCGACAACCAAACAGTAGTGCTCACCAATGGCGATCACCTCATTTTTTACACTATTCAAAATTAAGAAAATGAAAAAATCACTGCTTCTATTCTTGATGCTGGCAGTTTTAACCTCAGTTTACGCCGGCAAAAAACCACTGATTGAGCATCCTGACGAGATCAAAGCTGCAGCTATTGCCGAACTCGACACGGCCATGATGGCACCTGAAGGCGTGCTATACCTTTTTGCACAGAAACAACTGATCAAGGGCACCTTTGTAATGGATATTACTGTTTACGAAAAAGGAAAAGTAGCCACTGTTTTTGTGCAAAGCAACGAAGGTGGTTCATTGGCGTCTCAGGCAAAGCTCAAGGACTTTATCAAAGACTATGAATTCAACTTCAAAACACCCAAAGGCAAAAAATATAAATTAACCTATCAGTTTCAGTTCAATTAATTCACCTCAAAACAACACAGTCATGAAAAAATTATTCTTACTCCTTATGTTGGGTGCCATGCTCACCAACAGTTACGCCCAGGACGATATGGACATTGTTTGGGAAACCAAACTTGGCCACAAAATCGATTACTATGGCACCGATCTGTCTGACAGACCCGATTCGTACAGTTTTGCAGCTGACGATAAAGAAATCAGTCTCTTCAAAAACAGTGACGGGTCGGTGATCTGGACCAAAGCATACAAAGAAATCTCTCCAAAGCTCAGAAAAGTGGATGACTTGCTTGCTTTCTGGGAGTCGAATACGATCTTCCTGTTCGACCGTAAACTGGGCAAAGACCAGATTGCCTGTATCGACATGAAGAGTGGTGAGTTGCTTTGGAACTCGGATAAATACCAGGAAGTGACAGAAGATGTAGTGACCTATGTGCCCGAAGAAGAAGGTTTTGCCATTTCGCTAAAAAAAGAGTTGGTGTTTATCAAAGCACGGTCTGGAGAAGAAGTCTGGAACACAACCAAGTTCAGCGGAACCGTGGGCGAATATATTTATAATCCAAATGATCGTACTCTCGTAATGGTCAACTTCCAGCCCAACCTGCTTGTTGCGCTGTTCTCGGGTTTCAAAAACCAGATTGCCCGAATCAATATGGTAACTGGCGATATCCTTTGGGAAAATACCTATATTGGTCGTGCTGAACGCAAAGTTTTGACCAAAGAGTTTCTTTATAAACTTGACCTGGCAGATAACAAGGTTTTTCTCAGAATGAATGGGATGCAGGTTTACGATTACAATACTGGTGCCAACCTTTGGTCTGCTGCTTTTGATTTTACGGCCGATGTGGTGAAAGCACCTTCTCATGCCCAGCGATTTGGTGTATATGGGGCAGTGGCGACACCGGTGATCGACGGTCAGGATATCTACGTACTGGATATGTCGAACAAGCGAGACCAATACGTGAAAAAGTACGACATTAACACGGGCAGGTTGTTGTGGACTTCTCCCGAAATCAAAGGTGCACGTGCTATACCGAGCATGTCTGTTGTTGATAGCAAAGTGATGCTGCAAATTGGTGGTCGTGTCGAGACGCAATTTTATCGCCGTTACCGACAGGGTGATACCTGGGTTACCGAGTGGGGAGTAACTTATCCTGAAGTGAAACCATTTGGGGTGCAGGCGCTTAATGCCGATAACGGTTCACTTGCATGGGAATCGGAGCGATTCCGCAAAGGAATTACCAATGCAATCACACTCAACGATAGTTACATCGTTTGCAGCGGTAAAGCTCTTTACAGCATTAATCCTGTGAACGGGGAGGAAAAATATGAGGTGCCGGCTGCCAAAGGAGGTGTTGGACAGGCCAGCCTTATCCTGCCCTTTAAAGACAACCAGATAGTAGTTGTGGGCGAAAAAGGCGTTTCTACCTTCAATGCCGACAATGGTGATCTGATCGCCAGTGGCAAATACAAGACCTCCACACTCTTCGATCGTCGCGATGACATCCTGATCATGTCGACAGAGAAATCTGATTACGCAGCATTTGATCTGAACACCTGCCGTTACAAAGAGTTTAAAGCCCGCACAGGTGCAGGTAACTCACTCACTAACAGTGGAGAACATCTCTTTGTATACGAGAAAAAGACAGTAACAAAACTCAAAACGAGATAGTCCCCACGCATTGAGCGATTCTGTTAATTGAGAAAACCCTGCCAGTCGATCCGAATGGCAGGGTTTGTTTTTGCTTTTTAAACCGCAGAGAGCTGCTGTGAGCCCATTGACGGCGTATGACTGATTGTCTTGTACATAGCTGCAGGGCGTTTCAACTGACTGTTGATGGCGTCGAGCCAGCGTTGTGCCAGCTGCAACTCACCAGCCAGCCGCAGACTTTGATCGGCATTGTAAAGCTCGAAAAATACAGCACTGCTTTTCGCGTCGCGCATGGTAAACAGCAGTCCCAGCTTTTCGTCGGCATGCACAAGCTCGTTCACGCTATTTTTGCCACTGCTGCTGATGCGCTGAATGCTGCAGCTTTTTACCTCATGCAGCCTGACACTCTTTCTGCTGTCAACCGCAAGCTTTTGGTTGAAAAACCAAAGCATGCCGGCCTGTTCGTCCATGCCAATAACGAAGTTTCCAAAAATCTCCTTTTTGCTGATTTGGTGGCCGGTTTCGGCTGCCATTTGTTGCAAGACATTGATCATGCCTTGTTGTTTTTTTCTTTTTTGCATGCCTGTGATAATAAATGGCACGAATATCAGTGCAAGCACCACTGCGCCGATAATGAATGATCCTGAGTCCATATGAATGTTGTGTAAAAATTATTGAATAAGTGATTATAACCAGACAAAGCTGCCTGGATGGGCAATAAGGATTACACAACCGGACTACCAAAAAGTATGAAAGGGGTAATTTCGGCCTATCTGCTGACTTTGCAGCAGCAGATCAAGCACAAAGTCTGTATATTGACCCGGACAAGCCCGTTGAATGATTTTATTGGTGTCTTTGAGCAGGTAAAGCACCCTCGTCTGGTCTTTCGCACGTGTGGGTAGTGTGGTGTTGAGGCCCGAGAAGACAGTTTCTGACTGGTGGCCGGCACACATCAAGTCGCTCTGCCCTGATATGATACTGCTTTGATCTGATTGTTGAAGCTTCCCGATTAAATGGGACGGGCGTGCCTGCAGAGCGCCTGCAATCAGCAGACTGCCAAGCAACAGAAACAACAAAACCAGGTGCTGTATTTTTTTCACGCTGCAAAGTTATGCTCGAAAAAATCCCTTTCCGACCGCGGAGGCAAAATATTTTTTTTGCTTTCTGAATTGATCGCCAAATACCAAAATAGCGGCTTTGATGTCAGGGTTCGAGCACCTTCCGCTCCCGCATATTGTATCGGTCGCCAGCCCTCAGGAAATAGAAAAGATCGCTGCTGGGTGGCAGGTTTTTCAGTTCACTACCTTCGCGCGACCAGAAAGTTTGGTCGTAAACCACCACATAACTGTTGCCAATCACTTCAAAAGTGTCAGCTCTTACCTCGATGGCGGTGTTTTCGTCAATGCCTATTCCCAATAATTCAGGGCGCTGACGCAGGATATCGAAGAGATCGAACTGCCGGTTGCGTGCCAAGACATGCTGATCGATGGCGATATTGCTGATGAAACCGAGTCCTTCCTCGTGGTCGCCCATCATGATTTGGTTGTTTTGGGTGTCGCCACGGGCCAGATAGGAGCCCTGTATGGTGGCTCCTGCTGAACTGCCGGCGATCACGCCTCCGCGGTTAAGTAGTTGAAAAAGTGCGTCGTGCACTTTGGTATGCAGGTAACTGTCGGCCAGCCGCCATTGTCTGCCACCCATGAAAAACACGCCTGTTGCGGTCAAAAGTGGCTTGACAAAGTCGGGATCATTGGCTAAGGCCGAATCGCGTGTGTGCAGAATTTGAATCTCATCCATATTGAATCCTCCAAAGTATTTTCTGAGGATGTTTTCTGCAGAGTCTTGTTTAAAGAAATCATCATCCAGTGCAGTTGGAATCACGACAATACGTGCAGTGTCGCCACCAGCCAAAGTCTTGAAGCGTTGCATGATATCCTGCCCCAGATTTCCCCCGCCAATGACCAGCAAAGTACCTTTTGCCGGGCCTGTCGTAATGGGTTTGGGCAAGGGTTGTGCCTGTAAGATATTGAAAAACAAACAAAACAATGGCAGGATCAAGCGCTTTTTCATGGTTTGGATTTTAAGCTACCGTTGCATGGCAGCATTCATTTAGGTATTCAAATGTAAATGAATTCCAGTAAATTCAGATATCGTTTTTACGCAGCCCAAAAATCACCCGTTTTGAAATATTTTATCCGGATCGTAAATCCGCTAATTGGTTTTTCCGCTTCACCATTAAAACCTGGGTTGCCTTTTGCTCAGCTAGTTGATCCCATAAGGATAGTTTGCTCTTGCCACGCAGAAAGTATCTGACTGCATCTGCTGCAGGCTCAATGCCACCACAAGCGCCGATTCAAAGGTCGCATAGGGTTCAATAAATTTCAGGATATAGTTTCCGGGCGCAACTCCGTTGACCGTCAGTTCCAGGTCATAAAGGCACATGCAATCGCATTCAGCATGCTCTTCGCGCTCCGAAATGAAAATGGTGTCGGCCTCCCTCAGGATATCGGCGTATAATTCTCCCGGACAACAGTTAAAAACTGCATTGATGTGTTGGAGGTGCAATTGCTGTTGCGCGGCATTATAGGTATAATAGACACAACTGCTGTCGGATGTTATGTTCGTTGACTTTCCTGAAAACGATTTACAGGCCGAATGTTGTATAGTTGACTTTTCACGTTTACAGGCGGTCAGAAGACCAAAAATCAGCACAAGAAAGAGGATTCTTTTCATGAGGTAAAAATCTATCCGGTATCCGGAAAAGAGGTGCTAAGTTACAAAATCAGACGAAGTTTGGCAAATTCTGCCCATGCAGACTTAGTGGAAATTGTAAAATTCCAAGGCGTTAACCGAATGGTTTTCATTGCGAAAAGAAGATCTGCACACAAATGCTTACTCTAGCAAGCGTTTTAGTTGATCGATTTTTTGCTGTTTCACCGAATCGAACTGACTTGCAGAGGTATTGACAAGTGAATCGAGTTGCTGCAGCTTGTCGCGCTCAAGGATGATCAGCGAATCGAGCGCCATAATTTTCTGGGTCTCTGATTTCACAATCGAGTCAAGCTGTTCTGCTTTATCGTTGATACGGTCGAGCTTTTCATTGACCTTCCTGCCGATATCGGTGCAGGCAGTCAATTGAATGATTGTAAACAAGGAAAGAAGTAGGATAGTTGTTTTTTTCATATAGTCATGTTTTATTGGGTTGGATTTTGAAGGTTTCACCTGATTAAACACTCTAAAGATTCTATTTGTTTGGTCTGCAATAAATTAAAATTCCTAATCCCTAAACACACTTACTTTCCTTTCCTTGTATTTTTCAGCGAGTTGCTGTTTTACCTGCTGTTTGGTGAGCTCCGCCGGCGGGTATTTTCCGGAGGTGATGGCTTCCAATCCGGCAATCAGGTTTTCGACCTCTTCGGTGGTGTTTTCGATGCCAAAGCTGATGCGGGCAAAGCCTTGCAGGGTGAGTTTCGGAAACAGCGCCTTGATATTTTTCTGCAACTTTTCCTGAAAAGGGGTAAAACCGGTGAGCTGCTTTACCATCAGGTGGGCACAATGGCAGCCATAACGCAGCCCGATCGCGTGGTTCAACACCAGTTTACGTGCAATGCCTCCGGCGGCTTTGTTTTTGATGTCGACCATGAACACGGCAATTTTGTCGCCCTGCTTTGCCTGTTCGTTCTCGGCTAAACCAATGATGCGCAGGTCTTTCAGATGCTTAATCCCCTGAATGGCCTGCTGTCTGAGCGTATGCTCATGCTGCACAATTGCCTCAAAACCGATGCGTTGCAACAGCATCAGCGCCTTTCCGAGGGCTGCAATGCCGGCAGCATTTTCGATTGTTTCCGGAGTAGCTTCAAGTTCAGGTAACAAAGCTTTTTTGGCGATTAATACGCCAACGCCAAAGGGTGCATATACCTTGTGGGCCGAAAAAACAAAGTAATCAATGTCGTCGGTGAGCAGCCGAACCTGACGATGCGCCACCAGTTGAGCACCATCCACCAGCAATCTGGCGCCATAGCGATGAGCAAGTGCAGCTACTTCACTAAGCCTGTTGCAGCTTCCGAGCACGTTTGACGCGCCACTCACCGCGACAAGTTTGATGCGTTGATTTCCATACGCATGTTCAGTATTGTAGGTTTTGAGTATTGTTTCCATTTCAGCGAGGTCCCATAAACCTGTATTGGCCACTGGCAACCGAATCAGGCTGCAATCCGGGATGCTGCGCCAGGGCAGATCGTTTGACGAGTGCTCCATGATGGTATTCAACACAACAATATCCTTGTTTTTTTCGGCGGTCAGCTGTGCAGCCACTTTATTGATGGCTTCGGTGGTATTGCTGGTGAAGTGCATCGCATAGGTTTCGGCAGGCGCTTCCGTAAATGCAGCAATAGTTTTCCGTGTCTCTGCTACCAGTCGCTGCTGCAATGCAGGAGGTTGTTGCAAGGCAGTGCAGAATGTTTCCCAAACTGGTTCAAAAGTGGGCGTGCTGGCGCTGTTGTCGAAATTGATGAAGGGCTTCAGGCCGGATGTGGTGGGGACTCGGATTGCTTTTCCGATCAGCTTTTCCTGAAGAGACTGCAGCAGATCCATTCCGTTCAGTTCAGCTAACCCATCCTCAATTAAAATTTTGTCGACAGAACTTTCTGTGATTGGCCGATTTTTAAAGATTTCACTGCCATCCTTTTGGCACATCCTTAGGGCCTTGGCGAACAAAATACTATTGATCACAGCTGGTGTACCGGCTTCAAGCCTGTCGGGCTGGTTGGCCCAAAGCACCCAGTCGGGTCCGTACAGCATGGTGGTGCCGCCTCCGGTTTCGGCCATGAGTTTGGAAATAGCTTTTTTCCTGATAGCCAGCGCACAAACACCCACAGCAAGCCCAAAGTCTTCGCTGCAAAGCAATGTGTAGTCGTTCGCATTGAGCTGCACGATGAGTTTTTGCGTCCGTTTTCTGCTACAAAAAATCAGTGTATGACTGTTTCTGTCGAATCCCATTTCATACAAAATAAGTTGCCTTGCTTCTTCATACAGCTGCGTGGTGAGTTCTGAGTTGAACCCACTGCCGCGGTGCACATTGGCATAGGTTTCGAGCGCTGCATAAACCCCTTTCAGAAGTTTTTCAAAGGTTTTATCGCTTGGGTTGTTTTCCACAATCTATTCAATTTTAAAAACGAAGTTAGCACTTATGTTCATATTACTACAAAGCACTTCAAACATCACAGGAAAGTATTCAATTTTGGTAAGGACTTATTAATCGAGCCGGCTAATCGATGTAAAAGAAGGAGTGTAAGTGTTAGCATATTCCATCAATATTTTCTGCTATTTCATTGGTGATTTTTGAGCTGAGTCGACTATGCGTCACTTTATTGTCAGAGTTCTGAAGGTGCCAAAAAAACCAATTGCATTTAATACAACAAATGAACCAATCAGGCATTCTTGTCTTCATGAATTGTTTCGATGCCATAATCCTGCATCAGCTGAAAACCATATTGCCTTAGGTCGGCAATAACGGGAATAGCTTTTAGGCCCCTTTCGGTCAGTGAATATTCCACTTTTGGTGGTACAACAGCATATACTTCTCTGTGAATAAACCCGTCTTCTTCCAGTTCACGAAGCGAAGCCGTCAGCATTTTATGGGTTGTTTTTGGCATGGTCTTTTTGATTTCTCCGTACCTCAGGGTTTGATTTCTTAATCGCCATAAAATCGGCATTTTCCATGTGCCTCCAATGCGATCCATGACAAATTCTACAGAGTTATAATAGCGCTTGTTATGAAATAAAAAATCAGGCATAATATAATGTGCTTAATTACAGTATACTTTCTAAAAAGTTAGTATCTACCCTTTGAGTAAATATCATTTCAAAGATACAGTGTAAACTTAGTTTTGCAACCGTAATTTTTAAAATAGAAAAATGAAAAATCAACTTTTAGTAACAGCGATGATCGTACTCGCATCCGTGGCATCTTTTGCCCAATCGAAAAACAAAGGAAATTCAGTAACAGAGAAGCAGCAGTATGTGCACTTTCATGGGGCGCCTGCCAAAGGCAAAATCCTGATGGTGGCAAGCAGCCCGTCAGTATCTAAACAAACTGGTTGGCCAATCGGTTTTTGGGCTGCAGAACTCACCCATCCACTACGGGTTTTTCAGGAGGCAGGATATGAAGTAGATTTGGTCTCGACAGAAGGTGGAAAAATTGAAATGGACAGCTATTCAAATCCCACCGATCCGAGTGGCTACTCTGCCCACGATGTGATTACGCTTGGCTATATGCAGTTGCCCTGGTTTAATGAAATGCTATCAAA
Source organism: Bacteroidales bacterium UBA5536 (assembly GCA_002426795.1). Taxonomy (GTDB): domain Bacteria; phylum Bacteroidota; class Bacteroidia; order Bacteroidales; family F082; genus UBA5536. The sequence continues at coordinate 411,479 of DINQ01000016.1, forward strand.
TACCAAAAAGATGAGTGAGGTAGATCCAAATGAGTATGATGCTATTTTTTTAGTTGGAGGTCAGGGGCCAATGTACACTTTCAAAGACAACCATGTATTGGAACAGCTTTTTGTAAGCTTCTATGAAAAAGGCAAACCATCGGCTGCTGTATGCCATTCAACAACATTGTTGCTTGATGCCAAAAAATCGAATGGTGAGCTTTTGGTCACAGGAAAAACATGGACTGGTTTCGCCAATTCGGAAGAAGATTTTGCAGATCAGGCAGTAGGAATGAAAATTCAACCATATCGTATTGAGGATGAGGCCAAAAAAATCGAGGAAACAAATTTCAAGGTAAAAGATGCTTTTGTTTCTTACGCCATTGCTGACGGAAATCTTATTACGGGACAACAGCAGAACTCCGGCGAGGCAGCTGCAAAAATGGTGATTGAAATGCTTTCAAAATAATGAGTAAATGGCTCAAAATAACAGTGTTGACAGTATCCCTTTATTGGGGTACTGTCAGCGCTCAAATTCCTGTTGAATTATTCACCGGAAATCAAAGAACTACCTTAGATATCATGTTTTTTAAATTCTTTAAAAACAAGAATGATGAGAATTCCAGATTTCTGTTTTTTAACCGCAACAGGATGGGTGCAGAATATCAGATGAGTAAAACTGAGAACTTGCCTCAATTTGGATTTACAGAAGCTGTTTCATACAATCATCCCAAACTGAAAGGGTTTGCCCCTGTAATGGTTGCGCAGGTTTTTAGTTCGGGAATATACCCTAAAGTAGGTGTTCAGTTTGTTCAAATCAAAGAAAAATTTACGCTTTTTAGCTGGTTGGTTTCCGAAACGCAATCAAATCCTACAATTGACTACTATTTGTTATTTCGGTATACACCATCAGTCACCCCAAAACTGAAACTTTTTACACAAATTGAGGCGTTGAATACCATGCTGACAGCAAGCAATGCATTCAGTTTTTCTCAGCGCCTAAGGATTGGTTTGAAGAAAGAAAGTTATCAATTTGGTTTGGGTTTCGACTTATCAGAAAAAGGACAAAAAGAATTGAGTCTTGATGCAAATTCAGGTGTATTTTTAAGGGTTGAATTTTAATCTTCTATATATGAATCAACATTTTAGCAAAAACAGGGTTGAAGCCTTTTCAGATGGAATATTTGCCATCATCATCACGCTTCTCGTACTCGAAATAAAGGTGCCACATATTCATGAATACAATTCTACGAGTGAGCTCACAAAGGCATTGATATCTCTTTTGCCAAAACTCATTGGCTGGATGATCAGTTTTTTTACTGTTGCAGTCATATGGGTAAATCATCACCGTATTTTCGGGCAATTCAAACATTTAGACAATGGAATCTTTTGGTGGAATGCCCTTTTGTTGATGTGGACTTCCTTTATTCCTTTTCCTACAGCCGTTTTGGGAGATTATCCCAATAACCTGACATCCATTATATTGTATGGTTTGGTTATGTCGTTCATGGCGCTCAGTTTTACGCTGATGCACAAATATGCCTTAAGAAACAAGAATTTATTGTATGATGAAATTGATTTGATAAGCTTCAGGAAAGGAACCACTTATAGTTTCATTTTTGGTCCATTGATGTATTTAAGTGGAGTATTTTTGGGATTTATACACCCATATCTGGCATTCGCGGTTTTTTTGGCTATTCCTGTATATTTTATTTTCTCAGAAAACACAAAATAACAACACCATGAAATTAGGTTTTATAGGTATTGGCAAAGTGGGATTTTCTATTGCCAACCGGTTGCAAAAACTAGGGCACGAAATTATTGTTGGCAACAACAATAGCAGTTCAGAAAGTTTGAAAAAAGCTTTAAACCAAAATCCATTATTTACCCATGCCCAGGTGCAGGATATGGTGATGCAATGTGATTTGGCTTTCTTAGCTACACCATTTGGGGCAAATCAAAGTGTTTTGCAAGGCATTTCTTTCAAAGGGAAAACGCTTGTTGATTGCACGAATCCTGTAGGAGCGGGAATATCACACGGACTGAAAAGCGATAAATCTGGCGCTGAAGCTGTTCAGGAATGGGCCCCGGATGCCAATGTTGTCAAGGCTTTTAGTATCTATGGTTACGAAAACTTCATCGATAATGCTTTCCCGCAATACCATGTAAAACCAGTCATGCTGATTGCAGGTAATGATGCAAAAGCAAAAAATGAAGTGTCATTTTTACTGAATGAGTTGGGTTTCGCGGGCAAAGATACGGGGCCATTGAGCCAATCTCTGCATTTGGAGCACATGACTTTACTTTGGGTAAAAATGGTTCGCATGAACGGACATACTCCTCATTTTGTCTGGGCTTGCCTTGAGAAATAAGATGAACTCTTTATAAGATAATTTTCATAACCATTGTGAATGGAAATTATTGAATTTCTGAAGGCCTTCGGGATTGACCAATGAAATCAAAATTATATACACATGAAAACATTCGTTTTAACTGGAGCAACTTCAGGTATTGGTTTAGAAACAGCGCGGGAATTACTCAAACTGGGTCATCAGGTCATTTCCCCTGCCCGGAGCATGGAAAAAGCGAAAAAAGTGAGGGAAGAAGTATGCGCTCATACTGGAAATCGTGAATGGATTTTTTATGAAGCTGATTTTACCGATTTTAAGAGTGTGATGCGATTTGCAGCGGACATTTTTGAAAAATACACCTCAATTGATGTTTTGATCAATAACGCAGGAACCTGGGAGGTTGAATTTATTGAAACTTTGAATGGTATTGAAACCAATCTGCAAGTGAATCATTTAAGTCCCATGCTGTTAACATTGGAGATGATGCCACTTTTGTTAAAATCAAAAGAGGCCAGGATTATCAATACCTCATCAGGAGCACATCGAAGAAACATTCTTAACCTGCATGACCTGGAATTCCGGAATAGCCCATACAATGGAATTGCTTCTTATTCACAATCGAAATTGCTAAACCTTCTTTTTAGCCTTGCACTTTCAGGTCGTTTAAAGGGAACCCATATCACGGTAAACACTGTACATCCTGGCTATGTGCAAACGGCTTTATTCAATAAAATGGGACAGCGTGACTGGAGGGGCGTCGCTGATGCTTCTCAAGGTGCCCGAAGTGTATTGTACGCTGCGCTAAGCCCTGATCTGAAAGGCGTTTCGGAAAAGTATATTTATCACGAACAGGACGATCCAAATATCTCGCCCCTGGCCAAAGAGGTAGCTTTGGCAGAATCTGTTTGGGATTTAAGCAATGGTTTTCTTGCCGGTTTTGTCAAGCCTTTCAGTTTAAGCCAATAAAATCAGCGCCGACAATAGGATGTGACCTTTTGCCGGTGCTGCGTATCATTTTCCATCCTATACCTATCCGGCCAGTTCGAATCGGTCGAGCATCATCACTTTGTTCCAGGCTGCCACAAAATCGTGTACAAATTTTTGCTGCGCATCAGCGCTGGCATAAACTTCAGCAAGGGCTCTCAATTCTGAGTTGGAACCAAAGACCAGATCGACACGACTAGCCGTCCATTTTACCTTGCCATTTTTGCGATCTACACCAATAAAATGTTCTTTGGTGTCGTCGGTGGCTTTCCACTCGGTTTGCATATCAAGCAGGTTGACAAAGAAATCGTTGGTGAGCAAGCCGGCACGTTGGGTAAACACCCCTTCTTTTGAGTGGTCGTAATTGGCATCCAGGACGCGTAATCCGCCAACCAGAACGGTCATTTCAGGTGCTGTCAGCCTGAGCAGTTGTGCCTTGTCGACCAGCAACTCTTCAGTCGAAATAGTGAATTTGGTTTTCAGGTAGTTTCTGAATCCGTCAGCAATGGGTTCAAGAACAGCAAACGACTCAACATCAGTTTGTTCTTGCGAAGCGTCCATCCGACCGGGTGTAAAAGGCACCTTGATGTCGAAACCGGCATCTTTGGCAGCCTTCTCCACAGCTGCACAGCCACCCAGTACGATCAGGTCGGCCAGTGAGATTTTTTTGCCATCTTTTTGTGCTGTATTGAATTCTTTTTGAATGGATTCGAGTTTGGGAAGCACCTTGGCCAGCTGAGCCGGATTGTTGGCTTCCCAGTCTTTTTGCGGGGCCAGACGGATGCGAGCGCCATTGGCACCTCCACGTTTGTCGGAACCACGGAAGCTGGATGCTGATGCCCAGGCTGTTGAAACCAGCTCAGAAACCGTCAAGCCTGATGCTATAACTTTGGCCTTGAGGCCGACTACATCTTTCTCGTCAACCAATGCATGGTTCACAGCCGGAATGGGGTCTTGCCAGATCAGTTCCTCCCTCGGTACTTCTGGACCTAAATAACGTGAAATGGGTCCCATATCGCGGTGGGTCAGCTTGAACCATGCGCGGGCAAAGGCATCGGCAAACTGCTCGGGATGCTCATAGAAACGACGCGAAATCTTTTCATAAGCCGGATCGAAGCGCAACGAAAGGTCGGTTGTCAGCATGGTTGGCAGGTGCTTTTTCGACGGGTCGTGTGCGTCAGGAATACTGGCGTCGGCGTTTTTAGCCACCCATTGGTGGGCTCCGGCCGGGCTCTTGGTGAGTTCCCAGTCATATTTAAACAGGTTTTCGAAGAAGAAGTTGCTCCATTGGGCAGGAGTCTGCGTCCAGGTAACTTCCAAACCGCTGCTGATGGTATCGCCACCCTTGCCGGATTTATATGAGCTGTGCCAGCCCAATCCCTGTGCTTCGATGGGTGCACCCTCTGGTTCTGGTCCAACATGCGCTACGTCTCCGGCTCCGTGGGTTTTACCAAAGGTGTGTCCGCCAGCAATCAGGGCAACGGTTTCTTCATCGTTCATGGCCATGCGTGCAAAGGTTTCGCGGATGTCTTTGGCAGCAGAGAGCGGATCATGGTTTCCGTTGGGACCTTCAGGATTCACATATATCAACCCCATCTGAACAGCCGCCAGTGGATTGTCGAGGTCGCGATCGCCCTGATAACGATCTTTGTCGGCAAGCCATTCTTTTTCCGAGCCCCAGTATACATCTTCTTCGGGTTCCCAGACGTCGGCACGGCCACCGGCAAACCCAAAAGTTTTAAAGCCCATCGATTCAAGGGCTACGTTTCCGGCCAGAATCATGAGGTCGGCCCATGAAATCTTTTTGCCATATTTCTGTTTAATGGGCCACAGCAGCCTGCGGGCCTTGTCGAGGTTCACGTTATCGGGCCAGCTGTTGAGCGGGGCAAAACGCTGCTGTCCTGTTCCTGCACCTCCACGGCCATCACCGGTGCGATAGGTGCCTGCACTGTGCCAGGCCATGCGAATGAAAAAGGGTCCGTAATGACCAAAATCAGCTGGCCACCAATCCTGCGAATCGGTCATCAGCCTGGTGAGGTCTGCTTTCAGGGCTTTCAAATCGAGGCTTTTAAATTCTTTAGCGTAGTCGAACGACTCGCCCATCGGATTGGTTAGCGATGAATGTTGACGCAGAATGTTCAGTTTGAGCTGATTGGGCCACCAATCACGGTTTTTGGTACCGCTGGTGCCAACATGTTGTTTACTCGTGGCGCCTGTAACGGGGCATTTGCCTCCAGATGTTCCATGATTTTCCATAATGATTTTGTTGGGGTTTTAAGAGTTATCTGTTGATTTAAATTTTCCGATAATATGCAGGTTTACATCTTCGATCTCAAACCCTGGTATGCTTTTCTGCGCGAAATATGCAGTCAGCAAATTATTGAGATCTTCATCGATGTAGTCTTCAATCCTTTCTGAATCAGAGCTGTAGATATGATGATGTTTTTCGACGATGGCATCGTAACGCATGATGTCCTGCGATGTCTTTACTTTTTTGATCAGTTGGTTTTGCACGAGCGCATCCAATACCTTGTAAACAGTAGCTGTTGCAATGTTAGGGTGATTAACCCGGATATATTCGATGATGTTATCGACCGTAGGGTGATTGTGGAGTTGCATGACTGCTTCCAGAACAGCAATACGCTGGGGCGTAACCTTGAGCCCTTTTTCGGTGAGTTTGCTGCTGAGTTTTTCTACGTTCATGTTGAATGAATTTTAAATGAGAATGATTCTCATTAAATAATAAACAAATATAGATGGGTTAAGTTCATCCGTCAAGTTGAAAAAGCTTAATAATTGTGAAAATGAATTGTATACGCCAATTTTATTGCCGTTTTTAAGCTTGTGAGGGTGTAACAAAAATACAGGTAAGTCAATTTACCTGCTTTTTCAGTTGTCTACTTAGTGACTATATCCTGGAATTTAAAAGAAACAAACACCAAGGTAAAGAATGGTGCGTTCGGGATAAAATAAATTTCTTCAAATGGTAGTATGTCGTTTTGATGCTATGTTTTGGTAGCAAATTGAGTTTAATTCCACTCGGTGTCGAAGAGGTTTTGTATATGTAGTCTTACATCAAAATACTGCCATTTGAAGTAAGTTAACTTAACAGTTTGATTCTGACAATCAGCCGCCTAGCCATTTCTTGAAGTTGGCCGAGCGGTCGATGCTAACCACGGTGTCGCAGTTGGCCTCCACGGCGGGGATCAGATCAAGCTTCACGCGCGAGCGGGAGTAGGCAGTCATGTTGGCAATGGCGTCCATGTTGACGATGAGCTGCCTGTTGATGCGGAAAAACTGTGCAGGTTCCAACAGTTCGCACAGACGGTCTAAAGTAAGATCGACCGAATAGCTGTTGCCTTCGAAAGTTTTCAGGTAGACCCCTTTTTCAAGCACATAAAAGTGGGCGATATCGTCGGTTTCGATCTTTTTGATCTTCTCGCCAATCTGTATCAGGAAGCGTTTTTTGTAGTTGGGAGCCTTGCCTTGTATGTTGGCCAGTAAAGTATCGAAATCAATGCTGAAAGCCGATTTGAGCTGCTGGTATTTTTGCAGACTCTCGCTCAGAGCCTGTTTGCGGATGGGTTTGAGCAGGTAGGCTATGCTGTTCAGCTTAAAGGCTTTGATGGCATACTGGTCGTAGGCTGTGGTAAAGATAATCGGTGTATTCACAACCACTTGATCAAAAATACTAAAGCTCAATCCATCAGAGAGTTGAATGTCCAGAAAGATCAGTTCAGCGCTGTTGTTCATCAACCAGTTCACCGCTGTTTTCACACTGCCGAGTTTGGCCAGTACTTCAAGCTGTCCGTCCACCTCGTGCAGCATCTGCTCGAGTTTTTCGGCGGCAATCTGTTCGTCTTCAATAATCAATACTTTCATACGAATCGGGGTTTATCAGGGGCAATCGGGCAATATAATGCGTGGCGTCAACATAAAATGAAGGCTTCTGACGGCAGATCATACCGTAGCGTTTGCTCAGGTTTTTAAGCCCGACTTTGGTCGATCTGCCTGACGAAATCCTGGGTTGCAGGTTGTTTTTCACAACAAGCTCATTTTCTTCGCTATATATTTCGAGCTGAAGTGGCTTGCTCTCGTTGATGATATTGTGTTTGATGGCGTTTTCGAGCACCAGTTGCAGCGACAAGGGTGGCAACACGAATTTAAGTAATTCAGCACTGATATTCAGGGTGTACGAAAGAGAATCCCCATACCTGATCTGCTGCAGGAACAAATAGGAACGCATGAATTCAATTTCCTGCTCCAGGCTAGCAACCGGTTGTTCAATGCTCTCGAGAACATATCTGTAGATTTGCGAAAACTCGTCAATAAACTGTTGTGCCCGCGCAGTATCTTTCTCGAGCAAACCAGACAACACATTGAGGCTGTTGAACATGAAATGTGGGTTGATCTGACTTTTGAGGAGTTCAAACCTCATTTGCGTCAACTCATGTTGCAGGTTTTCGGCAAACTGCCGTGCCTGTCTGCTCTCGTCGAAATACAGCCATGCTTCAAAAACTATCATCAATAACAGATTCACAACGCTGTAAATCAACGCATTGTTGATGAGCACATTGCTGAGCTCTTCGGTATAGGGGCTGATGGCATGGGCCGCAAGTGTAATCGTGGTCGAAATAGCAGCTGCAAGCACCACGGTATACACAAAGGCAATCAACATGCGCGAAACGGGCTTTGCCGGCCAGGAAAAACGTTTGTTCAGCATGCGAATCATAAACAAATCGGGATAGGCCAGCAGAAATCCTGAGAGGGTACTCATCAAGGTACCGCGCAGGAGCCTGAATGCAAAATGACTGCCGTTTTCGAGCACATAATAGCCGCTATAGTGGTTGTAACTAATTACAGCGAACTGCACAAAAACCGCAAGCCCAATCACCAGGCGCAACAGGCGTCCGAAGGGAAAAAACGCATGTATCTTTTCGATGGGCATTTGCCTCCGTTTGTTCCGAACAAACTTAGTGAATAATCGGGTATCTGCATTATTTTTCGCGATCACGGCTTTTCTTTTGGGGGCTTTTGTGTCTATGCTTTAACGCAAGGGGTTTTTAGGTTCTTCATTGATCCATTGTCTGAAGGCAGCAATCGCCAATTCGGGGCTTTCAAATTGTTGTATAACAAGTTGATCGAGCGACAGCTTGCGGTATGCTTCAAGCAATTGCTCAAAGCTGACGGTATGTGCCAAAAAGGCCATGAAAACACCCGACACCGGGTAGTTGGACCAATTGGTGAAATACGCGTGGTGTTGATTGGCGATTAATTGTGTTGTGAGCAATTCGCTATGCTGCCGGGTTTCCTGCAGGTCGTTGTAAAAAGCCTTTTCGCTGAAGTAATAGGTTGTAAACTGCCTGAAGCCTTCGTGCCAGAAACTGTTTGGGCACTTTCCCAAACCATGATCGATGACCGTGTGTCCGGTCTCATGAAACAGCACATCGGTGTTTAACCCACTGATGTGGTTGGTGTTACCCATCGATTTTCCGTATACTGTCTGTTGCGATGGCAATCCGAGAAACTGTTGCAGTTCGTCGTGCGCGTTGTAAAAATAACATTGCATCGATGGAATGGCAGCCGGATCAGCGCCAATCAGGATGCAAAGCGAATCGGTAAAGGAAGTGGCGTGCATGCTGATGTTTTCGATGGCGCTGTTACAACCTAAGGTTTTGGCAACAAACAGCTGTATTTTGCCCCTCTTGACGGGCGGACAAAAGTAGTTGTTGCGCAAACTTTCGAGATCATTGATCTTCCAGCTTTGCGACTGCCGATCGAAACTGGCCTGAATCTGATAGCTGTAACTTCGCCAAATGCTGAGCTGAAAACTCCCGGCAGGCAGCATGGCGAACGGAAACGCAGCTTTTTTACTGTTGCGGCAGGTGTAAAACCTTGTTGCCGTCGTGTCAATGTAAAAAAAGGCATCTTCGTCGCTGTCAAATTCAAAGTTGCCAAAGGCAAAGCCAGTGGGTCTTTGCTGGATGGCATCAGCCAACAGCGATTTGTCGCTGAAGCTTGCATAGGGACCATAAAACTGCAGGTTTTTTGAGCGGTCTGCTTCGCTGAGCAGGTTTTCGGCTTTGTAGACATATGCCGGTTTTTTTTGGTATTGGTCCCAGAAAACATAGCTTTCTATTAACAAAGTATCCTCCTTGTCAAGGGAATATACCAAGGGGTAAACAACCAATACTGTATCTACCTTGTGAAACTGCAGCGCCAGCCGGTAGTTTTCATCCATGGGTTCGAACTGCCATTTTTGTGCGCAAAGGTTATTCCTGAGCATGAGGGCCGTGCAAAGCAACAGTGCCGTGAACAGGTATTTGTGAAACGATTTCATTTGCTTTGGTTTTTGTCTTTTTAGAACTTCCTGACGAATCCAACGCGGATCTGCAGGTAATTCTGTTTGAGTGTTCGTGTTGTGCCTTCGTCGGTCAGATCGCGCTTCAGTGCATTGAACTTGACTCCTGGCATGAGATTCCATTTGGCAGAAAGGGGAATAACCAGTCCGCCGGCAAGCTGGAAACCAGGTCCGTGGCCAGTGTCGTGAATGATGTCGCCCTCGTTGTTTTCAATTTCGAGGTGGTTATAGAGCATGCCCAGCCTGACAAAATAGCCAAATGACTGATTCCGCATCTGCTGGTATTGCAGACCGATGACATAACCCGTTTCCTCGATGCAGATGTCGCTGCCGGCAAAGGAATTGTTGGCGCCAAACCTGTTCCAGCCCCAGCCGGCATATAATCCGGTGTGCTGAGCAAAGTGGTAATGCAGGGTGCCCTCAAATCCAAAACCCGGGTTGAGGCTGGCATCTGCGATTTTGTTGGTGGCGATGGAGAGTCCGGTGTTCAATTCGAATCCGAAGCGTTTTTCAGTTTGTTGGGTATGGCCTGTTAATTGGAGCACGACCATGAGTGCCATGAGGAAGAATGCTTTTGCTTTCATTGTATTCATTTTTTTTGGTGAATCATTTGAGGCAAAAGTAGCCTGCCAACATACCTTTAAAAAATGAAAGCTGCTGAAGTTGTATTTCAGCATGCTGAGTATGCACATCAGGGGGTCGAAGGTGTATGTGGGAATCTCGTGAAACTTGGTTTTGTGAAGAAAAAACTGTTGAAATGAGCCTGAAATAACCAGTGATTAACTGTTATTGTAGTCAATAAAACTACCGCTTTCTATGGCCTTGCTCAAGCTGCTGAGCAGTCTGGTCATGGGGGCGCCGTCCATCATATCGTGGTCAAAAAGGATGGTCATGTGCAGCATTTCTCTGATGGCGATCTGATCAGCTGCGACAGCTGGTTTGCGCGTGATAGCGCCCACCCCAAAACAGATGGGATGCACCGAAGACGGGATAAACCAACCGTTGATCTGCCCGATCATTCCAACTGATGTAAAAGCCACATTACCCATTTTGCTGAAGGCAAGCTTTGGGTGGCTCAGCAGATAGCGCCAAACAGCCCGACGGGCAAAAGCAGGCAGTCTGTAGTAAAACCGTTCGAGCCGGCTGGTTTTTTGGTGCAGCACCATCTCTTTTTCGTTCAATGGTTTTTCGCGGGCTTCGGCAATCTGCCGGGTGATCGCTTCAAGCGGTCGTTCCTGCGCTTTTTCGATGATCTGCGGGATGGGTACTTTATGACCGTTCAGGTTTTTTTCGACCACCATCGACACATTGATGTCGGAAAAGATGGTTTGCCGGGTTTTGCCGCTGCGGTAAGATGCAGCTGTTTCGTATTGCTGCAGCGTGCGGCCAATAACAGCCACGAGCCATGCGGTGAATGAAATCTTTTCTGCAGACAGTTTGTTGCGCTGTTTGATCCGGGCGCGGCTGTCGGTCACATCCAGCTCGATAAGTGCGCTCACATGGTGTTTGTTGCGTGCCACACGACCCATGTCGATGGTGGCAATACGCGAAGCCGGAAAAGACTGTTCCCTTGATTTTGTCATGTTGCTGCAGCTAGAGATTTGACCTGAAGGCAAATGTAGAGAAAAAATGATGAAATATACATTAGAACATGTGCGTGCCTACACTGAATGAAAATTCATGGATTCCAATGACTTTTGGACGTGAACCTTTAAAATCTGTGTGCTTTGCACCTGTTGTCCGGAAGACAAGAATTCATCTCAGATATTTTTCTAAAAAAACACGAGATTACTTCCTGTCAGATCGAAATGATCTGAGCAAAATGCTGGTCTTTACTATTCAATCCTGTGCAGTTCAGTTCAGTTTAGTTTAGTCTTTAATACAGCGCACTGAAAGACCGGCCTGTTTAAATCCATAAAGCCTCTGCATGGTTGCACTTCCCGAATGGATATAGCGGCCCCAGGCCGACCACGATTCGCTTTCGGTTGCAGTCCAAAAAGCACCTGACTCATACAAATTATTGAAAGCGCTAACATTGTTGCGTCCGCCACCAGGCAAAGCAGAGAAACCAACGATATTTGTGGCATCTACATTTGGATCCAGCCAGAGCTCATTGCAGTTCATTTTCAAAGAACCACCAGCCACAGTCATTCCCCCCAAATCATCGACCATGGTCTCCCATTCATCGTCAGATGAAGCGTGCCAGCCAGTAGGACAAAGCATTTGTGTTTCAAGGGCATACCAGTTGTATAATTTACCGTGGATGGAGCTGTTGGCCGGATAGTTGTCGAAATCGCAACAGGCACCTGTTGTTATGTCGTGCCAGGTCGTGTTGTCCGTAACATTGGGAATCTCGGTGCCGTTGTTATACTTTGTTGTGACGAGGTTTTGTGCCGTCCACCATGCATTGCCGATTCGTACTACCGGATAATTATTTCCATCGCCATCGGTGCAGGGGATGAATTCGAAATTGACTGTCTGATCGCTAATTGGAAGGAGCATCCGGACAGTGCTTTGCATGCCCGAAATGCCTTTAAGTAGCAATAAATCGCCAGCTGAAAAAGCCATGTCGACAATTGCTTTGTCGCTTTCCCAGGCAGTTTTGCTCTGTATAGACGCATCAGATTGCGTCGGCAAAAAACCACTATATTGCAAATTTACAGGGCCTTCTGAGCTTGATTGACTGACAATTTTTCGATTGAAAGTTCCATTTTCTGTTATTATGTTGATGATGAAGATTCCCGGTTTGATGCCGCTGAGGTTAAAACGATGAAGTCCATGGCCAAGAAAAATGCTTTCACGCACAATGGTTTTTCCACTTATGTCATAAACAATTATGGAGACAAACCCTGTTTTTTGGGTGCTAAAGTTAATGCTGCAATACTCCGACATGGGATTTGGCCAAATGTGCAGGTTCTGACTTCCTAATAAAGCCAGATCGTCCAGTCCGAGTGTTGGAACCAGGTGCAATACATCCCCGCCCATCAGCAATACGCTTGTGCATTGGGTAAGGTTTTGTACACGCACTGAATCGATGGTCGAAGCGGCGCCTGAAGCCTCAAAACTGACCAGATAGTTTTGCGCATGGCTCTGGATCCCACTCAATATGAGGCAAATCGCGATCAGCCCGAAGAAAATTGGTGTAAAAGTTGTTTTCATACGAATTTGTATTATTGGTTTGTCGTTATGTATGCTGCGTTTTGATAAGTGGGTGTTTGAGACAGCTTTTTGAGACTGGCAGTGATCTTTGGCAAGTAGAGTTGTGCGAATACGAACAGAAATGACCGGAGCTGCCTCATGCTGCTATTTGTCGCATATGCCGGACTTCCATCGAGAAATTTCAGCATATGGAATTGATAGCCATAAAGATACAACATGAAAACGCTTTTGTCAAACGGGTAGCCAAAAGCTGGATTTCTTGTTCAGTTATTGCAATGGATGGGTTGGTAGCCGGGGTGGAAAAACAAGCGCCACCCAAACAAACGCAGCTGTTGGGGTGGCTTTGCAAGTAAATCGGGACTTTCAGAGCGGCATTTAACTTCGGTCTCGAAGTTTATTTCCTAACTGTTTCGCATTTTACATTGAATGATTATATCCGCTTAAAAAACAATTCTTTGTCTTTTATCAGCAGATAAGCAGCCACGAAAAGCAGCAGAACCGTCTGAATCACTTTGCTCATTGGATGAGTGTTGAAAATTTCATTGAAAAAGACTGCGGTCAGGTGGAAAACAATAGGAAGGAGAATGTTCCTTTCGGTTTTATAATAGATCCAGTTCATAATCAATACAAAAGGAATCATACTTACTATAAAATTGATTGAATACAACACCCCTGAAGCCACCAGATTGCTGTGGTAATAGCCTTTGATGGTTGAGAGCGGCATGTGCCAGAAGGCCCAGAACAGAGCAAACAACATGGAAGCTGTAAAGAGATTGAAGCGCGAAACAAGGCTGTCGGTGCCATAGGAGTGCCAGGCAAGCTCTTCTACTATGGGTGCTGCCAGCAGCAGAAACCACACCGGAAAAAGCGAAGAATTGAAACTGAAAGAACCACTAAGGGTGAATTGCTCGGCCGGATAACCAAAAAGCAGTGAAATGGCCTGCCCCAAAAGAATGCTGACCAGCATCAGGAAGCACGTGAACAGGATGTATTCGCGGCGGATGGCTTTGAAATTAAAAAAACGTCCGATGAAATCGGCACGCAGCTCTTGGTTGGGCAGCAGAAAGAAAAGGGCGATGAAAGCCGGCGCCAGCAATCCGGCCAGACTTGTCAGACCCGTCATCCATTCCAGTGTTTTACTGAAAGGTTCCTGATGGCTCAGATAGCCACTGAAAAACCAAAGTGTCCATGGAATGGTTGTCGACAGAAAGTAAAAGAGAAATGGACTTTTGTACCTGCTGATCATCTGATTTTTTTGTGCAATTGTTTTCATGTTTTAAAGGTTAAAATGAAACATTTTTGGCGCAAAATTGCACAGTAGCAAAAGGGCGATCGCCCCAAGTTACCGGTTGGAACGCATAAGTAGTACGGTTGTGTAGGATGGAACCTGTAATATTAAGTAAATCAGCGAGTAAGTGAAAAGTTTGGCCGATTAAACGAACAGGTAAAAAATTCCGTAAAAGCGTGCTAGACCGCTATTTTTCGCAGGTAATCTGAGGGAGTGCTTCCTTTTTGTTTCTTGAAAACAGTGTTGAATGCTGTTTTCGAGTTGAATCCGGCCTCGAATGCCAGAGCCAACAGGTTGTAATGATTCTTTTTTTGTGCCAATCGGAGAAACTCTTCAACCCTGTAACGATTCACGAAATCGTAGAAATTAACGGATGCCTGCTGATTGATTACCTGTGAAAGTTCGTTGGTACTTAAACCAAGGCTGCTTGCCAGATCGGCCAGGCTAAGCTTAGGTTGTAAATATGGTTTTTCTGTTTCCATCAGGCTGAGCAATCGGGAGTAGGTATGTGCGATGTCGTCTTCTTTCATGCCCGAGTTTCTGTATTTCCCTGATGAGGCCTGCACTGTTTCGGATAAGCTTTCGTTTTGTGTTGGATTTATAAACAGCTGCTCGTGTTTCACGCCATAATAGCCGATATAGAAAATAAACAAGATCATGATGGCATAGAAAAGATATTCAACATTGAATGGAAAAACTATACCCAAACCATCGCGTAGCAGCAGCACACCGATCGCCGTTACAAACACCAAAGCAGTTGCGATGATGCAATTGCGGATCCATTGAAGACTGATGCCCTCGCTGTATGAATAATTGCTTAGGAGCTTGTGTTTGTGTCGCAGACTTAAGCGGTAGGCAAGCATTGGATAGATTACGCCAGAAGCAAGCATAGCTACCAGCAAAATCAAACTAAAAACTTTAAAATCAGGAAGCTCTCCGCTGTCAACCAACAACTTGTCATGAGCCGAATAAAAGAAAAAGAACCGGCTCATATACAGATAGGCTGCTAAGGCAGGCGCAAAATGCAGATAATCGACGCGTCTGAAGTGGTTTTCGGCACGCAGGGCATACAGGCAATAGAGGTAGAGCAGTGGGCCATGCAGGAGTGGGACAGGTGCTGTGAGACCGATCAGATGCGGATATCGTTCCCAATAACCCAGCTGATTCAATAAATATCCCAGCAGATGAATGCCTATCACAGCGACCCAAACTGCCAGAATTTTGTCTGTGATGGCTTTTTGCTGTTTGGTGAGCAGCAAAACGATGATAAACAACGACATAAAAATCCCACTAATAAAAATGGCTTCCATAATCAGGTATTAAAAAGCAATTAATTGGTGTTGTTTTTTCATTTCAAGCTGGTGAGTTGGCACTATTCAGTTCATCACTCATGCCGTTTTTGTTATGCAGGATGTCTTGCTCAAAAATAGCTCTCACACGATCCGGCTCTTCAAAAAGTGGGCTGTGCGCTGATTTTTCAAAAGTATAAAAACCTTTGAGAGGGGCTTCAAGTTTTTCAAAATAGTCTTTTGCCAGCAGGTAGTTTACAGTCAGATCGTGCCTGCCACTGAGAAAATAGACCGGAACCTCCAGTTTGGGAAAAGTCAGCGGAATATTCAGTTCAAACAACTCATCCACAAACTTTGCCCTGGGTAGCAAGCTGAACTTTGATTTCCACATTTTCAGCTTTTCGGGCAGGGTATAGGTATGGCAAAACCACGAAGGGATGAAGACGCCTCTGATAACGGAAAGCATGGTGCGCATGGTGCCAATGCCGAGCTCGTGCATGGTTTTGTCGCGGAGGCCTGACCTGAAAAAGGTCTTCAGGCAGCTGTCGCTTTCGCATGCGGTATAGGGTGCCAGTTGCTGTACCAACTTTTGATTGCCCCTATTGGTATATTCATCTGTCATGTATCGGAGGGCAATTTTTTCTGATTCAGCCTGGCGGGTCACCTGTGCCATGGCAATATAGGCGTGAAAAAGTTGTGGTGCTCTGGCAACAGCCTTTATGCCAATCACAGTGCCGCCTGAGTGCGCCATCAGGTAAATCTTTTCCTTGCCAAACCGCTTTCTCAGGTAGTTTGTCACCTCAAAGGCATCGGAAGTGAGCTGGTCAAAAGTCATTGATTCTGATGGTATGTCGGCATGATAAGAAAGACCGCCACCCCTTTGTTCCCAGTAGCAAACGGTGAAATACTCTTCGAGTCGGGGCTGATACTGCTCAACCAGAAAATAGTTCGGAAAGGAAGGGCCTCCATGCAGGTACAACAAAACCGGGTTTTGCAGGTCTTTGCTGCGAATAAACATCCCCTGCCGGATGCCGCCGATGGGCACGAAAATTTTCTCAGAGATGCTGCCTGCAACCGTTTTTCCTGCTTCATCCAGCAAGGGACTGGGTTTTCCGGGACTATTTTTCCATAAAACCAGGAAAAAGAGCAACACGCAGGCAAACAAGGTGATGACGGTGATAAGTGCCATTTTGTTCATGAATTGCCAGTGATCAGGTTTTTGTTTTTGCGTTTAAGTGAATGCAAGACGTTCATTTTACGGCAGGGTTTTTCGCATCAAGGCAAAGCATTGTCGCAAGGGCTGCAATAAACTGATCGTTTGTGCCACAGCATCCTCCAAAGATTTTAAGTCCAAACTGCTGCCTGAGCTGAAGCATTTCGTCAATCATCACGGCAAAATCGTCCTGCTCCACAAGCGGGCAGTTGTTCAACTCTTCGGGACTGAGCCGTGAAGCATTGGCTTGTATGCCGAATAGCCGGCTGATGTGCTGACTTTGCTTGTTTTCGGGCCTGCTGAGTGCCGTCAGCAGATTGCCCGGGTGGATACAGTTGGTCATGTAAAATGCAGGTTTGGGATTTGCCTGCATGTCGATATGCGCAATCGCATCGGCCAGCAGGGTGCCATCGAGCAGGCAGCCGTTTTTGCGGAGCATAAAACTGATGGTGTAGGGCAGACCGGTTTCGGCCATGGCCATCGCCATGCCGGTTGCTTCCTGCAGTTCGGGCATAATGCCGGCAAACAGAAAGTCCATCTCCTGCTGCTGAAACTGTTTGCATTGCTGACTGTGAAAGCGGTAGGCCTCTGTGCTGCTCATCACAGCCATCCCGCTGTAGGCATCCCCTTTGCAGCCCAGCAAGCCGCCCAGCAGGATGTTTTTGGAGAAACTCCCATAGCCCTGTCTGATGTTTTTCAAAAAAGCACAGGCGTGGGCAATCACATTGCGACCGCGGTAAACTGATTTAGCCAGACTTTGGCTGTTGAGTTTACGTGTGGGTGTTGTGAGCAGGATGGGTAATTGGTGTTGCACAGCAACATCAATGTATTGACGATAAATGGTTTCGAGAATTTGTGGGTGACTGTATACCAGTCCTGCGTGGTTGATGGCAGGGTCCATGCTCAGGTGAAATTCTGCTTTCAGCCTTTCGACCAGGGCGCCTTCGGTCAGGATGATTTCGGAGGAGTTAATCAATTGGAGAAATGACATTTTTTTTGGTTTGATTTGGGGTGGTATTTGTGGTTCAATGAGATGAATTCCAAAACTGTTCTTCAGCAGGTATCATCTTGTTGCGTTCAACCCCAAAAGGATTGAAATCTGATTTTGCAAACAGATACCAGGCGCCTCCCGAGATGGCAATTTGTGTGTCGGCACCTGTCCAGAGCGGATCTGCTGCATAGCCTGTGCCCCCGTTGGCTGCATACGGAAAACCTGCTGAACCGGCATGCTGGGTGCTTGCCACAAGACCCAGTTCGAGCTGATCTAAAATCTGATTAGCTTCGGCCTGCATGCCGGCTATTTTAAATGCTACAGCCATTTGCGCGCTACCTTCAAACCATACCACGTCTTTGTCTTCGTCGAAGCAATAGCCGGTAATCTGTTTCCCGGTCAGGCTGGATGTTTGTATCGTTTTGAACCTGTCGGCTGCACCGATCGTGGAGGTCGGGAAATGCTCAAAGACTGCATAGCCCCAACTGAAATTGTCGAGCGCAAGGCGATAGGGTGGATTCTCGGGCCAGGCCTCCAGAACTCCAGTGCTGCTGTCCCAACGATGGTTGTGCAAAAACTGCAGCAGGCTGCTGTGAAAATTGCTATAACCACGCACCGCATTAAAGGCGTCGATATTGCCTTCGGTCACCTTGTAATTGAGCCGGCTGTCATCAGCTGCGAAGCCTGCAAACAGGCCGCCGTCGCTGTCCTGCAAGCCGGTCAGCCAGTTTGTGATTGCAGCGGCAAGCGCCTCGTAAGTGTCGTTTCCTGTCAGTTTTTTATAGTTGTTGAGGGCGATGAGCAGCCAGGCATTATCGCCCATCCAGCGGTGGTTGTTCGGGGAACCATTGCGGTCGCGGAACTGCGAGAAACCACCGGGGCCTTTTTGTAACTCGCTGCTGATGCGGTTATTGAAGAAGTCGAAGATTTTTTCAGCGCGTTCCTGCTCACCAAATCGCAGGAAAACAAGGGCAGCCAATGCATTATCGTAGAGCGAAACCAGGTTGCCGTTTTCGGTGCTTTCGAGGAGGCCGTTCGGCAATTGCTGCTGTTTGAACCAGTTCAGAATGAGCAGATCGGTCGAGTCTGTATGCGGACTTGCCACAAAAAGCAGCTGGTCTGTGGCCTGCTTTACCTCAATCACATCAGGTGAAAAATCAAAAGCAGCATCGTATGCACCAATCAGCTGTGTACCTGCAAGGCCCTCAATGCTCCAATAACCGTCAGAAGTTGAGGTGGTTGCCTCCATGTAGTTTGCGTATATTTTAATGTCTGGCATGCCTGTGCCAAAATTGTCGACCACCTGCCCGCTGATGCTGTAGGAAGTATCCTGTTTGGTGCACGCCTGATGAAGCAGCGATGTGACTGACAAAAGCAGTAACAGGTGGATGAAAGAGTTAAGCTTCACCAATTTGGATTTTGGTGGAAAAATGGCATGTAAGCAGGATAGTTTTTTGCTTCGAAAAGGCATCTGAAAACGAAAGTGCAAAGGACCAGACATTGCAGAAGGATATTTCATGCGAAGATAACTAAATCCGCGCTTTTTTAGAAGCAAACTGGTTAACCGTTGAGTTAATTACACGTAAGAAACATCTGCAAAACTCCTTTTGATACCTTTTTTGTACTTAACGGATGGATAGCCAAAAGCCACAAACAATCCCTCCCGGCTTGTGTGTTTGATCTGGTGTTTTTTTCTGAAACGTTTTGCTGCTTTTCCGTTCTGGATCAGGGGGTGCACCGCACCCAGCATGCAGGTGCCCAGTCCGAGCGACTCAGCGGCCAACATGGCATAAGTAGCAGCAACAATGGGATCGGCAGGATCGCTGTATGGCGAGCCATAGAAGTACATGGCGAGCGGTGCATCGTAATTCACCACATTGATGCCTGCTTTCATTTTTGAGGTATATACATCGAAAGTGGGTTTCACAAAGCCGCGAAACAGCTCGTCGTTGGCTTTGCCCCAGAATGGGCGCATCAGCGCAAGAAACCAGGCCGATACAAACCATCTCATGCCTTCAAGATAAGCGCAGAAATCTACGGCAAAGGCCCTTGTTTTTTCTCTGCCTTCGAATACCACCACATGCACATCAGAAGGCGGTAGGCCCATGGGTGCTGTCTGGGCTGCCTGCAGGATTTTGTCTTTTAATTCAGTTTCGACCGGCCTGTCTGCAAACTCACGGATACTCCGCCTGCGCTGCAGTAATGCCAGCAAAGAGGCGTAAAGGGCAGCATCTTCTTTTGCGGGAAGGTCGAACAACTGATCGGGTGAAAGCGTCCGGCCAGTCACACGGATAGCGCCTGTGGGGCAAATGGCCATGCAGTGTCCGCAGCCAATACAGCCAAACACAGGGTTTTTGCTCAGTTCGACAGTTTCGCTGCCCATTACCAGGCTGAAATCCTTACAGACTTCAACACAGCGTCCGCAGGCATTGCAAAGCTCAGCATCGATGCTGATACTTGCGTTTTGGTTTGTTCTTGTTGTGGGAATGGCCATATTCGCATGAATGAAAGGGTGTTAAAACTAAAGACTTCATCTTCTGAGATTATCCATTGATTGTCTTTTTGGTGATCTTTGGAAGAAACAAATCGCGGGCCGACAGTCCGGCTGCCCGTGCAAAGTACAAATATAAGACGATGAAGCTCCCATCGATGATGCCAGTAAACCAAAAAGTGGGAGGGAAGCCGGCTGAAAAAAACATAAATGCATAAAGCTGAACAACATAAAAGCCTCTGCCCAGGATCAGACAGCCAATATTAAAGGCATAACGCTGCACATTGAAAGCCGATAAGAACTGTAAATAGGCAAAGCACAGGAAAAAGGAACCCAAAAAGATGGCGAAAAACGGATCGATGGCAGGTTCGTCGATGGGCCGTCCTGTACCAATCACGAAAAAATAGAGCAGTGCTGCAATCAAATCCCAGATACCACTCGCAAAAAATGTGAAAGCCAGGGGTTTAAGTTTATTGTTTTGTTTCGAAACAGGTATTGAAGGAGTCATGGCTTAGTTTTATTTGTAAAATGACACAAAACTAGGCTCAGGGATTCCTTTTCGCAAAGATGAATATCTAAAAGCGAATAAATATCTGTCGAAGTTGTTGCAATGGGAGTTGGTTGTGTCGGGATTTCGATATCAATAAGCAACAATTAGTCTCTCTCTGAATCTTGTGATGTCATCGAAATGGACGATAATATCCAGATTATTTATAATGGATACAAATAATAATGCAAGATATTTTGTTGGCAGTTAAACCTTTATATTTGTAGCACTTTACCTCGCTCTGGGGTAGTATTTTTAGGCTTCGGGCAAGATTTAGAGAAAGGAAATTTTATCTGGATAGATGAGTAAACGTCCTTGTGATTTTTATTGGGTTAAAGTGGATGTTGTCAAGATACCACTTTGGCATATCTGGCTAATGGAAATCCAAACGAATGAAAAGTTTGGACTAAACCGGGAAAGCATTGTCTCATCTTCCTGCAAATGCATGTCACTCATACGACATTTGAAGTTACGCGCTAATAGTTATCTTGTTTCATGAAGCGTCCAACACATCAAACACATGAATTACAGTAAACTTACCAAGAAGGAATTGATCAGCATTATCGAAAAGCTGGAACACAAAAAAAGTCCTTGTCATGAATTACCGGTTGAGATAACGAAGTCTGCTGAAAACTGTATTGATGAATCCATGATTCAGAATTACATGGCCTATTTTAATACTATCGACGATTTTTTGACGGTTACCGATGAGCATGGAAAGTTGATTTACGTAAATGATGCCCTGGTCAAACGCACTGGCTTTAGCCGTGAAGAGCTATATGGCAGAACAGCGCTGATGTTGCACCCGGCTGACCACAGAGACGAAGCAGCGCAGATTATGGATGACATACTTGATGGTAAGAGAGAAAGCTGTCCCATTCCGTTGCTCACCAAATCGAACAGACTATTAGCTGTTGAGACGCGCGTCAAAAAAGGTATTTGGAATGGAAAACCTGCTATTTTTGGGATTACCAAGGACATTTCGAAACTTAGACTTTCTGAAGAGAAATTCTCAAAGGTGTTTTATCTCAATCCTTCACCTTGCGGATTTACTGATCTCGATACAGGTAAATACCTCGAAGTGAACCAGGCTTTCAGTAAAATGTTTGGCTTTGAACCGCATGAAGTGGTTGGAAAAACTGCCTATGACCTGGGAATCCTTGATGAGCAAACCAAAAATGAAATTTTGAATAGAGCCACTTCAGATGGCAAAGTTGTCAATAAGGAGACTATTTTGAAGACCAAAAGCGGGGGACGCAAGCATGTACTGCTCTCGGCAGAAAACCTCTATGTGCAGGACCAACGAATCCGCTTTACGGTGGTTACCGATATTACCGGACTTAAGGAAATTGAACAGGAGCTCAGAATGGCCAAGGAAAGGGCTGAAGAAAGTGATAGGCTCAAATCAGCTTTTCTGGCCAATATGAGTCACGAAATACGCACTCCGATGAATGGAATCATTGGTTTTGCTGATGTTCTGAGAAATTCAAAAGTAAGTTCAGAAGAGCGCGATCATTTTCTTTCCATAATAGAAGAAAGTGGTGCCCGAATGCTCAAAATCATCAATGATATCATCGACATCTCAAAGATTGAAGCAGGCCATGTAAAACTCCATCAGGAAGTGACGAATATCGACCAACAACTGGATTATCTTTATACCTTTTTTAAACCGGAAGCTGAGCGAAAGGGGTTGAAGTTTAGTTGTAAGTCAGCCAACTGTGGTGAAGAAGCCACCATTCTTGTCGATAGTGAAAAGCTATATGCCATTTTAACGAACCTTATTAAAAACGCTATCAAGTATACCGAGCATGGAAAGGTCACGGTAGGCTATCAGCAGCTCGGGAACGAGTTAGAGTTTTATGTGTCAGATACAGGAGTGGGTATTCCGGAGAAGCAGCTTGCCCATATTTTTGAACGTTTTACACGGGTTGAAAATGCCCAAACCGACAGCATTGAAGGTTCAGGGCTTGGCCTTTCTATTGCAAAGGCCTATGTTGAAATGATGGGGGGTAAAATCTGGGTTAAAAGTCAAGAAAACAAAGGTTCAACCTTTTTCTTTTCCATTCCCTTGTTAAGTGCAGATCATCAGGAGATTGCAGTCTCTGAAATAGCATACGAAAAACCGGTGCTGCACAAAAAACTAAAAATACTGATTGCTGAAGACGATTCGGCATCTGAGTTGCTGCTTAAAACCTATGTGGAAGACCTGAGTTGTGAGATCCTGATTTGTAGAGATGGAAAACATGTGGTTGAGCGCTGCAAAGAAACACCTGATCTGGACTTGATACTGATGGATGTGAAGCTGCCGCTTTGTTCAGGTTATCAGGCAACTGAGCAAATTCGTAAGTTCAATCAGGAAGTGATTGTCATCGCCGAAACGGCTTTTGCTGTTCCAGGCGAATACGACAAGGCCATCAGCGCTGGCTGCAATGGTTTTCTGACTAAACCGCTGACCAAAAAACGTCTGCTAAGAGAAATAGAACGTTGCTACCAGGCAAAGAAAAATGTTTCAGGGGAGCTTTCAGAGGCCTGATACATTTTTTAGATGTTTTTTCAGGGGATAGGCAGCAATCGGTGAAAGATTTCTTTGACGAATATATTTTATTCAAAAATATTTATGCAAAAAACACTACTTTTGCGCCTCGTTTAGCAAATTACAGCGCTTACAACCGGAGAGATGGCAGAGCGGTTGAATGCGGCGGTCTCGAAAACCGTTGTCCGCCTATCGGCGGACCGGGGGTTCGAATCCCCCTCTCTCCGCAAGCTTTTTGGATGCCCGCGTCAAGCGGGCATTTTGCATTTAAGGCCAGCCTGNNCAGGCTGGCCTTAAATGCAAAATCAGCCGGCCAAAGGCCGGTAAGCCAAAAAGCTTGTACCCCATCCCCCAACAGGGATCAGCGCAGCTAATCCCACTGTTAGTCGAATGCCTGAAGCCAAGCTTGCTTGAGCAGGCTGGCCATAAATGCAAATTCAGCCGGCCTTTGGCCGGCAAGCCAAAAAGCTTATACCCGCAAGCCCTTCATGGAACAGCGCAGCTAATCCCAACCACTTGATTGATAGCCACTCATACTTCCAGGCAAAGCCTGGAAGAACCTCACCATTGTAAGGGAATGGCAAATTGAGCTCTGGTCAACAAGAAGTGTATGGCCACACTTACCGAAACAGGAATGTCTTCAAAACCTATTTTGCATTCGAAAGACAGTATTAGCAATATACCTGGCTTTTTTTCGGGTTTGGACTGTCTGCTGCATAAAAGATGACAACCAGCTTGAATTTTTTACCCAATGAACGAATCAACTTACTTTAGGGACGAATCAATAAAGCACTTCATTTTATCTTTTGAATTGAAATGCGGATGTGCCTGGCGCGCAGCGCTGTGTAGTCTTTTTTTATGTCTTTTGACAAAGCAAAGTGCCAAACCTTTTGCAGCCTAAAAAACTTTCGGGGGCCTGCACGCGCTGTCCAAATGGCGATAGAGTCGTTCTGACTGATGCACCTAAAGGGATGTTTTTACGCAATATAAAAACGTGAGACTACCCTATTTGAAATATTAAATTGAGAAATTCCTTAATTTTGAGTACTTTTTTTTTAAAACCGGGCAAGTGCACAGCAGCTGTTGCCATGCATGCTAAAAGAGGATGTTTCCATAATGGAAAAACAGCCGGCTGAGGCACATAAACAGAGGCAATATTCACAATGTTTTAATCATGGAAATAAGTATTCAACAAACAAAAGCAAAGGATTTCCGGACAACAGAAAACATTACCCGCGAGGCATTTTGGAATTTGTTTAAACCCGGATGTGACGAACATCTGGTATTACACAACCTCAGGAAAAGTAAAAGTTACCTGCCAGAGCTTGATCTGGTCGCCAAGGCGGAGAATAGTATCATTGGGCATGCGATAACGACAAAAGCCAGGGTCACCGACAAATATAACAACGAACACAAGGTGTTATGTGTAGGACCAATCTCGGTGCTTCCTGAGTTTCAAAATCAAGGCATTGGAGCAAAACTCCTGAATGAGTCCATTGCTGTAGCCAAAGAGTCGGGCTTTGCAGCAATGATACTGTTCGGACATCCGGATTATTATCACCGCTTTGGATTCGTCAATGCTCAGAAGTATGGCATTACAACAAAAGAAGGGATGAATTTTGATCCTTTTATGGCCTTGGAATTGTATCCAAATGCCCTGTCGGCTGTTAGCGGAAGTTTTTATGAGGATAAGGCATTTGAAACCAATGAGGAAGAACTCGATGCGTTTGAAAAACTTTTTCCGAAAAAAGAAAAAGGCAAACCTAAAATTGACATTCAAAATTTAGCAGGAAAATGACACTGGAAGAATTAGGATACAACAACAAGTTTGAAGCCTACAGAATAGCGCAGAAACTGACGGAATTTGAAACAGGAAGGGTTGTAGCCGAACACAAGGAAAGATATGTTGTAAGGAACGAAAAAGGTGAATTTGAAGCAGAGATTACCGGAAATCTCAGATTTACTGCCAAAAGCCGTGAAGACTTTCCCGCTGTTGGCGATTGGG
This sequence comes from Bacteroidales bacterium UBA5536, assembly GCA_002426795.1. Classification (GTDB taxonomy): domain Bacteria; phylum Bacteroidota; class Bacteroidia; order Bacteroidales; family F082; genus UBA5536. The sequence continues at coordinate 436,670 of DINQ01000016.1, forward strand.
TGGCCATGTCGGTTTACGATTCGGATAGCGCCATCATTCATCAAATATTACCCAGGTTCTCCATTGTTAAAAGGCAAGCCGTTGGACAATTCGGAGAAGTTCAGGTGATAGCCACGAATATTGATTACGCTTTTTTGATTCAGGCAGCAGACAGAGATTTCAGCATCAACAGACTTGAAAGATACCTGACGATTTGTTATTCATCCAGGGTTAGTCCGATCATCTTACTCAATAAAATTGACCTGATTGATGAGCAACGGTTAAATGAGCTTATGGGAAGTATTCAATCACGAATTCAGGACGTGCCAATCATGGCTATCAGCAACGAGACCCAAAGCGGATACGAAACGATCAGAAAGACAATTGAAAAGGGAAAAACCTATTGCATGCTGGGTTCTTCGGGCGTAGGGAAATCAACCTTGCTGAACAACCTCTCTGGCAGAAAAATCATGAAAACGGATTTGATTAGCCAAAGTACCAGCAAAGGGCGACACATCACGAGCCACAGAGCATTAACTGTGCTTGAAGGCGGAGGCATTCTTGTTGACAATCCCGGCATGAGAGAGGTGGGTATTGCCGACACAGCCCAGGGACTGGAAACTACCTTTGATAAAATTATCAGTCTTTCTGCGGGATGCAAATTCAAGGATTGTACCCATACATCTGAAACCGGATGTGCAGTTTTGGAAGCGGTTGAAAAAGGAGAAATAGCCCAAAGCAGCTTCGAAAATTACTTGAGGCTGGAGAGAGAAAAGGCACACTTTGAAACAACCCTTGAAGAGCGACGCAAGAAAGACAAGGAATTTGGCAAAATGCTAAAAAACTACAAGAAAGACGTGAAGAGAAATAAGTATTAAGGCTGGTGCTCCCGGCCATCCGAGATGTGATCAGTATCCGGAAAATTTGGATGATAAGCTGTTTTTCTATGTCCTTTGACAGGGCAAAGGACTAAACCTTTTCGGCTTGAATTTAGCAAGTCTGCTGTTTCAAACTCTGCTGCCGCACGATTCCTCTCGTGTGGCCGGAATACATTTAGTTGTTGAAAGTTATTTTTTTATGTCCTTTGGCAGGGCAAAGGACCAAAGCCTTTGTGCGATCGATGCTTCCGCCTGATCGGGAACTTGAGGCAAACTAACATTTCATACCGCCAGCAAAAAGGTGGCACAGTGTGAACTCAGTGTCAATCGATGCGAAAAACAAAATTGTATCTTTGAAAGAAAAAAATGCTGCTTCTCTTTGCCTATTTATTCCTGGCCTTGTTCGTTTCGTTTCTCTGTTCGATCATGGAATCGGTGCTCCTTTCCACTCCTCAATCCTTTCTGATCGTAAAACAGGATAAAGGCTATCATTGGGCGAAATCATTCAACGAACTCAAGCTGAAGATCGACAAACCTTTGTCTGCCATTTTATCATTAAACACTGTGGCGCATACCATTGGTGCTGCCGGCGTTGGTGCTCAGGCGGTTCAGGTTTTTGGGGAGGCATCGTTTGGTATTGTATCGGCTGTCCTGACCATTCTGATCCTTATTCTTACAGAAATAATCCCTAAGACGATTGGAGCCCGATACTGGCGAAGCTTATGCAGGATTTCCTACTATACCATCAAGGCCATGATTGTCATTACCTACCCGCTTGTAATTATGTCGGCCTTTATCACCAAAATCATTTCAAACAACAAAGCGGAACAAACGACAAGCCGAGACGAAATAGCTGCATTGGCCAACATTGGAGCCGGTGAAGGATTGTTTTCTGACAAGGAAAACATCATCATTCAAAATATCCTTAAACTGAAAAATATCAGAGTGACGGAAATGATGACTCCCAGGGTGGTTGTTGCGGTAGCTGACGAGAACATGCATTTGCATGAGTTCCTGAAAAACAAGGAGTATTTGAATTATTCGCGCATACCTGTTTTTTCGGGAAACGATGAAAACATCACCGGATATGTGCTCAGGCAGCAGGTGTTTGAGAATTTGGCTGAAGACAAACACGAACTGAAGTTGAAAGATATCAAACGCGAAATCATGGTGTTTCCTGAGACCACGGTTTTGTATCTGCTATGGGAGAAACTCCTGGAAAAAAAGGAGCACATCGCCCTGATTGTTGATGAATACGGCGGATTGGACGGGATTGTGACCATGGAGGATGTGATTGAAACCTTGCTCGGGCTCGAAATTGTTGACGAAAGCGACACAATAACCGATATGCAGAGTTATGCACGTGAGAGATGGAAATCAAGACAGGCAAAGTATACCCAATTGAATCAACTGAAAACAGATGAAAAAAGAAAAGCTAACTGAAGATGTGTTTTAAGTATAGGATTTTAAAAGGTATTCGTACTTCATGAGCTGCTTCAGGTTTGCACAGTGGACCGAAAAGTCTGAAATCTGTAACGGTGATCGAACCAAATGCATGACTTTTAGAGACAACCAGCACAAAAACTGAATGGAAGAAAACAAAGAAAATTTAAAGCGGGTCATCGGGCTGTTTGGTTTCAGCACCAACATTGTCAATATGGTGGTGGGTTCCGGGATATTTGTGCTGCCAGCCATTGTAGCTGCCGGACTGGGTTCATCGAGCATTTTTGCCTATTTGCTTTGTGGCTTTCTGGTGGCACTCGTGATGCTTTGTTTTGCCGAAGCCGGCAGCAAAATAACAGAGTCCGGAGGTGCATATGTGTACATCAGAACTGCTTTTGGTCCCTATTTTGGCTTTCTTACCTCGGTGCTGTTTGTTTTGGCCACCATTTCGGCTGATGCTGCCGTAGCCAATGCCATTGTCGATATCATTGGTTCTGTGTTGCCTGCATTTAAAACGCCATTCGTTCGAGTAAGTACATTTTTTATTCTTTTCGCCGGCTTTGGTTTCATCAACATAAAAGGAGTAAAAAGTGGTGTTGAGGTAGTGAAATTTGTCACCATCACGAAATTGGTTCCACTTCTCTTGCTGGTTGTATTTTCGTGGGGCAGTGTTTCTTTGGACAATCTTTCAATCGGGATGGTTGCGCCTTTCGGCGATATCGCCGAGATTTCGTTGATCCTGTTTTTTGCCTTCCAGGGTGCTGAATCCGGATTGTCTGTCGGGGGTGAGGTGAAGAATCCCCAACGGATTATTCCACGGGGTATTTTGTTGAGTATTATGACCGTACTGATTTTGTATGTCCTCATTCAAATCGTTGCGCAGGGCGTGCTGGGCAATTCATTGGTCTCATTTACTGAAAACCCTTTGGGGGCGGTTGCCAGTCGGGTGTTTGGCTCTTTTGGCTTCACGGCAATGACCTTCGCAGCCGCTGTCTCCATGTTGGGCTACCTCAGCAGTTCGGTGTTGAGTATGCCAAGGATCTTGTACCGTGCCTCCATCGACAAGGTGCTGCCCGTGAATGCCCTGGCCAAAATTCACCCGAAATTTAGCACACCCTATGTAGCTATTATTTGCTATGCAGCGGCTGGCTTTTTATTTGCTTCGACGGGTGGTTTTAAGCAACTGGCGATCATTTCGAGCGCGACCATTTTGCTCATCTATTTGGGTGTATCGCTGTCGGTGGTCAAATTCAAAAAACTGAATACCGGTTCCGGGAATGCGTTTAAAACTCCTGGTGGCTATCTGGTTCCGGTATTGTCGTGTTTGACCATCATCTATTTATTGTCCAAACTTGCCCTGAATGAGTTTTTGGTTATTTCGGTAGCCATCCTTTTGTTGAGCACGTTGTATTTTTTTAAAACCAGGCTGATGAAAAGAAACTGAATGACAAGCACTTATGCCCCGTGCTCGTGAATGACAGTCGGCAGATTGTCTTGTTCATCGTTTGTATTTTCACGTTTGACGAGAACTTGCGTTGTTATCTGTTGCTGCAGTATTTGCCGGACATTTCTTTCGCCGAACGCATAAATGAAAGGCATAAGAAAACCCGCAACAAATGACAGTCGATGAAAAAATATAAATTAGCAGGCTAAATCGACCAGGATAAACGACGCATAATGCCATCTTTTGAAAGTAGGGCCAGCCAAACACTGCAAAAATCAATTGCCGTTTTGCCATTTGTGAATTTCAGTCAGGAAAAAGAGAATGACTATTTTGAGGATGGTATCACAGAGGAAATAATAAATGCGCTAACCAAGGTTAAAGGATTGAAGGTAATTGCCCGTACTTCCTCTTTTGCTTTCAAAGGGAAAAATATTGATGTAAGAAGCATTGGCAGTCAGTTGGGTGTAAATGCAGTATTGGAAGGGAGCGTGCGCAGGGCAAAAAACAGGGTTCGTATCACCGCCCAGTTAATCAATACCATTGACGGAACGCACTTTTGGTCGAAAATCTTCGATCGCGAATTAAACGACATTTTTGCCCTACAGGATGAAATCAGCCTGCTCATTACTGAGCAAATCAGGGAGAATTTTGGTCATTTTGACATCCCGTCTCATCCACACATCTATCCAACCCAAAAGATTGAAGCTTACGATTTGTTTCTGAAGGGGAGTTATCATCTGAAAAGGAAAGGCTATGATGATGTCAAAAAATCAATCAGTTTTTTCAGAGAAGCAATTCAGGTCGATCCAAACTATGCCGAAGCGTTATCCATGTTGGGGGAGGCATATATTCATGCTGCTGGTTTTGGAATGATGACCACGAGGGAAGCGCACGAATTGGCCAGAGAATCGGCGGAAAATGCCATTGCACTGGATGCTGAAAACGCTCATGCACATAAAGTGCTCGCGTATGTGAAGTTGTTTTACGATTGGGATTGGGAATCGGCCTTAACAACCTATAACAAAGCTGTCGCTTTTGGCCTTCCCGAGCAAAATGAATTTATCTCGTACTACTATATATTTGTTGAAGAAGATTATGAAAGAGCGATTCAGGTAGCCAAAAAAGTGACTGAAACAGATCCCCTTCATGTTATTTCGCATTGGCAACTGGGATTGGCCTATTATTTTGCCCGCAGGTTTAAAGAATCTATCACCGCTTTTAATGCAGCTTTGGAAATCGACCCAAATTTTAGCGAAGCAATCCGCTATCGGGGCCTGGTAAAGGGCTATTTAGGTAAATTCCACGAGGCATTATCTGATATTCATCGGGCGCTCGAACTGACGAGTGGACAAGGTTTGGCCAATCTGGACCTGTTGGTGGTGAAAATATTCATGGGCAAAAAGAAGGAAGTAGTTGCTGTTGTGGAAAAGTCGGAATATGTTGACTCATCGGACCCAGCAATACTCTACGCGCTGCTTGATATGCCCGACGAAGCCATTTTTTGGCTGAAGAAAGCCAGTCAGGAACGTTCGGTGATGATGGTATCGCTGAAGAACTTTTGGGTGTGGGACAACCTGAGGGATGACCCCCGTTTTAAAGAAATGTACGAACAGATGAATTTCCCACCATCGGTTGAAAACCAGCGTAAAACCGAACCAGTTGCTATTGGACAGCAAACCACATCCAATGCTTCTTTGTTAAATGAAAAAGAAATCAAATATTATTTGCAACAGCTTGAGAAGCTGGTACATGATGAAAAGGTTTATACCGACTCTTTGCTTTCGTTGCGACAGGTAGCAGACAAGATAGGATTGCATCCAAACAGATTATCCTGGCTGCTCAACGAACAACTTCACAAAAACTTCAACGAATACATCAATGCTTTCAGGCTGGAAACCTTTAAAGCAAAAGCCTTAGACCCCAAAAATAAGCACATTACTATTTTAGGACTGGCTTATGAAAGTGGGTTTAATTCGAAAACAAGCTTTAACAGTTATTTTAAAAAAATGGAAGGCATCACACCAACAGCCTGGGTAAAGAAGCACGAAAAATGATTGCACCTGACAACCAGAAAACCAATCCGCTAACATCGTACCAAATTGTACTTATTGTGCTGTTTGTTTTCATCATATTCACCATTGTTGTGGATTATATGACACTCCCCGCACTTTCGGCGATTTTGCTTACGAAACTGCAAATCACCACCAAAGAATTTGGATTTGTTGTGTCAGCTTATGCTTTTAGTGCAGGCACATCGGCATTTTTGGCGACCGGTTTTTCTGACAGGTTCGACCGTAAGAAATTATTGTTGGTGTATTACGGCGGGTTTTTGCTGGGGATGCTGCTTTGTGCTACCGCAAATTCATTGATAGCCCTGATTGTTGCAAGAATTGTTACAGGTGCTTTTGGTGGGGTAGTGGCCGCGATCATCTTTGCCATTGTAGCCGATCTGTTTCAAAACGATCAACGGGGCCGTGTAATGGGTTTTGTGCAATTGGCTTTTGCTGCAAGCCTTGTAGCCGGGTTGCCACTGGCCCTGTTTTTGGCAACCAACTTCAACTGGCGCCTAACCTATTGGATATTTTTCTTCCTCGGAATCCTGGTTTTCTCTGTGGTTCTTTTTAAGGTTAACCCCATCAATACGCATTTAGATAATGCCACCAAAGACAAACTGTTGACACATTCAATGCATATAATCAGGAATCGTGATTATTGGACCGTATTTATCAACAATATCTTTCTTGTCCTCGGAGACACCATGTATATGACTTTTGGTTCGGCATACAGCACCAACAATCTCGGGGTTGGGCTTGATAAACTACCCTTGTTATATGGTGCCGGAGGATTGGCTACTATTGTTTTGAGCCCGTTGATCGGGCGATTGTCTGACCGGTATGGGAAATTCAGACTTTTTACCATCGGAACAGTATTGGCTATTGTTTTGGTAGCTGTTTACAGCAATCTGACAGCTGTTCCCTTTTGGTTGGTGGTGGTGTTGCATACGCTTCTGTTTATCGGAATCAATGCCCGGATGATTGCTTCCACAGCATTGGCTACCGTAGTGCCCGAAAAGCATGACAGGGGTGCATTCATGGCACTCGACTCATCGTTTCAGCAGGTTGCGGGCGGTGTAGCAGCCACTGCCGCAGGCTGGATTGTTTTTCAGGCAGCCGATGGAATGATCCATGGGTTTCCGTCGTTGGGTTTGACAGTCATTGGGGTGATGGCCATAACCATTGGGCTGATGTACCTCATACATAGAATAGTACAAAGAAGAAAATGATTCTTCTCCCATAGCTACTCCTTCAATTGCAAGTTCTGTTTCTCATTAAAATGTCCTCAATTTCATTTGTGGACGACAGGCCTGCCTTTTCGCTGCAATTTCGCACTGTCATTTGGTAGTAAAACAGTAAAAGGCCAATGACAAACCTGTTCACTTTCGACGGCATAGCTGTCGAAAAAATGGAAATGGTATGTCAAATTCTAATTTTTTACACATGAAAAAGTTACTCTTCTTTCCCCTTTTTACAATGATGCTCTCCATGTCGATTGTTTCCTGCGACAAGGATGATGCAAAACCAACAGTTGACCCGGGCTCAATAGCTACTTCTGCAGCTTTGACAGCAGTTTTGAATGACATTTATAGCCATTCTGATGCACCTGGTATGGCGGTTTCTATCATCAAAAACGATTCTGTCCTTTACCAACAATCCTTCGGGAAAGCTGATATTGATCAGGATAAGCCCTACACCAACCAAACAACACAACCCATCGGTTCAATCAGCAAAACCTTTGTGGCGGCAGCCATTGTGAAAGCGATTGAACAAGGATATTTTACTTTGGAAACAAACATCAACGATATACTGCCCGTTGAATTGAAAAACCCCAAAATACCGAATGCTGTCATGCAGGTGAAACACCTGGTAACACACACATCGGGCTTGCTGGATGAAGCCGGAAGCTATTTCCAGGCCTACCATATAGTGTCTGGTGAAGATATGTCAACAGCAGGAGCACAATTACTAGTCAATGGCTTTGGTATTCAGCAAAGAGAAAGCAGACCTCTGGAGGATTTTTTGGCATCCTACTATTATCCGGGTGGTGATTTGTACAGTTTGGAGAATTTTGCTTCATCCGCCCCAGGTACATCCTGGAATTATTCCAATATCGCCACTTCACTGGCCGCTTACCTGGTAGAAAAAGCGACAGGAATGCCATTCAATATGTATGTTTCAACCCATATTTTAGATCCGTTGGGCATGACCAGAACATCTTACGATCTGGCTGACCTTGACCGTGCAGGCATCGCACAACTTTATTGGGACAAAAACACCGCTTTGCCCATTTATGCCAACGATTCGTACCCTGACGGCAGTATCTATACCTGCAATGAAGATCTGGCAAAATTCCTGCTGGATATGATGAAAGGTGCAAAGGGGCAATCTGCCACTTTGTTCTCAGCAGCGGGATACAAAATGCTTTTTGAAGCCTTACTTCCTGAGGGCATATTACCGGCAGGTTTGGCGGAGAATCAGGGTGTATTCTGGTTTTTGAACGGTGATGAGATTAAACATGATGGCAACGACCCGGGAATAAGCTGCAATCTGCAATTCGACAAAGATGGCAAGGCAGGATATCTCCTCCTGACAAATATGGACGCTTCTGCCGATATACACGATCAGGCATATTTTGAACTGGCCGGAAAGGTACATATGGCCGTTTCGGCTTTTATCCAGCACCAGTAAAAAATTTTAAGTCGTTTAATTCAGTAATATGAACCGGTTGGTTTTTCATCTGCCTGAGTCTATTGATGCAGGATTTTTGCGCTGATAACAAGGCTGTTAACACCCTTTTTCGATGATTTCATTTATCAATTCGCCCAAGGGCAAAAAAGAGCTTAAAGCATTATTTCAGATCGAACCAGACGAACTGCCACTGAATTACGAATGTTTACCTATTGAAACAAGCTTTGGCCATACAAGTGTGCTAGCGACAGGGCAGGAAAATAAGCCTCCTTTGGTGTTGGTGTATGGGGTAAACGGATGTGCTCCTTTTGCTTTGGATCTGGTCATCAGGTTAAAGGATGATTTTAGGGTTTTTGCCATTGACGGAATGCAGCATTCTGGTTTGAACGCAGAGAGTGTCCTCTCGATGCAGGATGAGTCGTACGGACAATGGATGTATGAAGTATTGGCCTGGTTGAATATTCGTAATGCAGTATTGTTGGGGATTTCCTTTGGGGGATTTATCAGCTGGAAAACACTGATGCTCGACCAACGCCATGTTTCAAAGGGCATCTTCATCGTTCCTGCCGGCTTCGTGAACGGAAGTAAGTGGCAGATTTTATGGAAAATACGACTCCCATTGCAACTATACCGATGGCTGAAACATCCCTGCCTGGCCCGTCAGATTTCAAATGAGTTATTCACTGAACAAAAGGAAGCTGGTCTCGACTGTTTCTCTAAATGGGCTTTTCATTCTGAAATGGCTTTCTCTGTTGTTCCCCTGATCACAAAGGAAGAAGCGCAAAAGATGAAAAAACCCTTTCATCTGATTGCTGCTGAAAAGGATGTGCTTTTCCCGGGTGTGAAGATGCTGAACCGTGCAAAAGCCATATTTCCGTCGCTGGGTGAGGTTTTATTGCTAAAAGACTCAAGACACGTGCCTGATATCTCTGGAAATGAACAGATTGTGGAATTCATCAGGAAACTGACCAAATGATTTTTGACCGTCCAATCAAAGTGCAAAATCTCAACAAGGGGTGCCCAATTACATTTCGGAACGACCGCCTTTATCCTCAACTGTAGTTTTGCATCAAATTAAATGAACAAAAAAAAATGAACAACTTTTTAAAACTATCATTGATTGCAGGTATTTGTCTGGCAACGGTTAATAGCCATGCCGCAACAGCTGACACAACCAAAACAGCAGCAGGCCATCAACAAACATATACCGACGGCTCGAATGCGCATAAATTATCATCTTATGGAAGTGTATTCGTCAAATCGACGCGCTTAATGGGAAAATACAATCCGCAAATTGGTGGAATGGGCGCAGTTGTTTTTAACAACAAAATGGCTGTCGGGGCATTTGGTAATGGACTGATGCGTTCCATTGATTTTTTGGGCAGCAATTTACACGATAACCAAACCGCTCAATTGTACCTGAAGTTTGGCTATGGTGGATTATTTGTTGAGTATTTTCTTGTGAGAAACAACAAATTTCAATTGAGCATGCCTGTGAAGCTGGGTTACGGCTTGGCCGGTATTTACAGTGAGGCCTCTGATGACAGGCTTGAAAAATCGCGCCTGATTGTGCTGGAACCTGAACTTCATTTTGATATAAAAACTGGTAAACATCTGGCATTAAGTGCCCAAATTGGCTATCGTTATGCCGATGTTGACGGTTTATATAATATTACAGATCATCAATTATCGGGCTTTAGTGTCGGGATTGGGTTAAAATTCATCTCGCGCTAACCGAAAAAAAAACAGATTGAATTTTCTAATGAGATTTTTGGCCTGAGGGCTATTATAACCACTTCGTATTAAACAATTATTAACCTTTAAATTTAATGAAAATGAGAACTTTAATCATAATTATTGTAACTTTTTGTACAATTGGTGCCTTTGCACAGAGCAACCATAAAACCGGAAATGAAACCGAAATGAGCTATAAGTATAGTGTTAGTTTTCCGGTGATTATAGTGCCGCAGTTGTTCGAAAAAGGCTGGAACGACAGAACGCATACGCAGCACATCGAACTGCATGTGAAGCGAAATCTAGATGAAAAGAACATTGTCGGTGTTAAGCTTGCCACCTGGCGTTTGTTTCAACCAATGGGTATTCTTTGGTGGGATGGACTTACCGATAAAGTAAAATCGGAGAGCGAGTTCTATCCCGGATACCTTCGTGAAACCGGAATTGGAATTTCTTACCAGCGCATGTTATGGAAAGGACTGTTTGCCACCGTTGAAGTCTTGCCACAATACAAGACCTACCTTGATTTAGATGGCAACAAAATAGCCAATGGCTTTAAACTGTATAATTCATTCCATCTTGGCTATCATTGGGCCTTTGGCAAGAAAAAACGGTTTTACATCGAACCTCAGGTCCATTCTCAATTCTGGGTTTTCGATACAAATACTCCGGATGGATTTAAAGCCCTGGATGACAAATGGAAAAACTACTTCCTCTTCGAACCCAATCTTTACTTCGGGGTGAAATTTTAGATGATCAGTTGCAGTAACCGCGGATTTAGAATATTAGTTCAATCATCCGGTAAGGCGATCGAACATACATACGAAACTTAAAAATAATCAGACAAATGAATTTTAGTAAAATATTGAAACTTTTAGTCGGCCTGTTGATGATCAGTCAATCAGTGATGGCACAAGGCCATAAGGTATCTAATGACAGCACCGAACGCAGACTGAATTTTAAACAGGCCATCAATACCTGCCCGGGTGGGGTTGCGTTTGGTATATTTTCGGTCAATTACGAATATTTATTCAAATCAAAGCATGGTTTGGTGCTGCGGGCTGATTATGAACATATTCCGGGAACATACTCCGATGCTAAAATTGATGCTTTCGGAGCTGCCGTTATCCTGAATTACAGATATCATATTAATCAGCAAATGAATTCATATTTCGCAGGTGCCTATAGCCGTGCCAGAATCTACAAAGGCGATGCCCAGTGGAAGAACGAAACGGTCAATTTTTCGCTTCCTGAGCTTACACTGGGAATAAACGTTGGCCGCCGATGGGTTTGGAATAGCGGGATTAATGTAACCTTCGCTTTGGGCTACGGCCACACATTTAAAACCAGGAACATCGATATCGATGATGCAGGCTTTGATGAAAAAATCGATGAGTTTGAGAAGAAGTACAATTTCTCCAATTCTTTTCTTGGAGAGCTCTCAATTGGGTATGCTTTCTGAAATGCCTTTTAGCTGCTGACCTAAAAGTGATAAATAACCATAATAAATATCAAGTAAAAAAATGAAAAGTCCTAAGCATAAACTAATGTCAAATGCAGGTTCGCTGTATCTGTCGATGATTTTAACCGGCATTTTCGCCCAACTTTTTGTCCGGAACAATATTATTGAGCCCGGTAATGCTGCACTTACAGCACAAAATATACTGGATAAGGAATTCCTTTTCAGGCTCGGGCTCGTTTCCGACCTGATGTATAGGGTGAGTTTCATTTTTCTGGGGTTGGTATTCTATCGGATGTTTCAGCAAACCGATAAAAATCAGGCACGCGCCTTACTGGCTGTTGTGTTGGTTTCGAATGCCATGATGGGACTCAATGTGCTGAACCAGTTTGCCGCGCAGTATGTGTTGAATGGCGGCGAATTTATGCATGTTTTTTCGGAACAACAGTTGCAGGCATTGTCGCTCTTTTTTATGGGTTTGAACAACCTCGGGGCCCATATCGGCTACCTGTTTTACGGGCTTTGGCTGCTTTTCCTTGGGATTCTGCTGATGAAATCGGACCTGTTCCCGGGAATTTATTCAAAGCTGTTTGGAGGCTTGCTAATTGCCGGATTTATTGGGTATGAACTCAATTTTCTCACCTATTTCCTGTTACCGGATCAATACGCCATCGTTTCTTCTTTTGCGACTATTCCTGCCAACCTGGGTGAACTTTCACTTTGTTTCTGGTTGATTTTTAAAGGCGCTATCCGACAAGACAAACATCGGGTGGTGTATTCGGCCATCAACAAAACAAAGTAATAAAAGGATTTTCAGCCTGCTTTGTAGCGGATTGTTGATGTAGATGGCTGAGGCAGCAAAACAACATACGGGAGAATTATTGAAACAGGAAGCTGAAAGCGGTTTTTGCAGATTTCCGGAAACGATTCGTCAAGGCCACTTTTGCCCTATCTGCATATAGGCCCGGGAATGGCGGTTTTGGAAAACAAAGATGTTGTTGCTGCCATTCCTGAGCCAAAAGCAGAAAAATGCTTAAAATTGTTTTTTTAATGAAAAGTATACGAAAAATGACTATTCCCGATAAAAACAACACATTTCCACTGGAACACCACCACAAATTGTGTTTCCTTAAAAACATCGTTACCAATCCCAATATCATGGTGGGTGATTATACATATTATGATGATTTTGAAGATGTTAGGAATTTTGAAAAGAATGTAAAGTACCATTTCGATTTTATTGGCGACAAGCTGATTATCGGCAAGTTTTGTATGATAGCTTCGGGCGCTCAGTTTATCATGAATGGCGGAAATCACCTTACGAATGCAATCTCGGCATATCCCTTTTCAATTTTTGGCGGCGATTGGGCCCATGCGATGGACGGGAAATCGTTCCCTGTAAAAGGCGATACCATCATCGGCAACGATGTGTGGATTGGTCACCATGCAACCATTATGCCCGGCCTGAAAATTGGCGACGGAGCTATTATTGCAACCAACTCAACAGTTGTGAAAGATGTGGAGCCCTACAGTATTGTGGGCGGAAATCCGGCACGACTGATAAAGAAGCGTTTTTCTGACGAAACCATTTCAAAACTTTTGGAACTCAAGTGGTGGGATTGGGATATTGAGCGTATAACAGCTAATATTCAGTATCTTACGGGAAATAATCCCGAAAATTTATTTTAAAGTCATGAGGAAATATTTGTCTCTTTTTGCGCTCGTGCTCTATGCTTTTTCGCTGCAGGCACAAGATTTTTCAAAAGCCCGTAAGCTGACGGAAGAATTACTTCAGAAAGAACTCGAAAACAAAGATGTTCACAATGCATTTTTGTCGGTTTACTCACCTTCAAAAAACATCGACTGGAACTTTGCGGAAGGCACATTTACTGATGGTGAAGAAGTATCGCTGCAGCATCCATTTTATTCAGCAAGTATTGGCAAAACCTTCACGGCAACTGCCGTTGCTATCTTGCACGAACAAGGGAAACTCGATTTTTCGGATAAAATTTGTGCGTATCTGCCCGACAGTATCATCAATGGCCTGCATGTTTTTGAGGGTAAAGACTATTCGATGGAAATAAGCATTGCTCAATTGCTTCAACATACATCAGGTATTCCGGATTATATTGATGGTAAAACCCTGGACGGCACCCCAAATGGCATGGCTTTCTTGCTTTCGGACACTGCAAAATTCTGGCATCCAACAGAAATGATCAACCTGGCCAAAACTAAAATGAAAGCAGATTTTGCCCCGGGCACAGCTTACAAATACTGCAATACAGATTATGTGTTGTTGGGCCTGATTGTAGAAAGTGTCAGTGGAATGCCGGTTCACGATTTTTATAGGAAATACATTTTCGAACCATTCGACATGAACCATACAAGCATGTTTTTGCGTTCAAAACCCATCAGACCGACAGAAAGGATAGCCGAAATTTATGCTGGAAATACTGAAGTTTCCAGATATACAAGTCTGAGCATAGGTTGGACCGGAGGAGGATTAGCAACCACTGCTTCTGACTTAAATAAATTCCAGATGGCATTGCAAACACACAAAATACTTCGGGCAGAAACCGTTCAGCAAATGACTGAATGGGTGAGCGAAAGCACCGGGCTATATTATGGTTATGGTTTGCGAAAGGTGGTTTATAAGGAGCGCGTGCCCCACTTTTCAGATCTTCAGTTTATAGGACATACAGGTAGCACTTCATCCTTTATGTTTTACTGCCCTCAATTGGATGTTTATTTGTCCGGCACCTTAAATCAGGTCACCGAAACGAAAAAGACTTTCGATATTCCGGCCAGGGTATTGGGCTATATAGAAAATACATTTGATAATTAATTGACAGATATTTAGTGAGTTATGAAAAAGCTGTATGTATTGATTCTTTTTTTGCTTGTAAATGCTGTGTACGCTCAGGAAAACAGAACCGATCGGTGGCAGGAAGATTTGGAACATTATCAAGAGGAGTTGCAAAAGCGGCACATCGACCTGTATAACCAAATTGACCGACAAAGTTTTGAACAAGAGTTGAAACACATTTCATCTACCATTGAAAAACGCACCGACTGGGAAATTGCCATCGGGCTGATGCGCTTAACCCGTAAAATAGGGGACGGACATACTTCGGTTTCACTCGCGAATTGGGAAACAAATTATTACCCGATCGAAATAAAAAAGATCAGCAACAAATGGCGTGTTGTTAAAGTTTCTGAAGCTTATGCCTCAGTTCTGGGGGCTACAATGACCAAAATTGATGGAAAGCCCATTCAGGAAATTGAAAACGAGCTTTCAGAAGTTGTTCAATTTGTTGAAAATGAACATTCGAAAGTAGTACGGATTGGCGAATATCTACCTTTGTCCGAATTGCTTTTTTCCTTGAAAATCACCAAATCAACAGAAGAAGCGCGATTCCAGTTTACGACTGACGCCGGGAAAAATCCGGACGTAATGATGCAGGCTGTTCCGCCAAATGAGCTGAACAGTCAAAACTACCGGGAATTGAATATTGGTGTACCGGGCATCGAAAAGCCTGATAATCCGGACTTTGATTTCCTTTGGTTTACGCAAGTAGAAGGCCTTCCCATCACCTACATCAGATTCGACAGCTATCCCACTTTTGAAGAAATGATACCATTTGCTGAGAAGCTGGTGGGTTTTGTCGTGCAAAACCAAAGCCGGCAGGTAATTATTGACCTACGCAACAATGGTGGAGGCGATTTGTATATTGGTCTTATTTTGGCCAATGCCCTCAATATGGTGGATGGAATTGACTGGAAAAATGGTGTTTACGTGCTTTCAAGTGGCATTACTTTTTCGGCCGGTGCCAGCAATGTGGCACTCTTCCGCGAATTGCTCAATGCGAAAATCGTTGGCACGCCAACCGGCTCAAATCCAACAGGCTACCAGGATATGGATGCGTTTAATTTGCCTAATTCCAACTTGCGCATCACCTATTCAAAAAGGTTGTTTCGGATTCAGGAAACAGCAACCGAAGGCGTTCAGCCTGATGTTTTGATCGATTATAATTGGGAGAGTTATGCCCATGGAAAAGACAATATTTTAGAGCAAACAGTAAAAAAAATAAAAATTGGTGAAGCAGTCCCGGATTGACTTTTAGCTGAGCCAAACCTGAAACACAGGTATAAATAAGGAAGCTATGCATGCTTGGCTCAAACCTTAATTATTGAGGTGTTCAATCATGAAAACTTTGCCTGTGCATGCATCATTTGGCTGCGCGGAAGTGAACAGGGCTGACCTGTAAAATCAAAAAATTATTGACAGATGGAAAAAGTAGCTATTGCCGGTGCAACCGGATATTTAGGGAAACATATTGTGAAAGAAGCAATTGCACAGGGTTTTGAAACGGTGGCATTGGTAAGAAATTTAGCAAAATTATCAGAGTTTGAAGGTGATAACCTTTACAAGATCAAGGCTGACGTAACGAAACCGAAGTCACTTAAAGGTAAGCTGAAAGGTGTCGATACGGTCATTTCTACCGTTGGAATTACGCGTCAAAAGGATGGGTTAACCTATATGGATGTCGATTATCAGGCGAACCGAAACCTGCTTGACGAAGCGATAAGCTCAGGTGTAAGAAAATTTATTTTTGTATCTGCTTTCAAGCTTCAGGAATTAAAGCATTTAAAAATTGCAGCGGCAAAAGAGCGTTTTGTTGACGAACTGAAAATGTCTGGACTGGAATATACCATCATGCGCCCAACGGGATTCTTCTCGGATATGCGCGACTTTCTGGATATGGCTAAACGTGGCAGGGTGTATTTGTTTGGAAGCGGGAACCTGAAACTAAATCCGATTCATGGCGCTGATTTAGCTAAAGCTTGTCTGAAGGCTATTGCTACATCCGAAAAGGAAATAAATGTGGGAGGTCCCGAGACATTTACGCATAACGAATTGGCTGCGTTGGCATTAAAAACCATGAACAAGCCTGAGAGCATTGTGCATTTGCCCGATTGGATACGCCGCTTTATCTTGTGGAGCCTTCGTGCATTTACACCTTTGCGGGTTTACGGTCCCGCTGAATTTTTTCTGACTGCCATGGCTTACAATATGGAAGCACCAAAATATGGCAGTCATCACTTGAAGGATTTTTATCGTGAAATAGCAAACGCAAATATGGGCCATTGAAATCATCATTATTTACAAATGAAATATCCATAAAAATCATATCTTACCCTCTGTAATGAAAATTCATGGATTACCGAAGGTTTTCGGGACTGACCTATGAAATCAAAATTATTTACAGATGAAATTGGGTGATTGTGCAACAACTCATGCAAAAAAACAGCATGCCCGTATTCGAGGAATTTGGTTCGCACACGGGAGGACAAGATGACGTAAATTGTCAGGGGATAAAGAGGTTAAGGAGAGCAGCAAAAAGAGGCGGTGTGCCTGCATCAGTACACAACAAAACCGAAACAAATGGACAGATTTAAAGAAAATATTGACAATCAGATTGCGACCAACCGGGGCAGGAATATTTTGCTCGACAGGCCTGCGCTGTTGCAGTTTGCCAGCGAAACAGTCAAAGCCATTTCAGAGATCGACAGACTGGATGTTAACGCCATACAATTGCTGATTGACTATGCAGCCGACAAGGCCATCGAAGAGTTTTACCGGGTAAACCAATACTATACCTTTGACCAGCAGGCAAAAGACCAGTTGAAAAACATCTACGCCGCTTTGTTCCGGAGCTTTCAGACGCAGCAGGAACCCATCGAAGCCATCGCAAAAAAGCATTACGAAAAGCTGAAAGCCTGGCTACAGGAGACCAACCCTTTTGCTGAAAGCATTTATCAAAACGAGGGCGAAACTGTGGAGCCGGTCGCCTGTTCAGAATACAGCGCTGATTTGCAGCTCAGTGTTTTAAGGATTGTTCCGGAGCAGCTGATGCAGCCTGTATTGGATGTGGGCTGCGGAAGGCACGCACAGCTGGTTCATTACCTTAGAAATCTCGGTATTGAAGTGCATGGCTTCGACAGGTATGAGTTTACGAGCCCGAATCTGCATACAGCTGATTGGCTGACCTACGATTATGGATCAGAGAAATGGGGCACGATTGTCAGCAACCTGGGCTTTTCGAACCATTTCAATCACCACCACCTGCGCGAAGACGGAAACTACATACAATATGGCAAAACCTATATGCAGCTGCTGGCTTCGCTGAAACCGGGCGGCAGTTTCCATTATGCACCTGATTTGCCCTTCATCGAAAAATACCTGGATGGCAAGCTGTTTGAATTGGTGAAACACGATGTTGAAGCATCGGATTTTCAGATGAGCATCATCAAAAAGCGTAGATAAGTTATACTGGATTCTTCAGCCGGAATTCATGGCAGTAGGGGAGCAGGAAAAAAAATAGGGCCCTGGATAACTAAAGCTTGATTTGCCTGAAAAAATAGTTTATTTTTATGGTGCTTATTGCAGGCGCCGGCCTGCTGTGGTGTTATGGAGTGGATAGCACCACAATTGAGGCTTTATACAAGCAAAGGATAGAGCGGACCCAGGCCCGGAAAATCGGGCCTGGGTTTTTTGCGATGAAATGATTTAGTTTTGCGACAAATGGTTGCTTTACTAGAAACGCGAAATGGTTATTTAAGCAGTAGAGTTTTTCTAAATAAGGGATGATAGCTTGCAAATTTGAAAAATTCCTTAATTTTAGGCTGTTGATCGACGCCAGCTGGTTTTGAATGTGGGAGTTACGGGCAGACTATGAAAGGAAGAAGACCCTTATCTGACGTGAGGATGTCATGGGATCAGGTTATTTATTTGGTTAGAAAAAGAGAAAAAATGGAAATTGACTTTACAAATTTAAACGACACGAAGCCAGAGAGATGAAACGGAAATTAATCGTTGAGATACGTTTACAAACGAGAATGAATGGAAATATTATTGATTGTCAAGAATTTGACGGCTTAGGGGTAAAGCAGAAATAAGTGCCATATGGGTGCGTTTAGCGGCTAGTTAGCACGCATACTAACAAAAACTCAAATCCTGATAATAAAAAAAAATGGATATACAATTCTGGATAGATAATGCAGACTCCCTATTTCACCAAATTTTTATGATTGTAATGGGAGGATTATTAGGAATTGCATATTTGTTTGGAACCACTTACAATGTGATAAATATTTTTGTATACTATGTATTAATTCCTTCATCATGGATTTATTTAATAAGTAGAAAGACTAATTATAAATTAAATTTTATATCATTAGGACTACTACTTACATTTATATTTCTTCCTAACATCAGAAAAAGCTGTGACTATTTCTTTCAAAAAAGTGTAGACTTTTTAAATTGGACAGCTGATATATTTGGATCGAACTACATTGATATGTCCGTATATATTTGTGTGATAGTTGCTGGAATTATATATCTAATTCTGATACCATGGACACTGCCCAAAAATATTACAAAAATAATTCTGATTATTACCGCAGTAGTTTTCGGGCTGTATATGATTTTTATCTACCCAAATTTTAAAGACCTTCTACTAAAAGGACTACAAAAAATGAATATTAAATATTAAGAATAAAAAAGTACGACGTGCTAACAATGTATAAAAATAATAGCCGAGAGTGTAGTATTTTCAAGGGCTTTAGCCCGCTTCAACTTTCGTGTAATTTGACAGGAAAGTGCCTCGCAGTCGGCTACTATTCTTATACTGACCGTAAAGATGATTCAGAAGTAATTTTAAACTATCACCAAAACTAAATGATTGAAAAAATGGAACATCATGAGAAGTTTTTTACATACATAAAAATTTATTACATGAAAAACTCAAAACTTATTTTAATATCTATACTTATTGGATTATTTATTGTTTCTTGTAAAAAGGATGAGACAGATAATTCACCTATAAAGCTTAATTCGATAAGCTT
>DINQ01000010.1 GCA_002426795.1 Bacteroidales bacterium UBA5536
GAGCTTGCGAACACTTCGCCTTTGGCGAAATTTCTTTTGCGTGTGGATGGATGAATAGAGTAAGATGTTGCTGGCTTTCTAAATGATGGTGTCCTGACGAATAGAAGGCCGCCACGGTTTATGACTCCGCAGCGCTCCGTCATCAACCTCGTGGAATCGATTTGCATAAAACGCTTTTAATAGGGCATTGGGACTTGGGAAGATCATTTAGGAAGGATAAACGCCTGGAAGATTGTCATATGAAAACCGATTCCATGAGCCGTGAAGCGGCGTGGCGGTCTCCCCGAAGTATCTGGATCATAGCGTCTTCGTAAGAAAACCCAACGCCTTTCTTGCAACGCTATTTACATACCATCTAAATAATGTTGCAAGCATTTTGCAAAAGAAAAAGTTTTTCTACTTTTATGCTATAGAAAAACCGGCGCCCGCTGGAATGGCTTGCTCGCTCGCAGCAGCCAGGGAAAAGGAAGGAATTTAGTGGTGTGCCATCCACAGGCTCTCGGATGGCAAAAGAAATGGTGTCGCGCAAGCTACTCGAATATTAGTATGAACAAATAAATTACATGAAGATGACACGTTTTTTAATATTTGAAAGCCACAGAATTGGGCTCCATCGAATCAGTTAAAGGTGTATATATTTATCAGTACAAGGGTTATATATTCAATATTGATTATACATAAACCTTGGCACCAATAGCGAAGAATGAAACAAACTTACGTTTTTAGAATAATAGATTTTCCTTTTAAACATGTATTTGTATAAATAATTGATAATTTTATTCACAGACTTCTTTATAAAATAACTAAATGAAACAACGTATTAAATATTTGATTGTATTAGTATTATTTATTTCTAACGCAATCCATGCTCAAAATTATTGTTTCAAGGCAATACCTAATTGGGTTAAATTGATTGATACTCCAGATGATTCTGCTATCTCAAAATATGACATAACATCAGGATTTTATTTAAAACTAGTCGATTACCAGGTGAATCTTGAAGAAAATGCATTTTTTTATCACGAAATAAGAAATGTCATTTCGTATAGTGGAATTACCAATGCATCGCAGTTACTTGTAACCTACGACTCTTCTTACCAACATCTTCAAATTCATCATCTTTTCATTTGGCGTAAAGGTAAAAAAATTGACCGCACAAATGATTTAAGCTTTGAAGTAGTGAATAATGAATATACTCTTCAGCAAGGAATTTATACTGGTGCTATATCTGTTTACGATAATTTGAACGATATTAGGAAAGATGACCTCATTGATTTTGCATATACATTGATTGGAAATAATCCAATTTTCGGTGAAGATAAATATCTTTTTATTCCATTAGCAGCATTGAACCCTATTGATTTATTTACCGTGCGCGTTTTTTATTCCAAAGAAAAAGATTATAGTTACAAATGTGTTGATTGTGATAGCTTAAAAATAACAGATGAGATAATTGATAATTACCGGAATATTGAAATTAGTTACTCAAATTTAAAGCCTATTAAACTGGAAGATAATATTCCCTCGTGGTTAACACCCTATCCATACTTTACCCTGAGCAGTTATAAATCATGGAAAGACGTGAATGAATGGGCTCAAAATGTTTTCTCTTTAGCAAATAAACCTGAGCTTGACGATGTATATGAAGAGGTTTTTTCGGGAAATGAAACAACAGAGCAGAAAATATCTAAGTTGATTGATTACGTGCAAGATGATATTCGTTACATGGGTATTGAATCGGGCATTGGAAGTATTAAACCTTTTTCACCAGAACAGGTAGTGAAACAGCGTTTTGGAGACTGTAAAGATAAATCACTGTTACTGGTTTGGTTATTAAAGAATATTGGGATAGAAAAGGCTTATCCTGCATTGGTCAATACTGTTACACAAAGTGAAGTTGATAAATCTTTGGTCAGCAATCAGATTTTTAATCATTGTATTGTTACTTATGATTATAACAATCATACGTTTTGGGTAGATCCGACCATTGCAATGCAAGGAGGCGATTATAAAGATCTTTATACTTACAACTATGGCAAGGCACTTGTTGTAGGACTGCCTGCTGACACATTACAGTCATTGTCCGTGAAAAACAAAGAGGGTATGACAAATTATATTGATAAGTATTCTTTTAAATCATTTACTGAACCCGGAAAACTACTGATTACATCGGAACGCATTGGTTTTGAAGCTGATATACGGAGGTTGTCAATGGAATACTATTCAGTTAATGATGTATCGGATGGACTGAGCGATGAATTAAAGAAGCAGTTTCCAATTGTAAATAAAACCAGTGAAGTAAAAATTGATGATGATATGAAGGCCAATACATTTACTATGACTTATAATTATGATGTTGGTGGAATGTGGCAAGATGGTGATAATACAAATCCACCAGCAAAAGGTTTTTGGCTTTTTAGATTTGAGCCGCAAACTTTATATCAGTATATAAATACATCGGTTTGTGAAGCAAGGAAATATGATTTTGCCTTATCCTATCCTCAAAATGTTCATTATCGCATTATTTTCGATTTTCCGAAAGATATGCTGGTAGACGATTATTTTAAAACCTACGATAATGAAGCTTTCTACTTTGAAGAAAAAGTAGAACAGTTAAATAGTCATTCATTACACATTAATTATACTTTTATAACTAAGAAAAATTATATTAAAGCAGCTCTATATAAGGAAGTATGCGAACAAAAAAATGAAATAGTTAAAAAACTACCTATAGTTATTTATTTTCCCAAATAAATTATCATTATGAAATTATACTTTTTTCTTTTGGTCATTATTATTACAATGCCTAAGACACTTTTCTCTCAAGATACCCTTGTTATATATTTTGATAAAGATTGGAATAAAATATCAAATAAAGATGTTGCCGTCTATTATCGAAAAGCATTTATAGATAGTAACGAGACTTGGATTGTAAATGACTATTATATGAATAAGCAAATTCAAATGACTGGCTCATATAAATCCAAAAAACTTAAAACTAGGCAAGGTCATTTCATATATTATTATGAGAATGGCAAGCTGGAATCAGAAGGCCTTTATTTAAATGATAAAAATGAAGGGAAATGGACTTATTGGCATGAGAATGGGAAAATAGAATCTGAAGGCAAGTATTCAAATGGTAATTATGAAGGAGATTGGATTTATTACTATGATAATGGAGAAAAAAAAGCGAAGGGAATCTATATTGCTGACCTTGCAGAAGGTATATGGGAATATTGGCATGAAAGTGGTGAAAAAAAGGCGGAAGGAAAATTTTATAATGATAATAAGGAAGGAATTTGGAATTATTGGTATACCAACGGACAATTAAAAAATGTGGAAACCTATGTTAAAGGAGAAATCACCTCTAATATTGGTTATTTTGAAAATGGAAAAATTAACTATAAAGGAGATTACATAAAAGGGGTAAAACAAGGTGAATGGACTTATTGGAACGTTGATGGCAGAGTTTTTTTTAAAGGTGCTTATACTAACGGAAATCAAGATGGCGAATGGATTCGATATTTCCCAGAAGGAGATGTGAAAATATTTTACGTTGATGGGGTTCCACAAGGTAAAACTTTAGGAGGTATGGTGATAAGAAAATAAATTAAATGAGTATCGGCATTAATAAATATAATTTCGTATCTAATCGAAAATCAATTATTTACCCCTACCGATAGCGATCGGCAGGGGCAAACGAAGAAGATCATTGACTTTGTATGCATGTTTCCTGATACTCATAATAATTTATTGTATTGAATAGGTTTTATTTGTCGTTTTTTTCTAATGTAATTAAATAAATAATAATAAGTAAAATGTGGATAATTAATAAGGGTTTCAGAGGTTTTCGAGCAGCATAATCCGCATCAATTTCGTGCGGTAACTTGATAGGTTGGAAGTCCGCAATCAATTACGAGACCATACACTCAAAGTTAGCGATCATTGAAGCCAAGAAGCATACTAAAAACGATTTAACTTTATGAAAAAACAAAGTCCATTGTCAAACTATTTTAAGTTATTAAATATACAGATATTGCTAGTTTCATTACTATTATTGACAAGTTGCAGTAAAGATGAAAACCCGACATTACCGAATCCTGATACTTCAATGTATTTTCCTGTAAATTCAGGCACAGAATGGGAAACAACATCTGTTTCAGAATTAGGTTGGAATAAAAATGCAATTCAGCCTTTAAAAGATTTTCTTGTCCAAAAGAATACAAAATCATTTATGATACTTGTGAATGGGAGAATAGTTATGGAAGAATATTTTAATGGACATACGGCTTCTACCGAGTGGGAGTGGAACAGTGCAGGCAAAACTTTGGTAGCTGCAACAACGGGAATTGCCCAACAGGAAAGTTTATTGAATTTAAACAATAAAGCATCAGATTATTTGGGAACGGAATGGTCCAATATGCCATTGGAAAAGGAAAATCTGATAACAGTAAGACATTTGTTGACAATGACCTCTGGAATTGACGACTCAAAACAATATGTGATAAAATCTAATCTCACTTATGTTGCAGATGCTGGAACAAGGTGGGCTTATGGCAATGTTTTCCAAAAACTTATAGATATAGTTTCCGAAGCGAGCAATAAAGATTTTGAAACTTATTTCAACGAAAAACTGAAATACAAAATCGGAATGGATGGCTATTGGAATTTCGGGACAATTTTCACCATATACTATAGCACAACAAGAAGTATGGCAAGATTTGGAATATTAGCACTTAACAAAGGAAAATGGAATAATGAACGGATAATAAATGAAACTTTTTCGAATGAGAGTATAACTTCTTCACAAATTATTAATCCTTCGTATGGATACTTATGGTGGTTAAATGGAAAAACAAAGTTTATGATACCGGGTGAGCAAACCGTTTACTCTGGATTTTTAGTTCCCAATGCACCAGCGGATATGTACGCAGCAATGGGTGCAAAAGACCAGCGGATATATGTTATACCAAGCAAAAAAATGGTCATCGTAAGAATGGGAAATGCCTCTGACCCAAACAACCCAAATTTTGCAGTGTCTGGTTTTGATAATGCGCTTTGGGAGAAAATCAATGCAGTGGTGAACTAATTGAAATAAATAACAACAAATCCTAACAATGTTTAAAAATAATAGCCGGGACAGTAGTAAATTCAGGTGTTGTAGCCAGCTTCAACTTTCTTGTAACTTGACAGGAAAGCCGCCCGCAGTCGGCTACTATTCTTATGCTTACCGTTATGTGCAACCTTGACCGAACGATGATGCAACCACTATGAGCAAAGAAATTAAAAAGTATACTTTTTCAAAAAAAACAGAAGTTCAAATTGAAGTTGTTCCATTAAGTACATTGACGACTGACAAGCGGCTTCATTTAATAAACCCTCACAGAACAACTTTTTACCACATCTTTTTATTCAAAAATTGCCAACCCATACACCTGGTTGACTTTAAGCCTATTCAGGTAAAGCCAAACTCTATTCTTTTTATTGACAGAGAAAGAGTACATCAGTTTGACCAACTTTTTAGTTATGAAGGTGAAGTTTTAATCTTTACAGACGACTTCTTTTGTCAGAATGAAAACGACATAAAGTTTCTTAAAGGTTCAACTTTATTTAATGATTTACAGGATAATTGTCTGCTGACTTTTACAAAATCAATTTTTCAAAAACTGCAAAATATTAATCAGGAAATAGATGAAGAACTACAGCATTTTGACAGCAATTCAAGCCCCACGATTCTAAAAAATCTGCTTCAAAATTTTCTGCTATTAGCCGAAAGAGAAAAAAGAAAAGACAATAATTTCCAAAACGAAAAAAATATTGATTTTGAATACACTACGTTGTTCAAAGACCTTTTGGAAAAGAATTATAAAACAAAGAAAAATGTAGGATTTTATGCCACCCAATTGGCCATTTCTGAAAGACGCTTGGGACAAGCTACTAATCAATTTTTGGGTAAACTGCCGAAACAAATGATAAATGAACGAATAATATTGGAAGCAAAAAGACTTCTTGTGTATGGCAATTTTTCCATCAAAGAAATTGCTTACGATTTAGGATTTGAGGAACCTACCAACTTTATAAAATACTTCAAGAAACAAACGGCTCAAACGCCCATAGAGTTCAGAGAGCAGCAGCTCAATAAAGCCTAAAAAGCCTAAGCAGAAAAGTATCATAAAAACGCAGGTTTTAACCTTTTCTGCCCTTTTACTTCATCACACTTTTGTTCCATCATTTTAACCAATAAAATTTTTATGAGATGGACAAGAATAGAGAAGCGCTAATTACCTTTTATCGCACAGCATTAACCGTAAATGCAGAAACTACACCCGCAGAGGTCTTAAACAATGTACTAGCCGACAATTTTGTTTCTAATGGTTCAGTAGAAAGTAAAACCAAAGAGCAATTAATTGGGCAAGTTGGATTTTTTTGGAAATTGATTCCTGATTTAAAATGGGAACCACAAGAATTGCTCAACGATGGCGATAAATACATTGTAAGAAGTAAAGCATCAGGAACACCAAACGGTGATTTTATGGGTTTGCCTACCGATGGCACAAAATCTTTTCAGATAATGACTATTGACATTCACAAAATTGTAGATGGAAAAATTGTGGAAGTGCATCATTTGGAAGACTGGGGAACAGCAATGAAACAATTGAAAGGATAAATTAAACTTCAAAATTTTCAGAAAATGGATTCAAAAGCATTAGTCCCAAAGTGGACAAGAATAGTTGTAGGGCTATTGGCAGTCGCCAATGTAGCTTTTGGTGCTTCAAATTATTTCAAGTCTGATTCACTTTTTCAGAATAGCACTATCGGAATTGATTTGGCAAGCACCGCCGCAAAATTTTCCAGTTATGAATTCGGTGCCAGAAATCTGGCTATAGGCATCGCACTCCTCATAGTAGCCACCGTTGGTGTGCCCGAAACCATTGCCATTGTTACCATTATCAGAGCCTTGATAGAATTGCAAAGCATCATTATCGCTTTGTTGGCAGGTACTTTTGGCGTTGGGACTATCGTAGCAATAGTGATGTTAGGTGTAGAATTATTTGTGGTAAAAACGATGTTTGGCATTGTTGCCAAACGTGACGGCAAATAAACTGAACTATGGAATTTGTCGGTATCGCAAAATTTAAAATCAAGCCTGAATATTCGGACGAACAATTGTGTTTGGCAGAAAAGGACATCCGAAAAGCATTGGCAGAACAAGAAGGATTTTTGTATAGAGAATTGGGCAAATTTCCGGATGGATATTGGATAGTAAGCATTCATTGGACGTCAAAAGAAGCAGGTTCGAAATGGGCAGAAAATTCAAAGAAAAATGAGTCTGTACAGCATCAACAACAAATGATAGATTTCGCTACGATGCGTATGGAATTTTATAAAAAAAGATTCTTAATTAATCTTCCAAAAATAAATAAAATGGACAAAGTAGTTTTTGTAGAAATCGGTAAAATGAAGCTCAAAGCGGGCGTTACTGATGAGCAATTCATTGAAATTGAACGAAAAACTCGCAATGGAAAAATCAATCAACAACCAGGATTTATCAGCCGTGAATTTGGCAAAGATACCGATGGTTATTGGTATTTTAGAATTTGTTGGATAAGTAAGGAAGCTGGATATGCTTGGACACCCATTTTTCAACAAGACCCAAATGGACAAGCTATGATGAATGCTCTTGATTTTAGTACTGTAAGACAGGAACATTATACAGTGGTAAATCCTTAGAACAAAGCACAGGGCATAATAATTAGGAGCTCATGTGGCACGAAGTGCCCTTCCTTTAATTGTCGGAAGAACTCCCGGTTGAACTATATTTCGACAGGCTCAATGCAGGGAATCCCCAACCCGGGCATGAGGTTATGGAAATTGCATGAGGGATTTTGAAGGGAATGTGATGTGAGACAACAGATGAATGCCAACAAACCAGAACGTTCTTTGACCTGAAAACTTTCGGGGTTGGTAGTATTTTGGGCGTCGGAGAGCATATAAACGTAATTTATCAACTAAAAGTATACAGTAAAATGGATATGGATATAATTTCAACACCCAACTGGCACCTCCGGGCCATTCTAGATGCAATCGGTGTCCGCAAAGTCTGTTTTTGGTTTCACTTTTTTTTGCTCACCTAGCAAAAACAATGAATCTTCGATTATTCGCACAGATGTTGGTTTCACAGCTTTTTTGTTTTGCATAGGGGTGTTCAGGATACTGAATCGCATCTCGGATGGCCGGGGGCACCAGCAATGGGAGAATGATTATCTTCATCAGGAGAGGCTATTTTATGGATTTATTTTTTAATTCCGTCAACATTGTGTTCAAGAAAGCCTCCTTGACCTCCCCACTTAAAATTTAGGTACACTTTGTTAAAACCTTCAAAATCCCCACTTCCAGAACCTCCAGAGCTACCAGTTGGAAAACCTCTTAATTCTCCAGCTTCACTTAACTTTAGAATAATTGAAGTGTTTTCTAAATAATGGATGTTAATTTCATCTTTATTATTTCCCTTACTTATTAGCCCAGTATAATTGATAGTATCCCTTACAAATTGTGGAATACTATCAACATTAAGCTTTGTTACTTGTACGACAAATATCCAATTGCCAGTATATTTCTCTCTATAATCATCTTTTTTACAGCTGGTTATAAGGATTAATGCTGCAAATAATGAAAAAAAACAACTTTTTATTCTAAGCATTCGACTCATATATCAAAAATAGTGAATTTTATAAATGAATATACTTCCAATATTTATAGGATTTTGTGTTTACAAGAGAATTTTCCGGAAACGGATTATAGAACCGCTCCAGCCACAGTCAAATTGACGCCTGGGTTCTAAAACAGCAAAGTTGATGTGACTTTTGCCTCAAATATTTAGTAGTTTTGTGATCTCAAAACACCTTGAATCATGCCGACCAAAAAACACCTGCTGGGATCTTTCATCCTGATTTTTATTTTTTCCTTGCTGCAATCCTGTTCAACAGTGCCTGTTACCGGGCGCAAGCAGCTCAGCCTCATTCCTTCATCGCAAATGATGAGCATGAGTTTTCAGCAATATGATGAATTTCTGAAAAGCAACAAACTCTCGACCGATGCTGCCAAAACGGCCATGGTCAAAGGCGCGGGCACACGAATCAAGACGGCTGTAGAAACTTATTTCCAGCAAAAAAATCTTTCATCACAACTGGATGGTTACAAATGGGAGTTTAACCTGATCGAGAGTCCGGAGGCCAATGCCTGGTGTATGCCGGGTGGTAAAGTGGTTGTTTATACGGGTATTTTGCCCATCACACAGGACGAAACCGGTCTTGCAGTGGTAATGGGGCACGAAATTGCTCATGCCATTGCTGAGCATGGTAACGAGCGCATGAGCCAGGCCTTGATGGCAGAAGCTGGTGGTGTTGCCCTTGCTGTGGCTTTGCGCGACAAACCTGCCGAAACACAAGCCTTGTGGTTTGCTGCCTATGGAGTTGGTAGTCAGGTGGGCGTGTTATTGCCATTCAGTCGTCTACACGAAAGTGAAGCAGATCACCTGGGTTTGATATTCATGGCCATGGCAGGATATGATCCGAACAAAGCTGTGGATTTCTGGCAACGTATGGCTGACATGAAAAATGGACAGTCGCCACCTGAGTTTTTGAGCACCCACCCATCAGATGCAACGCGCATCGCACAGATCAGGAAATGGCTTCCTGAAGCGATGAAGTATTACAAAGGCGGGAAATAGTTGTTATTTCCTGATCAATCCTAATCCCAAAGCAATCAGTGAGATTGCCAATACGGCAATACCGATGTAAAGAATGGCGATAAAGGCATTGGGCTCAGTGCGACCTGCACCGGCTGCGGCAGCAAAAAATCCGCCGCTCACCAAGACAGCTCCAACAGGAAATCCACCCCTTACAACCCACTTCCAGCGGTTGCTCAGCTGTGTCTGATCGACGAGCAGTTGTGCAATCAATGCCAGAATCACAAGCACTCCGGCGTGTCCGTGACCTGCCCTGAACATTGCCTGTTGAAATTCGGTCAGCTCCATTTCTGGATATGAACCCGAAAGTACGCCCAGCAGAAAATTGCCGCCAAACATGATGGTTGTAACGGAGAGCAGGATGATGCCACTCATCATTTTTGATTCTTTTGTCATGGTGAAAAGAGTTTGGTTAGTGTTGATATTTAGTTAATTACATCTTATTTTATTTCGAGTTTAAAGCCAGTTCCATGCACATTCGTTATGGTGACGTGTGGGTCGTCTTTCAGGTATTTTCGCAATTTCACGATGAAAACATCCATGCTGCGGCCGATGAAATAGTCGCTGTCGCCCCAGATTTTTTGCTGGGCTTCTTCGCGTGTCAGCAGTTTATTGGCGTTTTCGCAGAGCAGCTTGAGCAGCGCCGCTTCCTTACGCGTAAGGGTTTGATCGCCAAAATCGGAATGTAATACCATATTTTTCGGATCAAATGTAAAGATCCCAATCATGAAAGTTTCTTCATGGTCATCGGGCATGCGTGTGTTGTCTTTGAGGCAGCGACGCAGAATGGCTTTGATGCGCAGATTCAGCTCTTCGGTGCTGAAGGGCTTTGTAATGTAGTCGTCGCAACCCAGCTGGAAACCTTTGAGCCGGTCTTCTTTCATCGATTTGGCAGTGAGGAAGATTATGGGGACATAGGGTGTTACTTCGCGTATTTGCGTTGCCAGCGAAAAACCGTCCAGTTTGGGCAGCATAATGTCAAGCACAACAAGGTCAGCTTTTTCTTTATCGAAAAAAGCAAGTCCCTGCTGACCATCCCTGGCGAGCACAACCTCATATTCCATCAACTCGAGATAATCCTGCAGAACCATGCTCAGGTTGGGGTCGTCCTCAACAAGTAATATCTTGATTTTATCATCCATATCATTCGTTTTTGCGCTGTTCGAAGGGTAAAAATAGCTTAAATGTAGTTCCTTGTCCTAATTCGCTTTCCAGCTCAATGCTGCCGTTGTGCATGCCCATCATTCGTTTCACATAATATAGTCCGATGCCAAACCCTTTTACATCGTGCACATCACCGGTGTGTACGCGGTATAGATTTTTGAAAACCTGGGCATGATTTTCTCTGGCAATGCCAATGCCTTTGTCGCTGATGCGGATCATCATGCCGTTGGTTGTATTAGCTGTGGTAATGGTGATTTCGGGCGATGAGGGAGAATATTTGATGGCATTGTCAATCAAATTGGCAAAAACATGCGCCAATTGCTGTTGGTCGGCAACCACCTGATCTTTTGATGCGTTGGGTAAATAGGTAATGTGTCCATGCTTTTCCTGCAACTTCAGCTCAAACCGTTCGATGGTATTTTGCAGGAGTTTGTGGATCTCCAACGTCTTCAGATTGAGTTTGAGTTCTCCTTTTTCGATGATCGCTATCTGAAGCAGTTGTTCTACCTGA
Organism: Bacteroidales bacterium UBA5536; assembly: GCA_002426795.1. Classification (GTDB taxonomy): domain Bacteria; phylum Bacteroidota; class Bacteroidia; order Bacteroidales; family F082; genus UBA5536. The sequence goes on from DINQ01000010.1 coordinate 11,424, forward strand.
TTTTGCAGACGGGCATTTTCCTGGTTGATCACTTTGGCATAGCGCGACGTTTTGGTTTGGTCTTGCTGAACTGCTGGTTTCATCAGCATTTCGGAGGCGAGTGAAATGGTGGCAATGGGCGTTTTAAACTCATGCGTCATGTTGTTGATGAAATCGTTCTTCATTTCCGACACCTTCTTCTGACGCAAGATCGTCACAATGGTAAACCAAAAACTAAAAATAAGAATCAACAGAAAGATCGCTGAGATAACCATCCAGCCAACAAGTTGCCGCATCAGGTAGTTTTGCTGACGCGGAAAGTAGACACTGAAAAAATAATCGCCTGGCGAAAAAAGCGCCTCTATACTTTGCTGGTGCACCGACTTCAATAATTCCTGCTGATAGTTTTGATAGTTTCCCATCGAAAACCGAAGGGTGTTTCGGTTGTAGATGCCATACTCGTATCCATCCGTGATTTGCATGCAGCCCAGCTCTGCTTTAATCAACGAATCGAGCACTGCCGGTTTGATTACGTCTGCGACTTCGGTCTTTTTGATGATACATGGGTCTGGCGATGTCAATTGCTTTAAAGTGGAATCGGCATGCATTTCGAGAAGTCGAGTTAAAACCGATTTCATCGACAAACGAACCGAATTGTTGAAATGTTCTTCTTTGAGTTCGAAAGCATTTCTAACCCAATAAACCTGCATAATCACTACACCCAACAATGAAACAAATGCCAATACGATGATAGAATTGAGTAGTTTTCGTTTCATTTACAGGAATTTATTTCATTCAAAGTTACGGCTAATGTGTCAATTGCGCCAGCATTAACATTTCGTTAACAGTAATTAACAAGGCATTAACAGCTTTCGCCTGTTCTCGCATATATCTTTGTCACTGTAAAACATTTAATATTTGATACACATGAAAAAATTCGCAATAGGTTTGGCTTTCTTCGCTTTTATGGCTTTCGGCGTTTCAACACTTCAACCCGTAATGGCTGCAGGAACTAATGTGCATACTACCCTGCTTCAGGAAGTAAAGAAAGATAAAAAAGAAACAAAGAAAGTTAAAAAAGAAGCTTGTTCAGAAAAAAAGTCTTGCTGCAAGAGCGAATGTAAAGACGACAAAAAGTCTGACAAAAAATAATCATAAATCCCAACGTTTTGTTTTAATTTGGTTTGGGCCTTCCGATGTGATATCGGGGGGCTTTTTTTATGCCTGTATGGCCCGACTTACGTATCTTTGCAACAATTGAAAATTATGGCAACAACACACACAACTTACATCGGAGAACTGCGCACAGAGATGACGCACCTTCAGTCGGGTGAAATGGTAATAACCGACGCACCTGTCGATAACAAAGGAAAAGGTGAAGCTTTTTCGCCCACAGATTTGGTGGCGTCCGCATTGGGTAGCTGTATGCTGACTATCATGGGCATCGCAGCCCGCGAGCACAGCTTCACCATTGATGGAACCAGGGCAGAAATCACCAAAATCATGGCGTCCGATCCTCGGAGAATCAGCGAAGTAAAGATTATTCTGACTTTTCCGGATGTCACTTATACCGACAGACAAAAGAAAATTCTGGAAAAAATTTCAAAAACCTGCCCGGTTGCGCTGAGTCTGCATCCCGATCTGAAACAAGATGTTCAATTGATTTTTAAGGATTAACGGCATGCTTATACGTATTGCGCCTGGAGTGAAAGGCGTTCAGGAACTTGAAGTGCAGCAAAAGGACACGGCAACAGCATACGGGTCAGGGCTTGTGGAGGTTTTCGCCACACCTGCCATGATCGCTTTTATGGAAATGACAGCCATGAAGAGTATTGAGAATCTTTTGCCAAAAGGTGCGACCACAGTTGGAACCGAAGTACATGTGAAACACCTGCGTGCAACACCAGTAGGGCACATAGTGCGTTGCGAAAGTAATGTGGTTGAGGTAGTGGGGAAGAAAATTGTATTTGAATTACTGGTGTTCGATGATGAAATTCTGGTCGGTCATGGGCACCACGCACGCTACGTGGTTGATAAGGCCAAGTTTATGTCGCAGTTGTAAATTATTGTAAGCAATATGATTGAATCATTCTGATTCATCAATGACAAATTAAAACAAGAATGAAATACCTATTTAAAAAATGGAATTTGTTATTTGTTGCACTCCTTGTTTTGGGATGTTCGAAGAGCAGTGACATTTCAGATTTGAGTTGTCAACTTCAAACCAACAAAACTGTTGTGGAGGTTAATAGTATCGATGTAACTTATTCACTTGAAGCCGAAGGCGATTATAAAGTCGTAAGTTTTTACTATTATGACGAATCGGGCAAAGTGGTATTACAAAACCCTGAAGTGCCCTATGAATTCACTGTTACGCTCACTGATCAAAAAACCATTGAAGCGGGAGCTCAGGGATCAGTCAAAAACGGATCGATCAAGGTTAGCTATAAAGCCACATCTGACACGGCTGTTTATCAGGGACTGGATCAATGCGAACAACAAAGCACCGATCAATAAACTGAAATAGAATCAGTTAGTTCTTTACCAGTTTGGAGTAGCCAATGCTGTTGCCAAGCTGAACCCTTACCAGGTAAATTCCGCTCACCAAGTTGTCCGATTGATCAATAGTGAGTTTTTGTAGTCCTGCCTGCATCCTGCCTTCAAAAACCTGCTCGACAAGTTGTCCCGAAAGGTTGAATACCTGTACACTTCCAATACCACTTTCTTTCAGATTAAGCATCAGCTCTACCTGATTTGCCGATGGATTCGGGAATAACTGAAACTCCAGATTTGAATCAAGGCTGCTCTCATCCAAACCCACAAAAGTCGGTGAAGTGAGTCGTTTGCTCGTGAATATTTTGAATTCACCGGCTTCCAGGTGAATGGGCGCACTTACATCGGTCACATTGATTGAGTCATTTCCGTAATAGTCGTACCACCAACCGGTAGTGTAAAACTGTGGGTTGATTTCGATGCTGTTTACGTCGAAGTTTGACAACACAGCAACTGACATATCATCTCCATGCAGTTGCAGTCGTTTGCCCGCGCCAATTGCGCTGAGGGTGTAATCGGTTGAATTGAAGACGTCTTGCGATTTCTTTAGCTCAATAAGTGAGCTGTAATAGTCGAAGAGTAAGCGGCGATCCCAGTTTTGTTGGTAATTCCAGCGAATAGGCTTGGGACAAACCCTGCATGGATCATCAATGCTGACATCGTATCCTAATTCACCAAACTGCCAGATCATTTTTGGACCAGGAACCAGCAGGAACATGGCAGCTGCAGCAGCCTCGCGTTTCGCGGCGATATCCAGTTTACGGGTGTCATGATATGGATTGTCGTGGTTGCCGTAGGTAATGTTTTTAAACATTTGTCTTTCTTCATCATGACTTTCCATATAACCCACCAAATGAGGTTTCGACCAGCCTCGTTTCTGGTAAGAAACACCTGAAAAATCTGAGGTTGACAAATATCCCATTGTGGCTTCGTTGTAGGCATAAGACATATTTCCCCACAGCATCATGCCGTAAGTAGAAAGCTCACGCTCTTCTGAATTGTCAGCAAAATGTTCTAAAATGACATAGGATTCAGGATCTACTTCCCAGATTTTATCGGCCATGCGTTTCAGGATCGCGATGCGCTGACTGTTATAGGCACCGCCATCGCCAACCACATTGCTGAAACCTTTGGTGAAGTCGAAGCGATAACCGTCGACCTTGAATTCTTCAATCCAGAATCGGGTAACTTTGTCCACAAATGTTTTAGTGAAAATGCTTTCGTGGTCAAAATCGTATCCCCAGCAATAGGGTTCGTGCGGGCAAACCTGATTATACCAGGGATTTTGCGCGGTAACCTGTCCGGTAGCCGAGTTGAAATACATCTGAACCATAGGCGATTGACCGTATGAATGATTCAGTACCATGTCGATGATAACAGCAATGCCGCGTCGGTGGCATTCGTCGATAAATCGTTTGTAATCATCGGTTGTGCCATAGGCCTTGTCAGTTGCAAAGTAGAACGAAGGATTGTAACCCCAGGAGTCATTTCCTTCAAATTCATTGATAGGCATGAGTTCGATGGCGTTTACACCCAATCTTTGCAGGTAATCCAGTGTATCCATAACCGTCTTGATGTCGCGTGTGGCCACAAAATCACGGATGTGCAATTCATAAATAATCAGGTCTTCGTTGGCTGGAGCCACAAAGTCGTCGTGTTGCCAGTTGAATGCCTGCTGAGCCGTTTGAAACACAGAAACGATTCCGCTTGTTTTGCCTGTCGGATAGGGAATCAGATTGGGATATGTAGAGGCAGGAATGTAGGGGTCGTTCCATGGGTCAAGCACTTTATGTGTCATCGGGTCAGCAACTTTCAGCTCGCCATCAATAAAGTATTGGTAAACATATTCTCTTCCGGGTTCCAGGTTTGTTACTTCGATCCAATATCGGTTTTGGTCGGGGGTACGTTTCATGAAGTTGGCCGAGGATAGTTGCCAGTCGTTGAAATCGCCAATCACAAATACGTAATTTTTGTAGGGAGCCAACAGGCAAAACACCACGGTTGTGTCATTGATGTAATTAACGCCTTCAGAAATTCCGGCAGGAAGCGCTTCGGTAACGAGCTGCGGCCTCACAAAATAGAAAAAGGAGTCGGCTACCATCTCTGTATTGGCATAGGCAATGGCTTTCACCCAGCTTTCGCCTGAGCTTCCGGGATTGATGGTGTAGTTCAGGGTGTTTGAAGTTGTTTGTGCTACACGTGCATTGTCGATGAATAATACGGTTGAGTCGGCATTGCTACTACTCACTTCAACCGGGATGGTTTCGCCGGCCTCGATGAGCACCTGTGGTTGAGATGGTTGCACAATCATCAGGTTGAGACCATCGTCGTATACATCATAAAAAATATCGGTGTTGTCTTCTGTCTTTCCTTCGAGCCATGCACCATCAACCTCCACGCCACTGCGAAACACGAAGGCCATTTTTTCGATGGTTTCGCCGGCCGGAACGCCGTAAAATGATCTGATATCCGGACTAATCGATAGGGTGTAAGTGTCAGTTGCAATGCGTGTTAACTTGGCTTTTGGGATGTTTACACCCCAGTTGGAAATCACATATTTCCAATCTGAGCCACTCGTGCTGTTGTTGGTAATCACACCTGTATGGGCATATACATCTCCGGTGTAACCGGCCAGTCCGCCACTTCCCTGGTCAGCATGGAAAGTCAAAACAACAGCGTCGTTTGAGGTAGGAAATACAGGTTCAACGGTAATGACCTGAGCCGAAACGAACGTCAGGCCAATGAACAGAAATACAAGTGTAAGAAGGTGCTTTTTGTGTGGCATTGAATTGAGGATTTGGAGATTTGTACAAATATACAACTATGCTGGCCAACGAGTCGAAATATGACGGCTAAAACCGACTTTTTCAATTGCAAACCGTTGTTATAAAAAACCATGAACCAAATTCCTGTTGTCGGTTTGGCTCGTGGATTGGTTTGATGAAGGAGTTCTGTGACTATTTCAATTCAAAGTGATCACCTGTAGCCGGAATTTCAATGTGTTCGAAGCCATGGTCCTCCAGGTGTTTTTTATAGTCAACCTGCACTTCATGATCGCCGTGCACCAGAAAAAGTTTCTTGAGCTTTTTGGGATCCTGGCATTTCAGATATTCAATCATTTCATTGTAGTCACCATGTCCGCTAAATGCATCAATCTGAAAAATGTCTGCTTTTACATGGTGCGGTGTTCCAAAGATCGAGATGTCTTTATCCCCACGTAAAATTCTGGCGCCCAAGGTCGATGGCGCACAGTAACCAACAGCCAAAACTGAGTTTTTCGGGTTGTCGATATTGTTGGCCAGGTGGTGTTTTACGCGCCCGGCTTCCATCATGCCCGATGCCGAGATGATGACACAGGGGTCTTTGCTTTCGTTCAGGCGTTTCGAGTCGTTTACATCCTTGATGTAATGCAGGGTGCTAAACCCAAACGGATCCGGATCGGTGATCATGACTTCAGCCACTTCCTTGTTGAAACACTCGGTGTGCATTCTGAAAATGTCGGTTGCATTCACTGCCAGTGGGCTGTCAACATAAATGGGGATGCGGGGCAGTTTGCCTTCGTTGTAGAAGTTGTTGAGCATATACACAACTTCCTGTGTACGGCCGATAGCAAAAGATGGAATAATTAGTTTTCCCTTTTTTTCGACGCATGTATAGTTCACCACGCGGAGCAATTCATCTTCGGCGCCTTGTTTGTCCTGATGCAGGCGATTTCCGTAGGTTGATTCGGCGATGAGGTAATCGCATTGAGGGAAAGCATTGGGTGGGCTCAACAGGTAATTGTGTGGCCGTCCGATGTCGCCCGTAAAGCCAATCCGGGTCATTTCGCCCAGTTCATCAATCTCTACGGTTACTGCAGCACTCCCCAGCAGGTGGCCTGTATTGGTGAATTTCACCCTGACATTGTTGTCGATGTAAAATTTTCTGTTGTAGGCTACGCCAATAAACAGCTCCATACACTGCTGTGCCTCCTGTTTGGTGTAAATGGGCTCAACCGGAGGCAACCCCTGGCGTGCCCGCTTTTTATTGAACCAAATAGTATCATGTTCCTGAATAAAACCACTATCGGCCAGCATGATCGAACAGAGGTCGCGTGTGGCGTGCGTACAAATCACCGATCCTCGAAACCCCATATTGTAATAATAGGGGATAAGTCCCGAATGGTCAATATGGGCGTGGGATAGGATGATGTGATCTATTTTAGACGGATCGATCGGCGTTTTTCGGTTTAATGCGTCTGTCTCAAGCCCTTTTCCCTGAAATGCTCCGCAATCGAGTAAAATGTTTTTGCCATGTTCGGTGGTGATCAGGTGTTTGCTGCCGGTAACTTCCTGTGCAGCCCCAATGAATTGAATTTTCATAATGAGGAGATTATTTGTGAGATCTATTACCTCAAAGTTAGTGAATATTGAGGCAAAAAAAAGCGCCAGACCTTATACATGGGATCTGACGCTTGATTTTTGTGAATTCTTAAGAAAAAACTACCTGACAGCTACTTTTTTGCAGCGTTTTTTCAATTGTTTGCTTTTGATCAGTTCGTTTATTTGCTGTTCGGCATTGTTGAAAGCACTTCTGTTGCCACAATTATACAATTCTTTAAAAGGTTTTTTGTCAAGAATCATTGCCATTAAGCTATCAACTGTTGGCGCATTTTCGAGATTGTTGTATTGTTCGTATGTCATATCGATGAAAACAGTATTGGGGCCAATACCTCTGTTGTCGAGCCAATAACCTTTGGCCAGCTGTGTGGGTAACATCAAGGTTTCTCCTTTTTTCAGATCGGAAGGATGCGGATATGAAACTATCTTCTGTTGGTCATCCGATAACCCTACAGGCACCTTGTCGGTAAAATTGGCGGTTGTTTTGTACACATAAGTTGGTGGACCAGGCGTGAAGGAAGGATTTACAAGTTGTTGTTGCGAGTTGCTGCAGCCAGCAAAAAGCAAAAGAATAATAGTGACAAGCGCAAGGTTCTTCATGGTTTGGTTTTTTGCAAAGATAAAAAAGCGGGGAGCGCAAACAAACAGGCTCCCCGCAAAAAACTGGTTGGGTTAATAATTCACTGATCCGGTTGCCGAAACAGTCTGTTCGTTGTAATATCCTTTGGCTGTGACGTTAAATGTGGCTTTAAATGAGGTCGCGCTCATCTGAGTGATGGTGACTGTGCCGCTCACACTATTGAAAAACTCTTCGTTACTTCCGTGAAAGCCCACCTGCACGAAGCCCGGATTGTCATTCCCTACCTGGAAAGTGCCAACTACTGGTGTGTCGCCACTACCTGATGAGCCTACCCTGACAAACAACATCACCGACTCTGCACCATTGTTAGCAACCACGTTTATTTCCACATAGTCGGTGTATTTATACTGTGTCACTTCTGTCAGACAATAATTTCCTGAAACAGCGCCTGATACTGTTACCTGTCCCGGTCCATTGCATCCAGCAGGTTCATTGGGGTCATCTTTTTTCTGACAGGCAGATACAAGCAGTATAAAACTAGCCAAAAGCAACAGGCTCCATGATGTTAAAACTTTGATTTTCATTTCTTTGATTTTAGTTAATTTATTTGATTTTGATGATTTGATAAATTTCTTTCACTTGTGGTCCTTGCAATTCGATGGTATACACTCCATCGGGAAGTTGACCGATGTTTATTTGAGGTGCGGTTTGTATGGTTTTGCTAACCAATGGGTTTGTAATCATTGCGCCAGAAGCGTCAAATATCCTGATAGATTCAAGAGGTAATTGTTCTTCATTCCGGATGCGCACAATATCTGTTGCCGGATTGGGATAAACTGAAAGCTGGTTTTCTTTGAGGTCGGATGTTCCTAGTGGTGCGCGGCTGATTTGCATATCGAGCAGATAGGTTCCTGTTTCGCCCAGGAAATAGGGGGCAACCAGGAAGTAAACATCACCACCATTTTGCAGCACAATGTTACCGGGCATCACATCATCGAAAGTGCCAACCCAGGCCAATCCCAGGTTGTAAGACCACAATACATCGTTGGTGTATTGCTGGCCGTTGCCGCTGTTGTATGAATCGTGAACCCTGCAGTTGATGGTGTATGAGTAGCCATTTTGCAGCTGTATTTTATAGCAATCGTAGTCGGTACCAATGTGGTTGTTACTTCCGGGGGTGCTTGCCGAACTGGTGTTGTTTTGCCATGTGAGTGGCAAGAGTCTGGCTGAAGTGGTGTGGTTATTGGGCTCGTATACGTCCTCCTGCAACGCCGCTTCGCGCACGACCACCTGAATGGGATTTTCGTAGTTGGTAGAACCAGTGATTTCCCAGTCGCCACCAGTCCATTTGTGCAACAAAGCCAGATAATAAGTTCCGGGAGACAATGAAATGCCACTCGTCTCGAACCAGACATTGTAATAGAATCCGCCTTCCATCGTCACATTGTTGATGGCATCGATTGTTTGTGCAAAGCTGCCATCCAAATTGTATAGCGATAAGTCGAGGGTTCCTGTAAAGGTAGAAGTACCATAATTGGCCACATCTACATCTACCCGAAAGTTTTGGTTCTGTGTGATACTCTGGCCCGTTGAAATCACAAAACCGCTGTATAGTTCAATCGGGTTACTGTTTGTGACGGACATGGGAACAAGATTCATATAGTCACCATTACCCACAGTATTCCAATCACTTCCGTTTGGACGGTAAAGAATGCCTACGAAATAATTTCCAGGCAAGAGTGAACTCATTCCTGTAGTGCTAAAAGTCAAACCATTCGTGAAATGCGTTTGTGGCTCCATGGTATAGCCCTGTAATATTTGTACAAAGTCGACGGGATTATAGTTGTTATCGAAGACCAATGCGCCAAAATCTCCTGAGAATGAAGTTGTACCGATATTGGCAATGTCTGTTGTCACAGCAAAACCTTGTCCGATGTTTATCGGGTTTGGTGAAACAGAAACAGAAGCGTACAAAACCAGGTTGTCGTCATTTGATCCGCCCCCTGATGCAGGCACAACCCCAATCAATGCCTGGTGACCTGAATTATATCCGCCACTGCCACCGCCAGTGCCTGTACCTCCCGGATTCAAGGCATCAATGGCAAAATAGCCGTCGTAATAGCCACTCCAGCCCCAGTTGAAGTGAAAGAAGTTGCTATTGTTGTAACCATCGCACACAAAGGCATGGCCACCTCCCGATCCGAATCCGGCGTAGAGGACAGGTCTTCCAGCATCCAGTTCACCCTTGATCATACCGACCCATTGTGCAGTAGTGTAATTATTGTCGCGTTTTTCGCCATGCAAACTGGTGCTGTACCCAAAATAATTTTTCAGGGCGCTTTCAGAACAGTTTGGGTCATCATCCTCAACCACCCAGGCCCCGCTTACTTCGGGGCTGTAATCCATATTCACACTCACGCCGCAGTGGTACATCAGCGTGGCAACAGCTGAATTTGAACTCGTAACATTGTTCGGCATGGCCGACCAGTTGTAAGTTGTAGCCCCAAAATTTGCCGAAAGTGTGCCGTATGTCTGGTGATTGTATGAGTGCATGCCTGTTCCCTGTGCCGGATAATTCCAGTATTTCATCACTTGTGCCATTGCGGTGGCAACGCAGCCTGTAACCGAACCTCCGGGACATTGTGCATTGTAATATGGGGATTGATCCCATGTAGTTGTAAGCAAAGGGTTTACGGCACGTTCAGGCTTGGGGAAGCGATTGTTTAGCAGCATATCCCAGCTCAAACTGGCTTCTTCCGAAGCTGATAAGCCATTCGAAATCGCAAAGCTGATTTGCTTTTTGTATCCTTCGATCCATTTTTGAAATGCATAAGGTTGGTCTGTATCCTGCCAACTAGCCTGGCTGCTGTAGCCCAAAATTGCATTGGCTACATCATCGCCGGCCACAATAACAAAACCGTTTTCTGAAATATCGAAAACATACATGATGGTGTGATCCTGAGGTTGCCCGTAAAAAAATGGATCTTCAATCTGACTAATCATAGTTGCCGCGAGCGTAATTTCCGGGCTTTCAATGGAGGTTTGCTGTGCTGAAACGAAAGTTTTTGCTACCTGTTTAGCTTTTTCGGGACTCACATTCTTCGAAAAGCCTGGGATGGTCATCAGACAGGCAAGTATCAGGAGGAGGATGATTTTTTTCATGGTTTCCGGATTTTGGTCTATGCCAAGATACGTGCTTGATCATGAAAAATGCAACTGAGAAGGTGTTTTGTCGGGGTTGGTTGATTAAATGCCCGCTTATGTTTATAATTTGCAGCATTTGAATAAAAAAAGCCGGCTCGTTTTTTGGAGCCGGCTTTTGTATTGCAGAATTTAGTCTAATTAGCTGTTATACTGTAAGTAAGCGTATTGGTGTTTACACTGATGGTGTAATTACCTGCATCGGCAGGAGCAGGAATAGCTATTGGGTCTGGTGTCGCTTCATCAGGACGGTAAACGAGCGGCCCTTCTGTTGCAGTTCCGGTTTCATCTGTGCCGTATTGAGGCGCCCATTGTCCCAATGTGACAATAAACTTGATGTTTCCTCCACCGGGCAAATCGAGCGTAAGACTGTATTCACCAGCGGTTCCGTTCATCGGAAGCGCAGCTGCATTGTCCCATCCGGCCGGAGTGCCATCGCCGAGCATATATAGCTCTGGGTTGGGCATTCCAATGGTGTAGGTAAGCAGTGCGGTGTCGACAGTAATTTTGTATTCGCCAGTGGTTGCTGGAGCCGGAATTGCTGCCGGGTCAGCCGTTGCTTCGTCAGGACGATATACCAATGGTCCGCCTTCGGCAGTGCCGGTCTCATCTGTTCCCCATTGTGGAGCCCATGCGCCCAGCTGTGAGATGAATTTCACGTATCCACCAGCTGTCAGGGTGCTTACAATGCTGTAAACGCTGCCGCCTTCATAGGTCATTTCAAGCGCGGCATTGTTGTCCCAACCGGCAAGTGTACCGTCACCCAGCATATAAATAGGTTTCACAACCACCACATCGCTGTAAGGGGTGATAGTGAGCTTAACGGTTGGTGAAGTCACGCTTTCATAACTATCCACATCAATTACAAACGAAACCACCCTGAAGTAAATGTCGTGGGCTTCACCGGTTGATAAACCAGCGGCAACCAGTTTTTGGTTCATGGCGCCAACAGTAATGCTGTAATAGGTGGTATCTGCGCTCTGTAGTGTCAATGGACTTTCAAAGGTATTGCCCGTGACATCCATCTGCAGGATGTATTTCACGTCGCCGATGTTTGGAAGATTGTATACTGTTGGGGTCCATTCAAAGGCAGTCAGCATGTTGCCTGAATTGTCAGCTGTAAGTACGAAGCTGGCACCATCAGTTGGAGAGGTAAACGCAGGGAGCGTGGTGAGTCCTGCATTCAATACGGGGTCTTTTTCGTCCTTAGTGCAGGATTGAATCAGCACAAGGGCGAGCAGACTTATCATTAAAACGAGTGTTTTTTTCATTTTTTTTTGATCAAGCTGTTAATAATCTTTGTTTTGAACCAGATTCGGGTTGGCGCCGATATCAGATGAAGGAATTGGGTAGAGGTTGAGGTGTGCTGAGGTTGCAGTTCCTTCCGGTACTTTTCCTTTCCATGGCCAGTGATAGTCACCAGTTGTGAATTTGCCAAAGCGAATCAGGTCGGTACGTCGGTGCCCTTCCCAGTACAATTCCCGTGAACGTTCGTCAAGAATAAAGGGCAAGGTGAGTTCCGAAGCAGTGATATTTCCGCTGGCATCGCCAAATGCACGCGTACGAACCATGTTTACATAGGTCAAGGCTTCTGCTGTGCTTCCACCGCCATTGAGTGCTGCTTCGGCATACATCAGATACACGTCTGCCAACCTGAACATAGGAAAGTCGGTATCGACAAAATCAAGATCGACGCCACCAACACCTTCGCTGGTTACATTTTTAAATTTCGTAACAGCCCAGCCGTTTTTGAAATCTCCAATATCTTCAATTTCAAGACTTTGACCTTCGTTGAAGAACATGGCACGCTTATCAAAGCTGCCCCTGACAACGGTGTAAGTATAATCAGGCGCACCGAGTTTGAGCGTGATAATATAAGCGCCGGGATCAGCAATCGGGATGTTGGCGCCGCCATATTCGAGAATGCCATCTGCGCCGTCGTCGCCCAGGTTGATGTCCCAACCATCGTTGGCGCGGAATTTAAACTCACCGGCAACCATATCAATTACGGCATGAAGCAGTTTGGTATCCGGATCGTAACTCATGTTTTCGTCAGTATCCCATCCGCCGGCCGTTGCAGATCCAATAATGCCCCAGTCAGTGGCCACAATGGTATATGTGAGTGCATTCAAATCGACATTCACCTTGTAAATGCCATCTTCGGCAACCAGAATATTGGCGCCATTTGGCTCAAGAATGCCATCTGCACCATCATCACCATAGTTGATATCCCAGCCTGGGCCATCGGTAAATTTGAATTCGGTGCCTGCCGGGAAATAGAAATAACCTTCGTAGTTTCCATCGCTTAAAACGGAAGCAATTACAGTTTCTGGATTTGTTGGATCCCAATCCTGATAGGAACCCGGGACGTACAATACTGGATACTCAGCTGTTTGCTTGGGTGGAACAGGTGATACCAGCATGCCTTTTGTGGCATCGGGGTAAAATTTCTGGACCAGGGCTTTGGTAGTGCGCAAACCACCCCAACCACCATTCACGCCAAAGTCGCCAGGAGTCATATCACCACCAATCGCAGCGTGAATAATGAAAGTGGTTCCGCCGTAAGTTTTGGTGAATGTACCGTCGAAGTTGACCGTGAAAATGGTTTCGTTCAGATGGTCGTTATCGGCCAGGAACAGCCTTTCATATTCGGGCTCCAGTGAGTAGCCGGCATTGATGATTCGTGTGCAATATTCGGCGCAGTCAGCATACCTGGGCTGACCAGTATATACTTCTGCATTCAGATACAATTTGGCGAGCAACATCCAAACTGCTCCTTTGTCGGCACGGCCATACTCATTGGTGCGTGCATCCATCATCTGCGACTCGATAGCCAGTAATTCTGATTCAACAAACCCGAACAAAGCAGTGCGCTGAATCTGCTGAGGGAAGAAAGCGCCAACTTTGTCCTGATCGGTTACGAAAGGCACATTGCCAAACAAATCGAGTGCATGCCAGTAGCTCAAAGCACGCAGGAAACGGGCTTCAGCCCTGTAATAACCAATCTCGGTTCTGAGGTCTCCACTTACGCCTCTTTCATCGAGTTTCGCATCTGTTGTTTCGCGGATAAACTCATTGGTAAGTGAAATCTGGTAGAAAATACGATAATACATGGCTGAGATAAATACATCGCCAGGCCCCCATGTCTGCCAGTGAAAGTCTTTGATCGTCTGGTCATTCCAGCCAATCACAGTCTCATCGGTCGGCAGTTGCTGATGATAAAAATAGGCGCGAAGATATTGACCGAAGCCTTCGTCAATTCCACTGATGTCAGCCATTCCGGCAGGACCTTGCTGCCCTGAAACAGCCAGGCCGGCATACACCTTAGCCAGAATTTGTTTATAGGCGGCAGGATCGTCAAACACCTGCGCCGAGGTCGTTTCATCTTTGTCGAGCGGGATGGTATCAAGGTCTTTGATACAGGAGGTAATCGAAAACAGCATCCCGGCCAGTATGATTAAAATTAATTTATAGTTTTTCATGTTAGCTAGTCTTTAAGGTTAAAACGAAAGGTTTATACCAAAAACAAATGCTCTGGTACGGGGATAAATCAGGTTGTCGATTCCACTAAAGATTTCAGGATCGATACCACCATATTTGGTAATAGTGAAAGCATTGTTTACTGTGGCTGATAAACGCAGTTTAGCTTTGTTTTTGAGGAATTTATCCAGTGTATAACCAATGGTGATATTGTCCATTTTGAAGAAAGAGGCGTCAACAATATAATAATCACTCAGGTACTGAGGCACTGTGAAGCCGGCTTCGTTTACGGTGCTGGCTACATTGGCAAGATATGGACCTTCAGGACGGTAAAGTTGCTCATAGGTAGAGTTGTTTGAACTGAAGTTGTCATACATATAATTGCCAAAGTTTGCTCTGCCCGAGAAGGAGAAATCCCATTCTTTGTAATTGACTCTTGATGAGATTCCGAAATAATAGTCGGGAGTGGCGTCTTTGTAGTGGTAACGGTCGTCATCGGTGATTTTGCCATCCTCGTTGCGGTCGACATACATGCCTTCGATGGGTTTTCCGGCTTCGTCATATACTTGTTCAAACACGAAGAAAGAGTAGGACGGGAATCCCACGCTGTGGATCTGAATGGTATTTCCTACACCACCTGAAATGCCTCCGGTAAATACGCCCAAATAGTTGGGGTCGTCGGTAGCCGTTAGTTTGGTGATTTTGTTTTTGTTGTAGGTTGCATTCAAACCAACTTCCCAGAAGAAATCAGGCTTGCTGATAGGTTTTGCGTTGATCGAGAACTCGAAACCATTGTTCTCCAGGTCGCCGACATTGGTTAACAGGTAGTTGGTCAGGTTTGTACCTGCCGGGATCGGGATAAAGTTGATCAGGTCTTTGGTTTTTCTTTGGTAGATATCCAATGATCCATAGATGCGGTCTTTAAATAAGCCATAGTCAAGACCAAAATTGAGGGTTGTGGTTTCTTCCCATTTGATCAGCGCATCGTAGCCTTCGGGGCGTAGCGTCTGGAAGAATACATTTCCAAACTGATAAGCTGCATTGTTTTGTCCGAGGGTATATCGGGCCAGGTAAGGATAGTCGTTATCCGATATATTTTGCTGACCTGTAACCCCCCAGCCCAAACGCAGTTTCAGCTCAGAAATCTGGTCGATGGGTTGCATCCACGATTCATCCATCACACGCCATGCAAAGGCAACCGAAGGGAATAAACCCCATCTGCTGTCTTCAGAAAAGCGTGAAGAGCCGTCATTACGCAGTGTGAAAGTGAGCAGATAGCGTTCAGAGAAGGTGTAGTTGATCCTGGTGAAGAAGGAAACCAGATAGCTTTCAGTGGCGTAATCACTGCTGTCGTTTACTTTTTTCTGGATAAAGTATGGACCGGTCAGGTCGTTTGTTTCATAAGCTGATCCTTTGCGGTAAAAATGTTGCCATGAATAGCCACCCATCACATCAAACTTACTTTTGATGGAAGGAACGGTTTTTACATAATTCAGCGTGAAATCAAGGACCTCGTTTTTCTTTTCCTGATCGTAAACGCGGTTGATTCCACCTCCGTTCAGCTTATCAAAGGCAAAAGAGGCATTACCTGGTACAAAAACGTCGCCGTTGGCCTTGCTATAATCGCCACCAATGTTGAGGTTGGCACGCAGATCGGGCAGGAAATGGAATTTATAATCGAGTTGCAGGTTTCCGAGAAAACGGTTTACGTCTGAATTGTCATCACGTTGATCAAGCAATGCCAGCGGGTTTTTGGTTGCCTGTGTTACCGGATCGCCATTTGCTTGTAGCCAGGTCCAGTAGCCACCATATGCGCCACCGTCTTCGTAAACGGGTTTCGTAGGATCCATTTGGATTGCTGATCCCAGCGCTGCTTCGTTGGCAAAACGTTGTTTGATAAACATGCCCTTTCCGCTCATGTTGACCTTGAGATGGTTGTCAAAAAAGGTGGGATTCAGGTTTAAGCCAACGGTAGTACGCTGCATATTGTCTGTTTTTACAATACCGTCAAAATCGGCATAGCCTAACGATAAGCGATAGGGAAGCGTTTTGTAAGCGCCCGAAATGCTGAGGTTGTGATCCATACCGAAAGCACTGTTGTAAATCTCTTTTTGCCAGTCGGTATTGGCTGTTCCGAGCAATGAAAGTACATTGTCGTTTCCGGCAAACTTATCGTTTACCATGGCCCTGAACTCATCCCCCGTCAGAACTTCCCTTTTTTGAGGAATGGTGTACAAGTTAAAATTGGAGTTGTAGTCAATCACAAAAGGACGCTTGCCGATTCCCTGGCCAAGTTTACCCTTTTTGGTTGTGATAATTACCACACCGTTCGAAGCGCGTGCGCCATAGATAGCTGCAGCAGAGGCGTCTTTCAGGATGGTAAAAGTTTCGATGTCGTTCGGATTCAGCGTGCTGAGTGCGTTGCGTGTTCCTGAGATGCCATCGTTGTCAACCGGAATACCATCAATTACGAACAAAGGGTCGTTACTGGCAGAAAGGGAAGAGCCACCGCGGATGCGGATGGTTGCCCCGCTGCCTGGAGCACCACTGTTGGTTGTAATTTGCACACCAGCGGTTTTGCCTTGAACCAGTTCGACTGGGTTGGTGATTGAACCCCGGTTGAAGTCTTCAACTCCAACAGCGGTTACTGCGCCTGTTGCGTCACCTTTTTTAACCTGACCATAACCAATAACCACTACCTCGGTGAGGTTGGTGACTGCTGGCTCGAGGCTGATCGTCAGTTTGGTCTGAGCCCCAACAACAATTTCCTGTTGCTGGTAGCCAATAAACGAAAACACCAACAGATCGCCTTTTTGCACATTCAGCGCAAAATTCCCGTCGATGTCGCTTGTGGTGCCATTTGTGGTGTTCTGCACAAAAATTGACACGCCCGGCAACGAATTGCCATCGGAAGCATCAAGCACTTTACCCGATATGGCTACTTCCTGAGCGAACAGCTGCCCCGAAAGAACCATTGCCATCAGGAGCAAGGTGCCTCTCAACAAATTTGTAATTTTCTTCATAGGTTTTTGATTAGATTGGTTAATGTTGTTTCTGCACTCTCGCACGCGAATAATGCCAAAAACAGATACGATTAGGGAGTCAAATTTAACAGAATATTAACAGAATATTGCAATAAAAATTTGGCCTTACGGCTATTTTAGAATCATTCTATATACTATGTCTTAACAATCGATTGCGGAAGTCAATAAATTGCTGTTTAATGGGTTAAATAGTATTTTTAATCTTTGAACTTTTTGTAATAAAGTAAAAGTATATATCAAAATCCGGTATTTTAGCCTTTTTATTGTGATTATTCATTTTTTAATATCACAGCCTGATTAATTCTATTTGGCAGATGAAGTACAAACATAATATTCAAACCAAAAGCAAAACATATTACAACTATGAAAACAAAGTTTCATTTTCGAAGCATGCTTTTTTTATACTTATTTCTGGGGATGATGGGTTGTAAACAACAACAAAAGGAAGAACGACATGTTGCAGTTCCGGAGTGGAGCAAACATGTAGTATGGTATCAGATTTTTCCTGAGCGGTTTCGCAACGGCGACTCATCGAATGATCCACGGCCGAAGGATATGTATGCAGCGTCCAATTTTTTTAAAACGCCTGATGACTGGAAAGTTACTTCCTGGACACAAGATTGGTATAAACAAGACCAATGGGCAGAAAAGCTGAGTGATGATTTCTACAGCAATCTGCAATTGCGCCGTTATGGCGGCGACCTGCAGGGTGTGCTTGACAAGGTAGATTACCTGAAGGAATTAGGTATATCGGCTGTCTATTTTAATCCGTTGAATGATGCGCCTTCTTTGCACAAATATGATGCACGAAACTACCATCATATCGATATTAATTTTGGACCTGACCCTGAAGGTGATCTGGCTATCATGGCAACTGAAGACCCCAACGACCCTTCTACCTGGAAATGGACTTCAACTGATCTTTTATTTCTGAAAGTAGTGGAGGCATTGCATAAGAATGGCATCAGGGTGATTTTGGATTACTCGTGGAATCACACAGGGGTTGAGTTCTGGGCCTGGAAAGATGTGGTGAAAAATCAGGCCAAATCAGACTATAAAGACTGGTATGCTGTGGAAGCTTTTGACGACCCCGCTACCGACGAAAATGAATTCGATTACAAAGGCTGGCTTAATATTAAAAGTCTTCCGGAGTGGAAGAAAATCAATACTGATCGCCCACATCGCAATGGCTTTCCTTTTGAAGGCAATCTGGTTGATGGTGTAAAAAAGCATGTTTTTGCCGTCACCCAAAGATGGCTCAAACCGGATGGTGATTTGTCCAAAGGACTTGATGGTTTTCGGCTTGATGTAGCCGATCATATCCCCATGGGTTTCTGGCGCGAGTACAGGACTTTTGTTAAACATATCAATCCGGATGCCTACCTGGTGGGGGAGATCTGGTGGCAGGACTGGCCTGACAAGCTGATGAATCCTACACCTTATTTGAAGGGAGATGTTTTTGACGGTATAATGTTCTATCAGCTTTATAAGCCAGCACGCTACTTCTTCGCCAAGACAGATTATGAAATCAATGCGAAACAGCTCAAAGACAGTTTGATGTACCAGTGGCGGAGGCTCGATCCCAATGTTTCTCAGGCCATGATGAATACTTCCTCAACCCACGATGCCCCACGCTTGCTTACTTCTTTCGCCAACAAAGGTAAATACAAGTACAAAGCCAAACCCAACGACGACCCCGCCTATATCACAGGCAAGCCGGATGCCGAAACCTATCAACGGGTAAAACTGTATTTGATTCACCAGTTTACAATCCCTGGATCGCCTCATATCTGGAACGGCGAAGAAATGGGCATGTGGGGTGGTGACGACCCCGATACCCGTAAACCGCTGTGGTGGCCTGATTATCAGTTTGAACCTGAAAACAGAAACAACATTCAAGAGGTTGAGCCGGTTTATGATGAAGTTGGCTTTAACCAGGAAGTGTTTGATTTTTACAGGAAACTGATTCAAATCAGAAATGATCATGAGCTGCTGCATACGGCACCGATCAATTTTGTTGTTGCCGAAGGCAAATTGTTGTCGTATAAACGTGGGGTAAAAGATGAGGAGATTTTGGTTTGTTTCAATGCAGGCGAAACACTGGCAACATTTAAGCTGGATCGTGGAAAAACTTATAAGAACCTATTGGATGAAGCTTCGGTCACTTACAGTGATGAGATCGATTTGCCGCCGCTTACTGCTGTGATTTTATTACGGAAGTGACGAAATAATAAAACAAAAAAAGGCCGGTGCGATCATCGCACCGGCCTTTTTGTTATCCGTTTTGCTGATTATTTGGCAGCAATGGTATAGGTTAAATTGTTAATGTCGGCTGTAACAGTAAACATTCCGCCACCAGCTGGAGTTGGAAGACTTGCTGGATCAGGATCTCCTTCGGTTGGACGGAAAACGAGGTTTCCGCCTGTGCTTGTGCCTGCTGCATCAGTTCCGTACATTGGAGCCCATTGGCCTAATGTAGTGATGAATTTGATGCTGAGGGCATCACCCAAAGTTGTGGTTAATGAATATACACCATCAAGGCCACCTGTCATGGGCAGGGCAGCGCCGTTGTCCCAACCTGCAGCACAGCCGTCGCCCAACATATAGAGAGGAGCAGCAACACTATAAGTCATGTTGTTGATGTCAATGGTAACAGTATAAACGCCGGCTTCGTCAGGAGCAGGAATACTTGAAGGATCCGGGTCGTTTTCTGTTGGACGGAATACGAGGTTGCCGCTTGTGCTTGTACCGGCAGCGTCAGTTCCGTACATTGGTGCCCATTGGCCCAAAGTAGTGATGAATTTGATATAAGTTCCGGCACCATTCAGTGTTGAAGTGATGTAGTAAACGCCATCAGCAGCTTTCATCATTGGAAGAGCAGCACCATTGTCCCAGCCTGCAGCGCTACCATCGCCGAGCATAAACATCTCAGGAGCAGCACCAGCTGGATTAACAGTGAAGGTATAAGTGTCGGTTACAGCATCAATTTCGAATTTGATGTCGTAAGTTCCGTCTTCGAGTGGCACAAAGTTGCCGTCGCCGTTGGTGTCGAATTTGTCAGCAGCCAAACCAGCCATGGTTACCTGTGGGTAGCCGAATGACAGGTTGTCCCAGCTTTGACCTTCTCTGATTTTGAAGCTACCGGTAGTAGAAACTTCAACACCATTGAAATTCCAGATATAATTGGTTTCGTTTTCAACAGTTGGAGTCTGAACCATAATGGTAGTTTCCCAGTTGTGTGGTGCACCGTCAACAACCAAACCGTCGCCGATCAAACCGAGTTCGGTATTGGTGTAGTCAACCAATTCGAGGTCGCCAGTTTTGGTAACAGTAGCAACATAGCCGCTTCCAAGTGTCCAAACCAGTTTGGCAGTGTATTTACCACTTGTTTCGTTGGCAATGTTATCACCACCAGGAACCAAAGCAGAAACAGCGCCACCATAGTTGGTGTTAACGCGAACGCCAACAACGCCGCCACCAAGGTCAACATTGTCGTCGATGATCACTTTCCAGCCACCTGAGTAACGGAATTTGAAGTCACCTTTTGTCATGGTAATGTCAGTCATTTCGAATGTCATGGTGTTCAGGTCAAAACCACCGGCAGGAATCTGTGTGTCAGCACCCCATCCGCCAGGAGTAGCAGCGCCAATTACACCCCAGTATGAAACCGGAATCACGGCAACTTTACCCAATTCAGTGTCGATGACGATATGGTACAAACCATCGGCAGGAACAGTGAAAGGAGTTGTTGACTCAACGATTGAACCACGCCAGAAATCAACTTTTGGTTCGTCAGCAATGCGGTCTGCTTCTGGTACAACAGCAAAGTCAGCACCAGGACCCCAGCTAGTCTGAGTAGTTCCGGAAACAGTCCAAATGTTGAAACCATCGCTGCCAGCTTTTACTGCTACATAAATATCAAGCAAAGAAGCACGTTCTGTTTGATTTACTTCGTTACGGGTAACTTTCATCAAACCTTTGATGTCGAAATCAGTCAGTCCGGTTCCGGCACCTTTAATGTAAACGCCATCTTCAACAGGTGGAGTAACAGGTGTTGGATCGTCTTTGTCTTTTTTACAAGATACAAACACAACACTTGCGAGCAGAATAATGCTCATCAATTGGAGCATTGTTTTCATCATGTGTTTTTTCATAGAAATTAAAAATTTAGATTAGTGAATAAAAGGATTATTTTAAGTGAATTAATTGCTCATGGGTACAGGTGCTTCAGCCAAATTCGGGTTGGCATCAATCGTCCACTGTGGAATGGGGAAGATGTTACGGTCCGGGCTTGAAGTATTCTTTTCCCACCATGCCATATTAAATTTTCCAAAGCGAATAAGGTCTTGCCTGCGGTGTGCTTCCCAAAATAGTTCGCGTCCGCGCTCAGCCAGAACATCATCAAGTGTTGCACCGCTCAAAGGACTAATACCAGCTCTTTCGCGAATCATATTGATGTATTCATCGCCATTTCTGCCTTGACGAATCATTACTTCGGCTTTCATCAACAGAATGTCGGCGTAGCGGAATAATGGGAAGTCGTTGCTCAGATTTTCTTTAGCACCTTTTTTGATTTCAAACTTCTTGACGCGAGCTCCGGACATACGAACCTGAACAGCAGTAAAATCTGCATTCATCAATAAAGCTGGAATAACAGGGTTGAAAACAAGTGGCTCGCCTCCAGCTCCCTGATCGCTGATAGGTGCGCCATCATAGGTGTATTGTTGTCCGACAAGGAAATAACCTTCTTTGCGTAAGTCGCCATCTTCATAAGTGTTGTAGAAGTCTTCCATGGCTGCAAATCCATTCCATGGACCTGCTAGCATATCAAAGGTGAGGTTGCTATTATAGTGGAGTGTACGCATATGTAGGTTGAAACCCTGATAAGTATCTTCGTCATAAGGAATCACGAAGATGTTTTCGCTTGAGGCGCTGTTTTCAGTTACGAACGGAGCCAAAGGATTGGATTCCAAACTGTATTGGCCAAGTGCCATAACGCTGTCAATTGCTTGTTCAGCTTTGGCCCACTGTGGAGTGCCAGTGTAAACTTCAGCATTCAGATAGAGCTTAGCTAAAACAGAATAGGCAAAACCCTTACCAGCACCAGTTTTTGATGGGCTGGCGGGAATGATTGGTGCGCCTTCTTCGATATCTTTTACAATACGGTCGAAGATATCTTTCCGGAAGTTACGGTATGGCATTTCGGGTGCATCAAGATATTTGTCAACGAAAGGCACGTCGCCATAATTGTCTATTAGCAAGTAATAATAGTAGGCGCGCAAAACCTTGGCTTTGGCAATGGCCTGATCAACGATTGGGTCGCCTGCAAAATTCATTTGCTCTTCGATAAACTTATTCGATTCGACAATGCCATTGTAAAAACGGCTCCACATACTGTTGATGGCTTCGGTGTTATTATCCCATGTATGCTGGTGTAAAACACGCCATTTACCGCCGTCGTCCCAGTCGGCACCACGGGTAGGGCAGGTCATTTCATCAGATGGCAATTCCTGTGCGAACCACCAGCCACCCCAGTCGATAAAATCGCGCATGGGAGCATAAATAGGACTCATTTTTAATACCGGGTCAGCAGTGTAAGCTCCCGGAGGTACCCTGTCATATAGTTTGTCATCGAGTTTGGTGCAGCCAAACTGAAAAAGCGTGAGGGCAAATATTGCGATGATAATTTTTTTCATTGTTCGTTTCTTTTATAAGGTGACTTTTACTCCAAAGGTGAATGTGCGTGTTTTGGGATACACATTGTATTGGTCGAGACCAAATGAAAGCCCACTGAAGGAGATTTCAGGGTCGATGCCACTGTATTTAGTGATCGTCAACAAGTTGTTGGAGGTGAAATATAGACGGATATTCTGGATGGGACCAACTTTTTTAAGATTGTATCCAATGCTTATGTTATCGAGTCGGATAAATGATCCGTCTTCCAAATAATAGCTGCTGAGTTTTGGGTTGTCGTTCAGGCCACGGGCCGCTTCATCCAATGCAGATTCCAATACGTTGATTTCTGGAAGCCAAATCGGGTTGCCAAAGATCAATTTTGTTGTATTGAAAACGTCAAATCCATATACAGCTCTCAGGTTGAAGCTCATGTCCCAGTTTTTGTAGAAAGTGAAATAGTTTGACCAGCCCAATTCAAATTTAGGCTGAGCGCTTCCGACCACTCTTCTTTCTGCGTCTTCGAGGTTACGTGTTACACCACCAGCAGCTGTATAGAACAGGAACTTGCCGTCCTGTGAAAGACCGGCATATTCTGGCATGTACCAGGTGCCAAGTGCTTTTCCGGGTTCAACAATTTGTGTCCAGTTGAGGTCACCAACCAAACCACGGCCGCTTAACCAACCGGTGCGCAATTCAGACCAGTTGAATTTGTCGTTCGAAAGCGATACAACATCTTGTTTGTAGGTTGAGAATACAAAGTTCGTTTTCCAGTCAAAGTTTTTCTTACGTACGGGATAAACCTGAACTGATAATTCCACACCTGTTACTTTAAACTCACCCACATTGGCCCAGATACGGTCGACAGGATATGGAGGAACAGGAACAGAGTACTGTCCAAGCAAGTCGTATGTGCTTTTCTGGAAGAAATCCACAGATCCTGAAATTTTATCCTCAAATAAACCAAAATCTATACCAATATTTAATTCGGCATTTTCTTCCCATTTCAGGTCAGGATTGGCATTGTGGGCAAACTGAAATAAAATGGCTTCTTCACCTGTTTCAAAGTTAATGGTGTTTCCTGCTGATTGATAATACTCGATGGCACGATAATTTTCGAATTCCTGGTTACCAGTAATACCGTAACCAACGCGCAACTGCAGGTTGTTTACAAAGTCAAGGCTGTTCATGAAGTCTTCGCTGCTGATACGCCATGCAACTGACGCTGATGGAAACCAGCCCCACTTGTTGTTGTCTCCAAAACGTGAAGAGCCGTCACGCCGAATGGTTGCAGTGAGGAAGTACTTTGAGTTGTAGTTATAAATTCCACGACCAAAGAAAGAGATTAGTCTGTTTGTCGACTTGTAGGATGTGATATCGCCTGGATTAACCGTTTGCAGCATGCTCAGGTCATTCGACATGGAATAGTTGATGAAGGGTTTGGTGCCCTGAGCGGCAAAACCATCATTCAAATCTTCCTGGAAGGAGTAACCACCAACGAGGTTGACATTGTGCATGCCAAAAGATTTTACGTAGCGCAAGGTGGCTTCCAAAACTTTAGATTCGAAGTTTCCATAAGCGCGACGGCCATAACCAGCAGATGTTCCCAACCGAATAGTTGAAGGTTCAAAATAGAAGCTTTCGTAATCGTCGCGGGTATAACCAATGTTGATGCCAGCTGCCAGACCACGGTATATATCCATATCGGCTTTAAAGAATCCAAAGAAACGTTTTGCTGAGCGCTCGTTCTGAATCTGATCAACAAGTGCTACCGGATTCCAATAATTGAACTGACGCTGTGTTTCGTAGAAATTTCCGTCAGCATCTCTAACCGGGTCGGTAGGATTGCGTTGAAATGCCTGATATAAGATGTCGTTTGGCCCATTGCCACTGTAACTAATATAGTCATTGTTCTCAAAAGTTCCTGAAACACCGGCTGAAATCGTGAGCTTATCATCGAAAGCTTTTTGGTCGATGTTGATACGTCCGATTGTTCTTTTTTTCTGACTACCAATAATTACACCCTGAAAATCCTGATTTGACAAAGAAGCTCTGTAGGATGAATGTTTGTCGCCACCAGTAATTGATAAACTGTAATTCTGTGCCATTCCTGGGCGGTAAATCTCATCCTGCCAGTCAGTACTTGAGCCGCCATCCTGGAAATTTAATCCGTTATCGGCTACATATTGTCTGATTTGATCCGCATTCAGCAATTTCAATCTGTTGGCAACAACTTCTGTTGACAAATAACTGTCAAAATCAATTTGTGCCTCACGGACGCCTGTGCCGCTTGTTCCTCTTTTAGTGGTGATAATAATTACACCATTGGCACCACGAGAACCATAAATAGCGGCTGCGGAAGCGTCTTTCAGTACGTTCCATGATTCAATGTCTTCGGGTGAAATAGTCGTAGGATCTACACCAGGAATACCATCAACAACATATAATGGACTTGTGCCAGTAGCCAATGATGATGCTCCACGAATTTTGATGTCAAATCCTGCATTGGGGTCACCACCTTTTTTGGTTACAGAAACACCGGCGATCTTACCCTGAATACCCTGAACAGGGTCGGTCAAAACACCAGAATTCATTTCGTCGGCTTTGATGCTGGCAACAGCGCCCGTGCGGTCGCTTTTCTTCTGCACACCATAACCAATAACGACTGTCTCCTCCAAAATCACCGCATCAACATCGAGGTCGAAGTTCACTTTGGTGTCTTGTCCGGCAACAACAGTTACCATTTTTGATGAAGGCAAAAAGCCTACAAAACTGGCTTCCACTTCCACTTTACCGGCCGGAACATCGTTGATCACGAAGTTGCCATCGAAGTCGGTTGAGGTGCCAATCAGGGTGCCTTTCACCAAAACATTTGCTCCAGGCATGGTTTCTCCGGTCGATTTGTCTTTAATAACACCGGAAATCGAGCCTGTTTGTCCAAATACCGTGGCGCTGAATAGCAGTGCCAGCAGAAATGGAAAAATCTGCTTTGTATAATTGCTCATAGGTTAGAAATTATTGTTTTAAACTTATTGATTATCAATTTCATAGTTCATTTAATTAGCAATATCAGAGTTTGATCGAGTGTATATATGATGTATATATGAGTCAGTTGATGTTAAAACGCTAACAAAGTTACTAAAACATTAACTAAACTTCTACTAAAAAGTGCTTAAAATATAAATAATGACTTTCGCAAACGTTTGAAAAAAAATACCTATATTTGAAAATTGCAACGTCATCCATAATTCACAGTATATTTATAGTGTAAAGTTAACCAAATACTATTATCATTCGCAATATGAAACGACAGATCACCATTAAAGATATTGCCAACAAGTTGGGCTTGTCAACTTCGACCGTTTCACGTGCCTTAAAAGATCATCCCGACATCAGTCCAAAGACCCGTACAGCTGTAAAAGAACTGGCAGGTTTGTTGGGCTATCGGCCTAATCGTATCGCATTGAATCTCAGGAATAATTCGACCCGTACCATCGGATTGATCATTCCTGAAATAGAGCATTATTTTTTCTCAGCCATCATCAACGGGATTGAAGAAGTTGCCTATAAAAATGACTATAGTGTTATGGTCTTTCAGTCGAATGAATCCTATAAACGCGAGGTGATCAATACACAGGCCGTTTTAACAAACCGGGTTGATGGTGTTTTGGTTTCGTTTTCGAAAGAAACAAAAGACTTTTCGCATTTTCAAAAGCTGATCGACAACGAGATTCCTGTTGTGTTTTTTGATCGGGTGATTGATGAACTGCCTGCTGACCAGGTGGTTGCCGATGATTATCAGGGAGCTTTTCTGGCAGTAAATCATTTAATCGAAAAAGGTTGTCCACGTGTTGCGCATTTTGCTGCACCACAGCATCTTGCTATTGGAAAGAGCAGACTGTCGGGCTATCATGATGCCTTGCTGAAACACAATATTCCATTTGATCAAAGTTTGGTTGTGTTGGCCGACACCTTTGAGACGGCCCGCAAGGCAGCCCACGAAATATTGAGAAAACCCAATCATCCTACAGGGTTTTTTGCCGTGAACGATATGTCGGCCATCGCCATTATTAAGGAAGCGCGCTTGCTCGGACTCCGTGTTCCGGAAGATATTCGTGTGGTCGGTTTTGAAAACAGCAAATCGGCGGCTATTTGCGAACCGGAATTGACAACAGTAGACCAGTTTGGGTTTGAGCTCGGTCGCGAAGCATGCCTTATGCTGCTCAAGCGGCTAAAAAATGATGCTGACGACGAGCCTTTCAAACCGGTCAGAAAAGTCATCAAGACCAGACTGGTCGTGAGAAGCTCGACCTAGCCTTTTTCATTGATGGTAAACAGAAATTAAGGTTTTTGATCTAACTCCTCTGGTGACCAGAAATGATCGCTGAAGCTAATAATTTGGTCATTTTCAACCTGAATACCTTCCTGCTCAAGCAGTTTCTGCATGAGATCCGGATGCCCAAAATGGG
The DNA here is from genome assembly GCA_002426795.1 of Bacteroidales bacterium UBA5536. Taxonomy (GTDB): domain Bacteria; phylum Bacteroidota; class Bacteroidia; order Bacteroidales; family F082; genus UBA5536. The sequence continues at coordinate 38,782 of DINQ01000010.1, forward strand.
CCTTACCGGTAAGCATGCCATTGCGGTTGACAACCCTGTGTGCAGGGATGTCTAATCCAGACTTATGCGATTGGTTCATGGCCCAGCCAACCATACGTGACGAACCTCTGGCTCCCAGATATTCTGCGATTGCACCATAGCTGGTTACACGTCCATATGGAATCTCACGCACAACTGCGAATACCTTTTCGAAAAAACTATCTTGTGATTGGGTTGATGCCAAACTGAATATATTTAATGCTGATTCCCTGTCCGAGCCACATTTGCTCATAAAAAGTTCGAAAGTTTTTCACTTCCATATCTTCTGCTGTGGCGTATAAATCGTTGGTATGGAAATGCAATGGAAGCTTTTCTTCTTCAATGACTTCCATGGTATAATCATAAAGTAGTTGGCTGTCTGTCTTTAAGTGTACAATGCCATCTGCCTTCATGAATTTTCGGTAATAATTCAAAAAAACTGGTGAAGTCAGTCTTTTTCTGATTCTTGAGCTTTGTGGTTGTGGATCTGGAAAAGTGATCCAGATTTCTGAAACCTCGTCCGGTTCGAAGAAATGGTTGATCAACTCAATGCGGGTTCTGACAAATGCTACGTTTTTAAGCCCAAGCTGTTGAGATTCCTTCAGGCCTTTCCACATGCGTGCTCCTTTGATGTCGAAGCCTATGTGGTTGGTCCCAACCCTGGCTTTTGCCAGCCCGACAGTATATTCGCCTTTGCCACAGCCGAGCTCGAGCACTATTGGATTGTCGTTGTTAAAAAAACGATCATTCCATTGTCCTTTTAATGGAAAACCATTTGCCTGAAGTTCCTGGAAATTGTACTGGAAAAGATGATCGAAAGTTTGGTTTTCGGCAAACCGCTTTAGCTTATTTTTTTTACCCACCCTAAACAAAAATTTTTCACATACTAAATAGCCATGCGCCGCTGTTTTCTTCTTGTTTGATGGCATCTAACCTTCTGAGAGCGGTTGATCGGTCAGCAAAAGCTTCAAAAGCAATACGCCAAAGACCTGAATTTGTCTGGCCGGCATACATGGCATTAAATCCTTTTTGGCGAAGCTGGTTGACGAGCTTGTCAGCATTGCCTTTGTCGCGGAAAGCACCTGCAATAATGAAGTAATGATATTCCTGTTGTGGCAAGTTTTGGCTTACCGACGCAGATGATGAAACTTCCACAGTTGAATGGTATGATTCAGGCGCTGTATCAATCATGCTTTCCTCGGTAATAGGTTCTGAATCATGAGTGGAAATTTGATCAGATTCTTTAACTGGTTGTTCAATGCTATTTTCATTGGTATAATCGTCTTCCAATTGTGCCTCGGTGGGATTCACGATGATGGGTTCGGCATAACTTTCTGATAATGAAAGATTATCTTCGGCCTTTATGGGTTGCGGGATCACGCTTGCTGTGGCAACTTCCGGGCTTATATTTGTTTCGGTGTTGATAATACGGTCAACAGGAATTTTATCGAGGTGATGCGCCACATATTCGTTTGGACTGGCATAAAACAAAGGAATCCAGCCGGCATAAGCATCATAGTACCTGTCAAAAGTGGGCTTGTTCATATAGCCCCAGCCGATGAGCAATAGCAGCACAAGGATGCCAATAAAAGCAAGTTGTTTCTTGTAGCGGTTTGGTCGGGCAGATGCTTTGACAACTGTTTTTTTTGTGTCAATTTTTTTGAAACCAGCTGTTCTTGAATTTACAGCTTTTGGCTCTGTGTTTGTGATGGGCCGCTGTTTTTCTTCGCGCTGTTGCTGAATGGTTTTCTCGAGTCGTTCCTGAAATCCTTCGCGTTTGATGGCGGGAGAAACAAAACCGGAAAGCCCAAACGAAGAACCTAAATAATTCTGGTTTTCGTCGGCCTGAAAAATGATTTGCCTATGCTCGTCGTATTGGATAAACCCAATATTTCTAAAAGTAATTCTTCTTCCATTTCCCAGTTCTTCAAGACATTTCAATACAAAACGATCCAGCTTTTGTTTGGCATCGCCATATGACAATTGTTCTTGTTGTGCGATGAAATTCAATAACATACCATCGTTTGCACGCAAATGCGGATTAAAAACAATCTCCTTGTATGGAGGTTTAAACTGGTGTTTCACCGGATGAACACTGGCCGGATGCTCTTTGCTGATAAATCCTCCCAAACCAGGAATGACAATGCATTCGTGCTCAAAAAGTAAATCAGCAATGTAGTAGGCAATTTTCATGTTCAGATGCGCTTCAAAAAATCGAATTTGATCAAAATAGTCTGCTAAGATACGACGCCATGCCCGTATTTTCAAATATTGTTCAAAAGTTTTTGGAGGTCTTCAGGCGTATCAACAGCCTGGCTCTGGGTTTCTGTAAATCCAACCTTGATGCGAATGCCATTTTGCAACCACCTGAGCTGTTCAAGCGACTCCGCTTTTTCGAGCGATGTCATAGGCAATTGCGTGATTTTTCCTAGTATTTCACTCTTAAAGGCATAGATTCCTAGATGCTTGTAAAAGCTTTGATGGGCAAGCCATTCGTCAGCATTCACATTCCGCATATAGGGAATCGGGTGGCGGCTGAAATAGAGTGCGCGATTTTGGTCATCGACCACCACTTTTACAACATTTGGGTTAAACAAGGTTTCTTTGTCAGCGATGCGCAAGGCTAAAGTTCCAATTTCAGCTTTTTCTTCCTGAATCAAGCGGATGAGCTGATCAATCTGTGAAGGATCAATAAAAGGCTCGTCGCCCTGCACATTAACCACCATGTCAAAAAGTCCTCCGGTTTTTTGCAGTGCTTCAAAGCAACGGTCTGTACCACTTGGATGTGATGGCAAGGTCATTACCCAACGCCCATTAAATGTATCCACTTCATTGGCAATGCGTTGATCGTCTGTTGCTACCACAACCTCATCTACTAAACTTGCTTGCAGCACCTGTTCATAAACCCTTCTGATCATGCTTTTGCCATGGATATTGGCCAAAGGTTTACCTGGAAAACGCGTGGATGCGTAACGCGCTGGGATTATCGCCAAACATTTCATTAATCGCTCAGCTTAAAATAAACCGTGTAGTTCGGCATTTATTTTTTCGATCACCAAACTTAAATCATCCGGTTTTTCCAAATCCACATCATCCACTTCGATGATGAGTAGTTTGCCAATGGTATATTTTGATATCCAGGCTTCGTATCGCTCGTTCAGGTGCTTGAGGTAATCGAGCCGGATCGATTTTTCGTAATCACGGTTGCGTTTCTGGATTTGATTTACGAGCGTTGGAACGGTAGAGCGCAGGTAAATAAGTAGATCGGGTGGCTGAATAAACTGGCTCATCAGTTCGAAGAGAGAGCTGTAGTTTTCGAAATCGCGTGTCGACATCAAATTCATCGAATGCAGGTTCGGTGCGAAAATATAAGCATCTTCATAGATGGTTCTGTCCTGAACAATGGTTTTACCGCTCTGCCTGATCTCGATTACCTGCCTGAAACGACTGTTAAGAAAATATACCTGAAGATTAAATGACCAACGTTGCATATCTTCATAGAAACTATGCAGATAAGGATTGTTTTCTACATCTTCAAAATGCGGTGTCCAGCCGAAATGTTTTGACAGTAAACGTGTGAGCGTTGTTTTTCCTGATCCGATATTTCCTGCGATAGCGATATGCATGGTCTTGGTTTTTTTAAAGGGGCTAAATTAGAAAGATTTCAGTTAATTTGGGTCGTAAGCTGGTTGATTTCTTCAACGATCAGGCGATTGTTCGAAAGGCGCGGCACTTTGTGTTGACCGCCAAGTTTCCCTTTCTTTTTCAGCCAGGCGTAAAACGTGCCTTTGGGCAACGATTTGATGATGGGCAATTGTAAAATCATGTTGTGATAGCGTTTTGCTTCATAATCTGAATTAAGCGATTTGAGCGCATTATCAAGAGTTTCAATAAAAAACTCGAGGTTTTCGGGCTCGTTTTCAAACTCAATCAACCATTCGTGGGCAGCTTTTTGCTTGTTGCTCGTATACAAGGGCGCGGCGGTATAATCGACAATACTGACTTTACATTTCTGACAAGCTATTGCCAGGGCTTTCTCGGCATTGTCAACGATCAGCTCTTCGCCAAAAGCATTGATGAAATTTTTGGTGCGACCGGTTATTTTGATGCGGTACGGATTGAGTGAAGTAAACTCGATTGTGTCGCCAATCAGGTAACGCCAAAGTCCTGCATTGGTGCTGATAACAAGGGCATAGTTAACGCCTTTTTCTACTTCACCCAGTTGAATGGCTTTTGGATTTTCGTCCTCCAGACGGTCAGTCGGGATAAACTCATAATAAATGCCATAGTCGAGCATGAGCAGCAATTCGCGGCTATCCGACTGATCCTGAATACCAAAGAAACCTTCTGAAGCATTGTAGGTCTCCATATAGTTCATGCTGGCATCCGGGATGAGATTTTTGAACTGGTTGCGGTAAGGTTCAAAATTGACACCGCCATGGAAAAACACCTCCAAATTTGGCCATACTTCTTTCAGATGCGTTTTTCCGGTAAGTTCGAGGACTTTTTTAATCAGTACCATCGTCCACGAAGGCACGCCAGAAATGCTGGTCACATCGTGCTGCATGGTTTCGCGGGCCATCAGGTCTATCTTCGACTCCCATTCGTCCATCAGGGCGATTGAGAGGTTGGGCGTTTTCATAAACTGTGCCCAAAATGGCAGATTTTGAATAAGGATAGCCGATAAATCACCATCGTAATACGACTCGTTGCTAACCTCACTGATGTTGTGACTTCCGCCCATCACCAGCCCGCGCCCGTCGAAAATTTCCGAATCGGGATGGTTGTTGATGTAGAGCGAAAGCATGTCTTTTCCGCCTTTGAAATGACATTCTTCGAGCGAGGCATTGCTCACCGGGATGTATTTACTTTTGCTGGAGGTGGTGCCTGATGACTTGGCAAACCATTTAATTTCTTCGGGCCAGAGAATGTTTTGCTCGCCATTGCGCAACCGGTCGATATGGGGTTTAAAAGTTTCATAGTTGTGCACCGGAACCCTTTCGGCATATTGTTCAGGTGTTTTGATGCTTTTGTAGTCGTATGTTTTGCCCCATTCAGTCGATTTTCCACTGCTGATCAAGCGCCTGAACCACTCAGCCTGAACATCATGCGGGTATTTTACGAAAAGATCAATCTGATGAATTCTTTTCTTGATCAACCAGGAAGCGAGTGTGCTGATGATGGCCATATGCGATAACTAGATTTGCCTACAAATGTACTAAAACTATCGGCGGAAGGAAAGCTGAGTCAAGCTTCTCCTAACTTATTTTGGAGCCTTAATGATCAGGTAAATGCCGAGAACTGCGTATAACATATTTGGTATCCAGGCAGCTAAAACAGGAGACAGGTTTCCGTATGTGGCAAAAACTGTTGAGAATTGCATAAACAGGATGTACGAAAAAGTGATTCCGATACCAATCCCCAAATGCATTCCAATACCACCCCGCACTTTGCGGCTTGACAATGCAGCACCAATAAAAGTAAGGATAAGAATGGCTGCAGGCGAGGCCAGTCGTTTTTGCATTTCTACTTCATAGCTAACCATATTACCCGATCCTTTGAGTTTCTCACTCTTGATGTGGTTGCGGAGTTCCCAAAAATTCATCACCTCAAAATCTTCCTTAATTTTATATAGATCTGTAGGTTTCAGGTTGAGGGTGGTGTCGAGCTCTTTTCCCTGCCTGATCCTTTCATTCATTCCATCGATGGTGCGTATGGTGTAATTCATGATCCGCCAGCCTGTTTTGGCAGAATCTAACTCAATCCGGTCGCTGATGAGTTTGTATTCAAGCTCCTGATCCTTGTATTTTTCGATGGTAAATTTATAGCCGATATTCAGGTTACTGTTGTAGTTTTCCACATAAACAAATACACCTTTTTCTATTTGCAGATGGATATTCCTGTCTTTGTCTTTTGACAGGCTTTCCATGTATTTGTCTTTGAAGTCGCGCCTGATTTCATTGGTTTTAGGAATGAGGAAATTACCCAGATAGAACGAGATGCTTCCTAGAAGAATTGATGCCAACAAGTAGGGACGCAACATGCGCATAAAACTGATGCCGCTGCTCAATATAGCTACTATTTCGGTGTTTCCGGCCATTTTCGAAGTGAAGAAAATCACAGAAATGAACGTAAACAGGTATACAAAAAGGTTGATGAAATAGGGGATGAAGTTGATGTAATAATCAATGATGATGGCGCTGACGGGAGCGTTGTTTTTCAGGAAACTATCAATGTTTTCGGAAACGTCAAAAATAATGACGATGATAATCAGCAAAGAAATGGCATACACAAAAGTGCCTATGAACTTTTTGAAAATATACCAATCGATGATTTTCATACAATTACAGTCGTTGGGTAATTTTTGGGATCATCATATTTTTCCAGCTGGCAAAGTCGCCATCGAGGATGTGTTGCCGGGCCTGCTTTACAAGCCAAAGATAGAAGGCCAGATTATGCGTGCTGGCAATCATGCTGCCCAGCATTTCGCCGGCAACAAACAAATGACGCAAATAAGCCTTCGAATATTGTGAATCGACAAAAGAAAGTCCGTTGGGATCGATGGCGGAAAGGTCATTTTTCCATTTTTCGTTTCGGATGTTAATGATGCCTTCGCTGGTAAACAACATACCATTTCGCCCGTTTCGTGTTGGCATCACGCAGTCAAACATGTCGACGCCAAGTGCGATGCTTTCCAGGATATTGGCCGGAGTGCCAACACCCATCAGGTAGCGGGGCTTGTCTTTTGGAAGGATGCCGCAAACGAGCTCGGTCATTTCATACATCATCTCAACCGGTTCGCCAACCGAAAGTCCGCCAATTGCATTGCCGTCGGCGCCTGCTTTGGCAATCGTTTCAGCCGAAAGGATGCGTAAATCGCGGTAAGTGGATCCCTGCACAATCGGGAAAAGCGTTTGCTGATATCCATAAACCGGATCGGTTTCATGTAGTCTGTTGATGCACCTCTGAAGCCACTTGTGGGTGATTTCGGTCGATTTTACAGCATAGTCGTATTCACAAGGATAGGGTGTGCATTCGTCGAAGGCCATGATGATGTCTGCACCAATGCGGCGTTGCGTATCCATCACGTTTTCAGGCGTAAACTGGTGCCGACTGCCATCTATGTGCGATTGAAATGTAACGCCTTCTTCGTTGAGTTTACGGCGGGCACTGAGCGAATACACCTGATATCCACCGCTATCAGTCAGTATGGGTTTGTCCCAGCCGTTAAATTTGTGCAAACCACCTGCAGTTTGCAAAACGTCCAAACCGGGTCTCAAATACAAATGATAGGTGTTTCCCAGGATGATTTGAGCGTTAATATCCGATTTAAGGTCGCGCTGGTGAACCGCCTTCACCGTTCCGGCAGTTCCAACAGGCATAAAAATGGGGGTTTCTATTGTTCCGTGATCCGTTGATATCAAGCCCGCACGGGCCGAGCTCTGCCGGTCAGTTCCGGCTATTTTAAAATCCATCCGCACAAAATTTCGACAAAGATAAGCCAAATCGCAAAGATTGGATAATTTTGCCACTCGCAAACTGATACCTGTGGAAATAGCATTGAATGAATTTGGATTGAGTACGCTGGTGCTCATTGTTTGGCTGGCTGGTTTTATTGTGCAGCTGATTTTCTACTGGGGGCTGTTTTCAAAACTGGCTTTTTATCAGCCGCGGACCTCAACACCAGCAATATTGCACGAAGCTGTGTCAGTGGTGCTATCTGCACGAAATGAAATACAAAATCTCGAAAAGTTCCTGCCACTGTTGCTCTCGCAGGATTATCCTGATTTTGAAGTGGTGGTGGTGAACGATTGTTCAGATGATGAAACCGAGGAATATCTGACCGAACTTGCCCGAACAAATATCCGTTTGAAACCTGTGCATTTGCGGCAAAGCCTTAATTTTTTTAAAGGAAAAAAATTTCCACTCAGCATGGGAATCAAGTCGGCAAAAAACGATCTTCTGGTGCTCACAGATGCCGATTGCAGGCCGGAAAACAATCAGTGGATCAGGTCAATAGTTGATGCGTATGAGCCTCAAACAGAGGTTTTGCTGGCATACGGGCCTTATGAGAAAACAAGTGGTTTATTGAATAAACTTATCCGTTGGGACACACTACATATCGCCCTTCAATACCTTTCATTTGCACTTGCTGGGATTCCTTATATGGGCGTAGGGCGTAATTTATCCTATCGCAAATCACTTTTTGTGCGCAACAAAGGCTTCACGGCACATTACAATATCGCTTCAGGTGATGATGATCTTTTTGTTAGCCAGGTTGCCCGAAAAAACAATACAAGCGTTTTGGTAAGTGCCGAAAACCGCATGCTTTCAGTGCCCAAAAAAAGATTCTCAGAATGGGTATCGCAAAAGCAAAGACATTATTCTACAGGGTTTTATTACAGGAAAAGTATCAAACTCTTATTGGGTAGTTATTCAGCTAGTCTGATCACCTTTTATATAGGATTTGTTTTGTTGTTTTTCCTGCCTGAGCCCATCGAGGTGTATCATACATTTTATATCTACCCCTTGTTTTTGGTTTTGCTGTTTTTATTGCGCTATGTGAGCCAGCTGATCATCTTTTCGAAAGCTGCAAAAAAACTTGGAGAAAAAGGTTTGTTGGGCATCTTGCCGTTTGCTGACGTGTTTTTTGTTATTTTTACCCCATTATTGGCAATGAGTAATTTATTTGTCAAGGCCCCCAAATGGAAGTAAACAGACATCTCACCGAAAAAGGAAAACGCGATCTTGTCTTGATCGAGCGCGCACTGAATCAAGGCGACCAGAAGGCGTATGCTGATTTACTGAAGATATACCGTGATGCGATTTATTTCATGATGTTGAAGATGACCAGCAGTCATTATGATGCTGAAGACCTGACGATTGAAGCATTTGGAAAAGCCTTTAAAAATCTGGATCAATACACTTCTGATTACGCATTTTCTACCTGGTTATTTAAAATTGCCTCTAATAACTGCATCGACTTCATGCGTCGAAGCCGTCGAATTCCGTCTGCCAGCCAACTCGATTTGCCAGAAGAAATGCAGGCCGATGCCATGCGCAATATTCAGTCGACCCACCCTGATCCGGAGGAGTTTTTAATGAATGACCAGAAAAAAATACTTTTGCGTGAGGTGGTCGAACGCCTGAAACCCCACTACAGAAACCTGGTTGAGATGCGCTATTTCGAAGAACTGAGCTATGAAGAAATAGCCACCAGCCTCAATCTGCCACTTGGTACTGTAAAGGCTCAGCTTTTCAGAGCCCGTGAACTGCTTTTCCACATCCTGAAACAATCGCGGGAAATCCTTTAGAAATTCCAGACTTTTCGTTTAATAGCAGCGCAAACCGGCCTGTTTTTCTACCTTTGTCGGTGCAATTGTAAAACACTTCATTATGACATCGCTGCAACAGTTTCAACAGGCAATTATTCAGGGAATCCCGACCGAATTGCCTCCCAAAAAGCCCTATCAAACCCAAATCAATCACGCCCCAAAACGGAAAGATATTCTCAATTCTGACGAAAAGCGCCTCGCTTTGAAAAATGCCCTCAGGTATTTTCCGGTTCGTTTTCATGCTGAATTGGCAGCTGAGTTTGCGGAAGAGTTGCAACAATTCGGTCGTATTTATATGTATCGCTTCAGACCTGAATACCCAATTTTTGCTCGTGACTTGAACGCTTTTCCCTTCAAAAGCCAACAAGCAGGTGCCATCATGTTGATGCTGAGCAATAACCTCGATGATGCAGTAGCGCAACACCCACACGAACTCATTACTTATGGAGGAAATGGGGCAGTCTTTCAAAACTGGGCGCAATACCTTCTGACGATGCAATACCTTTCGAAAATGACTGATGAGCAAACACTGGTATTGTATTCAGGTCACCCGATGGGCTTATTTCCATCTCATAAAGATGCGCCCAGAGTGGTAGTTACGAATGGGATGGTTATTCCGAATTACTCAAAACCCGATCACTGGGAAAAATTTAATGCACTTGGAGTTTCGCAATATGGCCAGATGACTGCCGGTTCGTTTATGTATATTGGCCCTCAGGGAATCGTCCATGGAACCACAATTACAGTGTTGAACGCAGCAAGAATGCAGCAACATCCAAATTATCAGGGAGGTGTTAAACTGTTTGTTACTTCAGGTTTGGGTGGGATGAGTGGTGCACAGCCGAAAGCTGGAAATATTGCCGGTGTAGTAAGCATCACAGCAGAAGTCAATCCAAAAGCAGCACACAAAAGACATGAACAAGGTTGGGTGGATGAGATAGTGGATCAGGTGGATGCAGCAATTGATCTTGCCTTGCAATGGAAGGCGAAAAACCAACCGCATTCAATTGCGTATCTTGGCAATATTGTTGACCTCTGGGAACGACTGGTTGAAAGAAATATTGACGTTGATATGGGTTCTGACCAAACGTCATTGCATAATCCCTGGGCTGGCGGTTATTACCCGGTAGGTTTAAGCTACGATGAATCGAATCGGCTGATGGCTGACAAGCCCAAAGAGTTTCAGGTGAAGGTTCAGGAATCATTGCGCAGACAAATCAACGCTATCAATAAATTGACCGGTCGAGGTATGTATTTCTTCGATTATGGTAATGCTTTCCTGCTCGAAAGTTCAAGGGCTGGTGCAGATGTACTCAACGAAAAAGGATTGTTCAGGTATCCTTCGTATGTGCAAGATATCATGGGGCCGATGTGTTTCGATTATGGATTTGGTCCATTCAGGTGGGTCTGCACCTCTTCAAACCCGGCTGATTTGGAAAAAACGGATAAAATTGCCCACACTGTGCTTGAAAAACTGGCTGCAGAAGCACCAGCTGAAATCAGGCAACAAATGGCTGATAATATTCATTGGATCAAAGAAGCCCAAAAAAACAAGCTTGTTGTTGGTTCGCAGGCACGTATTCTCTACGCCGACGCCGCAGGACGCATCGAGATAGCTGCTGCCTTTAACAAAGCGATCAAAGACGGGACAATCAGCGCCCCGGTTGTGCTTGGTCGCGATCATCACGATGTTTCTGGCACCGATTCTCCTTTCCGGGAAACTTCAAATATTTATGATGGTTCAAGTTTCACGGCTGATATGGCAATTCAAAACGTGATCGGAGATGCTTTCAGAGGAGCAACCTGGGTCTCTATTCACAATGGCGGAGGTGTTGGATGGGGCGAAGTCATCAATGGTGGATTCGGTATGTTGCTCGATGGCAGCGAAGATGCAGACCGCCGTTTGCGGATGATGCTACACTGGGATGTTAACAATGGTATTGCACGCAGAAGCTGGGCCAGAAACGAAGAGGCTATCTTTGCCATCAAACGCGCCATGGCAGCCGAACCCCGGTTGGAAGTAACCCTGCCAAATTTGGCTGACGATCAGATGTTGGCGAAATTTTTCTAAATTGCTGACTCAAAAAAAAAGAGGTTGCCTAATCAGGCAGCCTCTTTTTTTGGGTTTGGTCAATTCTATTTAACCATAAATTTCTTGGTGGCCGATTGGTTTCCTGCAACTACAGTTACCATATATAAACCCTGAGGTAATTCGTTAACCCATTGATCGAAATCGTAAGTGCCTTGCTGCAATTCGCCGAGATCCTGGTTTACAATTGCTCTTCCTGTCAAATCAGATACCCTGATGGAGGCATTGGTTGTGTTTTCAATGCTCAGACGCAATGTGGCACCATCAGCTGCAGGGTTGGGATAAATCTCAAAAAGGTCTTTGGCTGCTGTTTCAGGAATGCCGACATAACCATAGGCAAACTGATTACGTTCTTCATAGGTAAATGGTTGCCCTGTGATGATAGGGTCGCCATCAGACAGGATACCGTAATAACCGGTTCCGTCGCCACAGCACATGCCGTTTCCACCTGCATCATACATCACAAATTCGTAGCATCCAAGTTCAGACACATTCAAAGGTTGGTTCACAGTTGTGCCGGGATTTGTATACGGGCCACCAGACTGAATCACTTCACCAGCGCTATTCAGAAGCTCCCAGGTAGTTTCTTCTGGTGCGTTATTCAGCAAAATGAAGAGTGTAATGTTTGAGCCATTTACATTGGGTGATTCTTCAAAACTAAAGACATCGGAATTGTTTTGCGGATAATCGTCGTCTCCACCATTTGTGGATGAAATCTGAACTGTCAAGTCGTTTTGTTCCGCGATCGGGAAACTCAACATGCCCGGATCAACTTCGGCGCGCTGCAGAAAACTCAGGTTTCCGGTCCATTCCACAGACTGAATTACTTCACCATTCACCAGGAAATCTACTGTTGCACTGGTGAGCGGGTCAGAACCATAGTTGGAGATGGTCGCTATTGGATGCATCGTTCCACTGCAATTTACGGCAATTGTATTGCCAATGCTTTTCACTGTCGCATCATCTGCATAAACCGGAACAATAGGATCTGTGCTGCTGTTGGCAGCCTGATGAATGTGTTTTGTGGCAACGTCCTGCACAAAACCTACAGCTGCAATCTGGTTGATATCATAAACATTGGCAAGTTCCCACCCTGTTTCAATGATTACATAATCGTTGGCTTCAAAATCCGGCAGACTGGTCCCGTTTTTACTAGGCAACAAGGCTTTCATTACATTATAAAAGTCTCTTTCGCCATTTGTTCCGGGAGGATTTGTAAAGTGGATTTCTTTTTCAATCACAGCAATGTGCGCAACAAGACTACCTGAGACAGCCGACTCAGCTTTAATCAACATAGTGACATAAACACTGTCCTGATCGTCAGAAATGCGGTGCTGCATTGTGATGGTAAAAGGTGCCGGATTGGCAGAGTAGTTGTCAATCATCGACTGAGAAACCTGCGATGGCACTCCATGAAAATAATCTCCATTCATATAAACATGAGGTACCGAGTTGATGCTGTAGTAGGTTTTCCGGGCATTGTTGTCAGTTGGATTATGCAAATACATGGGGTCATTGCCCGGTGCAGGCCAGTTCATGTGGTATTTAATCGACGTGATTTTATCCGTGTTGGCATGCAAAAGAGCATCAAAGGCAGGATTTTGCGAAGCGCAAGGTCCACAGGTTGAACTAGTAAAGCCTTCGGCAAGCAACATCCGTTGTGCCTGAGCATGCAACATCATAGGCAAGGTCGAAATGCCTATAAAAGCGAGAATTAGTAAAGTTTTTTTCATTCTTTTGGGGTCTTAATAAATAGGTGATTGAGTGCGAAAATAATACAATAGTTTGTAAATTGTCAAATTCTTTGACAACTTTGCAGGCGAAACAGTTGTCTTAAGGCATAACAATTTTATTTTTAACACGTATTATTTCATTTTAGCACGATATTTGCAATTGTTTTGATATTTAAATTTTAGAAATCATGAAAAATATTTTACTATCACTTGTTTTTACTTTTATAGGAAGCACCATTCTTTTCGGGCAATCACTGAGCCTGCAGTGGGATGGTGAACAAATTGCTGACGGAGAAACAGTTTATATATATGGTGAACTTTCTGACGACCAGTTTGCTGAGTATTTAGCTAATGTTCAGGTTAAAAACAACACTGATCGGGACATAGCAGTTAAAGCAAAAAGAGAAGATATTCAGGTGGTTGAAGGTTCTTATAATTACCTATGCTGGGTTACTTGTTTCCAGCCGGATATTTTGATTTCACCAGATGCATACACAATTCCGGCAGGTGAAATGACACCCGAAGAAACTTTTGGAGGCCATTACGGACCTCAGGGCAATGCAGGTACCACTATTGTTAAATACACCTTTTTTAAAGATGGTGATGAAACAGATGCGGTTTCGTTTATCGTTCAGTTTGTTGTAACACCTTCTTCTGTTGATGATATTCTGGCTCGTTCCAATTTTAGCAATGCTTACCCAAATCCTGCAACAGCTCAGGCAGCCATCGATTACCAGTTTCCTTCTGATGTGAAAAGAGCAAACCTTACCTTGTTTAATATGCTCGGGCAGGCTGTTAAAACCGTTGAGTTGAACAACAATAGAGGTCGTGCGGTATTTTCGGTCAATGATCTCAAAGAAGGAGTATATTTTTATTCCTTGTTTATCAACGACGAGCTTGCGCAGACCAAAAAGCTTGTAGTGAGAAAATAATCTGAACCAAGAAAGACATAAGTAAAAACCGGCTACATTTTGTAGCCGGTTTTTTTGTGGCTCAAGCTGTTCACCAACTCAAAACTTGATCATTTGCTGATTTCCGAAATCGATTGAAATTTTGAGACAATTATTATTTATTAACAGGGACATGGTTATTAAGTAATTGATTGTCAAAAGTAATAACCTATTTAGTTGTCCCGGAAGTGGCGTAGGGAAAGGAATAAAGTTGCTATTTTTTTAAATTGAGTTATTTTTGCAATAGACAGATAAGCCTGTCTTTGATTAATTCAATGGTTAATCGAACCTGATTTTTGGGACTGGCTTATCTGTTTTTATCTCAACACAGAACCAAAAAGGATTACCAATGGGTATCAAACAGAAAACTTCAGAACTGCAGCGCCGGATGCGTGATGCATTGATGGGCGGAGGCGACAAAGCCATCGAAAAGCAAAAAGCCATCGGCAAGTTGACAGCTCGCGAACGAATTATTGCTTTGCTCGACCCCAAGTCGTTCCATGAGTATGATCTTTTTGTCGAACATGCCGCTAAGGACTTCGACATGGATAAGAAATATTTGCCTGGTGATGGCGTAATTACCGGAACTGGTACCCTTAGCGGTCATCCGGTTTGTATTTACGCACAGGACTTTACAGTAGCCGGCGGTTCGCTTGGATGGATGCATGCCAAAAAAATCACCAAAATCATGGATCATGCCATGAAGTTGAAAGTGCCGATCATCGGAATCAACGATTCGGGTGGAGCACGTATTCAGGAAGGGGTGAACTCATTGGCTGGATACGGTGAAATATTTTACCGCAACACCCAATCATCCGGTGTTATCCCACAAATCTCGGTTATTCTAGGCCCCTGCGCCGGTGGCGCTGTTTATTCACCTGCCCTGACTGATTTCGTTTTTGTAGTTGAAAACATTTCCAAAATGTTTATCACCGGTCCCGAAGTGATTAAAACAGTACTGGGCGAAGAAATCTCGATGGAAGAATTGGGTGGCGCGCGCGTGCATTCTGAAATAACAGGGAATGCGCATTTCTACGCAAAAAGTGAGGAAGAATGCTTTAGCCAAATCAAACAGCTTGTGAGTTTCATTCCATGGAACAACATGAAAAAAGCTGAACGTTTCCCCAAAAAAGCACCCAAAACCCGTAACTATAAGATTGACACTATTCTACCCACCGATCCGCGGATGCCTTATGATGTGCGCGATGTGATCAAAGCTTTGGCCGACGATTCCGAATTTCTGGAAGTACAAGAACTTTTTGCTGCCAATATTGTAATCGGTTTTGGCCGTGTAAATGGCGATACGGTTGGATTTGTTGCCAATCAACCCCTTGTTTTGGCAGGCGTTCTTGATGTTGACTCATCGGATAAAGCCGCCCGTTTTATTCGCTATTGCGATTCTTTCAATATTCCACTTGTTACGCTTGTTGACTTGCCAGGTTATTTACCAGGTATCGATCAGGAGCATGCTGGTGTTATTCGTCATGGTGCAAAGGTTTTGTATGCTTACTCCGAAGCCACTGTGCCTAAGATCACCATCATCATGCGCAAGGCTTACGGTGGAGGTTACATCGCCATGTGTTCACACCATTTGAGAGCTGATTTTGTGTTTGCCTGGCCAACTGCCGAAATTGCAGTTATGGGTCCCGAAGGAGCAGCTAATATTATTTTCCGCAAGGAAATCCAGACTGCTGAAAATCCAGATGAAATGCGGAAACAGAAGGTTGAAGAGTACAAGAATAAGTTTGCAAATCCTTACGTAGCAGCAGCATATGGTTATATTGACGCAGTAATTGAACCTGTCGAAACCAGAAGAATGCTGATGCACTCGCTCGAAATATCAAAGGATAAAATTGTAGAGGTGCCCATGAAAAAGCATGGTGTTCCTCCCTTCTGATTATTAGCCGCTTGATAATTTGACTTAAAATGGCTGCTCAAAATACCTAATTAGCGGCCTGATTGTAAACGAAGCAAATGCAAAATGATATGGAAAATGAAGAAGTGAAAGCTCCGGAGGAGCAGCTGGTAACTCTGGTGATTGATAATGTAGAATACGTTACCCAACTTACTAAAAAATATCAGCAGCGCAAAGCCTACAGTGAGATTGAGCCCGGGGTCATGAAAGCATTTATTCCTGGTACGATCACCAAAGTGTATGTAAAAAAGGGTCAGTCAGTCAAGGAAGGTGATGAACTGGTGGTGCTCGAAGCCATGAAAATGCTCAATGAAATCAGGGCACCATTCAACGGAAATGTTAAAAGTATTTCAGTTGCAGAGGGTGACAAGGTTACTAAAAATCAAGTGTTGATCGAACTTGAATAAAGACCGGGAAAGTCGCTGCAGGTGCGGTCGATAAACGAAAGTATCTCATCTCTTCCCAGGGCTTTTTCCGAAGAACTTATAAATATCTCAGGCAACTCCTCCCATTTTTCGAGGAGTTGTTTTTTGTATGCAGCAACCAATTGTGCCAGTGCATTTTTTCCCACTTTGTCCGATTTGGTGAAAACAATGACAAAAGGCAACTGCGATTCGCCCAGCCAGTCAATAAATTCAAGATCGTTTTGTTGGGGCGGAATTCTAACATCTATCAGGACAAAGGTGTATAAGAGGTTTTCGCGGCGCAAAAGATAGTTGTTCAGCATCTTTTTCCATTTTTCACGTTCTGTTTTGGCTCTTTTGGCAAAACCATAACCAGGCAAATCAACCAGGTACCATTTGTCATTGATCAAAAAATGATTGATGGTGATGGTTTTTCCGGGCTTAGAAGAAATCTTGGCAAGACCTTTCTCGCCGGTTAACATATTGATCAGTGATGATTTGCCAACATTAGACCGGCCGATAAAGGCAAACTCTGGAATATTTGCTGTCGGTAGTTTTTCGATTTTAGTATTGCTCTGTACAAATACAGCTGTGTCTATGATCATTGAAGGTGTGAGGGTTTTTCTTCCTTGTTGTAGTGCAAATGCCGGTCTTTTTTGATTCCGTAAATATCATTGATAGTGATAATGATACCCGTTTCTTCTACACCACCAAAGGAAGCGTTTAATGCTGTTCCGAATGTGCGCATGGTAGATGAGAGGTTCATGTATGCATTCACGAGCGGAGGAATATTTTCTTTTCTTTCGCGTACTTTCTGAATCAGGATTTTGTAATTTTCTTCGTAATTACTCCCGTTAAATACCTTGTCGATCAAGGCTTTTTGTGTTTCAAGTTCAATAGGCTTTACCGGATAAACAAGCCTGTCAGGATCGGGAAAATACTTTTGTAAAAAGTAAAGAATAAGGTCGCGGGCATACAAATCGAAATGCGTGTACATAGTAACTTTTCCAAAAAAATATTTTGATTCTGGAAATTCATTGATGAGTGAACCCAGTCCGTCCCAAAGGTTGTCGAGTGCGAACATGCCTTTACGGATATTGTTTGTCGGCTGATAGGTGGGTTGCACAAAGGAGCGACCAAGCTCAAGCGTATAGGGCAAATATTCTTCGATAAATTTCTGCGAGTAGTTAAAAAGTTTTGCAGTTGGCGTATGTACTTTACCATCCAGATCGATCTGCAGGTTTTTGCAGTCGATAAACCGATAGCCGCCAATTATTTCTTTGTCTTCTGGATTCCAAACAATTAGCTGTTTAAATCCGTTTTCACCCCTGTCAAAAGCATCTATATCAACCTCTTTGCCAGTTCCGCCACCTGAATCACGGAAAGTGATTTCACGCAACCGGCCAATCTCCAGCATTACATTTGGAGAATCATAGTCGGAAACGATATAAATCTCATTGTTCCCGTTATTGGTTTTTCTGAAAAACCTTTCCTTGGTAAGTTCACTTAGTAATACTTCTGTGGCAATTGGAGCAATAACAGCTTGCATATTAATCAGATAAAATATTTTTAATCTATTGAATACTCGGTGTTTGGATCAAAAACAAGTGTAGGGTTTTTGGCCAGCTGGTAGACGTAATTACGCAACTGCATGGCCCATTGAGCATCACTTTTGTGTTTGTCAAAAGTTTGCCATGAGATAGGCTTGCCAAATGTAATCACCATCGATTTGCCCTTTTGTTTGAAAAATTCATCTGCAAGATACAACATTTCAATATTGGCTTTGATGCCGATGTTTTTTCTCAGGTTTGACAGATTGTAAAAAAAGTTTGAATTGCGTCCATTGATGTGCGTTGGTACAACATCGCGCTTGTATTTTTTTGCTTTCGTTACGAATGTTTTTTTCCATTCAAGGTCCATGATTCTTTGTCCCTTTTTACGCGAAACCAAACCAAACGGAAAGTAGCAAATCAAGGCGTTTCCGGCAAAAGTGTCGTTCAATATCTTGATATTTTCGGCATTGCTTCCGTGTTTGTTGATCGGAATAAAAAGTGGCTTGAGGTTGTCGAGGTGAAGCAAAATATCATTCACAGGAAACTGAATGTCAGGTCGAACCTTACCAACTGCCTGCATCAGCGCTATGCCATCAAGTCCACCCAGCGGATGATTTGAAGCGACAATAATCCGGTCTTTTGGACTGATGTTTTCGATGCCATGAATGGTAATTTCCGGATCAAATTCATCAATAATGGCATCAACAAAAGGAAGACCTTCCAAATGCCTGGATCGTTCAATAAAATCGTTGATCTGATCCTGATGGATGATTCTTTTAAGGTAATTGAAAATAAATGCCGGAATCAGACTTGCCAGTTTGGGATTTTTATTGGCAAAAACTTTTTCAACATCCACCATTTTTTCAACAGAAACTTCTTCAGATTCCTTCATTTTTTCAATTTACCGGGTTGAATTAGAGGAGCAAAAATAATGAAAATGACTTAACATTTTTATCCTCTCTCGCTCCTTTTCCGAAAAATGCCTCGCATGTTTTTTTTGCACAATTTATTGTAATTTATTGGTAAACATCCTCATTATCAGCGCATAACACTTGTTTTCAACAAAATGGGATTTGTAAGGTGCTGTAAAACAGTTAGATGCAACATTGTTGATAATTTTTTTGCCCATTTTTGAAACATTTGAAAACTTTTGTGGTAAAAAATGGAGCAATGTGGTAAAAAATGCAGTATTTTTACATCTGAAAAAACCAATTTTTTTGAGCTATCCGATCGGACAATATCAATGCAAGCTGGACGCCAAAGGTCGTTTGATGCTTCCGGCAGATTGCAAGGACCAGTTAGGGGACCTTGCAAATGATGGTTTTGTTATGCGACCCGGGCTCTTTAACAAATGTTTGGAACTCTACACCATGAGCGACTGGATGCAAACACAAGACAAGCTGAAAGGCTTGAACCAGTTTGTGCGCTCAAATGTGGAGCTGGTCCGGAAGTACAACGCCGGCGCCAAACTGGTAAAACTGGATGGAACAGGCAGACTGCAAATTCCCAAAAACCTTATCGAAGAAGGTGGCTTGCAAAAGGAGGTGGTACTCACTTCTCTAACTGTCAAAATGGAATTGTGGGACAAAGATGCCTACAACCAGGAGATCAACCGGATCGACGAAGATGCTTTCGAAAAATTGGCAACAGAGAAATTGGGTAACGTCAACCAAACAAGCGAATAAACAATGTATCACCAACCGGTATTGCTTCGCGAATCGATAGAAGGCTTGCATATCGATCCTCATGGATCATATGTGGATGCTACTTTTGGTGGTGGCGGTCATTCGCGGCTGATCATGGAGAAACTGGAATCGGGGCAGTTATTTGCTTTTGACCAGGACGAAGATGCGCTGAAAAACTGTATTGATGACCCTCGTTTTATCTTCATCCCACAGAATTTCAGGTATATCAAAAATTTCCTGAAGCTGCAGGGTGTAGAAAAAGTGGACGGAATATTGGCCGATTTGGGTGTTTCTTCCCATCAGCTCGATCAGCCACAAAAAGGATTTTCAACCCGTTTCGAGGGGCCGCTGGATATGCGCATGGATCAGCATAATCCCGTAGATGCTGCAAGTATTGTGAATACTTACGAAAAGGAACAGCTGCAGGCAGTTTTGTCGAAATATGGCGAATTGCAACATGCTGGCCTTATGGCTGCAGATATTGTGGCGGCCAGGTCTGTTGCTCCCATCGACACTACTTCTGCCTTGAAACGTGCCATTGAAAAACGCCTTCCCCGCAACCGTGAATTTAAAGTTTTGGCTCAGGTGTTTCAGGCGCTTCGTATCGAAGTAAATCAGGAAATGAAGGTGCTTGAAGTATTTCTTGAACAATGTGCTGATGTATTGAAACCAGGTGGAAGACTGGTTGTAATCTCTTACCACTCGCTCGAAGACCGTCTTGTAAAAAACTTTATGCGGGCGGGCAATGCAAGTGGCGAAGTGGAACGTGATTTTTACGGAAACTCACTTTCTCCCTATAAACTCATTACCCGCAAGGCTGTGAGCCCCGGAGAGGAAGAAATTAAAATGAATGGCCGTGCGCGAAGTGCGCATTTGCGAATAGCTGAACGATTGTAAAATGGCGAAAAATGTCAATCAACTGATCGAGCCCCAGGAACCTGAACAAGAGGTGAAGGAGCCCAAGCCGGAAAAGCGTCAGCGTTTTTTGGGCAAGGTGATTCTTGACGTTCTGGGTGGTGATTTTCTGGCCTACGACTGGGCCAGAAGACAGATCAACTATGTGTTTTTTTTGGCCGCCCTGGCACTGCTGTATATCGCCAACAGCTATTACGCTGAAGACATGAGTCGCTCTATCGACGATACCAACCGCGAAATCAAGGAACTTCATTACGAATACATCTCGTCCAAGTCGGAACTCATGCATCAGACCAAACAGTCTGAAATCGCAAAGAAACTCGAAAAGACCGGACTAAAAGAATCCGTTGAGCCGGTTAAGAAACTCATTCGCGTCAAGGAGGATACGAAATGAGAGACGAAAAAAAAGACATCCTCTGGCGTGTTTACCTGATGTATGCTGCCATGCTGATTTTTGGCATCGCCATCGTGGTAAGGGTTGCCTACATTCAGTTCAAACTGGGTGATCAATTGCTCGAACAAGCTGAAGAGCAGGAATTGAAAATGTTCAGCGTAGAAGCTCTACGTGGGAATATTCTGGCCGATGATGGTTCTTTGCTCGCCACTTCGATCCCTGTTTTTGAGGTGCGTATGGATGTGGCTTCTCCTCTCATTGATGAACCTTTGTTTAACAGCAAAGTTGATTCGCTTGCGCTCATGCTGTCGCAACTGTTTAAAAACAAATCGAAAGCTGCTTATCTCAACGAACTGAAAAGAGCCCGAGCGCAAGGGAACAGGTATTTGCTGCTCCGCAACAAAGTAACATATCACGATTTGAAAGAATTGCGGAAATTTCCCATCCTGAATCGTGGAAAATACAAGGGCGGATTAATCCTCATCCCGCACGACAGAAGAGAAAGGCCTTTTCAGGAATTGGCCAGCAGAACCATTGGATACGAAAACGAAAAAGAAAAGCTGTTTGTGGGCATCGAAGGCGCCTATCACGATCAGCTGAAGGGCGTTGATGGAAAACAACTCAAGCGAAGAATCAACAATGGCGACTGGAAACCGCTATTCGACGGCAACGAAATAGAGCCCCAAAACGGGAAAGACATTTTAACCACCATCGACATCAACATCCAGGATGTGGCTGAAAGTGCGCTGCGTCGAAATCTTGCCGAAAATGGCGCTGATCAGGGTTGTGCTATTCTGATGGAAGTGGCTACGGGCGAAATCAAAGCCATTGCCAACCTGAGTTGGAACAAGAAAACCGGTCAGTACGATGAGATGTACAATTATGCCATTGCCGAAAGTGTTGAGCCTGGTTCGACCTTCAAACTGGCTTCGATGATGGCTTTGCTCGAAGACAAGAAGATCAGGCTTTCTGATACGATTAGCATTGGTAATGGCCAGATGAAATATTACAGCCGAACCATGCGCGATGTGTATCCGATCCGCGATGGCCGTATTACTGCACGTGAGGCTTTCGAGAAATCATCGAATGTGGCAGTGAGCAAGATGGTGTACAACGCCTATAAGGAAAAGCCTGAAAAATATATTCAGCACCTGTATGATATGTCGCTCAATAAGGCACTTGACATCGAGATACCTGGCGAAGGCAAACCTTTTATCAAGCATCCGAGCAACAAACAGATTTGGTACGGCACCTCACTACCGTGGATGTCGATTGGTTATGAGCTTTCAATTACCCCCCTGCAAATGCTCACTTTTTACAATGCAGTGGCCAACAATGGGAAAATGGTGAAACCAAAGTTCGTGAAGGCAATCAGACAAGGCGATATGAACATTAAAACTTTTGATACGAAGGTAATCAATAGCTCGATTGCTTCACAATCTACCATCGACTCGGTCAGAAGCCTGATGGAAGGTGTTGTGCAACATGGCACAGCCAAATTTCTCAGTAAAAGCCCCTTTCAAATTGCCGGAAAAACAGGAACAGCACAAATTGCAAGCGGCAATCAAGGTTACAATAAAACCAATTACAATGCATCTTTCGTGGGCTATTTTCCTGCAAAAAATCCAAAGTTCAGCTGTATTGTTGTTGTGAACAACCCTTCTTCCGGCAAGATTTACGGAGGCGCGGTTGCTGCTCCGGTTTTCAAAGAAATTGCTGACAAGGTGTATGCCACGCGACTTGATATTCATGATGAGACGGGAAAGCAAAACGATGTAGAAAAGAAATTGGCTGCAGTTGAAAGACCTGCATATTACGAAGATCTGGCGGCTTTGTACAATTCGCTGGGGATTCCGTTTGAAAATGATTCGGAAGGATCAGACTGGGTGAAACCTGTTTTCGATTCTACAAAATTGATGGTTAAACAGTTGGCCATCAATACCAATAGTGTTCCCGATGTAAAAGGTATGAGTGCAAAAGATGCCATTTTCATTCTGGAAAACATGGGGCTCAAAACCGTCATCAGTGGAAGAGGACAGGTTGCTTGGCAATCGGCCGTACCCGGCGCAAGCTTTGTAAAAGGACAAACAATCGAATTAAAACTAGCGAATTTGTGATGCAAAAGCGTTTGTCAGACATATTATATAAATGCCCCATGCGCGAGCTGATCGGAAACGCAGATCAGTTGGTGGATGCCATTGCATTTGACTCGAGAAAATGCAAACCAGGCACGGTGTTTTTTGCCATCAAAGGCACACAGGCTGATGGGCACCAACATATTGAATCAGCCATTAAAAATGGTGCTTCGGTGGTTATTTGTGAAAACATGCCCAATGAAAGGCATCCACAAACCACCTACGTCAAAGTGGAAAGCTCAAGTTTTAGCCTTGGAATGGCGGCTTCAAACTTTTTCGATAACCCATCTGCTTCACTCAAACTCGTAGGTGTAACCGGCACCAATGGAAAGACAACTATTGCAACGCTGCTATATCGTTTGTTCACTTCGCTTGGTTTTGCCTGCGGGCTGATTTCTACGATCGAAAACCTGATTGAAGGTCAGGCGATTGCTGCCACACATACTACACCAGATCCTGTTCAGTTAAATGCTTTGCTAGCCAAAATGGTTGAGCACGGATGCACTTACGCCTTTATGGAAGTGAGTTCGCATGCCATCGATCAAATGCGGATTATTGGTTTACAATTTACAGGAGGTATTTTTACCAACCTTACGCATGACCATCTCGATTACCATAAAACTTTTGCCAATTACCGCAATGCCAAGAAAATGTTCTTTGATCTGCTGCCTGCAGATGCTTTTGCGCTGACAAACCTGGATGATAAAAACGGCATGTATATGCTACAGAATACCAGGGCAAAAAAAATGACGTATGCTTTGCAGGCCGATGCGGATTACAAATCGAAAATCCTGGAAAGCAGATTTGATGGACTTGATTTACTCATTGATGGCAAGGAAGTTTACACCCAACTCGTAGGACGTTTCAACGCGAGCAATCTGCTGGCCATCTATGCTGCCACAAGACTTTTAGGTGTCGGGCAGGAAGAGACTTTGGCAGCACTTTCGATGTTGCAAAGTGCGGAGGGCCGCTTTCAGATTGTACGCTCACAAAACAATATAACCGGTATTGTGGACTATGCCCATACGCCTGATGCACTCGAGAATGTACTTTCAACCATCAACGATATTCGGACACACAACGAACTATTGATAACAGTTGCTGGTGCAGGTGGCGACCGCGACCGCACGAAACGGCCCGAAATGGCAGCTGTGGCAGCTGAAAAAAGCGACAGATTAATTCTCACTTCCGATAACCCGCGTAGCGAAGATCCACAATCAATCATCGAAGAAATGCGTGCCGGCGTACAACCACAATTTTACCGTAAAGTGCTTGCAATCACCGATCGCAGAGAAGCCATCCGTACTGCAGTTGCTCTGGCCAATCCGGGCGACATCATTCTCGTTGCGGGCAAAGGACATGAAAAATACCAGGAGATTCGGGGGGTCAGGCAACATTTTGACGACGTGGAGGAATTGCAGGATGCACTTAAAAAAGGGGAGGAATAGCCATGTTATATTACCTGTTTCATTATCTGGAAAGCAATTATAATATCCCCGGCACAGGGGTGTTTCAGTATATCTCGTTCAGAGCAGCGGCAGCCATTATCACTTCGCTGTTTATCACATTGTTTATTGGTAAACGCTGGATCCATTACCTCAACAAAAAGCAGGTTGGCGAAACGGTGCGTGACCTTGGCCTCGAGGGACAACTGGAAAAACAAGGCACACCTACAATGGGTGGTTTGATTATTCTGGCCGCAATTGTCATCCCAACGCTCTTGTTCACAAAGCTAGCTAACTCATATATCTTGCTCATGCTTTTTACCACCATCTGGTTGGGTGGCCTTGGTTTTATTGATGATTATATCAAGGTTTTCAAAAAAGACAAAAGTGGGCTGGCACCCAAAATAAAAATCATCGGACAGGTGATACTGGGTTTGGTTGTAAGCACGGTTATGTATTTCGATTCGTCAGTTGTGATGCGCGAAAAGCCGGCTGCTGCTGTTAACGTGAGTCAAATTGCTGCCGAACTTCCTGTTACCGGTCCTGCCACCCGATATGCGTTGGAAGAGAAGCGTTCCACAAAAACGACTATTCCGTTCATTAAAAACAATGAATTTGATTATGCCGTTTTGATCAAATGGATTGGCAAAGACTATGAAAAATATGCTTTTTTCATTTTTATACCCATTGTTATTCTGATTATCACCTTCGTGTCAAACGGTGCCAACCTGACTGACGGTATGGATGGTCTGGCTGTTGGAACCTCTGCAATTATAGGGGTAACACTTGGCTTGCTGGCCTGGGTTTCGGGTAATATCATTTTTGCCGATTACCTCAACATCATGTATTTGCCAAATACAGGCGAGCTTACCATTTTTATCAGTGCCTTTGTAGGGGCCAATGTGGGCTTTTTGTGGTACAACTCCTATCCGGCTCAGGTCTTCATGGGAGATACAGGGAGTTTGGCCTTAGGAGGAATCATCGCTGTTTTTGCCATTTTGATCCGCAAAGAGCTACTCATTCCGATACTGTGTGGAATTTTCCTTGCAGAAAGTCTGTCGGTCATGCTGCAGGTTGGCTACTTCAAATATACCAAACGCAAATATGGTGATGGAAGACGCATTTTTAAAATGTCGCCGTTGCATCATCATTTCCAAAAATTAGGTTATCCAGAACCAAAAATAGTACAGCGATTTTTCATCGTCGGCATTATGCTGGCCGTATTTACCATCATCACCTTAAAACTTAGATAATATTGAATCCGATTCATCACAAATACAACAACATTGCCATCATAGGCGCCGCCGAAAGCGGCTGTGGTGCTGCTTTGCTTGCACAAAAGTGGGGCAAGCATGTATTTGTGACTGATCGGGGTGCAATCAAAGAGCGGTATCAGCAGGTACTCAAGGAAAATGGGATTGAGTTCGAGATGGGTACACATAGCATCGATCGGTTGATGGCCGCCGATTTGGTGATCAAAAGTCCCGGAATTCCGGATACCCTGCCAATTATTCAAAACATAAAGAATCATCAAATTGAGGTTGTTTCAGAAATAGAGTTCGCCAGCTGGTTTACCGATGCCAGGTTGATTTGCATCACAGGCAGCAACGGAAAGACGACCACAACAGCACTTACCGGACATATTTTGCAAAAAGCAGGTTTGGATGTGTGTGTGGCGGGAAATATCGGGCCAAGTTTTGCCTGGCAACTTTACAAAAGCGATCACGATTATTTTGTGCTCGAAATCAGCAGTTTTCAATTGGATGGCATGTTCAGCTTCAAGGCGGATATTGCGGTCTTGCTCAATATCACACCTGACCATCTCGACCGCTACCATTACAATTTTGAGGAATATGCTGCCTCAAAAATGCGTATTACACAAAATCAGACTGCAAATGACGCTTTTGTCTACAATGCAGATGACGAAGCAATACAGCGTGCCATGTCTAAACACGAAGTACACGCGAAAAAATATGCCTTCAGTTTGCATCCACTACCTGAACAGGAAGGCGCATACATTCAAAATTCAGAAATAGTTTTCAACGTAAATCATAATACCAATTATATGACCTTAGAGCAACTGGCCCTTCAGGGCAAGCACAACAGCTACAATTCGATGGCTGCCGGTATTTCGGCAAAACTGCTGCAGATCCGTAAAGAAACGATTAAGCAATGTTTGTCCGATTTCCAAAACATAGCACATCGCCTCGAATATGTGGCAAATGTGCATGGGGTTTCTTACTATAACGACTCGAAAGCCACCAATGTGAATGCTACCTGGTATGCACTAGAAAGCATGGACCGGCCAGTGGTCTGGATTGCCGGTGGTGTTGACAAAGGCAACGATTATACACAATTGCTGCCACTTGTCCGCGAAAAAGTAAAAGCCCTGGTTTGTCTTGGACGCGACAATGAAAAGCTCATCCAGGCCTTTGGTGAGGTTGTTGAGGTAGTTAGCGTTGCTGACTCAGCAAGTGAAGCTGTTTTTATTGCATCCAATATTGCCACCAACAATGATGTGGTTTTACTTTCACCGGCATGTGCCAGTTTCGATCTTTTCGAAAGTTATGAAGACCGTGGAAACCAGTTTAGAAATGCCGTAAAAGCTTTATAATCGATGTGGAAATTTGGCGAAATAAAGGGAGATAAAGTGATTTGGGCAGTAGTAATACTACTTTCCCTGTTTTCGCTTTTGGCAGTTTATAGTTCAACGGGGACGTTGGCCTATAAATACCAGGGCGGTAACACGGAGTATTATATGCTCAAGCATTTGATTATTTCGTTATTGGGTTTGTTTTTCATGTATCTGACGCACCGAATCAGGTATGTTTATTTCTCCCCGGTTTTTCAGATTGCACTTTGGATTTCGATCCCACTCTTGCTCTTAACTTTGGTTTTTGGATTGAACCTGAACGAAGCCAAACGTGTATTACCACTACCTTTTAATCTTACTTTTCAAACGAGTGATTTGGCCAAGCTTACGCTGATCATGTATCTGGCCCGCATGCTCACCAAAAAACAAGATCACATCAAAGATTTTAAATCGGCTTTTGTTCCGCTCATGATACCAGTTTTGCTTGTTGTGTTCCTGGTTTTACCTGCCAACTTTTCCACTGCTGCCATGATTTTTGCCACAAGCATAGTTTTGCTTTTCATTGGCAGGGTTAACCTTAAGTATATTTTTTCCCTGATGGGCCTGGGGGTAGTGGCACTTGCCATATTTATTCTGATATTGATGCAGTTGCCCGAAGACCGACAGGGTCGACTTTGGACCTGGAAGAACAGGATCGAAAACTTCACCCACGATACCGGGGATAATTTCCAGGTTCAACAGGCAGAGATTGCCATTGCGGGAGGCAAGATTTTCGGAAAAATGCCTGGCAACAGCACACAAAGAAATTTTTTACCACACCCATATTCCGATTTTATTTTTGCCATTATCGTAGAAGAATATGGGTTGGTAGGTGGCGCTTTTATCGTACTGCTATACCTGATTTTGCTCTTCAGGGCAGTAGTTATCGTGACAAAGATGCCTCAAAGCTTTGGCGCTTTTCTCTCAATAGGGGTGGCCTTTAGCCTGGTTTTTCAGGCGATGGTGAATATGGGCGTAACAGTAGGATTATTGCCAGTTACAGGACAGCCGTTACCTTTGGTGAGTATGGGAGGAACGTCTATTTGGTTTACAAGTTTGTCAATCGGAATCATATTAAGTGTAAGCAAAGAAATAGCCAGAAAAGAAAAAGAACACGAATCTGAAACACTACAAAATGTCGCAGCAAGCAATTAGAATTGTCATCAGCGGAGGTGGTACCGGAGGGCATGTTTTCCCTGCCATTGCCATTGCAGATGCATTGCGCAGGCAAATGCCTGATGCGGCTGTGTTGTTTGTGGGCGCAAAAAACAAAATGGAAATGAATCGTGTTCCCAAAGCGGGTTACGAAATCAAAGGTTTGTGGATCAGTGGAATACAGAGGAGGATGACCCTACAAAACCTGGTATTTCCATTAAAATTGATCAGTAGTTTGCTCGGTGCCAGGAAAATTCTGAAAGACTTCAAGCCCGAATTAGTGATTGGAGTTGGAGGTTATGCCAGTGGACCAACGCTCAGGGCTGCAAACCAGTTGGGTATTCCAACGTTGATTCAGGAGCAAAACTCGTTTCCAGGTATCACAAACCGCCTTCTTGGGAAAAAGGCAAAACGCATCTGCGTGGCATATGACCAAATGGAAAAATGGTTTCCTGCTGACAAAACAGTCCTCACCGGAAATCCACTGCGTCTTGAGGCCGTGCAGACTGAAGGAAAAAAAGAATTGGCCAAATCGTTTTTTGGCCTTACAGGCACAAAGGTAGTATTGGTTGTTGGCGGAAGTCAGGGAGCTTTGGGTATCAATCTTGGAATTTCTGCCCAATTGTCTTTGCTGGTTGAGAACAAGATTAGCCTCATCTGGCAAACAGGAAAACATTTTGAAGCTGAAGCCAAAAAACAGGTCGAAATGCTGGGTGCCTCAAACCAAATAGAGGTGACATCCTTTATCGATCGCATGGATTTGGCTTATGCCATTGCTGACTTGGTGGTTTCAAGAGCAGGAGCCATTGCTATTTCGGAATTGGCTGTTGTACAAAAGCCTGTTATTTTTGTGCCATTACCAACAGCTGCAGAAGATCATCAGACCAAAAATGCCAATCGACTTTTAGAAGCCGGAGCAGCACAACTTATAACAAACCAGGTGGCTGAACAAGCATTGGTTCCAAAGATTATAGAACTGATTTACTCGCCTGAACAGACTGGTAAGATGGCAGAAAATATCGGCAGATTTGCACAGCCAAACGCGGCCGACAATATTGTAAAAGTGATTAGGGAGATTGTAAAGAAATGAACTACGGAAAAGAACATACGTTGTATTTTCTGGGCATTGGTGGCATTGGCATGAGTGCGCTGGCGAGGTATTTTCTTTCGCGTGGTGTCAAAGTGTTGGGATATGACCGCACACCTTCTCCTATTACTGAAGCGCTTGAAAAAGAGGGGGCAGTAATTCATTATAACGACGATCCTGAATTGCTTCCTGATGCCATTTCACTTGTGGTGATGACGCCTGCAATTCCTGCTTCGAACAAGATGCTGGTCAGCATCAGGCAGGCAGGTATTCCCATTATGAAAAGGGCTGAGTTGCTGGGTGAATTATCAAAGGAACACTTCACAATAGCGGTGGCGGGTACGCACGGAAAAACAACGATCACAGCCATGATTGCCCATGTGCTGAAGTTTGCTGGCCTCAAAATTACTGCCTTCATCGGAGGTATTGCCAATAATTTCAACAGCAACATCGTCAACGACAACGACAGTGCTTATTTTGTTGTAGAAGCAGATGAATTCGACAGGTCCTTTTTAAAACTGTCACCTGATATAGCCGTCATTTCCTCAATGGATGCTGATCATCTGGATATTTATGGTGCACATGAACAACTGATCGAGAGCTTTACGCTTTTTGCAGGCCGCATCAACCAAAATGGTTTATTGATTGCTAAAAACGGTCTCGATATAAGGTCTGATACCCGTCAGATTTCCTATGGTTTTAATGCAAAATCTGAGGTCAGAGCCGCAAATATTGCCGTGAAAGAAGGCCGGTTTAGCTTTGATTTGATTTTAGCTGGCAAAGAACCGCAGAACCTGGTGATATCAGTCGCTGGTCGTCACAACATACTGAATGCATTGGCGGCGGCTACTGTCGCGAATGCTCTGGGTGTGGATGCAGCACTTATAGGGCAGGCTTTAACTCATTTTTCAGGAGTTTATCGAAGATTTGATATCCATGTAAGCAATGCCAATCATCGGTATATTGACGATTATGCTCACCATCCCGAAGAAATCAGGGCTTGTCTTACCGCAGTGAGGGAACTTTATGGAGATCAGAAAATAACAGCTGTTTTTCAGCCCCATCTTTTTACCCGAACACGCGATTTTTTACCTGAGTTTGCGCAGTCACTCGCCCTGGCCGATGAGCTTGTTTTATTGCCGATTTATCCTGCCCGCGAAGAACCCATAGTAGGTGTGAACGCTGAAGCTTTACTGGCTAAAGTGCCGATGGAATCGAAATGGCTGTGCCAGAAAGATGAATTGATTCCGTTTATCAATGAAAGGAAACCTGCTGTTTTGGTAACAATGGGTGCAGGAGATATTGACCGATTTGTTGAACCCTTAACAAAAAACATCTCGGCATGGTAAAACGAATACTCAGCATAGCAACCTGGATACTAACCGGCATTGGAATACTCTTCCTCATGGCTTTTGCGCGTCAACAATACCGAAAGTCGACCATCAAAAGGATGGATTTGCAGATAGAACGAATAAGCAACGCAGGATTTTTGCAGAATGAAAAACTAATGCATGCCATTGTGCGGGCAAGCGATTCGGCCGTTGGAAAACCTGTTTCAGCCTTGAAACTGTCGAAACTACAAGCCATGTTGAATGCCAATCCCTGGATAGATCAGGCTGATGTAAGCACCAGCATCAACGGCATTGTCAACATCAGATTGCATGAGCGGGCAGCAGTTTTGCGTGTTTACAACCGATTGAACCAATCGGTTTATCTTGACCAGAACGGAATACTTTTCCCGGAAAACCCCGATTTTTCAGCTCGTGTGATGATTGCCAATGGCTACATCAGGTTTCCTGCCTTGGCTGCTACCAGTACGGCTAGCATTTTTGACAGTGCTTATCGGGCTACCTTTTTGCCTCAGCTTTACAAATTGAGTCAGGTACTCGAAAAAGACGTTTTTCTCAATGCTTTGATCGATCAGATTTACGTAAACAGTCTTGGCGAAATAGAACTTTCACCCAAAATGGGTGCGGCAACCATCATATTGGGCGACATAACCGAACTCGATCAGAAAATGTCGAAACTGAAGACTTTTTACAAAACCAAAGCCGGAACAGAGGAATTACAGAATTACCAAAGTGTAAATCTGAAATATAAGAATCAAATAGTTTGTACCAAAAGATAACACCATGAAAGCATCAGACATCATCGTTGGGCTCGACATTGGCACCACTAAAATTGCCTGTATAGTGGGACGACGTAACGAAAACGGAAAAATTGAAATCCTCGGACACGGTAAAACAGAATCAATCGGCGTGAAAAGAGGTGTTGTTTCCAATATCGAAGATACAGTGAATTCTATTCGAAAGGCCGTTGAAGAAGCCTCGGCGCGTTCAGGTGTTGATATCAAATATGTAAATGTTGGCATTGCCGGTCAGCACATCAAAAGCCTGCAGCACCGAGGAAGCCTCATCCGTGAATCGAGCGAGAAGGAAATCAACCGGCTCGAAATCGAAAAGCTTACAAACGACATGTATAAGCTGAGCATGGCTGCCGGTGAGGAAATCATAGATGTGATTCCACAAGAGTATATTGTGGATGGAGAGCAAGGCATCAAACAACCAGTTGGTATGTTGGGCAGTAAACTTGAAGCCAATTTTCACGTGATTATTGGACAGACTGCCGCTGCGAAAAACATTTTGAAATGTGTAAAACGCGCTGGTCTCGAGATGGTTGACCTGATCCTCGAACCCATTGCTTCAGCCGAAGCTGTGTTGGGCGACGATGAAAAGGAAGCAGGTGTCGTTTTGGTAGATATTGGAGGTGGTACAACCGATATTGCCATATTTCACGACAGAATTATCAGGCACACAGCAGTTATTCCATTTGGTGGCGACATCATCACCGAAGACATTCGCGAAGGCTGCACCATCATCAAGAAACATGCTGAAGAAGTGAAGGTTAAATTTGGATCGGCCCTTGCAAGTGAAAACCGCGATGATGAGGTTGTGTCAATCCCTGGAATCAGAGGCAGAGCGCCCAAAGAGATCACGTTTCGCAACCTGGCTTCCATTATTCAGGCACGTTTGGAGGAAATTTTCGAACATGTACATTACGAAATTAAAAACTCCGGATTTGAGCGTAAACTCATCGCTGGTATCGTTCTGACGGGTGGTGGTGCGCTGATGAAGCATATCGACCAGTTGTCGGCTTTTATTACCGGGATGGATGTACGCATTGGTTTCCCGAATGAGCACCTGGCCAAAGGTACACTCGAAGAACTTGCCAGTCCAATGTATGCTACAGGTATTGGTTTGGTCATCGAAGGTATCGCCCGTCACGACAGTGAAGAAGAGGTGGAAAGATTGAAAGGTGCTTCTGAATCAGGTGAGGTACCAGTCAAACAAAAGAAAGAGAAAGAAAGAGAGAAAAAGGGTCAGAATTATTTGGAGAAAATCAAAAAGCTATTCGACCGAGACCTGATTGAATAGGGGGCTATCAACTATTTCATGTTGAAAACTCTCCCAAATACAAAACCAAAGCATCAAACAAGTCAGTAATTTTAAAAACCATAATCATGCCCGAAATGTTAAAATTCGAACACCCAAAAGACCAGTCAAATATCATTAAAGTGATTGGTGTTGGCGGAGGAGGTAGCAATGCAGTTACGCATATGTACCGCCAAGGCATCAAAGGAGTTGACTTCATCCTTTGCAACACTGATTCACAAGCACTTGATACAAGTCCTGTATCGACCAAAATCCACCTGGGGAAGCGCAACCTCGGTGCAGGTAACATTCCTGCTGTAGGTCGACAGTCAGCACTTGAAACTGTTGAAGAAATTAAAGAACTGCTGGAGCATCACACCAAAATGCTTTTTATTACAGCCGGAATGGGCGGGGGCACCGGAACAGGTGCGGCTCCGGTTGTGGCTGAAGTGGCAAATGAACTGGGTATTCTTACGGTTGGCATCGTAACGCTTCCTTTTAGTTTCGAAGGCAAAAAACGCCGTCAGCAAGCTCTTGAAGGTTTAGAGGAAATGCGCAAACATGTCGACACCTTACTTATTATCAGCAACGACAAACTGCGCGAGGAATATGGCAATATGAAATTGACAGAGGCTTTTCAGCGTGCGGATGATGTACTGACAACTGCTGCCAAGGGGATTGCCGAAATTATTACTGTAACAGGTTATATCAACGTTGACTTTGAAGACGTTAATACCGTCATGCGCAAAAGCGGCAAAGCCATCATGGGTTCTTCAAAAGCCGAAGGCGAAAACCGTGCCCTGAAAGCCATTGAAGATGCGATGCGTTCTCCCTTGTTGAACGATAGCAATATTGCAGGTGCCCAAAATATCTTGTTGTACATCACTTCCGGAAACGAAGAAGTCTCACTCGATGAGGTTCACGAAATCACCGATTATATTCAACAAACCTGTGGGAATACTGCTGAAGTAATTTGGGGTAATGGAATTGATGAAACCCTTGGTTCACAGATTGCTATAACTGTGATTGCTACAGGTTTTGATAATGAAGATGATATCCCGGTTGGAATGCCGACCCGTAAAGTTTCGATCAATAACCTATATGGAACACAGTCAAATACGGTAACTCCAACTGAGAGACAGGAAAAAAGGACTCCCGCTGAAAGTGGAAATGTGATCAGACATGAGCTTTTTTCAAGCCCAAAACCAGTGGAAGAAACCCTGAAATTTGAACCAAGCCCAACAGCTACATCACCAAAACGGACTGAGTCAGATGATAGAAAACCTACCAAGGTATATTCTTTGGCGGATGACGTAGAAGAAAAAAAAGAGACGATTGAAGAGGAATCTGAAATCACGCATTTTGAGGTCAAGCGCATTGATAACCTGATAAAAAACGCATTGCCAGCAGAGCCTAAAAGTGAACCCGAAAGTATTTCTCATCATCAGATTGCCGAGCCAGAGTTTTCACTTCAGCCAGAGCCGCAACAAGAACAGACAGAAGAAAAGGAAGAAGCCGATCAGGCCGATATTGAAAGAAATTCACTGGCCCGACAAAACCGGCTCAAGGCAATGAGCATGAAATTTAGATCAACGCAAGGTTTGGAAGAACTTGAGCGTCAACCGGCTTATCTGAGAAGATCGACGCAACTGAGCAACCCTGATCCCGGTAAGGAGGTTTCGCGTTATTCACTCGACAACGAAAATGGGAAACCGGGTCTGCGTTCAGACAATTCGTATTTACATGATAATGTTGACTAATTAAAACAAAAAGACATGTCGTTGGAAGTCAAGATAAATAACGATCTAAAGCAGGCCATGCTTGCCAAAGATACCCGAAAGCTTGCTGCACTCAGGGCCATCAAGGCAGCTTTGTTGCTGGAAAAAACCGGGAAAGATGTAAATAGCCTTGAAATTCCGGATACTGTTGAACTTAAATTGTTGCAGAAACTTGTGAAACAGAGACGGGAGTCGGCAGGCATTTACACGGAGCAAAACCGTCCTGAACTGGCTGAAGAAGAAAACTTTCAGGCTGAGATCATTGAAGCTTATTTGCCTAAACAGATGAGCGAAGACGAGCTCAAGGCGATGATTGAAGAAGTGATTCGCGAAACCGGAGCATCATCCATCAAGGATATGGGAAAAGTGATGGGGATTGCCAGTAAAAAAGCTGCCGGACAAGCTGATAATCAAACAATTTCGAAGATCGTAAAAAGTCTTTTAGGAGTTTAAGTAGATACTGGTTAATAACAAAAAAAGCTTGTTCCCATATGGAGAACAAGCTTTTTTTATAGATTATCAAACTGTATTAACCGAGCATGACGCGTTTGAAAGCAGTCACAGTCAAATCTTTGCTTACTTCAGCAAGATACTGACGAACAGTTTTTTTGTTTTCGCGAACAAAATCCTGGTTCAGCAGGGTGCTTTCGCGGAAGTATTTGTTCAGTTTGCCTTTGGCAATTTTTTCGAGCATTTCTTCTGGTTTGCCTTCGTTGCGGGCCTGTTCCATGCCAATTTCAATCTCACGTTGGATCATTTCCTGCGGAACATCTTGTTCGTCAACTGCAACCGG
Organism: Bacteroidales bacterium UBA5536; assembly: GCA_002426795.1. Classification (GTDB taxonomy): domain Bacteria; phylum Bacteroidota; class Bacteroidia; order Bacteroidales; family F082; genus UBA5536. Next base: position 74,229 of record DINQ01000010.1, read on the forward strand.
ATCCATGGCAGCTACCTGCATGGCCAGTTCGCGGCCGATTTGTGCTGCATTGTCAACGGCATGGTTCAAACCAAGAACTGTGGCAAGGCGGTTACCCGGGTGAACGTAAGCAGCAGTGAAGGTGGCTTCGACAACCTGCAAAGCGCCCAGCTGAATTTTCTCGCCAATAACTCCAGTCTGGTCAATAATGGTTTCTTCTACTGTTCTATCACCGAGTTTCATGCCTTTGAGCACTTCGATGTCTTTGACTTTACTGGCAATAGCGAGGTCGAGAATGCTTTGTGTATATTTTACAAAATCTTCATTCTTGGCAACAAAATCAGTTTCACAGTTTACCATTACAACAGCACCATAAGTGTTGTCGGCACTTGTTCCTGATAATACAACGCCTTCCGTAGCTTCGCGATCAGCTCTTTTGGCAGCCATTTTCTGACCTTTTTTGCGCAGGTAGTCGATGGCTTTTTCCATATCGCCGTCATTTTCTACCAAAGCTTTTTTACAGTCCATCATACCGGCGCCGGTAAGCTTTCTCAATTCGTTAACTTGTGAAGCAGTAATATTCATGATTTAAAATTTTCTTGATTGCGGGTAATTATTTTTTAGCAACTGTTTTGCGGGGTCTCTTTGCACGCTCACGGCCATCGTCAGATTTTTTTCCTGAATCTTTGGCGTTGTCTTCGTCTTCGTCGTCACCATATTTGTTTGTTGTTTCGTCAACATCGCTGTCGTCAGCATCGTCTTCGGCGCTTTTGTCTTTGGCGAGTTTACGATCGTTCAAACCTTCTTCAATGGCTTCTGCCATCAAACGGACGATCAAAGCGATAGATTTTGAAGCATCATCGTTTCCGGGAATCGGGAAATCGATCAGGTTAGGGTTTGAGTTGGTATCAACAATAGCAAAGGTTGGGATGTTGAGCTTGCGTGCTTCTGCTACGGCAATGTGCTCTTTGATAACATCCACAACAAAAATAGCTGAAGGCAAACGGCTCAGATCAGAAATACTTCCAAGGTTCTTTTCCAGTTTTTCGCGTTCACGTTTGATTTGAAGACGTTCTCTTTTTGAAAGATTAAGGAATGAATCGCTCACCATCAGTTTATCGATATTGGCCATTTTGCGGACCGCTTTACGGATTGTGGCAAAATTGGTCAACATACCACCGGGCCAACGCTCTGTAACGTAAGGCATGTTTACCTTTGCTACTTCTTCGGCAACGATATCTTTGGCTTGTTTCTTCGTAGCTACAAAAAGCACTTTTTTCCCTGAGCGTGCAAGTTGACGCAAAGCGTTTGATGCTTCTTCTAGTTTAGCCTGCGTTTTGTAAAGGTCGATAATGTGGATTCCATTGCGCTCCATAAAAATATAGGGAGCCATGTTTGGATTCCATTTTCTTTTGAGGTGTCCGAAATGTACACCTGCGTCGAGCAATTCTTCAAATGATACTTTTGACATAATTTTTTGTTATTTGTTTACTTTCACTAAAAACAATTGTTGAGTAATTCTTTCGAAGAAGTCTCAACAATTTGGATACTAAACACAATCGTTTGCCTTGTTGGGGATTAACGTTTGCTGAACTGGAATTTCTTACGGGCTTTTGGCTGACCAGGTTTCTTACGCTCAACCATTCTTGGGTCGCGACGCATCAAACCTTTTGCCTTCAATACAGGGCGATATTCAGGGTTAATTTCGCAAAGGGCACGGCTGATTGCCAATCGGGCTGCTTCTGCCTGACCATTGATGCCACCGCCGTCGAGATTGATCTTAACGTCGTATTTGCCAACATTGTCAGTGAGCATAAAAGGTTGCTCGATCACATACTGCAAGATGCCAGTTGGAAAGTATTCCTTATAGTCGCGCTTGTTTACCGTAATGCTGCCATTTCCACTTTTGATGTAGATACGGGCAACAGCAGTTTTCCTTCTGCCTAAAGCGTTGATTACTTCCATGATGATTATTTAGTTGTATTGAATTTTAATTCTTTTGGTTGCTGTGCTTCATGTTTGTGATCGGCACCAACATATACATACAGGTTGCGGAAAAGCTCAGCGCCAAGTTTGGTTTTTGGCAACATGCCTTTTACGGCGTGCTCAACCACGGCTTCCGGTTTTTTTACAAGCTGTTCTTTTACAGTACGGGTTCTTTGACCGCCTGGAAAGCCGGTGTGACGGATGTAATATTTTGTCTCCATTTTGTTACCAGTAAGCGCAATCTTTTCTGCGTTGATAACAATTACATTGTCGCCGCAATCGCTGTGAGGAGTGAAGCTTGGCTTGTTTTTTCCTCTCAGAATCTTGGCAATTTCCGATGCCAGACGGCCCAGAATCTGTCCTTCAGCGTCGATAACAAACCATTGTTTGTTAGCATTCTCTTTGTTTACGCTTACGGTTTTGTAACTCAGTGTATTCATTTGACTTTTAATGTTTTCGTGGTTCTTTTCAGCACCTGCTATTCCCAAAACGGGGTGCAAAAATAGAAACTAATTTCTGTTTTAACAAATTTACAAACAATAATTTGTTTATATTTTGGCTCTTATCCCCAAATATGTGAAATAGGAAATACTTGCCTACAAGTAAAAAAGTCTGCAAATGTAGGGGAATTATCATTTGAAACAACGTAGTGACGAACTTTAATTTGCTGATTTGAACCCTATTTGCAATCAACCCCTTCTTAGGTTGTGTTCTTTCGATTCGTGACAAACAGACTTCCATAATTCAGATACGCCCTGACAAATGGCTTTTGCGTAACTTTGCAGAAATATTTTCTTCGATGGCAGTTATTGTAAATCAGGTAAGCAAACAGTACGGGAAACAATTGGCATTGGATAAGGTGTCTGTTTCTATCCAAAAAGGCGAAGTGGTAGGTTTGTTGGGGCCAAATGGTGCCGGCAAATCAACCCTGATGAAAATTATCAGCTGTTTCATTCCGCCAAGTGCGGGCAGTGTCTCGGTGAATGGTTTCGATGTGATGAACGATTCAATGGAAGTTCGGAAGACTGTTGGATATCTGCCTGAGAACAATCCGCTGTATGTCGATATGTATATTAAGGAGTACCTGCTTTTTGTGGCAGGGATTCATCAATTGGGCATTCATGCCAAAAGCAGGGTGGATGAACTTGTTGAAATGACCGGCCTTGGCGCTGAGATGCACAAAAAAATCGAAGCTCTTTCAAAAGGCTATCGCCAAAGAGTGGGCATAGCTCAGGCTCTAATGCACAATCCGCAAGTTTTAATTCTGGATGAACCAACCTCAGGACTTGATCCCAATCAACTGGTTGAAATACGTGCACTGATCAGACAACTCGGTCAAGATAAAACCATTATTTTGTCGACACATATCATGCAGGAGGTTGAAGCAGTGTGTAACCGTGTTGTTATCATGAACAAAGGTCTCATTGTGGCAGATGACCAAATCACCAATCTCACAAAATCTGACAACACCAATGTATTGATTGTAATTTTTGATCGTGAGGTGCAACAATCTGACCTCATGCAGATCAATGGCATTCAAAAGTCGAAAATGGTTACGCAGAAACATTGGATTTTAAGTCCGGATAAAAATGTAGACCTGAGGCCTCACCTGATGCAATGGTCGGTTGACCAAAAAATTGGCATTCAATCGATGCAGCTGGAAGCTTCGAGTATGGAAGAAACTTTCCGTAAACTGACACGTTAAGTGGCTTTATTTCAGTTTTCTGGCAGATAAATTGATTCACTTTAATTGTTTTTCGAAATATTTATCTGAAGAATTTCGACTTGATGTAAGGGTATTTTTATGTAATTTTGCCACGTCAACAGCACTCAGGTGCAATTGTGGAAAGATTTGATTGATTGCAACCACATAAAAAAAATGCTAAAGCAATATTTAGCCTGCCAATCACCTCTTTCTTATTTGAACAGATTGTTATTCTAAAATAAGGTATGTTATGAGCTATTTATTTACATCCGAATCGGTATCAGAAGGTCATCCTGACAAAGTATCTGATCAAATTTCTGACGCCATTCTGGATGAGATGCTGCGTTTCGATCCCGAATCGAAAGTTGCATGTGAAACATTGGTAACCACTGGTTTAGCAGTAGTTGCCGGTGAAGTTAAAACCAACGCTTACGTGGATGTTCAAACCACCGTACGTGGAGTCATTGATCAAATTGGCTACAACAAAGCTGAGTATCAGTTCGACGCCAAATCGTGTGGTGTTATTTCCGCCATCCACGAGCAATCACCTGATATCAATCAGGGTGTTGTGCGTAAAAGTGAAGAAGAACAAGGCGCCGGCGATCAGGGAATGATGTTTGGTTTTGCCTGCAAGGAAACTGATGACTTTATGCCGGTTACAGTTGATCTTTCACACATCCTGTTACAGGAACTGGCTGCCATCCGTCGCGAAGGCAAGAAAATGAAATACCTCAGACCCGATGCCAAATCGCAGGTTACGGTAGAGTATGCCAACAACTGGAAACCACTGCGCATCGAAACCATTGTGATTTCGACCCAGCACGACGATTTTGCGGAAGAAGCAGAAATGTTGAAAAAAATTGAAGAGGACGTAAAAGCCATCCTCATTCCACGGGTTAAAAAGGTTTTGCCGGCAAGAGTGCGCAAACTTTTTAAAGATGACTACAAACTCTTTGTCAACCCTACCGGGAAATTTGTGATTGGCGGACCGCATGGTGATACAGGTCTAACCGGCCGTAAAATCATTGTTGATACTTATGGTGGACGTGGTGCCCATGGTGGCGGTGCGTTTTCGGGAAAAGATGCTTCAAAGGTTGACAGGTCGGCTGCCTATGCTGCCCGTCATATCGCCAAAAATCTCGTTGCTGCAGGCGTTGCAGATGAGGTGCTGGTGCAGGTGGCATACGCTATTGGCGTGGCCCAACCTGTTGGTTTCTATATCAATACCCGCAATACAGCGCATGTAAAAGATGCTGAAGGAAAGAAACTTAGCGATGAACAAATTGCTGAAAAGGTTTTCAAAGTGTACGACATGCGTCCTTTCGCCATTGTGAAACGCTTCGGACTTAAGAATCCTGTTTTTGGTCCAACAGCCTCCTACGGACATTTTGGCCGGACACCCTTTGCTCAGGAGATTGAAGTTTACTATCAAGACAAAAACACCAACACCAAAACCATCGACGGAAAAGAAAGACACTTCAAAACAGTTGATTTCTTTGCTTGGGAAAAGCTTGATTTTGTTGATCAGCTGAAAGAAGTATTTGGTTTGTAAGCCTTAGAATTCATTTGAAAAGCCCGTTGATATTCTTTTGATAACAACGGGTTTTTTTTGTTTTCATCGTTTGTTTTTATCGTGATAACTGCTGACCTTTCAACATCTTTTTATTGAACGATACATAACATGCAAAAGCGTGAATATCTGTGCGATAGTAATTTTCTATCAAAATATATTGTCGATTTTTTTGTGCTGGAGTTTCAATCAGAATTTTCTGAACCAATCAAAGTGCCTCCGCTTGGTTTTCCGGTCATTCAGTTCCATTACGGAAAGCAAGCCAATTTTTATAACCGTCCATCACTGAACGACACAGCAATCGTTATTGGGCAAATTACACGTCATGTGCTTTTGAGGCCACAAAAAGGAATAAAATTTATTGGAGTGAATTTTAAGCCTTATGGGTTGTATAATCTGTTTAATTTCATCCCCCAAATAATAACTGATGGGGCAGCAGACCTGGCTGCACTTTTTGAACAAACAGCGGTTGATGAGCTGCTTTTTAATCTACGTGAAACCGAAAGTGATTTTTCAAGAATTCAAAAAATTACGACATTCCTTGAGGAGCAGGCTAAGAAAAAATACCAGCGCCAAAACTGTGTATATGATGCCCTGGTGGATAAAATGATGGCTATAAATGGACTTGCCACCCTGGAAGATTTGCTTCACGGGAAAATGTCTTTAAGAAATCTGCAGCGATATTTCAAACTGCACATCGGCATTTCGCCTAAATTATTTCTGCAAATTCTCAGGCATAAATTTATCTTGAAACAATTATTTGCTGATCCTACTTTTAATTGGAAAAATCCGCTTCTTGACGGATATTATTATGATCAATCACATTTCACCAGAGATTTTCAAAAATTTTCCTTCCAGAAACCTATTGAATACTTGCGCATTCCATTGGAATTTTCACGTCACTTGGTTTAAGTGTCGCTTTTTTACAAAGTAATACGGCGCGATTGAGACAAATTGCAGCGAAAAACCAAATCTCTTCAAACGTATGAAATTCATTCTATCCTGGTTTTTAACCATGGTTATGTTTATTGTATCAATGTCTGACGGTCACGCACAAACCATTGATGTAAAAAAGAAAACCGAAAAAAAAGCTACTCAACGGGCAAATAAGAAAGTTGATAAAACGCTCGACAAAGGCTTCGACGCCATCGAAAATGGAATTGATGGTATTTTTAAGAAGAAAAAGAAAAAAAGTGAAGGCGAAGACGGTCCGGCTACAGAAACAGAGAGCAAGGATAGCAATGAAACTGACAAGGATGAAAAGCCTGAAAATACCAAGGATCATCCTGAACAGATAGCACCGCAATCGAAACTTGTCTGGTCGCAATTCGATTTTGTGCCCGGAACAGATATCCTGTTTGAAGACAACCAGGAAAACGAACAAAATGGCGAGTTTCCTGGCAAATGGGATTTGGTTGCAGGTACAATTGAAAACGCCGTGTTTGGCGAGGCTAATGTTTTGTACTTCAGAGAAACAGGAAATTTTCCTAATGGAATAGTGCCACTTATTAAAAATGCCGGAGAAGACTATTTACCGGATGAATTTACCGTTGAATTTGATGCGTTTTTCGAGAAAGATGTTTTTGGAGCGAACTACCGTGTGTATTTCTATGACGCAAAAAAACAGAAAAAGTTAGCCTATTTCTACGTGGATTTCTTGATTAATAATGCCTCATTTGGCAGCAAGGGCATCCAAAAGCAATTTCCAAATACCGAAAGAACCAATATTGACAAAGTTGCAAAGTGGCGTCATATTTCTATATCCTTTAACAAACGCGCACTCAAAGTATACATGGATGATATGAGAATGCTCAATATACCAAACATAGAAGAGAATCCGACCGGTATCACAATCAGTGTCAATCACGCTAAATCATCCGATAATCAGTTCGTCAGGAATATTCGGATCGCTAAAGGTGCCGTGCCTCTTTACGACAAGTTTCTCACCGACGGTAAGTTTGTTACAACTGGCATCAAGTTCGATGTTAACAAAGCGACGATCAAACCTGAATCGACCGGTACAATCAATTATGTGGCGCAGATGCTCAAAGACCACCCCGATTTGAAATTCTCGGTAGAAGGTCACACCGACAGCGATGGTGAAACAGTCTTCAATCAAAAGCTGTCAGAGGAGAGAGCATTTGCCGTTGTAAATGCCCTAACTTCATTGGGGATTTCTTCGGACCGATTGACGGCCAGGGGTTTTGGCGAAACGAAACCAATGGAAGACAATGCGACCAGCGAAGGAAAAGCGCAGAACAGAAGAGTTGAATTTGTCAAACAATAGCCATGAAGATTGCACGATTTGTAATAGCCCTTGTGCTGCCTTTGCTTTTGCTCAGCAGCTTTGCAACGCTCCAGAGCCAGGAATTGCTTACCTCTTTCGATGAATTTTTAACAGCAGCCAAAAAAGGAGCCAGCCCACAATTTTCTGAGCTCATTGAGGCAAGCGTCGAAGCGTATGAGCTGCCCGAATACCATGCCGACTTTTCCAACGGTGGTCAGGGCATTCTTACGTTTAAACTTGAAGCCCGTCGGGGTTCTGTTTGGATGAATGGCCCTTATGCCTTTCATGAAACGCAGGCCGAATTCACTGTAATGGGTGGGCTGGCGATGCTACTCATTGAATTGCCTGATCTGGATGCCATGTTGATGATTGCCAGTAATAAGTTGATGGAAAAGCATTTGCTGGAGGCTGTTGCAGAAAAGTCGATGTTTTTAAATTTGATGCCATCGGCAATCAGCTGGCCAGTCGTGATTTCAGAAGAATTTCAACTGAAAGGTACATTAATTGATGTTGAAGTTTTCGACTCGTCTACTGATGGTTATCGAAAGGAAATAGCAATTACAATGCTGATGAGCAACGCTTTGAAGACTTCACTGGCACAACTTCGTAGCCAATTTGATGATAATGAGTCTTATATCGTGTTTACAGATAAATCGATGCTTACCTCATCTTATGGCGATTTGAACGATCTAAATACATGTTGCCAAGATGGCCAAAGAGTTGTGCTGACCTATTTTCTGCCTTAATAGAAATTGAAGTTTAAAAAAAAAGTGAAATCATGAAGAATTTATTTGTCGTTGTTTTACTCCTCGTATGTCTGCAGATACAGGCACAGGAGCGAAAAGTTAAGTTTTATGAGTTTGAAACAGCCATCATCGAATACACTTATGAAGGGAACGAAACAGGTAAGCAAATGCTGTATCTCGATGATTATGGCTGGCGCCAATCGGAATGGACAAATACAGTGCACAAGGCCTTTGGACAAAAAACTGAAAAAAAGGAAATAAAGGTAACTGACGGAATTGATATTTGGCAATGGAGTCCTATCACAAAAATGGGAACTAAGACCAGGAATACCGTACTCGAAAGCATGTTGGAAGATCCTTCGTTCGATCCGCAGATTTATGCAAAAAAACTCATGGAAAGCTTGGGCTTTAATTATGTTGGTTCAGAAGAAGTGAAAGGAAAAAACTGTGACATTTACAAAGGCCCCGGCTCCACTATATGGGTCTGGAATGGGATTGCTATGAAGACTGAGATAAAGATTCTTGGACAGAAAACGGTTTGGACTGCTACAAAAATGGAAACAAATGTAACCGTTCCCTTGGCAAAGTTTGATATTCCAAATGATATCCGTTTTGGGGAGCAACAATCGAATGACCCCATGGAATTGATGATGAAAGCCATGGAACAAGAAGGACAAATTGAAACCGATGAGGCTTCTCAGTCATACGAAGAGGAAGAAGATCCCCAAGCAACCGAAACAGAAGAGCCAGAATCTCCGAATCTGAATGAGTTAAAAAAATTATTTAAGAAGCCTGGAAAAAGATAGCTCATGCGATTGAAAGTATTCTTTTTTTATCTCATTGTATTTCAATACATAACTGTTTTTTCCCAAACCTCAAACTGTGAAAATATTGATGCCAGTATAACAGCAGCTTTTAATCGTTTAGTCACTGATGTGCACCAACAGCTCAACCCTAATTGTGATCCATATGGCATTGAATTGGCCATAGAAGTAAGTGTTGATGGTGCGGTTTTTGCTGGTTTACCCGTTGAATCTCTCGAAAATATTGCCAACCAACTGGTTTCTAATCAAAAATTCAGTCAGTTTGACGTAAACTCGGAGACAAAAGCGTATCACCTGGGAAATAAATGGGTATTTACGATGGGCGATACTCCTGGTTTGCTTGTAAATAAAAGCCTAAGCAGCACTGAGGTTTTTGGCTATAACTACAGTTGTCAGCATGTTGTTAATGGTCAAATGCAAGATATTCTTATTCACACGCGGGCCATTGCTTACACGCAAAAACCCCAGAATGGCTCTCTATCCACGAAGATCTATTTTATTGACGAAGATGGTAGTCGAAAACTTTGGGACTCGCGATGGGGTAGTACCATTGTCAGTTATATGCGACTTGGTCCGGGTAACGAATCAACCAATTCCAGGCTTCAAAATGAATCGCGGGTAAGTGGAGCCGAGGTTACCGTGACCGAATTGAATCCGGGACATTTTTTTCCAATTGTTAAGGCCCGAAAATGTGTTCAAGACTTTACGGATGTTTCTGAGTTTAAAAACTATGAAGGAGTAGTAATGATTGATGAACGGACAAATTATAACGATTGGGTTATAATGCCCAGTGGACCGGCTGAGCCAAAATCCTATATAGAAGCAACTTCTGAGACGGCTCCTGACATCACAACCAATTTCAGTAAGGGAAATACAGTGAAAGGTATGGTGTTCGACGCGGATGGCCAAACTGTTGGCGAAGGAGAAAGTGTTGTGTTGGAGCGACAGTTTGAATCAGATATGCCCGAGAAGCTTTACACAACAACCGATGCATCTGGTGCTTATGTTTTCGAATCAGTCGAAAGTGGGGTTTACCATGTTTTTGTCGAAGGAAACGATGCTGAATACGCTGTAGCAGAAGTGTGTAACTGCCCACAAAAAAATGAGACTCCAAATTTTACCTATGATCACATTGATGTTAATGCACCTTTGGAATTGTTTTTTGTTATCGAGACGACAGAAACAACCACAACCCAAATAGAACCTCTCGTGCTCGAAGGTGGCTATACGTGTGCGGCCGGAAATATCGAAACAAAGACAAAAAGCGCAAGTGTTGTGAGAATAAATGCAGCGAAAGGGGATGACTTTTTTGATGCCTCATATGCCAACAGTGTTGTTGCAGCACTGATGAACAACCGCAATAGCCTGATTTATCACAAAGGGAAAAAGTATTTTTTTGAACCCGGAGCTGAAACGGCTGAAGAAATGATTGAAGAGTCACTGATTTCTGAGTATGATTTTGATCAGCAATTTCCAGCCGTGGTGCTACATCCCGAAAGAATACCGACAGACAGGCTGTTTCAGAATGATGATTTGTTTTTGATCGATAGTATATTTAGCCTGGCGGCTATTCAGAGTGAGTTTGCACAGAAAAAATATATGGTTCCATTTGGCCCTGGAATGATTGAAGGAAAAGGTATCGACATGGAACTTGTCAGCTTGAGCGAAGCTTTGCCAATCACTTTTGGCGAATTGTATCGCCTCTTCAAAGAACAGGGCCAAATCCAGCGAAGGCAGGAAGCTGTTTTTAAACAGGGCTATAACACGAATTTCCTCGGCCTCGGATCATTTATCAGCAGTGAAGACGGAAAAGCAATTTCTCAAACCATCGAAAATCTTGACCTGTTAACACAAACCACAGGACCGCTGCTTCAACAGCAATATGGTAGCAATGAGTTTACAGATGCTTTAGGCCGTCCGCATGATTACACACCCATGGATGTGTTCATGAAAACAGCTTTTGGTGAGGGTGCATACAGTGGTATGTTCGAAAGCATTGCCTCTCAGGTTAAAAGAAAGCGCGAAATAGTGGTGAAAAGTATGAATAAAGAAACGGCTTTAAAATACCTGAGCGTAAATAGCTTTGAAGTTGGAGAGATGCATCAGCATAACTTTGATATGGATGAGGCAATCGATGGGTTTAAAGACCTGATTAAAGAATTCCATCCCACAGATGAATGAACTCCGGAAAGGTTTTCGTTATTTTTGTCGAAAAAGAAAAGCATGAATATCGAAGAAATCCGCCTGTATTGTCTGGCCAAACCTTATACGACTGAAAGCATGCCTTTTGGCGATGATACCCTGGTGTTTAAGGCAGGTGGAAAAATGTTTCTGCTGGCAAACCTGGAAGGTCCTTTAAGGCTCAATATTAAGGCAAGTCCGGAAAATGTGATTGGGTATCAGGAGCGCTATCCCGAAGCCATTCCGGCCTATCACATGAGCAAAGTACATTGGGTAAGTATTGACGTTGAACTGTGCAACGACACTCATCGTTTAAGATCATGGATCGATGATTCATATCAGCTGATCATTGATTCGCTGCCCCGAAAAACAAAACAGGAACTTGGAATTAGTTCTTAAGGCGTGTCTTCGACAGAAATAATTCGCCAGATTTCAAACACGACCAACGCAAGCAAAGCACCCCAGATAGCACTCATGTATGGGTTTGAAACAATTGCGCAACCCTCGTATTGGTAGCCATAAGTAAAATGGTAAACGATTCCTCCGCCAGCCCCCAGTAACATGCCAAACATCGACCAATAGGAGAAAAGCCCGAACGCTAGTTTCTTTTTTTCAGGAGTTTTTTTTGCGGGTTGCTTTTTTTTAAGCTTCACTTTATAGCTGAGATTTGATTGCTTTCAGCAGGCTGCCTTTAGATTTGACACCAACGAATTGCTGCACAGGTTTACCGTCTTTAAAGATAATCAGTGTAGGGATTGACCGGATGCCAAACTCGGAAGCTGTTTTTTTGTTTTCGTCTACATTCAGTTTCCCTATTTTGGCCTGATCCTTCATTTCTTCAGCAATTTCAGAAACAACAGGGGCTACCATTTTGCATGGCCCGCACCAGGGTGCCCAAAAATCGACCAGCGTTACACCTTTTGCGATTGTTTTCTTGAAACTCTGATCGTCAAGTTTTAGAACAGTATCACTTTCACTTTCAGGATCATATTTCTTGATCATTTTGTATCGCTGATAAGTGCTGTAAATCAAATAAATAGTGAAGATTCCGAGGATGATCCAAATGGCGTTTGTCATAGTATTTAATTTCAGTTTAATGGAGTAAATCTCGTGGGCAAAGTTACCGAATTGTTTGATATAAGGCTAAAGCCATTTGTTCTTTCTGAACATACGAAGCATCACAAAGGCAGTTCCAATCATAATAAGCCAAACAACAGGATAGGCATATTTCCAGTGTAATTCAGGCATAAATTCGAAATTCATGCCATAGATTCCGGCGATAAAAGTAAGCGGGATGAAGATGGTGGCAATGATCGTTAGCACCTGCATCACTTTGTTCATTCTGTTGCTCAGAATGGAAAGGTACATGTCTTTCAGGCCTGCATTCAGGTCTCGGTAATTTTCAACGGTTTCGTATATCTGCATGATATGGTCGTACACATCGCTCAGGTACCTGATTTGCTGTTGATCAATCAGCGTTGTCTCTATTTTAATGAGCGTGTTGAGGGCTTCGCGCAACGGAAAAACAGCCTTTTTTACAAAAAGCAGTTCTTTTTTGATGTGTTGAATTTGTTCCAGAATTTTATCATCAGAATCACCATAAAGTTTGTCCTCGATATCATCCATGATTTCTGCCATAGCTTCAATCACTTCAAAATAGTTGTCGACCACAATATCGATCAGGGCGTAAAATAGATAATCGACACCATGAGTCCGTAATCGGCTGGTTTCTAGTCTCATGCGTTCTTTGAGCGGCTCAAACAGGCTTAGTTCGCTTTCATGAAACGAGATCAGTACATTTTTTCTCAGCACGAAGCTGATTTGATCGGAAACAACCGTGTTATTGGCTGACAGGCCTAAGGTTTTCATGGTGAGAAAGATGTAGTCTTCCATCAGCTCAACCTTGGGGCGTTGGCCTGTATTCAGAATGTCTTCGATCAAAAGTGGGTGCATCTGGTAAGCCTTGCCCAATTCGCCAATGATGTTTGTGTCCTGAAGCCCTGTTACCTTTATCCAGGTGGTTTGTGGTGTTTCAAGGTGTTTTGAGGCTTCGGCAAGGCTTACGCTTGATTTGGTAACAATTGATTTTTGGTCGTATTCAATCAGTTCAATTGTGGTACTATCTGTTTTAACCTGTCCAATGTGAACCAGGCTTCCTGGTGGGAGTCCCTTTTTTTTGCCGGATCCAGACTTTCCCAGTTTTCGGGCTGATTTTGAAGTAGTATTTTGTTTCATTTGTCAAAGTTATTTTTCAAGGTTCAGTCCCGTAAATTTTGGTTCATGAAAGCATATTTATCAATGATATTGTTGTGATTGATATTACTTTGTCTAAACTCCTTTATCAAGTCTTTTGCTCAAACACACAGCATGTAAAGATAGTAATTTCCTTTTTTTAGTAATTACAAGTTATTTGGCTGAATTTCATGCAAACAGCTTGCAGGTTGGAAAAAATCGTTCTAAATTTACCCAAAACCAACCAAAACCACGAATGAAGCTTATCTGTATCGGAAATTATCCACCCCGACAATGTGGAATCGCGACTTTTACGGAAAATTTATTGTCTGCCATTGAAACTGCAAATATTGTCACTGACGAAACTCTGGAGATCGAAGTTGTGGCAATGAATGACCGTGATCAGCAATATTCATATCCTGAAATGGTGAAACACACCATTCCCGATCAGGATAAGGCATCGTATGTGGCAATGGCTCAAACGATTAACCAGTCGGGAGCCGATGTGTGCCTGTTACAACACGAATTTGGGATTTTTGGTGGCGATAGCGGCTTGTTGCTGTTGTCGTTGTTGCGGAGGCTGGAGGTGCCTTTGGTCGTTACCATGCATACTGTTTTGGAGAAACCCAATTTTCATCAAAGAGAGGTGCTCATGCGCATTGGACAATACGCCCGGAGTGTAGTGGTGATGAATCCATTGGCAATTGAATTTCTGACGGATATTTATCAGATTCCCCGCGAACGTATTGCACTGATAGAGCATGGTGTTCCAGATTTCAAACAGGCTGAGTCAAAACTCTTGCCAAGACCCGATGCCTGGAAAAACCGTGTTGTCATGCTTACTTTTGGCTTAATTGGCCGAAGCAAGGGCATCGAAACCGTAATCAGGGCTATGCCTGAGCTGGTGAAAGAATCGCCCCAACTACTCTATGTTGTGCTAGGCAAAACACACCCAAATATTGTGAAAAGCCAGGGCGAGGAATACCGCCAAAGCCTTGAAAGAATGGTGGAAGAATATGGTCTGAGCGGGCATGTTCTGTTTATCAACGAATATGTGGATGAGTTGGAATTGATGTCGTATCTGAAACAGGCCGACATCTATGTAACACCCTACTGGAACAAAGCCCAGATAACCAGCGGGACATTAAGCTACGCAGTGGCAGCCGGTTGTGCTGTCATTTCAACCCCCTATTGGCATGCCGAATCGCTTTTGGGAGAAGGAAGGGGTTTGTTTTTCGATTTTGGCGATTACCATCAGCTTGCAGCGCGCATTCGTCAGCTGATACAAGATCCACAGCAAATGATCCTTCTCCAACATAAAGCGGAAGCATACGGAAGAGGAATTGTTTGGTCGCAGGTTGGAGCAGCCTACCTAAGGCTTTTTTTACAGCAAAATGAAACTCCCAAGCATGAAATCAGGCCATTTAAAAGTCCGGAAGTAGAACTAACGCATTTGCTTCGCCTCACAGATTGTACCAGTGTTATCCAGCATGCACGCTCCATCGTGCCCTGGTACAAGAGCGGTTATTGTTTAGATGATGCAGCACGTGCCTTGCTGGTTGCAACCTATTGGCACCGAAAGCACAAAGACGAAGCAAGTCGCGAATTGGTTATCAGGTATTTGGCTTTTATTCAGTTGATGCTGCAAAAAGACGGGAATTTTCTCAATTACCTCTCGTACGACAAAAGTGTCAACGAACCAGATGAATCGGACGATGCTTTTGGAAGGGCTTACTGGGCTTTGGGTTATCTTATTTGGGCTGCGCCTGATGACGGTATTTTGCAGGCCGGATTGTCTCATTTCAGCTTTGCTACCCGGCGATTGTCAAAACTGCGGTATGCACGTGGATTTGCAAACAGTTTGATGGGATTGTACCATTATGTGAAACGGTATCCTGACCAGGAAAGCTATTTGTTTCTGGCAGATGAAATGGCCGAGAAATTGTGCATCCGGTTCGAACAGCACAGCCGCAAAAACTGGCAATGGTTCGAAGATTCTCTCACCTACGATAATGGACTTTTGCCCGCCGCACTCTACAAGGCTTACGAGCTTTTTGGCAAGAAGCGTTACCTGGAAATTGCGGATAAAAGCCGGGAGTTTCTCGAATCGAAATGTTTTGTGCATTCCTGGCTAAGTTTGATCGGGAACCGAAAATGGCTGCATTTTGATGCTGATTATGAAATATTTGCACAACAGCCAATTGATGCATCAGCGATGGTGCTTCTCTATGAAAGTGCCTACAAAGCCACCAAAAAACCCATTTATATCGAAAAAATGATGCAGTCCTACCAGTGGTTTTTTGGTGAAAACGATTTGAACATTGGCCTGTATGATACACAATCAAAAGGCTGCAACGATGGTTTGGAAGAAATGAATGTCAACATCAACCAGGGGGCTGAAAGCACTCTGGCTTTTTTGCTGGCATCACTTGTGGTGAAGGACTATGAATAGTGCTGCACTCAGGCCGTAATCAGGCTTTCAAGATTTTTTCGATTCGCAACAGCAACAGGTTTCGGTCAATCGGTTTCCTGATATAGTCTGCCGCACCTTGCTGCAAGCCTTTGGCTTCATCTTCGGCGCTGGTATGTCCTGAAAGAAGCACAACCGGAATGTCGATATCATTGTCTTTCACATACTCCAACAGCTGATATCCATCGAAATTAGGCATGGCAATATCCGACAAAATCAGGTCGAATTTTTCGCGTGCAATTTTCATGAGTGCGATGATACCATCGGGTGCGATTTCCACTTCATAATTTTCAGCTTTGAGGATGCTGGCAATCACCTTCTGGTAAATCACTTCGTCTTCAACCACGAGCACCCTGCCCTTCGATTGGGTAACGCCCTGGCGACCCAGTTTCATGTCAGAAGGCAACAGGTTGGTCAGCAACTCCTTAATTGGCACTGTGGCATAGGTTGAAGCAGTATCAGACATGGCATACGGAATCACCAGTTGGTCGTTGTGCAGGATGGAACCGCATGAATATACCACATTGGGCACATAACCTTCGCGCTCTTCTTCGTTTGGCGAAAGCAGAGGCTCGTTGAGTTGACCAATCACGATGCGTGGGTCGTCGAGGTCGAGCAGCATGGCGCCGAGAACATATTTACGCATGGGGCCAACACCATGTGTAATGACAAGCCAGCCATATTCTGTTTCAATGGGCGAGCCGCAGTTGCCCACCTGGATAAATTCCCACGGGAATTTGGGGCCTTGCAGTATTTCCGCCTCATGCCAGCGGTTGATGTCGTCAGAGAACATGATGTAATTGTTGACTCCATCAATACGTCCCAGCATCACATATTTACCTTTTATTTTTCGGGGAAAGAGCGCCATACCTTTATTCTGGGCGTTTTCACCATGAATAGGCATGATGCGGAAACTGTAGAAATCTTTGGTTTCGACAAGCTTCGGCATGATGCTGTGGCCGTTGTAAGCTGTGTAAGTTGCGTAATATCTGACGCGTCCGTCATCATCGGTAAACTTTACAAAACGTGCATCTTCAATGCCGTTACTTTCAGCGGCTGCAATAGGGAAAATAACCCGGTCGGAAATGCCCGTATCGAGCGAAAATGAAATTTCGTAGTGCGAGTCGCCAAGCCAGCTGATGGTTTGCAGCACTTTTTGCTGGGCGTTGTTGGGTTGTTTTTCTCTTTTTGTTTCCTCAATGGCCCGATAGAGTTCGTTGTAGTCGAATTCGTCGCGCAGTTTGTCCATGGTATATTTCACCATTTCGTCTTCGGCATGCATCTCATGGAGCTTGCTGCAAAAATCTGCCTTTCTATAAATGTAGTTTTTGATTGCGGCAGCCTCATCTATTAGCCTGCCGGTAGGAGTTAGGGTGAGGTTGTCCTCGCTGTCGAGCACACCTCCGCGGAAAACGATGCTCGAAATGTGTCCTTCACCTGTCGCCCTGAAGCTGATGATCACGCGTTTCTGGCCTTCCATCAGGCCGGTCTGATCCGGATCTTCAACCATGGATGGATTGAAAAAAGCAGCCGATTCAATGGAATATTCCGAAGTAAAATAGGCGCCAATAAGCAATTGCTTGTGCTCGCTGATCTGTTTCAGGTCACCGTTGCGCCCGTTCATGATCTCGCTAACACGTTCGAAATGGCGTTGAAACACTTTTGAGATATTGCGGTGGCGTGATGAAAAGTCGCGCAAGGCTTGATTCAGACTCAGTCTGGCGGCTTCCTGTGGCATATCAATCACACGATCGATGATCGATTTAACTCGGGTTTCGGGCCCGGGAAAGAAAAATCTGGCAATAACTCTTTTGGGGTCACTTTTGAACCTGATCGGACTTCTTGAAACTTTTGTACTCATAACAGCAGTTGTTTTGTGCTGTTAAAGTTCGAGAAAATTATTCGATTAAAAAAATCAAGCTTTTATTCCATTTGGAGTTACAATTTTGTAGAGATCTTTTCTGCGATCGGTCAAATTTCTGACGGATCCGAAACTGTGCAATTCTTTCAGCAAATCGAGGTCGACATCCACAATCAAAGTCATTTCATTATTGGGTGTAGCTTCTGCTTTGATGCCATTTGTCGGGAAGGCAAAATCGGATGGTGTGAAAACGGCCGATTGCGCAAACTGAATATCCATGTTATTCACTTTGGGCAGGTTGCCAACACTTCCGGCTATGGCAACGTAACACTCATTTTCAATGGCACGTGCCATGGCGCAGTTGCGCACACGGATGTATCCGTTCTGGGTGTCGGTAAGGAAGGGGATGAAAAGGATTTGCATGCCCTGGTCGGCCAGTATTCTTGAAAGTTCGGGGAACTCTACATCATAACAAATGAGAATGCCAACCTTTCCACTGTCGGTATCAAAAACCTTGAGCTGATTTCCGCCCTGCATGCCCCAGGCACTCGACTCGGTAGGTGTGATATGCAATTTTTCATAGCGTTCCCAAGTGCCATCGCGTCGACATAAAAAGCCTACATTCAGCAGCTTGTCGCCTTCTATCATGGGCATACTGCCTGTAATAATATTGATGTTGTAACTGATGGCATATTCAACAAAACGTTTGCGCAGCGGCTCGGTATATTCGGCCAGTTTGCGGATGGCGTCCGCTTCTGATAGGTGGTTATAGGCTGCCATCAAGGGAGCGTTGAAAAACTCTGGGAAGAGCGCAAAATTACTTTTGTAGTCACTTACGGCATCCACAAAAAATTCAATCTGTTCAAACAGACTTTCGATATTTACGAATTGCCGCATCTGCCACTGAACCAATCCTAATCTGACTACTGGTTTTTGACCCTTAAATAGTTGATTTTTTGGTTCGTAGAAGATGTTATTCCACTCGATGAGTGTGGCGTATTCCAGTGACGACTGATCGCCAGTAAGGTAGCCTTTTAAGACTTTTTTTACGTGAAAATCGTTGGCCAGCTGAAACGAAAGTGTTGGGTCGTACAACTCGCGCATTTTCACCTTGGTGAGGTAATCTTTTGGGCTCAGTTTGTCGGCGTGCTTGTTGTAGTTAGGGATGCGGCCACCTGCCATGATCGATTTTAGGTTCAGCTTTTCGCACAATTCCTTGCGTGCATCATACAAGCGTCGACCCAATCGCATATCGCGGTAGTTAGGATGCACAAACACATCAATGCCGTACAACACATCGCCATCGTCGTCATGCGTTGAGAACGTAAAATCGCCGGTTATTTGATTATAAGTGTGGTCGTCGCCAATTTTGTCATAGTCCACTATGATCGAAAGGGCGCTTCCGGCTACCTTGCCATTCACAAAGGCGCCAATTTGTCCTTCCGGAAATATTTCGAGTAGTTTTTTGATCTGATGTTCTGGCCAGTAAGCGTCTTCCCAGTCGGAATAGGCTTCAATCATTGAGTTTTTTAAGTCGCGGTAGTCTTCGATCCGCAAATTGCGGATTTCGATTTTGACATTTTTATCCATAAACTAGTTTTGAAATACTGAGGTAATTGATACACAAAAGTACGGATTTAGCAGGATATCTGCAAATGTAGAGCTTGCTGTACCAATGGAAAAAGTCTGGCCAATCGTGACCAGACTTTATATATGAGTAATTGTTAATGTGAATTTAATTGGTGGCAGAAGCTTCTTCAAGCCCGTTTTCAGTCATCACCATTACTTTGCCGGCATAACGGCGCAATTGCCAATAGCCTTTTCTTTTCATATGCGAAAGTTGTTGACTGTCAGTATTAAAGACGATTTTTTGACCAACCGGAACGGACAAAATAATACGTAGGCGTTGGGCACGCAGCTTTTCGGCCATACTGAAACTGTATGCCCCCGGCAATTGCAGCATGCTGTCGCTGAGCGCTATATCAAATTTAATATCACGTGTCCGCTGATCGGCTTCATCCAGATACCGCCCACGCGCAAAACCATTCACCCTCAGTTTAATGTATTGATCGGTTGACTTTTCAATCACAAAATCGGGTTGAGAATAAATAAGAGAATCTTTTTCGTTAACCGTCACCAAAACATCATCGTCCAATGAGTATTGGACGACATTTCTGTCGAATCCAAAAGGCTGTTCACCAACACTGATGGTGAACGCTTTGTCGGGATTGGTTATAACTTTGTTGTTTTCGAGTTCGTTGGTTGCAGCAAACCTGAAATCGAGGAAGGTACTGACGCCAATACCAATCGCGACTACCAGACTTGCAAACCATATAGTAAGTGCTACCAGACTAAAGTGCTGAATTCGAAACCTGAAGGCAGTAATCAAGCGCAAACCCAAATATACAAGCAGGGCCAGCGGCACTATGGCCAGCAGCGAGATGGCTACTACCGCAATGGATGCAGTTGAGGGAGAGGCAAAGAACAGTCCGGATAAGCCACTGAGAGAGAAATTAATCATCTCGGTGCCATCAATTAACGTAAAACCTTGTAAGCCAATTGCTCCGGCCAACAGTGTCAAAATCATTCCCAGGCCAGTGATCAACAAAATAAAGCCGACAAAAACTCCAACCACAATCAGGGCTACGCGCAGTAAGGAAGCGATGGCTTTTAGCAGTTGCTCGAAGGCGCTAGGTTGATCCGGTGCTTTTTTTTTAAAACTTTCGCGGGCACTGCTGGCATATTCATTGAACTTGCCTTTAACGCCTTCAAATTCATCTTTGATGGATTTTTCAATGTTGGAAATATTTACGGGTTCACCCCGCATCTGAAGTTTTTCGGCTGTTGTAATGGCTTCGGGAAGGACGATCCACAAGACAATATAGATAAGCAAACCAGCTCCTCCAACCAAAAGCGATAAGGCGAACAGCAACCTGATCCAAACAGTATCGATGTGCAGATAAGCACCCAACCCTGCTGCAACACCGGCAATTTTCTTGTTTTCGGGATCGCGAAACAACCGCTTGGGAGTGCTTGTGTATGTGGTTTTTTCTTTGGGAGGTTCTTCGCCTTCTTGGTCCATTTCGGCTGGTTGCCCAAGCAATTCGATCACTTCGCTTGCATCTTTTATCGTAATTACCTGCTTGGCATCACTGATGCGCTCCTGCAACAATTCAGCAATCCGACTTTCAATGTCGGTGATGATTTCGTCGCTGCCTTCCGCATTACTGAAATGTCTTTTCAGTCTTTCCAGGTAGTTGTTGAGGTGGTCGAAGGCATCTTCCTCAATGTGGAAAATAATACCGCTAATATTGATGGTGAATGTTTTTTTCATGGTTTTATTTCTCCTGATTTTCTTCTTGTTTTTTTTGAATAATCATACCTACTGCTTCAACCAGCGATTGCCAGCCTAGCAGCAGTTCATGCAGCAGTTGGTTACCTGTGTCGGTCACCTTGTAGTATTTTCGTGGCGGGCCCGATTTTGATTCTTCCCACCGGTAGCTGAGCAGACCGTCATTCTTGAGGCGGGTCAGCAGGGGATAGAGTGTGCCTTCAACTACGATGAGTTGCGCATGCTTTAGTTCAGATAAAATATCTGATGCATACACCTCATCACGCTGAGCAATGATGGAGAGTATGCACAACTCGAGCACACCTTTCCGCATCTGTGATATATTTTTTTCTGTATTCATGCAGCAAATATATAACATAATTTAGAACTATGCAATACATAGTACCAAAATAAAATCATTACAATCTAATACAAGGTAATAAAGTATTTGATATTGAGTAATATAGTAAAACAGAAAAGAGAAAATATTTTTTGTAGAACACAAAAAAAATCGAAAAGAGATGAGCTGAAAGGGTAAAAAGATGGTTTTTCTGATGTGTTTACCTACTTTAAAAACACCTTTGTGATGCCATTGCCACCTGCCTCGGGTGGTGCATCCTGGAATGAGGCCACTTCTTTTTGCTTGCTCAGAAATTCACGGATGATCCGCCTGAGGATACCATTTCCTTTTCCGTGGAGGATGTTAATTTCCTTGACACTGATCAGCAATGCCTCATCGAGGTACTTGCCCACCTGTTCGAGCGCTTCTTCGGCTCTTTTGCCACGAACATCGATGGTGAGCTTAAACTGAGTGACCTTTTCGTTGAGGTCTTCACCAATGGTTCCTTTGCGTGTGCGTTGACTTTTTTGCGCCCTGTTTGCTTTGCATGCCTCGCTGGTTGATAGTTTTTTGAGCTTTTCGGGCGAAGTACGAAGCTTCACCGAATTGAAGCTGATCACGGCCTCGTGTTCACTGATAGAAAGTAGTTCGCCCACAACATCCATGTCTTCTATACTAACCTGGTCGCCAACCTGCAGGTCGGTTTCTACGGTTTCTTCTGTTTCCTCTTTGACAACGAGCGCTTCATTGGCTGCCGCAGCTTCCTTTTCAAATTCGGTTTTCGATTGTTGAAGCTCAGCACGCAAATTTTTGGTGATTTCTTTCTCAGCCTGTGCTTCCCTGATCTCTTTGATGGTGTGTTCGATTTGCCTGTTGGCCTTGTCGATCAGTGCTTTTGCTTCTCTGCTGGCTTCGCCGAGCAGGTGTTTTTTCTTTTCCTCGAGCTGCTTGAGCAATCTCTTGTATTTTTCAATGACCTCATTGAGGAGGTTATCAGCCAGCCTTAATTCAACCTGCTTTCGGGCGACTTCTTTTTTCTCGATCTCGAGCTGTTGCAGTTGCTGCTCAAAATCGAGGTGCGACTGTCCGGTGATGGCTGCCGCCGATTGAAGGGTGTTCTCAGGAAAACCAATTTTCCGTGCTATTTCAAAGGCAAACGAGCTCCCGGGTTTTCCGGTTTGCAGCATATACATGGGCTGAAGCCGGCGGGTGTCGAACAGCATGGCTCCGTTGATGATTCCATTCCCTTTGTCGGCCAGCAGTTTTAAATTGGCATAGTGTGTCGTCACCAGTCCAAATGACTTTTTGCTGTTGAGCTCATCCAGAACCGCCTCGGCAATGGCGCCTCCAAGCTGGGGTTCGGTACCTGTGCCAAACTCATCAATCAGAAACAGGGTCTCATCATTGGCATGTTCCAGAAAATACCTCATGTTCATTAAATGTGAACTGTAGGTACTCAGGTCGTTTTCGAGCGATTGCTCGTCGCCGATATCAATAAAGAGTTGTGAAAATAAGCCGCATTCCGATTCGGGTTTCATGGGAACGGCCAATCCACACTGGAGCATATATTGTAGCAAACCGGTGGTTTTCAGGCAAACCGACTTGCCGCCGGCATTTGGGCCCGAAATAACAAGGATTCTTTCTTTCGATTTCAGTTCAAGGTCGAGCGGAACGATTGCCTTCTTCTGAGCAGCCAGTTTCATCTCGAGCAAAGGGTGACGTGCTTCTTTCCACCAGATTTGCGCCTTGTTGATGATGTTTGGGGTGCTGGCGTTTAGCTTTTGTGCCAACTGGGCTTTGCTTCTGGTGAGATCGATCATACCGAGCAGCTCCCAGATTTCAAACAATGTGGGCAGTTGAGGCCTGATGGTTCTGGTGAAACTGGCTAAAATTCTGTTGATTTCCCTTTTTTCAGCGTACTCGAGTTCTTTGATTTCGTTGTTGGTGTCGAAAACATCTGCAGGCTCAATATATACCGTTTGTCCCGTTGAAGACTCGTCGTGGATAAACCCGCGGATTCTTCTCTTGTCCGAGGCTTTTACAGGAATAACTAGTCTTCCGTTACGGATGGTAGCTTCTACATCGGTGTCGGCCCAGCCGGATTTTTTTGCTTCGCCCAGGATTTGCCGGATTTTTCGATCGATTGTTCCCAGCTTCTGTCTGATCTGTCGTCTGATGGATGCCAGCTCTTCTGAAGCATGATCTGGAATTTCGCCCTTGTCGCCTGTTAGTCGGTTCACTTCCTTCAACACTGTCTTGTCAAGCGTAGCATGAGCACAAAGACTGCGCAAGGCTGGAAAGTCCATGCTGGCTTCTGAGGAAGCAAATTTCAGAATCAGGTCGGCCGCATTCAGGTTGTGCTTGAGTTCGAATAGGCTTTCCTGCTCAATCACAGTCCCTTCGATGCGGATGCGATGGAACTCAGGGCGCAGATCGCTGTAATCTCTCACCGGAAAAGGAACCGATGTTTGCATCAGCTTCAGAAACTCGTTTGTTTCGTCGAGGCTTTTGCAGATGGAGACTGCATCGCTGCTGAAGGCGATTTCTTCCACTTTTTCCTGACCCATGGTGCTGATGCAAAACTGCATCAACAACTTACGGATATTGTCGAAGCCAACTTTTTGTTCGAAATGGGCAGGATAAATCAAAATGCAGCGGGCTAATGTTCAGTGTGCAAAAGTAACATTTCTGTCGCTTCAAAACGGACGAAAGCTGCAAAAAGCCTAGGGGTTGTTTTGGCGTGGCTTTCGTTTTGCATAGAGGGCCAGTCCTCCCTCTGCGGTTTCTTTGTAGAGGCTGGGCAGATCTTTGCCAGTTTCCTTCAGGGTTTTCACTACTTTGTCGAACGAAACAAAATGCTTTCCGTCAGAAAGCAGGGCAAACATATTTGAGTCGAGGGCACGGGCCGCTGCATGGGCATTGCGCTCAATACAAGGCACTTGTACCAGTCCGCAGATGGGATCACAAGTGAGGCCCAAGTGGTGTTCGAGCCCCATTTCGGCGGCGTATTCTATCTGTTGGGGACTACCACCAAAAAGTTGATTCACAGCAGCAGATGCCATGGCGCAGGCTGTTCCAACTTCTCCCTGGCAACCTACTTCGGCACCAGATATGGAGGCATTGCTTTTGACCAGATTGCCTATCAGGCCAGCTGTAGCAAGGGCTTTGTAAATTTTTTCGTCCGACATGCCATGTGCCTGTTTCGAATGATACAGCACAGCAGGCAAAACCCCACTGGAGCCGCAGGTTGGAGCTGTTGAAACGATGCCGCCTGAAGCGTTTTCCTCAGACACAGCCAGAGCATAGGCAAATACCAGGCTTCGGCTCTTGAGCGAATCTTTCAGACTTTGTGCCTTGATGAAATAGGAGGCTGCTTTGCGCGGAAGTTTGAGACCTCCCGGTATTACACCTTCATTTTCAATACCGCGCCTGACTGCCTGCTGCATCACTTCCCAGACTTCTTTGAGGTGATCCAGGGTTTCGGCAGGTTCGTGCTCGTGTACATATTCCCAAAGGGTACGCCCATTCTGGTTGCACCATTTTAAAATATCGGCCATGGAACTGTAAGGATAAATCTCCGCTTCGTCCTGCCTGCCTGCATCATCTGTGATCGAACCACCGCCTGTGCTGTAAACAACCCACTCATCCATTGGATGGTTTTCAGTGTCTTTTGCAACAAACTTCAAGGCATTTGGATGCCGGGGCAATACTGTTTTGGGTTCCCAGCTAAATGTAACTGCACGCGGTTGCATCACATGTTGAATGGCTATATCTGTGAGGTGGCCTTTTCCGGTTGCAGCAAGGCTTCCATAGAGTGTGACATGAAAAGAAGTTGCTTTTGGATTCCGTTGGGCAAAAATTGCAGCGGCCCTGCTGGGCCCCATGGTGTGGCTGCTGCTTGGTCCGTAACCAATCCGGAAAATATGTCTGATCGATTGCATAGGATGCGGTTAACCCTGCAAAAATAGGTGAAAATTCCTTGTGCTGATGACTGATTCAAGGTTGATGCACCAGTATGCGGGTCAGTGGAAAGAAGTTTAAGCTGCCCCGGACTGTCGATCATTTTTAATTAAGGTGATAAAAACTAACTTTGCAATCGACATTTAGTGTGAAATGCCCTTTATAGCCATGATCAATCAAACTATTTACATAATTTTAAGGCCATTTCATATGACTGATACGATCAACTTTTTTTTTCATGAAACGGCCGTTATTTGAGGTTTGTGCCAACGGGCTGGCATCTGCACTGGCTGCCCAGCATGCCGGTGCTGACCGGATTGAACTCTGTGATGCCCTTGAGTTGGGTGGTCTTACGCCTTCTTATGGAAGTTTGCAGCTTGTTCGCGAGCAGATCAGTCTGCCTGTAAGGGTGTTGATCAGACCCAGACCGGGGAACTTTCAGTATTCAGCGGATGAGAAGTTGTTGATTTTAAAAGATATTGAGCTGGTCAGGGAAATGGGTTTTGAGGGAGTTGTAGTCGGAGCTTTGGATACGCAAAACATGCCCGACATGGCCTTTTTAGAAAAGGTCAATGTACAGGCAAAAGATTTGAAAATCACTTTTCACCGGGCAATTGATGCAAGTAAAAACCCGGTTGAAGCGTTGAAAATGCTGGTTGGACTGGGATTCAATTGTGTGCTGACATCAGGAGCTGAACCAACGGCTTTTCAAGGTATCTCGGCCATCCGGGCGTTGATGGATGCTGCTGAGGGTCAAATTTGTGTGATGGCTGGCGGAGGCGTGCGGCCCGAAAACATCCGGCAAATACTTGCTGAAACGGCTGTTCCGGCCATTCACTTTTCGGCTTCAGTACAACGCGGTATTGCTAAAAAAGACACCAGGGAAACTGACCGAACCGGTTCCCCCCTATGGTGGACAGAGTCAGACGAGGAGCTGATCATGAAAATGATGGACGAAGCGCAAAAAAAATAGCCAGAATACTTGCTGGAAGTCTCTGGCTATCATTGTTCAATGATCTGTTATTCAACTTTTTTGAATAGGTATCTGGTGAGAAATACACCATTTTCGTTGTTTTGGTTGCCACTATAAACGCCTGTTGTTACATGCTCCAATTCCCAACCCAAATTACTTAGCTTTTGGATTTCATTGGTGACGGTTTGGTCATTTTCGCGGATGTTGTCGAAGTTGATGCCCAGAAAACTGAAGAAATTGTTGATTTTCACTTCATCTGTTTTGCCTTGATCATCAACAGTAATCAT
Organism: Bacteroidales bacterium UBA5536; assembly: GCA_002426795.1. Taxonomy (GTDB): domain Bacteria; phylum Bacteroidota; class Bacteroidia; order Bacteroidales; family F082; genus UBA5536. The sequence goes on from DINQ01000010.1 coordinate 100,961, forward strand.
ACGTGAACGACCTGCGCCTCCGGGAATTACAGATTCAATGACAGTAATTTGTAGCCATCTTATCTTTCCTTCCTGGGGTGATGGCGTGTTAAAGCTGTACAAAAACAAGCTGCCGGCCATAAGAATGGCAACCATTACTATTAAGTGGATTCTTTTCATGTTTTAAAAATTTGAGATTTATTTCCTGTAGATAAGTTCGTATTGATAGCTGATAAATATGGATTTCAACTGATTTCGGTCATAAAGAATGGTCTCCGTTTCACGACCATCGAGAGTGCCTTTTACTGATACTTTTAGCATTTGCACGGCTTTCTTTCGTTTGGCATACATCCGTTTTCCATCAGCGAATTCAACAAAGTGCCGCCTGCTGAATTTCATTCTTTTGCCAACGAATCGTGACAGATATTCTGCACCAAGTTTGATGCCATCTGTTTCAACCAAAATAATTGTTAGAGGAGTGTTGTCAAGAATTTTTTCTTCAAAGTTTTGATTTATGGGTAGCTTCTCACCATTTATTTCTGTCCGAAAGTCGAAAAGTCGGAGGATTCTTTCTTGCTGGGCGTTTGCCTGCAGGCTAAACATGGCAAGACCAATAAGAGTGATAAAGATGAACTTTCTCATTTTAATAGGTTTAAAGGATCTTGTTAAAACTGATTTTTATCGAGCTAAATTGACCATTTTTTTCGATAAGGGTTGCAAATATTCGCCAGTCATGCAACCTTTTTTTTAAAAAAACACTCTTTACACTTACAAATGAACGGGCAATAAGTTAAAATTAGGAATAACTGGGAGATTGACTTATTTTCGTTGGCTAAACAACATTTTAAAAAACAACCCGTCTTCCATGAAATTGTCAACTGCATTGATGCAAGGCGAACAGCATTTGCGGCTTAAAGCAGCGCTTCTAAAAGTGTATGCTTTTTTGGTTCTGCTGCTTCTGTTGGCCGGATGCAGTCAAAAACCTCAACTACAGGATGTGATTTTGAATGCTGAGTGGTTTTTAACTGGTGATACGCTTGCGAACCCATTGCCAACGGATGCACCCGCTGACGTGCACAGCATTTTGTATGCCAATGGGTTGATTGAAAACCCTATGACTGCTTCGCATGAGAAACAGTTGCAGTGGATAGACCAACAAAGCTGGACGTTTTCAACCAGTTTTAAAACCCGGTCCGAATGGTTCAATCAGGCGCATGTCGAATTGGTTTTTGATGGAGTCGATACCTACGCACGGGTTTACCTCAATGATTCCCTTTTGTTTTTTGCTGACAATATGTTTCGCAGTTGGCGAAAGGATATTAAGCCGCTGCTAAATAAGGATGCAAACCATCTGCGTGTTGTGTTTCCGCCCATCGACAGCATTCAAAACCAAAAACTGACCGAGTATGGTGTCGAATTGCCTGAAGTCAGGGCATTTACCCGGAAAGCTGCCTATCAGTCGGGATGGGACTGGTCGCCGGTTTATCGCACGGTTGGGATATGGAGACCGTTACGTCTCGAATTTTGGAATGAATTGCTATTCCGAGATGCTGCAGTGCTCACCCAAAAAATAGAACCCGAACTGGCCGAATTATCCCTTGAAATTGTATTGCATAGCGAGACCAACCGCGCACTCAAACTGCAATTGTTGCACAATGGTCGGAAACTCATCGAAAAACCTGTTCAGTTGCAATTTGGCCAAAACAGTCTTTCCATACCTTTCGAAGTCTCGAACCCTCAACTCTGGTGGCCCAATGGAAGCGGAAAGCAGGAGATTTATACTTTTAGCCTGAAGCTTTTTGATGGTAATCAGGAGGTTGTGCAGCAACAAATCAAGGCCGGAATCAGAACCATTCAGCTGGTTCAACAGGAGGATCGCTTTGGCAAGAGTTTTGCCTTTGTTGTAAATGGCGAAGAAATGTATGCGCTGGGTGCGAATTATGTGCCTGAAGACAATTTTCCGGTCAACACTGCAGAAGCACGAACGCGCAGGCTGCTCGAAGACGCGGCCGCGGTGAATATGAATATGTTGCGTGTTTGGGGTGGGGGCTACTACCAACCCGATTATTTTTACGAAATATGCGACAGTCTGGGCCTGATGGTCTGGCAGGATTTTATGTTTGCCAACAGTCTCTATCCCAATGACAGCCATTTTCTGGAGAATGTTTCTGCTGAAGCCGAAGAACAGCTGGTGCGTTTGCGCAAGCATCCATCTCTGGCTTTGTGGTGCGGTAACAACGAAGTGGATGAAGGGATGAAAAACTGGGGTTGGCAGAAGCAGTTTGGCTGGACTGATGACCAGCAAAAGAAACTTGAAAAAGGCTATGATACCCTGTTCAATCAATTGCTGAACGACAAAGTGATCAGCCTGCATCCAACGGTGGCTTATTGGCCAAGCTCACCTTCGATTGGATGGGGGCATCCCGAAAGTTTGCTGTCGGGCGATGCGCACTATTGGGGTGTTTGGTGGGGCGAGCAGGCCTTTGAGGTTTACCGGAAAAAAGTCGGGAGATTCAACAGTGAGTTTGGTTTTCAGGCATTGCCTGACATGGCAACACTGAACTATATCGCAGCTGATTCAGTTTCTTTGCAATCGGCTGATTTACTGGCACACCAGAAACACCCGAGGGGAATGCAGCTGATTGCGCAATACATGCAACGTGATTTTCCGGTTCCTGCTGTTTTTTCAGACTATGTTTATGTAAGTCAGCTCGTTCAGGCTTATGGAATCGGGATGGCGATCGAAGCCCAACGAATTTCAAAACCAAAAAGCATGGGTACGTTGTTCTGGCAACTCAACGATTCATGGCCGGCCATCTCCTGGTCGTCTGTCGATTATTTTGGCAGATGGAAAGCCCTGCACTATCAGTTGGATCGGTTGTATTCACCGATTTTCATTGGTGTTGAGCAAAAATCGGACGAGTCAAAAATTCACCTGCTGAACGAGACAACCAGTGAAATCATTGGCCAGTTGCAGATCGATTTACTGAATTTCAGGGGAGATTTGTTGCATTCGGTTGCCATTGAGGTGGATATGAATGGCAAGACAGCTCAGCAGTTCGACATGAATATGCTACGTTTTCTGAGGACCATCGGCGCCGAAAAGTTGCTGATGCGTGTCAGGTTGCGCAGTTCGAACAGGGTGTTGGCCGAGAGACATCATTTCTTTGCAAAGTCGAAAGACCTTGAACTTTTGCCAGCCGATATCAGTATGCATTTGATGTTGAAGAATGAACGCATTCAGCTCGTTTTGTCTTCGGATGTGTTTGTGAAGGATTTACAGCTGAGTTCCAATGACGGACATGGACGTTTTTCGCAAAACTATTTCGATTTGTTTCCAGGTGAATCGGTGAGTGTCGATTTTTACCCTTCTGCTGAGATGCCGGTCGAAAACCTTAGGTTTTCCAAACAGTGCCTCAACAACCTGATCCAACAGGAGTAAGGCAGGCTAATTTTCGCTGGCAGAAAGTGTGCGCCTGCTTCTGAGGGTGCGTGTCAGATCAATCGATTCAGAATCGAAGCGAACCGCCTGTATTTTACCATTTGAATCTGTAATCTTTTTTAGTTCCACCTGATTATCAGTCAGTACATTATAGGTTCTAACGCCGGCTTCGGCCACTTTCCAGAGCGAGATGCCGGGTTTGTTGGTGGGATTGCTGTTGGTTTGAGCCAGATTTTCGGCGCTGCCAAGCTGTAGTTTGTTTTGTGCTTTGTTGGTCAGGTTGGCAAAAATCCGTCCCATGACAGATTTTTGGGCTGGTGTCTCTTCCGCCTGCAAGGAAGCCAGAAAAGCAGCGCCATCAAAAAAGTAATACATGTTTTGGATGTTGTCATCGTAAAGTAGCGCCATGGCAGGCGTCCAGTTAATGCCGGTTGATTGATTCATGGCGAGCGATTCGAAAGGCTCGAAGCGTTGCTCAATGCGTATTGTTTCTTCCGGAATAGCTGTCGAAACATAAACCTGACTGGTCTGAGTACGAAGTTCGGCTTTTGGAACAATGATTTGTGTTTCGAGGGTCGTTGCCGACAATGCCGATAGCTGAGGCAAGCTGGTTAAGCGCTCAGCCGGGCGATCTTGTAATTGCCACCAAAGCCCCAGTCCAAACAGAAGTAAAATACTGGCTGCAACGGCTATATTCCGGCTGAATGCATAGAAAGGTGCTATTTTTTGGCGTTGAAAAAGAGATTCCTTATCCGGGTAAACCAAAGCTTCATCCGCTTTCAGATACACCTTTCCATACTGGGTAAATGCTTTGCGGTAGGCAGGGTTTTGCAGAATGAACTGCTCCACAGCCAGTTTGTCTTCCTGGTTGAGCAAGCCTTCGTGCCAGGCAATGGCAAAATGGTCAAAGTTCTCAGCATTTACCATTTCTGCTCCTGCTGTTTCAGCAACCATCAGCTTTTCTTTGTCCAGCATGGTCACAGTGCTGGCCTGTAGAGCGGGGAGGGGTTCGGTAAAATCTTCCCAGTTTCCGTATTCAGGATGGCTGTCGATAAATGCTTTCAACAGCCGCTGTTCATCGGCACGCAGCCTTCCCTCGATCAGATCGAGCAGATAGGCTTCGTAATTCTGGCTGTTGATATTCATTTAATTGGTTTCTATTAAGTTGTCAATTTTCTGCAAATATTTCTTCAGGTTCATGCGTGCCCTGAAAATATACACCTTCACCTGCGATTCACTCAAATTCGTGATTTCGCCAATTTCAGCATAGGCATAACCCTCGTAGTCGCGCAACATAACAACTGTGCGCTGTATCTCGGGCAGTTGCTTCAAGGCTTCGTCCAGCACCTCCTGCACATCCGAATAGCTGTTGTACGTTGCTTCGCGGTGCATCATGTAATCTTCGAGGCGATCGGTGCGTTTATTTTTTCTCAATTCATCAATCATGGTGCGATAAGCTGTGGTGTACAAATATGATTTTCCTTTTTCAAACTGCACTTCGTCAACTTTTTGCCACACTTTCACAAAACTTTCCTGCACAATATCGCGCGCCTTCTCTTCATCGCGTATATTCTTCATAATAAAGCGATAAAGCCCGTCGGCATGGTCTTCAACACAACGATTGTACTCCTTTCGGGTCATGCAGTGTAAAGTTTTTTCATGCACATGGAACGTGCATGCGTGGCTAAAGTTACAACTCCTGACAAAAAAAATGCAGAAAAGTAATCAGATCAGTATTTTTTTTAGGAAAAACACTGCTTTCGACAGGCCCAAAAAAAACGAGCTTCCTAATCAAGCTTGAGCACCGCAAGGAAAGCAGACTGTGGCACTTCCACATTGCCTACCTGACGCATGCGTTTCTTCCCTTTTTTCTGCTTCTCGAGCAGCTTGCGCTTACGCGAAATATCACCACCATAACACTTGGCTGTTACATCCTTGCGCAAGGCCTTGATGGTTTCGCGGGCAATGATTTTGGTGCTGATGGCTGCCTGAATAGCGATGTCGTATTGCTGACGCGGGATCAGCTCTTTCAGTTTTTCGCACATCCTTCTGCCAAACGAATAGGCGTGGTCGCGGTGTATGAGTGTTGAAAGGGCATCCACATTATCGCCATTGAGCAGGATATCGAGCTTCACCAGACTGGCCTGCTGATAACCCTGAATGTGGTAGTCGAAAGATGCGTAACCCCGTGAAATGGATTTCAGTTTGTCGTAAAAGTCGAATACAATTTCGCTAAGCGGCATTTCAAAGGTCAGCTCAACACGGTCGGAAGTGAGGTACACCTGATTTTTGAGCACACCACGTTTTTCGATGCAGAGTGTCATGATGTTGCCCAGGTATTCCGATTTCGAAATGATTTGGGCAATGATATAGGGTTCCTCGATGAAATCGAGCTTGGTGGGTTCGGGCAATCCGCTTGGGTTGTGCACTTCCACCATTTCACCGGAGGTAAGATAGGCTTTGAATTTTACGTTGGGAACGGTGGTAATCACGTCCATGTCGAATTCGCGGTCAAGACGCTCCTGGATGATTTCCATATGCAGCAAGCCCAGAAATCCGCAACGGAAACCAAATCCCAGTGCTGCCGACGACTCAGGTTCAAACACCAGAGAGGCATCATTCAGCTGCAGCTTCTCAATTGAAGCACGAAGTTCTTCATAGTCATCGGCATCAACGGGGTAGATTCCAGCAAAAACCATAGGCTTCACGTTTTCGAATCCTTCGATGGCCTTGTCGCAGGGATTGTTGACCTGGGTGATGGTGTCGCCCACCTTTACCTCTTTCGAAGTTTTGATGCCCGAAATAATGTAACCTACATCACCAGCCGACATGGTTTTTTTTGGCACCTGTTTTAGCTGCAAAACGCCGATCTCATCGGCATTGTATTCTTTGCCGGTGGCCACAAACTTAACCAGATCGCCTTTGTTGATGGTGCCGTTAAGGATGCGGAAATAGGCGATGATGCCCCTGAATGAGTTGAAAACACTGTCGAAGATCAGGGCCTGCAAGGGTGCATTTGGATCACCTTTGGGTGCAGGAACGCGTGCTACAATGGCATCGAGGATCTCAGCCACACCAAAACCTGTTTTGGCGCTGGCCCTGATGATATCGGTCCGTTCGCAGCCAATCAAATCGATGATCTGATCCTCTACTTCATCAGGCATGGCGCTTTCCATGTCGATCTTATTCAGCACAGGGATGATCTCAAGGTCGTGATCGAGAGCCAGATAGAGGTTCGAGATGGTTTGTGCCTGAATGCCTTGCGTGGCATCCACGATGAGTAAAGCACCTTCGCAGGCTGCGATAGATCGCGACACCTCATACGAAAAGTCCACGTGGCCGGGGGTGTCGATCAGGTTTAAAACATATTTTTCCCCATTGGCTTCGTAGTTCATTTGGATGGCGTGGCTCTTGATGGTGATGCCGCGTTCACGTTCCAGGTCCATGCTGTCGAGCACCTGATCTTTCTGGTCCCGCTCAGAAACCGTGTTGGTAAGTTGCAAAAGGCGGTCGGCCAGGGTGCTTTTCCCATGGTCGATATGTGCTATGATACAGAAGTTTCTGGTGTTTTTCATCGTGCGCAAAATTACAACATAAAGCGAAAGTGGAGAGGCGGTGCCAAAAAAAAGTTAATAGGGTATTGTTACCTGGTGATTTAAGGGATTGTTCGTATGTTTTATGGTTTCGGTATTGCTCAATTTTGCACAAAACCTAAAAACACCCTCTTATGAAAAGAAATCTACTCATTTTATTCCTCCTTGTTCATTCAGTTTTTGGCTTTGCACAGGACCGGTCTGTGACTTTGCTGGCGCACTATCCTTTGCATGGGAATGCCAACGACATCAGCGGTAATGGCAACAATGGCTCCATCGTTGGCAACCTGTCTGCGGCTGACGGTCCGGATGGTTCGTCAGGAACGGCCATGTATTTTAACGGAGACAGTTATATCGAAGTTCCTGCGAGTTCTTCAACCAACAACATAGGCGAAAGCATGTCGATTTCGTATTGGGTAAAGACAGAATCCTTTTATGGAGGTGCCTGGTCGTCGGTGGTCTGCAAAGCCGACGGTGGCGAGGCCCATTACCGACTGGGAGTAGGCGCAAACAATGCCTATCTGGCTTTTAAAGGAGGACTGGGCTGGAACCTCAGCTACCCATATGCCATCGAAGATGGCTGGGTGTTTGTCGCGGCAACCTACGCGGACAATATAGCGAGGTTTTACAAAAACGGAGCGTTTGTATCGGAAGTGGCACTAACGCCCACCAACTACTTCGATGAGAGTGCACCGCTCTACATTGGGTACGACCCGGCCTTGGGAGCAGATTATCTTATCGGCTGGGCCAGCGATGTGCGCATCTATGCCGGTGCCCTGAGCGATGAGGAGGTGATTTCCGTTTACCAGGGATTTGATCCTTCAGGTATTTTTGATTTCAGCAGCAATAAAGTACAACTGCTGGTGTCGCCAAACCCGGTGACTGATTATTGTACGCTGAGCCTTGAGGGCCATTTCGATCTGTATCAGCCCACCTTATTGAAAATTACAGATATCACCGGTCAATTGCTTCGTTCGGTATTTCTGCAACAAGAGAATCGGGTTGACGTTTCATTTCTGAAACCTGGCACTTACCTCATGCAGGTCATACAACAAGATAAAGTAGCTGTTGCAACAATTGTAAAGAAATAAATACCTTTTTCATAATGAGTCAGAGACTGAAGAGACTGAGAGACTGAAGAGACTGAGAGACTGAGAGACTGAGAGACTGAAGAGACTGAGAGACTGAGAGACTGAAGAAATGGGTTGATGCGCTAAAACCTTAGTTTCAGTAAGCCCATTTTTCCGGTTGAAGAGACATATTCACCAGTTTTCCAATGACTTGTTCGCATTCATTGTAAAGCGATTCGAATTGCTCTTTATTAATGTATTCGCAGTGCAGCGCGTACTCTAACCAGACTTGTGTTTCGGCAGCTTCACCTTCTGAGTCAGCTAATTTTGCAATAAAAGATTTCGGATATTTCCGTTTACGGAATGCTTCAGCAAGATTTGCACATACTGATCTTGAGGAGCGTCTTATCTGGTCAGTCAGGCTGTACTTTTCTTCGTTGGGAAAGGATTTAGTCAGTTGGAATATCGACATAGATAACTCAAAGGCTTTTCGATAGGTATCTAATTCCCGATGAGATCTGATTTTCATGTTACGCAAGACAGTTAGAATTCAAAATTACAAAATTTCCATGACCCAAATTATTTGTTGACACAGTTAATTAAACATACCCACAGACCCCTGCAAAAGTGTCCCCAAATGGTCAAATGATGCACTTTTTTGAACACTCCCTCCCTACATTTCACCCGATCTCTCAGTCTCACCGTCCCTCAGTCCCTCAGTCCCTCAGTCCCAAAGTCACTAAGTCTCTAAGTCTCTGAATCTCACACTCCCTCCGTCCCTTCCTCTCTCAGTCCCTCAGTCTCTAAGTCTCTGAATCTCACATTCCCTCCGTCCCTAAGTCTCTGAATCGCACAGTCCCTCCGTCCCTCCCTCTCTCAGTCCCTCTGTCTCTAAGTCTCTAAGTCTCTCAATTTCAAAGTCCCTCCGTCTCTAAGTCTACATAACAATACACCACGCCACTACGGAATTCTCCAAAAAAAAACAGCTCCCCATGCAGGAAGCTGCCTTTCCTGGACAATCAGCAGGCTGCTAAGCCGCTGTGTTTTCGGCCCTTTGCAGACTGAAGTTGTAGATCACGCTGTCGCGTTCGGTCAGCACGATATGTGCAGGTGGCGGAACGAGATAGCCTTCGGCATGGCAACTCAGGGTGAAGCTGCCCGCTTCGAGCTCATCCAGTTCAAACTGACCATCGTTATCCGTCTGTTCGGCATAGGCATGTTCAACCAGGGTGATGGTAGCGCCTGGTATCGGTTCATTGGTCAGGCTATCGAGCACCTGTCCGCTGATATCCGAAGTAGTGGGCAGGTTGATGCCTCGTTTGCGTTTGACGCGGCGGATGCGCAGGTAACTCTGGGCCAGGCTGGGGTAGCTGCTGGCATTGTACCGTACAAATCGATCGAGCTCGTTGCGCATCAGGGCATTACACTGTTTGATCAACGCAACAATCTCGCTATTCAGCAACCGGCGTGCTTCGGCTGCAGCAGAGGCTTCGCTGTTGGCCTGGGTCAAGGCATCAATACTCACCTGAAGGTTGGCACGGTCATCTGCCGCGGCACCAAGCTGAAGCAGCGACTCCTCATGCATGTCGAAGAGCTCGAGCACATAACTGCCAACGGCCAGACAATAGGAAATGGATGACTTCTCGAAGTTGGTGCCAAATCCTTTCAGGGTGCTGATCATCACCGCATCATCCATCCGGTGGGCCATCAGCAGACTGATGTTGACCAACCGGCTGAGCAACTGGTTATAGGCCCTTCTGTTCACAATCCGCATGATGTAACCCGCGCGCGCAGGCTTCACCAACTGATTGATTTTCTGCATCAGCTCGTTGGCAATGGCCACAAAGCTGTCTTTGGCAGCAAGCGCTTCGGCCTTGCCTTCGAAAGCAGTGGGATAGGTTTCCAGAACCCGTTTAATGGCAATGATCTTTTCGGATCGGTTCATTTCATTTTTCATTTTCATTTTTATTTTTAAGGTTTGTAAAATGTGTGTTTCCGACAGCCATTGGGCTTGCTGAAAACCAATTGATTAAATGTGTTATTGTAAAAAGTGTCATGTTGTGGTAAAATTTAATGTTACATTAGGTTTTAAGTGTTTACGATAACAGGGGTGGCCCGTTTGCCCTGTGGTGCAGGCCAAAAAGACGTTGTTTGACCCTGCGTTTGTCAGGCAGATAGCACACATTGGCATCTGTGGTATCAGGAGTGCTGTATTCATTTGATGGCTTTTGCCTTTTTGAATAGTGAACAAGGCTATACAAATGCGGCAATACCTGCAACCAGACCTGCTGGTGGGGCAGCGGACTGCAGATCAGCAGGCATGCTACCGGGTATATGGCATGATATTCTTTTTTCCTTTTCATACTATGATCTATCTACCACTTACATCATCCGTGACACTTTTTTTGTAAGTGACATATATACAGATAGATGTAGCTAGGCCTTGCGGAAATTAAGGCGAGGTTTAGTGGGGTTTTTGAGAGAAAAGGGGAGCGAAAAAAAACCACATCATTTATTGATCGCTTCTTACGACCGATTTGGTTTTTAACAACAATGCTGGTATACACCCTAAATCATGAGATTTTTTATTCAAACGTTCACGTATAGAAGTGGCCTTGGGATGATTATCGAACTGATGCAGAAAATCAACACAGCCGCCAAAAGCTTCAATGATTATTCACTACCTTTGGTTAACCCTACAACCCTAACTATTGTGCACACCGAAGAAGATGTCATGAAACGCAGCCGCAACGACTGGAAACCGCTGTTTGATCTGATACCGGAGATTGAACAAACGACCGTATTTGGCGAAAATCTTCCAATAATTGAACTGGAAGACGGCTCATTTCAGTTTCCCCTCTGGATCAACGGGGAGCTAATCAGCAGGTTTACCGGTTTAGCGCAAGACATCTGTGTGATCCATTTCGACTGGACCCAATGGAAAGCCGGTCCTGAAATGTACAACGATCTGGAGTTCGATTTCGACACGGTGGACGTGCTCACGAAGTGTAAACTGATCTCGGCCATGTTGCGTGCCGAGCGTTTCTCCGACGGTGTTTTGGCTGCTGCCTTTGAGGATGGCACCATGCTCAGGATACTGAAATCGCTGGAGAAACAGGTGAAATGATTGGGGGAAACAGATGAAATCATTACGATGGCGGCCTCTGGTTTGCACTGCCTTATTACAGTGGGGAGCCAGGGTCGGTGCGAAACAATTTTTTAAAAGCAAATCCGTCTCATAGGACAGGAGTATATCAAATCGAGCTTGAATGAGTGAAGCATTTTCAAAACTATTGAACAGAATATGAAAGCAATATCCATCCAACAGCCCTGGGCTCAGCTGATCGCTGAGGGCTTGAAAACAGTTGAGCTACGCAGCTGGAAAACACCTTACAGAGGACAATTGTTAATCTGTGCCAGCGCCAGACCGGATGCGATGCGCGAGAGAAAAGAAAAATTCGACCCCATACTGGGCAATTACTTATACGACGAGGAGTTTGAGGGTTATATGTGGCTTGGGCATGCCATCTGTATAGTAGAGTTGTATGATATAGTGCCCTTTACACCGGATTTGGCCGAGGCGGCTTTTGTAGATTTCGAGGAAAGTGGATTATACGCCTGGAAGCTGCGAAACGTCCGAAAAATTGCTCCATTTAAGGTCAAAGGCCAATTGGGTCTTTATAATATTGATGTGGAGGATTGAGTGTTTATAGAAAGGAATGTCTGATTTGGTCATTCGATCAGAGCATTTTTTTGAGTTTATTATTTTTCATTGTCACCACAAACTTTGCTTTGTGCTTTAGCATACTAAGGATGTTTGTTCATTTTGCCCCTCTATTGTCTGTTTTTCTTAAAGTTTTCTGCCTGCTCAAATATCTCAACATACACTTCGTCTCTCTCAACGGGTGGATAGCCAAACTCGTCTAAAATCAAAATCAATTCAACTTTCAATGCTGATTTGATGTCGTCTCGTTTATTCCAGTCAGGAAATTTAGCTTGACTGTCAACGATAATTTTAACTGCTTTTGACAAGTCAATCAGTTTGTCTTCCGGGTAGGTGAAGTCATATTTCTTGCAAAGTTCTTTCAGAATGTCGTAAAAGGCTTTTTCTTCAAAGTCAATTCCCAATTCATCGCCTGCATTAAATTCATTGTGAACATCCCAAATCAAATTTGTAAGGGCTTCTGCCATTTCTTCATACACTTCACTTCTCAGAATATCGTTTGCATCCCGGTTGTTGTATCTGTCAACAATGGCTTGCATTTTTCTTGAAAAGTCGATTCCTTTTACCCGGTTTACTTTTCTGATTTCTCCGATTACTTTGGCTAATAGCTGTTGAAGCAATTTGATTTTGGTATTCGGCAATTTGATTTTATCAATCTTAGCCAGGTAATCTTCATCAAAAATATCTTGCTCAGACGAAGCTTCTTCTCCCAATTTGAAAATTTCCTCTACCCCATCACTTTGAAGGGCATCTTTTATCATTTCGCGAACCTTGGCGTTCATCTGGGCCGTGTCGGGCGCATTGCCTTTAGTAAGTTTAAAAACGATGGAACGGACAGCCAAATAAAAATGGGTGTAATCTCTTTCTAATTGCGTTAATTGTTCACTTCCGGCACAAATATCATAAGCAGCTTTTAACCTCTTAACCAAACCCATATAACGGGTTTCAAAGTCTTTGGATTGTTGCACATATTCGGCAGCTAAATTCAAGGTGTTTAACTGTTGAATAGTTGTGCCTTTGAAATACTTTGTATTGTCGAATATATGAAACAGTTTAGCCAAAAGGTCTAAATGATTGCGAACAATGATTAATGACTCGGCAATGTCTTCAAAATTATCTTTGTCGCCTTTGTTGTATTTGGCGAGAGCCAGATTCATTTGTTTTTTGATGCCGATATAATCTACTGCCAAACCTTTGTTTTTACCTTCAAACTTGCGGTTAACCCGTGAAATAGTTTGAATCAAATTGTGTTGCTGAATTGGCTTGTCAATGTAAATACTATCCAGAAACGGAACATCAAAACCTGTGAGCCACATATCCACTACAATGGCAATTTTGAAATTCGATTTCGGGTTTTTGAATTGGCGGTCGAGTTCTTTGCGGTCGTCAGAAGTTCCCAACATATCCCAAAGTTCTTTTGGGTCGTCTTTGCCCCTGGTCATTACCAGTCTAACCTGGGTGGGGTGAAGCTCCTGCTTCGACCCATTATCCAGCATCAAACCCCTATACAGAAATGCTGTACTATCTTTTGGCAAATTCGCTTTTCCCGGATTATTCAAAATATACCTTACTGCATTATTAAAATGTTCCTCATCACGAATAAATCTATCCCAATACTCAGGCATCCAGAACTGTTTCGCATCATCATCGATGTATAAATTCAACTTTTTATTGTTTTGAATAGCCCATTTACCTGTGAATGATTTCCAGGATTGTATTATTCTCGTCAAATCCGATTTGGCTTTTATCAGAACATGCACGTGATTAGGCATAATGCACCATGCCAATAAATCATATTTATCCCCATTATGATGAAACAAAGCATCCTGGACAACTTGAGCCATTTGTTTATTTGCTAAAGCACAGCAACCATATCCTTTATCAAGCCAATATTCGTATTTCTTTCTTTTTTCTAACTCCCTTTTTTCTTCAGAAAGATGTTTGATTTCGATTTCTATATCCTTCATAACGCTTTGGGGCAAACTGTCAGCTAATCGGAATGTGATGGATTGAATTAGGTCTTCTCTATTTCGATGGGGTAATTTACCTACATGCCACTCTTCGGGGTAGCCAAAGTTTTTAGTAAAGTTTTGGGCAAAGTTTGTGGAGTCTAATTTCTCGAAGCGGGAGCTTCGAGTGCCCAGAATAGCAATAATGTTTTTATAAAGCCCATACGCAATTTCACGGCTGCTGCTTACAAACATTGCTTTTCCTTTAACAGTTGCACCTTCCGAAATCCGGTTTTCGTAGTGGTTTACAAAATCTTCGGCAACGGCTTGCAAGCGGTCTGGGTCGCCAAGAATAGCATACATATTTGCCGTTTCTTGTTTGCTCTTGTCTATCTGATATGCATTTGTTCCTAATTCGGCAGCTTCTTCGTAGTATTTTTCAATCTTCTCTAACTCACCATTTTTCAAAGCAACTTTGGCAGCCCTGCCTTCATATACAATCCGAACGGTGATTTCATCTCTTACCGATTCGGTCATTGTGTAGGCATCTACCACTTTTCCAAATACATCGAGCGTTGCATCAATGGGCGTTCCGGTGAAGCCAACATAAGTGGCGTTGGGCAAAGAATCGTGCAAATATTTTGCAAAGCCGAAAGTCTTTTTTACGCCTTCTTCTGTGACTCTTATTTTTTGGTCGAGGTTTACCTGACTGCGGTGCGCTTCGTCCGAAATACAAATCACATTATTTCTTTCAGTGAGTAGCTCGGTATCTTCGGTAAATTTATGAATGGTAGTTAGGAAAACGCCTCCGCTCTGTCGGCCTTGCAGTTTGCTTCTCAGGTCGGCTCGGCTTTCAACACTTTCCACTGCATTGTCGCCGATAAAACCTTTTGCATTGATGAATTGTGTTGAAAGTTGGTCGTCTAAATCGGTGCGGTCGGTAATTAAAACAATGGTTGGGCTTTCAAAGTATTCGCTTTTCATTAACAAGCGGGTAAGATAAAGCATTGTGTAGCTTTTACCGCTACCGGTTGCCCCGAAATAAGTACCGCCTTTTCCATCCCCTTCGGGCTTTTGGGCTTTTTTAATGTTATCAAATAAAGTTCTTGCAGCGTAATATTGCGGATAGCGACAAACAATCTTTTCTTCTTTCTTGCTCTTGTCAGGAATGTAAATAAAGTTTCGGATAATATCACGCAGGCGGTTTTTGTTAAACATCCCCTGAATGAGTGTAAACATACTGTCAATTCCCTGGGCTTCTTGCTGGGTTGCGACAAGCTCCTGCTTGTCGTATTTATCTCGAAGCTGGAGCTTCGAGTGCCCAGCAACTCTGCGCCAGGCATAGAAAAAATCGTAAGGCGCAAAAAACGAACCTGCTTTGTTGTTTACGCCATCGCTGATAACGCAAAAAGCATTGTATTTAAACAGTTCGGGAATGTCCCTGCGGTAACGAATTGTTAATTGTTTGAACGCATCGAAAATGGTAGCTTCTTCGCGAATGGCACTTTTAAACTCAAAAACCACCAAAGGCAAACCATTGATGTAGACGATACCGTCAGGAATGCGTTTTTCAGTGCCGACAATTTCCAGTTGATTGACAAACTTGTAAATATTGGTATCGGGTGGGTATTGTGGTTCGCGCGAGGCAGCCAAGCTGATCAACTGATCTGCATTGGGCTGGCGGTGTTTGTTTAGCCCGGCGTAATTGATGAGTTGAATGTAAATGTCTTTCTGGTTGCGGTCTTCTCTTTTGAGAATAAACCCATCTGAAAGCATTTTTAAAAATGTTTTGTTGCTTTCGTAAAGGTCGGAAGCCGGAAGCGTTTTAAGTTGAAGAATAATAGAATTGACCTCGTTTACCGTAATGCCTTGCGGTGCGTATTGGCTTAAAAGAAAATTCCTTAAATCTTCTTCAATCAACACTTCATCAGGCTTGCGGGTAATTGTAATGCCCAAATGATGGGGAAATCCTTCCTGCCCTAACAACTCGGCAAAAGCCTGTTCTAATTTTTCTTCGGTGAATTTCATTGAATATTTATTTTAAAATCAAATTGCACTCTTCATTTTCAATGTTATTTCACCAATATTGTAAGAGTAAACTGATGCAGGCACAAATGAAAACTTTAAGTCGTCGATTTTCTTAACTCCTGTTTGGTCAATTGATGTAACCAATGCATTTTGAAAATCGTTGGATTTACAAAAGGTAATTAAACTCTTCAATTCCAGAGGTTTCTCAAAATAACGATTACTCCATTTTATCTCTACGCCCCACACCGGTTTATATCTTTTGTTATCAACCAGCACCAAATCAACCTCGCCTTCATTTCTGCCTTCTTTCCAGCGGGCATAGGTTAAGTCTAATTTTTCACGGTGCATCCATTGCGAAAGCACAGCAGTTTCAACCATATTACCCATTTCGCTATCGGTCTCGGTAATGGGCGAAAACAAAGCTGTACGCAATGATGGGTTTGTTAAATACACTTTAAAGCTTGTTACCCTTTTTAACCGCTTGGCACTTACATCTATCTTGTTCAGTACTTTTATCAAAAAAGCAGCTTCCAGGTATTCCAGGTATTTTTTCAACGTGTCTTTTTGTATGCCGCTTTCTTTGGCCATTCTCTCGTAAGAAAATTCATTGCCGGTATTGTAAGCAATGTAGGTGAAAAAGCGGTTTAATTCCTGTACGTCTTTAATACCATATAAACTGGGTAAATCTCTGAGCAAAACCTTATCTACAATATCGTTTTTCACATAGCGGCTCATATCACTTTGGATTTTTTCCGACAATACCACTTCGGGATAGCCTCCAAAATTCAGGTAGTTCACAAATTCCTTGTTCAGTACTTTTATATCATGCGTATGACAATACGGAACCGACTTGTCGCCATAATCTATATTGCCGTTGTAAATAAGGTGGTTCAGTTTTTTTAAATGAATGTACTCCTGAAAGGTCAATGGGGGCAACATAAAATCGGTAAACCTTCCTGCTCCGCTTTCAGTGCTGTGCCATTTTAAGGCAGCGGCTGCCGAACCGGAAACAATGAATTTGGTGCCGGGATACGAATCGACCAACACTTTAAGGTGCCGTTCCCAATCCTTTAAATATTGTATTTCATCAAAAAACACATAACAGTCGGTGAGTTTGGAAAGGTTCTGAGATTTTTTGCACAAGTTTAAAATTTCTTCTAAACTCAAATTCACATAAATGGGATTATCGATACCTACAAAGAAAATTTGTTGCGGGTTCACTGCTTCTTCTAATAAATGCTGTATGCTATGAAACAACATGACTGTTTTGCCAACGCGCCTTGGCCCCATCAATACCAAAGCCCTGCGAACATCTTTTTCTACTACAAAGGGATAAAACAAATCGAAATACAAACGCCTCGACATAGAGCCGTAGGTTTCCGGTATTTGCTTCGATACCCACCAGGGGTTTTCGTACTGTAGCCGCTCTATTATTTTTTCTGTTGGAATAAGATTTAATCCACTCATAAAATTATTTATTTCGACAAATATAGTTAAAATAAGCAGAATGCATTATATCTATTTGTACATTTTTGTAAGTATTAAATTTTTTCAATCCGAAATTGTCTCTAATTTGGAAAGAAGAAAATCATTTTTGGGCTTACCAGAAAACTAATACCCAAGTGGTGCGGAAATCCTTCCTGCCCCAATAACTGGGTAAACGCCTTTTCTAATTTTTCTTCGGTGAATTTCATTTCATAAATAAATCAAATGCTTTATAAATATTTGAATATGAGGGGCTGTCATCATTGAAATCTCTCGCTCTTTCAATTGCTGTTTTTAGTTTATTGTCAGAACATAAGTCCGAAACCCATTTCTCCTTTTCTAAAAAAAGTGTTGTTTTTTCATAATTAATCAAGTATTTCCTTAAAGCTCTTGCTACAGCATCCGAATTACTAAAATACTTGTTTGTATTCTTGAAATGGAGCAAAAACCAATATTCTACAGAAGGTAAGCTATCGCAAAAAATCACATTTTCTTTTCGGCTATATTTTTTTACTAGTCTGTTCAGTTTCTTTTTTTCAGCTTCAACACGTTGCGAAACATCAGTATCAAAAACACAAATGGCAATACCACCACCTTCAATCGCTTCATCGATTTTCCGATCCATTTTCGTGAGTGAAGTTATTCCAAAAAAGTATGGCTTAAGTATATAACGATAATTAAAAAGTGAACGGATATGTTTAAAATAATACTGTTCGGTCATACCTTCGCCAATTAAAGTAATAACAGGCGATTTTTGACTTCGGTTATTTATTGGCCTGCCCATTTGATAATATTTATAAATTTATTCTTGGAATAGCGCCAAATCTACCCTGACGATAGGCTTTTTGTAAAGATGCTAAACGATTCAATCCATTAAATTCTACTAATGAATAAAGTTCTGATGATCCAGCCTTGTTTTTTTCAGTAAACCAAACCGAGTCTTTTCTGAATAGTTCATCTGTTTGATTTAACAACGGGTCATAATGCGTTGCGATAAGGAGCTGAGCCCGATTATTCTTATTCTCAAGAAATTTTTTCAATAGATATACTATGAGGTCTGGGTGTAACGAAGATTCAATTTCGTCAATAGCAAGAAAAGCATTAGCCTGCAAAGTCAAGTAAAGTGCTGTCTGAACCCCGGTAATTCTTCGTGTGCCTTCAGATTCATTCTCCTCAGGTAAGGTATAAATTTCAGTTCCTCTCAGATTTGTAACTGTGTGTTCAAAATCGGTTGAAATTTGTGTGAAGGCCTTCTCTTCTTTCAATCGTTCCTTTTCTTCTTCTGGAAATGTATCTGACTTTAATATGTAATCCAGAAAGTGAGGAGGAACATCTTTCTTTTCAACTTTGGATTTTATATCTGTAATATTAAAATCAGCCTCCCTGACAAACTCGAGCAAATGCTTCTTCAAAATTTCATCTTTTTGGATTCTGCTTTCTGCAAATTCAAACATCGGCGAATCCGGATTAATCGTATCTAATACTCTTTGCTTCATCCAGTCACGTGCAGCATCTATTTTTGGCAAAGCAACATTAACCTGATTGCGTGCTGCAAAAAATGAAATATTGGGCAAACATTTAAGATTTATCTCCTCTTTTGCCACTGGACTTATTTTTACTGAAGCCTGGTTAAATGATACTATTGATACATCTTTATTCAGAGTTCTGTCAAAAAGCAGAGTTGGTTGTACTGAACTATAATAATATAGCTTCTCTGAATGAATCCTGTTTTCATCAACTTCAAGTTGGTACCAATATCTGGTTTCATCAACATAAAACTTCATTGAGAAAGATGAAGGTAGTTTTGGGGTCTCCCGGTCTAATTTAAATGGGATGGCATCGGTTTTTTCTGTTATATCCTTCTTCGATTCAAACCAGAAATCGTGTAAAAACTCAAATGCTCTTATAAGATTAGACTTACCTGAAGCATTCGCTCCATAAACTACTGCAAAGCGCAGCAATCGAACACCCCGGGCAACCTCTACAACCTGATAATCTTCAAATGTTCTATCTTTCGTTGCTTCAAAACTAAATGTAACTTCCTCCTTAAAAGAAAGGAAGTTACTAATCTTCAACTCCTGTATCATAGTTATGTGATTCTAAAACATGACAAAAGTACATTTAAAATTGAATACTCGTTATTTTAAATGTACTTTTGACAGAAAACTATCATTTTTTAAGAATAAATCACAAAAATTCAATCAGAATATTATCAGTGTAAGCCCCATGCTTATTAACTAACATTTCCAATGTTCCTTTGAAATCTCGAAGTTCGTGCTGAATCCAATCCTCCTTTTCGACATCAATCCCGATTTCATTTGGTGGAACCATAAAATCAATAAGATGATAAATAGTATTGAGTGTTTTAGGGATATCCCAAAAGCAATTCTTTTCATCATTATACTTATATGCAATAGGCATGCCTCCGGAAGTCTCTGTGCTAGGGTGAACGGAAATATATTTATCTTTCTGTGCTACAATATCTGAAATATTGTTTGGTAATAGAATTTTAAATTTAAAGTCTGATGTTAGGGCATACTGCCTTTTTGCAAAAGGCTTTATATAATTTTCATAATATCCAAACGCTAGAGCCGCTGACGGAACAGGTTTTAAATTGAAACTTCCTTTCGTTTTTACTATTTCTGAGATAATATTCTCAATTTTTCTTGCTAGGTTTTTTTTATTATACTTTATTACCGTTACTCCGAAATAATCTGACGGAAGGGAAATATTGTCGGAAGTAAT
Source organism: Bacteroidales bacterium UBA5536 (assembly GCA_002426795.1). GTDB lineage: Bacteria > Bacteroidota > Bacteroidia > Bacteroidales > F082 > UBA5536. Next base: position 120,976 of record DINQ01000010.1, read on the forward strand.
CAGAAATGCTCTTTGCAACCCTAGGCTACCTAAGAATAGGCCTGCTTCGAATAATACATTGTCTCTCATTGTATTAAAAATACGCAACCGCTTTATTGCTAGATCATCTTTTGAAGCCACCAGAATGCCATAATCGTATCTCCTGGATGCTCTCACAAGGCAGTCCAATGTGTTCTTATTTTGTGAAAAAACTTGACCATCCTTCCATGTCTCACATCCAATCCAATCGCCTAATTGATCATTAATTCCATTCTTAATCTGTTCAGCAACCTTATGACCTTCGCTTGAAGACCCGATAAAAATTTTTCTTTTCATTTTGAGATTAATATTAAATCGTTTATAACTTTTTGTTTACCAATAATTTGAAGCATTTCTTCTACAAAAAAATGACACTTCTTGTATTTAATTCCGCTATTACAATAGCATTTGTCATTCCGTCCTGTTTTTGAATTTCCGAATGCACGTTCAATACAGAAAAACCAAAATTTTGGGTTACTGCTTCTAAATAGCTCACAATAGAACAATCTAACACCGGCCTTGCCATGAGGATACTCATTCAGGTAGCGACCTGTTTTGATCCTATAAAGCTGATTCGCAAAATAAGGGATCACCTCTTTTTCAATAAAATTTATCAATGTAATTCCATTGTGGCATTTTATAATCTCATCCTGCTCAACAGTTATGCAGCAGGAGTTGTCAGAGAATTTATGCCAGTCAATATCACACGGTATGTCTCCAACAACCTCAAAAATTTTCGGAAAACGATAAGGAAATTCTTCTGTCGGATGTATTTCAACAGAAAAACTTCCTATTACCGTTGAGCTTTCATCAGCAATATCCAATATCCCTTTCAGGAAATCCTGTCCATTAATATGTTTTATTGACAGATCAGGAAATACAGAGATAACCTCCGGAAGCTGGTTTTTGAAATCCTGGTTCATTCGTCAATCTTATAGAATGGACGTGAAGACCCAATTACTGGAATTAGCTTTGCGCTGGAACTTGATTCCTCATCTTCATCCTCACCATCAGGAAATCTATCCCCAAGATGTTTTTTCCAAAGATTACTCGCTTTCAGCTTATTCTTCTCAGCGATTGCCTTTGTTGCATCCTCAATAAACTTCGACAGATTGTCCATAAAGTTAGATTCTTTAGTTTCTGAGTATCCTACAAATAAATCATCTTTCGGAGTGGTGGGCATCACACAGCGAAACGACTTTTTAAGTTCCTTTTCAATTTCTTTAAGGAGAAATCTTAAGGCTACATCATCTCTCGAATTGGATTGAAAATGGTTCATTGTTAGCACGGTCATAGCCAGCCCACTTGGCATATCCTGCCGCTTGTGGTCGCACCATGATTTCAGGTATTTCACCATTCTCACCATCTGATCGGTTTTTATCCTGCGAAACTCAAGAACAAATTCTCGAGGATCGTCAATTCGGAAACCAACATTTTTTACAGCCAGATTGGGATGATCTTCAGTCTCTTCATCAAAAACAAAAACTGGTAAATCAATATTGTAACCAGCCTTAAAATCTACCCTGATACATTTCTTCTTATGCTCAGGAGTTGCTTCAGTTGTGCCATCAACTGCTTCCTTTACCCATCGCTGCAAAGTACTCGATGTAACCTTATCAGGATTTTCCTTAAAGTAAACTCCGTCATCCAAATCGCAGGTATCGTCCTTTGTTCTTATAAGAGTCTTTAACTTGTACGATCCCTGAATAAAGAAAACAGGAGTGTAATTGGGATGATTCTTTGAAAAATGATCTCTGATATCATCACGAAGATTATTCTTCGATCTAATCAGCGCATCTTTCTTGGTTTTTGTAATGTTCAACTCGTTGTCAAACTTTTTGAATAATGTGTCAAGATTTGCCATAGGCTTTTTGTTTGATTAATAATAAAGGGTATTTGCAATACCCCCAAGAACTAAGTCGCTTTAACGACAAGCTCAATGAATCAAACTGTATGCCAAAATATATTTTTATATTTGAAATATGCATATTTTATGCAAATTATGAATATATAAACATTTTTATGGCCTTTTTACATTTGATATTTGCATAAATACTGCCGTATGACATCAAAACAAATCATTAAAATGTCAATATGTCAGAATTTTAATGTCAGTTTCAATGTCAGTTTCAATGTCAGTAATTGGCATTAAATGGAAATTATATGAATAATTTAAGCCCCGAATGAGATTAAATCCTATCCTTTAAACGGATAAACCTGCTGGGGATATTGGGGTTGTAATACTATTTTGCTACTTTTCTACTGTTGCCAATTTCGAAAGCAACAATTCTTTCAGTTCCATTAGCTTTTGGTTTTCGTTATTCCTATTTTCGATTTCATTCATTATTGAATTAGCGACTTTATCAAATTTCATTTGTAATTCACTTGGTGGTAATAATGCATCCTGAAAATATAAATCACCAGTCGTAATCATAGATTGAGCAGAACCACTATCTAGTGATTTCAAATCTGAATTTCTTAAATAGTAGTAGAGATACATTTTTGAAACAGAAGGTTTATCAACTTCAACCACTATACTGAGATTCGTTATATATGCGTATCTTGGTGATAATCGAACTTCTCCTGTTCCGCTCACACCTCGGCATAAAACTAAAATTTGAGGTTCTTCATACATGTATTCTGAATAGTACCCGCGAACTCCGTAGCCAGAAAAGACAGGATACCCCTTTTCTAAAAACAATTCAGAGTCAAGCATTTTACCATATTTCATTTTGGTAAATTTTTCCAACTTATCAAACCGCCACCCCTCAGGCAAATTCTCCAAATCAATTCCCTCCACAAACCACTGCCTATAAATCGCCTGTGCAGTTTCTTCGAGTTTCTTTATTAGCTGGTTGTTTAGGTTTGTGCGGTTTTGGATGGTGTTGTATTCTTTTACGATTTCTCGTTGTTTGTCAATATGTGGTACGGGTAAAAGTGTGTTGCACATTTCTTCCCAATCAAATATTTCTCTGGCACTACCGTGGCTTTTAAACCTTGCGTATCTATCAAACTCAGGTCTGCGAAACCACATCATTAAATATTCGGGGTCAAGTTCATTGGTGTCTATAACTTCGAAAGGTGTATAAGCTTGGGAAATCAATGCTTCATCATAATCATCAAACAAGGCGATTGTTATTTTATCTCCATTTCGTGAAGTTACCGGACCATATCCAAATTGTTTTCGTTTGACAATTCGGTAAGTAGCCATATTTGTTCCGATAGTATTGGCAATGGAAGGTATAAAAACTTTGTTGATGCTTAAACCCATTAGCGGAATGTCACGCAAATCTGTATTTCTGCCTTCAACTGGTTGTATGTATTCGCCTAAACGCTTATAGTTCAATTTCATATCCCAACTCTTTGAACACGGTTAGTAAATCACTTTTACTTTGGGCCTCCGCTTTAAGCAATTCGGCAAACTCGCTTTGCAAGGCTTGCATTTTTTCGTCAAAGTCAATGTTCTCATCTCGGTTTACAAATTCAATGTATTTGCTCGGAACAAGTGAGAAATCTTTTTTGGTGACTTCTTCAAACGAAGCCGAATAACAAAATTCAGGAATGTTTTCTATTTCATTGCTTTGCCATTGATGATAAGTGCTTACTACTTTTTGAATATCGTCATCCGAAAATTGGGTGTACTTTTTTTCAAATGGAATACCCATTTGTCGCAAATCCATAAATAGGATTTCTTTTTCCCTGTTTCGAAGGTTTCTGCTTTCATCACCTACTTTTTTGGTCTGGGCTTTTTTGTTTTTGTTTACTATCCAAAGTGTAACACTAATGTCGGTGGTATAAAACAGATTGCGTGGCAACACCAAAATGGCTTCCACCAACTTATTTTCAATCAGCTTTCGGCGTATTTTGTATTCTTCGCCACCTCCACTTAAAGCGCCGTTTGCCAAAATAAAACCCGCTACTCCGTTGTCGCTGAGTTTGCTTACCATATTCAGAATCCAGCCGTAGTTGGCGTTGCTTTTGGGCGGCACATCGTAACCCCGCCAACGTGGGTCGTCAACCAATTCGTTCTCGGCACGCCAGTCTTTTTGGTTAAAAGGCGGATTTGCCATAATAAAGTCGGCTTTCAGGTCTTTGTGCTGGTCGTCTAAAAAAGTATTGGCTGCTTTTTCGCCCAGGTTGCCCGAAATACCACGAATGGCAAGGTTCATCTTTGCCAGTTTGTAGGTGGTGTTGGTATATTCCTGTCCGTAAATGGAAACTTCTTTTTTGTTTCCGTGGTGTGCTTCAATAAACTTAACCGATTGCACAAACATGCCACCCGAACCGCAGGCAGGGTCATAAATAATGCCTTTGTAGGGTTCAATCATTTCGGCAATCAGGTTTACAATGCTTTTGGGGGTGTAAAATTCTCCTTTGCCTTTTCCCTCTGCCAATGCGAATTTTGAAAGAAAGTATTCGTAAACTTTTCCAACAACGTCCTGTTTTGGGTCTTTTGTGGTGTCGATGTCATTGATGGTGTCGAGCAATGAAGCCAGTTTGGTAACATCCAAACCTAAACGTGAAAAGTAATTGTCGGGCAAAGCACCTTTCAGGGCTTTGTTGTTTTTCTCGATGGTGTGCAAAGCTGTGTCAATGAGCAGGGCAATATCATTTTGTTTTGATTTTTTAATCAGGTAACTCCATCGACTGGTTTCTTCCAAAAAAAACACATTGTTCATATTGTAGAAATCAGCCATCTCAATGTACTTTTCTTTGCCTTCGGCAATGAGTTTGGCCCGGTGTTCTTCAAATTTATCACTCGCAAACTTTAAGAAAATCAGTCCTAAGACTACGTGTTTGTATTCGGCAGGTTCTACACTTCCTCTTAATTTATTCGCCGCATCCCACAGGGTTACTTCAATGGGTTTTTCCTTTGGTTCTTTCTTTTGTTTGGCCATATTTGTTTTGTTCTTTTATTCTGTTTTCAAAGTTCAGGAATTTTGATGGATTGTTTGATCATTTGTAAGGAACTGTCAACTATGGATGTGTAAAAAATTGTACAAACTCTGCCACCGAGCCTGGTCGAGGCAATTCGTTTATGCTGGCGGACTTCCAACTGCCTTTGAAAAGGTTTCCCCAAACAAATAAAACCCCAAACAAATCAACTGTTCTATTCGCGCTTACATTCAACCAATCGTCCTTGCATATTTCCAGCATTCAAAAAACCTTCAATATAATCGGATAGGTATGAGGTGCTTGCACTACACTTTCTTTTATTCAGCAAAACGCTCCCCGTTGAATCCTTCTGAACACAGAGCACACAGTATTTTTTGGCAAAAATGTCCATTGATTTCAAGATATCTGTTTTGGCAAAAGTCATGACAGTATCTAGTTGAATATCTTCTTTATAGAGTTTGATCTTGATTGTTTCCTCCACTGCAGAAACATCGAGGGGGATGCTGAAGTTTCCGAAATTATCGGTCATAGTGGATTTATTTTGCTTAATAAACATCAAGTTAACAGATTCAAGCGGATTTTCACCAAAATAAACCGTTCCGCTAACATTCTCCTGACAGCTCTTAAAGTCTGATAAATCAGCAGGTTTCATCAAAAAAACAATTGCAAACACAGCCAATGCTCCACTTGCTGTGATTACCTCTCTGTATTTCACGTTGATAAAACCTGGAATAGCCGCAGAAAATGATGCAGCTGATAAGGCCAGAATAGTTGTGAACATTCTATTTTGAAAATTGGTCGGACAATCTATCACAATTCCAATTACCAATAGTGCAACTAAGAATATAGTACCAACTATGATACCATATGTAATTTGTTGTTTTTTAGTCATGTCGATAAATTTACGTGATGACACAAATCCACTTACAGGCAGATTTGCTTCTTGAAATTTTAACTCTAATTCTTTTGACTTTTCTTTTTCAAATGTTTTTAAAAACAATTGTATACTGCCATATGCCCTTTCTGATGGCTTAGGGATCAAAATATCGTACTTTTCTTCTAGCGAGTTTAACAAACTCCAATATTTAAGGATTGTGTTTGAAACATGAATAGCATCATCTATCTTGCTATTTCTAATATTTGGATTGGTTGCAAAATTATCGAGCCCATACTCATTGAGCGAACGTCCGAACAAACTAAAAAAGTTAACTCCTTTAGCATGCAGTTCTGTAAGTTTTTCCTGCACAAGTTGAGTTGTTACGTCAGGGCTTTTCACGAGTTCTAACATCTCCTTGAATGACTCGAAGAATTCTTCTTTGGCAGATGCAATTTTATCTTCAAAATCTGAAATTGACTGACTTGCCATTATCTATTTCTTTTTTTTAAGAACAATCTCAATTTGGTCAATAACGTGATCAATATCACTATTGTCAATTGCCTCCCTAATAACCACATGATCGGTTCCGGTAATAGCATCAATCATTTCCTTCACTTTCAAATTTGTTCTTTCCGTTTCCGGAATTGCCTTGTATGCCCCTACAAGTTTCGTTAACTCAGCTTCAGACAATTCAGGTCCACTGATTCCTAATTGTTCAGTAAGCTCACCGGTTAGTTGTTTTAAATTCTTCATTTTGATTTGGTTTTTTTTTATTTTTTTAAAGGTACTAATGATGCACTAATCCCCATTAGAAATTGCATTGTTTTACTTTTTAAATAGTCACCGTTCCCAGTCAATTCTGATAGTGACATTGTCCAAATGGTGTTTTCAGTAATTTTGTATCCCAATGTAACATTCCATTTACTTTCAGTTGCGCTCTTAAATGTATACAGATTTTCATCAACAGAAGCTGATAATTCTGTTATACCAAATTTCCAGATCCATTCAGCCGAAACTGAAAATTTAGAATCAGGCACTCTAAGGTTTAAACCGCCTCCAATATCTCCGAACATGGCCTTACCCTTGAAGATGATGGTTGGATCGAAAGAATGATTTGATACTCTAAGAATAGTTCCGATATCAAAAAAACCAAACTTATCTTTTGGTCTATAGGTATAATTCAGCCATATTGACCATCTGTTTACTTCAGTTGTGGTAAAATTGTTATGCGGAAAGTCTATTGCCAAGGCACCAGCAAGTTCAAGAAAACTCCCGGTTCTAAGAGAATAATTCCAACGAGAATCATCTATTTGAATAGATTCTTCAATTTGTTTTTGCAACTCTTCAAGTTTACTGATCAGAATGGTTTTATTTTGACGGTATTCAAGAAAAACCTGCTCTGTTTTGGCTTTAAGATCCTTGTTTTTTTGATGAAAATGGTCAATAAAAACAGCAATGTTTGCAGTGTCAACATCTCCATATATTCCGCTATTAATTTTAGTGATAACCTGATTAATGTCATTTGCCAGAGCCAGTGTAACAACATCTTTATCCGAAGAATTTAATGTTATATTTCCGCCAAGTAAATTGGTTTTAAAACCGATTCCCACACGCGAAAATGTTGTTGAGTCTACACCTGCAATACTGGTGCTGGCAATAGATATTTTTAAGTCTCTGAAAACATTGGTTTTACTCAGCTCGTTATATGTTATGTTTCTTGATTCTAGATAGTAAGGCGAAAACTCTAATGACAAGTCAGTCGGTATAGTTCCATTGTCTGAGACGATTGGGGATATTAAACTTGTATAAAGCCCTGTATAATTTCCTGGCTTTGAAATTTCTGAATTCTGTACGCCAATAATATTCAGCCCGGGAGTGCTTGGTATTTGTATGTCAGAATTAGTAATTTCTTGCGCATAAGACAGGTGAAAGTTTAAAATGAATCCCAGAATAAAAAACACTATATTTTTCATACAAATTCAATTCTTTGGTTAAAATACGCAATCTCATTGTCTTCGACAGTTAATTTGTAATTCCCCTTATAGGGCTCTACCTGCTGATTATTTATAAAGAGGCGCACCGACACGTTGTTGGTATTTGGATTATTGTCCTGTGTGGCAGAACTAACAAACAAAGTTTTATCCTTTATCTGACTACCCTTACCTAAGTAACTTATCCATTCCGGATTATCATTTTCTGGTTGGGTTGCAAAGGGACATGTGCCAAAAACATTATGGTCTCCATCCTGAGCATCTCCGATTCGGACCTTAATTGTGTACTCAAGGTGTTGTTCAACTTGTATCCTGTAAAATAGTTGTTCTTTTTTCGACATGATTTTATAATTTTATAAGAATTAAACACACGGGTTAATTGTTTGAAGGTAAAACACACCTGGTAAATTTACACCCTGCCACCTTATAATCCATCCCAAAATAGCTCAAGAACCAAAAGATCTGAAGCTTTGACAACAGAGCATTGCTTGGGGTCTCATCAGTCAAAAATTGCCTCATACACGTAAGCTACTTTCGTTTATACCAACATGTGCGTCACTTTTCGTAACACAAATATTTCAGTTACCATCCTGAGAGCTACGGATGGCACCGTCTCTAAATTCCTTCCTTTTCCCTTTACCGACGCGGAAGGTCGGCAGTGCCGGCAGGCGCCGGCGTTATTCCATGCCCTAAAAGTAAAAAAAACTTTCGCTTTTACAAAAATATTTCACCACTATTTAAACAGCGTATAAATAGAGGTGTAAGAAAATGGTGGGCTTTCTTACGAAGACAAGACCGCCACGGTCGCTGCGCTCCCTCGCGGAGTCGTTTTGTATAAAAAATCTTCCTTGTATAAAAAAATCTTTCTGGCGTTTATCCTTCCGAAATCCCCCGCTGGCGCCGATTTGCCTGGGCTGCGCTGCCCTGAGCCAGTCGAAGGGAGCCAGTCGATTTGCAATCGGTGCCCGTACAATTCGTTTTTAATTGAATTTCATGCTTTCGGCTCATGGTTCAAAAATATTCAATTGTTTTAAACTTACACCTGTGTTTTATTCGCAGATTTTAGGTCAGACAAGAGGATGTTCCGGATACGGATTGCAAATCCGCACCAGCCTTGGGTCAGAAAAGAGGATGTTCCGGATACGGATTGCAAATCCGCACCAGCCTTGGGTATCTTGTGCCTTCGGCATTGAGATCCCAGCTGCTTGTTAGTACTTTCCCTGTTTTCTTGTCTAGCCATTTACGACGTCGAACATGGAGTATAACGGCTTTGCCTCGTATGGGAAAGTCTTGTATGCTTTTGCCATTTGTAAAACCTTTGGCCTTGTAATCCGACCTCTCAAAACTCTCTGGGATATGATATTTCTCATCAAGACAGAACAAAAGTTTTCCGCCTTGTTCTTTTACCTCTGTAAGCTCAAAATAGTCTAACATATCTTTTGGCAAGCGGTATTGTAATAGCTCTTGTGTTTTCATATAACTAAGATATAACTATTTCTTTTATTCCACCGGCTTTTTACGCTGAGCCTGAATATCCTTTGTGTTTTTGATAGGTCTCGCAGACTTCGTCCCATGGTATCAGATTGGCTAATACGACCCAGCGGTTACAGGGGTTGACTGTCTGTTCAAACGGCGTCTCAAATCCTTCGATTATTAGCTGTTTTGGACTTACATATTTGGGGCTGTCTGCACGCTTTTTGTAGCTCTTTTGCATATTGTTTTGCGGTTAACTCTTCAAATATACGCATAATACGCTCTAATACTTACTGTTGATTGTTTTTCAGCAGACCCTAAATAAATTTAAAAGAAGAAAGATAAAAAAGTCTGATGCCTTATACTTCTATCAGACTTTTTTCGCTCATTCAACATGGCTGCCAGTTGATTACTAGTTGAAACAATTGTTCCCCGGGTTCTTGTGTGGTCATATTTTTAGTTTTGAACGCAAAATTGAAGACTATTTCTATAACTCACATGGTGCCTTAAGCCGCAAAGGGTTACATTCTATCATATTAAAAGAATGCACTCATTTACTGAACCAAAAAGGGAAAACCCACACAAAGTAATCACTCACAGCTTTAGTATAAATACTAGTATTTAGTCTTTATCATCCTTTTCGTATCAATAATCTTTTCATCAATTATTAAAGTAAAAAGGTACATTCCTGCAGATAATTCAGAGCCCTCTATTATTATTTTTCCGTTCCCTTTTTGGTCTATAGAATATGATTTTATCTCCGTTCCCTCCATATTAAAAATCATTAAACTTGAACTATTAGCACTTTCAGGCACATAATATTTTATCTCAGTATCTTCTGAGAATGGGTTCGGAACATTATCATATAATATAGCAAAATCAGAATCTGTTAAAACATTGCTTTTATTTGGGATTGTATCACCATAACAAAAACAATCTTCATACTTCTTCAACTTTAACAAATCTTGTTCTTGAGCGAAAACTATTCGTTTTAGAGTTTCAATTTGATTTTGTTGTTCTTTAATCGATTCTATAATAGGTGCAATTAAATCAACATAAGAAATGGCTAGAGTGCTATCTGGCATAGTTTTTACAATCCCAGGAAATATTTGTTTTACTTCCTGTGCAATTAAGCCAAGTCTCCTTTCTACCTTATTTTCATTTGGTAAATACTTTGTTTTATCTGTATTATTCTTTAGGATGCTTTTAAAATTGTATTCATATCCATTCAGTTTTGTAATCTTCAATAGAGGTGAATCAATCATTTCAATATTTTCTTTCAAGGTGCTATCTGAACCAAAGTACCCGCCTTGTGAACACCATAAATAGCCTGATGCATGTACAAAAAATCTATCCTGACCAGAATACCTAAGATTATAGGCATAAGAATTATAGTTTGACACTGTTGTTCTAAAAGCTGTCTCCCAAGTTTGGGTGTTTGAGACTAGACTTACTAAGCCATTAGTATTGATACTGAATTGTGCTTTTGTGTTTAACGTTAAAAACAATACTAATCCTAAAATTGATAAATACTTTGCTTTCATTTTAATTAAGTTTTATTATTAAAAAACAACTTTATTTTTTATTTCCGATAATATTATGTTCAAGAAAACCTCCTTGTCCACCCCACTTAAAATTTAGGTACACTTTGTTAAAACCTACAAACTCCCCATTTCCAGAGCCTCCAGAGCTAGCAGTTGGAAAACCTGATAATTCTCCAGCTTCATTTAACTTTAGAATAATTGAAGTATCTTCTAAATAATGGATGTTAATTTCATCTTTATTATTTCCCTTACTTATTAGCCCAGCAAAACTGATTGTATCCTTTACAAATTGTGGAATACTATCAACATTAAGCTTTGCTACTTGTACATCAAAAATCCAATTGCCCATATATTTCTCCCTATAATCATCTTTTTTACAGCTTATTACAAGAAATAATAAAGCTACATATGCAAAAATGCCTATTTTTTGTTTCATATTATTTGTTTTTAATGACATGGATTTACATCAACAAAAAAACTTGAACCAATAGGAACAGTAAAACTTCCTGCTATTAAAAAACTTTGACTTGCCCTCAAATATACAGAAGTGGAACTAGGTATTGATACAGAGTTATTAATAGTTATTGACTTTTTAACTTTGTTATCAAGTGTAAGAAAGTTGTTGGAATTATTAATGATTAAATTATTGTTACAATCATTTCTTAATTGATGTACTTTAACAAAATCAACATACATTTTAGAGGGAAAAGGTGTAGAAGAATTTGGTGGATTATATTTGTAGAGTGCAAAATTCAAAATGATCTTAACAGGGTCGATAATACCAATATTATCTGAGATTCTTATTGGAAAACCATCTACATACCAGACAATTTTTGAAGGAGACCAAGCAATTGAATAAATATGATATGATGTATAAGTCCCCATAGTACTCTCTTGATAATAACTTGGTTCACATATACCTGAAGGGTAACAAGTATGCATGTTTGTTGTTATAATATTGGACGGTAAATGCCCTAACATTTCAAAAATATCAATTTCCGCTGCATTACTCCCAAAAGGTGACACGCTATTCCCAACTAATGTCCAAAATGCAGGAAAAAAACCATATCCATATGGCAATTTAACTTTTGCTTGGATTAATCCGTACTGAATATCATATGCACCTATGCTTTCAACACACCCAGATGTGTAAGAATACCATTCTTTATTACAGGCATCACTATGTAAATCCGTGCAATGATATAATTCCTCATTCATTTGTAGAACAAGGTTACCATTACTAATGTATACGTTATTACTTCTGTTTGTATAAACTTGAGGTTCACCATAATGATCATAATTATTCCTAACTTCCCAAATGGATGAAAGATTATTGAAGTGATCTTCCCAAATAAGCTCCCAGTGAGGGTCACTTAAAACTGTTTGTCCTAAACAATTGTAAATACTACTAATCAATATAATTAATAGAATAATGGGTTTATTTTTTTTCATCGTTAAAACTATAAATTATTAACTATCAGAATTTATTCTTAGAAGTATAACTAATCTTGGTGGCCCTCTCTTCATATTTACTTTAATTTTGATTACAATAATATGGCTGATTTTTACTATTTGCCTATACAAGTACAGCTTCTCAAGACATTTTTTTTGAAAGTAATACCTATTATCATCTCAAAAATGTTTTTCGTGTGCCCCTTGTTGCGTTAGCCCCTTTTACATTGCCACCTCCCCACTAGGGCGGATTTGCCAGCGCTGCGATGCCCTGGCTTATCCAAGTATAATACGTGCCGCGCTTTCTTTGACCAATAGCTTCATTCATCTGCGCAATCTAAAATTTGAACTTACGACTCATTAAAAAAAAGTTTTTCTTGTACGCTGGTGCTTTCATATTGCCAGGTTTAACTGTTGTTTGTTCCCGGCACATAGGCACGTGGTGATTCATTGGTTTTTCCATGAGGTTTTGGCATGGTTTACCGACGGGCTTGCGCAAAGAAAGCTGCATCGGTAATGGTTCATAAAATATTTTCTCCAGGCCTTTCATCAACTACCATAAAGGCCTGCCCGAAAAAAAAGGACGCTGCTTGTTGGCCGGCAAAACATTGATCAGCGATTGGCTACTCAGCGCAAAAAAAGCAATGCAAAAGGCCGAAAAGAACATCTTCCCCCTTCTTTTCTGCCTATTAGTACCATGAACTGCCAAAAACGCATCACTTTTTTTTCACTTTTTTTTAAAATTTTATTCTAACGCATCTATATGGTTCAATAATAGCATGATATAAAAGAAAAAATTGACATTATTTTTCAGCATGAAGCCATTCCAGGAGCATTTTCATTATTGAATCCAAAAAGCCGGAACTATTATCGCTTTACCTCAACAGTGCCACACCCTCCATCTGAGATACATCTGAGAGTATCAATCACTACCAACAAATATCAAAGACATGCAAACCAGCCCAGCAAAGGATTTTGTCCTTTGTCCTACAATGACATGAAAAAATGACTTTCAACAACTAAATATATTCCGACCACGCGAGAGGATTTTCGCCAAAGGCGAAGTGTTCGCAGGCTCGGTTCGCGCAGCGCGTTGAATGATGATTCGTGCCTTGGGAAAGACGTTTCGTGCCTTGGGAAAGTTGTTTCGTGCCTTGGGAAAGTTGTTTCATGCCTTGGGAATCGCTACAGGATTTTCACCAAGGCGAAGTGTTCGCAAGCTCGGTTCGCGCGGCGTGGTTGAAGTAAACACCGGCTCCGTCAGAACAAAAACGTTTCTCAATCCCGCGCGGTGGCCACGCGGAATGGCGAGGCCGGTGAGGGATGAATTTGAAAACGTCTAGAAATTCGGCAAAAATGGCCCATGGTGGCTGAGGCTCTCGAAGCCGGGCCATTTGGGTTCGACATCAGGAGAATCCACCTTTTTGCCAGAATTTCTGGCGTTTTCAAAGAAGCGGGAGGCCCCCGAAAGCTTTCGGGGTCCGCAAAGGGTTTGGTCCTTTGCCCCGTCAAAGGACATAAGAAAACAGCTTTCTTACGAAGACGCTTTAGTCCTCCCATTTCGTCAGGGCACAATCATTAGAGAAGCCAGCACCAACTGCCTCTACGTGTCCGGCCACACAAATCTTCTGTCGCGACAGCACAAACGTTCACCAAATTAACATGCGACCCCGCTGGGGTCTTAGAGGTACTTAGTTGAGTTGTGGTTACAGACATTTAACCCCGCTGGGGTCAATTCACTGGAATTGATCAAACTAATGAACATAAAATCATTCAATTTGATCGTAATTCAACACTAACACTGATGCATAATAATCCTCAATCGTATTACCATGGAAGCGCCAAAAGCCCCCATTGGTGGGGGTTTGGGGGCAAAAGAAGTGCACTTTCGCCACACCTCGAACCTTCAAAACCCAAGCTTCACCGGGTCGGGTGTGGTGGCCAGCGCGATCGGCGGGCCGGCCCCCGAAAGCTTTCGGGGGTGAATGAAAAAGCCATAGGAAATCCGGTAAAGCAGCCCCGACCTCCAGGAGGGGATGTTTGCGGGGCGAACTGCCGAACCTGTACGTCTTGCAATAGAAAAACTTAAAGGCAGTAAGCCCTGCCTCTTTGCCTGGATTTCCATGGCTTTTTCAGAGCGGGCGGAAGCATCGATCGCGCAAAGGGTTTGGTCCTTTGCCCTGACAAAGGACATAAAACAATCGCGTCCTTACGAAAATGAGACCGCCACAGTCACTAAAAGTGCTACCCGCACTTTTAGTTCCTTCGCGGAATCGTTTTGCATAAGACAATCTTCCTGGCGTTTATCCTTCCAAAATAACCTTCCCAAGCCCCAATCCCATTCACAAACGTCTTTTGGAAACCGACTCCGCGAGTTGTTTGTTGGAGCGTGCGACAACAAACGACGTGGCGGCCTCGTCTTCGTAAGAACACTATCGTCTATTAATAGATGTACAGTCAGACACAGTCAGGACAAAAACGTTTCTCCATCCTGCGAGGCCCTGCAAAGTTTACCTCCCGACCAAAAGAAGGGAGGGGTTTTGTCCTTTGCCCTGTCAAAGGACAAAAAACAATGACTTTCAACAACTAAATATATTCCGGCCACACGAAACGTTTTTTACCATAGGATGGGGTCGGCCTGCCAGCTTCGCACTGTTTTTGCCAATGCGCAAGTCCTGACAGACATGCCACCCTCATATGAAACCCCATGATCAGAATAATCCTTCCCCCATTGGGAATATTCCAAAAATTGTCCATGGAAAAGCTAAATATGTTTTTGGGGAAGCAAAGAATGCCTTGGGGGAGACACCAAACGACAAAAGTATTGCTCCATACGACAAAAGTATTGCTCCATACGATAAAAGTATCGAAGCATACAACAAAAGTATCACGCTATATGATTCAAGTATTGCACCATACGAAAAAGGTAACACACGATACGGAAAAAGTATCATGCGATACAACAAATTCTTCCAATAAATGGAAAAGAGGACGCACGAAACGACAAGGAGGACGCATGATACGACATGGCGGTGGCCCCATACAACTTGCGCATGACCTCATACGCCTCCGAGCTGGCTGTATAGGTCACAAACAGAAAGCCCTGCCAATAGGATTTGGCACCATATGCCGGAGAGGTTCCAAGGCGAACCATAATTTATGCATCATATTAACTTGCGCGCTTAGCAAATGCCCATGATAAAGCTCCATATGCCTTCTGCAAGCCTCAGGAGCACAAATACGGCCACAAAGGTCACTTTTATTTGGGTGTGATTTTTGTCTGGCTGCTTGTAAAAGGCAGGTGAGCGGCAGTTGCAAAAAAAGCTTATGTTTCAAAGGGCAGGCATAAAAGGTCTCTAATAATTTTATGTGCCAAAAATTCAAAATTCCAAAAATAATTTTTCTTAATTATCAACAATCAATCAAAAAGGCTTGACTGGCGCTGTCTGCGTGACTTATTAACAGTTTTTCGTTGAAAAATTGAAAACTTATAAACTGCTTTATTGCCGTAAATTTGTGATGTCATTCATTGCGCACCGGTACGGTTCCGGTAAAAAGATGAATCACAAAAGCAGCAATGCAAATCGAAGAAAAGAACAACTTGCTTAAACAGCCACCTTCAGCCCGCCAACTCCTGCTGAAGGTACTTGATCGTGCATATGATCCATTGGCCGCCGGTAAGGCCTTTGATGCACTGATGAAACCACATTACACCTACCTTGATGAATTGTGTGAATTGGTATGTGCCAAACAGCAGCAGCAATATGGTGGCAACCTGAAACAGGAAGTGCTAGGCCAAACCATGCTCGAAGCATATGAGTCGCCCGAATTTCTGTTAAATGCCATCAAAGGGCTGCGCGACAGCCAGAAGATCAGCAACTGCCTACGGGCTGCGCTGGGTCAAATAGCTGAGGCAAAATTGTTACAGCTCACCAGCGAGATGAAAAGGCACAACCGCAAGTTGCAGCGTTGGGACAGGGAAACGCTGGTGGCAGTGCACCATGCAGCTTTCAGGCAGCAAAGTGCCGACGAAGCCTCAACAACCAATTTTTTGTTCGACAAGGAAGATCTTGAGGCCTTGCAGACAGCCATGCGACAGCTGCGGCCAAAAGACCGCGCATTGCTGGATGCCATGATTGATGAGCTACATATGAGCAAGAAATCGGACGCGAAAGTACTTGAGCTCGTGTGCGCGAAACTGGACATTACGAAAGAAAATTTCCGTCAGCGGAAAGTCCGTCTAATCGCGCGTTTGCGAAAGATTATGATAAAAATTGACAAAAAATATGCAGAAATTGCACACAATTGAGCAATTTTGACTTAGTTTTGTTGTGTATTTGCTACCAAACAGTACCATTGGTTAGGATTGGTACACGTCGGAATCAGACCAAAACGATGAACACACGCGAAATCAACCACGAAGAGGAATTGATGCTCAGGAGGATCGCTTTTGCCCTGGAGGCCGAGGGCATGCGTTTCCCGACGAGTTGCCAAAGTGTGGAAGCTTATCTGGCTGCGCATCCCGAAGCGAACGAACCCATGCCCGACCATCTTCCGTCACCCATGGACCTCGTCCGCGCTGCCCAAAAGCGCCGCGAGGAGCAGAAAAAGTAGACGTGGCTTCATGCGTTTAAGCCTTTAGTTGATACGCAAATCTTCATTTCACCCTAAATCTTTATTGCCCATAAGCATGCTGGAACTCCTTCATTGGAGAAGCGTGTTACATCTTTTGTTTTGAAAAAGGACATGAAACGCATCGTTGCATATTTGAAACTAAGGCTTTTGACCCGGCCACGCGCGAGGACTTGCGCGGCAGCGCGTTGATTGATGATTCGTACCTTGGGAAAGATGATTCGTATTTTGGGAAAGACAAGACAGATTCCAGACTCCGTCTTCAACTGCTTCGCGCAGCTGCCGGATGCTTTCGGCACGCACTTCGGACTCCGGACTTCTGACTTCTGACTTCTGACTTCTGACTTCTGACAGACCTCCAACTAATAATTGTACCCCGCACTTTGGCTCGATTTCTCCATCGGATACTCACCCAGATAGATGTTGCCGAGGTTGCCGTCGATGGCAATCTGGTCGCCTGTGCGCAAGGTGTGCCCATCGAGTACACATTGTTTGTTGTCTTCGTCTACATTCAGGCTGGTGCAGTTGACCACGCAGGTTTTGCCGAGTCGCACGGCTGTGACTGCCGCATGTGAGGTCGCGCCGCCACGGGCAGTGATCAACCCGTCGCAGGTGAAAATCATGCCGATGTCGTCGGGCACCGTATCGGGTCTGATAAGGATAAGACGGGCGTCGGCGTGTTCTTTTCTCAGTCTGTTCAGGTCGTCTTCGTCAAAGGCAACAAGTCCGTTCATGGCGCCACCACCGATGCCGATGCCGCGCCCCATCAGCTTCATCTCATCGGGAGCTGTGGTAAAGACCACGGTTTCTATCTCGGCGCGCAGGTCCTGATCGCGTATCTGCAAGATGTAGAAGTCTTCCGGATTTTCCGATTCGAAGGTAAATTCAATTTCCTGTGGGCTGTAGCCAAGATTTTCGGTGAGGTTTGTTGCCAGGTCATAGAGCCTCTTGTAGATTGAAGGATAGCTGGTTTGCAGGGATGGCAGCTCAATTTTGGCTTGTTTGCGTTGTGTTTCGCCAACAGGGAAAGGCTTCACCAGTCCTGCAACAATGTCTTCGCCCTGGCTTCGCATGGTAAAGTCGCCATACAGGTGCACACCCGGACGCTCGCGTTGTGGGTTTTGGGTAAACACAACACCGGTTCCCGAATGGTCGTTGATGTTTCCGAAGATCATTTTCTGTACAATGACGGCCGTGCCCCAGTTGTCAGAGATCTGCAGGTGCCGTCTGTAAACAAAGGCCCTTTCTGACGACCAGGAACTGAAAACCATATCGATGGTCTGGATGAGTTGCGAGAACAAATCCTGTTCGAAGGGTACATTGTAATCGCTTAGCACTTGCTTATAGGCCATGGCAATCAGGCGCATATCCGCAGGGTCGAACTCGAGCTTTTGTTTCACCTGGTGTTTTTGTTTGAAACTGCGCATCACCGAGTCGAACACATCGCGTTCGATGCCGTTGCCCATGCCCCAGCTTTGAATAAGCCGGCGGTACGAATCCCATATCGACCAGCTGTATTTTGGGTTTTTGCTGATGGCTTCGACCAACTCATCATTGAGGCCTACATTCAGATAGGTATCCATGGCTCCTGGCATCGAGATGGCTGTGCCTGAGCGAACAGAAAGCAACAGTGGCTTTTCGGAATGACCAAATTTGCAGCCACTGATTTTTTCGAGCTGTTGCAGTTGTTTTCGGATCATCTCGTGCAGCTCCTTGCGCAGTTCTTTGAGACCCAGAATCGCATTGCGACGTCGGAAAACTTCGGATGTGATCACAAATCCCGGAGGAATGGGAAGCCCGGCCAGGTAGAGGTTTTTCAGGTGGTAAGCCTTACTGCCCAGAAAAACCTGGTTGTCAGTCTTGGGGGTATTCTCGTTGAGCGGACTAATCACCAGCTCCGAGTTGTACGACATGATGTCGCTGATCAGACTGGCATCGAGCCTGTCGGACATGCTGCGCAACGAGTGCAGGATGCGGGTGATAAAATTGTCGAGGGGCTGAACCAGAAAAGCTTCGGCAATCACATTGCGGTGAAACTCTTCCGACTTGCGGCTAACCAGTTTCTGGAACTCTTTATCGGTCAGCTTCAGCTCGGGATCAAAGAGCTGCCTGATCACGATCTTGAGCGGGTATTCGTATGATTTGAGGAAATATTTGATGATGATGCGGCGCACATCCTCAGCAATAAACTGGAAGATGTTGATGTACTGGTCGAAGGAGAAGCTTCGCGAAGTGAGGCTGTAGCGAAGCATTTGCAGGTTCGAGTTAAAGCTCTGGTTGGTGATGCCGTCCAGCTCGAGGCCTTCGCGAAAATACTCCAGAATCACGTTGATTTCCTCCAGCGTACGGGCTGATATATAGTCGAGGTTGAGGTTTTCGACCACTTTTTCCATCAGCCTGGTCGCAACTTTCTCGAGCCGGAAGGTAAGCCCCAGCGCTTCAAATTTATTTTCGCGGTAAACGCCATACATCGATGGGATACCGATGGCAATGTGGCGCTTGTGGTATATGTTTTCCCAGCTTTCGCTCTCGGCCGGATCGAAAATGATTTTTTTCAAACGGTCCATCAGGGTGTAAATCAGCCGCAGCGACTGTTCGAAATCGTTTCTCCTCAACGCTTTTTCAAGCTTATCGATTTCTTTTTCGGGTATGTAGGGATATCGCCTGAGGAGTGATATGATGTTAACCGTTTCGAAAGAATATTTCTCGCGCAGGTGGGCATACAGATCGCGGATGTCGCGCAGGCGTTCCCGGTCGCGCTGAATGGCGTCTTTGTCGCCTTTCACGCTGTTGGAGGCCTTCTCGAGCAATGCTTCAAACCTTTCTTGCGACAGTTCGAGCAGCCCATCGGCATCGGTCTGACCCATTTCTGCCATTTTATGCACCAGTTGGTTCACGGTGATAAACCATTCTCCGGCTGTGTCAACATACTGATACACATTGTCGGGGAGCGCATTGCGCAGGTTTTCTATTTTGCCGTCGTACCAAAACCTGAAGGTTCTTTTGGTCAGGCCAATCAGCGTGTTGTTACTTTCGGTGTGCACCTGTTTGCGCAAAAAGTGGATCAGTTTGTCCTGCCGACCCGAAATTTCGTCCATGGTGGTAGTCACCTTGCGGATTTCACCTTCGGCGCCGATCTCATTAAAATAAACAGGGAAGATGCGCGTGAGCTGTTTCACCTTTTTGTAGTAGGGGGTGATGTTCGAGTTGAGCACCTTGGTGATTTCGCGCTGAAAAAGGTCGGTATCGCTGATAAAGATGCCGCCAAGCCGCAAATTGACAATCAGCGCCGACAACAATTTCTCCATGAGCGATTGCGAATATTCGATCAGCTGCAGCCAAACGCGGATGTTTTTGATGTGATTCTCGTTTACGCTGAGTTGCCAGTCTTCGTCCACAAAGACCATCCCGGGCGAAACAAAACCAAACCCAATGAGTTTTTTCTCGACATGGTTGATCAGTTCCTTGTGCTCTGTTTGATCGATATCGATGATTTTAAGGCCCAGTGTGAGCTGAAAATCTAGCACCGCAGCCATGTGCTCTTCGCGGAGTTCTTCGGCCAGATCGAAAATGGCGTCCACGAAGTTGATCACGTCTTCCTCCTTGAGCTCATCGATAGCCTGCCTGATCATCTTGTCGAGGTTCCAGATGAGGCGCTCGCGCATCAGTTCCATCCCCGGAAGGTGCAGTAGGTAAAATACAAAATGGAACTTATTGATAAACTGGCTAAAAACACTTGTGGCATCACCAAAATGAGAGGCAATTTTATCGTAATCGGGCAAATGATTGTACGCTTCCCAATCTTTGGCATCTGCCAACTGATGATTGAGCTGCTCAAAATAGGGCATGCCGATCCGCTGAATGAGTTCTTTTTGTTCGGCATCCGCTATCAGCTTTTGTTTGGAAACCAACCAATTTTCAACTTCGGTAGTTTCCTGCCAGAAAGCGAAATTTTTCCTGAATACCTCGTGCAATATCGTCATGGCTTCCTGCTGGTGCTTGGGGTCGGCCACTGCTTTTTGCAGAAAACGCACAAAATGATGGGTCGCCATCAGGTAGGTTTGTTCGTTGGCCGAAAAGCCGTTTGTGAGTTGGGTGAGTATTTCGCTGACAAGGCCATGCAGCTGTGGCGCCTTGGTGTAAATGAGTTCGACCAGCTCGAGCATTGTCTTTACTGCCATGAGTTTAAGGTCGGGAGCAGTTTTTTTCAACAGCAACTGTCCGGTCATCCCAAGCGGGATCAGGAGGGCATTCCCGGGCATCTGCGGGCGCGTGTAAAACCAAAAGTCAGTGATGAGAATCTCACGCAATTCTTCAATCACAAATTTGTGGTTCGAAAGCGGATGATGGTATTCGGTTATGCAATCGTTTGCACGTTTTTTTATTCCATAGTAACCTTCGGATAAACTGATGAAAGCCTGGTGGTCTTCCGGAATGTAAATATCTCTGTATCTGGTTTCTGCGAGGTTGGCTTCGAGTGCTTTCGAGGTAAATTCCATAGCTGCTTTACTTGTGTTTTGCTATCGAAGATACATCTTTTTGTCATAAATTTGACGTATCTTTAAACGAAATTAAAACACAACAGGGGTGCATTATGTTACCTTATTAGTTGAAAGTCACTTAAAACATAAATATCATGACAAAAATTAAAATTGCCATTAACGGTTTTGGTCGCATTGGCCGTAATGTATTCAAAATTGCGATGGAACGCGACAATATGGAAGTTGTCGGCATCAACGATTTGACAGAAACAAGAGTTCTTGCTCACTTGCTCAAATACGATTCTACTCAGGGAAAATTTAACGGCACTGTTACGCATGACGAAAATGCCATCATCGTGAATGGCAAACGCGTAGTTGTTACAGCAGAACGCAGTCCTATCAACATCAAATGGGCAGTTACTCCTGATGTAGTAGTTGAGTCAACCGGCGTATTTCGCTCACGCGAAAGCAGCAAAGGCGGTTATGGCGACCACCTGAAAAACGGCGCCAAAAAGGTTATCCTTTGCGTTCCTTCGAAAGACCAGATTGATGCCACCATCGTTTTGGGTGTCAATGACAACGACCTGAAAGATACAGACCAATGTATCTCGAACGCCAGTTGCACCACCAACTGTCTTGCTCCTGTTGCCAAAGTACTGAACGATCGTTTTGGTATCGAAAATGGTTTCATGACAACCATTCACGCCTATACCAACGACCAGGTAATTCTGGATGCTCCACACAGCGATTTGCGTCGTGCCCGCTCAGCAGCCCTCTCACAGATTCCTACAACCACCGGAGCTGCCAAAGCTGTTGGCAAAGTAATTCCTGAACTCAATGGCAAACTGGATGGTATGGCCGTTCGCGTCCCCACACCAACAGGATCACTTGTTGACCTGGTAGTTAACCTGAAAACAGAAGCCACAAAAGACCAGATCAATGCAGCCATCAAAGAAGCTGCCGAAGGTCCGATGAAAGGCATTTTGGAATATACCGAAGACGAAATCGTATCGGTTGACATTATCCACAACTCACACTCATCGATCTTTGATGCGCAGAGCACCATGGTCATGGGAAAAACAGTGAAAGTGCTTTCATGGTACGACAACGAATGGGGCTATAGCTCACGCGTTGTTGACCTCATGGAAAAATTTAAACTGTAAGCAGTTTATTAACACACAACAGAAGAAAGACGGTCGTTTTGGCCGTCTTTTTTTATGCGTTGGTTTTCTGTAGTTGCTACATGCCGAGTTGCTTCATGGCATGATATACTAGGAAGGCCGGCCAAACCATGGCTTTTAAAACGCCAAGCACGCCCATCCAGAAGGAGGTAGCTGTTGCGATGTAATAAACGACAGCGCCAATAAAACCGAGTCCGTAAACGGCTCCGTTATCGGGGCCAACATGTCTTTTCGAATCCATCATTCAAGGGTTTTGGTATGCAACAAATATAACCATTTTGTTTGAAAGTATCACAAGCGCTGGCTTAGCGATAGATCGAAACTGAACCCTGAAGTGTTTGTTTCACAAGGCCTTCAAACGACTCAAAGTACACATCACAGACGTAAAAGTACACACCATCTGCGCAATCCTGGCCGTTCTGCATGTTTTTGCCATCCCAGTTTACTTCCGGGTTGTTTGTCTCAAAAACCACATTACCCCAGCGGTTAAAGATTTTCAGATCGATCCGCTCAACGACGGCTTTGGGGTTGGCAGAAGGATACCCGATGGGCTGAAAAAGATCGTTGAGCTGGTCGGCGTTGGGTGTGAAAACATTCGGAAGCTCATACACCGGACAGGTATCGAAATCCACGCAAACAATATTGGAGGAAGTTGAAACATTTCCATTTCCATCAAAGGCGCTGATGAAATAACATCCGGTTACGTAGTCTATCGCATTGTGCACATAGGTAGAATCGTTTGGCGCAAACACCGAATCCATAAGCGCAAAAGGCAGACTGGCCGACGGGGTGTAGTAAATATAAAAACCAGCGGCGTCATTGTCGCAGCTATCTGCTTCAATGCCTTGCCAATAAAGGGTATTCTCTATGGTTTCGCAATTGGTTGAAACGTTCAGAACGGGTGTACAGGGAGCAACGTTGTCTTCCGGAATTCCGCAAACGATGGGTGAAAAATTGGTGATGGGTTTTATGATTCCCGGAACTGAATAGGCTCCGGTCGATTTGATGTAATAGCAATACTCCTGGCCATTGACCAGGGCGGTATCCAAAAAGCTCAGCTCAGTAGTCAGATCAACAGATTCGAATACATTACCTGAAGGCATTTTGCGGAAAACTTCATATAAAGTGTTGATCCATGGCACATCGGTGGTCCATTGCACACGCAGCGACTGGTCACTTGGCGAAAGTTGCAGTCCGATAGAAGATGCGCTTCTGCTTGTGCCAATGAGTCCGTTGGCATCGTTTTCGAGCTGAACAGCATAGCTCACAGGCGATTCGGTTTCGTTGATGTTGAGGCTGTTGTCAGTAAACAAAGTATCGTTAAGGCCAAATCCTGTAAAAACAGTGACTGTATTGCCGTTCAGGTTGCGGATGAGTTGATACCGGTAAGGACCTGGATATTGCAGTGTGTCAAGTTCTGATGGCGGGCTCCATGCCGTCAGTACCTGGCCGCCTGCAAGATTCAGGCTGTCGTTGCTCACATGTGTCATCACAGGCAAATCCCTTTTCAGCGAAGCGCAGGTTTCATTGCTGGCGATGCTTTCGGAACCATCCGGAAAAACAGCCGTAATCAGGTAACAATAGTCGATGCCCTGCACAAGCCCTGTACCCTGTCCGTCATCTCTGAAAGTGGATGATTCAGTGCTGGTCAGGTTTGTCAACAGCTGGTATCCGGTATAGGCCGGAACGCCTGTTTCGCAGTAATCCGGTATGTAACCGAAGAAGCCGCTGCGTCGGTAAATTTTGTAACCGATGGCATTTTCACAACTGGCCGGGTCCCATTGCAGATTGATGCCGTTTCCCAGGGCTGTTGCAGTCAGGTTTTCAACGGGAGGCCCAATCACGCGGATATTGATCGACTTCAGATTGGTCAGGCTTACCTCAGGATGGTTATCGCGGGCTCTGAAAAGTGCTGTGTAGCTGCTACGTCGGATGTGGCTGCAGTTGGTATTCCAGAAGAAGCTGGTTTGTGCTTCCGGCGCACCTGTCGCCGGGTCTGGAACTATAGATGCAGGATTTTGTGCTACCTCAAAAGGCCCGCCATTTGCAGTGAGCGTTACCGAATTTCCTTCAGGATCAATGGCTTTCACATCAAAAGTCAGCGTATTCCCAGCAATTACACAAGTGTCGTCAACACTGATGATTTCGGGAGGGTTGTTGTCGCAGGCACCAATAACGATCTGCATATCGCGCGTCACCGAGCCTATTTTGACGCCTTGGCGCCATTCCTCAACCATAAAAGCCACATTGTATTCACCCTGCAGCAGCGGCGTATCCCACACCAGATCGCCCGTAAGCGGGTCGATAGTGAAAGAGTTGCTTGCCTGTGGTTGTGTAAAACCCGGGATATCAAGTCCGCTGGCGCCTTTGCAGCTCACCAGCCTGTAGCTGAGGCTGTCGCCGTCAGGGTCGTACGCCGAGGGATTGTGGATGAAAAGCTTGCCCACGCAACCCTGATCAATAGGGGCATTGAGCAATTCAACAGAATTAT
This sequence comes from Bacteroidales bacterium UBA5536, assembly GCA_002426795.1. Taxonomy (GTDB): domain Bacteria; phylum Bacteroidota; class Bacteroidia; order Bacteroidales; family F082; genus UBA5536. The sequence goes on from DINQ01000010.1 coordinate 146,012, forward strand.
TGTTACCCAAAAAAGGGTTGATGAAGAGTTCCGATTCGACAAACATGGGAACATTCACCGAGTTGGGGATATTTACGACCCCAAAGTTCCGGTTTGGATCTTCCACAGAGATGGTATAGCTGCCTGCCGCCGGAAAAGTGTGGTTCATACGGTAAATATTCAAGGTATAGTTGTCGGGCAAAGCCTGAAAGACTATCCTCGGTATATCATCTGTGCTGTTGTCGCCCCAGTTGATGGGCAGAAAAGTCCTGACGTCATCAGCCGGACTGGGCGTATAGGTGTACATGGTGATGGTGAATTCGTAAGTCAGGTCGCCCATCCAACGGTACGTAATTTCAGCTGCCCGCTGATGCGTGGCAAAGACCCGCATGTAAATCAGCAGTGTAAGCAAGAAAAAAACCGTGATTTTTTTTGACATGTCAACGAACCCTTTTCTGGATTGTACACTTTATCATCATGCAAATATACCTTAACGGATTGATTTGGGCAGCGGTCTTCTTGGCGAAAAAAGTTCTGACAGCAGCAAAATACTGTTCAGATGAGTTTTAAATGAATTCTGATGGTGCTTTTGTACGTCCATTATGAGCTGAAGCTGAAAAGTTTTTTTAAACCTTACGCAATATCAGCGCATCTGAAGTGGAAATGTTTAATTTTGTAAGGTATTCAGCCAGTATTCAATTCATGTTAGAAACCTATTCACCTGCAGAACGGACTGAGATTCTCCGCCGATACCGCAACCTTATCGAGGTGTGGCATACGCGCAAGGATACTGCCGACCGCTGGATGGTCCGAAAAGCTTTCAGGCTGGCTGCCGATGCCCATAAGGACATGCGTCGGAAAACGGGCGAACCCTATATCTATCATCCTCTCGAAGTGGCCACTATTGCGGCCGGAGAAATTGGCTTGGGCCGGACTTCTATCATCTGTGCGCTCCTCCATGATGTGGTGGAAGATACTGAATATAAGCTGATTGATATTCAAAATATGTTTGGTGAGCAGGTAGCACGCATCATCGATGGGTTGACCAAAATCGACAACATGGTCGAAGGCACCAATGTGCGGAGCATGCAGGCTGAGAATTTCAGGAAAGTACTGCTGACACTGGCTTATGATGTGCGGGTGATTCTAATCAAACTGGCTGACCGGCTGCACAATATGCGCACACTCGATGCCATGCCGCCGGTGAAACAGTTGAAAATTGCCTCCGAAACCTCCTATCTGTTTGCGCCTTTGGCCTATCGTCTGGGCTTGTATGCTATCAAGAGCGAGCTGGAAGACCTGGCGTTAAAATACACCGAACCTGCAATTTACCTTTCGATCAGAAAGAAAATAGAGGAGTCGCGCGAGGAAAGAAACCTCCGTGTGAATGAGTTTCTTGAGCCCATTGTGGCTTCGCTGAACAAGATGGGGCTTCATTTCAGGGTTATCATCAGTGAAAAGTCATCCTACTCCATCTGGCAGCGGATGAAAGAGAAAGAAATTCCTTTCGAAGAAGTTTATGATACCTATGTTGTTCGGTTTATTGTTGAGAGTTCATTAGAGCTCGAAAAGGTTGAGTGCTGGCGCGTGTATGCCACCATCACCAGTTTCTACCGTCCAAATAATGAACGTTTGCGCGATTGGATTTCATTGCCCAAAGCCAACGGATACGAATCGCTGCATGCCACCGTGATGAGCAAAACCGGTAAATGGATTGAAGTGCAGATCCGTACCGAACGCATGGACGAGATTGCCGAAAAAGGCTACGCTGCCTACTGGAAATACAAAGACTCTGACAAATCGGAGAGTGGACTCGACGAATGGCTGACCAAAGTCCGTGAACTCATCACGATGGAGGACGTTTCGGCCCTGGACTTTATCAATAATTTTAAACTCAACCTCTTCTCTGACGAGATTTTTGTTTTCACGCCCAAAGGCGAAATGATCTCAATGCCAAAAGGATCAACGGCACTCGATTTTGCCTACAATGTGCATACCGATCTTGGAAACCATTGTATCGGAGCCAATGTAAACCATCAGCTTTCGCAACTGGACAGGGTGCTCAAAACAGGCGATCAGGTCGAGATTATCACATCACGAGTGCAGCATCCGAATGAAGAATGGTTTGACTTTTTGGTGACGGCACGAGCCAAATCGCGCCTCAAAGACGGCATCAGAGAATACCGGAAAACCTTTAAAGACGAAGGGCGCGCCAAGCTGGAGGAAAGTCTGAAACAACTCAAGCTCGAACCCAACAAAGCTAATATCGGACAGATTCTTGAATCAGAAAATATCTCTGGGCTGGTCGATTTGTATTATTTCGCGGCCATCGATAAGCTTCCGTTAGCGAAAATCAAAAACGTTTTCAAGGACAACAACCAGCCGACCGGCCTCATGCGCTACCTGACAAATCCTTTTAGTCGTGGCCGGACAACCAAAGAAACAGACGGATCAAAGGCTTTAAAGGACATCGAGCCCATTCTGCTCAAAGAGCAGGCAGGTGAGTTTAATTATGCCGTTTCAAGTTGCTGCAATCCCTTACCCGGTGATGATGTGATTGCCATTGCTTTTCCGAATGAGCCCATGCATATTCACAGGGTCAACTGTCCCAAAGCCATCGACCTGATGTCGCAATTTGGCAACAACATCGTAAAAGCCAAATGGCGTCAAAAAGAGGATATCGCTTTTTTAGCCGGACTCAAAATCACAGGCATCGATTCGATAGGCTTTATCCATCGTTTTACAGATGTGATTTCCAATCAGCTTAAACTAAATATTCGCAACATCCAGCTCGAAAGCAGTGGAGGAATTGTGGAAGCCACACTTACCGTGTATGTGCACAACGCGCAGAACCTGAAAGATTTGATCGAGCAACTCAAGAAAATCAAAGATATCAAAAAAGTAACCAGACTCGACCGCCTGGTTGAGTAGGCCTATCCAACCAATTCGCTGGAGAGCTGTGAATTTTTTGTTAAAATTAATTTATATTCATTCTAAGTAAATGTAAAAATAGTTGTACTTTTACGCGGTAATTACGGCTGTGAGTCCTGCATATACATTTACTTATGAACGATACTTTTGAGACCGTCAAGAAAATTTTTACCGAATACCTTGAACAACGCGGGCATCGCAAAACGCCTGAGCGGTATACTATATTAAAGGAAATTTATGCAACCGACGGCCATTTTGATATAGAAACACTTTATATCAGAATGAAAAACAACAAGTACCGGGTTAGTCGGGCTACGCTATACAATACCATCGAGCTGCTCCTCGATTGCAATCTTGTAACTAAACACCAATTCGGCAACAATTGTGCACAGTTTGAACGTTCATTCAAGTTTAAACAGCACGATCATTTTGTGGATATTGAAGACGGAACGGTGCTCGAGTACTGTGATCCGCGACTGCAGGAAATCCAGAAATCAGTCGAAGAGCTTCTGAATGTCGAAATAACACACCATTCGCTCACTTTCTACGGACGTATCAAACAGAAGGACACCAATTTATAAGGTGTCTGTTTTTTAACAACGCATTTCTTCCATCTTATAATTGATTATCTGATAGCATTTTGCTGTTTGAGTTTTGGCTGCAGCATGTTGGTATTTTTACCTCAAACACTCAAAATTTTCCATAATTTGGGTTAACTTTGTTCACTGGTTATGTAAGCTGCAGGCAGAACTCAAAACAGGTCTTGTTCCTGTTTGTTATTGTATTTTTTGCGGCAAAATGATTATTGAAACAGAATACCAGTCATGGAATAAAATTGACAAATGCTGTTTGAGAAAACGAAAGCTGAGATCATGAGCTGTTGTTTTTTTCAGATGCAATTGTAAGTAACCCATGAAAATAATGAATAATAACATGAAAATAGACGTACTTCTTGGGCTTCAATGGGGCGATGAGGGAAAAGGAAAAGTTGTAGATGTGCTCACTCCACATTATGATGTGGTAGCCCGATTCCAGGGTGGGCCAAATGCTGGTCATACCATTGCCTTTGAGGGCAGGAAGTTTGTATTGCATACCATCCCGTCAGGAATTTTTAACCCCAGCTGCATCAACCTCATTGGAAACGGAGTTATCATCGACCCGTTGATTCTGGAGAAGGAAATCATCAAGCTGACCGAAAGTGGAATTGACACTTCAAAAAACCTGCTGGTTTCAAGAAAGGCACATTTAATTTTACCTACACACCGCCTGCTCGACGCAGCGCTCGAACAAGCAAAAGGTGCTGCCAAGATTGGTTCGACCCTCAAAGGGATCGGCCCGACTTATACCGATAAAACCGCCCGGAACGGAATCAGGGTTGGAGACATTTGTTTGAACGATTTCGACAGCCGGTACCAGATTCAACGCAAGCGTCACCTGAAAATGGTGCATGATTTGTCATTTGATATGACCGCTCATTTGATTGACGGACTTGCCTTCGATGCTTATGAAAAACGTTGGTTTGAGGCACTCGAAGTGCTGAAGAAGATGCAGCATGTTGACAGTGAGTACTTCATCAACCAGCAGATTGATGCAGGAAAAAAGGTGTTGGCCGAAGGTGCCCAGGGCTCCTTGCTCGATGTCGATTTCGGTAGTTACCCTTTTGTAACCTCTTCAAATACCACAGCAGCGGGCGTTTGCTCGGGGCTTGGTGTTGCACCCAATAAAATAGGGAAGGTTTTTGGCATTTTCAAAGCCTATTGCACCCGTGTTGGGAGTGGGCCTTTTACCACAGAATTGCATGATGCAGATGGCGAACTGATGCGCAAAACCGGCAATGAGTTTGGTTCGACAACCGGAAGGCCACGCCGCTGCGGTTGGTTGGATTTGCCTGCACTCAAATATGCTGTGATGCTCAACGGTGTCACCGACCTAATGATGATGAAAGCCGATGTGTTGGATCATTTTGAATACATCAAAGTTGCCACATCCTATCATCACAAGGGTCAGCAAATTGATTACCTGCCGTTTGAAGCCTGCACTGAACAGTTAGAACCCAACTACGAAACGCTCAAAGGATGGAACCAACCGATCGTTGAACTGAAGGATATGAAAGCCATGCCCGACGCACTTGAGCAATATATCAGGTTTATTGAAGACTATGTAAAAGTGCCTGTCACCTTTGTTTCTACAGGACCCGACAGAAGTCAGGTGGTTTTGCGGGCAGCTGAATGAGTTGATGCGAATAAGCATAAGGATAAAAAAAAGGAAAGCCAATCAGCTTTCCTTTTTCTTTTATTAGATGTATGAATTGCTAAAGCTTTCTCATCACTTCTTTCTCGGTATAACCTTCAATGATGTCGCCAACCTTGATGTCGTTAAATCCATCAATGTTCAATCCGCATTCGTAGCCAGTGGCCACTTCTTTTACATCATCCTTGAAGCGTTTGAGCGATCCCAACATACCTGTATAGATTACGATACCGTCGCGGATGATACGGATTTTGGTGTTGCGTGATATTTTTCCATCGAGCACCATACAACCGGCCACTGTACCAACCTTGGTGATTTTAAAGGTTTCACGAATTTCGAGGTTACAAGTGATAACCTCTTCAATATCAGGAGACAACATACCTTCAATAGCAGCTTTGATTTCTTCAATCGCCTGGTAAATAATCGAGTAGAGTCGGATGTCAATTTCTTCCTGCTCGGCTAGCTTGCGAGCCTGCAGCGTAGGACGAACCTGGAACCCAATCACGATGGCATTGGACGCAGAAGCCAGCAGAATATCAGACTCACTGATGGCACCCACTGATTTGTGGATGACGTTCACCTGAACCTCTTCGGTAGAAAGTTTGAGCAATGAATCAGACAAAGCTTCAACGGAACCATCCACGTCGGCTTTTACAATCAGGTTCAACTCTTTAAAGTCGCCAATTGCGATACGACGGCCAATTTCGTCGAGTGTAATATGTTTCTGTGTACGCAGACCCTGTTCGCGCTGCAATTGCTGACGCTTAAGGGCAATGCTCTTGGCCTCACGCTCGTCGTGCATCACATTAAAGGTGTCGCCAGCCTGTGGTGCGCCGTTGAGTCCTAGTAAAAGCAGTGGTGTTGCTGGTCCGGCTTCTTTAATTGCCTGATTACGTTCGTTAAACATGGCTTTCACCTTACCAAAGGTAGCTCCGGCCAAAACCGTATCTCCGATGCGCAAAGTACCATCCTGAACCAGGATTTTAGCAACATAACCGCGGCCTTTATCCAGCGATGATTCAATAATTGTTCCTTTGGCTGCACGAACAGGGTTTCCTTTAAGTTCGAGCAATTCAGCTTCAAGGAGTACTTTTTCGAGCAGTTGATCGATACCTACGCCTGATTTCGCCGAAATCTCCTGACTCTGGAACTTACCTCCCCAATCTTCAACCAAAATATTCATATTGGCCAGTTGTTCGCGAAGACGTTCCGGATTGGCTGTTGGTTTATCAATCTTGTTGAAAGCGAATACGATAGGTACGCCGGCAGCCTGGGCATGGTTGATGGCTTCAATGGTTTGAGGCATCACGCTATCGTCAGCAGCAATCACGATAATAGCGACGTCAGTAATTTTGGCACCACGGGCACGCATGGCCGTAAAGGCCTCGTGACCAGGGGTATCGAGAAATGTAATTTTCTTTCCACTTTCGGTGAATACTTCGTAGGCCCCAATATGTTGGGTAATACCACCAGCTTCACCTGCAATAACATTGGCTTTCCGGATAAAGTCGAGCAAGAGCGTTTTTCCGTGGTCAACGTGACCCATTACAGTTACAATCGGCGCTCTGTCAGTCAAATCCTCCGGATTTTCTTCTTCATCGACCTCAGCAAGGGCTTCCTGAACGTCGATACTTGTAAATTCGAGCTGGTAGCCAAATTCCTCGGCTACAAGCGTTAGTGTTTCTGCATCGAGGCGCTGGTTGATCGAAACAAACATGCCCAGACTCATGCAAGTTGCAATAACCTTGTTTACAGGCACATTCATCATGGTTGCCAGTTCGTTTGCAGTAACAAATTCAGTTACTTTCAGGATTGATTTATCCTGTTCGAGTCTGGCGGCTTCTTCGGCGTGTGAATGTGAAATGGCATCACGCTTTTGACGGCGATGCTTCGATGCTTTTGATTTTCCAGTTGGTGTAAGTCGGGCCAGTGTTTCTTTAATCTGACGTTGGATTTCCTCTTCAGTAAGCTCTACTTTTTCGTCGCGACGCACTGGTTTTCCGGGTTTACGGCCTTTGTCACGCTGGGTATCGCTGTTTTTAGTGATAGGCGGAGGAGTAGTATTCCCTTCTTGCGGTTTGTTCTTGATGCGCTTACGTTTTTTCTTCTTTTGAGCAGCACTGAGTTTATCCTCAGTAGATGAGGCTACTGGCTTTGGTTTTGGCTTTCTGGCTTCTGGTAATTCAATCTTATCCAGAATCTTAGGGCCTTCAAGCTTGCGCACTTCAGTAGGCATGAAGTTGCTGGGGCGTTTAATTTCTTCTTCAGCTGATTTTTCTTCAGCTGCTTTTTTGGTTGCTTCCGGTTTAGCAGGTTCAACTGGCTCTGCTGGTTTTTCGACAGCAGGCGAAGATTTGGCTGCTTTTTGGCTTTTTTCGCGGACGGCTTTCCTGTCGTCGGCTTCTTTTTGCCGCTGTGCTTTTGATTTACGATCAGGTTTGGTTCGCAAATTCATGCTGGCCAAATCGATTTTTCCCAATATTTTCAGCTCTCCGTCTGCCGGTGCTTCTGCTTCAGGTGTTTCTGTTTCTGGAGTCTCTTCAACAGTTTCTTCGGGCTGTTCGTCTTTTACTTCCTGAGACTTTTCTTTTATCGGTTCGCTTATAGCTTCTGGCTCCTTTTCAGCAGTTTGAGGTGTCTCTTCTTTGGATTTAGCTGACTCAACCTTAGGTGTAGTTGCTTCAGGTTTCGCATCCGGAAGCTCAGTTTTCACCTCTTTCGGGGTTTCTTTTTCAGGTTCTTTTGCGACAACTTTCGCTTCTGGCTCTGCTGTAGGAACAGGCTCTACCTTATCTTTTTTGACTTCAGCTACTGGTTTTACTTCAGCTTCAGGCTTTGGTGTGCGGGTGTCGGCATAACTGCCCGTCACATTTTTAATGATCAGTTCCTCAGCTTCCAGTTCCTCTTCTTCCTCTTCCTCCTGGTTGCCCACTACTGCATCAGCAGTAATTGTTTTACGTCCGGAGTATTCGATACCCAGCTTTTGAGAAACCTCTTTGACTTGTTTTTCAGATTGATATTCCTTGACAAGCAAAGCATACATCTCAGGGCTAAGCTTTGTGTTTGGACTTGAATCGATCTGGTGTCCTTTTTTCGAGAGAAACTCCACAATAGTGGAAGTCCCCACGTTGAATTCACGGGCTGCTTTGCTCAGACGTACAGTTGATGTTGAACCTTCGGACATATGTAAGCTTTCGGATTTTTATTAAATAATAGCGGCAAAATTACTGTTTTTATTCGAACTCTGACCTGAGAATGCGTACAACTTCCTGAACTGTTTCCATTTCCAGATCAGCTCTCGAAGCTATCTCTTCAGGACTTAGCGCCAACACGCTCTTGGCAGTGTCGCATCCAATGTCATGCAGCTGATCGATAATCCACTGTTCGATTTCATCATTGAATTCCATCAGATCAACGTCTTCAGAGTCGACATCTGTATCGCGGTATACATCAATTTCGTAACCACTCAAACGGCCAGCCAGCTTGATATTGAATCCGCCTTTGCCAATGGCCAGACTCACCTGATCAGGTTTCATAAATACTTCTGCTCGTTTGTTCTCGTCGTCGAGCTGGATCGAAGTAATCTTGGCAGGACTCAGGGCACGTGTGATGAAAAGTACCGGATTGGTGGTGTAATTGATGACGTCGATGTTTTCGTTACGCAATTCGCGGACAATACCGTGGATACGCGAACCTTTCATCCCAACGCAGGCACCAACCGGGTCGATGCGGTCGTCATAAGATTCTACGGCGATCTTGGCACGCTGACCTGGCTCGCGAACGATGCGGCGAATGGTGATCAAACCATCATAAACCTCAGGCACTTCTGCTTCGAACAAACGTTGCAGGAAGATTTCAGAGGTGCGCGACAAAATAATAAACGGAGTGCCATTGCGCATCTCTACTTTGAGCACAACAGCGCGGATGGTGTCACCTTTTTTGTAGAAGTCGGTAGGAATTTGCTCTGATTTGGGCAACATCAGCTCAATGCCTTCATCGTCCAGCACAAGGATTTCGCGACGCCATACCTGATATACTTCTCCGGTGATGATCTCGCCAACCTTCTCTTTGTATTTTTGATACACATTGTCCTTTTCGTACTCCATGATCTTCGATACGAGATTCTGGCGAATAGCCAAAATTTCGCGACGGCCAAAGTCTTTGATACGGATTGGCTCTGAAACTTCTTCACCCACTTCAAAGTCGGGTTCTATTTTAATGGCTTCAGAAAGTGCGATTTGCGTTGAAGGATCTTCCACATCTTCATCATCAACAATTTCACGGTTATGCCAAATCTCAAGGTCACCTCTGTCGATATTGACAATGACATCAAAGTTTTGGTCGGAGCCGTATTTTTTGATCAACATGGCTCTGAAGACATCTTCAAGGATCCGCATCATCATCTCGCGGTCGATGTTCTTAAATTCCTTGAACTCTGAAAAACTTTCTACTAAGTTGATATTGTCCATTTTATAGCAAAATAAATTGTTTTTGAATGTTAGTGGAAACTAATAACCGGTTTTACTTCTTCAATTTGCTCAAAGGCAAAGCTGACGATGCCACCCGAAACTTCCTTTTTTATTTTATTGAGTTTTTTAACCAGGATGAGATCAATTGAGATGCCTTTTTCGTCGGCACTCAATAGCTTTCCAATGTGTTTTTCGCCATCTTTCAAGATAACTTGCACGGGCAAACCAATGTTTTTGGTGTACTGCCGCATGAGCTTGAAAGGATGATCGAGGCCGGCTGATGAAACCCGTAGCTCAAAATCTTCCGTTTCGCGGTCGAGCTGATGCTCGATATAACGACTCAGCTCAACACAATGGTCGATCGTAACGGAGCTGTCGGCATCAATAAAAACCATGATGACATTGTCCATTTTTACAAGCACCTCAACGATAAAACGATCGGTACCAGCCAATGCTTCTTCAGCAAGATGTATGATTTCTGCTTTTGTAATCATATTTTTTCTACAAAAAGAGGGGACTTATGCCCCCTCAAACTTTTTCTAAATCCCATCCGAAACGCGCCGCAAAAGTACAAATTTATTTTGTTATGAGTCAATCGTTTATTTAAAATTCTTGACTGATTGAGTGGTATTTGTACCCTGCCCGGACAATGCCCGGAACGTCTCAGCGATCAAATAAAAAAACCTGCACCCTCAGGCCAGGTTTTCTTGTTGTTGTCCGACAAGGATTCGAACCTTGACAGGCAGAACCAAAATCTGCAGTGCTACCATTACACCATCGGACAATCCTGCTTCCGCTTAAAAACGGACTGCAAAAGTAGATAATTTTTAGATTATACAAAAAATATTGTGAGATATTTTGGGGATAATTTGATTGTTTGTCATTATTCAAAGCAAGAGGAAAGGTGAGAATCAATGTGATTGCCACTTCGGAAATGGGAAGTAAAGACCTGACTTTTTATCCTAAAAGTGTCATTGCGAGTTTGACGCAACGCATTTCAAGCTGTTGTTGTGGCAGATATGGTTTAGACCAAAATAATGTTAAACATCCAATATCTGACTAATAAATCCATAGTTTCGATTAAATTTGCTGCTTGTAATGAAATTGTATTGGCCAGTAACAAATTGAAACAATGAATTTTAAGAAATGGAATGACTTTACAGGGTGGGCAGTTTTTCTCGTAGCCACCATCGTTTACATGCTTACACTCGAACCCACAGCCAGTTGGTGGGACTGTGGTGAATATATTTCAACCGCCTATAAACTGCAGGTGGGACATCCTCCAGGAGCCCCGCTCTTTCAAATGATTGGCAGGTTTTTTAGCCTGTTTGCATTTGGCGATACGAGCCGTGTTGCTTTGATGATCAATGTGATGTCGGGTTTGTCGAGCAGTTTTACTATTCTGTTTCTATACTGGACGATTACCATGCTCGCCCGTAAATTTATGCTGGTGGGTGAAAATGCCAACAGCAAAGGGCATCAGTTGGCCGTTTTGGGTGCAGGTGCGGTTGGCGCCCTGGCTTACACATTCAGTGATTCATTCTGGTTTTCAGCTGTTGAGGGCGAGGTATATGCCATGTCATCCTTCTTTACTGCCGTGACGTTTTGGGCCATCCTGAAATGGGAACGCGTTGCCGATGAGCCACATAACTATCGCTGGTTGCTTTTCATTGCATACCTAATAGGCCTTTCTATTGGCGTGCATATGCTCAACCTTTTGGCTATTCCGGCCATCGTCTATGTGTTTTATTACAAGAAATTTAAACCCTCAATAAAGGGCTTTGTGTTAGCCGGCTTGATTTCACTTTTTATACTGGGTTTTGTGATGAGCTTTATCATTCCATGGATCGTGAAGATGGCTGGTAACTTCGAACTTTTCTTTGTCAACACCCTTGGAATGCCCTTTAACACTGGCACAGTGATTTATTTCCTGTTGCTGATTGGTGCCATTGTTTTCGGAATTCTTTATACCAGACAAAAAGGAAAAGTTATTCTCAATACAGCTATATTGTCGCTGATGTTTATTCTGATCGGTTATTCCTCTTTCTTTCTGTTGATTATCAGGGCCAATGCCAATACGCCCATTAATGAGAATGAACCGAGTGATGCTATTTCGATGCTTTCGTATCTTAACCGCGAGCAATATGGTGATTGGCCATTGCTGTATGGTCAATATTACAATGCCCCGATTGCGGATTATGAAGATGGAAGTCCCATTTATATACGCGACAATGACAAGGGTAAATACGTCATTACAGATTATCGCCGTGGCACAAAACCAGTTTACGATGACCGCTTCACGACTGTTTTTCCACGTATGTGGAGCAATCAGAAACCCAGCCACATCAGAATGTATCAGGAAATAGGAGGTCGCGACGGTATTCCGGTTCGGGTGACAAAACCTGATGGAAGCACGGAAGTGCTTTATCGCCCAACTTTCGGACAAAATCTGAAGTTTTTCTTTGATTATCAGCTGTCGCACATGTACCTGCGTTATTTCTTTTGGAACTTTGTTGGACGACAAAACGACATCGAAAGTCAGGGAGAGATCGACAACGGAAACTGGATCAGTGGCATCAATTTCATCGATTCGATGCGGTTGGGCGATCAGACTAACCTGCCCAAAAGCATGGAAAACCCTGCACGGGCACGTTTCTTCTTTTTGCCTCTTTTGTTGGGAATAACTGGTTTGTTGTACCATCTAAAGAAAGACACACATGATACATGGGTCGTATTCCTGTTATTTGCTATGACAGGGCTGGCCATCATCGTGTATTTGAACCAGACCCCTTACCAACCGCGTGAGCGTGATTATGCCTATGCCGGGTCGTTTTATGCATTTGCCATCTGGATTGGATTTGGGGTGCTCTCACTTTTTGATGGTTTGTCGAAAGTGTTGAAAAAGAAAGAGCTAGCAGCGATTACGGTTTCAGTTGTCTCGTTATTAGCCGTGCCGGTTGTGATGGCAAAGGAAGGCTGGGAAGCACACGATCGTTCGGGTAAATATGCTGCACGCGATTTTGCAAAAAACTATATGGTACAATGCCAGTCTGATGCTATTCTGTTCACCAATGGCGACAACGACACCTTCCCACTTTGGTATGTGCAAGAAGTTGAAGGATTCCGTACCGACATGCGCGTGGTCAATTATATGCTTTCGTCGGGCGACTGGTATGTGCATCAACTGGGCAAGAAGGTGTATGAGTCTGACAGACTGCCACTGACACTAACGCCCGAGCAATATAACAAAGGTATCAACGAATACCTGCCGGTCGTCGATCGAATCAAAGGGCCGATCGAGTTGAAAGAGGTGATCAAATTTGTGGCCAACGAAAGTGACCAGACCAAGCTGCCATTGCAGTCGGGCGAACGGATCAATTATATCCCAACAACCAAAGTAAAACTCACCATCGATAAGGACGCCGTGATCCGAAGTGGCATTGTGCCGGAAAGCATGCGCGATCAGATTGTTGACGAAATTGTTTGGGATATCAAGCAAAACGGATTGTTTAAAAACGACCTGATGTTATTTGACCTGGTAGCCACCAACAATTGGCAAAGGCCTATTTACTTTGCCAACCCCAACAGCGTTAGTAAAGTACTCGACGTTGATCAATACTGTCATATGGAAGGTGTGGTATATAAATTCATCCCGGTGAAGGCCAAGGAATATTACAAAAATCTGGGCGGTGTTTATGCTGAAGGCTCCTACGACATGCTGGTGAATAAAGCTGCCTGGGGAAATTTGAATGATCCCAATGTTACAGTTGATCGCGAGAGTTACCGTAACTCAAGTTTGGCAAAACAAAGCTATATGCGGCTGGCGCAGGCACTCTTGAATGAAGGTAAATCTGATTCAGCTGTTGTTGTGCTCGATAAGAGTATTGAGTTTTTCCCGAACAGCAAGTTCACCTACGATTATTATATGTTGCCGTGGGCTGAAATTTATTTTTCTGCGGGTGCAACCGACAAAGGCATCAAAATGGTACGCGACTTGTCTGACCGATACCTGGAAGACCTGAGTTATTATGCGAGCATCGACAATAAATTCGCCCCTTATTACGATCAACAGGCGCAGGAAGCGCTCGCTGTTTTGCAAAGATTGTCGCAACTTGCTAATGAGCACGGCCAAAAGGATCTTGCCAAGGAACTGGATGACAAATTTACAGATCAAATGCAGTTGATGGGATTTAGATAGTATTCGTATCTAAAAGAAAAAAGGGATTGTTTTTACAACGATCCCTTTTTTCTTTTTTGGCAGTTGTGATAGTTGCCAGGGTGTAAAAAACAAAGTGGTTACCGTCAGGCGTGATTTTTTTTCCATCCAATATACCATATAATCAGGCCTGCCAGAATGAAAGGAATACTTAGAATCTGACCCATATTGAGTGCCATGCCGGCTTCGAAGCCAACTTGGGGTTCTTTCAGAAACTCTATCAGCAATCTCGACCCAAAAACAGCTACCAGGAAAACAGCGAACAGAAATCCGGGTTGTTTTTCGCCCATGCCTTTTTTGAAATAACTGTAATACAAGATGAAAAAGGTAGCCAGATAAACAAGGCCTTCATAAATCTGTGTTGGGTGTCGCGGATCGCCGTTGAGGGCCGGATCGTGGTAACGTACAAACTTAAATCCCCAGGGTAGGGTAGTGGCGTGGCCAAAAATCTCAGAATTCATCAGGTTTCCCATACGGATGAAAAAGCCTGCCAATGCAACGACTATGACAATTCTGTCGATTGTCCAATAAAAAGTCTTTTTCTGTTTGCGCGAAAAGATAATCAAGGCAATAATGATGCCTACGGCAGCTCCATGGCTTGCCAGTCCACCTTCCCAAACTTTAAGTATTTCGATTGGATTTGCAAGATAATAGGCTGGCTCGTAAAAGAGACAATGCCCAAGACGCGCACCAACCACAGTGGCAATCAGCATATAAGTGGATAATTTATCGAGCACCTCAATACTGATGTTTTCGCGCTTGAAAACCTTTTGCATAATATAATACCCAACTACAAAAGATGCGGCAAACAAAGCGCCATACCAGCGCACTCCGCGACCACCAAGTAATGGAAGCCAGTCGGGGAAAGTGAACATTTCGGGAGAAACGTTCCAAACAACGTATTGTAAAATCATTCGGATTATTTTTGAACAAAAGTAAACAAAAGTGCAAACGGTTGCTCAGCGAAGGGCACAATCACTGTTTTGGTAAGAAATGACCGCTGGAAAGATGGGCAATAATTTGTCGGCTAGAGCTTCTGGTATTCAATTGTGGGAAACCCTTTTACGCCATTATCATCGTAAAATCCAACGAAACGCATCTTAAAATACTGGCCGGCCTGGTTTCGGATGATGTAATTGTTTTCGGGCCTTACAACGTAATTTACCACGCCATTTTCCACATCACCCTGCACTTCTTTCCAATCGTATCCTATGCGGTCGATTTGCGCGGAATATTGCATATTTTGCGCAGAAACCAAATCAATCTCATCAAATACCATGCTGTTGTCGAAAGCTACTTCAGTTTGATATGTATTGAGCAAAAGCCCGGTAACAAGGTATGGATAAGGCTCACCCTCATTGGTGAAAAGCAGTGTGGTGTATTGTGTGAACTCCAGATCGTAAGAACTCTGTGGAGGTTCGGGTTGCACCTGGTTTCCATCACCTTCGAACGAAAAATAGACTTTATTGTAACCGGCTTGTTTTTTGACACTTGCATTCACCATCGATGTGTTGTTCAAGTTTGAATACCTAAAATAATAGGTATCGCCCTTGATGCTGTCGAAAGCAATTTTTCGCTTGCCAAGCAGATTGCCAAATTCGTCATATCCCCTGTCGAGTACATAAACAAAAGCAGTAAAGAGCGTGTCGTTTCCGCTCACAACATACCAATCGCCAATGGCCGTTGAGTCAGCATTACCGCTTGACGGATCAAAGCGCATATCAAGTCCGGCTGAACTGCTGACTGCTTCCAGGTCGATTTCTGTAGTTCTTCCGGCTGTCATAAAATTTGCTGTGTTCAGCCATATCCTGCTTTTTTCAGGAGCGGCATCAAAAGCCAGATCATAGGCTTTTTTGTCATTTGTGGCAACGACCGCTGAGCTGTTCAGGTTGTAATATACCTGATTGACATACAAATACACGGTCTGTCCCACGATTTCTGTCATGGGAATAACGGCTGTTATTTTCTCGCCACGATCGTAAGGTGCTACGCGTTCATCATCCTTAAAACAGGAAGTGAACAACAATGGAATGGTGAGAAGAAGAAATAACCTGCTGATGCGCATGGGTTAGAATTTTTTAAATGAAAATGCCAGTTTTACAAAAAAGGTTCGTCCCCAGCCAACCGGACTCGAGCCTGTTCCACCTGAGTGAATACCTCCGCCGCCCGTGTCGCCTTTTATGTTGATATTGGTGTTGTTGAAAAGGTTTTTGACGCCAGCCTGTAAATTTAGCTGGTTGCGCCAAAGCATCCGGCTCAGAGTGACATCCATGGTGTGATATCCTTGCATAATGGTTCTGAAAACCTGATTATTATCTCCAATAAATACTTCTGGATAATCACCATTGTATTTATAATAAACCGAAAACCGCATATCAGTTTTTCGCCATAAATAATTGATGTTGCTAATCACGTCGGTTGAATAAATCATGGTATTGTCGAGTGAATCACTAAAAACCTGCTTGCGTCCGGTTTGCACAAATCCCAGCTTGACTTCGAGCCAGGGATAAATGCGGTTGTTGAAATTGACCTCGTAACCCTGTGTAACCATCTTGTCTACATTAACATAGGTGTATAACGATGATTCGGGATCAAGTGAGGCCAGGCTGATACTATTGCTGATGTTGTTGTAAAACAAATTCAGCTCGGCGCCATAATCGTAAGTCGTTTTTTCGTGTCGGTAATGCAGGGCCAGATTGATATTTTGTGAATTTTCGGCCTCAAGGTTCTCATTTCCACGTACATTGTGGTTTACATCAACAAATTCAAGGTACAATTCCTTGAGTGATGGCGCCCTGAAACCTTTTGCATATGATGCCCTGAAACTTACTTCTTCAGCTAAATCGTATTTGAGGTTGAGTGAATACACCAAGGGTGCTTTATATTTGGTGTTGTAACTGTACCTCAGACCAGGTTGAAGCATCAGTCTGGGAGCAGGATTGATTTTAACACTCAAAAAAGCTGCATAATCGCCCAGCTGCTGACGCTGATCGAGAATACGTTTGCCAAATCCTGTTTCCAGATTCAGGTCGACGCCCAACTGATAGTTGAACGGACTGGAGTCAGTGCTTTTGCTGAACTCGGCACGCAGCAGGTACTGCCCAAAAGTTGAAGTATCCTGCTCCGATGGATTGAGTGTTAGCTTCTTTTCGAGGGTAGTAAGATCATTGAAATAGGTGTTTTTTACCCTGTTGTAGTATGCATATGAACCCAAAACGTTCAGGTATCTGTCTTTGGCAACTTTCGAACTCATGTCGATTTTACCAGTAAAACGTTTGGTGTGAAAATGATTGTCGAATGCTGTTTCGTAATAGGGTTGGAGTAAATTTCCCTTGTCGATCAGCAGCTCATCAAAATAAGAGCTTGTCAGTCTCAGCTTAAATGCGTTTTTAGCATATTGCAAACTCAAGTCGTTATTGAGCTGTCTTTTGGGTTTCCATCGTTTCGATCGGCTTGTATCAACCGCACTGAATCCCTCAAAGAAATTTCTTGCTCCAGCAACTGAGCCGCTCCAGTGATTCTTGCGGAGCGAGACATTCGCATTGGTGTTATACACTCCTACCGACTCATAGTAGCCTTCGGCATTGGCATCAATGGTAGTGTATTTGGGTTCTTTGGTGATAATATTGATTACACCGGCAAGTGCATTGCTACCATAGATTACTGACATTGGACCTTCAATCACCTCAATGTGTTCCACATTATAAAGATTGAGCTGTCCAAGATCGATGTTGCCATTCATGCGGCCAATTACAGGCACTCCATCAATCAAAAACTTAATATGCTCGCCACCAAGTCCTTGCAAAGTAATTCTAGAACCCAAAGCACCATCGTTCATCGAACGGATATTCAATTCGCCGGCCATCAGTTCGTTCAGGTTGTTCGAAGCGCGCTGGTCAATCTGATTGGCACCGATTACGCGCACACGGAAGATGGACTTATCAACTGCCTGAGGGGTATATTGGCCTGTTACAACTACCTCGTCCATATTGTAGGTAAGCGAGCGCAACTTGATTTTCAGGCTCGCACCAGGCCAAATCGTGTCAGTAAAAGTTTGATAACCAATATATGTTGTTGTAACCAACGAAATTTCAGTAACCGGATTGACCGTATAGCCCTTGATATCTGTGATGCCCGTTGTTTGCTTTTTGCTGGCCAGACCTTCAAAAAGGACATGGGCAAAAGCAATGGGTTCGCCGTTGCGGCTGTCGTTGATTTGAATGCCAGGTTTTTGGCTGTATCCAATTGAAATACAGCCAAAAACAAAAGCAAAGAATAAACTAAAACGTTTGGCAAATGCCATCGTGAAATTATTTAATTTGAAGTTTCTGCACGTATGCCTGACCTTCTGTTTCTATTTGTAATAAGTATAAACCTTCCAACTGATCGTTGAGTTGCAGCTGAAGCATACCGTTTGTCAGTGTCATTTGTTTGTCGATAACCATGCGTCCAGTAAGGTCAAAAAGCTTGACTTGTGCAACAGCATTGTTTTTGGTGTTAGCGATCAGGATATTGACAAGGTTTGTTGCCGGGTTTGGAAACAACTGCATTGAAATTTCATTGCCAGCAATTTCCTGATTTCCAACAAGCGAGACCAGTTTTTTCACAAAGCCAGCACGGCCATTGCCCGTTCCACCAAAATAGTCGAATACAAGTTTGTACACATCGCCTTTACCAGTTTGCAGGAAGTAGGCAGTTGAATCAGCCAGTTCCCATGTAAAGGTTGACATGCTAAACGATTTCCAATCATGACCAATTGTGGTTTTGTATGCCTCGAGCAGGGTCGAAGACCAATCTTCATAATCATCAGTAACCGGGTAATGTTTACTTCCTGATGTATTGATGTTGTTTGTTGCACCAACAACCGGGTAGTAGGATGGGTTACCTTCATTATCGAAGACGATGCCCATGTATTTACTAAACAGCAGGTCCCATGTGTCGATTGCAGGTTCGCGATCGATAATCTGAGCGCTGGTCAGGTTGTAATAAACAAACATTTTGTTCACAAAAGGCGTAGCTTCTACAACTTCTGAAACTTCATCCGTTCCATCAAGATTGGCATGTTTGAAGAAGAAAGTGTTGTTGACTGAGTTTTTGCGCTCAATCCAAACTTTTTTAATAGCGCCAGATGGCAATTGCACGACGTAAAGTGAATCGCCAACTACATCATGCGAAATGGTGTTGTAAACTCCCCAACCATAATCGGGATGACCAAGTGCATTGCGGTTGAACGCCCCATCTTCCCAGATTGTATCTGAATTATTCAGATTTTTCCAGCCAAGAATACCCGTTGTGTCAAGGGTGGCCCAGTTTGCAGTGTCGCCATTAGGGTAGGTGTAAAGCATAACGCCATTGCCGTCGTTGATGATGATGCCTGCACTCCAAGGGTTGGTATAAAATGCGATGTCCCAGTTGTTGCGTGGCTCTGTTTTTACAACACCATTTTCCAGGCTGTAAAAAACATCATTGGCATAGCCCGGACCCATAGTAATGGTATCGTTCACGGTATTAGAAAATCCAATTGCGCGGGTAAAAAGCACAACCATTAAAAGGAGTAAACTTTTTTTCATTTTGTTAAATGGTTTCATTGATAGATAGTTATGTAATAAATTAATATGATTTCGATTCAAATAATCCAAATTGGTATTATCCATGTTTTTGGAATTTGATCAATAACGGTTGGCTGATCACTGCCGTGAGGCAATGTGTTCGAAATCAGTTGAAAAATATTAAGCTTGGGGTGGTGCCCGCAACAGACCTGCAGAAAGAGTGGCTTGTAGATGAAATATTTTGGCGGCAAATGAAAAAACAAATCTCCTGGGAACCAGCATGACTTTGCCGGCAAAAGCCTGCAAAATTGCCTGATGCACCAATTGCTGACCGGTATTTTGCTGCTTGTCCTGAAATTTGAAAGCGTGAAAACTAATGGTTTTTCCGTCGTCTTTCGATTTGGGCTTGGTAAAAGGACTGTGTGTGTCGAAAAAATGGTTACCGAAAATCTTGGCCTGGTGAAAAGTGATCAGGTCGCCAATCACCATCCAGAAAATGGCAAAAGCCATCACCAGCTTAATGAGTTTCGAAATTTTCGACTGTCTTTCCATAGTGATCTTTAGACACTGCAAAAGTAAGACTTATATTTTTCTTTTTGGGTACATAACATGCAAAATCATGCATATGATATTTTCGGCATGTTCGATTGATATAACGCAACAAAAAAGGCAGGAGCATTCATACTGCACCTGCCTTCAGAAAAGTTTTTTCGGAAAACTAAAGGAGTTCAGTTTTGAGTTTGTCAACCCATTTTTTAATGCGCTGATCAGTTTTTTCAGGCTGTTGGTGCTCATCAACTACGAGTCCAACAAATTCTCCATCTTTCTCGGCAAGCGAAAAATAGAAGTCGTAACCTTCTTTTGGCCATGCACCTATCACGACAGATTTGTCGGGGAGTCTGCAAAATAATGTGCCAAGTCCGTCAACAAAGCTTTCTGGATACTCTTCCTGATCGCCCGAGCCAAACAAAGCAAGCTTCTTGCCTGAAAAATCAATTTCTTCAAGATTATCAACAAATCGTTCCCAGTCGTCCTGCATGTCGCCAATGCCCCAGGCCGAAGTTCCGAAAATGAGGTTTTCATATTGCTCAATAGTCTCGTTTGTGGCATCTTTGATATTGTGCAGGTGCGCTTCTTTTCCCAGAGCTTTTTGTATTTTTTCTGCTACTGCTTTGGTTGTGCCTGAGGTAGATCCGTAAAAAATTCCGACTGCTTTCATAGTATTTTATTTGTGCATCAGCTTGATTTAAGGCTGTTTGCTAATTTAGATTCATTATAAATTCGGCTGCAAAAGTAAGTTTATCTATAACAATTTCAAAGCAAAAAGGTTTTTCAGTTCGGTATTTGAAACAGATATTCGATTTAAAAACAAGATAATTATCTCACGAAATTAGCGCTGCCGCCGAGTTCTTCAACTTTGATCAACTTGTTGAGAATGGCGTATACCGTTAAACCGGATACTGTTTTAATACCAAGTTTGCGTGTAATATTTTTGCGGTGGGTCATAACCGTGTGCACGCTGATGAAAAGTTTTTCGGCAATTTCGTTGTTGGTGTTTCCAAGTGCAACAAGCTTTAATATACTGATTTCACGTTCGCTCAGATTATTGCTTTCTGTGTCCGTATCTAAATCGCTGAGCCGACGATAAGCTTGCTCAACAACTTTATTCATTTCAGCTTTTTCGTCATTGATGTGTATGCAAAAATCAAATTTTGCGATGGTGTTTGTGGAAACTTCATCATGCATCAGGCCGATGAAAATTACATTTGATTGCTGATCCGTGTCGCGATTAAAAATTGTTTTTTTGGCCAGCAGCGCAGGATTGATCATGGCAATCTCTGGTTTTACGCGGCTGAGCAGTTTGTCCAGGTCATCAATCACCGTATCTACTTCTTCTATTCGGAAGGCTTGTCCAATTTGACTCAATAGCGTTTTAATGCCTTCCCTGACCAAAAATGAAGGTTCGAGCAGTAATATGCAGACACGGTTGTTCATTGCCCAAATTGTGTAAGTTGGCTGCGCAAAGCAGCTTCCATTTTGTCAACAATCGGAACCAGAATCAGGTCTTCAATATGGCCGTGGTTGTTGAGGTCGAGCTCAAGTTCGAAGAGTTCGTGCAAAATAACATTGAGCAAACGGCTGTCTTTTGGAGGAGGTAAATATTTAATAATAATATTTTTAAGATCGAAAAGTTTGGCTTCAACATCATCGTGTTCGGCCTCATACTCATGGATAGAATAGTTGCTCAGTTCTTCCATTTCCTCACGGGATGCCGAATCATTCTGGAGTACTTTTTCCAGTTTTTTGATGTAGGGATAAACGCGTTGCTCTTCTTTATTAATGTGTACGATCAGCTCATGCTGGTAATCGGCAAAAAAATCAGCAAGCAACTTTTTGTGTGCATCCAGGATACTTTCATCGTTGTTAAGTCTTTCGATATATGATGCAATTTCAGGCAGTTTAACATTCAAATAGTAGGCATGTGTTTTTTGAAGGTAATTGATAAGCATGCCTGCTTTAAACTTTTGAAGGTGTTGCAGCGGGAAATAGGAAGCATCGTGAAAGGTGTTAACGATATCCAGGAAAAAGTCGAGATGAATGTCGTGTTCGTTGCAGATAGTCTCAACAGTTTTATCCCCAAAACCCAGGTGGATATTGAAACGATTTAATACATGGAGTAAATGGTGATTCAGGTGAATCACATCTGCCATCTTCATATCTTTATTGATCAACATAGCTGATATTCAGTTAATATAGGAATAATTGCCTGTGCAAATTTAATCAATTCAGAGCGAATTAAGCCAGTCGTCAACGGTTTGCCGCAGGATGTCGTCATTTTGAAAGGTTGGAATCAATGCATCAAAATTGTTATTTAAAAGGGTATTCAAATCGAAGGTGTTTTGGTCAATAGCAGTGAGCCAATTCTTTTTTGCAAGAGATTTTGCCAGGTAAACCTGTTCAGTTTGTCCAGGTGTTGGAATGACAAAAGCTGGAATTTGAAGGCGGGTCAGGTCCATGATGGTTGAATAACCAGAGCGGGCAAGTATTTTTTTTGACGAATGAACCAACTCAATGATTTGTCCATCGTCAGCATGATTGTAAATAGTAAGCCCTGGATGTTCAAAAGCTGGTTTTTGGGATTGTCCGGGAAGTCCTCTTAGCAAAACAATATTTGCATTTGTGTTTCGAATCTGCTGTAATATTTTCGTTTCCAGCAAACTACGTTGGGGTTCCGGACCCGAAAGCATGATCAATAAGTCGATCGTTTTGCCACAACTAGGCGCTGCTGCTTGCTGCTCAAACCGACTCAAGGGCCCAATGTAGCGTGTGTCAGTTTTAGGAAATGGATTTGCAGATAAAACGCCACTCAAGCCTTCGCCTTGTACAACATCAGGAACCCAGCAGCTGTCAAATTTTCGGATATAATGTGCATTGACCTGATCCACAATTGATTTGAAAGGCTTTACGTAATTGGGGAGTTGGATGTGCAATTGGTGTGTAATGAAAACAGATGGCACTTTTTTGCTCCATGCTCCAAAACGATTGTCGGAGATTAACCCATCAATTTGGTAAGTATCAATCAGGCATTCAAGTGTATGGTGGTCTTCGGCAAAACTGCGTAAGGCAGAAGGTATTGCTCTTAACATCGTTAAAATCTGTTGATTTCCATGGCTATACTTTGGTTTGAAACCAGGAAACCTCACGAATTGAAGCTTAGGAAAGGCGTTTTTTAAAAAATCTAACGGAGCACGGTCTGCAGCGATAATCACTTTTTGTCCCGACTCGTGCAACAAACGGATGATGGGCACGCACCTTGTGGCATGTCCAAGTCCCCAATCGAGCGGACAAACTAAAATATTTTTCGTGCCAGCCAAAAATTCAATTTTACACAAAAGTACCACTATTTTCTACTATTTTTGACGGCCCATGTCTGATCAACTACTTTATCAAATAGCACTAACATTGATTCCTGGCGTCGGAGATGTCAATGGAAAAAAACTCATCGCATATTGCGGAGGAGCTGAAGCTGTTTTTAAGGAAAAAAGGAGCAGTCTCGAGAAAATTCCTGGAATTGGCAGGGCGACAGTAAACAGCCTTTTTTCAAATGGAGTCCTGACGAAGGCAGAAGAAGAAATCTTGTTTTTATCGAAGCATGAAATCCAACCTTTATTCTACCTCGACAAAAAATACCCAAAACGACTTCAGCATTGCGCAGATAGCCCTATGATGCTCTATTTCAAAGGCGAAGCAAAATTCAATGAGATGCGCATGGTGGGAGTGGTTGGCACACGCAATGCATCAGAATATGGAAAAAGAATGTGCGAACAACTGATTGAAGAACTGGTAAACGATCAGGTGATGATTGTAAGTGGTCTCGCCTACGGCATTGATGCTCATGCGCACCGGGCAGCGCTCAAATTTGGACTACCAACAGTTGGAGTTTTGGGGCATGGTCTCGACAGGATCTACCCGGCTGCCAACAAAAGCATAGCTGACCGTATGCTGGAACAAGGAGGATTGCTTACCGAATTTTTGTCCGGAACAATTCCTGAGCGTGAAAATTTTCCCAAAAGAAACCGCATTGTTGCAGGCATGATTGATGCACTTGTGGTTGTGGAATCTGCAAAAAGGGGAGGTGCATTGATCACAGCTGATATTGCAAACTCATACAATCGTGATGTTTTTGCTTTTCCGGGGCGAATTGGCGACCAATACAGCGAAGGTTGCAACTTCCTGATCAGAACCAACCGCGCAGCGCTGATTGAAAATGCATCAAACCTCCGCTATTTGATGGGTTGGGAAAATCAATCGCCAAAACAAAGCATTCAGACCAAGCTTTTCAGGGCTTTTAGTGATGAAGAGCAGCGCGTATTGGATGCATTTGGTTCAGGTAATGAGTGCGATATCGATGAGTTAATCTTACAAACCAATCTGTCATCTTCAAAGCTTGCAGCCGTATTGCTTACACTTGAATTTGATGGCGTTTTGGTGGCTTTGCCCGGAAAACGATATCTGAAAGCTTAGAAAACATTGAAGCCAAAGAATTATCTCTCAGGAGCCTTCTCTGATTCTTTTACATTGATTGATTTGATACCCAGCAACATCGAAATCAAGAAAATCCCAATGCCATACAACAAGAGGATTGTTTTATCTGATGTTAGGTTGGCGAAATAGTAAAAGCCATGGAAAAAACTTGCAGCACCCAATCCGGTCAGGGAGTCGATAAGTCGGTTTTTCCTGTATTTTCCCATGCCAACAAAAAATCCCATAATGATGCCGAAGATAATGCTGGCAAGCGGATAGGTAAAAATAAACAAGTCTCCCGGGACTCTTGCGAAAACGCCAGCCAGGTACAATGGAACCGCAATGGTTGCGAAACCAAGTCCAATGGTAATGCCATAAATCACACCATCAAGAGGTCCTTTGAATCGTTTCATGGGCGAAATGAAATAGCGCAAAACGATAAATTTCCCAACCTCTGAGCCAAATCCCACCACAACAAAGGAATAAAATCCACTTCTTTTCAAATTCTTCAGCTGATCGTAGCCCATTGATTCTGTAATCAAATCGAACAACAGCATTATAACAATGGCTGCAATACCAAATACAAATACCCGTGTCAGGTATTTCATGGTCGAAATGCTGAATTTAAACTTGAGGTAAAATACAAATAGCACCATCAATAAAGGTGCTTGAATATAGGCAAGGATAGTAGAAATTTCCATGGGTTGTTCTTTGGTTGGTGTGTTGCTTTAGTTGTTCAAAAATACAATTTTTCATGAACGACCTCACGGAAAAGATATTTTTTCGTCATTTTTTCGGCTTTTAGGTTTGTTAGTTGTTATTTAAATAACAAAAACTTCGGCTGGGGTTTCCACGAATTTAATTGATTGTCAGAAGGGCATGAGTTGCAGATAATCCTATTTTTGCAGAGGCTATGCCTGGTTTTGGCTCAATTCTGGCATAAAATTCCAAACGTGAAAGATGACAATCAACGGTAGAGTAATTAAGTCAACTGGCAGCTGGTATAGGGTAAGCTGTGATGATGGCACCAACTGGAATTGCAGGTTGCGCGGCAGGTTCAAAATGGACGGCATTCGCTCAACCAATCCAGTTGCAGTGGGTGATTTTGTGACAATTGAACCCGAGAATGACGGCGAAAATGCATTGATTACTGCAATTGCCGAGCGACACAATATCATTGTCAGAAAAGCAACTAAACTGTCAAAAGCCTCTCATATCATTGCTTCCAATCTCGATCAGGCTATTTTAGTGGCTACTATTGCATTACCCAGAACATCCACCGGTTTTATTGATCGCTTTCTGGTTACTGCCGAAGCATATCATATTCCTGTGATTGTGTTGTTTAACAAACATGACCTTTTGGACAAAGCCACACAAGAAAAGGTATCGAAGCTAATGGAAGTGTACAACCGCATCGGCTATGAAAGCTATGCTGTTTCAGCAGTTACAGGATACCAACTTGACACGCTTAAAGTGGACATGACGAATAAAACTACTTTATTATCAGGACATTCTGGTGTCGGGAAATCAGCACTAATCAATGCGCTCGATCCACAAATGAAATTGCGCGAAGGTGATATTTCACTGTTCAGCAGTAAAGGCAAACACACTACTACCTTTGCCGAAATGCATCAGCTGGCTTTTGGCGGCTGGATTGTCGATACCCCAGGTATCAAAGAGTTTGGATTGTACGATCTGGAAAAAGAAACCCTGGCGCAGCGTTTCCCTGAAATGCGGGCACTGATGTCGCAATGTCGGTATGCCAACTGTACACATTTGCACGAACCTGGCTGTGCTGTGAAGCACGCGAAGGATCGAGGCGAAATAGATGAAGTGCGCTACCGGAACTATTGTGGAATGATGAATGACGAAATCGTAAACGAATAAAAAATGATTGCAAAACATTTGATAACTGATGGCATTATGCCGCTGAAAACCAGCGATACAGGACGAACTGCACTTAGTTGGATGGAAGATCAGCGTGTAATGCATCTTCCAATAGTGAACGAAAGCAGTTTTCTTGGACTCATCTCAGAGTTTGATATTTATAATCTCAATCATATTGATGAGCCAATTGGGAGTTACAGTTTGTCGCTTAATAAACCTTATGTATACGAATTTCAACATTTGTTTGATGCGCTTAGACAGCTGTATGTCAATAAATTAAGCCTGATACCTGTGCTTGACGAGCATGATAATTATGTTGGTTCTATCACGTTGCAGTCGTTGCTCGAGCACTTTGCCGAATCGTTTTCAGTGGCTGAACCTGGTGGTGTTGTTGTACTCGAAATGAGTACCAATGATTACGCACTCTCTGAGATTGCCCGGATTGTTGAATCCAACGACGCCAAAATTCTCAGCCTGTATATTACGGCGGATCCTGATTCAACAAGAATGCAACTTTCACTCAAAATTAACCGGGTGGATCTGACTGCTGTTCTGCAAACGTTTAATCGCTTCAATTATAATATTGTAGCTTCGTTCAGCGAGCGCGACGATCAGGACGATATGCGCGACCGATACGATGCCCTGATGAATTATTTAAACATCTAAGGTGAAATTCAATCATTTATGCATGACTAAAAAACAGTTGACTAGCGAATGAAACAGTATATCCTTTTTCTGGTTTTATTTTGCCTGGGCTTTCATGCTTATGCGCAAACTTCTGCAATCGCAGATACCGGAAAAATGGTAGTAATTGGCAACATCAAGCTAGAGGGAAATGATGTGACACGCGACAAAATTGTCTTACGTGAGTTAGAATACAAAATCGGAGATACACTTTCTGCAGCTGAGTTTGCACGCCTTACCAAGTTGAGTCGAAACAACTTGCTGAATCGTTCACTGTTTAATTTTGTTGATATTGATGCAGTTACAGTTCCAGGATTCGACAACGTAGTCGATATTAAGGTTAAAATGACCGAACGATGGTATGTCTGGCCACTGCCGATTTTTGAACTGGCCGACCGCAATTTCAATGCCTGGTGGAAAAGCCGTGATTTCAGCCGTGTGAATTATGGATTTTTTTTAACCCACAACAACTTCCGCGGTCGGATGGAACTGCTAAAACTCTTGATCAGGGCTGGCTACGATCAAAACTATTACCTCACGTATGAGGTTCCCTATCTGACCAAAAAGCAAAATTTTGGCATTGGTGTGCAGGCTGGATACCAGCGCAGCCGCCAAATAGCATATAATACTGTAGCTGACCAGCAGGTCAATATCAAGGAAGAAAACAGGTACGCAAAACAGGCATCCTACGGTAAATTGATGGTGAGCTATCGTAAAGGTTACAGGCAATTGCATCAGTTATACGTTGGTTACGAAAATTTTCTTTTTTCCGATACCGTGCTCAGGCTCAATCCCAACTTCATCCGAAGCAGCAACCCACGAATGGAATTTTTATCGATGATGTATATTTTTAAACTCGATTATCGCGATAGCAAGCCTTATCCGCTTAATGGAAATTATTTTGAATTGGAACTTTCAAAAACTGGTTTTGGCCTTTTCAAAACCGCACCCAATTTTTATTATGCAAAGACTACTTTCGACTGGTATGCGCAAATAGCCAAAAGATGGCATTGGGCCTCAAACCTAACCAGCAAGTTCTCGGGGGGCGGTTTTCAACCCTACTTTCTGATGCGCGGATTGGGCTACGGCAACGACTTTGTTCGGTCATATGAATTATATGTTATTGATGGACAAGATTTTGGATTGTTCAAAAACAACCTGAAGTTTACATTGCTTAAGCCCCGTGTGCGCAATTTGCCTCTTATCAGGACCGATAAATTCAGAAAAATACATTTTGCGATGTATATGAACCTGTTTTTTGACGCTGCTTTTGTCAGCAATAGTGATCGAACCATTTTAAACCCACTACAGAACAAGCTGCTATATGGGAGCGGCGTTGGGATAGATTTGGTAACATATTACGATTTGGTATTCCGGTTGGAGTATTCTCTAAACCGACAGGGTGAAACCGGATTTTTCATCAATTTTGTAGCGCCGATCTAGCGTATAAAAAATGTTAAAACAAGCTGTCAAAGCATTAATTTTCGTAACCTTGCCAACAAAAGCACCAACGACACTTCATGATGAAAATAGCGCTTTTTGGTAAAACTTTTGAACCCGACCGTCAACCCTACCTCAGGCAGTTGGTAGAAAGTCTTCAGCAATTTGAAGTTCAGTTAACGGTTTACGCGCCGTATTTTAATCTATTAAAGTCTCATATTCCTTTTAGGCACAACGTTTCTACATTTTCCAATCATGAAGAGCTTGTAGATCAAGCTGATATGGTTTTTTCAATCGGTGGTGACGGTACTTTGCTTGACACCGTTCCGCTTTTGCGCGACAGCGGAATACCTGTACTGGGCATCAATATGGGCCGATTGGGTTTTTTGTCAAGTGTCTCCAAAAACGAAATAGATCTTGCCGTGAAGCAAGTGATGGAGAAGCGGTTCTCACTTGAAAACCGCAGCCTGATCACGCTTTCTCAGCCAGAAAACATGTTTCCTGTTGTCAATTATGCTTTGAATGAAGTTACTGTTTTCCGAAAGGAAACAACTTCGCTGATCGTGATTCAGGTTTATGTTGATAATCATTTTGTTAACGCTTACTGGGCGGATGGATTAATTTTAGCCACGCCTACAGGTTCTACGGCTTACTCTCTCTCGGCAGGAGGGCCAATTATCACACCAAATTCTGCCAACTTTGTGATCACGCCAATTGCAACACACAATTTAAGTGTTCGACCCATCGTTATACCCGACACAAGCATTATAAGGTTCAGGGTAGTAGGAAGACATACCACTTACTCACTGAGCATGGATTCGCGTAGTGTAGTGATTGACAAACCGATAGAGCTGGAATTTAAAAAGGCGCACTTTGGATTGAACATGGTAATGATGGAGGAAAAAGACTTTTTCAAAACCATTCGCGATAAACTCCTCTGGGGTCTTGATATCAGAAATTAGCAGCATGGTAAGGTGGTTCGAAAAAAATGATAATTTTGCAGTCCGGAAAAAGATGTTTCAATAGTTTGTCAATCAGTAATTTTAATATTGTTGAATAGGTTAAACTTTTGAAATCAGTAATTTCCAGCGAACAATGAATAATAAATCGCCCTTGAAGAAAATTGTAGCAGCATTCATCTTTGTGTTTTTTTGCATTTCAGTCTTACAAACTGGTGCACAAACACTTGAGGTTGGATTGCATGGTGGTGTTTCCTATTATATTGGCGATATCAATCCTGCTAAACAGTTTAACCAGATAACGCCAGCCTATGGTGTACTTGCGCGTTACAGCAGGGGAATGCGGTGGTCGTTCAGGGCTGTATTCACAAGCACAGAGCTCACGGCCGACGATGCCACAGTGGGATCAAATACCGCCCGTGGATTGGGCTTCAAATCGACAGTGAACGACCTCAGTGTGCTGGCTGAATTCAATTTTTTCGATTATTTCACTGGCAGCAAAAGAGACTATGTGACGCCATTTATTTTTGCAGGCATTTCCGGATTTCAGTTTACACCACGCAGCATCGATGGCACCCCACTGCGGCCATTGGGAACCGAAGGACAATACACCAACAATGCTGATGGCGAACGTATAGGCCCAAAACCGTATAATCAATTTGCTTTTTCAATTCCTTTTGGCTTGGGAGTAAAATATAGTCTAGGCAAGCGTGTTGGGCTAACTGTTGAATGGCGGATGCACAAGACCTTTACAGATTATCTGGATGATGTAAGCACCAATTATTATTTAGATGGTTCTACAATCGACCCAGCAAATGATGCTCAGATTTTTTCTGATCCCACGCAAACTCACCTTGCAGGGATGCATCGTGGAAACAAGAATACAAACGACTGGTTCAGCTATGCTGGCGTGTCGTTAACTTATAAATTCAATCTCCAAAAGAGAAACAACTGTAACGACTTCAATCAGGGTAACATCTGGTAATGAATAGATAACGGAGAATCAATGAGCGTAAAAGATCAAATAAACCCCGACAAGCTTCCGAAGCATATTGCCATTATCATGGATGGGAATGGGCGTTGGGCCAAAAGCAAAGGTCGTCCGCGTATTTTTGGCCATCAAAGTGGTGTTACGGCTGTACGCGAAGCTGCCGAATCTGCCGCTGAGCTCGGTGTTTCGTATCTTACTTTATATGCTTTTTCAACCGAAAACTGGAACCGTCCACGTGTAGAAGTGAATGCTTTGATGCGTTTGCTTTTGCAGACAATTAAAGATGAGATCGTTACCTTAAATAAAAATAACATCCGATTGAATGCCATTGGCGATTTGGCGAGTTTGCCAAAAATCAATCGTGAGCACCTGCAAAGAGCAATGGATGAGACAAAAAACAATGACAGGATGACGCTCACACTAGCACTGAGCTATTCAAGTCGTTGGGAAATCACACGGGCAATGCAGCTACTCGCTGAAGAAATTAAAAAAGGAAATTGCAATCCTGAAGATGTTGATCAGCAATGTATTGAAAAACTTTTGACAACAACAGGCATGCCCGACCCTGAACTCTTGATCAGAACAAGTGGCGAAACAAGAATCAGCAATTTTATGCTCTGGCAGATTGCTTATTCCGAGCTTTATTTTACGCCCAAATTCTGGCCCGATTTTAGAAAAGAAGATCTTTATGAAGCCATTTTGGATTATCAATACCGCGAACGTAGATTTGGTAAGACCAGTGAACAAATAACAAAGCAGAAATAAATTGGAATGAGGAGTAGAAAAATGCTGAACAAATCGCTGGTATCTTTTCTGGCATTATTGTTTGTCTTACTGATTGCAAAACCCCACCAAAGCCTCGCCCAGATTCAAGTGGGCTCCGATTTGAATGGTTTTGATTATAGCAAACCAAAAGAATATGAGATTGGTGGCATTACCGTCACCGGCATCAAATACCTCGATCAGAATGTGCTCATCATGCTTTCTGGACTTGGTGTTGGTGAAACAATTAAGGTGCCCGGTGATAAAATTACGGATGCAATCCGCAAACTATGGGATCAGGGCCTTTTTGAAGATGTTTCGATCACTGCTACAAGTATCGTTGGTAACCGGATTTTTCTCGATATTGCATTGAAAGAACGGCCCAGGGTTTCGAAATTTTCTTTTGAAGGCCTGCGAAAAGCGGAAGCAGACGACATCAGGACAAAAATTAACCTTACCCGGGGTGATGTGGCCACAGATCATCTTTTTGTCAGAACCCGAAATATCATCAAGAATTATTTTGGTGAAAAGGGATTCCTAAACGCTGAGGTTGACATTGAACAACGTCCTGATGAATCTCGTGAGAATTATGTTGACTTGTTGATCAAAGTTGACAAAAACTCGAAGGTGAAAATTGGCGAAATTAAAATCGTGGGTAACGAACATCTGTCTGATGATCAGGTGCGTGCAGCGATGAAAGAGACAAAACAAAAAGGTTTTTTCAACCCATTGAATCCGCTTGGCGCTTTGCTCGTCAACACCACCTGGGATCTCGTCCGACTCAAACCTTATAGCGCGGTTCAACAGGTAGAATCTTATTTCGAAGATAACTATAAACCACGGATTTTTAAAACATCCAAGTATATTGAGTCGAATTTTGATGAGGACAAAATCAAAATTGTTGACAAATACAACCAAAAAGGCTATCGTGATGCGACAATAATCAGCGATTCAGTGTATCGTCTCACCGACAAAAGTATTGGTATCCAGATTAAAGTGAATGAAGGAGACCGCTACTACTTCAGAAGCATCAACTGGGTAGGAAACACCAAGTATACCAGCCAGTTTCTGAGTTCAGTACTGGGCATTGAGCCAGGTGATGTTTACAACAAAGAATTGCTGACTACAAACCTGACATACAACCCCAATGGATTGGATGTTAGTTCTTTGTATATGGATGATGGCTATTTGTTCTTCAATGCTGATCCGGTTGAAGTGCTGGTAGAAAACGATTCAATCGACCTCGAAATTCGTATTCGCGAAGGCAAACAGGCGCGAATTAGCGATGTAGGGGTTAAGGGCAATACAAAAACCAATGATCACGTTGTTATCAGAGAGTTGAGAACTCGTCCGGGCATGTTGTTTAGCCGGTCCGACATCATCAGAACTACACGTGAGCTTGCCAACTTAAGGTATTTCAATGCCGAGACCATTGCGCCTGATGTGAAACCAAATCCTGCTGAAGGTACTGTGGATATCATCTATGATGTCGAGGAAACTTCGGCTGACCAAATTGAGCTTTCAGGTGGCTGGGGTTATGGACGTATCATTGGAACTTTAGGGTTGTCATTCAACAACTTTTCACTGCGCAACGTGCTTAAAAAAGAAGCATGGCGTCCTATTCCTTCTGGTGATGGACAAAAACTATCAATTCGTTTGCAAACCTATGGGTCTGGCTATTTGAGCTACAGCGCCTCGTTTACGGAGCCTTGGTTAGGCGGCAAAAAGCCAACTTCGCTTACAGTTAGCTATTTCCATTCACTATATTCAAATGGTCTGGCGCGTTCCGATACCAACCGTGCTTCGTTTGTAATCAACGGTTTAACAGTAGGCATTGGAAAAAGGTTGAAATGGCCGGATGACTTTTTTACCCTTTATCAAGGTGTTAACCTGATGCGTTACGACCTGAAAAACTACGCACAAATCTTTAGCGTGGGAACCGGAACAGGATTTTTCAATGTGTTTAGCTACAATATTAATTTTGGAAGAAGCTCGATCAGCCAGCCGATTTATCCGCGCTCTGGATCCGATTTCTCTCTGTCGCTTGAGCTTACTCCTCCATATTCTTTGTTCAGTAACAAGGATTACACAACACTGGATGAAAACGACCGCTATAAATGGGTCGAATACCACAAATGGAAACTTAATACATCGTGGTATGTTGAAACTGTGAACAAGCTTGTACTTGCCACGCGCATCAAGTTTGGCTTCCTCGGCTACTACAATTCCGACATTGGAGTCACACCGTTCCAACGCTTTTACCTGGGTGGTGACGGACTTTCCGGTTATAACAACCTCGACGGACGCGAAATTATCGGGATGAGAGGTTATGGAAATGAAACCATTACACCTTTATACTATAAGGACAAAAATATCGGTGGAAACATCTACAGCAAGTACACGCTGGAGTTGCGCTACCCGTTGTCGCTTAACCCAAGTGCAACAATTTATGCACTCACTTTCCTCGAGGCAGGAAACAGTTGGTTGGGATTCGACAACTTCAATCCTTTCGATGTGAAACGGTCTGCAGGTCTTGGTATCAGAGTGTTTTTACCTATGTTTGGTATTCTCGGACTTGACTGGGGATACGGCTTTGATGAGATTCCGGGTATCCCGAATGCCAACGGAAGTCAGTTCCATTTCTCCATCAACCAATCACTCGATTAATTTTTGGCAGGTTTTTTGGTTATGAAAGACTGAAAATTCATTCAAAAAAAATGTACGACATGAAAAAGATGAAAACAATTTTAGCAACTTTAGTAGTTCTTCTGATCAGTACTATATCGTTGCAAGCTCAAAATCAACGTTTTGGTTATGTTGATACCGATTATATCCTGAAAAACATTCCTGAATACAACGATGCGCAGGAAGAGCTTAACAACCTTTCGCAAAAATGGGAAAAGGAAGTTAAGGGACTTTTTGATAAGGTGGAAGAGATGTATAAAGCATACCAGACAGAATCGGTTTTATTGCCAGAGGATCTGAAACGTAAACGTGAAGACGAGATTGTTCAAAAGGAAAAGGCAGCCAAAGATTTGCAAATGAAATATTTTGGACCTGAAGGCGATCTGTTCAAGAAACGCAACGAATTGGTGCAGCCGATTCAGGAAAAAGTGTTTAATGCCATCAAGGAAATTGCCGAAACCCGCAATTATGCTTTC
Source organism: Bacteroidales bacterium UBA5536 (assembly GCA_002426795.1). Lineage (GTDB taxonomy): Bacteria > Bacteroidota > Bacteroidia > Bacteroidales > F082 > UBA5536. The sequence goes on from DINQ01000010.1 coordinate 180,315, forward strand.
GTTTTCGATAAAGCATCTGGTGCAACGATGCTATATGCAAGCGATAAGTTTGATATCAGCGACGACGTACTAGACGAAATTGGTAATGTAATGCAAACTGTGCGTCGTGAAGACCGCAACAAGTAATTCTTAAAGCTTCTTAAACAATCGCAATGAGTTGGATATTTTGAAAAAAGTGGAAATTTATTCCTACATTTGCGGCTCAAAATTATATCATTAACATCCAGAAATCAGAAAATGAAAAAATTAACCCAAGTATTTTTACTGATTGCTTTGCTTAGCCTCAGCGGTTTTGCCAGCGCTCAATCACTTAAAATTGGCTATATCGATTCGAATGAAATCATGGGCATGATGCCAGAAAAAGACACCATCGAATTGAAATTGCAGAATTTCGAAAAACAACTCGAAACAGAACTGCGTGCCATGGCAAATGAATATCAGACCAAACTCGGCGACTACCAGAACAACCTGGCTACCATGTCGAACCTGATTCGTCAGTCGAAAGAAAAAGAACTGACAAACCTGCAAACCCGCATTCAAGAGTTTCAGCAAAGTGCTGATGTTGAGTATGGTGACAAAAGAAACGAGTTGCTTACTCCACTGATCGATAAAGTGAAAAAAGCCATCGACGATGTTGGAAAGGAAAACAACTACACCTACATCATTGACTCAGCAACTGGCGTGTTATTGCACATTGGTGCCAATGCAGAAAACGTAACTCCGCTTGTAAAAAAGAAACTGGGCCTGAAATAGTCTAGGACAAAATCATAAAAAAAGCTGATTCGTCAATTGATGGATCAGCTTTTTTGTTGGTATTGGATTTGCAAATCCAATAGATATTTGCTATGCGTGGCCAGAAGAATGTAATAGCCTATCTCACATAAAGAATTAGTTTGATCCTTTGTGTCTTGGAAAATGAACAGTTTGTCGGTGTTTTATTATAAGTCATTTTCAGTGTTTTGATTGTATAGCGTAACACCATCTAAATTGTGCGACATGTCTCTGATTATCTTACAATCATTGTTTATTTGTCTTTTTGATAGTTTGTTTTCCCTTATTCGAAATGGTTGAGTTTTTACCTTGATTTGTGCTGATGAATTTATGGTATATAATAAGTGCCAAATCACGGTTGGGTAAATAAAAAAAGCTCTTGGAACCATTTCCAGAGCTTTTTATATGATAGGATTTTAATTGACTACTCAACAACAATCACATCAAATTTGGCGAGGTCACCACGTGAATAAAGGTCAACTACCTTGAAATATCCAAGTTTTCCAACTTGTGTACGGAAGTAAACAACCTGGCCTTCTACCAGCTCATTTGCTATTGAACTGGCACTGGATTCAGTAAACTCAGGGAATACATGGTATTCGCCAATGGCATCAAATTCGGCAGCGGTCATGGTCGTTTTGATGAAGCGGGTTTGGTTTTTAACTGTCCAGCTGTCAACTCCAAGTGTTGGAATAGTAGACAATGAAGCATCGTCGGGCGCTGAAATCGTGTTTGCATTGGTGACGCCTTTGTAGAAAATCATGTCAATTTTGCTTTGGTTGTTTGGAGCAGTAGTGACAGTGTAAACCGAATTGTCACTTGTTGCATAAAAACTTCCTACTGCATCGTTGAATGAACCAAGCTCAACATTGGCATATTTAACAACTTTAACACCTGCCTGTTCAACAGTGATATTGAAGGACACTTCATCAGTATAACCATCTTTATCTGTTACTTTAGCGGTCAGGCGTGAAGTTCCAACCTGCGGAAACGAAATGGTCACATCAGCTGAATACACATCTGTATTGATTGTTGAATCAACCAATGTTTGCGCAACATTATTCGTGGTGAGTGTGAGCAGAAAATTTGTCAGATTTTTCTTCGTGCTGGTGTTGTAGGCAGCATTAAAACCTACCAGAATCTGCTGACCGGCATCAATGGTTACGTCACTTGAAGTATAGTTGCTACCACCTTTAAAATCAATCGTTGGTTTTGGATCGACCAAAGGATCTTCATCTTTGTTACACGAGGTTAAGAAACTTGCTCCTGCCAAAAACAAGAGCATTAAAAAGAAATTGGTTTTTTTCATAAGATTAAGGTTTTAAATAGATATTGGTTATTATAATTATTCTCGTCGTCCACCCATAAAGATGGCAATATAATAAAGTAATGTAGCCAAAGAAGATAAGGCTGCCACTACATAAGTATAAGCTGCCCATTTCAAGGCATCTTTAGCCATTGGCATTGTAGTCTGATCAGTGATGCCGCTTGCACCAAGCCATGCAACAGCGCGTCGGCTCGCATCTATTTCTACAGGTAAGGTGATAAAGCTAAACAAGGTTGTAAAGGCAAACATGATAATTCCTGCAAGCAACAATTGAGGAAATGTTTGCAAGAGTAAGATGCCAGCAAGCAGCACCCATTGCACCCATTTTGAACTGAAACTGACAATTGGAACCAGCGTACTGCGCATCTGCAACCAGCTGTAGGCATGAGCATGTTGCACTGCATGTCCACATTCGTGCGCTGCAACTGCAGCTGCAGCCACGCTGCTTCCTTCATATACATCCCTGCTGAGGTTTACCGTCTTATTTGTAGGATTATAATGGTCTGTAAGTTCGCCATCAACAGAAATAACCTTTACGTCCATGATTCCGTTGTCGGCTAACATTTTTTGAGCCACTTCACGACCTGTCAGATGATAATTGACAGGTATTTTGCTAAAAGCTTTAAATTTTGATTTGAGTTGACTACTGATAAGCCAACTGATCAACATAAAAAACCCAAAGATTATCCAGATAAACATTTTTTACATGAATTAGTTTAATGTACAATATCAAAAGGCTTGCCACAAAACCAAAAAAAGATTTGCTACCAGTGGATTTAACAAATTTTATTTATTGAAATGAAATCTGTCAGATTAAATACTTTCAATAGGCTTGATGTTGTTGTCGTGCCAGCTGGCATACATGGTATAGGATTTTGCAATTCGATTCACCTCGCCTTCAAGTAGTTGCTGGTCAATACTTTTGATTTTTCTGGCAGGAACACCTGCATAAACAGAGCCAGATTCAATTACAGTATCTTTCGAAACTAATGCGCCGGCAGCAACAATAGAATTACTTTCAACAACGGCTCCATCCATGATGATAGCTCCCATGCCAATTAAAACATTGTCTTGAATTGTACAGCCATGCACAATGGCATTATGGGCAATGGAGACATTATTCCCTATATTGACAGGCGCTTTTTGGTATGTGCAATGAATCACAACACCATCCTGGATGTTTACATTGTTTCCGATTTTGATGTAATGCACATCACCTCTGACCACAGCATTGAACCAGACACTGCAATTATTGCCCATATGAACGTCGCCTACAATGGTAGCATTTTCAGCAAAAAAACAATTTTCGCCGAAAACTGGGTGCATATTTTTTACACTTCTGATCAGTGCCATAGAACTATTTTTTTGAATAATCAACCAGATAATGAAGTCCGATGCTCTCTTTACGCTGCGAGGCAAATTTGGTAATCAGATAAGCCACATTGATCATATTTCGGAGCTCGCACAAAGGCTCGGTTATTACTGAACGATCGTAAAGATCCTCCGTTTCCCTGTATAGAATGTCAAGGCGGTCGAGTGCCCGTTTCAACCTGAGTTCAGAACGAACGATTCCTACATAATTACTCATAATCGACTGCAGCTCTTTACGAGATTGTGTGATGAGAATCATTTCTTCATTCATTACCGTTCCCTCAGCATTCCAGTCTGGAATTTTTTCGCAGAATTCGGTACCTGCGATTTTCGTTGCTGCATCCAGACTGGCTCTGTGCGAAAACACAATTGATTCGAGCAATGAATTAGAAGCCAGCCGATTGGCGCCATGTAAACCTGTTGAGCTCACTTCGCCAGATGCATACAAATTATTGATGCTGGTACGTCCGTGAATATCAGTTTTGATTCCACCACAAATGTAGTGCGCTGCTGGCACAACAGGAATTAACTCCTTCATGATATTGATGCCAATGCTCAGGCATTTGGCGTAAATGGTCGGAAAATGATGCATGATTTCATGCTCCGAAATATGCCGTGCATCCAGGTAAACATGTTCACTGCCAGAAAGTTTCATTTCATTGTCAATAGCTCGTGCTACGATATCGCGGGGTGCCAGTGAGGCACGTGGGTCGTATTTCTGCATAAACTCATTGCCTTTAATATCGCGCAAAATAGCACCTGCTCCGCGCAAGGCTTCGGTGATCAGAAATGATGGTTTCTCTTTGGGATTATAAAGGGATGTTGGATGAAACTGAATGAATTCCATATGATCAACCACTCCTTTGGCACGATAAAACATGGCAATACCATCACCTGTCGCAATGGCAGGATTGGTTGTTGTTTGGTACACATTGCCGGCTCCGCCTGTGCTGATCATGGTCGTTTTGGCCAAAATCGTTTTAATTTCACCGGTTTTGGGTTCGAGCACGTATGCGCCATAACAGGCTACATCGCCATGCGACCGGCGCACGATTTTGCCCAAATGATGTTGGGTAATGAGATCGATGCTGAAATGGTTTTCAAGCAGCTCGATTTTTGGGTGTTGTTTAACTTTTTCGATGAGGGCGCGTTGGATTTCGGCTCCTGTTTTATCCTGAAAATGCAATACTCTCTTCTCTGAGTGGCCGCCCTCACGCGCAAGCGCATATTTACCGCTTTCTTCCTTGTCAAAATGGGTTCCCCATTCAATCAACTCTTTGACACGTTCGGTTGATTCTGTGATGGTAATCCGGACGATTTCTTCGTTGTTCAGATAGCTTCCGGCATTAAGCGTGTCTTTGATGTGCTTTTCGTAAGTGTCAGGGTTGTACATCACGGCAGCGATGCCTCCTTGTGCATACCAGGTTGCCGTATCCGCAGCAGTGGTTTTCGTTACTACTAAAACTGAGCCATGCTCAGCCACTTTGAGGGCATAACTCAAACCAGCAATTCCAGATCCCAACACCAAAAAATCTACTTTTTTTCTCATAGACTAAAGTCCAAGCAGTACCTCAACAGGATCTTTTGATCCAAACAACATCTTCGTTGGATTCTCCAGCATTTCTTTCACTTTTACCAAAAAGCTGACAGACTCTCTCCCGTCAATAATCCTGTGGTCGTAACTCAGCGCGACATACATGATAGGATGAATTTCCACTTTTCCATTCACGGCAATTGGTCGCTCAACGATATTGTGCATGCCTAAAATGGCAGATTGAGGTGGATTAATGATGGGTGTTGAGAGCATAGAGCCAAACACACCACCATTCGTAATGGTGAAAGTGCCACCAGTCATTTCATCCAGGGTTAATTTGTTGTCGCGGGCTTTGACAGCCAATTCTTTTATCTTTTTTTCAATCTCTGCAAGTGAGAGATTTTCAGCATTTCTGATCACCGGAACCACCAGTCCTTTTGGTCCTGAAACGGCAATGCTGATGTCTGCATAATTGAAGGTAACTATCTCATCACCATCAATTTGCGAGTTTACCTGAGGGAACTCTTTCAAAGCCTCGGTAACGGCTTTAGTGAAAAATGACATGAATCCTAATCCAATATCATGCTTCTGTTTAAAAGTTTCTTTATACTGCTGCCTGATTTGCATGATAGGCGTCATATTCACCTCATTGAAAGTGGTGAGCATGGCAGTCTCATTCTTTACTGAAACAAGACGTTCTGACAGCTTTTTACGTAGTGGACTCATTTTTTTGCGCTCAGCATCGCGACTACCGGGTTTAGCTGAATTAAAATTATTTCCGCTAGTGTTTGCTGCTTCATGCTGATGCTCCTGGAAAAAGCGAACGTCTTTTGTTCCGATGCGATAATGCTTAAAAAAATCGACTAATGCTTCGGCATCAATGCCTTGCTGTTCCATCATTTTTCTGGCTAAAGGCGAAAGATTGAGCGTTGCATTGGTCTCAACGCTTGATTTTGCGGTCGCTTGCGAAGAAACAGCAGTTTTTTCAGTTTGATGTACTTCTGCAGAGGGAGAAGCTTTTGGTTCGGGGCTTTTGCCGGCATTCGTATTTGCAGTAGTATTATCATCGGTCTTTTTTGCTGCAGGAGCTTCAGATGCTTCAATAGATCCAATAACTGAACCAACTGCAATCGTATCGCCCTCCTTTGCTGAAAAAGATATTATTCCCGAAATTTCAGCAGAAATACTTAATGTTGCTTTATCTGAGTCAATTTCAGCAATTTCCTGGTCTTTTTCTACGAAACTGCCGTCTTCAACCAGCCAACTTGCCAGCATGACTTCGGTGATGGATTCGCCCGGGCTAGGCACTTTAATTTCAATGGCCATGATGTTGCTTATTATTCAAGTTTTTTATTTGCAGAATGAAATGTGCTGTCGATATGGTCAACGTGTAAATCATCCAGTTCTTTTTCAAACGAACGCCATTTGTTTCCAATACAAACCATACCACATTGTTTTTCAACGAAAGGACATGAGCAAGCCTCAAATGTTTTATCGATGATTTTTTGTTGTCTGATGATGTGGAATTTGGGAGAACCGGTTGCCGGGCTTCCACTTGCAGGTCTGGAAATGAGTTTGAGGTTGATCTCCTTAAACTCATGGTGAATGAACTTCCATGCACCCATATTCATAGGTTCTTCCTGTACCCAAAGGTAGGTTTTTGCGTTGCTGTATCGTTTAACAAGCTCCATCATCTGCTTTTTTGGCAAGGGATAAAGTTGTTCAATCCGGATTAGCGCAACCGTATTGTGCTGGTTTTTCTCTTTTTCTTCAAGTAGGTCGTAATAGACTTTACCCGAGCAAAATACCAGTTTTTCAATTTTTGTGGGATCTGCTTTTTCGTCGTCAATCACTTCTTTAAAGCGGGTGCCCTCAATAAAATCTTCGATAGGAGAAACACATGAAGGATGCCGGAGCAAACTTTTTGGTGTGAAAATGATGAGTGGCTTTCTGAATGGGCGCATCAGCTGCCTGCGCAGAATATGAAAAAGATTTGCCGGGGTTGTGCAGTTTGCAACCTGCATATTGTTTTCGGCGCACAATGTCAGAAATCGCTCAATACGTGCGCTACTGTGTTCGGGACCCTGGCCTTCATAGCCATGAGGCAACATTACAACCAAGTCATTCATCACGTTCCACTTGTCTTCGGCACTGCTCAAAAACTGATCGAAAATGATTTGTGCACCATTATTGAAATCGCCGAATTGCGCCTCCCAAATGGTAAGTGTTTTAGGAGATGCCAACGCATAGCCATATTCAAATCCAAGCACGCCATACTCGGACAATGGTGAGTTGAATACTTCAAACTGTGCCTGATCGTCGCTGAGGTTGTTCAACGGGATATAATTTTCTTCAGAATCTTCAATGCGTAAGAGTGCGTGACGGTGCGAAAAAGTACCTCTTTCAACATCTTGCCCGCTCAAACGCACAGGGGTTTTCGATAAAACCAGGCTGCCATATGCCAGCAATTCGCCCATGGCCCAATCAAGACGATTTTCCTTGAAAACCATGTCGTTGCGTTGTTCCTGCAAACGGATAGTCTTTCTGAAAAACTGCTTATTTTCGGGTAAAGCAGAAATCTTCTTTGCAATATCCAGTAAGTCGTTTTTATCAACACCAGTTTCTGGAGAAACATCAAAGTCTTTGTCCTTCGCTTTTTCAATGCCTTGCCAGGTTTCTGAAAGAAAGTTGGTGATAGACGATTTTTTGCGTTCCTTGGCGTTGGATAAACTTGTTTCGAGGCGTACGTTGTTTTTTTCTTCCAGATCTGCAATATCCTTCTCTGTGATGATTCCCTCGTTAATCAATCTTTTCTGATAGATTTCCTTGATGTTAGGATGTTTTTCGATGATTTTATAGAGAAGCGGCTGTGTAAAACGGGGTTCATCACCCTCGTTGTGGCCATATTTTCTGTAGCAAAGCAAATCGATGTAAACGTCTTTTTTGAATTTCTCGCGAAATTCCATTGCCAATTGCACAGCATATACTACAGCTTCAGCATCATCTCCATTTACATGGAAAACAGGAGATTGTGTTACTTTTCCTACATCGGTGCAGTAAGTACTCGATCGTGCATCAAGATAGTCTGTTGTGAATCCAATCTGATTATTGATTACCAGATGAACTGTTCCGCCTGTCCGGTATCCGCGTAGTTCCGACATTTGGGCAACTTCATACACTACGCCCTGACCAGCAATGGACGCGTCACCATGAATGATGATAGGTGTAATTTTATTGAAATCACCTTTGTGAATCAGATCGATTTTAGCGCGAGTAATACCCTCAACAACAGGTGCAACAGCCTCAAGATGGGAAGGATTTGGAGACAAAGTCATGCGCACTTTCTTGCCGGCTGTAGTTGTGCGTTCCGAAGTATATCCAAGATGGTATTTTACATCGCCCAAGAGTGTTTCGTCTTCATATTCTTTACCTTCGAATTCGCTAAAAATTTCTTCGTAAGGTTTGCGCAAAATATTGGATAGCACATTCAACCTGCCACGGTGAGCCATGCCAATCACAAATTCCTCCACACCGAGTTCAGAACCTTTTTCCATGATGGCATCAAGGGCCGGAATAAGTGCCTCTGCGCCTTCAAGAGAAAAACGCTTTTGGCCGGGAAATTTTTTGTGGATAAACGACTCAAAACCCACCGCACGGTTTAACTTCTGAAGGATGTATTTTTTGTCGGCTGTTGTGTATTTTGGCGTATTACGACTACTTTCCATCTTCGATTTCAACCAACTCACGATTTCGGTGTTGCGAATATATACATACTCTGCACCAACTGATTTGCAATAAGTTTGATTGAGCAGCTCAAGTATTTCACTCAGTTTTGCAGCGCCAATACCCACTTCGTTGCCTGCTTCAAACACCGTGTTCAGATCACTTTCTTGAAGCCCATAATTGGCAAGGTCAAGAGTTGGTTTGTAGCTTCTACGTTTGCGCACCGGGTTTGTTGCCGTGAACAAATGACCACGTTTACGGTAGTCGTCGATCAGGTTTAAGACCTTAAATTCTGTGGAGGTGGTAATCCCTGTCGGTTGTTTTTTTGCAGGATATAATTTCGAAGCAAAATCAAAGCCTTCAAAAAAAGCTCTCCACCCTTCATCCACCTGCGTTGGATCTGTCTTAAACTGCTGATACATTGACTCAATCACCTGTGGATCGCTGTTATTGAGAAAGGAATAATTATCCATGAAAACGGCGCTTAGAATTAATGGACAAAGGTAAATAAATTATTAAGAATCATTCTATGCATATGCAGGAATGGCAGGCACAATACAAAAAAAAGTCTCGCTTATTGCGAGACTTAAGCATGAACCGTCAAGGTCAGATTCTTTATTCAGGGATGATTGCCTCAACTGGACAAACATCGGCACATGAACCGCAGTCGGTGCAGATATCTGCATCAATTACATAGATATCGCCTTCGGAAATAGCATCAACAGGGCATTCGTCGATACAAGTACCGCATGCAGTGCAATCGTCAGTAATTTTGTAAGCCATAACAGATTGATATTAAAATGATACATAAATTTCGATGCAAATATACTTAAGGCATTTTAATGGAGCACAAGAATCAGATAATTTATAGAAAATCTAAATTATAAATAAGCGCACGAATCGTTAGGTTGTGAGTCGTCATGATATTATGGGTCATTATTGCATTAAATTATGCGTTTGAGAGTGATTCGTAATCAATCAGTTTCTGATCTTGTAGGGTGATACTAAAGTCTCACTTATCTGGAATTTAGACTGATTATATATAAGGGTATTCTTTAAATATGCACAAAACTATATAAGATCAATTAAAGTACATTAAATCAGAAATATAAGTAGTTTTTATGGATCAAATGCAATCGATTTCTAACAGACTGTTGAAAAAGGCTTGATGAGCAGCAAGACGAAAACTTTTACCTTTGTCGCAACTTTAAATCCAAACTTATGACAAGCAAGAATAGCAAGGTTGTTGAGCTCGAACAAGTGGTTATACGCTTTGCAGGAGACTCTGGAGACGGAATGCAGCTGACAGGCTCTTTATTCTCCGATTCAACGGCTTTTGCCGGTAACGACTTTGCAACTTTCCCAGACTATCCGGCCGAGATCCGTGCTCCTCAGGGAACAGTTTCTGGTGTTTCCGGATTTCAAATACATTTTGGTCAAAAAACCGTTTACACATCGGGTGACCTTGCCGATGTGCTGATTGCCATGAATCCGGCTTCCCTTAAAGCCAATATGCGTTGGATCAAAGAAGGTGCAATCATCATCCTTGACGTGGATGCATTTATAGAAAAGGGAATCGAAAAGGCAGGATACAAGTCAGACCCGTCAACTGATGGCTCACTCGACGGATATAACATGATCAAGGCTCCGATTACAACGCTTACCAAGGAAGCCGTTAAGCACCTTGACATGGACATGAAGTCGACGCTCAAGACCAAGAATATGTTTGCATTGGGGATTGTCATGTATCTTTTTAACCGCAAACTTGATTTAATCAATCAGCATTTCGAAAGAAAGTTCAAAGCCAATCCGTTGATTGTTGAAGCGAACAAAGCAGTGCTTGCCGCCGGGTTTAATTATGCTGATACTATAGAGGCAATCACCAATACTTATAAGGTAGAGCCTGCCCCGCTCGAAAAAGGACGCTATCGCAATATCACCGGAAATGTTGCAACTGCCTGGGGTTTTATTGCAGCTTCCGAAAGATCGGGAAGACCTTTGTTTTTAGGGTCGTATCCTATCACCCCTGCTACCGAAATTTTGCAGGAACTGACCAAATTTAAAAATCTGTCGGTGAAGGCATTTCAGGCAGAGGATGAAATTGCAGGTATTGTTTCAACAATTGGAGCCAGTTTTACTGGTTCATTGGCCATTACCACGACCAGTGGACCTGGTTTGTCTCTAAAAAGCGAAGCCATCGGTTTGGCCGTGATGACAGAATTGCCTATTGTGATTGTTGATGTACAACGCGGTGGACCATCGACAGGTTTGCCAACGAAATCAGAACAAAGCGATCTCATGCAGGCGTTGTATGGCCGAAATGGAGAAGCCCCTGTCATTGTGCTGGCGGCCAAAAGTTCAGTTGATTGTTTTTATAGCGCCTATGAAGCTTCAAAACTTGCCATGGAACACATGACTCCAGTAATTTTGCTGACAGACGGTTCGCTGGCAAATGGTTCAGAAGTGTTCAGGATTCCCAAAGTTGCTGACCTGATGCCGATCGCTCCGCCAATTGTTATGGCCAACGATCCCAATTACAAGCCATATCGCCGCGACGAACAAAAACTAAGCAGAAGTTGGGCTATCCCTGGTACAGAGGGACTGCGCCACAGAATTGGTGGTCTTGAAAAAGAAGATGTTACGGGCAACGTATCGCACGACCCGATGAATCACCAGCACATGACTAACATGCGTGAAGAAAAAGTGCAACGGGTAGCTAACTTCATTCCTGAACAGGAAGTATTCGGAAAAGATGAGGCCGACCTGCTCGTTGTTAGCTGGGGAGGAACTTATGGAGTAGTGTTGACAGTGGTTGAGAAAATGGTTAATCAGGGCAAATCCGTCGCACATGCTCACTTCCGTCATATGATGCCGCTGCCAAAAAATACAGAAACGTTATTTGCCCGCTACAAGAAGATCGTTGTCTGTGAGATCAATAATGGCCAGTTTGTCAAGTATCTGAGAATGAATTATCCTCAATTCAAGTATCAGCAGTATAACAAAATTCAGGGCTTGCCTTTTATGGTTGCTGAACTCGAGACCAAGTTTAACGAGATCTTAAATCAATAGAAAATGGAAAATCAAATCATAGATCCTCAGGTGCTTAACCTTAGTAAAGAAGATTTTAGCAGCGATCAGATGGTAAAATGGTGCCCGGGTTGTGGCGACCATGCCATTTTGCGTGCCGTTGAAAATGTATTCCCAAATCTTGGAATAAAGAAAGAAGATTTTGTCGTTGTCTCTGGAATTGGATGCTCATCACGTTTCCCGTATTACATGAACACTTTCGGAATTCACGGCATTCACGGACGTGCTGCACCTTTGGCTACTGGCGTAAAACTGGCCAATCCCAAGCTGAGTGTTTGGATGATTACCGGAGATGGCGATAGTATGGCTATTGGTGGCAACCATTTTATTCATACCATCCGACGCAATATCGATATCAATATTTTGCTCTTCAACAATAAAATCTACGGATTAACCAAAGGACAGTTTTCACCAACAACTCCCCAGGGATCGAAAACCAAAACAAGTCCGCAAGGAACCTTCGAAAGGCCATTTAATCCTGGTGAACTTGTAATTGGAGCACAAGGCAATTTCTTTGCTCGCGCGGTTGATACCAACCCTAAAGCCATGACGGCTGTATTTATTGAAGCTGCCAAACACAAAGGAACTTCTGTGGTTGAAGTATTGCAGAATTGCGTTATTTTTTCAAATAAAGCTCACGAATTGATCACAAGTCGCGAGACCAAAGATGAATATCAACTTACTGTTGAACATGGTAAACCGCTGATTTATGGAAAGAACAACGACAAGGGAATTGTGCTTAAGGGCACAAAGCTGGAAGTTGTTACGCTAGGCGAAAATGGGGTAACTGAAAAAGATATTCTGGTTCACGACCAATACGAAAAGGATCCTGGTATACATGTGATGCTGGCGCGGATGATGCCTCCGGAATATCCGGTTGCTTTAGGTGTTATTCGGTCAGTGGCTGCTGAAACTTTTGACCAGGCGCTCGATAATATCATTGCCCACGAAAAGGAAATTTCGGCGATTAAAACAGCCGACGATATGCTCAACAGTGGAAGTACCTGGACGATAGACTAAACCAAAATTACATTCATAGAAATCCTGTTCAGCTCGGACAGGATTTTTTTGTGCCCTGAATTGTAGCTATTTTTGTGCATGCTTCAAAAAGTCAGACAAATAATTCAATCACAAGAGCTCATCAGTGATAACCAAAATGTTTTGGTGGCAGTGAGCGGAGGTATTGACTCCATGGTGATGTTGCACGTGCTACATCAGCTGGGATATCATTTGACAGTGGCGCATTGTAATTTCTCATTGAGGGGAGAAGAGTCGGATGCAGATGCTGAGTTTGTGCAAAAAAAAGCACAGGAAATGAGGATAAATTGTGAGGTAAAACAATTTGACACCCAGTCATATGCCTCAGAAAATCAACTTTCTATTCAAATGGCAGCCCGCGAATTGCGTTATAATTGGTTTGAGGAGCTCCTTGCTCAACATGGTTTTGATTGTGTGGCTGTTGCACACCATCGCGATGACCAGGTGGAGACATTTTTCATCAATTTGTTGCGTGGTTCAGGAATACATGGCTTGCGAGGTATGCAAGTAAGGAATGGGAATGTTATCAGACCATTACTTTTTGTCTCATCCAACGAAATTTTACATTACGCAAAGCATCATAGAATTGCATGGCGCGACGATAGCTCAAACAGTCAGGAAAAATACCTGAGAAACAAGATTAGACATCGGCTGTTGCCACTACTCGAAGAGATTAGCACCAATGCGCCGGAGGCGATTGCAAAAAGCACTTCATTTTTGAACCAGGAATCACTTTTGTATGATGAATTATTAGACGAGAAATTACAAAAGATCGTGACTGATCAAACAGACATGATCCAGCTAGATAAGCATCAGTTTCTTAGTAACCCGACCGGTGCTCAACTTTTGCATGAATTGCTGATTCGATTTGGTTTTTCTGCTTCGCAGACCAGGAATGTTTTCGATAGCTTAAGCAACATGCCAGGAGCAATTTTTAGCTCAGAAAGTCATCTGCTGTCTGTTGGTCGCGATCAACTTGAACTCGTGCTCAAGTCAAAATTACCGCAAGCATTTACACCGGTTTTAATTGAAGAGAATTCTACAGGGCTTTCTGCTCCCTTAAATTTGATGTTCAAATTATACCCTAAGCCGCAGGCGTTTCAACCAGACCGTTCTTGTCAGATGGCTCAGCTCGATTACACAAAACTGAAATTTCCATTGCGTCTCAGGACATGGAAAACGGGAGATAGATTCCGCCCTTTTGGTATGCGTGGTTCAAAGCTGCTCAGTGATTATTTCATCGATCTGCATTATTCTTATTTTCAAAAGCAACAGGCATTCATCATCGTGGATGCAGACGATGAAATTGTATGGTTGGTGGGACAAAGGATAGATGACCGTTGGAAAGTTAGCTCATCCACAAAGCATATCTACGAAATAGCGTTGTTAGCCTAACTTGTATTTTCTGTATTCCCTTTTTGCGTAGTAATTGATCAGGATCAGGTTATTGCTGAGTTTTTCCATGTCGCACAGCAAATCTTTTATGGAGTATTGATTTAGTAAAAAATGGCCATCCGTTTTCCATTGGTTTTTCTCAATACAATCCAGGCAGACCAGACCCCTGCAGGCGATTAACCATACAAAACGCCAAAATTGAATTTTACTTTTGGGGTCAAATTCCAGAGTCATCAATGCATCGTACACCTCTTTGATGAAACGTACATATATTTTTCTGAGTTGTAAAACATCTGTTTCTATAGTAGCAAGTGTCTGAATGCCATCTTGGTAATCTTTATAGATGTCAAAAATATCATTTTCAAGCTGTCCCAATCCGCCAAGAAGCATAAGCATTTTCTGTTCCTCTTCTGTTTGCGGGACATCGAAAACACTGCGGTAAAACAAAATGGAAACGCCTCCTTTTTGTCGCGTAATTGATTCAACTTCGTCAGCGTTAAGATTTTTTTGCGCCTGTTTTTGGCTCAGTACCTGAGCATCGAAAACAGCAAGAGATGCTTGTTTAAGTCGTTCTTTATCAGGGCATAAATTCAGCGCTTCCCGGTAAAAACTAATGATCAGTTTTTCGCTGGCTGTCTGTGCAAGTTTAAGTTCAGGCGTTTCGATCATCTGTCTGATGTGCGACAGTGTTGTATTATTTTTATCAAAAAAATCGTCAAACAGACCTGTCAATGCCCCCAGATAGGTTAATGCTGCCCGCTCATCTTCTGAAAGTGACCGGCCTCTTAGGATGCTGAAACCTTGACCCAGGATTGCCGGCACAGCAAATCCATAATAGCCATTGATTTTTTTAAAATCCTCTTCATCCAGGTCGTTATTTGGCTCAAGTTTGATTTTTTCGAGTTCAACAGCAATGCTCTTTCTCATGAAAGCCTTTTGCTCACTGGCATTTCGGATGAAAGAGCCGATGAGCGGAAATAAATGAAGCAATTCAGTCGCGTAGGAAAACATTAGATTTTGGTTGTTTTCGGTAAATACCTGGTTCGAAAAAAATCAAATGATGGTTGTATATTTTCATCAACAAATCTAAAAATATTTAGCGTGAATTGATGATCAAAAAAGAAATAACTGATGGGCTATTCTTTATGGCTAAACCAGTCCAAGATATGAAACATAAGGAGTTTGCTCTGTTCAAAATATTGTTGTTCACGAACGATTTCATCTGCCGACTGAACGTATTTTCCGTTGGTCAGTTCTTTATGCCCATGCTGCACCATTAAGTCGATATTCTTTGGCTTGATTTCGGGGTGAAACTGAAAAGCAATAATATGATTTCCAAAGATATACGCCTGGTTTTCACAAGCTTTCGAGCTGGCAACAAGGACTGATTTTTCAGGTAAGGAAAAGGTGTCACCGTGCCAGTGAAAAACCTTCATTTGCTTTTTACTTTCTTCAAGCGAAAACATTTTTATGGCTGTATCAGTAAATGAAATAGTGTGCCAGCCGATTTCCTTTTCAGGATTTTTAAAAACTTTAGCACCAAGCACTTGTGCGATTAATTGTGAGCCCAAACAAATACCAAGAATCTTTTTTCCTGCTTTGATGGCTTGCCCGATTGCCTCTTTTTCGCCTTTCATCCATGGAAAAATGTGGTCATCGTGCACCGACATAGGGCCTCCCATGATAATCAGCCAGTCATAGTCGCTGCCCGGCAATGGTTTTTCATTTAAATAAAGCCTGGTATAAATAAATTGGTGTCCACGCTCGGCGCACCAGTCTTCGATACTGCCAGCTGATTCGTATGGCACATGCTGGAAACATTGAATGATTAAAGATTTCATATCCAGAAATTTTTTACAAACCAAAAGTAAACAAGAAATAGTTCTGATCAATTTACAGGCGAACATGATACTTATTTGTGGAAGTTTGATGGTCGATATTCAAAGCATGTAATTTTTACGTATTTCTAAATAAGCCCAACAACGCAACCTACAACGGTTTTGGGTTGTCTTGAAAGAGTTTTACTGGCAATAAATAAACGAGTAGCAGCCTGATAAGCAATAGAATCTTAATTTTGCAGCCCAAGCAGCCCATGAATATGAAAACTATTATGAAAAGACTTCTCTTTTTCTTACTTTTATTACAGCCTGTTTTTATGCAGGCACAAGTTATTGAGCCTGTACAGTGGCGCTTTTCTACTGAATCTCTGGGAAATAACGAGTTTAATCTGATTTTTACAGCCGATATTGAACCCAAGTGGCACTTGTATTCTCAGGATATACCGATGTCGCCTCCGGCTACCACCTTTAAATTCGATGCAGCTTCAACCTACGAATTGATAGGTAAAGTTACTGAATCAGAATCGGTTGAGCAGTATGATCCCAACTTTGAGATGACACTGAAATTTTTCTCCGGACAGGCGTTGTTCAAACAAAAAGTGAAAGTTTTAAGTGTTGATCCAGTTAAGATCACGGGATTTCTTGAATTCATGAGCTGTGATGATACCCGCTGTCTGCCGCCTTCAGAAATCGATTTTTCTTTTACGTTGACGCCTGAAGTGGTGCAGCCCGTTGCTGTGACTGTGGGTGCGCCTGAAAGTAAAATTTTGGAGCCCGTCAAATGGACTTATGATGTCAGCAATAACGGAAACAATGCTTACGAGTTGATTTTCAAGGCAAAAATTGATCCGGGATTTCACCTATATTCTTTGAATATTCCCGAGAATGGGCCGTTGCCAACAGTTTTCACTTTTCAACCATCAGATAACTTCAAGCTCGATGGAGATGTGTTTGAAACTTCTGAGGGAATTGTAAAATTTGACGACATTTTTGAGATGGACATCAAGTCTTTTGAAGATGAGGCTGAATTCAGACAAAAGATTACTGTTGATGGTCAGCTTCCGTTTCAGGTGACGGGTGAAATCGCCTACATGGTCTGTAATGATGTGGGTTGTGTGGCTTTATATCATGATTTTGACCTTGCATTTGACGGTAAAACGCTTGGAGAAGCAACACAACAAAACACAGCTGAACTGAATCAAACCCAGGCAGATATTACCGGCTCAAAAAAGTCACTTTGGGGATTCTTTTTCCTGGCATTTCTGGGTGGTCTTGCAGCTATTCTGACTCCTTGTGTGTTTCCGATGATTCCGATGACAGTGTCATTTTTTATGAAAGACAAGGAAGAAAAGCTCAAAGGACGTATTCAGGCCATTGTTTATGGAATATCGATTATTGCAATTTATACGCTGATAGGTTCCATTTTGGCGGTTGTTGCCGGACCTGATATTGCCAACTGGCTTAGTACACACTGGCTACCGAACATCCTGTTTTTCATCATCTTTTTTGTTTTCGCAGCCTCTTTCTTTGGGATGTTCGAAATAACGCTTCCACATTGGCTTGTTAATAAATCAGATCAGAAAGCTGATAAGGGCGGATTTGTTGGTTCAATTTTCATGGCTTTAACACTTGTTTTGGTGTCTTTTAGCTGTACAGGACCGATTGTAGGAACTATTTTGGTGGAATCAGCAGGTGGACAGGTGCTTAAGCCGATCGTGGGAATGTTTGGCTTTTCGCTGGCTTTTGCTTTGCCTTTTACATTATTTGCGTTCTTCCCGTCATGGCTGAGCAACCTTCCAAAATCGGGTGGCTGGCTCAACTCTGTAAAAGTGGTTTTGGGATTCTTGGAGCTTGCATTGGGACTTAAATTTTTGAGTGTTGCCGACCAAACTTACCACTGGGGATTGCTTGACAGAGAGGTTTATCTGGCCTTATGGATTGTCATTTTCTTTATGATGGGACTTTATTTGTTGGGAAAAATTAAGTTTTCACATGACTCGGATGTGCCTTATTTGAGTGTTCCGCGACTGGCGCTCTCTATCATTACTTTTTCTTTCGTGGTTTATCTGATTCCTGGGATGTTTGGTGCGCCATTGAAAGCCCTTTCGGGATATATGCCACCCATGCACACACACGACTTCGATTTGAATGAAATCATCCGGAAAAATGTGAAGATGGTTGGTGGAATTGCATCGAAGCAGCCAGAGAACGAACTCTGTGAAACACCTAAATTTCATGAAAAGTTGCACCTGCCGCACGGTCTTGAAGGCTATTTCGATTACGAACAGGGGCTGGCCTGTGCAAAATCGTTAAATAAACCACTCTTCATCGACTTTACAGGCCATGGCTGTGTAAATTGTCGCGAAATGGAAGCCAATGTCTGGAGCGATCCACGTGTTCTCGAGATTTTGCGAAACGATTATGTGGTGGTTGCTTTATATGTTGACGATAAAACTGCTCTTCCTGAATCGGAATGGGTATTGAGCGAGTATGATGGCAAATGGAAAAAAACCATAGGCCGTAAGTTTGCTGACTTCCAGATTTCGAAGTTTGGCGTCAATGCCCAACCCTATTATGTATTACTCGGGCATGATCAGGATGTACTGGCACAACCCAGAGCTTACGACCTCAATGTGGATGAATTTGTTGCCTTCTTAAAGCAAGGTGCCAATAATTTTAAACAGGGGAAATCTATTTACAAAATACAGTAAATCAAAATATTATTTTTAAAAAAAGCCGGGCAATTGCCCGGCTTTTTTTATGGTATAAGGGATAAAACCAACATTTACATCTTTGCAAAATGCTGATAGAATGCAATAATGGTTTCGATACCTTTGTAGAAATTTTCAACAGGATAGTTTTCGTTTGGTGAGTGAATGGCATCTGATTCAAGCCCGAATCCCATCAAAACAGATTTGAGGCCAAGAACACTTTCAAATGTGGAGATAATCGGAATGCTTCCACCACTGCGCATAGGAATCGGTTGTTTGCCGTAAGTTTCCATGTAAGCTTTCTCAGCAGCTTTATAGGCTGGCAAATCGATCGGGCAAACGTAAGCTTGTCCGCCATGTAGTATTTCAACATTAACTTTTACGCTGGCCGGTGCAATGCTCTCGAAATGTTTCTTAAATAGTTGCGCAATTGCTTCGTGATTCTGATTTGGAACCAGTCTGCACGAAATCTTAGCATAGGCTTTTGAAGGTAAAACCGTTTTGGCGCCTTCGCCAGTATACCCGCCCCAAATACCACAAACATCGAAAGTTGGACGAATTCCCGTATGCTCGATGGTTGTATATCCTTTTTCGCCTTGTAGCTCAGCAACTTCAATGGCTTGCTTGTAAGCTGCAGAACTAAATGGAGCTTTATTCAGTAATTCGCGTTCTGCAGGAGTGGCTTCAAGCACATCGTCATAAAATCCGGGGATGGTAATGTGGTTGTTTTCATCCACCATGCTACTGATCATTTTTGACAGCACATTGATTGGATTTGCAACGGCACCACCAAACAGACCTGAATGTAAGTCGCGGTTAGGACCGGTAACTTCAACCTGCCAATAAGCCAAACCGCGCAAACCGGTGGTGATTGATGGCACATCAGGGCCAATCATGCTGGTGTCGGAAACAAGAATCACATCAGCCTTAAGCATGTCTTTGTGTTCTTCGCACCATTTTCCGAGGTTTACTGATCCAATTTCCTCTTCTCCTTCAATCATAAATTTCACATTACAGGGTAAAGTGCCTGTTTTGACCATGGTTTCAAAGGCTTTGGCATGCATAAAACCTTGGCCTTTGTCGTCATCTGCGCCCCTTGCATAAATTTTTCCCTCGCGGATTTCTGGCTCAAAAGGCGGACTTTTCCACAAATTGATTGGGTCAACTGGCATCACATCATAATGTGCATAAACCAGCACAGTTGG
Source organism: Bacteroidales bacterium UBA5536 (assembly GCA_002426795.1). Lineage (GTDB taxonomy): Bacteria > Bacteroidota > Bacteroidia > Bacteroidales > F082 > UBA5536. The sequence goes on from DINQ01000010.1 coordinate 200,315, forward strand.
TAGGGCTGGATCAATTATTTTCTCGCCATATACTACTGGATTACCAGCTGTTGGCATTACTTCTGCTTTGTCGGCACCAGCCTTCAAAATGCTTTCTTTCCAGTATTCAGCAGCACGCAACATATCTGGCTTGTGTTCGCTGATTGAGCTAATCGAAGGAATGCGGATCAAGCCGAATAATTCCTCGATAAATCTTTCTTTGTTAGTTTCGATGTAAGAGTTTACTTTTTCCATGAAATTGATATTGATATCGATTATTTTTTGTGATAAAATTACACATTTTTAGAGATATGTGAAACGATCTTTTTCGGGTAATTCTACCCTTTTGCATCTCAAATTACAGGACGAAAACCTTACCTTTGTCCAATATAAAGCATTTCCAAATGAACAGACCGATAAGAATTGCCATCAATGGATTTGGGCGTATTGGCAGGATTACTTTCCGTCAGTTAATGAAACGAAAAGACATGGAAGTTATTGCCATCAACGACCTGGCAGAAGCAGCAAATTTGGCTCATTTGCTCAAATACGATTCAGTGCAGAGAGCCTTTGAAGGTGAGCTAAGCTGCGTAGGAAACAATCTCATTGTAAATGGAAATAAAATTCGTGTTTTTAACGAATCAGACCCATCAAAACTTCCCTGGAAGAGGCTTGATATTGACATTGTGGTTGAATCCACAGGATTTTTTACCGAGCCTGCACAAGCCCTTAAACATGTAAATGATGCAGGAGCCCGCAAAGTGATTATCTCAGCTCCTGCTAAAGATGAACATGAAGATGTGCCTTATGTTGTTTTGGGAGTGAATGACCACATCATCAACAAGAAAGATGTCATCATTTCAAATGCTTCCTGCACAACCAATAATGTGGCACCTTTGATCAAAATTCTCAACGACAACTGGGGAGTAGAGAAAGGCTTTATCACTACGGTACATTCTTATACCAAAGACCAGAATCTGGTAGATGGTCCGCACAAAGATTGGCGGCGAGGCCGTTCTGCTGCCTATTCAATTGTGCCTACAACAACAGGAGCTGCCAAGGCTGCCACGCGTATTTTCCCACATTTGAAAGGCAATTTGGGCGGTGCTGGTATACGCGTCCCGGTTCCAGACGGATCACTTACTGACCTCACTTGCACACTTGAAAAATCAGCAAGTGTTGAGGCTATCAACAAGGCATTTAAAGAAGCAGCACAATCAAGCATGAAAGGTATTTTGCAGTATACCGAAGATCCAATTGTATCCGCTGACATTATCGGAAACACCCATTCGGCTGTTTTCGATGCCGGACTGACGGCTGTTTTGGGTCAGCGTAACAAACTGGTGAAAGTAGTGGCCTGGTACGATAATGAAATGGGCTATGCCAGCCGTTTGGTTGAGCTGATTGAAAAGTTTGCCTGATTTGCAACATACAAACTATATTGTTGTTGGAGGAGGGATTGCCGGTACTACCCTTTGTCTTGAACTGTCAAAATCGGGCAAGCGTATAATTTGGATCGACAATTCTGCCCTGTCATCTTCCACGCGTGTTGCCGCCGGAATTATGAATCCGCTCGTTTTTAGGTATTTGACCGAGGTATGGAGGGCTGGTGAAATTTTTCCTTTTGCACTGGATTATTATACGCAATTTGATGTAAAAAGTAAGAGTGCATGTCTTAATAAAGTTCCTCTGGTTAAAATATTTGGTGAGCATGACCCTGTTTTGTGGAAAAGAAAAAACCAAGATATCAAGATTGGTCGCTGGATAGTTGAAACAGAAAAAACTATTGAAAACAGAAAAATCGTCAATCCGTTTAAAGCTGGCCTTGTAGAAGCAGCCTGGCTGGATACGGCTACATTTTTAGAGCTTGCAATGCAATCTTTGAAAGAAAATGTACTTGTTCGTCAAGAGACTTTTGATCATGCTCAGTTGCAAGTTCAAACTTCAGGAATAATTTATCGGGACATTGCTGCTGATCATATCATTTTCTGCGAGGGTCATCTGGCGACTCAAAATCCCTATTTTAATTTCATCCCTTTTAGGCCTGTAAAAGGAGAATTGCTTGATGTCATTATTGAAGATTTTGAATGTAAACAATTGATCAACAAAGATATATTTGTCTTGCCTTTGGGTAATCAACTTTATCGTGTTGGCTCCACCTACGACTGGAACGACCTGACCGAAACCCCGACAAAAGAAGGTAAGCATTATCTGATCTCGAAGCTTCAACAATTCATTGATGCACCTGTGCATGTTGTAAAACACCAGGCCGGAATCAGGCCTGCCGTAGCTGACAGGCGACCGGTTGCAGGTTTTCATCCTGACAATCCTAAACTAGCTATTTTGAATGGTTTGGGAGCACGTGGAGTGATGTTGGCGCCCTATTTTAGTCGGTATCTGGTAAACTTACTGGAATATGGTGGCGCGTTAGATAATGAGGTTGATCCTAGGCGCTTTATTCGAAACGTTTCAGGCTAAGCGTGTCTCCATCAAAAACGGCATAGGTGAAATTGGTGACCCAATCACCTAAAATCAGCAATCTGGATTTATCGTTGAGTGGGTGATTGAGTGCAATGTGCCGGTGTCCAAAAATAAAATAATCAAAACTCTTGTCTTCTTTCAAAATAGATTGGCAATAGTGATACAGCATTTCATCTTCAACGGTAATCTTAAAATCGTTTTTTTGTTCACGGGCGATATTGGCAATCCGGCTTTTATGTGAAAAATATAAACCCATTCTGGTGCCAATATCCGGGTGAAGCCACCTGAAAAGCCATTGGTTAACTTTGTTTTCGAAAACTTTTTTCAGAAGCTTGTAACCATTATCGCCCGGACCAAGTCCATCGCCATGAGCCAGGTAAAACTTTTTACTATTGAAGGTTCTGATGTCTGGTTTGCGGTGAAGCTGAATCCCAATCTCTTTGTTGAGGTAATCAAAAGCCCAGATATCGTGATTGCCTCTGAAAACATGCACCGGAATGCCACTGTCAACTATCTCTGCCAATTTTCCCAAAAGGCGAACATAACCTTTGGGGATCACGGTTTTGTATTCGAACCAAAAATCGAAAACATCTCCCATCAGAAAAACTTCGGCTGCATCCTTTTTGATGGTATCGAGCCAGGCTACCAGTTTTTTCTCACGCTGCAGACTGCTGTCGTGGTCGGGTACACCCAGATGAAAATCAGATGCAAAGTAGATGTTTTTCTGATGAGCGCTCATGCAGATTTCAAATAATATCTTTTTTCAATAATTCTTTGATAAGCAAGGTCATTCTTGGAACAGCAGCAGCTGCAGCGTCCAGCACTTCCTGGTGCGATATTTTCACTATTTTGCCTTTTACACCCAGATCGGATATGACAGAAATGGCAAAAACATTCATGCTCATGTGACGGGCCACAATTACTTCAGGAACGGTCGACATTCCTACTGCGTCGGCTCCAATGGTATTGATAAAGCCATATTCGGCGGGGGTTTCAAAAGTCGGTCCGGTTACCGCAGCATATACACCTTCGTGAACTTTGATGTGGTTTTCTTTGGCAACCTGATGGGCAAGAAGAATTGTTTCGGGATGATAAGCATGACTCATATCAGGAAAACGAGGCCCTAAGCGATCATCATTTTTGCCGATAAGCGGATTGGGCATCAGGTTGATATGGTCGTTGATGATCATCAAATCACCCACGGAAAAATCCTGGTGAAGCCCACCGCTTGCATTTGAAACAATCATCAATTGTACTCCAAGCATCTTCATCACACGCACCGGAAAAGTTACAGCTTCCATGCTGTAACCTTCATAAAAGTGAAAACGGCCTTGCATGGCAACGATGTTTCGACCACTTAATTTGCCAAAAATAAGGCGTCCCTGATGACCCTGAACGGTAGATACAGGGAAATTGGGAATGGTTTCGTAAGGTAAGGCAAGTTGGATATCAATTTCGTTTACTAAATTGCCGAGGCCTGTACCCAGGATTATACCAATCTGCGGTTTTTCTTCAATTTTTGACTGAATGAACGCTACTGTTTGCTGAATTTTTTCGAACATATTCTATTACCTGTTGATCAAATGTTATACGTTCCTCATCATGAAACCTGACTTCAACAGGTACATAAAAAAAAGGAATGTTCTCGAACAGGCGAAAATACGGAGAATCGATCAAACGCATTGCATCTTTTTCTGTTGTTACAACAATCTTATTCTTTCCCAACACGTTTTCGTACTCATTTACAACACGATAGAGATCTTTTTTTGTAAACGCATGATGATCCGGAAAATCAATAGTGATGAGTTCATTACATCGGCTTCGCAAGTATTCCTGAAAAGGATAGGGGTTAGCAATTCCACAAAAAAGCACAATAGTCCCAAGATTTCTTGGAATAAAAATTCCGGACTGATGTGAAACGGGTGTAAAACGACCGTATTGTAAATAGGAAAAGAACAATCGCTGTGTTGGTTCAGGCTGAATGATTTCAGTAAGTCTTCTCCTTGTAAAAGGTGAAAAAACTTTGGGTGTTTTGGTCACGACAATGATGTCTGCCCTTTTTGCTGCTACCACCACATCGCGCAAATTGCCGGCAGGAAAGAGGTAGTCTTTTGGATACAGGTTATGATAGTCGGTAAGTAAAATATTTAAGCCAGCCTTGAGATAGCGGTGCTGAAAAGCATCATCAAGCAGAACCAAATCAGTGTTTGGAGAAGATTTGATCATTCTTTTTACGCCTTCAACTCTTTTTTCGCATACAGCAATCTGTGCTTCTTGAAATTTCTTCACATATTGCATCGGCTCGTCTCCAATATGCCTATAGGTCATTCCCGGTTCGGCTTGCAGAAATCCCTTTGTTTTTCGGCCATACCCCCGACTCAATATTCCAATTTTGTATTTTGAGGATAAAAGCCTTACAAGGTATTCTATATGAGGTGTTTTTCCGGTTCCGCCCATAGTCAGGTTACCAACGCAAATGATTGGAAAATCAAATGAAGTCGACTTGATAATCCCCCAATCAAATAATTTATGACGGATAAATAATACAAGTTGATACAACAATGACAAGGGAAGTAAAAATATTCTCATACTTCAAATTGGAGAGCTATCGTAAGTAATTTCCTTTTTCCAAGTATAACAACCAAAAATGGGTGATTTACTGATGTATTCAAATATACAAATTTTTACGCAATATTTTATATATTCGTTTCATCAAAAGCGAAATAATCCTGTTTTTTTTGGTTTAACAACGCCAGCTGGTGTTGATTAATTCATTGAAATCAATTCTATTGAATGAATAACTAGTTGAAAATTAAATAAAACATGAATATAAAAATTAATGATTTATTAAAATCAATCACAGACGAAGCACCACTTTCACTGCAGGAATCTTATGATAATTCAGGCTTGATTGTAGGCGATCCCGAGTCTGTTATAACAAAGGTTTTACTCTCAATTGATATAACGTTTGAGGTGATTGCTGAGGCGGTTGAGAAAAAATGTGATCTGATTATTTCACATCACCCACTGATTTTCAAAGGAATTAAAAAACTGACGCCATCCGATCCGGTTTCACGAATAGTGATAGAAGCTGTTCAAAACAGAATCGCCATAGCCGCTATGCATACCAACCTCGATAACTATCAGTTTGGGGTTAATTACCAAATGGCAAAAAAAATCGGTCTCGAGCGGTTTAAAGTACTTCAACCGATTTCAAACTCTTTGCGTAAGCTGGTTGTTTTTTGCCCAAAATCTGAGGCAGAAAAGGTGAGGAATGCGATTTTTCATGCAGGAGGAGGACATATTGGTAACTATGACCAATGCAGTTTTAATGCTGAAGGTCTTGGAAGTTTCAGGGGAAATGACCAAACGAATCCATTTCTTGGCACAATAGGCGAGTTGCATTTCGAACAGGAATTACGAATTGAAACAGTGGTGCCTTCGCATCTGGTGCCAAAAGTGGTTACAGCAATGCTCGAAGCGCATCCATATGAAGAAGTGGCTTATGATATTATTGCGCTCGAGAATAAGTATGATGGTGTTGGTTCGGGAATGATCGGTTTTTTGCCTCAGCCAATGCACCCATTAGATTTTCTGGATATGATTGCTGAGAAACTTGAAGCTGATGTACTCAGGCATAGTCAAATTTTGAATAAAAAAATCAGCAAAGTAGCTATATGTGGAGGATCAGGATCGTTTCTGCTTCATCAGGCAAAAATGGCTGCTGCCGATGCATTCGTAACAGCAGATGTGAAATACCACGATTTTTTTGATGCTGATCAAAAGTTGCTTTTTATTGATGCCGGGCATTTTGAAACTGAACAATTTACGAAAGAATTAATCGCTGAGATGATTCAAAAAAAATTTCCTACCTTTGCCGTCCTGAAATCGGAGGTGAAAACCAACGCTGTTCAGTATCACTTCAAAAAATAATATTTCAATCATATGGCAGTGGAAAAGCAAGCTGATAAACTGAAAACAAGCGCTCAGGCAAATGCTGAAGAGCTTTCAGAAGTAAGTGTTGAACAAAAACTCGTTGCACTGTATACCTTGCAACAAATTGATTCACAAGTTGACCGGATCAGAATTATTCGTGGAGAGCTTCCGCTTGAGGTGCAGGACCTCGAAGATGAGATTGCTGGACTCGAAACACGCGTTGAGAATCTGGAAAACGAAACCAACGACCTCAATGGTGCAATTGCCGAGAAAAAACAGGCTATCAAAGACAGCAACACGCTGATCAAGCGCTACGAAGAGCAACAACAAAATGTAAGAAATAACCGCGAGTATGATTCGCTTTCGAAAGAAATCGAATTTCAGACACTCGAGATTCAGTTGTCAGAAAAGCGAATTCGTGAATACACCCAGAAGCTGGAAGAAGTTGGTGAACAAATCGCAACAGCCAAAGCCAGACTTGTTGAAAGAAGCGCTGATCTGGACGTTAAAAAATCTGAACTCCAGTCAATTATTGACGAAACAGAAAAAGAAGAGCAGGAATTGGTCAATACTTCCAAAACAAATGAGAAGCTCATCGAAGACCGTCTGTTGATCGCCTACAAAAGAATACGTTCCAATGCCAGAAATGGATTGGCAGTTGTTCAAATTGAGCGTGATGCTTGTGGTGGTTGTTTCAACAAAATACCACCGCAGCACCAGTTAGACATCCGTATGCACAAAAAGATCATTGTTTGCGAGTATTGTGGACGTATTTTGGTAGATCATGAAATTGCTGAAAAATACAAGATCTAATCGAAAATTCGGTTGAGTATAACAAAAGGGAGCATTGATGATGTTCCCTTTTTGTATTTTTAGCATTCAAATCCGCGACCAAAACAGCCAAAGCTTCCCATGAAAAGACTACTGTTTGTTATTCTCTTACTGGCCATTTCGCACTTTGCGCTGGCAGATAGTTTTGTGTTTAACAAGCAGTGCAGGCAGGCTTACCAACATATTATTGCCTTGCGTTTCAATGATGGAGAGGTCTTGTTAAAGGCAGAAGTTCATCAAAACCCAGGAAATGCCTGTCCTGAACTCCTCTATAACTACATCGATTTTTTAAAGCTTTTTATCAGTGAAGATGCTGATTTGTTTGATCAACTTGAGCCAAACCGGAAAAACAGAATAAAGCGGCTGGAACGCCTGGATGATAGCGACCCCTACAAACGCATTGCCATTGCTGCAATACAGATGCAGTGGGCATTTGTCAGGCTGAAGTTTGGCGAGCAATATACGACAGCTGCCCTCGATATTTACCGTTCGTTTTTGTTGATTGATGAAAACACAGTTCTTTTCCCTGATTTTCAGCCAAATCTACTCAGCAATGGTATTATGCATGCCATGGTGGGCGCCGTTCCACCGCGATTTCTGTGGATGTTAAAACTGGTCTCTCTCAGTGGCACCATACAACAGGGTAGAAGCGAACTTTACCAATTGCTTGCGCTCACTGAGAAAGATCCTTCAATGGCATATTTGCGCGACGAGACTTTGTTCTATTTGAGCTTTATTGAGTTAAACCTTCAATTGGATCTGGGGAATGCCACAAAGTTGTTACAGCAGTTTAAGCCGGAAGATAGCAAAAACGAGCTATTGGTTTTTGCCCAAGCCTCCATACAAATGCGTGTTGGAAAGAATGATGAAGCACTTCAATTGCTCAGAAATACACAAAATATTCCAAACACATTTCCATTCGACTATCTATATTATTTGCAGGCAGAATCCATGCTTAGAAAATTGGATTTAAACGCTTCAGGGGAATACATGAAATTCCTTCAAAAATACAAGGGGCATAACTATCGTGCCGATGCTATTCGTAAAATGTCATGGGTCAATGCTTTACAATCAGATACTGCGGGTTATTTCGATATGATGAAATTGGTTGCCATGCAGGATGTTGGTCAGGTGGATGCGGACAAACAGGCCAAAAGGGAAGCGAAGACGAAAGCTTTTCCAAATATTTTATTGTTAAAGGCAAGGCTACTTTTTGATGGAGGGTATTACATGCAGTCTGCTCAATTACTGGTTGATACCATCGATAGCCGATTCAATCCAACTGAAAAAATTGAATATATCTATCGCAAAGGTAGAATAGCACATGCACAGCAGAAATATCAGGATGCACTCAGGTATTACGACCTGGCTTTAAGTCAGGGGAGATCAAATCCCGCCTATTATGCGGCAAATGCTGCTCTTAAATCTGGTGAAATTTATGAAACGCTGCATGATTCCGTGATGGCTGAAAAGTATTTTCGACTTTGTATGGATATTGAACCCGATGAATACAGTAACAGTATTCACCAAAAAGCGCAGGCCGGTTTAGATCGCCTGGGGAAAAAATAAAGGTGCACCAAGTTGATGCACCCTTACCATAAGTGAGTGTATTGGGAAAAAATCAAACTAAAATCTAAATCTTGTTGTCAAAACAATGTTGCTTGTTGTAATTGTTTGATTTGTCGGATTTGTGGTGAAATTGGGAGAAGAATACAAATAATATTCGCGATTGCTTTGTCCGTGAACATAGGCCAGATCGAGACTGAAATTGCGTTCACTGTACCCAAGACCAAAAGAATAGGATGTATATTTTTCGTCGTTTATTTGGTCTTTGTATGGACTTCCATACAATGAATAACCACCTCTGAAGTTAAAATTATTGTATCGCCACTCAGTACCAATACGCAGATTGGTAGTGCTTGTATAAGAGCTTCTGATGACATCATTTTCGCTGGCAAAAGTGTAATCTTGTGCGCGCAGTCTTGCACTTGAGTAGTCAACATATTCGTAATCAGCACTCATACTTCCGTATTTGCCAATGATGAAGGCGACGCTTCCGATTGCTCTCAGCGGAGTTGAAATATCATATTCGTATTCTCCAAGCGGAGAGTCTTTGCGGTTATAATCTGGTCCGAGTGTTGCATCAATACTCGTATACCAGGTATCTTTCAGTCCGTAAAAGAGCGTTGGTGTGTGGAAAGCAGCACCGACACGAAGCCAGTCGAGCGGCCAGGCAATAACACCCAGCTTCAGGTTGATTCCCCAACCTTTTGTTTCAAGGTTTTCTTTGTAATTCCAGTTGTCAAAGCCGGGAATAGACCCATCCGGATCTGACTCAGTGTAAGTCGATTCTTTAAAATAGCGCACATAGGGCATCCCCAGTGTTGCACCAACAAACAATACATCATTGAGGTTTGCGCTACCTGAAAATACCCATTCGTTCATTGAGCCCCATGTTTTTACCAATTCCTGTTGCAAAATGCCACCTTGTGGCACAGGACTGGTGTAAACCAGATACCCATCGTTGTCACGAATGGTGTCAAGCAAATAAACGTACCAGGCCGGATATAGATCAAAAGGGTATTGACTTTCAATGTCTTGCGGATTTACGTTCCAAACTTCATCCAGATAAACATCCACCCGTGAATGATCCGGATTGTTTCCCCTGATCATCATTCTGTTGTTAAAATTATTTACCCGGTTCATCCCGAACGCAAACTGATAATATTTCCATGGTGCCGATGTGCTCCCTTCAGGCACTGCTGTTGTAAGCACAAAACCCAGGTTGCTCAGTGCAAAATTGGCACGTGAATCATCAGCAAATGTGCCGTTATAAGTTGATTCGGTTTTGCTGCTAAACAGTTCTGGTGTTAAACTAAACTCTGAGCTACGATACAACCCCAGTCCGGCCGGATTGGTGCTGATCGAAGAAAAATCGGCACCCAAAGCACCAAAAGCTCCACCCATAGCCATGCTTCTGGCTGTTCCCTGGTAAAACTGCTGAGAATAACGCAGGGCGTCTGATTCATTTTGGGCTTGTGTCATCTGAGATAGTCCCAGTAGCAATGCACAAACGATTACTATCTTTTTCATGTTAATTCTTTTTTGTTTTGACAATGAAAACCCCTTGTATTCAATACTATTGATACATAAAACAAGGGGCTGAATGATTTTTTCTGGTTAACAAACCGATTACCTGCGACCACCTCTTGAGCTTCCCGATGATGACGAGCTACTTCCGCGGCTTGAACCTGAAGAAGAGCTGCCAGACGATGAACTCCTTGAAGGAGCACTATAACTCCCGGAAGAAGATCTGGTAGTACTGCGTGATGGTGTTGAATAACTTCTGGTAGAGTTACTCCTTGAAGGCGTTACTGTTGTACTGTTAGACCGTGAAGGAGCAGGCTGTGTTCTTACGTTGTTCGATCTTGACGAATTAACATTCGTGTTTCTTGTTTCCCGCTGAGGACGCACATATTCTGAGCTAGATCTGGGCTGTTTGTCACTGGGCGAAGTATAAGTTTTTGGTCTTTCGTAGCGTTGCTCGCGTGCTGCGGGCTCTTGCCTGCTCTGCGTAGGGCGTTCGTAACGTGAACGAAATTCACTCACCTTTTCTGTTGCCGAAGGTCTTGTTTCCTGATTATTCGTGTTTGGACGAGAAAACCTGTCGTTATTTGCAGGGCGCTCACTACGAACTTCATTGTTTGATGAGGGACGAACGGCTCTTTCGGTATTCTGTCCTCTGGCTGACTGTCCTCTGTCTGTAGCAGTGGCATTGTCGCGTCCGGTGACTGGTGATGTTTTTTCAATTGCACCACCTCCGGCACTGCTTGAGCGAGCACCACGGCCGCTTACATAGCTATCTTTCTCTGTGTCGTCGCCACTGCGGTATCCGCGGTTGCTTCCACTTGGGTTGGTGGTACTGCCACCAATGCTGCTGCGGTGTCCATAATATCTGTATGAGCCGCGGTCGCGATTGTTTCCGTACCATCCGTATCCGCCACCACTGTAGTAGCCGTCATAAAAGCCATTCCAGTAGCCATGGTTATATCCGCTGTAATATGATCCGCCCCAACCCCAACTTGGTCCCCAGGCATACCATGGATCGTAGAAAAAAGGATCATAGTATCTCCATGAACTATAATATGGACGATAAGGGTTGTATCCATAATAGTAGGGTGAACCGTAGCTCAGGCCGAAAGACCATCCCCATGGATAGCCAAAGCCGAAAGAAACATTGGTGTTTACGCAGTCATAGCATCCTGTGTTGTAGGCATCGTAATAGCCAAAATTGGATGAAGAGCTGCTTCCAAACCGCCTGATTCTGTTGGCGTATTCACCATCATAGTAGGTTTCTGTGGTGGTATAGGTTGTGCCGTCGGTTTCAGTAACTGTTTCGCTGGTTTGGTAAACAGGTTCTGCACTACTTTGTTGCACATTGGCTGCAGCGTCATCCTGGTAGTAAGCCTGATAATCGTAATCAGTGTTGCTACTCACTGCTTCGGCTGTGTATGTTTTAGCCGGAGCGGTTGCCAGTCCAGATTCATTTTGGCTGACAGCTGGCGTATTGCCGCCACGTCTCGAGTAGTAAACGTCATCATAAACGGCGCTGCTGGTGGAGCAGGCAGTTGCACCAAAGAGCAGTGCGATGAAGATGATAGCATTGAAAGTTTTCATTTTATGGTCCTCCTGTGGCTTTATGTTGAATCCTCGCATGGATTTTTACTAATTTTGCAATTCGATGTGAAAAAATACAAATACTATACCAAAAATTCATGGCAAAAGAATTAACCACACGCGAAGATAATTATTCTCAATGGTACAACGACCTTGTAACCAAAGCTGACTTGGCAGAAAACTCAGCTGTTAGGGGTTGTATGGTGATCAAACCGCACGGATATGCCATCTGGGAAAGAATGCAACAGGCTTTGGATAAGATGTTTAAGGATACAGGGCATGAAAATGCTTATTTTCCTTTGTTTATACCTAAATCTTTTTTTAGCAAAGAAGCTAGTCACGTTGAGGGTTTCGCAAAAGAATGTGCAGTGGTAACACATTACAGATTAAAAAATGATCCCAACGGAAAAGGTATTATCGTTGATGAAGATGCCAAGCTCGAGGAAGAATTGATTGTGAGGCCAACTTCAGAGACAATCATCTGGGATACATACCGCAACTGGATTCAAAGCTACCGTGATTTGCCGCTATTGATCAATCAATGGGCAAACGTCGTTCGTTGGGAGATGCGCACCCGGTTGTTTTTGCGCACCGCCGAGTTTCTCTGGCAGGAAGGCCATACAGCCCATGCTACCATGGAAGAGGCTGTGGCCGAAGCTGAACAAATGCTGCGTGTTTATGCCGAATTTGCTGAAGAGTGGATGGCTGTTCCTGTTTTGCGAGGCGTTAAATCGCCAAATGAACGTTTTGCTGGTGCCATCGAAACCTATTGTATAGAGGCTCTGATGCAGGATGGAAAGGCGCTACAGGCGGGTACTTCGCATTTCCTCGGGCAAAATTTCGCCAAGGCTTTCGACGTGAAGTTCCTAAACAAGGAAAACAAACAGGAGTTTGTTTGGGCCACATCATGGGGCGTTTCGACCCGGTTGATGGGCGCTTTGATCATGTCGCACTCTGATGACAATGGCTTGGTTTTACCTCCAAAACTAGCTCCTATACAGGTAGTTATCGTGCCTATTTACAGAAATGAAGAGCAGTTTGATCAGCTGTCAGAAAAGGCTCACGAGATCAAAAAGCTGCTTGAATCCAGAGGTATTCGGGTTAAATTTGATAACCGTACTACGCAAAAGCCTGGGTATAAGTTTGCAGAATGGGAACTCAAAGGAGTACCGGTTCGTCTTGCTATTGGGCCACGCGATTTGGAAAACAACTCTGTTGAAGTTGCCCGCAGAGATACGCTTGAGAAGGAATCGTTGCAGTTGCAAAACATCGATCAGAAAGTGGCTAACCTGCTTGAGCAGATTCAAAAAAACCTATTCCAAAAAGCACTTGATTTTAGAAATGAAAACACCTTTAAAGTCGATACCTGGGATGAGTTTGAAGCCCGAATTGAAAAAGGAGGTTTTGTAATGGCACATTGGGATGGAACCCCCGAAACTGAGCAAAAAATCAAGGAAAAGACTAAAGCCACGATCCGCCTGATTCCAATAGAAGGAGCCAAAGAAAAAGGTAAATGTATCCTCACAGGGAACCCTAGTGAACAAAGGGTATATTTTGCCAAAGCTTATTAGTTCGAAACTTAAGACGAAATGAGGCTTGCGGAGTTTTCTGCAAGCCTTTTTTTATGGAAGAGGAATCAATTCGCCGCTTCCATTTTTACTCAGACTTATTGTCGGATTGCCTCTGTAATAAACGTTTCCGATGCTGCTGATTGTTACACCCAGGCCAACATTTGCCTGCACGTAAGTGTTATTGGTACTTTTGTTTTCAAGATAATTATAGGTTGTTATCAGATCTGAAGCATTAATTGGGCCATAACTGGCCTGGTAGATGTAGTTGACCTGAGAAAAACCGCTAACTTCAAGATTTGCAGTTCCGTAATGAAAGTTGAGCCGTGATACCGCCGTTTGAAGCTCAAGTTGGATCAGTCCTGCACCTTCATAAATATTGATTTGAAAACTGTCGGTATTGACAATTTTGCTAAGGCAGGTCAAGTCGCCAACAGAGCGATATTCTATGCTGTCGAGCTTTTGGAAATAGACCTTCGCAACCAATGGTTGACTATAGCTTCTAACGAAATTGCAGCTGGCAACATTACTGATAATCAGCACTGAATCGATAACTTCTGTTTTTATCTTATCGATCAGGTTTGTCCCTGCTATCACTTCAACTTTTGGGTCTAACCCTTCAATCAGTTCAACGTCAACATTATCCAGCATCATTATGGCAGTAAAAGCACTGAGGTCTCTGACGTCAGAAACCGTATTCCCAGTCTTGGTAAAACAGTCGCCAGGGCTCTTCGAGCATGCTGATAGAAGAACAGCAATCAACAAGATGATAAAATAGATATGTCTTTTTTGCATGCGTCTAATAATATTTAAAATCAAGGCGATAGCCAAATCCAACACCAATGTAATCTGCTTTTCCGAAGTGGGCAGTGAGCGACAGCGTTGTAAAAAAGTTGGAACTTAATAATTGCTTAATGGCCAGTTTTTGGTAAACATAACCTTCACTCAGTTCGGCACCGCCAATATGTGACCCGATGTTAAACAGAAACGAAGTTCTGTCCAGTAGCATTTCATAGGCCACATTGACTCCCGGTTTGGCTAAATCCCAGTTGTTTTTGTAGGTGATATTTTTGCGCTCCAAAACCCCAGCGTCTGACCCATCATAAGTCAGGTCGAATCCCAGTCCAATTTTGCTCCGCATCGAAATTTGTTTCATGGCATTGATGGCCATGTTATAAATCATGTGTCGCTGACCTGTTTCCTGACTCATGTCTTTAATTCCTGTAACAGCTTGTAATTCAATTGAAAACCACTTTTTCCCATCAAACTCGAATAAATATAATTCTGGGAGTAGCTTTTTGTCGAGATATGGATTTGGCTTGCGTAAAAACCAGGACCAGCCAGTATTTACTGTGAAAATGTTTAAACCAAAATTGGGCGTTTTGGTCGATCCATTCGAGAAATGTGTTAATCCGGTCGAAACAACCCAGGTGCTTCTTTTATCCACTTTGAGTCTGTAATCAAAATACATGCTCACAGCAATGTTCAAGTGAGAACCAATGGCAAAATTCTGATAATTATACACGGGGTCGAATCGATTGGTCAGATAGCCCAGGCCTACGCCCATTTTAAAGTTGAGGCTATGCTGCATATCATGGTTCAGGGGAAAATTTATAAAGGGATACAGCGCATAAGCTTCCCCAATTGCCACAAATTTACCCAGTTGCGAATGCCAGAATGAAAGTCCAATCATTGGATAACGGTATAATGATTCCCATTTTTTCTGACCAAAAGTTACCCTCTGCAAACTGATTTCGAAGGCCGGAAAATGCGCGTCGAAGCGCCGCATTTCAAAATGATGCTGTAGAAAAATTCCGTAGTGAATCCTGCCTTCCAACTTAAAGTTCAAGCGCGATGGAGGAGGGCCTCCCTGCGAAAAACCTTTCAATGACAATAGCATAAAAAGAATAACCAACTGTTTGAAGTAGGACATAATGTGGCCGCCAGTGTTTTGAGTGGACAAATATAGGCATTTGCCATTGCTGGCATAACTGTGAAATGTCAGTTAATTCTGCATTATGGAAGGACTGCCTCGACCGAATCCATTACTTTTGTACAAAATTGATCAAATGAAATATCTATCTGATAGTTTTGTGCCAACCTTGAATCATTAATAATAGATATTTCAACAGACCAATTAAATCAAAACTTATTACACATGAAAGAAAAACTTGAGGCTTTTGGGCGGTTGTTGACTATCATGGATGAGCTCAGGAAAGGTTGCCCATGGGATCGGGAGCAAACAATTGAAAGCCTGAGGCACCTCACCATAGAAGAAACCTATGAATTGAGTGACGCCATTTTAAATAATGATCTTGAGGAAGTTAAAAAGGAACTTGGCGATTTGATGCTTCATTTGGTGTTTTATGCAAAAATCGGAGATGAGCAAAATGCCTTTGACATCAAAGATGTGCTTGATGGAATTTCGGAGAAGCTGATTGTCAGGCATCCCCATATTTATGGAGAGGTGAAAGTTAATAATTCCGGTGATGTAAAGGAAAACTGGGAGCGCATCAAACTGAAAGAAGGCAAGAAGTCAGTTTTACAAGGAGTTCCAAATAGTTTGCCAGCCTTACTGAAATCGTACCGTATGCAGGAAAAGGCGGGAGGTGTTGGTTTTGAATGGCGACGCACTGAAGATGTCTGGGAAAAAGTGCAGGAAGAGCTCAATGAGTTGCACCATGAAGTGGTAAACAATGCTGGGGTTGAGCATTTGGAAGACGAGTTTGGCGATTTGATGTTTGCCCTTGTCAATTATGCACGGTATCTCAATATTAATCCGGAAGATGCCCTTGAAAAAACAAACAAAAAGTTTAAACGCAGGTTTACCTACATCGAAGAAATGGCAACCGAAAAAGGGAAAAATCTGCACGAAATGACGCTAGAAGAGATGGATGCCCTCTGGAATGAAGCCAAAACACATGAATAACATCTTGCAGAAGTTTACATTTGGATTTTTTGTGTTGCTTCTGCTTGCTGGAAATATTGATAAATGTGCTGCTCAGGATAGTTGCAATGTGCAACCTGATATTCATTATTTGTTGAGCTATTGGCACTCAACTATCACAACGGCATCGCAACCATTGCATTACAAAGCAAAGGATTGGCTGATAGCAGGAGCCGTTATCGGAATGACGGCTGTAGCTTACACCCAGGACGATGTTATTTTTCCTTTTTTCGATAGCCAGTTCAATCCAAAGCAACAACAAAATTTTACCAAGTTTACCGATGCTTTTGGAAGTGGACTTCTATCCATGCCACTTTTAGGTGGAATGTATCTGATTGGACGTAAGAATGATAACTGCCGGTTGCAGGAAGCTTCACTTGCTGGTTTGCAGGCTTTTGTACTGAGCGCAGGTGCAGCATTTGTTCTGAAAGAGTTAACGCAGCGACCTCGGCCAAATCAATTGGCAGAAGCAAGTAAATGGTATGGGCCCTTCACCGGCCATTCAAACACGGCCTTTCCATCAGGACACAGCATGCGTGCTTTTGCCTTGGCAACAGTTTTAGCGGGATATTATTCTGATAAAATTTGGGTTGGAATTGGTGCGTACTCGCTGGCAAGTCTCACGGCAGCCGGACGTTTATTGAGCGGCGAACATTGGCCTTCGGATGTTGTAGCCGGAGCTGTCTTGGGTTATTTTGTGGGTAGAGGCGTGTTATGGGCAAACCGCCAAATCAAATCTCAAAGCCAATTGACTTTCAAACCGCTTATCAATGAGAATGGATTGGGTTTGGCCTTTATGCTTAATAAAAAAACCGCTACAAAGCGCAGCGGTTTTCAACAATCTTTACTTCATTATTAATGTTTGCTGAGGTATTCGGCAACGCCTTCGTGTGATGCACTCATGGCTTCTTCGCCTGGTTTCCAGTTGGCAGGACACACTTCACCGTTTTCTTCAAAAAACTGCAAGGCATCTACCATTCTTAGGGCTTCATCAATGCTCCGTCCAAGTGGGAGATCATTTACGAGCTGATGACGCACAACACCTTGTTTGTCGATGAGAAACAAGCCGCGGTAGGCAACAGGTTCGCCATCAAATTCCATTTCACCGTCTTCGTTATAGTCAAACTCTCCAGCTAAAACATCAAAGTTGGTTGCAATAGTTTTGCTGAAATCGGCGACTAATGGATACGTAACACCTTGAATACCGCCCTTCTCTTTTGGGGTGTTCAACCATGCCCAATGCGAAAATTTAGAATCTACAGAGCAACCAACAACGGCCACATTGCGTTCTTCAAACTCTTTCATTTTTTGTTGAAAAGCCAATAACTCTGTCGGACAAACAAAGGTAAAATCCATGGGATAGAAAAAGAAAACCACGTGTTTTTTCCCAATATATTGATCTAGCGAAAACTTTTCGACGAATTCACCACCATCAACAACTGCATCTGCCTCAAAGAGTGGGGCTTTTTTTCCAACTAAAACTGCCATTATAATTTTTTTATGGTTTAAATAAATGTATTTTTCTAATCGGCAAAAATAAGTATTTCAAAGGCGAATTAAAGTAATTTTTTGACTTTTTATCACAGAAATCACATAAACGCCAACACTCATTACCGCTCAATCAATTCCGACTCAACAAAATTGAGTTTGTAGTTGTTTTGAAAATCAAACAAAGTAAGTCGGCGTAAATCATAATAATTGGTCCAGTAAGTTTTAAGAGCGCTGAAGTAGCCTTTTTTTGCATTGTCGTTATCAATTTGTGCATTGTTCAGCTCAAGAACATCATTCACTTTGCCGATCATATAGCGTTTCTGGGTGACATCAAAGCGTTTTTGAGCTACTGTATCAGCTTTGGCGGCAATGCGCAACTGATTTTGTTGCATCCCAAACTGCATGACTTTGAGATAGATACTTTGCTCAAAATCGATTTTTTCTTGTTCGACTGAAGTTTTCACCAAATCTCTGTTTGATTCGGCCATTCTGATCCGGCCACGCGCCTGACCCCAATCGAGGATTGGAATGGTAATACCCAAAGATATTCGTTCTTCGTCGAGCGGGTTTTTATACACATCTGCAATCTGGTCTGCAGTTTGGGTTAATCCATAGGATGCATTCAAGGTGGCATCGAATCGGCCTTGCAAACGCGCCTGACTCACTTCACTTTCAGCCTCTAGCATGCGCCTTTCAAATGATAGTCCAGCGGAAGTGTTTGTGCGGGCCTCATCGATGGCTTCTTCTACATTGATGGCAAAATGAGGGGTATTGGCTGGTGGTATCAAAACGATGGGCTGGTCATCTTTTAACCGAAGATACGATTTAAAAGTAAAGAGCATATTTTGATAATCAAGGTCGGCATTTTCTACGGAGGCGTTGGCTCTTAGGAGATTCAGTTCGAGCTGAAGCAATTCGTTTTCGGCAATTTTACCCAAAACAAAGCGACCTTTGGCAATGTTATAAAGCGTGTCATAATTGGCCTGATTTTTACGGGCAATTTCGCGCTCTACCTGCGCCATCAGCAGGTTGAAGAAGTGGTTGATGGCTGTTGTTGCAACTTGCTCGCGACTTTCGATATACTGTCTTTTGGCTTCTTCAAAACGCATCGGCTCTATTTTCTTATCCCATTTGTATGCATTGTAGCCAAAAATCGGTTGACTAAAACCAATGCTAAAAGGTGTTGACAGAAACTGACGTGTGGTTGTGTCGATGTAAAAGTTGTCCAGGCGCTGCAATCCAGTCTGAAGAAATACTTCGCCACCGGTCAACCCAACTTTTTGTCGCAATGAAAGAGCGGCTGAGTAACGCGAAAGTTTTCTGTCCTGGTAACTTTCGCTTCCGTCTGACTGTGTGATGGCATCAATGGAACGGGTGAAATTGGGTAAAGTGCCATCTAGCGTCATGTTGGGTAGGTAGCCAGCTCTAAAACTGCGATATTCCCAATAGCTCCTCCTGAAACGATGGACATTGATCAGCGCATCGGGCGAGCGCTCCTGGGCCAGGCGGATCACTTCATCCAGCGAAAGGTATTGTGCAGTGTCGGCTCCATATTGCATAACTTGACCGTATGAAGTTCCTGAAAGACTTAGCAGCAGGAACAAACCGATGAAAACCCGATTCACTGCCTTTAAAACTCTTATTTGAAAAAACTTTTTCATAATGCTTGTTTGTGTTTGGAAACCCCAGCCATCAGTCGTGGCGAAGCGAGTCAACCGGATCTTGTTGCGCGGCTTTTCGGGCAGGTAAATAGCCAAATACTATGCCAACGGTTGCCGCCACACCAAACGAAATGATGATGCTCCAGGCTGAAACAATTGTCAAAATATCAGTTGTTTGCATAATGATACGGGCCATAACAACCCCTAAAAGAATGCCGAACAATCCACCACTGATACTGATTAGTGTAGCTTCGGATAAAAACTGAAAGATGATGTCTCGTTTGGTGGCGCCAATGGAACGACGAACACCAATTTCGCGAATACGTTCCATCACCGAAGCCAGCATGATATTCATGATACCTATACCGCCAACGAGTAAAGAAATCCCCGCTATTGCGCCCAATACAATGTTGAAGATATCTTTGGTTCGCTGCTCTTGCTTGAGCAACAATTCAGGAACAGTAATCTCAAAATCCTCCACATTCATGTGTCTCCGTTTCAGCATTTCGTTCAATATTTTTGTGGTGGCGCCTAGGTTTTCACTTTCATCTACCTGAACGACAATACGATCGAGCTGGTTATAGTTTGCATCTTCTTCGTCGGTTGAGCTACTCGAAAAAGACATCATGCTGTTGCCCGAAAAAACTACAGTTTCGCCGCCTCCGCTGATCGAACTTTCGTTGATGAGCGACCGATCCTTGAAACGCAGCAAGACCGTTTGAATGGGGGCATAAATGTTGTTGTTGAAATCAGTGATACCAAGGTCTTCGACTGACTGTTTGCCGACTTTTTTGCTTTCGAGAACGCCAATGACTTTTAGCCAGATATTGCCACATTTGATTTGTTTCCCAATTGGGTCTTCGAGCGCGAAAAATTTGGTTTTTATAGCCGGACCAATGATGCAAACAGGGCTTCCATCAACAGTCTGTTCGGCCGAAAACATATTGCCTGAAGCGAGATTGAGGTTGAAAACCGTAAAAAAGTCAGGAGTTACACCATTTAATTTGGCCTGTTGGCGAATACCATCCTTGATGATGGATGTTTCGTAGGTTACTTCAGGACTAACGCGTGAAACCGTCGCAATAATTGACCTGATGCTTTCGGCATCGAGCAGGGTGAGTCCGGGAGAAAATTGTTTGCGTTGCTGTTTGCCATCCTCTTCTGAGCTCTGATCGCCAGAACCACTTTTCTCAAAATGTGCCTGCACAATAATGTTGTTTACACCCACCAGTTTGATTTGATCGAGGATTTCCTGCTGGGCGCCTTTTCCGATGGCCATCATGGCAATAACAGCTGCCACACCGAAAATAATGCCCAAAGCAGTAAGTATTGACCGGGAACGATTGGCGAAAACGGCCTCAAGTGCAACTTGTAGAATTTCCCAATATCTTTCCATATTTTACCCGATTATTGACCTCCTTTGGGTCTGTTTCCTTTGCCGCCACCTCCACCGGCAGGACGTTTAAAACCATCTTTTCGGGGTCGGTCCTGTTGTGTTTTTTCGGTCTTTTCTACAGGTGTTTCAGGCTGAGATTTTTTAAATGAGTCAACTACTTCTTTGGGAAGATAGCTAAACCGATAACTATCGCCATTTTCGGGTGGCGTAAGTTTGACCATGTCGCCTTCTTCGAGGCCGGCTAGAATGATAATCTCATTTTCGTTCGCTTTGCCCGGGATGACCTGTTGCCGTTTTCCGTTTGTGAAAACATAGTGCAAGGTATCGAGGCTGTGCATGGCTTCCAGTGGCACAAATAGTGCATCTTCAATCTCATCTGTGATGATGATGTTTTTGGTTGTCATTGCCGGTCTGAGAATGGAGTCATATTCGTTCACTTCTATTTTCACCTCGAATACTTTGGCATTGCTGTTACGCATCTGTTCGCCGATATTGGCCACCTCAAAAACTTCTCCTGTAAATTTCTTCTCAGGAAAAGCGTCCACACCAATTTCAACTTTCTGGCCGGTTTTAACTTTCGAGATGTCAATCTCATTGACGTAGGTTTTTGTGATCATTTCGCGCAGGTTGGGTAAGGTGGCGACTACATTTTCCCATGCGCTAATGGTCGCACCAACGCCACGTTTCTTGCCATCCCAGTCGCGCTGATAAACAACCATTCCAGCCTTGGGTGCTTTGATGGTGAATTCGCGGCTCAATTCGATCAGTTTTTGGTATTCACTTTGTTTCTTACGCAGTGCAGTAGCAACTTCACTCATGTTGGCCACGGCTTTTTCGTATTTCAAGGAGTAATTTCTCTCGGCCTGATCGAATGAGCGTTGTGCCCTGTCGAGCTCAATCTGCACCTGACGTTGTGTTGCCGGTGGCTCATAAATAGACTGGTCCACTGCAATCTGTGCTTCTTCCATAGCATAGCGTAAGTTGACAAGTTCATTTCTGGCTGCGCGCAAATCCATGGTCGTATCGAGTTGCGTTTTGGTGAAATTGTTCTGGTATTGCTCAATGTCTATTTCCTGATCCTTCACCTTATTGGTAAGCTCGGTACGGTCCAATTGTGCCACATAATCGCCAGAATCCACGATGGATCCATCTGGGATGATGTCATCAATTTTGAGCTGCCAGAGACGTGCTTCGCGTAATCCGGTAGGAGAGGGGCCGTAAATTTTTTCTGAACTTTTTGCCTCGAGTTCACCTGTGGTGGTCACGCTAATGACAAATAAACCCTTTTTAACGGGAGCTTCAATCACTACACCCTCATCCAATTTTGGTTTAGTGGCGTACCAAGTGACTAAAATCAACGCAATTAACACGCTGATGCTTAAATAAATTTTTTGTTTCGTTTTCATAGGCAGTCTCATATTGTAGTGCCAAAACCGGCTGACTACATCAATTTTTGAATGATATTTTCGATGCTGATATTTTCAGCTTCTGCAGTGTAATTGCGCACCAGACGATGTCGTAAAATGGGTAAGGCAACAGCCTGCACATCCTCGATATCTGGCGAATATTTTCCGTTGAGCAAGGCATTTGCTTTGGCTCCGATAATCAGGTATTGCGATGCACGTGGTCCTGCACCCCAACTGATATATTTGTTGGTCCAATCATGTGCAGAAGGTGTGTTGGGTCGTGTTTTGGAAACCAGTCCAACAGCATATTCATATACATTGTCAGCAACAGGAACTCGCCTCACCAGCTGCTGAAAATAAGCAATTTCGTCTGCAGTCATGATGGTTTTTGGCTGTTCATCTTTTCCGGTTGTTGTGTTCTTAACAACCTCAATTTCTTCTTCGAAAGAAGGATAATCGAGCCAGAGATTAAACATGAAACGGTCAAGTTGGGCTTCAGGTAAAGGGTAAGTGCCTTCCTGCTCAATGGGGTTTTGAGTGGCCAGAACGAAAAATGGTTCGCTCAGCCGATGTGATTGTCCGGCTACGGTGATCATCTTTTCTTGCATGGCTTCGAGTAAGGCAGCCTGCGTTTTTGGTGGAGTTCGGTTGATTTCGTCAGCAAGAATGATATTGGCAAAAACAGGCCCTTTAATAAATTTGAAATGTCTGGTCTCATCCAATATCTCGGTACCAATAATATCTGAAGGCATCAAATCGGGCGTAAACTGGATTCGACTGAAGGAAAGCCCGAGCACTTTTCCAATGGTATTGACCAGCAATGTCTTTGCCAGGCCCGGAACACCGACCAACAATACGTGTCCTTTGCTGAAAATAGCCAGTAAAGTGTCGTGCACAATATTTTCCTGGCCAACAATCACTTTTCTGACTTCACTTTTAAGTAATTGGTATTTCTTAACAAGGGCGTCGGCTGCCTCTTTATCTGATGCGTACATATTTTTTTTAGTTTGTTACAAATGATTGGTTACCTGCATTATTCACCTTTCCAGCTGAATTTAAACGGGCAGGTTTCGTAGTTGCTGTTGATGCGTACGTATGCTTTTTGCGATTTGTTTCTGATCCAGTTATCCACCGCGTCTTGTTTCTTTTTTTGTAAGGCCCACGACTGAATGCGGTTGTAGTCGTCTTTGAGGTTGGCTTTGTGTGGAGTGGTTTTTTTCTTGAGCATCAATAGCCGGTAGGCATCTTTCCCGTCTTCCGTTTTCATAGGAACAGGGTCGCTCAACTCTCCCACACTGAGTTTGTCAACCACAAATGAAACCTGTGGATCAAGGTCATCCGCTTCGAAAAGTGAACCACCAGAGTAAGGATTCAACAGCAAACCACCATTTGATTTATTCGGGTCGTCACTAAACTTCTCCACGGCAGCTTCAAAAGTCATGCTGTCAGATCTGATCAGTCCGGCGATCGAATCGAGCTCCAGACGCGCTTTTTCGAGGGCTTCGGGAGATACTTTTGCCATCAGCAGGATGTGTCTTACATTCACATAATCGCCACGACGCTCGATCAGCTGCAGGATGTGAAAGCCAGCTTCTGTTTCGACCACGTCGGAAACCTCACCTTCTTTCAGTTTGAATGCAACAGCTTCAAATTCTGGATACAGCTCGCCACGACCATACAAGCCCAGCTCGCCGCCTTTGCGTGCTGATCCAGGATCTTCTGAATACAAAACGGCAAGGGTCGAAAAGCGTTCGCCATTGAGGATGCGTTTTCGAAGTTCGTAAAGCCGTTCCTTTACGCGCAATTTTTCATCGATACTGATGGGAGGATTTTTTACGATCTGTGCGATTTCATATTCTGTATTCACCATTGGAATACTGTCTTTTGGAAGATTCTTGAAGAAACTCTTTATTTCGGAGGGCGTAACTTCTATTTTCGACATGATACCATTTTGCACTTCCTGCACCAGCATTTGGTCTTTGACCAGACGACGCAATTCGTTTTTGATCTCAGTGATGGTTTTGTTGTAATAGGCTTCAAGCTTTTCCTGCGAACCCAGTTCGCTGATGAAATAGCGCAGCCTGCGTTCCATTTCCTGGTTTACCTGTTCGTCGGTGACGGTAACACTATCAACTTCTGCCTGATTAAGCAGTAGTTTTTGAAACAACAAGTCTTCTAAAATCTGGCAACGGATAGTTTCGGCACTTCCGCTGATACCGCGCTGCAACCGATACTGAATATATTGATTTTCGATGTCAGACTGCAAAATGACATTCTTGCCAACAACCGCTACAACCTGATCGATCACTTGTGGTTCCTGCGAAAAAACAGGCTGGAACAGCAGAAAAGTGCCGAGCAGACTGAGGAGGAGATTTTTATAATTCATGAGTTTTTATGCTTTTTTTTCTGGTAGTTAACTACAAATATCGCACCTTTTCTTTGTTGAAATCAGGATGCTGATGGAGAATATATTTCAAATGCGTTATCGCGCACCGCTTTTTCATAAAGATTATCGTGCATTTTGCGGAGCAATTCCTGTTTTCGTTTGTTGAGGATGATATTTTTAATGTTGTCGTGTTCAATTTCCATGGGCGATTCGCTTTCTTTGATTCTGAAATCGATAAATCGAACCATATAGGTAAATGGGTCGTCGTCAAGTTCAACGAATCGGTTATTGCGCAAAAAAACTTCCTGGTTATAAGTCTCAATTGGGATGTTTGCCACCAGGTCATCAAACCGGATCCAGCTTTCAGAATCGTTAAAGTAATTCAGGGCATATCTTCCTGCACGGGCATCCAATGAATCCACAAGAAGGGTGTCGGGATTGCGCATCAGTTTTCTGAAGAGATCTTTCTTTTTGAAGTCGAAAGGAAGTACCACGTAAGCTACTTTAACAATATTGTAGCGCAGCTCAAAGTTTTTCTTATTGGCTTCGTAATAAGCGCTGATTTCTTCTTCCGAAACGGTCGTATCCAGTTTTTGTTTGATCAGTTCAGTCTCGTAGGTGTAGATAATGAGTGAGTTACGATAATCTTCGAGTTTTTTCCTGAAGTCTGTTTGCTCAGAAGTCAGATTTTTCTCTGCCTGTCTGATCAACAGCTGTTTTCGCACCCAATTATCGATAAAACTATTTACAAGCTGTATGCTATCCTGCTTAGCTGTCCCAGGGCTCACTACTCCAACAAGGTCTGATTCATAAAGGTAGTTCCCCTGCACTTTGGCCACAACTTCACCTTTGTTGGGATCGGCAACTGGACCACATGCATTTATTGAAAAAAGGATAAGCAAGACAGAGAAAATGCGCATATGAGCTTAGTATGAAGCTTTTACTTTTTCGAAAACAGCAGTATTTACAACGACCGGATATTTTTTTCTGAGTTCGCTCACCCACTGTTTTTCCAGATAATTCTGATAATCTGAAGTGATCAGACCTCTGGCCTTATCCAGTTTTTTGGGTTCGGGCTCAACAGTTCGAAGTACGTTTACAAACACGGTGTTTTTGTCGACATTCGATTTCAAAGGCCCAGATAAACCAAGTTTCCAGTCGGTCATGTCAACGTATTTGTTGTCGCCTTTTTCGAACATTCCTCTGCGGATTTGAACCGAGCGAATAGTGTCTCGCTTGATCAATTCGGCGACTTTCATATCGTCCTGTGTTTCGGCAAGAATTTTCTCAAAACGTGGCACATCATCTTGCTTGGTTACAGTGAATATGATGGCTTCAACGCGCTCTTTCCACATGTAGTTGTTTTTGTTTTGCTCATGGAACTGGGCCAAGCCAGCGCTGTCTTTAACGGCCTTTGACCAAACTTGTTTGTCCATCAGGTCAAATAGAAGGATGCCATCACGATATTCCTTCATCAAGCGAGCAAATTCAGGATATTTTGTTTCGAGGATACTGTCTTCGTAGTCGAGAGAACTCTGTTTCAGGAAATCTTTATAAAGCTTATAAGCATAAGCTGCGGCATCGTTGCTCTCCTGTTTGGTGATTTTTGTTTTGATATAAGCATTAAAATCGCCGACAGTGTATACTTTTTTACCAAGTTTGAAAAGAGGATTTGTGACCGCCTGTGTTGCATTTGGCTCGTAAATTCCTCTGGTAAAGTTGCTGTCGAGACTGGCAACAAAAGCGGTGAGGTTTTTGTCGTAAGACTTAAGTTTCGCATCTTTTTGAATCTGATTCAGAACAACTTCTTCGCTCTTGTTGGCTCTGCTGTCTTTGGCGAGTCTTTCTTTCAGCTTTGTCTTTTCTTCATCAAATGTGCCTGGTTTTTCGGTTCCCAAAAATTTGATGATGTGAAATCCATACATCGTTCGGATGGGTTCTGAGATTTGGCCCACTTCCATTTTTTTAATGTTTTCAACAAACTCAGGAACAATGCGATTGACTGTAAATTTACTCAGTTTACCATCGCGTTGGGCTGATCCACGGTCTTCTGAATAAGCTTTGACAGCTTCTTCAAACGACATGCCGTTTTGGATTTCCTGATAGATTTTGTTGATTTTTTCTTGTTTTTCCGCAATTTCTTCCGGTGTTGCATCAGGTTTTACACTCACGTAGATATGAGCCACTTCCATAGTTCCAATAGCCGGACTGCGCTCTTTCACTTTGATGAGGTGGTAGCCAAAATCGCTGCGTATTGGCATTGAAATTTCGCCAACCGGGGTGTTGTAAGCGCCATTTTCGAAAGGATAAACCATGTCGAAAACAGAAAAATAACCCAGATCGCCCTTGTTTCCCTGACGGAAGGCTTGTTTACCTGGTATTTCCTCGCGATCTCGTGCTGAAGGGTCGTCGGATAATTCTGCTGCCACAGTACCAAAGTCTTCACCTGCCAAAATCCTGTTTCTTGCCGCAATGGCTTTTTCATAGGCTGCCAATGTATCTTTGGGTGAGGCATCCTTATCTACTTTGATCAGGATGTGGCTGGCTCTCACATCGGAGAGTTTGCGGTTGTAAGCTTCTTCAAGAAGCTCTTCGCTAACTTTTTCATTGGTGAAATAAGGCTTGGCAAGTTGCTTTCTATATCCGGCTAGCTCTTTGATAAAGCTTGAAGCGGTATCCATTTTGAGGTTTTCGGCCTCTTTTACTTTCAGCCTGAAATTGATATACAGGTCGAGGTATTCGTCCAGCGACTTTTTGTCAATCATTTGGTTATCAACATTGTTTTTGTTGTAAACCTCCATGAACTCTTTCACCGTAACATCATCTCCGGCAATGTTCATCAATACTTTTTTGTCAAGTTTGTTTTGAGCTTGCATGATAAAAGCGGGTACAAAAAGTAGTACCAGCAACACCATCTTGATTCTGTTCATTTTTGTCATGACTTGTTATTTCGAAATAGATTGAAATTTTAGATACATCAGTAACGGTAAATCCGTCAGAATATTAGCATTCAGCCTTTAGTTTTTTCTGCTGTAATTTGGTGCTTCCCGTGTGATCGTTATATCGTGTGGGTGACTTTCGTGCACGCCAGCGGCTGTGATTTTGGTGAACTTGGCCTTTTGCAGATCTGTTATTGTTGCTGAACCGGTGTAACCCATTCCGGCACGTAAGCCACCAACTAGTTGATGAATCACTTCGGAAAGCGTTCCTTTAAATGGAACACGACCTACAATGCCTTCAGGTACCAGTTTCTTCACATCATCTTCAGCATCCTGGAAATAGCGGTCTTTCGAACCTTCCTGCATAGCTTCGATGGAACCCATGCCTCGATAGGTCTTGTATTTACGGCCTTCATAAATAATGGTTTCGCCTGGTGATTCATCCACGCCTGCGAACAAGGAACCAGCCATGATACTGTGAGCGCCGGCAGCAAGGGCCTTGACAATATCGCCAGTGAATCGGATGCCTCCGTCGGCAATCACGGGAACACCGCTGCCGCGAAGGGCTTTTGCCACGTCGTAAACAGCAGTCAATTGTGGAACACCAACACCGGCAATTACACGTGTAGTACAGATAGAACCTGGGCCAATTCCCACCTTGATTCCATCGGCACCGGCTGCGAGTAAATCTCTGGCTGCTGCTGCTGTAGCAATGTTTCCTATAACGAGGTCAATATTCGGATGAGCCTGTTTTACTTTTTTAGCTGTTTCAATAACGCCAAAAGAGTGCCCGTGTGCCGTATCAACCACAATCGCATCCACTCCTGCATCCACCAGTGCAGCAACCCTTTCGAGGGTGTTGGAGGCAATACCCACCGCAGCTGCCACACGCAACCTGCCTCTTTCGTCTTTGCAGGCATTTGGTCGTGCTTTAATTTTGATGATGTCTTTGTAAGTGATCAAGCCTATCAAGCGGTAATTTTTATCGACAACAGGCAACTTTTCGATACGATGCTCCTGCAGGATATCAGCTGCCTTCTCGAAATCAGTAAATTCTGTTGTTGTGATTAGATTTTCCTTGGTCATTACCTCATAAACGGGCCGATGAATGTTGCGTTCAAAGCGCAAATCACGGTTAGTCACAATCCCTACCAGTCGGTTTTCGCTGTCAACAACCGGAATGCCACCAATATGGTACTCTTCCATTATTTTCAAGGCGTCCAAAACCTTTGCGTTGTCGCGCATCGTGATCGGGTCGATGATCATACCGTTTTCAGCACGTTTTACTTTGCGAACCTCAGCGGCTTGTTTTTCGATGGTCATATTTTTATGGATCACACCGATTCCACCTTCCTGAGCCATGGCGATGGCCATAATAGATTCCGTTACTGTGTCCATTGCGGCTGAAACAATCGGAATTTTAAGTTGGATATTTCTCGAAAAAAGCGTGCTCAGGTTTGCTTCGCGTGGCAAAATATTGCTGTAGGCAGGCAACAGCAAAACATCGTCGTAAGTTAAACCTTCTCCGACGAACTTTTCAGAATCAAACGACATGGTAATGCGGGTTTTTATGGTGGTGCAAATGTATTAAAAAACGCGATTGAAACCGTCAATCAGCAATATTGGTTAATTTGAAACCAACAATTTGCCTCTTTCATGAAATGCAATTTGAGACGAGGGAAACAAGGTAATTGTTAAAAGTTTAAAACGTCCTGAATAACAATTTGTTAATGTGTAAAAATCTGCTTTGTTTTTTATAACTTTTAGCAGCACTTTTGCTCTTTCAATTCTATTTGGACGAAAATGCAGAATGATGTACCCGTACTTTTAACAATTTTTAAGAGCGCTTTTTAGCGAATGCATTTGCTTTCACCTTGGCATATAGTTGTTTGAAGTCTTTGTTTTCAGCAAGAATGGTTGAATCCAATCCTGTGCAAACAAATGTTATACATCGACTGATCTAAGTGTATGGAGGTCAGTCTGATCACGGAAAAACTCTAATGAAGTCAGTTAATATCAGAAATCAACAAATAGTCTGAAGTACTTATGATCAGGGATTTCCTGAAAATTTCAAGGTGATAACCACAACTTCGGGGCGGTTTCCAATGCGTACGGGTGGTCCCCATGTGCCAATGCCACTGGAAACATACGCATGCATCTGGCCAAACTGTCCGTAACCCCAGCTGAGCGGGAACATGGCTTCGGTGATATAATTGAGCGGCCAAAGTTGTCCGTGATGGGTGTGTCCACTCAAAATCAAATCTGTTTTGGCATCCATGGCTTCCTGGTAGGCACGCGGCTGGTGATCGAGCACAATTTTCACAGTAGAATCAGGAATTGCCGCAACAATTTCTTTCAATGATTTGCGTGTTTGCCCTGCGAATCTGTTGCTTTCGATGTCGTCGCGACCAATCACATAAACATTGGGTAAAACCTGAACTGCAGTATCGCGTAACACATGGATATTGTGCTTGCGCAGGTAGGAAACAGCATCATTGGCACCACCAATGTACTCATGATTGCCCGTTGAGGCAAACACACCCAAAGGGGCTTTAAGTTGCGTAAACATGGCTCCAAGATTTTGACTAATTACTGGGGCTAAATCTTCATCTACCAGATCGCCGGGAATCAAAATCAGGTCGGGCTCTACGGAATTGAGATGATCAATAATCTTCTGCAATCTATGCTTAGAAATTATAGTTCCCAAATGTATATCAGAAACCATGGCAATCCGAAGCGTGTTTTGAGCTGGTGAGACTTTTGGAATATTGATGGTAATGCGTTCCGTACGCGGTATAAGAGCGTTTAAATGGCCTACAAAAACAAGGAGGAAAACAACCGTTGCAACACCTATGGTAATGAAATAGGGCCTTGTCAAGATGGCTTCGGGAATGACTTTTGAGAAAAATGGCAGGAAGTGATTGACCAATCGAAGCAAGTCGACAGAGACTACAATGAGGAAAAAATATAGCATTGCAGCTAGCCAGAACGATCCGGCCCAGGTGAAAAAGTCGCTGAGATAAGACAAATATACTTTTTCGAGTACGCGCCCCGCGACAAACGACATGGCAAGCAGCCAGAAAGCCCAGATGTACGCCGTGCGTAAACCGCTTCCAGGTTCAAATGTGGCGAGGCCACGTGTGAAAATGTAGAAATTGACCGAAGTATAGACGATCAGAACGATAGAAAAGAAGATGATAAATTGCACGGCGCGCATATATTGTTTACTGGTTCAATAACTTACAAAGTTCGGTCTTTGTTCAGATAATGTCCTAACTTTAACAATATTTAGCTTAAAAACTGTGTTTTCTTGCCAAATTTGGAAGACCTGTTCAATCTTACCCGATGTTTTTTCTCAGCGATTCAATTTGTTGTTCAATCACTTTGATGCGTGCCAAAGCATCTTCTTTTTTCTTTTTTTCTTTCTCAACAACATCGGCTGGTGCGCCTTGCACAAACCTGTCGTTTGAAAGTTTTTTATTTACCGAATTTAAAAAACCATTGGTGTAACTAAGTTCCTCAGTTAGTTTTTGAAGTTCTGCTACGATGTCAATGTTTTCTGTAAGTGGGATAAAAAATTCTGTCGACCTGACAATAAAGCCAAATGCTCCTTCAGGTGCTGTTTGGGCTGCAGTGATCTCAGTCAGGTTGCAAAGGTGCTTGATAATGCCATCGAATGCTGACTGGTTTTGGCCATCTTTGTCAACGACATATAAAGCCAAAGGATCGCGGTAAGGGATATTTTTTTCAGCTCTTAATTTGCGAACGCCGTTAATAACTTCCTGCGCAAAATCAAACTGTGCAAGGATGTCCTGATCGAAAAGCCTGGGTTGAGGCAATCGCTCAACAATCAGGTCTTTTCCGGCTTCGCGGTCGTTGAGCAGATGCCAGATTTCTTCGGTAATGAACGGCATGAACGGATGCAAAATCTTCATCAGGTTTTCGAAAAATACGATGGTATTGGTGTAGGTTTTTTCGTCAACCGGTTGATTCAAAGGAGGTTTGATCATTTCCAGATACCATGAGCAGAAATCATCCCAGCTGAGTTTATAAGCAGCCATCAAGGCATCCGACAGGCGGTATTTGGCATAATGTTCTTCCATTTGCCCGATTGTTTGGTTGAAACGTGCCTCGAACCATTTGCCTGCCTGCATAGCATTTTCAGGCTGTGCGAGTGTTTTGTCAACCTGCCAGCCCTTGACCAGGCGCAGTGCATTCCATATCTTATTTGAGAAATTGCGGCCTTGTTCGCACAGCGAATCATCGAAAGGTAAATCGTTACCAGCAGGTGAGGTTAATAACATGCCCACACGCACGCCATCAGCTCCATAGGTATTCATCAGTTCGATAGGGTCGGGAGAGTTTCCCAGACTTTTTGACATCTTCCTTCCTAGTTTGTCGCGAACGATACCGGTGAGATAAACCGATGAAAAGGGTTTTTCTCCCATCCATTCATATCCAGCAATAATCATGCGTGCCACCCAGAAGAACAAAATTTCAGGTGCAGTAACCAAATCATTTGTTGGATAGTAGTATTTAATCTGCTCGTTTTCAGGATATCTGATTCCATCAAAGACAGATATTGGCCAAAGCCAACTTGAAAACCAGGTGTCGAGCACGTCTTCTTCCTGGTGTAAATCCTCTTTCGTGAGCTTTGGATTTGCAGTCTTTTTACGTGCCAGTTCTACTGCTTCTGCTTCATCCATTGCCACAACAAAGTCTTCCATCCCATCGCCATAATACCATGCCGGAATACGGTGGCCCCACCAAAGTTGTCTCGAAATGTTCCAGTCGCGCACATTTTCCATCCAATGGCGGTAGGTGTTTTTAAATTTGTCTGGTACCAGTTGAATTGTATCGTCCATCACAGCTTTCAGGGCGGGTTCAGCCAGTT
The DNA here is from genome assembly GCA_002426795.1 of Bacteroidales bacterium UBA5536. Taxonomy (GTDB): domain Bacteria; phylum Bacteroidota; class Bacteroidia; order Bacteroidales; family F082; genus UBA5536. Next base: position 232,907 of record DINQ01000010.1, read on the forward strand.
TTTCCATCGACAAAAACCACTGATAGGACAATTTAGGTTCAATAATGGCTCCGGTTCGTTCGGAAGTGCCTACTTTGTTTTGGTAGTCCTCTGTTTTTACCAGATTACCGAGCTGTTCAAGTTCTTTTACGATGGCTTTTCTACAAGCAAAGCGATCCATTCCTTTGTAATGCAGACCATGTTCGTTAAGGGTAGCATCATCATTAAAGATATCGATAAAAGCCAGCTGGTATTTATCGCCGAGAATTTTGTCGTTGGGATCGTGAGCCGGTGTGATTTTCAGGCAACCTGTGCCGAACTCCATGTCTACGTACTCATCTGCAATCAGCGGAATAGCCCTGTTTGCAATAGGAACCAACACTTTCTTTCCATTTAAATGCTGAAATCGTTGGTCTTCAGGATGATAGCAAACAGCTGTATCACCTAAAATTGTTTCGGGTCGTGTGGTAGCGATTGTGACAAAATCCTCTTCGCCTTCAATCTGATAGCGGAGATAATACAGTTTTCCGTTCGATTCTTTATAAATAACTTCTTCGTCAGATACCGTAGTTTTAGCTTCAGGATCCCAGTTTACCATTCTGAATCCCCTGTAAATCAGCCCTTTGTTGTAAAGATCAACAAAAACCTTCAATACCGATTCAGACATGTCATCGTCCATGGTAAACTTGGTTCTGTCCCAGTCGCAGCTGGCACCAAGTTTTTTCAGTTGCTCAAGAATGATGCCCCCATGTTTGTGAGTCCATTCCCATGCATGTTCAAGGAATGCTTCGCGACTCAGTTCGTTTTTTTGGATTCCTTGCTCGCGCAGTTTGTTCACTACCTTGGCTTCGGTGGCGATAGAGGCATGGTCTGTTCCCGGAACCCAGCAGGCATTTTTGCCCTGCATTCTGGCGCGACGAATCAGCACATCCTGAATGGTATTGTTAAGCATGTGACCCATGTGGAGCACGCCAGTGACATTTGGTGGAGGGATTACAATGGTGTAGGGCTCGCGTTGATCGGGCTCTGAATGAAAATAACCATGCGCCATCCAGTAGGTATACCATTTATTTTCGATTGCTGCAGGATTGTATTTGCTGCTGATTTCCATGATGATCTGTATCTTAAGAGTGTTGCGTCAATGAGGGCGCAAAAATAGAAAATTTACTTGACACTGGCCTGCTGCAAATCCGAAACAGTGCGAAAACTTTGCTGTGGAAAAACCGCGCAATTTGCATAGTGTCGTGAGCCAAAAAAAAACGGTGGCAAACCATTTTGCCACCGTTCATTCTGTTTTATACAGCTTACTTTTTATCGAGCTTTTCCAGCTTGTCCATGCCTTTCATGTTCATGTTTTTGGCAAGTTTTCCGATGGTTTCGAGTTCGATATTGCCTGTGAAGCTCATCACAACTACTTCTCCTTTGTCCTGAGCAACCATCAACATCTCACTTATTTTACCACTATCTCCTTTCTTGGTGAGAAAACGGACACGGCCATTTTTTTCTTCAACAGTCATCAATTCGGCAAAGTCCTTGAAATTGACTGTCTTGTTAATTTCTGACATGAAATCGATGTTGCTGCTTTTGAGTGAGTCGCTGAAAATCAATATTTTCATGCCATTGATTTGATTGACGATGTCGTTCATTTCTTTGGCATCCGGGTCGTCAATATTTTTGCTGATTCCAGCAGCCAGTTTAAACATTTCTGCCGAAATGTTGATGGAGGTGAAATTGTCTTTTCCGGCATATTTTTCATACAATTTATCGATCGAACTTGTTTGAGCCCAGACTATTGTTGGTGCAAGAAACAGAGCGATGAGGATGGATTTGAAGATGGTTTTCATAAGTTTATTTTTTGATAAATGGATTAATAATTTTTATCGAAAAGAGACGATATTGCTGATTTCGTCTATTTTATTTAGTTTAAGCATTTGGTCAATACCTTTGTTCAGGGTTTTGATCCGGGAAACCTCATCCACACTTTTGTCAAGTTTTGCGCTTGCTTCACGTGCTGGTTGCATTCCCTGATTGAGTTTTCCTGAGACGAAAAGCAGAGCGTCTGAGGCTTGTTCATAGGCCATCGTGGGATCGTTAAAGGTGTCTTCAAACTGGGCAGGGCGCAAAAATGTCAACACGCTGTAAAACAACAGAATGATAGCGGCAATGCTGCTTGCAATAGCCAGCCTTGAGATCAGTTTCCTTTTCCTTTTGGATGCTTCATGCTGTTGAATTTTCTGCATAAGCTGCATGTCGAAACTGCTGCTGAGGGTCGGTGCTTCTGATGCATGCACAGCAAAAATTGCTTGGAGGTGCGACAGATGTTTTGGCAAGTTATCCTGCTCAAAGTAGGTGCGGAGCTCTTGCTCTTCCTGCAGGTTGGTTTCGCCATTGAAATACCTGCCAATCAGTGTTTCAATGTGTTTTGTATTCATAGTTGTTGTGTTGGATCAATTGTTCACGAACCTGCTTGCGTGCCCGGCTCAAATTGGCGCGTATGGCATTTAGGTTCTGACCGGTTAGTTCGGCAATTTCTTCAAACTCATATTGTTCGATGTCGCGCAGATGCATCACAAGTCTTTGCTGTAGCGGCAACTGATCGATTAGCTGCTTTACAAGATTTGTTGTATCAAACAGTTCTGACTTTGCAGTGTGCCGATCATCCGCAATTTCAGCAAAAGAGCTGCCCATCATGCGTGCCTTGTTATGCGCGGCCTTTAGCTGATCGAGGCAATGATTTTTTGTGATTGTCATTGCCAATGCTTCCGGACTTTTGTATGTATGTATTTGATCGCGCATGTTCCAAAGTTTCAGATACGCCTCCTGAACTGCGTCGGCAGCGTCGTCAGCATCGCTTAGCATTCTCAAACCAAGCCTATAAAGCTTGTTTTTGAAAACCAACATTTCGTTTTTAAATGTTTCGGCGGTCATTCATTTGATGTATCTGTTGTCAAGACGATTCAGATACAAACTTATTACAAATGAGTGCAAAAAAATGTTGACTTTTCGGCTTATATATGCATAGGTATCATTTGTTAAGCAGAGCAATAATTTTGCAACAAGCAGATAATGAGGCGCTAATATAGAAAATATCTGATCGGAATTAGTGTTGATAATCCTTGAAGAAGGAGCTTACCAATAAAATTGGATGGCATGCTTTTTTCGTTATTTTTGTGCTTCAAAAGCGCAAAACCACAAGGATGATTTTTTAATTATGTATAACCAAAAACTGAAATTATGTTTAAAGGACACCCAAAAGGACTTTATGTAGCCTTTTTTGCGAACATGGGGGAGCGTTTCGGCTTCTATACCATGATGGCAATTCTGGTCTTGTTTTTACAGGCTAAGTTTGGCCTGACTGAAGATGTTGCTGGCGATTATTATAGCTGGTTTTATTTTGGTATTTATGCTCTGGCACTCATCGGAGGTATTATTGCTGACGCCACGCGCAAGTACAAATTGGTGATTCTGGCTGGTATTGTTATTATGCTTGCCGGGTATGTGATTCTGTTTATGCCTGGTTTGACGCTTGAGTTGACACTTACAGCGCTTTTCATTATTGCCCTTGGCAATGGTTTGTTTAAAGGTAACCTACAGGCCGTTGTCGGACAGTTGTACGATGATCCAAAATACTCCAAACTCCGTGATTCGGCATTTATGCTCTTTTACATGGGGATCAATGTTGGAGCATTTTTCGCCCCGTTTGCTGCAACAGGCATCAGAAACTGGTGGCTGAAAGAAAACGGATTTTTACATGACGGAAGTTTGCCGGCCCAGTGCCATCACTTTCTCAGTGGTTCCATGACCGATACAACAACTTTTGCAGCACTTGCAAACAAAGTTTCTATTGGCGGACCAATCACTGATTTAACAGCTTTCTCGAACACGTACCTTGAAGTATTTGCCCGCGGCTATAATTTTGCGTTTGGAATTGCTGCCGTTGCCATGACTGTTTCACTTTTGGTTTATCTGGCATTTGGCAAACAGCTGCCGAATAAGGAAAAGGTTGTTAAAACCGATAAGGTAAAAGATACTGCTGCTCAAAGCAAAGGATTGATTACTGTGATTGTTTCGCTTGCAGTTGGTGCTGCAGTTGCTTTCTTAATCAGTTTGGTAAAAGACTTTACAACGGGTATGGCATTCGGCCTTTTTGGCGCGTTTGTAACATGGATTATGATGTCGGCCAATAAAGAAGAAAAACCAAATGTGACTGCATTGATTTTGGTGTTTTTTGTGGTGATTTTCTTCTGGATGTCTTTTCATCAAAACGGACTCACACTCACCTTTTTTGCCCGTGATTATATCGTAAAAGAGGTAGGTCCATTTATGAACTTATTCTTCACACTACCATCCATACTTGCGGTGATTGTTGGGCTTAGCGGTTTCTTCCTGATTTTTGATAAGGAGGCAAAAAATTCCGGTAAACTTATTGGAGGAGCTATGATTGTCGGTGGTGGCGCTTTGTCTTATTATTTCTACAATGGATTCGAGGCTTCAAATGCTATTGCTCCAGAAGTATTCCAATCGTTTAACCCACTCTTTATCGTATTCCTCACTCCTTTGGTTATGGGTGCTTTTGCCTATCTGAATAAGATTGGCAAAGAGCCTTCAACACCAAAGAAAATCGGAATTGGGATGATCATTGCTGCGATCGGATTCCTGGTTGTATTGGTTGGTTCGATTGGACTGATTTCGCCTCACGAACTTGGTGGACAGCCTGTTCCTGATACTTCGCGTGTGAGTCCTGCATGGTTGATCAACAGTTACCTGATCCTCACGATTGCAGAATTGTTTTTGAGCCCAATGGGACTTTCATTCGTTTCAAAAGTGGCGCCACAACGCTTCCAGGGACTGATGCAAGGTGGCTGGTTGTTGGCAACTGCGGTCGGCAACAAGCTTCTCTTTATCGGAAGTGCTTTCTGGGGAAAACTGGAATTGTGGGAACTATGGCTGATCTTCATTGTGGTTTGTCTGGTTTCAGCCTCATTTATTTTCTCCATCCTGAAGAAACTCCAAAAAGTTTCGTAGCAACAATTTTTTTTGAGAAATGACAATAAAGAGCCATCAGTTTTCTGGTGGCTTTTTTTGTTCCATCGTTGCGCTTAATTGGTATTTTTGCCTTGATGAATTATCCTTGGGGCGACAAAAGACGTTTTAACAGCTATACAGCATATTTTCAGCGGCAGTTTGGTGGACGCGTGCAGAAGATCAGCATCGATGCGGGTTTTACATGCCCCAACCGTGATGGCACAAATGGAGTGGGAGGATGCACTTATTGCGTGAATGATGCTTTTAATCCATCTTATTGTCATCCAACGAAATCGGTCACCCAACAATTGCAAGAGGGTGTTGAATTCCACAAAAAGCGATATCGACGTTCCAAAGGGTACCTGGCATATTTTCAGGCATATACAAACACATATGCCAATATTTCTAAGTTACAACATTTATATGAGGAGGCGCTCAGTTTTGAGGGCATTTTGGGTTTGGTCATCGGAACCCGACCCGATGCCGTAAACGAAGAAGTGCTGGATTTGCTGAAAAAGCTTTGCCATAAGGCATACATCATGGTCGAATATGGTGTGGAGAGTGTGCATGACAAAACGCTAAAAAGGATTCATCGGGGTCACACGTTTGCATGTGTTGTTGAAGCAATTACAAAAACAGCGCAGGCTGGATTACCCTGTGGGGCACATCTTATATTTGGACTTCCTGGAGAAACAGAATCAATGATGTTGGATTCTGTCTCCGAAATATCCAAATTGCCTCTTACAACGGTCAAGTTTCACCAGCTTCAAATCTTTAAGAATACAGTTATGGCAAAGGAATACCTTGAAAACCCTGAGTTTTTTCAGCTATTTGATCTGGATGAGTATGTTGACTTTATTTGTGATGTAACAGAGAGCCTTAACCCTAATATCGTGATTGAACGATTTGCCGGCGAGGTACCACCAAGATATCTGGTTTCTGCACCATGGGGCGAACTACGTTATGACAGTGTATTACAGTATATTGAAAACAATCTTGAAAAAAGAAATACATTTCAGGGAAAATATTTTCGTTCTTCAATGTGATTTTTGTAATTTGGCAGTTTAAAATCGAAATCTTGCAAAAGATTCTCGTTATTCTTATTTTTGTATCATTCAACACAATTATTAACTTAATTTATTTATTATGAGAAAATTTACATTTTCAATGATTACGCTGTTAGCTTTCGTATTGGCATATTCGAGTGTCAATGCGCAAGCAACCCGTGGCATGGTTTACGAAGATGACTTCGAAAGTTATGCTGTAGGCGATTACATGGCCGAAGCAAATCCTGATTTCTGGACAACATGGTCTGGTCTTCCAGGTTCAGCGGAAGATGCGCAGGTTTCTGATGAAGAAGCACATTCAGGAGTCCAATCCGTTAAAGTAGATGGGACCACTGACCTTTTGTTGCTTTTGGGTAACAAAACAAGCGGTTCATACTGGGTTAGCTGGGATTATTTTGTACCAACAGGCTTTGGTGCTTATTATAATTTCCAGAAATACGAAGCTCCTGGTACTGAGTTTGCTTTTGAAGTTTATTTTCAGGAAAACGGTACAGGTTTCATGAACGCTGGCGGCGACAATGCTGTTACTTTCAACTACACCACCGGAACATGGTTTACCATCGAAAACTATATCGACCTTGCCAATGACTGGGCACAGGTATATTTTGATGGTGAATTAGTTTACGAATGGCAATACAGCCTTACCGCACAAGGCGCTGCTGGCATTTTACAATTGGGTGGTATCGACTTTTTCGCCGGCGTGGTTTCTGGATCAGGCGAAACTCCACTTTACTATTTCGATGATCTCAGTTATGAGTCAGAAGACGTTGTAGAAACAATCTACACTGACGACTTTGAATCGTACACATTGGGCGACTATGTGGCTGAATCAAATCCTGATTTCTGGACAACCTGGAGCAATCTCCCTGGCTCTTCAGAAGACGCACTCATCGTTGACGAACAATCATCCAGTCCCGTTCAGTCAGTTAAGGTTGATGGAACAACTGACCTCGTTTTGAAACTTGGCAATAAAACTTCTGGTAAATATGTAGTTGATTGGATGATGTATATTCCTGATGGTTTTGGTGCTTACTACAACTTCCAACATTTTGAAGCTCCGGGCGTCGAATTTGCGGTTGAGGTATATTTCAAAGTTGATGGAACTGGTTTCATGCATGCTGGTGGACAAAATACAGCCACATTCAGTTTCACGCACGACACTTGGTTCCCTGTTTCTACTATTGTTGACCTTGACAATGATTGGGTACAAACTTTCTATGATGATGTACTCATTTACGAATGGCAGTGGAGTCTTCAGTCTGACGGAACAGCTGGTACAAACCAACTGGGTGGTGTCGACTTTTATGCTGGTGCTGATGGTACAGAAACCCCAACATATTTCTTTGACGACGTAAACTACGTTGCACTTGTTCCAGGAGCCCAGGATCCAACCATCGATATCAATGCTGCCCAAATCCTGACCTCTATCGAGCAGGGTGAAACCACAGAAATAACTCGTTCTATTGGTAATACAGGCGAATCAACACTTGTTTATGACATTGTTACTTCATACAACGAACCTGCCAAAGCACCTTTCCAATCGAACACTCCGGTAGGAACAAAAGGAAGCAAAGCAGTTCGCAATCCAAATCATGTTGTAGGTGAAGCTCATCCGGCAAACCGTGATGCAACTTTAAATTACGACGGCGAAAATGCAAGCTCTATTCAGTTGACAAACCCAAATCAATGGCGCGTTGCTGCTCATTTCCCGGCAAGCATGGTTGAACAATATAACGGCATGTATTTGACAGCTGTGGATGTTTGGATCAACAACCCAGCCAATGATCAGAAAATTCAGATCTATGATATGGGATCTATCAATCTTCCAGGACCAGGGGAATTGATTTATGAACAGCAATTCTTCCCAAATCCAGGTAGCTGGAATACAATTGTTTTGGTTGATCCTGTTTATGTTTCAGGCCGCGATATTTGGGTAGGATATTGGATGGATTCAGCTGGCGAAGTTGCAACTCCAGGCGTTGATGCAGGTCCGGCGAATCCTGAAGGCGACTGGCTCGCAATCGGACCCGGCTGGCAACACCTGTCCAGCAATCCTGATCTGAACGCCAACTGGAACATCCGTGCTCAGCTCACTGGCGAGGGCGGACCTGTTTGGTTGTCTGTTAGCCCAATGGAAGGATCATTGGAAGCTGGTGATTCAGAAGATATGACAATCACCATCGATGCCAATGGTTTGGAAGCACAAACATTGTACAAAGCTAAAATGCATGTTCGCAGTAATGACCCAACTAATGAGCAGATCGACATCAGTGTATGGATCACTGTGATGGTGGGTTTGAACGAACAAGGCGAGCAAAATTACGTTTCTGTTTATCCAAATCCGGTTAATGACCTGCTCTACCTGAAAGGCAATACTGAGATTACCAATGTGACAATCAGCAATAGCATCGGACAGGTTGTTTATAATGGCGCTGTTGGACAAAATGAAACCCGTATCGACATCAGTGCATTTGAAGCTGGTATGTATGTTTTGACCATCCAGACACCTACCGGAACTGCCACCCAAAAAGTGATGATTCAATAATCAAATTTTTGATTCTTATAAAAAGGGCTTTCGAAAGAGAGCCCTTTTTTATTTCTTTGCGAACCAAAACTCAGTCCAATGACTTACCTGAAGTCGAATCTCTTATTTGAACAATTGCACACAGAGCAAATCTATCAACATCTGCCACGTCCAATTGTAATTGCTGATGCATTGACCAATGCTGAGAATATGGGCTCGCTGATTCGCCTGGCTGATAATTTGGGTGCGAAAAGGCTTTATTTTCTGGGAGAACAGCCATCACGTCATGTGATGAAACTGCGCCGCGCAGCTGCCAGTAGCCGCGATAATATCGATTGGTCATTTACCCCAGAATTGAATTTGCGAGATTTATTGCCTGTTGATATGAAAATTGTGGCACTAGAAACTGCCACCAATGCCACCAATATTTATGCGACACAATTACCCGAAAATGCTGCATTTGTTGTTGGTAACGAACGATATGGTATGCGTCCGGAGATACTTGCACAGGCTGATATGGTTGTTTATATCCCCGTTCCCGGGCCAACCCGGTCGCTCAATGTGAGCCATGCTGCGGCAGTGTTGTTTTTCGAGTGGTTAAGGCAGATGCATCAACGCTTGGCCTGAAATCACTACCTTTGCCGACTCATAAAGTCAGCCAGAAATGAAACATCCATATTGGAAAAATGCCTATCTACTGTAAAGAAAGATTAATGGATTCCTGAAAGTTCTAGACTGACCAATGAAATCAAAATTATTTACGGATGAATAAAAAATACCTGCATCTTTTCTTTGACCTCGACAGAACCCTTTGGGATTTTGATAAAAGTGCTTATCAAACCTTCTGTGATATGTATGAAAACCATGGGTTGAGTCAAAAAAATATTCCGGATGTTGATGTGTTTTTCAAGACTTATAACCAGGTGAATGAATTGTTGTGGGACCAATACCGTGCAGGAACTCTCACAAAAGAAATTCTCCGCGATCTTCGGTTTCAGCAAACACTTATGAAATTTGGTGTCGATAATGCAAAACTGGCTGAAAGGCTGTCCGATTATTACCTTTATCATTCTCCAAGGAACGTGCATTTGTTTCCCCAGGCATCAGAAGTATTGGCTGTTTTGCAGAAAGAATATCAATTGCATATGATTACCAATGGTTTTGAGGAGGTTCAGCATATCAAACTCAGTACCTCAGGACTCGGAAAATACTTCGAGACAATTGTCACTTCTGAAGAAGCTGGTGTAAAAAAGCCGGATCCTAAAATTTTTCATTTTGCGCTGAATAAGGCAGGAGCTAGTGCAGCTGACAGCCTCATGATTGGAGATGACCTGGAAGTTGATGTTTTGGGGGCAAAAGCAGTAGGAATTGACCAGGTTTATTTTAATCCTGAAAAGGCAAAGCACAACAGTCAACCCACCTACGAAATAGTGGCTTTAATTGAGTTGACTACAATGTTAAGCAATTAATTTTTTAGTCGCGCCAAAACAGTTTTTTTGCCGCTCACTTTATCACCCAAACTAACGACAATTTCTGCGTCGAGGGGAACGAAAAAGTCAACTCTGGATCCAAAGCGAATAATGCCAAATTCCTCGCCTCTAGTAGCCTTGTCACCCTTTTTTGCATAACTGATGATTCTGCGTGCCATCATTCCGGCAATTTGTCTAACTAAAACTTCTGTCCCCTTATCTGATTTAACAACGATCGTGTTACGCTCGTTTTCGGTTGATGATTTTGGATGGTAGGCCACCAAAAACTTTCCTGGATGATATTTTGTGTAACTCACCATCCCTGCAATCGGAAACCAATTGACATGCACATTAAAAGGCGACATGAACACGGAAATCTGGATGCGTTTATCCTTGAAGTATTCTGTTTCTTCTACCTCTTCAATCGTGACTACCTTTCCATCAGCAGAGGAAATAACAGCGTTTTGCTGATCAGTAGGTGATTTTCTTCTGGGAACCCTGAAAAAGCTGATGGTCCATATAAATATGCCAGTCAGAACAATAAACAAAAAGTAACGAATCACTTCATTGCCAATAAATGAGGCAATTAAAGCTGTTAAGCCAAAAGTGATGACTGCTGAAACAGCAATGATTTTATATCCTTCTTTGTGAATATACATTTATCGGATGAGCATTAAGTAAATAAAAACGAAGGGAACAGCGTAAAACGTGGCGTCGAAACGGTCGAGGATCCCGCCATGACCGGGTATTATCTTACCTGAATCTTTCACTCCTGCCTGTCGCTTGAGCATAGATTCTATCAGGTCGCCCAGACTACCAAAAACAACGACAATTGTAGCAATAGCAATAGCATGATTCAGACTGACAATTTGAGTGAAATAGCTGTATAATACGGCGGCAGTTAATGTGAAAACCAAACCACCTATGCTTCCTTCCCAGCTTTTTTTGGGCGAGATACGCTCGAACAATCGGTGTTTACCAATTCGGATGCCAACCAGATAGGCAAATACATCATTCACCCAAACCATGACTAAAATTGACAAAAGCAAATACGGGCCACCAATTTTTCCTGTCAATGTTTCATTAAACAACAAAATCATGATACCGGCAGGCACAGATACAAGGAAAAAAGAGGGCCAGTAAATACCAGCCAGTGCTGAAAAGTTGTATTTTTTACTGAACAAGGCATGCAAAAATGGCGATAACATGAGTAAAAGGTTGATAGCAATATATTTGAAGGGAATCAACTCCAGTGCCACAAGCGTAATAATGAGGTACATGGTCACATTCATCAACACTACAAGCCCCGCATTCGTATTATCCATTTTTGGACTGAGTCTCAGCTGAATCATTTCAAGTGTACCAATGCTTACCACGGCTAACATAACTGCCGCAAATAGTTGTGCAGAAACCAAGATGCTACCGACAATCAGCACTACGAATATAAGGCCATACAAAGTTCTCTTGAGGAGCTCACTCATCCTTACTGAGTTGAATAAAATGCATATAGCAAAGACTAAGGGCAGCAAACATACAAAAAAAAGCAACAAATAAAAATGATCGATAGCGACTAGGCAATCGATTAAGCTTATAAGTCATCAATCAGAAATACAATCAATTGCTGAGGCCCGTGTGCTCCCATCACCAGTGTTTTTTCAATATCTGCAGTACGACTGGGACCTGAAATTACAGTAAGTTGAGGTGGAAGTTGATTGTCATAGCCAGTTCGCAGGTCAATGATCGCACGTTTGATGCCAGGCACAACCTGCGAGGAATAGGCCATCACAAGGTGAATGTCCGGGAAAGCAAAGTTAGCACGCTTGCCTGATCTCTGGTCAGACACCAGCACACTGCCGCTGCGTGCTATCAATTTCTCACAATCAGTTATACCCACAACTGGATGATCGAGTTGCGTTTCATCTTCGCTGTAAGAAATACCCGTAGCTTGTAGTACAGATTGAACCTTTGGACTTGTTGTCCATAAATGAGTCCAATTTTTCTCCTGCATCAGGGCAGTAAGATAGTCCGCGAATTGCTTTTCATTTTCGCAATAGATGAACTGGCCTTTGTTTTTGATCAGTTCCTCAGCGAAAACCACTTCTAAACCCTCAGACTGGTCGATGGGTTGCAAAACATCCGATGTAAGATCGATATCAGGATAAGGTATTTCTGTTTTTTCCATCAACGCATTTCTGACTTTCGTCAAAATTTGTTCGCGTGATGTACTTTCTTTCATGCCACTCATATCACATTTCTAGCTGTTCAAAGAATGATTAAACTTCTTCTTTTGGTTCAACTGCAGGTTTACTCTTTGCAATTGGTTCAGTTTCGGCCTTTTCAGTTGATGTACCATCAGCTGCAACTGCGGTTTCGGTAGTCACTTCACCAGTAGTTTTTGCCTTGGGTCTTTGGGGCATTTCTTCTACAGGCCAAGGTCTCTTGCCAAAAATGAGTTCCAGATCTTCACCAAAAATCACTTCTTTCTCCAGTAATTTCTCAGCAAGTAGAGTCAATCCTTCTTTGTGTTCGCTCAAGATTTTGATTGCATTTTTGTAGGCACTTTCAACCAGATCGCTGATTTCATTGTCGATGATTTCGCTGGTTTTTTCGCTGAATGGCTTATTGAATGCATATTCCTGCTGGCCTGTCGAGTCATAGAAACTGACATTCCCGATTTTCTTACTCAGACCATAGTAGGTAACCATTGCGTATGCCTGTTTGGTCACTTTTTCGAGGTCATTGAGCGCACCAGTTGAGATTTTTCCGAAAATCACCTGTTCAGCAGCACGGCCTCCCAATGCAGCAGTCATTTCATCGAACATTTGCTCATAGGTAGTGATTTGCCTTTCTTCGGGCAAATACCAGGCTGCGCCCAAAGATTTTCCACGAGGAATAATTGTCACCTTGACCAGTGGATGAGCATAACGGCTTAGCCAGCTTACTGCAGCATGGCCAGCTTCGTGGAATGCAACAACTTTTTTCTCAGAAGGAGAAATGATTTTATTCTTTTTCTCTAAACCACCAATGATTCGGTCAATTGCATCCATAAAATCCTGTTTGCCAATCGATTCTTTGGTGCCACTTCTTGCGGCAATAAGTGCAGCTTCGTTGCATACATTAGCTATGTCTGCACCTGAAAATCCTGGTGTTTGCTTGGCAAGGAAATCTTTATCGACACTCGGGTCAAGCTTCAAGGGGCGCATATGCACCTCAAAGATCTCTTTTCGGCCTTCAAGATCGGGTAATTCAACATAGATTTGTCTGTCGAAACGGCCAGCGCGCATAAGAGCTCTGTCGAGAATATCAGCCCTGTTGGTTGCAGCAAGGACAATAACCCCCGAATTGGTGCCAAAACCGTCCATTTCAGTGAGCAGCTGATTCAGTGTGTTTTCGCGTTCGTCATTTGCTCCTGTAGCGGGATTTTTGCCACGGGCACGTCCAATCGCATCTACCTCATCAATAAAAATAATACAAGGTGATTTTTCTTTGGCCTGCTTGAAAAGATCTCGTACGCGCGAAGCGCCAACACCTACAAACATTTCAACAAAGTCGGAGCCAGAAATGCTGAAAAACGGCACATGTGCTTCTCCGGCAACAGATTTAGCCAAGAGGGTTTTCCCCGTTCCGGGAGGGCCAACCAAGAGTACCCCCTTCGGAATTTTACCCCCTAATTTGGTGTATTTATCTGGTTGACGCAAAAAGTCGACAATCTCCATGATTTCAACTTTGGCTTCTTCAAGACCAGCAACATCTTTAAAAGTCACATTTACATTGGTGTTTTTATCAAAAAGCTGGGCCTTCGATTTGCCAATGTTAAAGATTTGTCCGCCTGCACCACCGCCTCCACGACTCATCATGCGCATGATGAAAAACCAGACGCCAATCAATAGCGCAATAGGAAGTATCCAACCCAATATCTCGCCACCCCAGTTCCGACGGTTGACGTTGTTGATGTAGATAGGTTTATCATTGCCTTCCTGGGCAGTCCTGATGTCCTGCTCAAAACCCTCAACCGAACCAATAGTAAAGGTATAGTCGGGGTTTGCAGCACCCATGTTTTCGGTAAGCGAATTACCGGTTTCTTTTGGAAAATATTTTTTTCTGGCATCGGGAGTTAAATAGATTTCTGCTGACTCACGATTTACCAGATCAATTTTTTCTATTTCCTTGTCTTTCAACATGCGCAGTAAATCGCCTTTGTTGATCGATTCTGAACCCGTATCCCAGCTCAGCAATTGTAATCCGAAAAATACCACTGCGAGCAAGCCGTAAATCCAGTAAAAATTAAATTTCGGTTTGTTTTCGTTTGGCTTTACGGCTTTTTTCCGGTTGTCAGTCTGTTCTTCTTTCATTATATTAATGTGGGTAAAAGAAAATTCATTAGGTTATTTGCCATCAGAGTCGTCATATGTAAGTGATTCTGCATCAGCCCATAAGTCTTCGAGTTGATAAAAAGAACGGGTAGAATCGAGAAAAACATGAACGACTACATCCACATAGTCTATCAAAATCCATTCCGAATTTTCAAACCCCTCTTTGTTGTAAGCTGAAGCGCCACATTCCTTTTTTACGTTTTCAAGTATTTTGTCGGCAATGGCATCGACCTGTGTTTTTGAAGTTCCATGGCAAATCACAAAATAATCCGTGACTGCCGTGTGAATCTTCTTCATATTGAGCGAAACAATATCTCTTCCTTTTCCATCCTGCATCGATTTCACTACACTCGACAGGATTTCTTCTGCATTATCTGACAGATGTCTGACTCTCATATTTACCTTTTTAATGAAACAACAAAATTAGGCTTTTTTAGTTTAAGGACACGAGTAGCTTTTTTATCTGCTCCCATCACGAATTTTATACATTTGCCTAAAAACAGCATGCGCTTTCATTTGAACCGTTTTCCTGAGCTTGAATCGACAAATGATTGGTTGATGGAAAGGTATGAACAAAATCATGCGATTGAAAATGAAGTTGTTGTTGCTGGTTTTCAGAGCAAGGGAAAGGGACAGCAAGGCAATATTTGGGAAAGCGCTGCTGGAAAGAACCTGCTTTTTAGTTTGGGTCTGCGCACAGATTTCTTGCCAGCTGCAGCGCAGTTTTTAGTAAGTAAGGCTGTTGCTTTGGCCCTGACGGTTAGTGTGGAAGAGCTGATCAAACAAAAAAGCGTGCAAATAAAATGGCCGAACGACATTTATGTAGACAATAAAAAGGTTTGCGGGGTTTTAATTTCAAACATTTTTAATGGTAATAAACTGGCATACAGTATCGTTGGTGTGGGATTGAATGTCAATCAGCTTGATTTTCCCAATCATCTTCCTAACCCGACCTCATTGAGGACATTAACAAATCGTTCGTTCGATTTGAATAAAGTTTTGGATCTTGTGTTGGAAAATTTTGCTCGTCATTTTAAATACATTCAACAGGAGAAAAATCACCAAAACACGCACCTAAACTACCTGAAAAAACTTTATCAGTTAGATGAGCAGCATCTTTATCGGGTTCACGGACAGCTGATAACAGCAAACATAATGGGATTGAACGAGTTTGGTCAGATTATGCTGAAAGACCAATCTGAAAATGTATACACTTGCGATGTGAAAGAATTGGTTTATTTGTAACCGCTCAACTAAAATTGCTGAACCGCCAGTTTGTCAGCCATGATATTGACAAGGTTCTGAAGTGGGCGTTTCGCCATCATAGCCAACATTGGATTTAATTCGGCAGCAAGCGAAATTTTCACTTCAGTTTGTTGGTTCAACACACGGATGTTGGCCACAAGCTCAAACTCAAATGGACTTTTTCCTTCCGGAATCAACCTAACACGTTCATTTGGAATACGCTCAGCAACAAGTAGGTGCAGGTCGGCCATGCCTTTTATTGTGAAAGAGCAACGATCGTAATCAGCCTTATAATCAATTACTTGCTCTGGCATGAGCGAACCAAAGTTTCTCAAGTCACTCAGAAAATCAAAAGTAGCTTTATCTGTTGCGGCAACTTTTTGCCAATCACTGTTAAAATCCATTGTTTTAATTATTGATTTTGAAAGGCATCGCTCCAAACATCAGGATCCATGCGCCAACGAATCAGTGAGCGTATATCGCTGTCAGTGATGTAGTTTTCCTCGATGGCCTTATTGAGTAAGGTGTCGTAATCGGTCAGGGTAATCAATTCGCACTGGGCAGCCCTGAAGTTTTCTTCAGCAACAGCCAGACCATAGGAAAAAATAGCCAGCATTCCTTTGACATTGGCATCTCTTTCGCGGAGCGCTTCAACTGCACGCAGGCTGCTACCTCCGGTCGAAACAAGGTCTTCAACAACCACAACGGATTGCCCGGCTTCTACCACGCCTTCAATCTGGTTGTTTAACCCGTGTGCCTTTTTGTCTGGTCTGATATAAGCAAAGGGAAGGCCAAGTTCCTGTGCAACAAGCACTCCAGGGGCAATGCCACCGGTTGCTACACCGGCAATTAAGTCGGGTTTTTCATAATGATCAAGAATGGCATCAACAAACTGCTGTCGGATGAAAGTTCTGATTTTATGATAGGATAGCGTGATTCTGTTGTCGCAATATATCGGGCTGCGCATCCCCGATGCCCAAGTAAATGGATTGGTGGTATTGAGTTTTATTGCTTTAATTTGCAAGAGCAATGCCGCCAATGTTAGTGCTGTGTCTTCTTTGTGATTCATTATTAATCAACTTGATCATGTCAGGTCATCAGAAAGCTTTAGTTTGCGAAACCATTCAAAACGGCCGAAGGCTTTTTGTGTATGACTTTTGCTTTCAAATGAGAAAAAAATTCTCCACAAATGTATAAAGTTTTTTACGAAGCAAACTGCTTTAGCGTTTTCGTTTATCAACAAGAATCCAACCATGATTTGGAAAGTAAAATAATTATAATCAGTACAATAAATGAGTTTAGGCAAAAAGTTTTGTCCTGGTTAAACCGAACTGACAGAAAGGATGAAACGATCTATGTGTCGGTTGCAGAGCAGAGAATAGAAAATTTTTTCGTCCAAAGCTTAAAAGTTGTTAACGCAAGTGGTGGATTGGTCTTAACACCAAAAGGAATCCTGGCAATCAAGCGCAATGGCTTCAGCGATTTGCCCAAAGGCCATGTTGAGCAAGGCGAAAGTATTGAAAAGACTGCGCTGCGTGAAGTGGAGGAGGAAACATGCGCCAGACAATTGAAAATTATTGAAAAGTTGCCAACTACGCTTCATTGTTATCAGTTAAATGGAGTCTGGTGCCTAAAAAAGACGCATTGGTATGCCATGATGTCAGATGATTTGAAACAGACAAAACCCCAGACCAATGAAGGGATAACCCATTTGTTCTACGTTGATAATGAGTCATTGGGGAAATTTAGATCGGAGACCTACCGATCAATTAATGAGGTTTTGGGTCCGGAAATGGAAAAACTATTGGCGAAATAATGTAGTTTTACATTTTATTGTTCATCTCTGTAGGGCTTTATTAGATGTAGCATGATTCTCAAATCAAAAACCAGTTTGAATGAAAAAAATAGCTGTTTTTCCAGGATCTTTCGACCCAATCACACTTGGTCACCAGTCACTTGTGCTGAGAGCATTACCTTTGTTTGATGAAATTGTAATAGCAGTGGGAATCAATGCCTTAAAGAACTATTATTTTCCCATCGAAACGCGAAAAGCCTGGATAGAAAAGGTTTTTAAAGACTATCCGCAAATTTCCGTGACAACTTATAAAGGGCTAACAGTCGATTTTTGTAAAGCGGTTGGTTCTCAATACATTTTGCGTGGTTTGCGCACTTCTGCCGACTTTGAGTTTGAGAGAAGTATCGGGCAGGTGAACAAAAAACTATTTCCGGAAGTAGAGACTATTTTTCTGCTCACAACCCCTGAACTCACCGCGATAACTTCGAGCGTGATCCGCGATGTGGTGCGTAACGGTGGAGATGCCAGTCAATTTGTTCCCGAAGAAGTAGATTTAACAATATAATTTATTCCAGATCGTTTAGCTGGCAGCAAATTTGTCAGAAAATGGCCAGACTAAAAACTATTCTAATACTGTTGTCCTTTTTGCTGGCTGCACTCCAATTGAAAAGTCAGAACGTAACCATTGAGGCCTCATCAAACGTACCCAACGAATTGATCAGGATTGTAGCTTATCGCGATATGGTTTCGTGGAAAGGACAGTCACTTGCTCAGACAAAAAGCGATAAAAACGGACAGTTTGTCCTCAGTTTTTTTATTCCTGAAATCACTTATGTTCAGCTGTTTGCAGGACTCGAAAGTGTTGGGTTTTATGCAAGACCTGAAGCTGATTATCAAATTGTACTTCAGTGTCAGAAGCCGGCAGGACTACAATCGTATTTCGAAAAAGTGCCTCCTGCACTGGTTTTCAAAAAGACCTCAGACAATAGGCTTCAGGAACAGATAGATGCCATTGATCAGACTGTAAATGCATTTTTGCTCAAGCATTTTGATGACCTCTACAGGCGGCAGCGAACTGATTTGATTGATACGCTTGCACATTCATTAAATAAAAAGTATGACCACAGCGAGTCGTTTTTAAAGGAATATGCCAAGTATAAAATTGCTTCAGCCGAACTGGCAGTGAAACGCGAAGGGGCAACAAGAATTTCGGAAAAGTATTTTGAGCGTGATTCGGTGCAATACCATGTGATGTCGTACATGGATTTGTTCACCGAAGTTTTTAATGGTTACCTATTAACCAGCCGCAAATACAGTGCAGATGGATTTCGGGAAGCTTTCAGAAAGGATTATCCACTTTTCAGAGAATACCTGCGCAGAGATCCCTTACTGGCTGACAATTCCAGGCTGGCAGAGTTGATTGTGCTGGTGAATATGCAGAATATTTTTAACACACAGGGCTTTAATAAAAGCACAACTTTGAAACATCTGGTTTATCTGCAAAAAAACGCTCAATTTGCCGAGCATCGGATTATGGCAGCGAACCTGATCAGTCAGCTACAATTGCTCGAACCTGGCACAACAGCACCCGACTTTAATTTGTTGGATGCTTTAGGAAAGGCCAAAGCCCTTTCTGATTATAAAGACCAGGTAGTTGTATTGCAGTTTGTCAATTCCTATTGCAATGGCTGTGAGTCATCTTTTGCTCAACTGGAACAGTTACAAAATACTTATACGCCTAAACTACAGTTGATTACAATTTCAACTGCGGATAGTTACGATGAATATCGAAAGCTTTTTGAGCGCAATCATTATAAATGGCCTTTGCTAAACATTAATGATCAAATTTTGATTCTCGAAGCCTATCAGGTAAAAACCTTTCCTGAGTTTATTCTGATAAACCGAAATAACAAAATTGCGCTCGCACCAGCTTCATCTCCTGATCAGTATCTTGATATACAGGTGAGTAGGCTGCTCAGTGTTAAAGAGTAGATGTGACTATTTTATTGAATGATTGGGTTTATTTGAATATTGACTTTCGGTCGAAAACTCATTTTTTCATGCTACCTTTGCACACGAAAATCAGCGTTCCGGCACGTTTAGAAATGGCGGAACGATTATTGATCAACAAGGCTTTAATACCCATAAGAAATACCTGATCATGTTTAGTATATTCAAGAAACTACTTGGCGATAAATCGACCCGCGACCTGAAATCCATCAAGCCTCTGCTGGATCAAACGCTTGCGGCATACGAAAATATTAAGCTACTCAACAACGATGCATTACGCAATAAAACGGCAGAGTTCAAGCAAAAAATTAATGAGCGTATTGCTGCTGAAGAGGAAGAATTAACCTCATTGCGCTACCGAGCCGAAAATGAGGAAGATCTTGATCCAACTGAAAAGGAAAAAATATATGAGCAAATCGACCGGCTCGAAAAACTGCAATACGAAAAAACAGAAGAAGTTCTGAACGAAATTTTACCTGAGGCTTTCTCTGTAATGAAGGAAACTGCGCGCAGGTTTAAGGAAAATGAAATTGTTGAAGTTACTGCCAATGACATGGATCGACAGCTTGCTGCAACCCGCGAACATGTCGAAATCAAAGGCGATAAAGCTTATTTCAGAAATTCGTGGATTGCAGGTGGCAACCTGATAACCTGGGATATGGTGCACTACGATGTGCAGCTTATTGGTGGTATTGTGCTGCACCAGGGTAAAATTGCTGAAATGGCAACGGGTGAGGGAAAAACATTGGTAGCTACTTTACCTGTCTATCTGAATGCGCTAGCCGGTAAGGGGGTTCATTTGGTTACAGTGAACGATTATCTTGCCAAGCGTGACTCAGAGTGGATGGGTGCTATCTACGAGTTTCTTGGTTTAACTATCGACTGCATTGATAAGCATGAACCCAATTCTGCGGCCAGACGGAAAGCTTACCTGGCCGATATCACCTACGGGACAAACAATGAGTTTGGTTTCGATTATTTGCGTGACAATATGACAGGTAATCCTGACGAATTGGTTCAACGCAAACACCACTACACTATCGTGGATGAGGTCGACTCCGTATTGATTGATGACGCCCGTACGCCATTGATTATCAGCGGACCAACACCCAAGGGTGATTTACAGGAGTTTGATAACCTGAAGCCTGATGTTGTCAAGCTTTACAATGCCCAAAAAGCCTTGGTAAGCAGTATTTTGGCCGAAGCTAAGAAAATTCTCTCTTCGGATGATAAAAACGCCGACACCAAACATGGTGGCGATTTGCTGTTTAGGGCCTATCGTGGCTTACCTAAGAACAGCGCATTGATTAAATTCCTCAGCGAAGAAGGAATGCGTTCACTCATGCAGAAAACAGAAAGTTTTTACCTTCAGGAACAAGCCAAAAACATGCATATCATCGATGACGAGTTGTACTTTGTGATCGATGAAAAGCACAATTCAGTCGACCTTACTGAAAAGGGAATTGACTTGCTGTCAGCATCTTATAACGAACCTGGGTTTTTTATTTTGCCAGATATCGGTGCTGAAATCGCCGAACTGGAAAGGCTTCAGCTAAAGGAAGAAGAACTTATCAACCGAAAAAGCGAAATGATTCGCAATTTCAGCATCAAATCAGAACGCCTGCATACGGTGCACCAATTGTTGAAGGCCTACACACTCTTTGAAAAGGACGTTGAATATGTGATCATCGAGAACAAAATCAAGATTGTTGATGAGCAAACAGGCCGCATCATGGAAGGGCGTCGCTATTCTGATGGTTTACACCAGGCAATTGAGGCCAAGGAAAACGTAAAAGTAGAAGCTGCTACGCAAACATATGCCACAATCACCCTGCAAAACTATTTCAGGATGTATAGCAAGCTGGCTGGTATGACAGGGACTGCCGAAACCGAAGCAGGAGAGTTCTGGGACATCTACAAGCTTGATGTTGTGGTAATTCCGACCAACAGGCCTATAGCAAGAAACGACCGTGAAGACCTAGTGTATAAAACCAAGCGCGAGAAATTTAACGCTGTAATTGAAGAAATTGATGCATTGGTTAAGGCCGGACGACCAGTACTGGTTGGTACAACCTCTGTTGAAACATCCGAATTGCTCAGCAGGATGCTGCAACGTCGTGGCATCAATCACAATGTATTGAATGCCAAGCTACACCAGAAAGAAGCACAAATTGTAAAAGAAGCCGGACAGGCTGGTACAGTGACCATTGCAACGAACATGGCAGGTCGTGGAACGGACATTAAACTGGGTGCTGGTGTTCGCGAATCGGGTGGTTTGGCGATTATTGGTACCGAAAGGCACGAGTCGCGCCGCGTCGACAGACAGTTGCGTGGTAGGGCTGGCCGTCAGGGCGATCCAGGTAGTTCGCAGTTTTTTGTATCGCTCGAAGACGATTTGATGCGCATGTTTGGATCGGGCCGTATTGCTGGTTTAATGGACCGTCTGGGGCTTAAAGAGGGTGAAATGATTCAGCATTCAATGATTACCAAATCGATCGAACGTGCCCAGCGCAAAGTTGAAGAGAATAACTTTGGCGTGCGTAAAAAACTGCTCGAATACGATGACGTGATGAATGCACAGCGGGAAGTGATTTACAAGAAAAGAAAACACGCCCTATTTGGAGACCGTTTGTCTGTTGATATTTCGAACATGATGTACGACCTGGCTGAAAATTTGGTGACTGAAAATCAGGATTCACGTGATTTCGATGCACTTAGAATGTCATTGATCAGTCAAATGGGAATTGAACCGCCATTTGATGCAGATACTTTTTATGCCCGTAAGGTTGACAGCTTGACCGATGATGTTTTCGAAAAGGCTTCTAAGGCATATTTCGATAAAACTAGACGCATTGGCGAAAAAACACTCCCGGTCATCAAAGATGTTTTTGAGCGACAGACGCAATATGAAAACATTGCAATTCCGATTACCGACGGATCGAAAGGCATGCAGGTAATTGTGAACCTGAAGAAAGCGGTCGAAAATGGCCGGCGCGAAGTTACGCTTTCCATCGAAAAGAGTATTACACTGGCCCTTATCGATGACTCGTGGAAGGAACACCTGCGCGAACTGGATGAGTTAAAACAGTCTGTGCAAAATGCTACATACGAGCAAAAAGACCCACTTTTGATCTATAAATTTGAATCGTTCCAGTTGTTCAAAACTATGATTCAAAAGATCAACCGTGAAGTCATTTCCTTCCTGATGCGTGCTGATATTCCTGTGCAGGATCCGCAAAATGTGCGTGAAGCTAGTCGCCCGAGAGGTCTTGACCGGTCCAAGATGAAAGAAGAACGTTCCGATTTGCTTTCACAGGCGCATAGCAACACACAGCAACAAGAAGTTACACAACCTATTGTGGCCGAGAAAAAGGTAGGTCGCAATGAGCCTTGTCCTTGTGGAAGTGGCAAAAAATATAAAAATTGCCACGGGAAGGTCGCTGCTGGCGTCTGAAATAGTATATTTGTACGCAACCGACAGGTGAATAGGACGTTAATCGGGCCTGGGCTAGAGTGAAATTAAATCGCCTGGCCAATCTAGCTGGATGGAAATCGCTTGTCATAAAAGTTTCTGCTATGAAAAAACGATTTCTTGTATTGCTCGTTTTCCTCCTTACAGGCGCTTATTCCTGTGTAAAAAATAATGGCAGTGAACCGCAAGTGCCCATTTTTTCATATACAAGTCAAATTGACAAT
Source organism: Bacteroidales bacterium UBA5536 (assembly GCA_002426795.1). Taxonomy (GTDB): domain Bacteria; phylum Bacteroidota; class Bacteroidia; order Bacteroidales; family F082; genus UBA5536. The sequence goes on from DINQ01000010.1 coordinate 256,090, forward strand.
CCACCAGATGCATTCATGGTTGTTTTCAATACTTCGTGGGTGGGTGATCGTGTTGCTGTAGTTAAATTTGATACCAGCGCAGTTTGGATGATTGAAAAACTGGGCGATGGGCGCATCAATCTTTTTCTTAAGAATGATACGGATATCATGTCAATTGTTAATGTAGATACACTCGGTTTGGAAGCTGGTAGCGAATATAAAATAATCGTCAACAACTTATATACCAGCGAGTTTAATAATTTCTTCGTTGCTTTCACAAAGCTGGAAGAAGATTATGAATCGTTCGAACCAAAGTTTTAAGTCTTTTTCGGTTTCACATCAATCATGAAAAAAGCCTTTTTGATTTCTGCCTTATTTTTAGCTGTGCTACTCATTTGGCCGAACTTTATATTTGCTCAAGATCAGAAGTACCCAAAACGGCCCAAGATTGGGTTAGTTTTAAGCGGAGGTGGCGCCAAAGGTTTTGCACATATTGGAGCCATCAAAGTTTTTGAGGAGGCTGGATTGCAATTTGATTATGTGGGTGGAACCAGTATGGGAAGTATTATCGGAGGTTTGTATGCAATTGGATATCATCCTGATACAATGAAAAAAATTGTTGAGGCTCAGGATTGGGCACATTTGATGGCGGACAAGGTTCCTAGAAGGTATATCCCAATCGAAGAGAAAACAAATGCCGATCGTTTCATCATCACTTTTCCGGTAAAAAAACGCCGTTTGCTCATGAAACAGGGATTGTATTCGGGCCAGTTGACACAAATGCTGCTAGCTTACTATACGAGTCCGGCATACAAATACGAATATTTCAAAAATCTACCTATTCCTTTTCTATGTATTGGAACCGACCTGGTAGACGGGTCGTCTGTATTGCTCGACAGAGGCGTTTTGCACAAGGCTATGCGGGCGAGTATGTCGATTCCCAGTTTTTTTACACCGGTTGTTTTTAATGGCCATTTGCTTGTAGATGGGGGTGTTGTAAACAATTACCCGGTGAAGGAAGTAAAAGAGATGGGGGCAGATATCATCGTTGGTGTCGACGTGCAATCCGGTTTACACCACGAAGACCAACTGACTTCGTTGGTTACAATCATGGACCAGATTACCTCTTTTTACCGTATGGAATCTAATAAGGAGGGGAAATCTCATACCAATATATACATTCATCCCGATTTGGGGCCTTATGACATGATGAGTTTTGAAGCCAGTGACACCATCATTAAATTGGGTGAAATAGCTGCGCGAAGAGCTTTGCCTCAGATTTTACATTTGGTTGATTCCGTAAATACGATCGCTCTAGCTGAACCCAGAAACCTGAATGCCAAACCATTGGATTCTGTTTTCGTCAATTCGATTCAATATAAAGGACTCAAGAATGTTTCGAAAAGTTTTCTCGATGGTGCTTTGGAAATCACTCCGATGAGTTGGCTCAACCTGGTTGATTTCCACGATGGACTTACCAAAGCCTATGCCAGCGGTTTTTTTGAATCACTTGATTACTCATTCGTGCCAGATCGCGAAGGCGTTGTGTTGGTTATTGACGCTAAAGAAGCCAGCTCCGGAATATTGGGTGCAGGTATTCATTACGACTCAGATTACAAAGTGGGGCTTTTACTTAATGGAACATTTAAAAATGTGATCTACAAAGGATCAAAACTTTTTGTCGATCTGAACCTTGGAGAAAATCCCCGGTTAACCGGATTTTATTTGATCGACAGAGGTAGAAAACCGGGTTTGGGTTTGAGAGCAACTATATTTTCACTAAAGTTTAACGACTATCTGAAAGGAAGCATTATTGATGCCTATACAGTGAATCAAAATAAGATGGAGATATTCACTCAGATAAGCAACAAAAAAACAGTTCAATTCAGAACGGGTATCGAGTATGAAAATATTCAGATAAAAAGTGGATTTACACCAGAGATCGAAAGTGAGTACAATTCATATCTCACTTTTTTTGTCAACTGGAAAGCAGATACTTATGATCGTTCAAGTTTTTCAACAACTGGACTACAGTTTAACATCAGAGGGAAATATATTGTGCCACTCACAAACAACTGGAGCGATAATTTTTTCTCAAATGCTGCAATGTTTCAAATGCGGTTCCGAAATAATATTCCCACCAGTAAAAGAAGTACCTTGAAGCCTGGGATTGATGCAGGTTTTACGATAAAAGACGATATTCCTCCACCTCATCATTGGTTTATTCTGGGTGGTCAGTCAGAAAATGATTATTTCGACGGTTTTACACCTTTTTCAGGCATTCGCTTTATTGAGGAAGCGGGTCTATATATGCTTATAGGGCGACTTGACTGGCAATACAATGTATACAAGAAGTTTTATATTACGCTCAATATGGATGCAGGATATTTTGATTCGGATTTTGATTTGATGCTAAAAAATCCTGAAATATATGTTGGTTGCGGACTCACACTTGGTTATGACAGCTTTATCGGTCCCATAGAATTTAGTTTGATGGGATCAAACCAAAATGCAGGAATGACAAGTTTTCTTAATATTGGATATTGGTTTTAACAAATTTAATCATGAAATATAAAAGAGTTTTACTGAAGCTTAGCGGCGAGGCGCTGATGGGTGAACAACAATACGGAATTGATGCAAACAGATTAAACGACTATGCCAATGAAATTGAGCTGGCAATTCAAACTGGCGCCCAGATTGCCATTGTGATTGGTGGTGGTAATATTTATCGTGGTTTGCAGGGTGCAGGCAAAGGAATGGATCGGGTGCAGGGTGATTATATGGGAATGCTGGCTACCGTTATCAATAGCATTGCTTTGCAATCAACTTTGCAGGCCAGAGGAATCAAAGCTGCATTGCTTTCAGGTGTCTATATCGATCGTGTGGCCGAATCGATGAGTGGCCCTAAAGCCAAAGCATTGATGGAAGAAGGAAATGTGGTCATTATTGGCGGCGGTACAGGAAATCCGTTTTTCACAACCGATACGGCTGCTACACTGCGCGCAGTAGAAATTGAAGCAGATATCCTTTTGAAAGGTACCCGTGTTGACGGTATTTATACTGCTGACCCTGAAAAAGACCCCTCAGCAACCAAATATGACACTTTAACCTATACAGAAGCTTTTGCCAAGCAACTTAAAGTGATGGATTTGACAGCTTTTGCACTATGTCAGGAGAACAACATGCCGATCGTTGTGTTTGACATGAATACCCCAGGAAACCTGCAAAAAGTTTTGGCTGGTGAAAAAATTGGTACGATCGTAACAATTTGAGGTGCTACGCAGAATTATAAATGGTTTTGCCCCGAAGTCGGATAGACTGCTACTCTTGCTAATATTGCTGGTTGCAGCGTTCATGAGATTTTGGAATTTTGAGCAACTCCCTTTTATGCATGATGAGTTTAGTGCGTTGTTTCGCACTGAATACCAAAACTTCCACGACCTGATCCGGCTGGGTGTTGTCGAAAATGATTCGCATCCTGCTGGTGTTCAGTTGTTTTTGTACTTCTGGGTGAAGATTGTCGGTTTTCAGGCTTTTTGGATCAAGTTGCCTTTTGCATTGATGGGCCTAGCTTCAGTTTGGCTTTTATACCGGATTGCATTGAATTGGTTTGGCAGCTCAGCTGCATTGTTGAGTGCGAGTCTGATGGCTACAGTTCAATATTTTATTATGTATAGCCAACTCGCAAGGCCTTATGCAGCCGGTTTGTTCTTTCTGCTGATTTTCATTCAATACTGGAACCGTTTTATTCGAAATGACAGAGCCATAAGCCTTTGGACGATTGTACTTTTTGCCATTTCAGCGGCACTTACAGCCATGATGCATGCCTTTTCGCTTGCTGAAGCTGCCTTGGTTTATGCAACGGGTTTGTTTCTGGTTACAAATGAAAGAAGGAAACAGTATCTGATTGCAGGGCTGTTGGCATTGGTTTTATATTTACCAAATGTCCCTGTTTTTTATCAACAACTGTCAGCAGGTGGTATTGGCGGATGGCTGGGAGTTCCTAAACAGGATTTTGTGTTTAGGTTTTTGTTTTTCTGCTTTAATTACAGTTGGCCCTTTTTAGTTATAGCTTTTCTTGTCGTTGTTGCCCCATTTTTCATGAATGAAAAGTTCCCCCAAGAAAGAATCAGGATGCAGTTGGTTGGATTCATTTGGTTCCTGGTTCCACTGATGGTAGCATGGGGCTATTCTGTTTTTCGAACACCCATTTTACAGTTCAGCACCTTGTATTTTTCAGTTCCGTTTTTATTCATGGTGCTGTTTTCATTCTATGACACAAGGTTTCTAAGTCAGCAAAAAAGTACTTTGGCCATCATTTTATTAGCTGGAGGCATTTTAACAACAGTATTCACACGACAGTACTACCATCAAATGTATTTTCAGGGATTTGACCAAATGGCGGTTGCGATGCAAAATGACCAGCAAACATTTGGCGATAGCATAACTCTTGCTTCATACAGTGCTACACCACGTATGGCCGCCTTTTACCAGGATAATCAAGTCAAATCTGTTATGCGTTTTTCCAAACACGATCCTTTAATCAGGATGTATGGATTTTTTGAAAAGATAGAAGAACCATATTTGGGTTTTGGCTGGACCGATTATGCCCCTGTTGCGTGCGAGGCAGCAGCAGCAGCATTTTTTCCATATGCAATTCATCAACAGGCGTGGTTCAACTCGTCTTACCTTACAATGTCAAGAGAACCAATGTCTAATACTGTCAGGTTAACTACTGAACTACCTGTATTTAAGAATAGCTCTGAAATTGACAGCGCGGATGTTCGGGGATTGCTTTTCGATTCAGGTGTATTATATGGTAAAGCCTGGTTGATAAGCCCTGACAGTTTGGCTGAAAACACCGATTTGTTTGCTGTTGGAGTTAACCTCCTGTCGGATAAGCCACTCAAAAACGTGCGATTGGTTGTCGAAATCAGCGATATAAAATCAGATTCTCTGCTGCACTGGCAGGCAGCATTAGTTGATTCTGTTGTTGATCGAACAGCCAATAAGACATCACTGATTGCCGGTTTGCGATTTTCAAACCTTGGACTTCAACCTACACAATGCCGGATTAAAAGTTACATTTGGAACAAAGGCCATGAATCTTTTGTTCTTACACGTGCTTTTCGTTTTCAAAGAGCACAAAATCCTCGTGTTTTAGGATTGTTTGAACCACTTTAAAGTTGTAACTGAAGAAAATTTTACACTATATTTGTCTTTGGATAAAATGTAAAACCTGAAGTCATGACAGAAGAAGCCCAATTTGTGCTGGATGCAGCTGAAGAACATATGAATAATTCAATTGCGCATCTCGAAAAGGAATTACAAAAAATCAGAGCTGGCAAGGCCAGTCCGAGCATGCTGAGCGGTGTGGTGGTTGAATATTACGGAACGCATGTTCCCATTGAGCAAACATCAAATATCAACACACCTGACCCACGTCAAATCATTGTTCAGCCCTTCGACAAGAGTTCGATTGGTGCGATTGAAAAAGCCATTATGGCTGCCAATCTGGGATTTAATCCAATGAATGAAGGCGAACTGATTCGCATCAATGTACCTCCATTGAACGAAGAGCGCCGTCGCGATCTGGTTAAACGTTCGAAAACAGAATCAGAAGATGCTAAAGTGGGTATTCGCAACGCCCGCCGACAAGCCAATGATGAAGCCAAAAAGCTCGAGAAAGATGGAATCCCGGAAGATGAGGTAAAGCGCCTTATCGATAAAATTCAAGAACTTACCGACAAGTTTATTGCACAGGTAGATAAAATCACTGAAGCGAAAGAAAAGGATATTCTTACCGTCTAGAAAAAAACCGTTTACTTTTTTCTTTTCATCAGGCGCAGTAATAGCGATGCTGACTTCATTAACATGGTAGAAGAGGTAAGTGCACTTACCAGCAAAGAATTCATCATACGTGTTGGTGAAAGTGCATTGCCCAGGTCGTCGAGTTGTTTTTGCATGCTGAGCTCACTGTACTTAATTTGTAGCTGTCTAATCTCTAGTTGTTTGTTTAGCATTTCCAGGTTTTCGGCAGGAGGCAAATCAGAATCCATTGAATCATCGAGCAGTTGATGTTTTTCATTCAGTTTTTTAATGAGGGGGTCGAGCAATAATTGCCTTTTGTATTTGTAAATTAAAACGCCGATGATTGTGTAAAGAAGGCTGACAATCAGAAATCCTTCATGGTAGGCCCCAACATTCTTTCCATACCAAAACACGAAGGCAAAAGAAAGCATGAACATGACCATGGCAAAGATACCCGCCAGCAAAAGCATCGAGATGAGCTGAGAAGTAAACTCAGCCATACGTTTATTAATGACCATGCCAGCAAGACCAATCCGAAGATTTAGATAACGCTTTGCTTCGGCTGTAAGCTCGCTGACAGGCCTGGTAAAATCGGATGAGTTAATCATGAGAAGACTTTGCTAACCTTTGGCAGGCTCGTCAGTTTTTTTCTTTATTGGATTGTATTCGGCAATTTTTTCCTCAATAGTTTCTCTGAGGTCATCAATTTTTTCTGCCAAATCGTCTTTAATCTCACCTGATTTGTTTATGAGTTTTTTGCGGGTTTCCGATCCTTTGTCGGGAGCAAATAAAAGCCCTGCTACGGCACCAGCAGCGGCACCTGTCATAAGACCTATTGTGAATGCTAAAATTGTTTTTGAACTTGAGTTACTCATGGTTTAATTTTTTATGTGTTTCTGCAAATATAATCAATTTTGGGCAGAAATGCCAGTATTTTCATCAGTTTGGTCCTCCTTTGGGGGATGATTTACACGTTGTGACATTTGCATATTTCCAGTTAATACCTTTACAATTTTGATCTGACTTAGAAACTGACGCGCTACAACCCTAAGGACTGTATAGGTTGGTATAGCTATAATCATGCCGCCAATTCCTGCAACTTTTCCTGCCATGATGATCACAAGAAATATTTCTACCGGATGGGCTTTTACACTTTTCGAATAGATCAATGGTTGTAAGACAATATTATCGACAAGATTGGCTCCGGCAAAAACTCCAAGAATTGTAACAATCGTTACAAGAACCATATCGTATTGCGCCAGACTTAAAACCGAAATCATCCCCAAAACTACACCCAAAGTAGCACCGATGATTGGACCAAGATAGGGTATGATGTTCATCAGACCACCTAAAAAACCAATAACGAGTGCGTTTTTCACACCAAATGTCGTCAGACCGATGGCGATAAGCGTCATCATGGAAGTTAATTCAAGTATAATTCCTAAAAAGTACCTGGTGAGTAACCTTCGCGAATCAGTCATGACAAGTTTAGCATCCTCTTCGTATGGTTCAGGTACGAGTGCCAGTATAAACGAGCGCAGCAGCTGCGGTTCTTTCAGGAAGAAAAATGACAAAAACAACACGATAAATGTGCCCATCAGCAAACCACTGGTCGCACTCAGAAGTTGGCTAAAAAAGTTTGTAAAATGAGCCAGATCGAGAAAATTGCTAAGTTGCTGTTCTGCCATCAGCATCATATCCTGACCCTGATTAATGAAGCCATAACTGATCATAAATTTCTGAAGATCAGCAATTGTTGCGGAAAAATAAGACGAAACGGCCTCATTATCAATATTGGCAATCATGTTGGCCTGATCGCTGATCAAAGGAACGATAAACAGGACAAAAAGACTGACAATAAAAATAAGCGAAAACAAGGTGATTGCTGCACTGATGGCAGCATTCAGTTTGATTTTACTGATATGCACAGATTGAAGCAACTGCACAAGCGGTCGGCCTAGCAATGAAATGACTGCTGCTACGATGATGTAAGCCAGAATATCGGAAAAATACCAGCCTAAAAAAAAGAAGAGCAGCAATCCTGAAAGTGGTTTCAATATTTTTAGGAATGCGTCCATTGGCGTAAAACTTTAGGTAAAGATAATTGCTTTATTTTTGACATCATGCAGAAGTTGAAAAATATGGGCTTTACGGAGAAATTGAAAAAACGTTGGGGCGTAAAAACACTTGCGCAGGTAGTGGCCATCCTGATTGTTTTCAGCCTGACTGGTTTCTCGGTAGTTTTTATTGAGGAATGGATTTTAAGTGCCTTAGGCGTTCCTAAAGAAATACCCAACTGGCTTCATGTTGTCTTGTTTTTGCTCATTACCCTGCCTGTTTACCAATTACTGCTGCTTTTCTACGGGTTTTTATTTGGCCAGTTTAAGTTCTTCCTTGAATTTGAAAAGCGATTTTTTAACAGAATCTTTTTCAGAAACAAAGAGAAACCTAAAAACCAAAAGCAAGACTAAGCTGAAAAGCCAGATTTTGTGAAGTTTTGGGCAGCTTATATGACCCGTATCGGTAGAATACCCCAATTCCAAGTTTCGTCCCGGGTAAGCGCATTAGGTTGTTGACAACAATACCACTTTCATAATAACCTTTTTCCATGCTTTGAAGCTTAATGCCGCTATCACCTTTTCGATTTGACAAAGATCCAAATCCAAGGTTGGTTGCCAGTAAAAACTCCGGTTCAAAACGCCCTTTTCGCAGCAAGAGCTTTCCGAAATTATGCCGGTAAAACAAAGCGAAAAACCGATCGGAATAAAACTCATTCATGCGCATAGTGGTGAAACTTTCGCTGGCATAAACGGCAAAACTCCTGTAGCTCGAAGGTGAATTATATAATTCAGTTGCAGGTATTGTTCCGTTGACAAAACCGGCTTTCAGCACAACTGAACTCTGTCCAAAATATTTCAGGAAAACGGAATAACTGGCTTTAAATTCAAGTTTATCAAAACTGTAGACCCCATTTAGTAAACCATCAAAACCACGGGTATAATTGATGAATACAACAGGATAGTCGGAGCCAAGGGAGATTAGGCTTCTGCTGGTTTGCATAAATTTTTCTTTCAACAGAAATCTCGTCGAAATTTGAAGAGTTGTGATGTTAAACACATTGGTCGGCGGAAGTCCGGGCAGCTGGAATTTGTATCCGTAAACTGCAGTTTTCTCGTTTTGTTGCAGATGGATACCCCATTTAAAGTGCCGCAAAGCCCGAAATGTTAAGCCTGTTTTGAAACCTCTTACATAATCCATACGATTGACATACAGCTGCCTGAACTGATCGGGCTGGAGTGCGAATCCAGTATTTTCGACATCGAAAAACGCACCCGATTCTACCGCTTCAAATCCATAGGATGCATCTAGTGCAAATTGCCTATACCGGTCAATTTCGAGCGCAAGATTCAATTTGTATTTGGCTGTTTTGTCGCCGAAGCCATAACCCCAGAATCCGCCCAACAGCAGATTTTTCGAAAACTTTCGGTTTGTTTGTGCGCCAAGGCCAACATAAAATCCCTCAAAATCATTGTATCTGAGTATTTTATCGAGTCTCAAATCGATTTTTCCGATCGGAATTCTTCCTGAAGAAAAAGTTTCGAAGCTTTTGGCAATGCGATCAAAATTTTCTGCCTTACCCACCGAATCCATATAGCGGTAGGTTTCCAGGGTTCTTTTGGTAAGGCTGTCGATACGGTACTGCAACCAAAAAGCAGCATCTTTTTCCGCTGCATTGGGTTCAACCTCGATGGCGATGGACGAAAATTGTCTTTTTACCAGTTTTGGATCCAGTTCAACATCTCGTATATAGCTTTTTCCGACACCGATCAATGGGAATTGTCGCTGTCCGTCGTCGACAACAGCTCCTCGCAAAATCAGGTTGGTATTGAGCTGTGCCGGAAACCAAATGCTATCACCAAGATGGGTATACAGCTGTTGAATGCTGATGCTAAATCCTTGTTCATTAGATCGAAAAGGTTTTGCTGTAACATTTTGAATTGCCCATCCATCTGAGTTAATGGTCAACACGCCTTCAAGACCGTCAAAATTGGTTTTCAGGAAGGGACGATATGAAATGGTAAAAACAGTGTCGCCATTGGCAGTTGGCGTGCTGTTTTCGAGTATGAAGAGGTATTTGTTCTGACTTCCGCGGCTGACTGGGTTGACATAGTTTTTGCTGGTGATTTGGATAGTTTCGTCGTAAAAACTTGTGCTCTGTATTTGCGAAATCAGGAAAACAAAAATTGGATCTTTGAAACCTGAAATTTTAGTGGCAATCACTTTTTCGTGACTTTTGTCAGGAGCCAAAAACTTTCGTTCAGTGACAGTTTCCATCATAAAAAAATCGCGCTGCGCCAAAAAGGTCTTCATTTTCTGCTTGCTTTGGCTAGTATCGGGCGCTGGTGACTTTTTCTCTTTTGCCATCAGCGTATCTACAGTAAGTACCATTTTATCATACGCGGTGTAAGCGTATGATTTTCGGAGCTTTGGATCGTTCTGTGGCCGGAAGCGTAAAACACTGTCGATGATTCGGTGCGCCGGATTGATACCAGGTCGAACGACTACTTCTTTGAGTTCAATATCAATTGGATGAAGTGTGATGTGTAGTGATGACCCTCCCACGACATATGGAAATCTTTGCTCTTGGTAACCGATATAGCTGAAAACAAGTTTTCCAGACGGAGCAATGGGTGTTAGTTCAAAATGACCATCGATGTCGGTCGTACAGCCGAATTTGCCATCATCAGTTAAGATGTTTACAAACGCCAAAGGTTCATTTGTCACCGCATCAAAAACCTGACCTTTAACAGTCTGTATTTGTGAATTAGCGCCAGGCAGAAAGGCGAAAAAAAACAGAATAGCGATGGCTGCAGCGCGCAGTTTTTTTTGCATATGAAGATTAAAATGCTGTTAAACAGCAAAGTATGCTTTTAATTCGTCCAGGGTATCTTCCTGAGTGACGATATCGTGCACCATCTTTCCTTCGTGGAGGACTACGATACGTTCACAAACTTCTGTTACATGGTTGAGGTCGTGACTGGAAATTAAAAACGTAATATTTTTTTCAGTTTTCATCTTGTTGATGAGCTTGATCAGTCTGATTTGTGTAGTGGGATCCAGGCTGTTAAATGGTTCGTCGAGTACGACAATTTCCGGATTACCCATCAGCGCTGCGGCCACACCAATTTTTTGTTGATTTCCCATCGAAAGGTTGCGAATCAGCTTTTTCTTGCCAATAATTTCTCCGTTAAAAAATTCTGCCATGTTTTGCAAATGCAGTTCAATGTCGTCGCTGCTGAGTCCACGCACTTTTCCGATGAAATCAAAAAACTCCTCCGGGCTCAGGAAATCAATCAGAAAACCCTGATCGAGAAATGATCCCGTTATTTTCTTCCAGTTTTCTGTTTTTGCAACGTTTTCGTCGTTGATCAGCACGGTTCCGGAGTCGGCACGCAACAGGTCGAGAACGATTCGGAAAAGAGTTGTTTTGCCGGCGCCATTGTTGCCAACCAAGCCGAAACTACTGCCTTTGGTGATTTCCAGTTTGTCGATGTCGAGCACCTTAACACCACTATAAGATTTTGTGAGATTTTCTATATGAATCATATGGGTTAATTTTTTTCTCTGAATCCAGAGGACATTTTATATTTTCTTTCTGTTAGCTGCTGATGGATCTGATCGATATAAAAACTTCGAAAAAACAAAGAGATGATACCAATACTTCCTAGCACAATTAGGCCAAGTGTGGCATTTCCAAACCATTTAAAAGGCAGGTAAATGAGCAGTGGCAAAACAAATACTGGTAATATTACGAGCCAGTGTGTGGCACTCATACCCTGGTAATTGAAGGCGCTACCGCGCGTGAGCACCATAGCTTTGGTGTTATAAGTTGCCATGTAAAGGATGAGCGGAATGATGAAGCCCAGGTTAAACAAAAATGTCGCTGTGTTGATCAGTAAAATCTCGCTTCCAAAAAAGAAATAGGGTAAAGTCACCAGGTAGCATAAAACTACTACCGCAGACGCCAATACCATTTTCGACTGGATATAGTCTCTGAAGTTGATACCAGAACTTAACAGCATATCGAAATAACTGCCTTCATAGGCGAATGCATGCTGTAAGTAATTGAGCATCAGGAAACCTGAGATAAACATCCCGACAAAAATCATGAAACCTCCATCGCGACTGTAATCATCGTTCGGGTAAAACAAGAAACCATAACACAGGAAGATGGGCGTAAGAAACAGAATGGTTTTGGTGCGTTTGTTACGCATAAACAACTTGATGTCGAGTAACATAACTTCGCCAATTAAACCAAATCTTCTGAGGTAATTGAAGCGGTTGCCCTGAACCATTTCGGTTTTTTTCGATCCGATTTCCTCCAGATAAAGTCTGGTAATTAGGAAACGGTAATCGGCATAATACATCAGCAAAACCAAAATTAGCGGAATTGACCAAAGAACAGGCTGGTTCATCATGGCCTCAATTGCCTGGGCAAATATGCTACTAAATGAATACCATTTGAGCATTTCACCGCCTACCAGCAAGGCTATTATGGCGAGTAGAAAAGCAACAACCTTCAGGTTTGAAACCATCTGTTTTTTGATGTAGAAAATGAAATAATTGATAGTCAGATCAATCAACATCATGCCAATTAACCATAGAATTGCCAGTGCATTTCCATGGTAGTAGGCTACCTGAAGAAAAGCAAAAGGGGTCACGAAAATCAAGGTCAGAAAGGTAAAAAAATTGAACTTCCCCTTGATAAGCATGAAATTTACCAAAGTTGATTTCCGGATTGGCAGATTCTGGTAATGTACAATTTCCATAGCAGGAAGCTGTTGCATGAAGAATCGCATAGAAAGCATGCCAACAAAAAAGTAAGCCATTACCTTATAGAACGAACTCAATATTTCACCTTCTTTGGCTATTTCGTGCCATTTGTAGGCCAACAGCAACGAAATTCCGACTGCTTCTGCAATTAAGAGCAATGCCACCAAAACAAGGATGATGTTGAGCACGACGCTTTTTTGCCAAATGGTTGACCGCCGCGTTTTTTTCAGTTGGTGTGACAAGAAAAACCATATAAGCTTCATATCAATGGGTTAAAATGAATAATTCAATTTATGAACGCTAAAGTACAAAGTTTTGATTCAAAGATAATGTGAGTTCAGCTTACCATTGCAGAAACTATGCGGAAAAGTCTAATATGCAGTTATTTCAGTTTCGGATTATTATGATGCCGAAGCAGGTCGCGCTTGTTTTTTTTGTCCAGATTTTTTTCGAGTGCTTCGGTCAGATCTATGCCGGTTTGATTGGCCAGACAAATTAAAACGAATAGCACATCAGCCATTTCATCAGCCAGATTGTAGGCCTCGTCTGATTTTTTAAAAGACTGATCACCATATTTTCGGGCCATAATACGTGCTACTTCGCCCACTTCCTCCATCAGTATAGCCGTATTGGTCAGTTCATCAAAATAGCGGACGCCAACAGTTTTGATCCATTGGTCAACAGTATTTTGGGCTTCCTTTAGTGTCATGGGCAAGGTTTTTAGTACAAATTGATTATCACGAACATTGCTTCGTAAACTCCGAATATGAAGTTTGAATCTAAAACATGCGAAGCTAAATAATTTTAGCCAATTTGTGCATTGCTATTCGTGCGGCACGCAATAATTTGGTTCATCTGATGAAAAAACTGTACAACAGGACCTTTAGCGCTTTTTTAGGCTTACCTTTGCTGGAAAATTTACAACTTGGAGAATCCGAACGAAACTTTCAGATTGATAGCCAAAACAGTTTCAGGACTTGAGTCGGTTTTGGCGGCTGAACTTGAGGAACTTGGTGCGCAAAATATAGAAATGCTTACCCGTGCTGTAGCTTTCGACAGCGATCAGAAATTAATGTATCAGGCGAATTATTGTCTGCGTACAGCTTTGCGTATCCTGAAACCGATTGTACAGTTTACTGCCAAAGATGAAGATGGTTTGTATGATCAGGTAAGCAAACTGCATTGGCACACCTATTTTTCCATTGAGCAGACCTTTGCCATCGATGCCGTGGTGAGTGGAAAATATTTCAACCATTCACAGTATACAGCTTTGCGCGTAAAGGATGCAATTGTTGATCAGTTTCGTGACCGTTTCGGGGCCCGGCCGTCGGTAGATATTGCCAATCCCGATTTCCGACTGGGCGTTCATATTTCCAATGATCAGGTTAGCTTGCTGCTCGACAGTTCGGGCGATTCGTTGCATAAAAGAGGTTATCGAACCATGGTTGACAAAGCGCCTATTAACGAAGTGCTTGCGGCAGGTTTGATACTGCTGAGTGGGTGGAAAGCCGACAGTCATTTTGTTGATGCCATGTGTGGTTCAGGAACTATTCCTATCGAGGCCGCCATGTATGCCATGAATATTCCGGCAGCTTATTTCCGCGATCGTTTTGGCTTCATGAGCTGGCCCGATTTTGATGAAAAACTCTGGCATCAGATTAAGTCGGACGCCAACGATGCCATCCGCGATTTTGACTTTGAGATTATCGGCTCAGACCGTTCTGCCAAAGCCATCGACATTGCCCGCGACAATGTGCGCAAAGCCCATCTTCACAAGGACATTAAATTGTTTCGTAAACCCATGGAGCAGATGATCCCACCCACTGGCGGAGGTATCCTGCTTATCAATCCACCTTACGGCGAGCGGCTCGAAGAAGAAAACCTGGTGGCATTGTATCAACTTATCGGCGACAGCCTGAAAAAGCATTTCAAAGGTTATCAGGCCTGGGTGATCAGCAGCGATCTGCAGGCCATTAAAATGATTGGGCTCAAGCCATCGTCCAAACTCATTGTTTACAACGGTCCACTTGAATGCAGGTTTATGCGTTTTGATGTGTTCGAAGGAAGCTACAAAGAGAAAAAAGCGCGTGACAACAGGAATTAATTTCTTGCAGGCTTAACGCATCAACATTACATTTCCTTGTTTGCTGATTGCAGTGCCATCACTTTTGGTATAGTTAAGCAGCCAGACAAAGTTGCCGGTATCGACAGCTTCGCCATTGAAAGTGCCATCCCAGCCTTGTTGCGGTTCACTGCTTTCAAAAACTAGTTGTCCCCATCGGTTATAGATTTGAAAACGATAGGCTGCAAAGGGTTCGAATCGCGAAACCGGTTTAAATGTTGGTGTTATACCTCCCGGTCGGAAGGCATTGGCTACAAAAAGTTCACTTTCAAAATTTAAGCTGATCCGGTTGGAAGATGAGGATACAGCATCATCTCCATAAACGTTAGAAAAAGCTTCAACATAATAGAAGACTTTGCCGATCATTGTTTGAAAAGCGAGACTGTTGTCGATGTATTCAGGATCTTGCGTCTGATCGATTTCTTCGAAATCATTTCCGCCAATTTTACGAAACACACGATACCCTTCAGGAGTCCAACCTTCATAGTCGTTCCAGCTGAGCTGAGCCTCTGTTTCATTTGCAATTGAGGCTTCCAAATAGATGGTCCGGTGAATTTCGTTTGGTTCAAGTATTTTGCCACAACTATCCAGTAAATTAAGCTGGTAATAATAGGCTTGCGCGCTTGTATTTGCCTGGTCGTCAGTAATATTGATGGTTGGCGTTGACGGGGCTTGCAGCTCCTGAATCAGTTGTAATGATTGTACGTCTGTTTCGGAGCGGTAAATATCCAGCCCACTGAGTGTAGCTGACAAATCAGCAACCCCTTTGAGTTCGACCGAACCATCTTCATTTACCGACACATACTGCAGTTGAGGTGGCGCCGGTCGCTGATAGGCGGGACTGTTGCGCGAACAGATGTTTGAAAAACTACTGTTTCCATCGCCATAACGAGCTTCCACACGGTAGAAATAGGTTTGATCAGGATCAATATTTTCGTGGGTGAAGGCGTAAATATTTGTCAGATTATCTGAATTATTAAAAGACCCATACGTTTTTTCCTGGCCAACCAATTCTAATTCAGGTCCTTGAAGTGATGCCAGCGGATAAAAGATTCTGCCGCCATCAGAATTGTAACTGATTTCATAAGTGACAGGAGCGAATGTCTGAAAAAATTCGGTCCATTGGATGGTATTCGTTAGTTCACAGGGGTTAAAACTTATTTCCGGAAATAAATGGATGGTCTGCATTTCTTCAGATGGAAGGCTCTCTGCTCCATTAAAGATGCTTTTAATCCTGTAAATTTCACGCTGTGTGCCTGGGTTGGCATTCTGATGGATGTAACTCTGGGCGTCTGCTCCGTTAATGGTGGCCAGTTCTTGAAAACTCGTGTTATTCGATGCGTCCCGATAGATGAAATGCTCAACAATAAATCCATCCGCAATACCACCAACTGGAAGTTCCCACTCAATTCTCACTTCATTTTGGCCAGATACAGTAGTGGCTTTTATAATAGGAATGCTTTGCGCTTGAATACTTTCTCTGACGAAGGCCGAAAAAGATATCATAAGAAAAAAACCGATGAATAGCCTAACCTGCATATCTATATTTTGTTCAGATCACCTACCACAACCGTTACCATTTGTTCGGGTTGCAGGTATTTTTTGGCAAGTTGCAGCACCTCATCGGCTGTAACTTGTTGAATGCGATCTAAACTTTCCACATAATACGACATTTTCAAATTATTTTCAAGTGCCGATTTAAAGCGATCGGCCATATTGTAAACCCCATCGAGCGCCCTTAAATAACTTCCGCTCAAATAGTTTTTTACCAAATTGAGTTCTTCTTCACCAACAAGGTTTTCGCGTAAACGCTGCATTTCATATTTTATTTCGTCAATAGCAGCCTGGGTTACTTCAGTGCCTGTTTCAGTTGCGATGCTGAAAGTGCTGGCATGTCGCAGGGGCATAACTTGTGAATAGATGCCGTAAGTGTAGCCTTTGTCTTCGCGTACATTGGTCATCAATCGCGAACCAAAATAGCCGCCAAACAAGGTATTGACAAGTAAAAAAGGCAAATAGTCGGGATGTGTGCGTTGCAAAAATGGCATCCCCATCACAATGGCTGATTGCAGTGAAGCATCGCGTTGAATCGGATAATAACCTGCTTCGAAGGTAAATTCCTGTGAGAGCATGCCAGGCTTTTCTCCCAAACGCCATGATTGACCGAAAAACGCTTCGGTCAGCTGCAGGAATTCAGCGTCAATGGGGCCGCTGGCAATGATTTTACAGTTGTCAGATGTATAAGCTTGTGCGTAAAACTGTGCAAGGTCTTTTTCGGTCAGCAAGTCAAAATCGGTTAGCTCTGCTGTTTGTCCGTAGGCGGTTGCATTTCCGAAAACCAAACCGTTGAAGGCTTTGCGAGCCATATGCTTGGGCTTTTGGCTGTTCAGTAAATAAGTCTGGCGCTGGCGGTTGTTGAAATGGCGGAATGCCTGTTCCCTGAAGCTGGCTTCGGTGAGCATGCTTTTCAACAAGGGAAAAAGCCTGGGCATTTGCTTTCTGAGGCCATACAGGCTGATCCAGGCAGTGTCTTTGGATGCCTGCAGATCTAGATAAGCACCGTAGTAATCAATTTTTTGGGCAATCTGCCCGGCGCTGAACCTGTTTGTGCCTTCCTGTAGCATTTTTACTGTACTACTGGCAACCAATGCCTTGCTCTGGATAGCACTTCCAGCATCAAAAATAAGATCGAAACGAATAGCCTGCTGTGAAGGATTATCGAAATAAAAAACCGGGATTCCGTTATGGAGGTTGATTTGCCGGGGTTCTTCAATTGACAAACCTGAGGTAGGTTGAAGTTGAGGTTGTTGCTTTCTATTCAGTGTATGTGAAGTCATATCAGTCTATTTGATTGAGCTTTTGTAAATCAATGTGCTGCAGTTTTCGGGTCGAAACAGCTGCTCGGCCACTCGGTCAATATCGGTGGTTGTGACCGCTTCGTATCTGTCGATCAGCGTATTAATCATCGATGGATCGCCAAGTAAAGCATAATAAGCCAGATTCATAGCTTTGTTCAGCGCGGTTAGTTCTGAAAATACCATGCCAGAGATAACCTTATTTTTTACTTTCCGCAGCTCATCGTTTTTCAATGGATTATTTAGCAGTGAATGAACGACTTCATTCAATTTCGATTCTGCGTTTTCAACTGATACGCCAGGCATTAGCTTTCCGGTGACGATGAGTAATCCGGGGTCAATATCACCTGTAACGAAAGCATTTACGTCCGAAAACAAACGGGCTTTGCGCACAAGCGCCTTGTGTAGTCTGGAAGATTGGCCCGATCCCAGCAAATCAGAAATCAGGTCGCTGGCAAGATAATCTGCATCCTTCCTGCCACACATGTGCCAGGCTTTATAAATGGCTGTTTGTGGAACCTGTCGTTCAACTTCCAATTTGCGGGCTTTCGTCTGTCCAGGTTCTTGCGGCAATTTTCGCCTATAATCGGGTCCCGATGGTATGGGGCCAAACCATTTTTCAGCCAGCTGCTGCATTTGGGTAGTATCAACATCTCCTGCAATGACCACAATGGCATTGTTGGGATTGTAAAACCTGGAGTAGAAATCTTTTACATCGGCCAGTGTGGCCTCCTCGATGTGCGCGATTTCTTTCCCGATGGTATTCCACTGATATGGGTGCGTTTGATAGGCAAGGGGTTTCAGTAAAAGCCACACATCACCATAGGGCTGGTTGAGGTAGTTTTGTCTAAACTCTTCAACCACAACCTGTCTCTGTACTTCGAGGCTTTTCTTGCTGAAGGCCAGCGAAAGCATGCGATCCGATTCGAGCCAGAATGCTGTTTCAATATTGTGTTTTGGGATCGTCAGGTAGTAATTGGTGATATCGCTGTTGGTAAATGCATTGTTTTCGCCACCCGCTTTTTGTAGCGGTTCGTCATATTTTGGAATATTTACAGATCCCCCAAACATGAGGTGTTCAAACAAATGTGCGAAACCTGTTTTGTCAGGATTTTCATCACGGGCGCCAACATCATAAACCACATTCATGGCAACCATGGGGGTTGTGGCATCGTGATGAATGAGAAAACGCAGACCGTTATCCAGTGTAAATTGATCGAAGTGAATCATATTAATAATTAAGTGAGGAGCGATTAACTATAAATCAGGCGATCGTTTTGTTGTTACCTAAAATTATCGTTTTGCAAAGGTAAGCAAACAAAGTAACGTCTGAAAAAACCAGGCAGCTGTTCGAAGAAGTGGGAACTACTTTGTGCAGGCTATTCCTGAAATTTTAGGTTCGTATGGATTGGAGGTGTCGAGCCTGATCCAGCCATAGTTGCCGTTGACATAAAAGCCAATATAGGCTTGAAGATGCTCATACCAGGGGCCATATGAAAGCCCGGGTAAATAATCCGGATGTTCACCCCAGACTGTCAAGGAGGTTTCGTTGATGTTTTGCCATTGCAACGCCTCATTGATGACGGTGCCTTCCGCCAGTGTGTCAGCGTAATAGAACTCAACAATAGTGCCTAAGCCGGCGTAAGCTGTTTCGGTGACTTTTGCGATTGAAACTTTGCCTTTTGCGCTGATGCGAAAAGAAGGAAAAGGGTCAGGCATTTGATTGTTAAGCAGATGCAAGCTGTCTTTATTGATAATATTTAGGGTGAAAAAAACATCTGCTTGCTGGTCATTGTCAAGATCGAGCGAGTCGACTCCAAAACCGTAAAGCATTGCGGTATCCTATTCGATGTTCATTGTTTTTGGTGGGTCAAATTGGGAATGATGATCTGTATCACTATAGGTACCGGCAACGATCGATTTCAGCTGCAGCTGTTCTTTTTTGCAACCAGGAAAAGCTATTGCAATAATGCATGTGATAGAAAGAAAAAAGAAGCTTCTCATTTTTTATCAATTCGAGCCAGGATATCATTCATCATTTCAATTTGAACTTTTTGTATTTCAAAAAGTTCTAACTGCTGATGTACAATAAGATGGTCAATTTTTTCGTGTAATGTCCTGATTTCAAGCTCTGATTTCAGGTTGATCATATAGTCTTTCTTGGCTCTGTCGCGGTCTTTTTCCTCTTGTCGGTTTTGGCTCATCATAATCACAGGAGCCTGAATTGCAGCCAGACAGGAAAGGATCAGGTTGAGCAATATGAATGGATATGGATCGAATCCCTTATTAGCCAGCCAAAAAATGTTTCCCGAAATCCAGATAAAAAGAAAAACACCAAAAATGATGATGAATCGCCAACTCCCGCCAAATGATGCAACTTTATCTGCAATCCGCTGGCCATATGTGAGGTCTTGTTGGTCGTCGTCATCAATTTTATCAGTCAGTGTGGTTTTGTCGTTGATTGATTTGAGAACAGTTTTTTCCAAATCTGATAGATCACCAATTTGTTGAACCAAATAATCACCAATATATTTTTCGCGGTAGATATTGTATTCATCCAGAGCAATCGCCTGGTTTTCATTAAATTCTGGGTGTTCTTGTTGTATAAGGTTCAGTATAGATTTTCGGATAGAACTGCCTGAAATCTTTTGCGAAATGGGAAAAGTCTTTTGCGAAAGATCGCTCTTAAAAGTATTCATCGTGATGTGCTTTTGTAACAAAGTTAACCAAAAACTTACTGAAATTATTTGTGATGGGTTTTTCGGTAGATCAGTAGCAAAACAACTGGCAGCACCAACAGCAACAAAGGCAATGCGGCGAGTAATCCTCCAATTACTGCAATGGCAAGCGGTTGGTGCATCTGTGCACCAGGCCCGATACCATAGGCAAGTGGTAAAAGGGCCATGATAGCGCCAAGCGCCGTCATCAGTTTAGGTCGTAAGCGTGTTGCAATAGCAAATGAAACAGCTTGTTTTACATCAGATTGCCTGAGGTAAAACAAAAACTGTTGAATAGTAAAAATGGAGTTTTCGCCAATAATACCGATAATCATGATCAGACCGGTGTAGCTACCGACGTTCAGAGGAGTGTGGGTAATGAAAAGTGCTAACACACTGCCACTGATCCCAAAAATGCTGATTAGGAGCACTGATAATGAAGTTGGTACGCTCTTAAACATAAACAGCACGACTGAAAATACCAACAGACCACCAGCAATTAATATCATCAGCAATTCGCTGAATGATTTTTGTTGCTCGGCATAGGCTCCACCATAAACGATCTGATAGGCGGGAGGCAGATGAATTGTGCCAAGTTTTTGCTTGATGTCGCGCATGGTGGTTCCCAGATCGCGCTGGTTGAGGCGGGCCGAGACAATACCTACTGTTTGTAAATTCTCCCTTTCTATCTCAGAAACACCTGGTTTGATATCGAAATGCGCGAAATGCGAAAGTGGAAAAAACACACCATCTGCTGTGCAGATCTTGATTTTTTTGAGGGCAGTTATGGATGTTTGGTTATTTTCCGGGAAAATTAAGCGAATGTCTGTAAGTTGTTCTTTTTCAGGAATTGACCCTGCTACAACACCTTCAACATGCATAGCCAGTTGTTGTTGAAGATCGGCAGCGCTTAAGCCAAATAATTTTAGTTGAGTCTCGTTGGGAACTATTTTAAAAATTGGACCAGCCTGCACTATGCCATCAAACACGTCAGCCGTGCCCTTTACAGCAGCGATACTATCGGCAACCTGACGGGATAACTCTTTAATTGTTTCATGATTATTGCCAAATATTTTCACTTCAATAGGTTGCGCACTGCTCATCAAATCGCCCAGCATATCGGTTATTACCTGGCCAAAATCGACTGTGAGCGCAGGTATTGCCTGCTCCACTTTGCCCCTGATTTCATCTGAGACTTCTTCGGTTGTCCTTTTTCGGTTTTGCTTCAGCTCAATGAGGTAATCGCCCCGATTGGGTTCTGTGATGAAAAAACCCATTTGTGTGCCAATGCGTCTGGAGTAAGTTTCAACTTCGGGTACATTGTCCAGAATAGCATCCACTTTTTGCAGCATCTCATCTGTTTCTTCAAGTGAAGTGCCTGGCGGTGAATTGTAATCAAGTACGATCGAGCCTTCGTCCATCTCGGGTAAAAAACCCGTTTGTAACTTCGGCAATAGAATCCAGGTTGGAATCAATAAGCCAATTAAAATCAATGCTGCAATCCAGGGTCTGTTGGTGAAAAATCCAACCCAATTCGAATTACTATCATGGTGAATCTCAGCTCTCGCAGTGTGTTTTTTGGGAGTAAACAACAAATATATTACAGGCAGACCCAACCAGGTAATAAAAAAGGAACATATAAGCGTGATAACCATCGTTTGTGTCAGGATTCTGAAATAGGCTCCTGCAACCCCCGACATAAGTTCGAAAGGTATCAGGATGACGATGGTGCTCAACGAAGATGCAACCATGGATGGAAACAGAAACTGCACTGCTTTCCCAATCAGGTGTGAAGCTGGTTCATCTTGATGTTCTTCCTGTGTGCGGTGAATTTGTTCCAATACAATAATGGCATCATCAATAATCAATCCGATGGCCGCTGCGATGGCGCCAATTGTCATGATATTGAAATCGTAACCAACTGTAAATAACACGATGAAAGTTAGTGCAAGTGTTAATGGAATGGTGATTAAGATGACCGCACTAGCCCTGAAGGAACGTAAAAATGCTATTACGACGATAATCGCCAGCAGCAGACCAACCCACAACACATCGATGATGCTTCGGATGCTGGTATTCACAAAGGTTGCCTGATTGTAATAAGGCGCCAGGCTAACACCTTTTGGTAAGAGTTTTTCGAGTGCCGTCACCTTTTCGTTAACCATTTGTGCCACATCCAGCAGGTTGGCATCTGGCTGTTTCAGTACGGCTATCAATGGAACATTTTTGCCGTCTGCTTTGATCTTAACGTACTCGTTACGCTCTGCAATGGTGGTGGTTGCGATATCAGAAACGCGAATTACACGATTTGGTGTGCTGAAAATCTCCAGCTTTTCGAGTTGACCTTTGTCGGAGATGGTTGCATCGGTAACAGTGAGGTACAAGCGTTTGAAGTCGATGGTGTGGCCTGTTGACTGAATGAAATCTGTTTGCTGCAGTTGTTGCAGGACAAGCTGCGGATTGAGTTTGAGCGCTTCAATTTTTTGTTGGTCAAGAATGATGCGATATTCTTTTGTTTTACCTCCGATTATTTCGACTGACGAAACACCTTCAATGCGCGACAAATATGGTTTCACGATGTAGTCGGCAATCATTTTGAGCTCGATCTGGTTTTTTGAATCAGCATGTAAGGCAAAACCCATCACCGGTAAAATGCTCGGATTCATTTTTTCGATCGTAATTTGAACATCGGCAGGCAGGCCGTTTTTAATCTGTGCAATGCGCGATTCAATACGCTGTTTGTCGAGGTCAATATCTGAACCCCATTGCATAAATGCTGAGATTTCGCAGCTTCCCATGCTCGTAGTACTGCGGATAAGTGAAAGATTTTCAACTTTTTTGATGGCATCCTCAAGTGGTTTTGTCACTGTAACCATCATCTTATCAACAGGCTGGTCACCGTTTTCAGCAATGATTTTTATTTTTGGAAAGGTCACATTGGGAAGTAGGGAAGTCTTCATTTTATAGTAAGCGAAACCACCCCCAAGCAAGACAATCAAAAGTAAAAACGTAATCGGACTTTTGTATTTGGTATAGAGCTTTTCCATTTTATTTTGTTCTGCTTACGATAGTGCTGTCGGCGAGTCCATAACCACCTTTTGTGATCACCCAATCTCCCTCTTTCAGCCATGGAGAGGCAATGACGATCAGACTATCGTTTTCAGCTGAGTATTCAACTGGAATATGAATGGCTAAGCTGTCGCACAATAGTTTGATGACCCAAAAATGAGAAAGTGTTTCGTTGGTGAAAAGTGCTTCTTTTGGAATTAACATTCCTGCTGCTGAAGGAATTGTAAATGTTGCAGAAACAAACATATTTTCGGGCAGTATTTGGCTCGTTGTCGGCTGAATAATTGCCGTGATGGTTTGCGAGCTGGGCTCTACAAGTGGAATGAAAGCGTGCAAGGTTCCTGTAATGGTTTTTTCATCTGGCAACCTTAGTTCACAGCTTTGTGAAATACCAAACAATTCTTTCTCTGCATAAGGAATCTGAACCAAAACCGCTGGATGCTGGTCTTGCGTAATAACGCACAAGGTGTTGCCTTCCTGCACGTATGCTCCTGATTGAAAGGTACTAAGCTCACTGATATATCCGTCGGTAGGCGCATGAATATCAATGCTTCCATTGTTAAGCCCTGAGTTGAAACTTTGGGTCAATGCTTTTTCTTCTTTCGTTAGCAAACTAAAGAGTAAATCTCCTTTTATTACTTTTTGACCATAGGCGATTTTGATTTCAGCAACATATCCGCTGATGGGCGAGGCAACCGTGTTTTTATTGAAGAAAGTCGTTTTGCCAACATATTGAAATTGTTGAGGAACCTCGCCTGTGATGATACGCGTGGCCTCAACCAGGATATTGGCTTTTGATTCGGAACCAGTTTCTGGCTTATTGTTTGCGCACGACTGCATTAAGAATGCTGAAATAAATAGAAAAATCGCTAATTTCAGGGATTTCATAGATTTTAGTATATCCAGTAATTATAAGCATTGATCAAACTTTGCTTGCTTGTTTCAGTAGCAGCGAGTTCAAGCTTAACCAGGGCAATTTCATTCATCAGGTTTTTCAGGTCCATCACCGAAACTTCACCATAGCGCAATTGTTGTTCATAGAGGGTTTTAAGGTTGTTGTATTGCTGCAATTGCTGCTTGATGGATTTGATTTTTTTGTCGGCCAAACTGATTTGCACAAGTAACTCGGATTGCTCAATCGAACGTTGGTCTGCCAGGTAATTTTTGTGGAGCTGAATTGATTGTTGTTTGATTTTCAGCATGCGTTCTTCTTGCTTTAATTGTCGGCCATCGAAGAGTTTCAAAGTCAGCTGCACCCCTGCGCCAAGCCCAAACCGGTCAAGACTTGGTTGGTATACAGCATTCAGTCCGCCGTTGGCGAAAAGTGATACCTGTGGTTTGTATTGGGTTGCAAAAGATTCTAGTTCGGCTGTCAGCCTTAAACTATCGAGCCTGAACCGCGTGAGGAATGCTGGCGAGGCAACTGTGTCTTGCAACAATTGAAATTGTGTGGTTTCAAGAGTGACAGAACTTGTATCGCGGATACCACAGATTTTGTTGAGCTGGCCCAGTTTATCGCAGTAATCTGCATAAAAATCATCTGCGCGTATCAGGGCATTTTGCTCTTCAATTTGCAGTAGCAGCAAATCAGACCATTTATAAATAGCTTGATTAACAAGATTTTCCATAATAACCCTTTGTGCAAAAATTTCTTCTGACAGTTGTCTGGCCAACATTTGTTGTTGCCAGGCTCCAAGACAAAGAATGTACTGACTTTGAACCAGATTTTCTAAATCGTGCTGACTAAGCAGGCGCTCGTTTTCGTTGATTTGTTGCAAAATGGCATTGACATTGGAAAGGGAACTTTGCTGATATTTAGTGAAAAGTGCCTGTCGAACAGCGAGTTGAGCAATGTATTGACCGCCATCTGTGAGGGCAAGATCATAGCCGGTATATTTTATTGCGTCTTTGGTGATGAGCTGCAATCGGTTTTTGCCCTGATCATGATTAACAACAGGTGCAAAAAAGGCACTGGTTTCAAGGCTGACTTCGGGCTTTGTAAGTTTTGTGAGGTCTTGTTGCAGCGAAAGTTGAAGTAAATCTTTATTGAATTCGCTTTGCTTAAGCAAAGGACTGTTTTTTAGGGCCTGTTCCAGATAGTAATCGATGCTTTTCTGTGCACTTGCGAGACCCGAAAACACCAATAGAATCAAACTAAGAATGGTTTTTCTGCTCATGGATATTGCCGTTCAGCTAAACAAAAAAGGTTGACCGAAATGAGTCAACCTTTCGCAATTTTCGAGGAATTTATTCATTTTCTTCCGATTCTTCGCTTTCGTTTTTTTGTTTGATCACTTTGCCTGTAGCGTCAATGGCAACTTCAAGCTCGACCTTTCCTTTCTCTAGTTCAAATTCGTAAGCAATTCCATTGCTGGTTTCAGATTGCTCAGACTCTTCAATCGCATACTCAGAAAACTGACTGTCAAGTGTTTGCTGTACAAGAGCCGGAATTTCACTTTTCAAAATTTCGAATTCTGTTTCTAGCCAGGTCCCATCCTCGGCGAAGTTGGCTGAGTATTCTTTTTTGTCCATTTTGAATGAGCCTTCCCATTCTCCTTCTTTTTCTTTTTCCCATTTAACCTTGGATACGGAAGGGAATTTTTTCGAAAAGGCTGATTTTACGATTTCAGGAACGTTTTCTTTTGTTCCCTGGGCGCACGAAAATGCGATGAAGGTCATCATCAGCATCACAGAGATTAATTTTTTCATGACAGTTATATTTATGATTTACTGCAAAGTTGAGGAGCAATTTTGTAGAGATTTTGAATTGGGGCTAAAAATGCAAAGTAAATGTGTGGCGATTGTTTTCAAACGTGTAAAACAAATCCCAATGATATTGATCGGCAATGGTTTTAACAATCGCCAATCCGAGTCCATGACCTGCGCTTTGGTGGCTTTGTTTGGCAAAACGATTGAAAAGTTTATGGCTGTCGAGGGCATGCATTGCACCTGTGTTACCGATTTTTAATTGGCTTTTACTTAGCTCGATGATGATTTCTCCGTTCACGTGATTATGCCGTATAGCATTCATTATCAGGTTGCCGATCAGGATATCAATCAAGCTGATATTGGCCGAAATTTGAGCTTTATCTAATTGGATAAAATGGATCTGAATGTTTTTTTGCGTGGCTTGATCTTCAAAAAATTCGAGTTGTTGTGCGATGGTTTCATTGAGATGAAGTTCAAGTTTTTCAACAAATTGACCACTTTCAAGCTTGGAAAGCAGCAACAAATTTTTGTGAAGCCTGGTCAATCTGCTGATATTTTTTTCGAGAACTTCAATGTGTTCAGCTTGTGTTTCTGTCAAACCAGACGATTGCGCCAATTCGTCTAACTTGGCTTTGAAAACTGCCAAAGGCGTCTGCATTTCGTGGGCAGCATTTTCAATAAACGTTTTCTGGCTCCGGAAAATCTGCACATTTTTGCTGATCAGCTTTTCGAAACTTCTGTTCAGTCTGTCGAACTCCTCGATGTCAGTGTGTTGAAATTCAGGTGTTTTTATTTTATCTACTTCAAACCCTTCAATTTTGGCCAAAGTATCCTGAAATGGCTGCCAAAGCTTTTCGGAGATCTTTTTTGTCACGAAAAACAAGAGTAACGTAAGCATCCCGATTAAGGAGACAAACAGGAAAACAATGCTTGAAAACAGGTCTTCGGTCTCCATCAGATTCATGCGGATCAGCAGTTGGTAAGGATGCTGTTCAATGAGAACGGTCGTCCTTAAGACCCGAAAAGGTTGGTTTTCGCCATCAAGACTATCATAAATTTCTTCGAAGTATAAAGAGTCGGGAAGAATTCTATCGGCTTTGAGTATCTTTATTTCAGCGTTGTATTGGTTCCAGATGGGAAGGTCAGTCAATTTAAGCTTTTTTTGTTGGGTTTGCATGAATTGCTCTTTCCTGAGCATCAGGGTTTCGTCGGCATCATCACGGTACAAACGCTGGCTCGTAAAATAAAAAACAGGCGCAGCAATCACCAACATGGCAATGGCAACGATGAGGTAGGTTTTCTGAGTTTTATAGAGTAATTTATGCTTCATAAGTCCATTGATAACCAAATCCGTAGACAGTTTTGATGCAGTCATTGATGCCCCTGTCTTTCAGTTTTTTCTTGAGGTTTTTGATGTGTGCGTAAACAAAGTCATGGTTGTCCATCATATCGGCCATGTCTCCCGAAAGGTGCTCGGCAAGCATCGATTTCGAAAGTACACGGTTTTTGTTGGCAATGAGGTATAGCAGGAGGTCAAACTCCTTTTTTGTTAATTCAACTGCTTCATTTTCAATAAATACTTGTCTGGCTTCCAGTTTAATTTCAATTTTTCCCAATTGAACTTCATCAAAACCGTGAAAGTTTTTTCTGCGCAGTAATGCCTGAACCCGGGCATGGAGTTCTGAGAGATGAAAAGGCTTGGTCAGATAATCATCTGCACCAGTCGTCAGCGATTCGACCTTTGTTTCAACCGTTTCTTTGGCCGAAATAACAATCACACCATCTTCCTTTTGCAACTGCCTGAGCTGCTCGAGGATATTCATGCCATCCCCGTCAGGAAGCATGAGATCAAGCAATATGCAGTCATAATTATAGGATGTGATTTTATCGGAGGCTGAGGTAAAATCAGCAGCCCACTCACAATGAAAACCTTGATGGGTAAAATAGGTTTGAATGCTCAAAGCCAGTTCACGCTCATCCTCAATCAGTAGTATTTTCATTCTACAAAGTTAAGATGATAATTTTGAAGGAAAGTTGAATTAGATTTTCAAGGCAGTTTTTGAACCGATGGATTATTAATTTCTCCTTGCCTTCCTTTTTCTTTTCGGATGAACTTCAAGAGATTACTTCACTTCAAAAGCATACGATTGCGCGAAGCGTTTAAAATCTTTTGTGATACCCTGTACCACAATTTGATAACGGCCGGGGCTGTCGGCGGTTTGAAACTGGAATGTGATGGTTTTTTCTGTTGTCGACACATTTGGATTCCAGTAGAGCGTATTTCGTGCGTCGGGCAGGTTATTTGGAATACTGGTAACTAGATGTGTGGGAGGTGTTAAAAACTGATAATCAATAAACAAACCGGTTGAAGGCAAATCGATATTGGCAAAATAGCCATCTTTTGAAACAATATGTACGATACCACCATAGAGCATGTCGCCTTTGATATAGGGCTCGTTTACGACCTCAATACGGTCGATATTTTTGGGTGAAAGTCCCAGAATTTTTTCGGGTTTGTCAATGGCGACCCAATCAACCAAAACCAAAGGGTCAAAAAACATGCTCTCTGCATCATCGCCCACAACTTTGAAATATTTTTTTCCTTGTTTTTTCCGCACTTTTACCAAAGTTGGTAATTCATTGAAATATTCTTCGAGGGTAGGCAGTTCAACATACTCATCCAGTTGGATGATTTGTTTTGGTTTTCCGTAAAAGGCTTCCGTAAAAACCTTGGATTCTTCAGTCGTATCTGCCTGATAAACAGGGGAAAGGATTTGAACCTGCTTGTTTCTGGCCATTTTCAACAACATATTTTGTTGATTTTCTGACAGCTTGAATTCTTTGGAGGGTAAATTCACTGGCAGACTACAGAAATCGTTATCGATTAAAATTTTCATTTCCCGATTTTCCTTGTTTTCCGGACAAAGAAATAAATCGCGTTTTCCGGTGTAACCGGGTAGCGAAAATTGAAAACGTCCTTTAGCATCTGTGCGGTTGGCCATAAAGTCGTGCCCTTGTCCGATGATGGATAAATTGATGATTGTGGCGCCATCATCCTGATCGATGCTGTTTGACTGAACTGTTCCACTGATTGATAACCCTCTTGTCTCGGGCAGATAGGAAATTCCGGTCAAGGGTTTTGTGTCTTGCGGAAACGCGAAAATGATGGCTTCGAATGATTGGTCAGGTATCACCGAAATACTCAATTGCTCCAGATCTCTCAAATTTGATGTTGGCTCCAGCTTTACATGAACAGTTTGCTTTTTACTGTAATGAATACGATCAGTAGAAATTTTGAAATAGTGACTTGTTGAATCCATTTTTTCAACACGAAGAGTGATTGTATCCAGCTGTTTGTCAATAGAAAGTAAATCAGTGCTTTTCGGGTTAATGATCCAAATTGGAACATACGCATAGGCCTGTGGACCTTTGTTACGCATATATTTCGTGTAGGCTCTGAGATAATACATTCCGGTTAACGCTTCTTCGGGTATCGTGATTGCGCCAGCAGCCAAATGATCGCTAAACAAAAATTTCCCGCTGGCTCGCTGTGTCCCATCCGGAGAAATAACCTCGATCAAAACCACCCTGCTCAGGCTGTCAGAGCTTTTATTTGCAGCAATTTTACTCACCGAGAACGAAATATTCTCCCCGGCAATGTAATAGGTTCTGTCAGTAAATAGCATCAGTTTTTCAACCGGCAGAAAATTTTGCGCACCTGCAGGTTTGATCAGTAGAAAAACTGCAAGTACCAAGCAGATGAAGCTAAAGATACGGTGAGCTAACGTTATTTTCATGGTTTATTTGGGCCAAAAAGCTGGTTTAATATTTATTCCGCGCAACACAGTGCAATCAACACATTCATTGTTCAACAAAACATTGTAGTAACGCTCGGCATCACCCATTAAATAGGCAGGGTAATCTCGGGGGGTTATTTCCCTCAATCCTTTTCGTAAAACTGACGGACTGCAGTAGGTCTCAGCAAAAACCTCTATGACATTTGAGACGAAAATGCGTTTCTCGCTCACGCTAGAAGCACCAAAAAATCCAAGTACTTCGCTGTCGGGGCTGCTTGTATTTTGCAGGTTTCCTCGAATAGCAATAGGTTGTTTACCATACAAACTGCCATCCTGGGTGCTATTCAATCGCATCTGATCCCAAAAAGTGTATCCTGCTTCGCTCAAGGCAATTTGTTTGACCAACAGACTGTATCCATAGAGCAAACGTGAAGTCAAATTATTGACAAAATGAAGCGGAATTCGTTGTGAAGCGTTAAAAGATAAGTTTTTAGTGTTGAGTGTAAAGATCTCCGGGATTTTTTCAGTTCGCCAACAGACCATTTTTGAATAATCGGGTGGCACAACATGATGAACCGTGCCATCGTAATACCATTCGAGTGGATAATCGCTGTGGTATTCCCAGGTTTCGACAGCCTCAAAAAGATACTCCCGACTATCGCTAAGCGATCCTTCAAGGTCGATATAAAACTGTATGCCTTTGGTTTTTGAGATCGCATTACCCTCGATTTCATCAATCTCAAAATAAACAGAATCGATGTTAGGACAAGATTGCATTTGATCGTAATCGGAAATAATCCGGGTGCCATCCGGTACAATTACTTCAACCATAAATGAAGCGCCGGGAAACATGAATGAAGGATCAATTTTTCCAATATAGTCACCATTGCCAACTTCATAGAGTGGAAATTTGTTCGAGCGGTCATCCATGATCGTTACGGTACAGCCGTTAACAGCTTCGTATTGCGGCCGGCTGATAGGCGAGGAGAGCGACACATTAACAGTTTGCATAGTATCGGCGGTTGATACACGACCCATGACCACATATTTTTTGGAATCACTTCCCTTGATCTGTGGGTCAAAAGCCTTGATGCACGACGCCAAAAACAATGGCAGCATCAGGATGGATAGGAGTATGAGTCTATTCTGATGCATAATTTCCGAGTTTAAAAATCCATGTGGCAGTTAAAATGGGCACACCAATCACCGAATACTGAAAACTCTTGATGCGGCCGCTTTCTGAATTGAAATAGACCGCGTAGGGGTTTTGCCTGCCGGTTACGTTATATACACTGATATTGAGCGAACTATGAAGGAGTTTTTTTCTTCTCAGGTTTCCTTCAACTGTCATTGACAGGTCGACGCGAAAATAGTCGGGGATGCGATAGGCATTGCGTTTTGAATAGTCGAATTGTGGAACCCCATCAACATAATAAACTGAAACAGGATAAGTTACAGGTTTTCCGGTTTGGTAAGTTACAATAGATGAGAAAGTGAGGCGTCTGTTTAAGTGATAATTAATTACCATATTCACCACGTGCGGAATGTCGAAATTGGCTGGATAAACCTCGCCGTTATTGATCGAGTTGAGCGGATTGGCATCTTTGATCTGAACCGAAGAAACAGAATAAGTATATGAAAACCAACCTTCGAGGCGACGGTTACTGCGTTTCACAAACAGCTCAATGCCTTTGGCTTGTTGTTGGCCCTGCAGCACAACTGTTTCAACATTTTCGCTTTCTAAAAAGCTGGCACCGTCTCTGAATTCAGGAAAGTTTTCAGTGAACTTCAGGTAGCCCTCAACAGAAAACTCGATGCCACTCAAAGGTAAACTTCTGAAAATACCTACCGAAACCTGGTTGCTTGATGAAGGTTTCAGGTGATAATCGGCCAGTTTCCATTGGGTGTTGGGCGCAACTGAAATGGTGTTGTTGAGCATAAACATGTTTTGGTGCATCTGGTTGAAAGCTACTTTTACAGAGCCTTTTTCATCCGTTTCGTAGTTGAGTGCGATACGCAAATCAGGTTCAATGAAAGTCTTAATCACTTCATTTTTATTGAAGAATAAAGAATCCTCCACGAAGCGCGGATCAAGCGGAAACCCGGGTGTATAGGTGTAAACTTTTTTGGGGCCTGTTGGGCTAAAAGTTGCAAAGCGAAGGCCAGCTGTGAGATGCAATCTCGGCATGATGTCGTATGAGTCTGAGATGTACAGGGCTGTTTCAAACCCGCTCTCTTTGCCCAGATCCAGGTCTTTGCGCAGGGATGCTAAGCCATATGCCAGCACTTTGCCGCGATTGAACTGGTATAGGTTGAAATTCGCTCCAAAGTCGATGGCATGCTTGTCGCTCAAAACCTGTTTAAAATCTGCGCGAAAAATATATTCATTCATTTGATAGGCATGCTCATAAGCGCTTGAAACTTCCTGTTTGTCAGTGGTTTTAAATGTATATTGAGCTCCAACAAGGGAAAACTCAGCCCGAAGCGACTTATTGATAGTTTGTCCAACACTGAGCGAAATGCCATCATTGCTGTAATTGTAATCGTTGATATCGCCTAGCCTGAATCGGTCGTAGCTGTGGTAAAAGAAAACACCTACCTGTGTTGACTGATTGTCGTAATGCAGTCCGCCAGAATAGTCTGAAAAACCGGCCGCACTTGATCTGATCACAGGATCTTCGATGCGTTGCAAGATCCAGTCAGAATAGGTAGAGCGTGCACTCAAAATAAATGAAGCACGGTCTTTTTTCAGGGGGCCTTCTGCCACAATATTGGCAGATAATGGACTAATACCTCCGTGTGCAGTAAAACGACTTCTGTTGCCACGTCGTGTAATGATGTTGAAAACAGAAGATAATCGTCCGCCATATTCAGCGGGGATATGACCTTTATAAATAGAAAAGTCTTTGATGATATCGGAATTGAAGGCCGGAAAAAAGCCAAACATGTGGGATGTGTTGTAAACCGGTATCTTATTGATAAAAAAGGCGTTTTGGTCGGCGCCACCACCTCGCACATTGAGCCCGGCCGAACCTTCGCCAACACTGACTATTCCTGGCAGGGTGCCCGAGACTTTCAGGATGTCGCGTTCACCCATCAGCATCGGAAGTTCCTTGATGGTACGCATGGCGATTTTGTCGAGCCCCGGATCTTTGTCCTTCATGCTGCGCTGCTTATCGCCATGAACTACAAATTCTTCCATCTGGTAAACGGTCTTTTTTATTCGAATCACAAATTCACCATCTGAATAAATTTCAAAGAGGTATTTCTTCTTTTCGTATCCCAAAAAGTCGAAAACAACATTGTATTTGCCCGGCCTGAGCATCAGGTTGAGGAATCCGTTGACGTCAGAAACGGCTCCGGTACTGGTTTCTTCCACAAAAATGGTTGCGAAATAAACGGGCTCTCCGGTTTCTGCATCTAAAATTCTACCCAGAATTTTGGCTTTCGATCCGCTGACTTGCGCGCCTTGTTTGCCAATACGAAGCGTTTGAATGGCTTCGGGTTTGCGTCCAGTTAGGTATTTTTCTTCGCTGGCTGTCAAGGATTTTGACTCGTCTTTTTCTTCAACCAACGCAATTGCTGCTGCTGTGTAGTCGGGCAACTGCTCAATAAGAGGTGCTTCGGGCAAAACAACAAGCTGCTTATTCCATTCAGAAGCAAAATAACCCGTTGAGTCAAGCGCAATTGCGAAAGCATCCAGAATATTCAGGCTATCGGTTGGCAGTTTGATGGGAAATTCCGCATCAAATCCTTGAGGATAATGCACTTTAATGCCGTATTGATCGGTTAAAACTTGACAAAACTGTGCAAATGTCTTGGCCTCTATCGGGGGGAGCAGCTTTTTGTCGGCAATTTGTGCATTTGAAATGCCGACGAGCGAAAAAAACAATCCGATGAGTAATAGTTTTTTCATTGTTTCCAAATTGTAGCACAAAATGCCAGTAGGTCGCGCATGTCTTTGTCCGAAATTCTTTTCACATTTAAGTGCGACTTGCGCATGTGTTTTTTAATCATCTGTTGCGCAGATTTCTCAAATGAACGCACAAAACTTTTGTTGTTGCGAAATCTGATATATTTACCGTTAAAGCTGACAAATGATTCTTTGATCGGTTTCGCAAAAACATGGTTGGTGGCGCCATATTGTGTATCCAGTATCAGATCTTTTCGCCAGGCATAGGCCACTCTATATCCAAGTGTATCAATCACCTGGCAAATACGCTTCGTCGTATCAGTTAGTGGAATAAGTGCAAATTTGAGTGAACCAATGGTGAACGATTCAAGCCAGGCATCAGAGACAATCATTTGTTCGCTGGCATCCAGGTCTGTCTTGTAGCGAAGGATAAGCTGTTGGTTATAAGCGTCATAATTCAGCAAACGACCTGAATAGCTTATACCTCTTACCACCAATGAGCCTTTCTGAAATTCGTCACCGTTTAGGTATTGTGAACCACCTGTTTCGGACGAAGGATAATAACTGTATCTTTTGCCGTTGAACAGGATGGGGTCGAGCCCGTATTTGGCATCTAATGCTTCTATGGCAGCTTGCGACATTCCCGACATTGCAGCCAGCATAAGCCCTAAAAATAAAAGTGGACGAAACCAGTCAGAATTATAAGCCTTCACTCTTCTGCATCATATTAAGTGGCGAAGATACTCATTAGTCATATAAGTAATGAAGTTTTATCCACGAAAAGCCTGGTGTTTTTGCCTTTTCTACAATTTTTCTTTTTCTGCAAAACCATTACCGGGATGTTTTTATTGCGATTGAAATACTCGTTCATTCTATGATTGTTTGAAAAAAAACAGAAAAAAATATGATAAGCAAGTTTGTCAATGGTGGGGAAAAAATGTTTTTCCGAGGGGACTTTGCTGTCCGTCTCTTATGATTTTTGGTTGGTGCTTTTTTTCTATCTTTGAAGCTTGAAAATAAGCCGCGGTTTTTGGTGAATAAAATACTTGCTGGTCGATATCGATGCTGGCTCAAAATATGGCATTTTACAATCCTTATGAATCGCCAAATTGATTGAAAATATAAATATTAACTTCTTCATGATTATGAAAAGAGACGAACAGATTTTTAACCTGATCAAACAGGAAAAAGACCGTCAGATGCATGGCATTGAGCTGATCGCTTCTGAAAATTTTGTCAGCGAACAAGTGCTTGAAGCTATGGGTTCTGTGTTGACCAACAAATATGCTGAGGGCTATCCTGGTAAACGCTATTATGGTGGTTGCGAAATCGTGGATCAATCAGAACAACTAGCGATCGATCGGGCAAAGGAACTCTTTGATGCAGAATACGCCAATGTGCAGCCTCATTCAGGAGCACAGGCCAACATGGCTGTTTTCCTGACCTGCCTGCAACCAGGCGACACCTTTATGGGACTTGACCTTTCCCATGGCGGACACCTTTCGCACGGATCGCCGGTAAATTCATCCGGTATTTTATATAACCCTGTAGCTTACGGCGTTGACCAGGAAACAGGCCTGATTAACTACGATAAGATGGAAGCCCTGGCAATGGAGCATAAACCAAAAATGATCATCGCAGGTGCCTCAGCTTATTCACGCGACTGGGATTATGAGCGCATGCGCGATATCGCAGATCAGGTTGACGCCATTCTGATTGCAGATATTTCGCATCCATCTGGTCTAATCGCCAAAGGCTTACTCAACGATCCCATTGAGTTTTGCCATATTGTAACTACTACAACGCATAAAACGCTTCGCGGTCCCAGAGGTGGACTAATCCTGATGGGCGAAGACTTTGAAAACCCCTGGGGACTCACAACACCTAAGGGTGAAGTGAAAATGATGTCGGCATTGCTCAATTCGGCTGTATTCCCCGGCATTCAGGGTGGTCCGCTTGAGCATGTAATTGCCAGCAAGGCTGTTGCATTTGGTGAGGCATTGACAGATGAGTTTTTCCAATACACTCTTCAGGTGAAGAAAAATGCAGAAGTCATGTCAAAAGCTTTCATCAGTCGCGGCTATCACGTGATTTCAGGCGGAACAGATAATCACCTAATGTTGATTGATCTGCGCTCGAAATTCCCGGATATTACTGGTAAAGTTGTTGAAAACACTTTGGTGAAAGCAGATATCACCATCAACAAAAATATGGTGCCTTTCGACAGCCGTTCACCGTTCCAGACATCCGGTTTGCGTGTAGGCACGCCTGCGATCACAACCCGCGGTCTTACCGAACAGCATATGGAACCGATAGTTGCCTTGATTGACGAAGTCATCAGCAATATCGACAACGAAAAAGTCATACAATCTGTGAAAGGGAAGGTGAATAAAATGATGGGTGATTTCCCACTATTTGCCTGGTAAAAAATTATTCAAATGAATCTGAAAGCTCTGCCTGTTGGCAGGGCTTTTTTGTTTATTTGGGATAGTCAGTGAACGTACATGTTTAAATACTGCGCAAACTTTGATTGCCAGCAAATGAAAAATATAGACTAAACCAGTTAGGATATGCTGTTGTTATTTCGAGATAAATTGCTATATTGCTGACAATCAATATTGTAAAAGTTCATAATTTATTAATGTATCGAACTAAACAGCTGTTAATGAGATGCGTATCTTTACATGCTTGATTTTATATCTCCTTTAATTATTAGATTGTATTTCGTCCGAAAACTGAGCCAATGAAAACATTATATATCGTTCGTCATGCAAAATCCTCCTGGGATTTTCCTGCTTTGCCTGACCACGACAGGCCTTTACTCGAAAAAGGGAAAAAGCGCACGAAGAAAGTTATTGATTTTTTACTCAAGCAAGAAATTGAGCT
The DNA here is from genome assembly GCA_002426795.1 of Bacteroidales bacterium UBA5536. Taxonomy (GTDB): domain Bacteria; phylum Bacteroidota; class Bacteroidia; order Bacteroidales; family F082; genus UBA5536. The sequence continues at coordinate 292,782 of DINQ01000010.1, forward strand.
CGATTTTATTATCAGCAGTTCAGCGCTGCGTGCCCGCGAAACAGCCATTTATATCACAAAAGCTCTTTCGGTAAGTCCGGATCTGATTAAACTTGATCCAAGCCTGTACTATGCTGACAATGAGAAGATTTTTGATCAATTTCTCGATTTAAACGATTCATATAAATCTATCATGTTAGTGGGGCACAATCCGGCTTTGACCAACTTTGTAAATAATTGGCTCAAACCACCCATCGACTGGCTGCCTACTTCGGCCGTTGTGGCCTTGCAGTTTGAAGCTGAGCGTTGGGAAGATATTCGTTTTGCTCCGGCAGAAGTAAAGTTTGTGGTGTTCCCGAAGCTTATCAAGGGAAAATAATTTTCGTTAACTTGCGGCTGTTTTCATTACGATCACCACTCAAAATACTGTATTCAATTGAAAAAGAAGCAACTAATCAACAGAGAGGTAAGTTGGCTGCATTTTAATGCCCGTGTGCTGCAGGAAGCACGAGACGAAAGTAATCCACTTCTCGAACGCCTGCGTTTTATAGGCATCTACTCCAACAACCGTGATGAATTTTTTCGGGTTCGTGTAGCCACGCTGAGGCGATTGCGCGAGTTGCGAAAAGACAAGCCTGAATATCTGTCGTATGATCCTTCGAAGGTGCTCAAAGATATTCGCAGTATCATTGATGAGCAGGAAAAAGCCTATCTCGAGATTTATCATCAGATCGTCGAACAACTGCATCATGTGGGGATTCATTTTATTGACCACAAAACATTGAATGAAGATCAGGGACTCGAGGTTGTCCGCTATTTTCGCAAAGAGGTGCATCCGCATTTGTTCCCGATCATGTTGAGCGGGCTGAGCGACGCGATCAATCTACGGGATAACTCCATTTACCTGGCAGTTATTTTACGGAATTCTGCGGGAATAAAAGATGATAATTTTGCGTTGGTGAAGGTTCCAACCAGCCGAGTTTCAAGGTTTTATATTCTTCCTCATACAAATGAAGAATACAACGTCATGTTACTCGATGATGTGATTCGTTACAACCTGAAAGAAATTTTCCTGCCGTTTGGTTACGATGTTTATGATGCCTATTCGATCAAGTTTACGCGCGATGCTGAGCTGGATATCGATAATGATATTTCGAAGAGCTTTATCGAAATTATGGCAGAGAGCCTAAAACAGCGCAAAAAAGGGGTGCCGGTTCGCTTTATTTATGACCAGGAAATGCCTGAGGTACTGCTGACCAAATTGCTCAAAAAATTTAAGATTTCAAAGAACGACATCCTGATTGGTGGCTATAAATACCACAACTTCCGCGATTACATGTCGTTCCCTGAGATTGGTGGAGACAATTTGTGGTCCGAATCACTTCCGCCCATGCGCCATCCTGACTTGCCACCCTATAGCAGTATTTTTGATGTAATCAGGTCGAAGGATATTATATTGCATTATCCTTATCAAACCTTTTCACATGTAATTGATTTGCTGCGCGAAGCTTCGCTCGATCCCAAGGTCAGGTCTATCAAGATGACACTTTACCGGGCTGCACGCGATTCAAAGGTGATCAATGCGCTTGTTAATGCTGCCAGAAACGGAAAATCAGTCACTGTATTTCTGGAGCTGCAGGCGCGTTTTGACGAAAAAGCCAATATCATCTGGTCCGAAAAATTGCATGAGGAAGGTGTAAAAATCATCAAAACCATTCCCGGATTGAAGGTTCACAGCAAACTACTGCTGATCAGAAGGAAAGAAGAAGGTAAGAATGTCTATTACACAAACATAAGTACAGGCAATTACAACGAATCGACAGCGCGAGTTTATGCCGATGACAGCCTTTTTACTTCCAATGAAGCTATTGGTCTCGAAGTTGGTCAAATGTTCCAACTCTTTGAAGCGCCTTACAGCCCGCCTGAATTTAAGGAGCTTTTGGTTTCGCCATACAGCGTTAGGAGTCATTTCATCAAGCTACTCAACGCTGAAATACGAAATCAAAAGGCTGGAAAACCAGCCTGGGTTATTTTGAAGCTCAATAGTCTGGTCGATGAAAAGCTGGTGAGTAAATTGTATCAGGCAAGTCGCGCGGGTGTTAAAATTCAGATTATTTGCCGGGGAATTTGTGTGTTGATTCCGGGAGTGCCAGGCTTGAGCGAGAACATCGAAGTCATCAGCATCGTCGATCGTTTTCTTGAACACAGCAGGGTTTATATTTTTGCCAATGCAGGGAAACCGCTTTATTATATTTCTTCGGCTGACTGGATGGTGCGCAACCTCGACAATCGCTTTGAAGTAGCCTGCCCCATCAAAGACAAATCTATTCAGCAGGAGTTGATGGACATGATTCAGATTCAGCTGAGCGACAATTGCAAAGCACGTTTGATAAACCATTCCAAGGTGAACGTATATAAATCCAAGGAAAACGGAGAAGCCAACAAACGTTCACAAAGCCTGATTTACCGTTATTTGGAGCGCAAGCACACCCAATAACTGTTTTGATTCTATCGAAATTCGCATAATTGCTTTGCGATTCACTCTGCATATAAATGAAGTTCTGACCCGAAATCGTACTTTTGTCCAAAATTTTGCTTAAATGATCTCATTCGACGAGGCTTTTAATTATGTGACAGCTGATGTGCCTGTTTTGCCAATAGAAACGGTGAAGCTTCATGATGCGCATGGCCGTATTTTGGCGCAGGAAGTCTGCAGCGATATGGATATGCCACCGTTCAACAAAGCCGCTGTTGATGGCTATGCTTGTCGGAGGGCAGACCTGAAGAAAGAACTAGAGGTGGTAGAGGTGATAGGAGCAGGGAGTGTTCCCAAAAAGAAAATTACAGAAGGATGTTGTGCCAAAATCATGACGGGAGGAATGGTGCCCGATGGTGCTGATTGTATTGTGATGGTGGAGCAAACTGCGCTAACAGTTGACCAAAAAGTTGTTATCACCAATGCCAAAACCAAAGACAATATTGCGCTTCGGGGAGAAGATATTATAAAAGCCGCACAGGTGATTCCTGCCGGAACGCTGATTCAGCCGCATCATCTTGCTGTGCTTGCCGCGGTTGGGGCTGTGCAGGTTGAAGTTTATCAGCAAGTTAAGCTTACAGTATTTAGTACAGGTGATGAGCTGGTTGAGCCGGATGAAAATCCCGGATTTGCAAAAATCAGAAACAGCAATGCTATACAGCTTACTCACCAGGCCCTTGAGCTGGGATGCCAGGTGACCTATGGCGGTATTATTCCGGATAATGAAGCACAAAGCCGAAAAATGATATCTCAGGCATTTGATACTTCCGACGTGCTGGTTTTATCAGGGGGCATCTCGATGGGAGACTTCGATTATATTCCGCAAATCCTTCAGGAACTGAATGTTGAATTGCTTTTCAAATCGGTGGCGGTGCAACCCGGCCGACCAACTGTTTTTGGCCGTTCAGGAAACAAATTTGTATTTGCTTTGCCCGGGAACCCGGTGTCATCGTTTAATATTTTTGAGCTTTTGGCCAAGCCATTTCTATACCGAATGATGGGTTTTGCCTATCAACCCCTGGCTATCCGACTGCCTTTAGCTACGGATTACGAAAGGAAGAATACAGGTAGGCGTGCCTTTGTTCCAGCTAAAATCAATATCAATGGAGAAATTGTTCCGATCGATTACCACGGATCGGCCCATATTAGTGCCTTGGTAAATGCCAAAGCGCTTTTCAGTGTGCCAATTGGAACAGACAGACTGCTGAAAGGAGCTTTGGTAGATGTACGACTCATTTGACCGAAAGATAAACTACCTCAGGATTTCAGTAACGGATCGCTGCAACCTGCGATGCTATTACTGCATGCCTGCCGAAGGCATCAAACCCATGGATCATGCAGACATACTTCGTTTTGAAGAAATCCTTGAAGTTGCGCGCTTTGCGATCGATCATGGAGTCGATAAAATTCGGATAACCGGAGGTGAGCCTTTGGTAAGGAAAGGCATTGTGTCGTTGGTTGAAATGCTTGCGAAACTGCCTGGCCTGAAAGACTTAGGCATGACAACCAATGGTATTTTGCTGAACCGATTTGCACACCAGCTGGCCGAAGCAGGCCTTCACAGGGTAAATGTCAGTCTCGACACCATCGATCCGGTTCGCTATAACCAAATCACCCGATTGGGAAGTATTGAAGATGTTTTTAGGGGGATAGAAGCTGCACAGGAGGCTGGTTTGACGCCTGTTAAAATCAATTGTGTGGTCGACAAATCTTCTGATGAACCCGATGCACAGGAGGTAAAGACTTTTTGCAGGGAAAATGATTTACTTGTGCGGTTCATCCCGCGGATGGATCTTGAAACGGGCCAGTTTTCGGTTGTAGAAGGGGGTGACGGCGGTCATTGCAGCACTTGCAACCGCATGCGGCTTACGGCCAATGGCGATTTAAAACCATGTCTGTTTTCTGACCTGGCATTTAATGTGCGAAGCCTTGGTGTGGAAAAAGCATACACGGAAGCGATACATCGAAAGCCGGCTTGTGGCTCAATCAATCACATCAATCAGTTTAACAATATTGGTGGTTAAGCTGCGTTTTTTTAACCAGAGGGATCTTGCCAGCGATTTCGTTTTGTGATCTTTTAACAGCAGCAAGCCCGAAAATTTACTAATTGCGTTTATTTTTGTCAACGATAGCAACTCATGAAAAAATTCTCACACACAAACGATCAGGGTAAGGCACGAATGGTGGATGTCAGCGAGAAACAACCGGTGGTACGCATGGCATCAGCACAAGGCAAAATCAGGCTACAGCCCGAAACATGCCAGCTAATCGGCGACAACCTGATCAAAAAAGGCGATGTGCTATCAATAGCGGAGGTGGCAGGAATTCAGGCTGCAAAGCAAACATCAAACTTAATTCCGTTGTGTCATCCTTTGTTGCTCGATCAGATTTTGGTTGAAGCAAAGCTGACAACAGAGGGCGTTTTGGTAAATGCAACTGTTAGATGTGTGGGCCGCACCGGTGTTGAAATGGAAGCGCTTACAGCGGTGCAGGTCGCTTTGCTCACGGTTTACGATATGTGCAAAGCAGTAGACCACCAAATGGAGATTTATGACGTTCTATTACTTGAGAAGACAAAAAAACCGATCTAAAACATCACTTTTGGTAAAACACTTCAAACTTCTTTTGGTTGGAATGTTGCTCGTGCTTGGCTTTTCGGCAAAAGCACAGGTTAACTACCGGCATTTTGTTTTGGCTGGACGTATTGATCTATCTGAAGACCGTTTTATCGAAGCTATTCGCAATTTTAACACGGCAATTCAGTACAAAGAAGATCATTTTGAAGCGTATTTTCTCCGTGGCATTGCCAAGTTTAACCTCAGTGATTATCAGGGAGCAGCGGATGATTTCTCAAAGACACTACAGATTCATCCACTGTATGTGCGTGCGCTGCATTACCGGGGTGTAGCCAACGACCGCTTAGGCAACTATGCCGACGCCATGGCCGATTTTGCCAAAGCGCTGTCTATCGATCCTTTTAATGCAGATTTGCATGTGGCAAATGGCGCCACAAAAATGCATCTCAACCGCTTTGAAGATGCTATCAAAGACTATGATATGGCACTGCTCATCAATCCGAATATGGCTTACGCCTACCTGAATCGGGGTATTGCCAACAAGCTTTTGAACAAACCGCAAGAAGCGTTGAAGGATCTGAATGAGGCCGTTTATCATGATTATTTCGACATTGAAGCCTGGATCAGAAGGGGAATGATTCACCTTGAACTGAATCAGTTTGATGATGCCCTCACCGATCTGAATCAGGCCATTCAGCTCGATGACCAAAGTCCACTGGCTTATTTTCAGCGGGGAATAACCTATTTGCAAAAAGGAGATACCCTGGCCGCATTGAATGATTTCGAAAAAGTGAACATGCTTGACCCGCGCAATGCACTTACTTATTACAACCGGGCGCTCATTTATAGTATGCGCAAAGAATTCGACAAAGCCCTGCCTCTTTACGATCAGGTAATTGCCATCAATCCACAAAATGTATACGCATATTTCAACAGGGGAGTAGTGAGTTTTCAGCAGGACCAACTGCAGCCGGCCGAAGCTGATTTCACCTCAGCGATCAAATTGTTTCCTGATTTTGCCGGAGCCTACATCAACAGGTCATTGGTAAGGAAAAAGCTGAAAGACGACCATGGATCTAGAGCTGATTATGACAAGGCCATGTCTATCATCAAAGCACTAAACAACGATGATGGAAATCCGGATTCACTTTATGCGCAATATGCAGATTCAACTTATTTTGACAAAATACTGGCGCTTGAATCTGAATTTGTGAACGGAGATGCTGCTGCTACCAAAGTGCAATTCCGAGATATCGATATTTTACCGTTTGAAAATTTTGAACTGAGTTTGCTGCCAACAACAGGCCGATCAAAAACAACGACTGTCAAACATTATGATGACATTCATCTCGTAGTGTATAACAGTGCCAACAGAGAAGACTATATTTTAGCTTATGTTTTGCAAAACCTCAACGACACCAGTAGTAGTCAGATTTCGACAATTAGTGAGACGATTCAGGGTGATTGGGCATTAAAGACTTTACTGCTTGGTCTGGCAGAGCAAAGAAAAACCAACTACAACCGCGCAGAATCCATTTACAGTCAGCTCCTTCGTGATGAAAAGTGGGGTAACTATGCCCAACTTAATCAGGCCAATGTGCTTTTTGCGAAGGCTGAGCTGGTTTTGGCGAATGAACAATTTGATCAGGCCATTACGATTTCACGTAGGAAGTCGACGGTGACATCAAAGCAACTCGATCCTGTGGATCCGAATATTGATCCTGCAGTTGGTGTCATTCAACAATTGCTAAAAAGCTCTTCAAAAATGGCTTTTGCCTGGTACAATCTTGGCAATATGCAGCTGCAGCAAAAAGAATTTCAAAAGGCCATCGACAGTTATTCAGAAGCCATCAAATATGAACCACACCTGGCAGAGGCCTATTACAACAGAGCGCTTACCTTGCTTTTTGTTGGTGAAAATGAATTGGCTTGTAACGACTTAAGCCAGGCAGGGCAATTAGGCCTAACCGAGGCATATGCCGTCATCAGAAAATATTGCACGAAAAATTAGCGTTTTAGGTAGGTTGTTTTGCTGTTACCTAGGTCAAAAAATGTTCAAGTTGATCGAGGTTTTCGAGCAATAGACCTGACGAAAATAGCACTATCATCAATATGACAATGAAAATAATGGAAATGAGTAAGATAACTCCATTGATGGTGAAGTAGCTCCCCAAATTGCGCAGGCTCTCGGTGAGTGCAAACTGATTTCCCTGGTAATATGCTTCGTTCACGCGGTTGGCACTTCGGGTCATAAGTACACCAAGCCAGATGGGAAGCCAGGCGATGACAATGCCTACTATTGACAATGCAATGAGAATGCCATACACAATCATCGCGATGCCTAAAAAACGCATCCATCCGGCAGCATTTTTTAGGGGTTGACTGATTTCGCGTACTAGATTTTCTTTTTCGTAATTGGTTTCTTCCATGATTTTAAGTTGTTAGTTTAAACTATTGACGCAACAAAGCTGCGGATTCAGGCGAATCAGCAAGGGTAAATTTACTAATTTTGCGGACATAACAGTCCAGGAAAATAAAAATATAATGTCGCAAGCAACGCAGGAAATCAAGGTAGTTTCGGTGAATATTTCACGAGAAAAAGGAACGGTAAAGCTTCCGGAGGCTCAAATAGTGCTCACCAAAATCGGCGTTGAAGGCGATGCGCATGCCGGTAGCTGGCACAGGATGGTAAGCATGTTAGGCACCGAGAGTTTTGATAAGTTTGAAAAACAAGCCGGAAGGAAAATCGCCTGGGGCGAATTTGCTGAAAACATCACCACACAGGGAATCATTCTGCATGAGACGGCTCCGTTTGACCAATTCGTCTTTGGTTATATTTTGCTAGAAGTAACCCAGATTGGGAAAAAATGCCATGGTTCCAATTGTGCAATCTTTCGCGAAGTGGGTAATTGTGTCATGCCTAAGGAAGGAATATTTGTTCGGGTGCTTCAACCTGGAACACTCAAACCGGGAGATCGGGGATATTATATCCAAAAAGTATTCAAAGTGATGGTTGTCACGCTTTCTGACAGGGCAAGCAAAGGCGAGTACGAAGATTTAAGCGGACCAGAGATTACCAGCCAGCTAAATGAGTTCTTCAACAAGGACAAGTGGAAATCGGTGATCGAAAATGTTGTCATTCCGGATGATCCGCAGCAACTTCAATTACTCTTGGAGCGTGCCAAAGAGGAAAAATACGACATGGTTTTCACTACCGGCGGAACTGGTATTGGGCCACGAGATTTTACACCCGAAGTGATAAAACCCATGCTCGACAAAGAAATTCCGGGAATCATGGAAGCTATCAGGTTAAAGTTTGGGTCCGAAAAGCCCAATGCCCTGCTGAGCCGAGGTGTTGCCGGAGTAATGGGAGAATCGTTGGTTTATGTGTTGCCGGGAAGCTTTAAAGCTGTGAAAGAATATATGACCGAAATCAGATTGACATTGCGCCATCTGTTATTTATGCAAAAAGGGGTTGATATCCATCACTAATGGACTTATCAACAATGACTTATTCACATTTTTTGATTTTGAGTAGCTTTCTGTCTGTTTGAAGCATTAACTTTGTGCCAAGAAACGTCAACAATGAAAAAAATACCTTACCAACACCTGCTGCGCAACAAGTATTTTTATACAATACTTGGTTTTTTGGTTTGGATGCTTTTTTTCGATCAGAACCGTTTAGGCAGTCAATATAAGCTGCACAGCAACCTTGAAGCTTTAAAAGCACAAAAAGCATATTACCTGAAAGAAATTGAAAGCCAGAATGCCTTGTCAGAGGCCCTCAAATCTGACACGTTGCTTCTTGAGCGTTTTGCCCGCGAAAAATACCTGATGAAACGCGATAACGAAGTTGTCTACCTTGTTGTAGATCAATAGCAAAGAAGGACAATTTAGAGAACGATAGCAATTGATTTACAATCAATTTTGCGAAAACTCACATTTTGGTGTGGTTATTGCATGTATTGCTTGAAAAAGCACCTTTTCTGACGAACAAATTGCGAAGAGGGCTGTTGAATGGATAATACCAAATGCAATTATAGAATGATGAAACAAAACATATTTACAGCCACATTTAACCAACTAAAGGATTTTCTATTTGATCGGCAAACTGAAGATACCTTTCCAAGACGACAGACTTCAACCCGAAGGGTGAGATACCAATTTCATTTGCCAGGTTTTTCCAACTTTCACCTGCTTCCCTTTAAAAATAAGAGGCAGGGTAGCTTGAATGTGTTCAGACCGCACTGGAATAACCAGCAAAGAAATTTGCAAAATGCTTCGAATCAATCCAAATAGATGACAAGCGAGGTAATTGTTGATGCCAGGTCTTTGGTAAAAAGATTTGGGCAATTTACTGCAGTTGATCATGTGAATTTTTCGGTTCAGCGCGGTGATATCTATGGTTTTTTGGGCCCCAATGGTTCCGGTAAAAGCACCACAATTCGCATGATGCTGGGGTTGATTCGCCAGAATGAAGGTGAAATTCGCTTGTTTGGTGAGCCTGTCAGTCGCTCCAATTATGGAGTATTATCCAAAGTTGGTGCTTTGATTGAGCGTCCTGACTTTTACAATTATCTCTCAGCCTACAAAAATCTGGAACTATTAGCCCGTTACTCCGGCTTAAAGCTTTCTGAAAAACAAATCACCGAAAAACTTGATTGGGTTGGTCTTGCCGGCCGTGCACAAAGCAAGGTACGGACGTTTAGCCAGGGTATGAAGCAACGCCTCGGAATAGCCCAGACTTTGTTGCATAATCCTGAATTGATTATTCTTGATGAGCCGGTAAACGGGCTCGATCCACAGGGAATCAAAGATATGCGCAACCTGATTGTGCAGCTCAACCGCGATCAGGGAAAAACTCTGATTGTGTCGTCTCACATTCTGCGCGAGATGGAACTCATTTCCAACAGGATGTTGGTCATCAACAAGGGCAAGGTGGTCGTGGAAGGTGAAGTGAAGAAGTTGCTGTATAGCAGCACGGTCAAGCTTGTGCTGATGACCAATCAAACAGAGAATACCATTAATTTGTTAAAAACCCATTTTCCTGACAAGGCGATTACAACCAATATTTTAAACGAAATTCATTTTGAAGCCCAGGCTGAACAGGTGCCCGAGATCAACGAATTGTTGGTAAAGCAGGGCATCAAGGTTCGTCAGCTTCAACCACTCAACAGCCTCGAAGATTATTTTTTACACATAACCGAATGATTCATCTTATCCAGATAGAATTTCAGAAACTCTTTCGCAGAGGCATGACCTACATCGGGTTTGTAGCCATTATGCTCATTGTATTGGTGATACAGACCGGAATGCTGGTCGAAGGCAAAAAGTTGCTCGATTTTTTGATCAAGAGCCTTTCAGATGTTTTTCTGCTCAACGGAAACCTGATCAATAATTATACAGTTTCCTATATCGTCCTTAATAGCTTGTGGATCCATATTCCTATCCTGGTTGCCATTGTAGCTGGTGATATGGTTTCGGGAGAGGCTGGCAGGGGTACTTTCAGACTTTTGCTCACGCGGCCTGTAAGTCGGGTTAAGTTGTTGACAGCCAAATATATTGCGGCGCAGGTTTATACAGCCATGCTGGTGCTTTTTCTGGCTTTCATGAGCCTGGTGATTGGACGGCTGTTTTTTGCAACAGGCGATTTATTCGTCATCCTCGATACGATCAATATTTTCAATCAGAGTGATGTACTGTGGCGGTTTTTGGCTGCTTACGGGTATGGCATGATCAGCATGTGGGTTGTTTCTGGTTTGGCCTTTTTGTTTTCTACCCAGGCAACCAATTCGCTTGGGCCGATCGTTGGAAGTATGTCGGTGTTGATTTTATTTACGATTATTTCCAACTTTAGCATTGGTATTTTCGATGTGATAAAACCATTCCTGTTTACAACCTACCTCAATGGTTGGCAGCTGTTTTTTGCTGATCCAGTCGACTGGAATCAAATCTACAGCGCAGTAGCGATTATGGCATTACATATCTCAGTTTTCTACGGAGCTGCATTACTCATATTCACCAGAAAAGACATTCAATCATGACCACCATATTTCGTTCTTCTCTTATTGTGATTTTAGTTTGTTTTGTAGCTGTTTCTGGTTTTACCCAGCCAAAAGCTGACAGCCTGATAGCAGTGGTATTACACGAGAGTGATCAGGTTCAATCCTTTCAGGCGGATGTTTCTATTGATGTAGATGTGGATTTTATCCGCATCCCGGTTAAAAAAGGGCGGGTGTTTTACAAGGCTCCGGATAAGTTTCGGTTCAGAGCTACAGGTTTCGTGCTTGTTCCCAAAAAGGGTCTAGATTTCTCCGTACAGGAAATGCTGCGCCAGCCGCACACGGCCATTTATTTGTCGTCAGACGACACCAACCATATGTTGAAAATTGTTCCCATGACGGATGATGCTGATTATGTGATCGCGACCCTCTGGATTGACCGAAAGCTTCCTCGTATCAACAAAATGGATGTGACAATGCGCAAAAAGGGCAATTTCATGATGTCATTTACATATGGAAATCTTCCGTATCAATTGCCTGTTGCCACGCAGGTTGATTTTGATATCAGCCAGATTGATATTCCGATGAAGTTTCTGGGTAACATGAAAAAGAACCAGTCTGATAAACCTAAAAGCGGAAAAGGAAGCGTAAAAATGATCTATAGCGATTTCAAAATCAACGGTGAAATTCCGGACCAGGTCTTTTTGGAAAATGAAACTGGCGATTCTGTTATTGTCATCACCGAATAGAGGCTAGCTAAAATTCCATTCCGCCACTGTCATCTATTTGTTGCCCGTTTCGTCCACCTTCACCTTTTTTCTTTTGCTGGTTAATTCGGTAATTGAAATTGAGTGTAATCGTTGTAGTTCCCCACCTGAATTCGCTATCAGAATAAAAGGTGTCGCCAAAAGTTTCGAATGAATAACGTCGTGTGGCAAACAGGTCTCTGATGCTCAGGGACAATGTGGCTTTGTTTTTCATCATGTCTTTTGAAGCACCCAGATCTACTGTCCAGCTTGCCCTGCGGATGCCTTGTGGTGTGTCCATTGGCCCCATATAATTGGCAGAAACCTGCACATCAAAGCCTTTTTGAATACTAAGCTTGTTGTTGATTCGCCCTGTTAAGGTGTAATAGTCAGTTTTGTAGACGATGTCGTTGGCTTCGCCTTCAGTCATCGATCTGAAAAAATTGAGGTTACCGCTGATGTTCCAGATTTTAACAGGTGTTACATTTCCGATCAACTCAAGGCCATATGAGTCATTTTTGGCAAAGTTTTCAGGCCTTGTGTAGCTGACTCCGGTACTGTCGACCCGCTCGATTCGCTGAAAAACATCTACACTGTATCTGTAGTAAGAATTAAAATTCAAACTGGCATTTTTCCAGTAATGGAGGTATCCCAATTCATAACTGTTGGTGTAAATGGGTTTCAGGTTTGGGTTGCCTGACCAGATATTCCGGTTATCGGAATAGGATCTGAATGGGTTCAGCTGCCTGAATCCCGGACGACTGATCCGGCGGCTGTAACTTACCTGAATCTGGTCATTTTCAGAGAGCTTGTAATTTAGGTGGATGCTGGGAAAAAAGTCGAGATAAAAATTGTTGTTGTCTTCGTTGGATTCGCGCAATAAGGTGCTGATTTCAGAATATTCGGCTCTTAAACCAAACTGGTAAGAATACCTTCCAACATCATTTCCAAAAAGTGCATATGCTGCTGAAATTTTCTCTGTATAGTCAAAATGATTGGTAAAGTCAGGCAGAATTATGTAGTTGCCATTTTCATCCTGGTCTCGCACTTCGTAATTGTTGCCAATTTCACGCTGCTCATATTTTATCCCAGCTTCCAGTTTTGCTTTTCCGCTGAAAGGGTGCACATAATCGGCCTGAGCCTGAAAGTTGAACTCCTTTTCGTCGTTGAGGATTTTCTGAAACGACTGACTTGAAAGCAGGGCAAGTACAGAAGCATCAAAAACATTCTCAGTGATGTTGGACTTTTCTGTTTCATTGTTGTTGAAATACTGCAAACTTGCAGTGAGTTGCTGGTCTTTTCGCTTAAAATCTTTTTTATAATTAAGAGAATATTCCAGGTTAGGTTCAGTTTGAACCTCGTTGTCGAGTCGTTCACTGTTTCCCAAATTGAGGTCTCCGGGGCCAAAATCATTGTACCTTACATTCACTGAATTGTCTTCATCTGAATATCTGTACATCAGGCTGAGGGTCAACACGTCGGTAGGAGTGAGGTAGTATTCAGCGCCAAAACGAATGGTGTTGCTATAACCTGACCTGTTTCTGTCGGTGTTTTGGTAAGTTTTATAGGTGCCATCAGGCCTGTAAAACTCACGGTAATACTTACCTGTACCAATGCGTTCGCGATAGTTAAAGGCATAATTGGCGAAAAAATTGATTTTGTTGAAGCGGTAATTGGTATTCAAGCCAATGCCGTACTGCCAGGGGAAGCCTGTGTTAAGGTCAACAGAACCGTTGAATCCCATCCGGCGATCTTTTTTCAGAACGATGTTGATAATGCCGGCAGTGCCCTCAGCGCTGTATCGCACCGAAGGATTTGTCACAACTTCAATGCGGTCGATCATGTCGGCCTGCAGGCTGCGCAGGGCATCGCGGCTGTTAATCCCGGCTAGTCCAGAAACTTTCCCGTCGATCAGGATTCTGACTCCTTCATCACCCCTAAGGCTTACATTGCCATCGATGTCTACTGTGACTGAAGGGATGTTTTCGAGTACTTCAATTGCATTTCCTGCAGTAGAGCTGATGTCTTTTCCAATATTAAAAACCCTTTTATCCAATGTCATTTCCACGGTGCTTTTCTCCGCCACAACCTCCACTTCATTGAGCAAGGCATCGTCGGGTGCGATCATCAACTCACCCAAATCGATGAGGTTTCTTCCTTTTCCCACTTTGATGTCGCGAACAGTAACCGTACCATACGCCAGAAACTGAACCGTCAGATAATAGTGTCCAGTCTTGAGTTTGACTTCGAAATTTCCTTCTTTGTCGGTAATTCCTCCGGAAACAAAAGCAGAATCAGGAAGGTGATAAACCATGACAGTTGCGTATTCCAGCCCTGATTTGTTGCTTTTGTCAACTACTTTTCCCTTGATACCACTGTCGCTATCGCCTGGATTTATTGCCAATGCATTGATGCTTTGAATTGAAAGCAATCCCATTAAAACGAAGGAAAATGCCCCAACGAAATTTTTCAACATGATTCTTGATTGATGAAGTGAGTCAGGTTTAATTACAAATAAAATGCCACATTGTTCGCATGGATCAGCCAAAACAACCGCGCGCAAAAGTAGCTAAAAACAACATCGTGGAGATGGAGAATTATTGTGGATCAACATCAATTTGAATAATCAGTGATTTGGCTGACGAAAGTTGCTGAAATCGATCGAGCCCTGCCTGAATTTGTTTTTTTGTTTCACTGGTACTGCTTCTCCGATCAAATTTTATCAGAATCTGTTTGATGTACAAGCTTTTGATCCGCGATACCATCGGAAACTCAGGACCTAAAAGGTCTTTCCCGAAATAGGAGCGCAGTATTTTAGCCAAATCGGCTGCTGCCAGGTTGAGGCTATGCTGGTCGCGGTGTTTTAGTCTGATAAGAATCAGACGATAATAGGGCGGATAATGATATTGCTGTCTGATCGACATTTGTTTTTCGAACAGCTCCTGATAACGATTGTGCAACACATCCTGTAAAATGGGATGTCCGGGTTGATACGTCTGTATGATGACCACGCCTTGTTTCGATTTTCTGCCAGCGCGTCCACTGACTTGTGCCATCAATTGAAAACTCCGTTCATGCGATCGAAAATCGGGATATGACAACAGGTTATCAGCATTGAGCACCCCAACTATGCTTACGCGCTCAAAATCAAGCCCTTTTGTCACCATCTGAGTGCCTGTAAGTATGTCTGTCTGATGATCTTCAAAAGACTCCAGGATTTGCTGGTAGGCAAATTTGGCTCTCGTTGTATCAAGATCGAGCCGTGCGATGCGGGCTTTCGGAAGCAGCAATTTCAGTTCTTCTTCTACTTTCTCAGTTCCAAAACCGTGCATGCGCAGGGCGGTGCTATGGCATTCGGGACATTCGTGCGGAACTTCTATGGCGAAACCACAATAATGGCAACGCAAAAGGTTTTGGTTTTTATGGTATATCAGACTTACGTCGCATTGTCGGCATTCGGGCACCCAATTGCATTGGTCGCATTCGAGTCGAAGCGAAAATCCACGCCTGTTTTGAAACAAAATGACTTGCTCCTTTTCAGATAATGCGTTTCCAATACGTTGCATTAAAATACTACTGAAATGTGATTGCATGGTTTTGCGCCGGGTTTCTTCGCGCAGGCTAACAATCTCAATCTTTGGCATTTGCACCCCTCCATACCTTTCGGTGAGTTCTGCAAAACCATATTTGCCCGCTTTTGCATTGAAATAGGATTCGTAAGCGGGCGTGGCCGATCCCAGCAGCACTTTCGACTGGTGAATACCTGCCAGCACAATGGCTGCGTCACGGGCATTGTACCTGGGCGCAGGATCAAATTGCTTGAACGAATTGTCGTGTTCTTCGTCGACTATGATCAGCCCCAGGTTGCAAAAAGGCAGGAATAATGCTGAACGCGGACCAATAACAATCTGGTGGTCATTTTGCGATAGCGGATTGCCTTTCAGTACTTTTTGCCAGATTTCCACTTTTTCGTTCTGGTTGTATCGCGAGTGATAAACGCCTGTTTTGGAGCCAAAATATTTTCGGATTCGGTTGATGATTTGTGTTGTCAGTGCGATTTCCGGTAAAAGATATAAAACCTGCTCACCCCTGGCTATACAATCTTGAATGAGTTTGATATAGATTTCGGTTTTGCCGCTTGAGGTTACACCGTGCAGCAACACACAGTCTTTCTCGGAAAACTGCTGCTGGATACTATTCAGGGCTGATTGTTGGTGATCGGTAAGTACAATATTGTCTGGATGTATTTCCTGCGAAAAAGTATCGAGTCTGCTCACGGTTTTGTCGAACACCTTAAAAACGCCCTTTTCTACCAGCGCACTGAGCTGACTGTTGTTTGTGCCACTTCGCCTGAGCAATTGCGCTGCAGCCACTTCTTCGTTTTTTTCAAGCGAACCTGGGTAGGCAAGGTAGGCAAGTAACAATTCGAGCTGTTTATAGGCTTTTTTTGATAATTGATCCATCAGCTGGCGCAAGGATTCTTCGCTTTTAAAACTATTCTGCAGCTTGACGTATCTTTCCGTTTTAGCTTTGAACTTTTCTTTTAACTCTTCCTCCATGACGATCATTTTCTGTTCGATCATGGATTTGAGTAAGGGCATTACTTTTTGATAACCAACAACTTTACTAACCTCAGTTATTGTAAGCTTCGATTGCAGCTGAAGTGCTTCAACGATGAGAAACTCCGATTCATTTAGATGCTGTACGTCAGGGATAAAAGATTCGGACAATACTATAACGCTTTCGCTGCTTAGCTTGAGCGCCGAAGGCAGGGCCGCCTGCATGACTTCCCCCAGATGACACATATAATACTGTGCGATCCAGCTCCATAGCTTGAGCTGCTTTTCATTTACAACAGCTTCTACATCAAGCAGTCCCAATATATATTTTGGTGTAAAATGACTCGGTATTTTTTCATGAATTGATGCAATAAGACCGGCCACAATCTTTTTCTTTCCGAATTGAACTACAACACGCTGACCGATTTGCACTGCATTATTAAGCTCGTAAGGTACTCTATAGGTAAATGTGCCCGGAACCGGCAATGGGACGATGATTTCTGCAAAATATGTCTTGCGCTCAAAGTGGCTCATGCATGAATGTTATCAATACAAAACTAATGCTTTTGAGACTGTGATTGACTGGCTCGGGACATAAATAAAAAAAGCCGGGCGCTTACCCGGCTTTCTCCTGAAAACAAACTCCTTAATTTTCAGGTACGTATATCTTGGTTTCATCTCTGTATCCATTTTCGTCACGATACCAGTCAGGGTAAAGTGTTCCTCCGCTTTCGGCCCACTCGGCAAACTTCAGGTAAGCGCCAATTACTTCAATCTTTTCTTTAGGATATTCAAATCTTTCAACAATATTGATCGCCCAGGGCAGATTGTTGTCTGTTTTATAATATCTGCCAGAGGAAGGACTGCTATCATCATGACCAGTTCCGAGCAAACTCAGGTCAGCAAGTGTGGTAGGTGCATGGTTGGGTAAATGTACCTCAATCTCACGCTGTCCGTCCACGATGATAAATGGATTGTATGGAGGCACACCCATTTCATTCATTGGAATGGGATCGCTCATCACGATAGAAATGCGCAAAGTGTCAGGTACAATAAAAGGAACATTGGGTGTTGTGTTGGCTCCAATACCTGGCACAAGCGGAGTGAGGATGTCATAGGAGTCTTCCCAGACAATCACAACGGCTTTGTCTTGGCCGGCTTCTGTGCCGTTTGTGTTAACACTTACATAATCGCCACTGAGCTGTGTTCCGCTGATGCTGCCAATTTTATCTGGAGAAACAGGCAATTCAAACCCAAAACCATTGTGGTAATAAGCCCCATGGGCCCTCAAAATAAACGTGGCGTCTAATTGCACCAGTTTGTTGGCGCCGTTTGTGATTTGGTTAAAATTGTAGTCGACAACAGCATCGTTAAAGTCGTAATCGCCTTTGTAAGGCCAAAGATCTTCAAAAGCAAGTGTTCCAAAGTTTCCTTGTGTGAAAAAGAAATTGTCAAAAGCCTTGTTGGCATCATTTGGGTAATCATCAAAATTATCCGGGACACCATCAGCGTCATCGTCATCGCCGGTGTAGTCAACAGTTGGAAGGTCGGTTAAGTCGATGGCTTGAATAGGATTGGCCGTGATATAAAAAACAGCATCATTAAAATCGTGGTCACAACCACTATTACTTCTCAGAATGTCTTCAATACCTAAAAGTAGTCTTTCGCGACCGGGGTCATGGAGCAAAACTGTCTGTTGCCTGAGAGCCGGATTGGTAGCCTGATTGAGGTTTTTGTTTGAATAAACAATCCATTTTCCGGCAGTTACGCCATTTTTCCATCCATCAGCCATCAAGGCCCAACCAATAGAAGTGCCGGCATTAAACCTGCCAATTTTTACTTTATTGCCGGGCTGAAGTCCGCCGCCACTGCCACTCAGGGATGCATTTGGGAAAATAATTGTGATGGTGTCGATATCATCGGGTGAGCTAGGCTCATTTCCGGTTTCATATGTGTAAAAGCCAAGGATATTTGTATAGCCGGCGCCCTCAGTAACAAATGTCACCCAAACATCACAGGTTTCTACCAGGCGCAGATTGTGGTCGTAAACATCTGAGAAATACTCAGGATGAGATACGTCGAGTCTAACTTGTTCTGGTAAAGTGTTGTTGATGTCGGCCAAAAAATCGCTGGTGATCGGATCGTTCACTGGCTCGAGATAATCAGGAATACCCACTGAATGATAGGTGCCGAGGAACTTAAATATCGAATTAGTTGAAGTTGGTAATTTACTCCCCTTCATGGCTGGTTCTGGAGTCGAACTTCCGCCCAGCACCAGGTCGAAACCCTGTGGAGTCAATTCAACTTCAGTGCCATTTACCAAACCCAAATAATTGGTTGCCACGTAAAGTGAGTGATAATAAGTAGGGACCTGGTAATTAATCTGATACACGCCTTGATCATCCGTGATTCCACTAACGATCATATCGCCACCTTCATCGGGATTGGCTGAATACACGTAAAATTTTGCGCCCACAATTGGTTGATCCTGGTTGTCTAGCGCAGTAATGCGAAAGGTAGAGGTTCGGGTGGTTGCCCAGTCAAACTGATCCGAAACCTGAAGTTGTTCCATGCTGGTGGCAGGTTCGTCTTTTGGACCTGAAGAGTTTTTGTCGCAGGAGACTATTATCAGTCCAGCAGCAAACATGGTGGTTAGTAAAAATAAATTTCTTTTCATTGTGGTGGAGTTTAAATATGAAGTTCTTGTTTCAAACACAGTACCAAAATTATAAGTGTCAGAATAACAGTAAAATATTTGAAAAAGCTATTGCATAATTTTCCAAATTTTAGAATTATTTTCAAGGATGGGAAAGTATGACTTCAGAAGCAATCAATTGATCATAATTGGTTCCTGGTTTTTTGTAATACACATAAATGCTGTATTCGTTCAGTGTTTCCCAATGGTTGCCCTCAATGAGGGACACGTCAGCAGACGATTGACCTCTCTCCACCAAGCCGTACAAATAATTATAATAGCCTTGTTTGAGAAAAATGCTGGCCTGATAGCCTTTGCGCTTGTAATTGTAGGTCATTTTGTTTTTGCTGTCCAGGTTCCAGTCGTTCAATGCGCCAATGATGAAAACATCTTCATGTGTGTAGGGAGCATCAGCAGCCAGAAAAAATTCAACCCAGGCGTAATCTCCTTCAATATCAGTGTCCTGATCTTCGCGGGCTTTGATGAGTTTTCGTCCAAAAATGTCTGGTTCGGTAATGTAATCGTCAAAAGTCCTTCTTTTGTCGGGCCAAAGCCTTACGGTAAAATATTCGGGTTCCTGAAAGATCCTCTCAATATGCTCCGATTGGTATTTGAAGCTTTTCATATCAAAATTACGAAACTGATTTCCGCCGTTGAAAACCGTTTCTTCTTCATATTCGTATACGAGTTTGTCGCTGTATGTGTAGTTGGGTTTTAAACCAATGATAGCATTGTCCCAGCGTCCGTTCTGCCTGATAACGAGATTTACAGATTGAAGTGGACTTACCATAAATACGTTTTCTGCATTCACTGTTACATCAACCTGCTGATGTGTCTTGGTGTAGGAAAGATTTTTTGGGTATTGCGGTATTTGGGCTGCGATCGACGCTTTGGGGTCTACAAGCATCAAACGTCTTGAAAACAGATAGTTGCCGTCTTCAAAATCACCATCATAAACAACTAAAAGATAATTGCCAGAAAGTTTGAGTCGCATATCTATATTTGGCAGCGTTTGGTCATAATGCACGTAGGGCGTAAGCGTGTTCACCGAAAAACGATAATCGCGAATTTGATTTTCTTCATATCCATCGATGTACTCTATTTTTTTCAGGTCGGATGGTTGCCAGTCGTATGAGCAATGAATGAAAGTATAATTATAGGTATAGGCAAGATCTCCCAATACATCGAACGAAAGTTGAAGCTTGTCCGTTTGGTCGTCCAGCATGATAACAGGCTCCATCAGTTGCTCATCGACAGGGTAAAGCAATACTGATTGTACCTGATCCAGGTAGTTTTTGTTAGAGAAGGCCAGTCGGGATTGTGCTGTGGCAGATTCAATTCCGCCAAAAATGAATAAAACTGTTATTAGCGCTAGAAAATATGATTTTTTACTCATCCGATAGTATTATTTTGGAGTAGTTCGTTTTGCGTTGATTTATAAACATCTACAAAGTTACCAAATGTTTTGAAATCCTTGCAATTTCAGAGAAACTGTGTTTTATCATTTAATTCATTGATACGGATCAAAGAAATTGTTGATGAAGGCAGATAGAATTTCTCGTATTTTTCACCCAAATCGCTTTCCGAAACAGGAATTAATTCGTTTCTTTGTCAATTATTTAAATATGAATGAAGGTAGATATGTCAACCGTCACAAAAATTAAAAAAGGTCTCAATATCAATATGATAGGGGAGGCTGAAAAAACAATCAAAGATCTTGTAACGGATCAGTTTGCCATTAAACCCACCGATTTTATTGGTGTTTTCCCGAAACTAAAGGTAAATGAGGGCGATACAGTCAAGGCTGGAAGTCCTCTTTTTATTGATAAATACAGGGACAACATCGTTTTTACCTCGCCTGTAAGTGGTAAGGTAAAAGAAATCAAGCGCGGCCCTAAAAGGATTTTGCTTGAAGTAAAAATCGAGGCTGATGGCAAAAATGAAGCAATCGATTTTAAGGCTGAGAATCCGGCAAAACTTAACCGCGAAGAAGTGATCAAAAAGCTTCTCGACAGTGGCGTTTGGCCAATGATCAGACAAAGGCCTTATTCGGTCATTGCCAATCCAAATGATAAACCCAAGTCGATTTTTATCAGCACATTCGACACCGCGCCACTTGCTCCAGACAACGATTTAATCGTTCACGGAAATGGCGAAGCTTTTCAGGCTGGTATTGATGCACTTTCCAAACTGACCGATGGTAAAATTCACCTCAATGTTGATGCCAATGCTACACATTCAAAGGTTTTTACCAACTCAAAAGGTGTGCAAATCAACCAGTTCGCAGGTCCTCATCCGGCCGGAAATGTGGGTGTCCAAATCAACAAAATCGATCCAATCAACAAAGGCGATGTGGTTTGGTATTGTTATCCCCAGGATGTCCTTGCCATCGGGCGTTTGTTTCTCACTGGTAAATTTGATGCTACCCGCGTGGTAGCCATCACTGGTTCTGAAATCAAGAAACCGGCTTACGTGAAAACAAAAATTGGCGCAGCTGTTGAAGCATTAGTAAAAGACAACACAACCGATGTTTTCAAGCGTTTGATCAGTGGCAACGTGCTCACAGGAACCAAGGTTGAACTCGATGGCTATTTGTCATTCTACCACACGCAGCTCACAGCAATACCTGAAGGAAACTACCACGAAATGTTTGGTTGGGCACTTCCCGGATTTGACAAATTCAGCTTGTCAAGGTCATTCCCGTCATTTTTGTTCAAAAACAAAAAATACAAGCTCGATACAAACTACCATGGTGGTGAAAGAGCGCTGGTTATGACGGGTATTTACGAAAAGGTATTTCCATTTGATATTTATCCGATGCAATTGCTCAAAGCAATCATTGTTGAGGATATCGACCTGATGGAAAATTTGGGTATTTACGAGGTTGATGAAGAAGATTTTGCCTTGTGCGAAGTAGTGGATACTTCAAAAACCAATATGCAGGTTATCGTGCGCAAAGGGCTTGATCTGATGCGGAAAGAAATGAGTTAAAAAAATAAATTGATAATAGAAATGAAGGTTTTACGCGATTTTTTGGACAAACAAAAGCCGCACTTCGAAAAAGGAGGTCGCTTCGAGAAGCTGCAATCTACCTTTGATGCGTTTGAAACGTTTTTGTATGTCCCTGACAAAGTAACTACCAGCGGAGCGCATATTCGTGATGCAATCGATATGAAACGCACCATGATCATTGTAGTTCTTGCCTTGATTCCACCACTGCTTTTTGGTATTTGGAATGTTGGATATCAGCATTTTATTTCCAATGGAATGACACCCGATTTCTGGCCTATGGTTGGTTTTGGATTCATGAAGGTGTTCCCCATCATCGTAGTTTCGTATGTAGTTGGCTTAGGAATTGAGTTTGCTTTTGCGCAAGTGCGTCACCACGAGGTTAATGAAGGATTCCTGGTGTCAGGTATGCTTATCCCGCTTGTGATGCCCCCGGATGTGCCATTGTGGATGGTAGCGGTTGCAACGGCATTTGCCGTCGTGATTGGAAAGGAAGTTTTTGGTGGAACGGGTATGAACGTATTAAATCCGGCATTGACAGCGAGAGCATTTCTGTTCTTTGCTTATCCATCCGAGATGTCTGGCGACAGAGTATGGATTGCCGAGAAAGCTGATGCCTATTCAGGTGCTACACCCCTGGGTCATCTGCTGATCAACGACACCAATCTGCCTTCGGTGCACGATATGTTTATGGGTTTTATTCCAGGAAGTATTGGTGAAACTTCAACTTTGGCCATTCTCCTTGGAGCGATCCTGCTGATTGCCACTGGTATCGGAAGCGCACGAATCATGCTCTCTGTGATTGTCGGTGGACTCACCATGGGACTCCTTTTTAATCTCTGGGGAGCCAATGCATATATGGAAATTCCGGCTTACTATCACCTGGTCATGGGTGGTTTTGCCTTTGGTACCGTTTATATGGCAACCGATCCTGTTTCGGCAGCTCAAACTGCAAAAGGAAAAATTTACTATGGCTTCCTTATTGGGATGATAGCTGTGCTTATCAGGGTATTTAATCCAGCCTACCCCGAAGGAATGATGCTTTCAATTCTCTTGCTCAACGTATTTGCTCCTTTGATTGACCACTATGTGGTTCAGTCAAATATAAAAATGCGTCTGAAGAGAGCTAAAGTTGCCGTTACGGCAAAAGTTTAACCGAACAAAAAGACGTGAGATATGTATAGTAATGCTTATATTTTTCGCTATGCCGGCATCATGGTAATCCTTGTTGCTGCCATTCTTTCGTCGGCGGCTATGTTTCTGAAACCCTATCAGGAACGCAACGACGCCGTTGACAAAATGCAAAGCATCCTGGCAGCAGCTGGCATTGAGGATGTTACCTCAGCCAATGCGATAGAACTTTTTAACGAGTATGTCACCGACATGATTGTGATCAACGAAAAAGGTGAAGTTGTCGATGATTATACTGCTGCAAACAAGGAAAACAGTAAAGCGTTTAAAATCAATCTGAAAGAGCAATTGTTCAACAAGGCAAACAACAAGCCTTATGAACTGGCATTGTACATCATCCAGAAAGATGGTCAGAAGATCAATATCGTTCCTTTAAGGGGTGTTGGACTTTGGGGACCCATCTGGGGCAATATTGCTTTGAAAGATGATTTTAAAACTGTTGTCGGGGTTACTTTCGGCCACAAATCGGAGACACCTGGTTTGGGAGCTGAAATCGCCCAGAAACCTTTCCAGAGCGAGTTTCCCGGAAAAACAATTTTTGATGAATCGGGAAAATTTGTTTCTATTGGAGTTGTCAAAGGCGGAATTAAAAACCTGCCCGCCGATTTGCAGTCGCACAAAGTGGATGCTATTTCAGGTGGTACAATCACCAGCTCCGGCGTTAGCGAGATGCTACAAAATGTTTTGGAAAGCTACGTACCGTATATTCAAAAAAGAGGATAGATCATGAGCACAGAAAAACAAGAAAGAGAACCGCTGTTTTCGGCTAAGAACCGGAAATTGCTCACCAGCCCGATTAACCTGAATAACCCAATTACCGTGCAAGTGTTGGGTATCTGCTCAGCTTTGGCTGTTACTGCTAAAATTAAACCCGCTTTTGTAATGGCATTGTCCGTTATCGTGGTTACCGCCTTTTCGAACCTGATTATTTCTCTGTTAAGAAATGGTATTCCACCCCGTATCCGTATCATTGTTCAGCTGGTTGTCATTGCTGCATTGGTAATTGTGGTCGACCAGTTGCTCAAGGCTTTCGTTTACGACGTGAGCAAGCAATTGTCGGTGTTTGTGGGTTTGATTATTACAAACTGTATCATCATGGGGCGTCTGGAGGCGTTTGCGATGGGTAACAAACCCTGGCCTTCATTCCTGGATGGTATTGGCAACGGACTCGGCTATGGAATGATCTTGCTGATGGTGGGCTTTACACGCGAACTTTTTGGTTCGGGTACCATCTGGGGCTTCCATGTCATCCCCGAATCATTTTATGAATTGGGATACCGAAACAACGGATTTATGATTTTGCCTCCAATGGCTTTGATTCTGGTAGGAATCATCATCTGGATCCAACGTTCACGCAATCCCGAATTAGTAGAAGAAAACTAACCAAAACCAGCTAAAACACTAAAGCTATGCAAGAGTTGTTTAATATATTTATCAAGTCGATTTTTGTCGATAATATGGTTTTTGCTTACTTCCTGGGTATGTGTTCATACCTGGCAGTTTCAAAAACCGTGAATACTTCGGTTGGTCTGGGTATTGCCGTGGTTTTCGTTTTGGGAATCACCGTTCCGGTTGACTACCTCCTCAACGAATACGTGTTGAAACCCGGAGCTATGGCCTGGCTCGATCCATCATTTGCTGAAATGGATTTGAGCTTTTTAAGTTTTATCCTGTTCATTGCTATCATTGCTTCGATGGTGCAACTGGTTGAGATGATCGTTGAAAAATTTAGCCCCTCACTTTATTCTTCTTTGGGTATTTTCTTGCCACTGATTGCTGTTAACTGCGCCATCCTGGGTGGATCTTTGTTCATGCAGGAACGCGAATACCAGTCATTGGGACAGGCAACTGCCTTCGGTATCGGTTCAGGTATCGGCTGGTTTTTGGCCATTGTTGGTATCGCTGCCATTCGTGAGAAAATCAGATACTCACATATTCCAAAACCATTACGCGGGCTGGGAATAACCTTTATCCTTACTGGCTTGATGGGAATTGCATTTATGAGTTTCCTGGGCATCAAATTGTAATCAAAAAGTTTAACTGTAATAATTCAGAATCATGACATTACTTGTAACCGGAACAGGAACAGTCATCTTGGTCAGTGTAATATTTTTCCTTACGGTGATATTGCTGCTGGTTGGGGTGCTGCTTTTTGCCCGCAAAAAACTCACTCCACAAGGACGGGTGAAAATAACCATTAACGGGGAAAAGGAACTGGAGGTCGACCCGGGTTCAACTTTGTTGTCAACGCTTTCGGCCAATAAAATCTTCCTGCCTTCTGCCTGTGGTGGTGGTGGCACTTGCGCTATGTGTCGTTGCCAGGTTTTTGAAGGAGGTGGATCTATCCTGCCAACTGAGAAAGGCTATTTTTCGAGAAAAGAGCAGCAAAACAACTGGCGACTTGGTTGCCAGGTGAAGGTTCGCGAAGACCTGAAAATTGGTGTACCAGCCGAAGTGTTTGGCATCAAGAAATGGGAATGCGAAGTGGTTTCAAACCACAACGTGGCTACCTTTATCAAAGAGTTTGTTGTTAAACTTCCTCCTGGTGAAAATCTTGATTTCAAATCTGGTGGGTATATTCAGATTGATGTACCGAAGATTGAAGTTGATTTTTCGAAAGACATTGATGTTGAAGAAGAATACCGCGACGAGTGGGATAAGTTCAACATGTGGAGTTTGAAAATGAAGAACACTGAAGAGCAATTCCGTGCCTACTCAATGGCTAATCACCCGGCCGAAGGCAATATTGTTATGCTTAATATTCGTATTGCAACACCGCCATGGGATCGTAAGAAGAATGCTTTCATGAATGTGAACCCTGGTGTTTGTTCATCCTTTATCTTCAGTCGCAAACCTGGCGATAAAGTCATGGTGAGTGGTCCTTATGGCGAATTCCATATCAAACCAACCAAACGCGAGATGATGTTTATTGGTGGTGGTGCAGGTATGGCTCCGATGCGTTCGCACCTGTTCCATCTTTTCCACACTGAAAAAACTGATCGCAAGACTACCTTCTGGTATGGTGGCCGTTCGAGCCGTGAATTATTCTACATGGAAGACTTTGAAGCAATCGAAAAAGATTTTCCAAATTTTGAATTCCATGTCGCACTCTCTGAGCCAAAGCCAGAGGACAACTGGAAAGGTTATACCGGCTTTATCCATCAGGTGATTCTGGATAATTACTTGAAACAACATCCAGAACCTGAGGAAATTGAATACTATTTGTGCGGTCCACCTATGATGAACGCAGCTATTTTTAAAATGCTCGACGATTTGGGTGTCCCCAACGAAATGATTGCCTTCGACGACTTTGGAGGTTGATTCATTCGAACTTCTTGTATCCCCCGGCAAAGCTATGTTGGGGGATTTTTTTATTTTTGGACTCCCTGTTCTTGATCAACTCCATATAGATAGATGATGAAAGCTTTTAATTCAACAATAATTGTGGTTTTTGTGGTGATTTTACTATCTGGCTGCAATGCAAAAAGAGAAGCAAAAAAAATAAGTTTTACAGGAGAGGCTCAGGGAACTTACTACGCGATCACCTATTACGATAGTGAAAACCGTGATTTTTCGCCCGATATCGATTCACTACTGAAAGCATTTGACCAATCCGTCTCTCTTTGGGTAGATGAATCGATCATTTCGAGAGTAAACAGAGACGATACTACGGTTGTGCTGGATGATATTTTTAAATACAACTTTTACCTTTCCAAAGAGATTTCTGCACTGTCTGACGGTTATTTCGACTTTACGGTTTCGCCTCTGGTTGAGGCCTGGGGATTCAGTTTTAAACAGAAGCAAAAGTTGAATCCGGTTCAAATCGATAGCCTGCGGCAATTGGTTGACTTCCGCAAAGTGCAAATTGCAAAAGGCAAAGTTGTGAAAGAAGACCCGCGCATGCGCTTCGATTTTAATGCAATTGCACAAGGTTATTCTGTTGATCTGATTGCTCAGTTTCTTTCGAAAAAAGGCATAAAAAATTATGTGGTTGATGTTGGAGGTGAAATATACGCACTTGGAACTAAGCCTGGTGACGAGCCCTGGCGTGTAGGTGTGGAGCATCCTGCACCAGACAAAGACGCCGAACGCACCATTCAACTGGTTGTCAGGCTCAATGGCAAAGGTTTGGCAACTTCCGGAAGCTATCGAAAATATTATGAAGAGGATGGCAAGCGGTATTCGCACTTTATTGATCCCAAAACAGGCTACCCTGTTCAACACAATTTATTGAGTGTGACAGTACTGGCAAAAAATGCCGCCGAAGCCGATGCGCTTGCAACTGCTTTTATGGTGATGGGCAAAGAGAAATCTCTTAATCTATTGGCCTCAATCCAAGATGTAGAAGCTTTTTTTATTTTCTGGGGAGATGCCGGAGAATATGAAACTTATGCTACTCCGGGCTTTGCAGCATTGATAGAGGAATGAGCCCCTAAATCAATGATGATGGTTTTGTTCTTTTCTTTCACATGAACCCTCACCTCCGCCGCAAGAGCAGCCAACTTTTTGCCCATGGGCATCAACGCTGCTGCATTGCTTTTTGAATTCACTTCCTTTGATGAAAAACATTTTGATGGCAATGCCAGCAAAAGCAATGCCGATTATGGCGATAGAGAAAAGGAGAATTTTGAGGTTCATGACATTAATGATATTAAAAGAGCTTTTTCCTGCTGCAAAAATACGCAGATTTTTACAAACTGATTTTAATTTAGCGGATTATTTCTGAATGGAGAAAGCAGCTATAAGTATTGCAGCGGCAACAGCTGCATTCAGCGACTCGGCCTGCGAGTGTTGACTTCTGGGAATAAATACGGGCTGTGTAACATAAGGAAGAACAGAGTCCCTGATTCCGTGCGATTCGCTTCCGATAATGAGTGCGCCTGCCGGTGATTTCTTGTCAGCCAACGAAAGCTCTTCTCCATTAAGCAATGCGCCATAAACTGGCAACTTTAACTTGTTTAGTTGATCTAAATAGGCCTCTATTTCTGTTTCAATAATCGAAAGTCTGAAAATGGATCCCATTGTTGCCTGCACCACTTTTGGATTCCAGATATCAACGCTATCAAGACTCAGAAGGACAAGTTTGATGCCAAACCAATCAGCTGTACGAATGATAGTACCCAGATTTCCAGGATCATGTATGCCGTCTAATACCAAAGTCAGATTGTTTCGGGCTTCTTCAGGAATGACTTTAAAACGTGGGATTTTTGCAACTGCGAGAATTCCTGGTGGCGTTGTCAGGGTACTAAGCTGTTGCATCTGTTGAGGACTAATATAAACCGGATCAACCTTCTTAAAAGCAAAATCGGGATTTCGCTGGTGCCAATCATCTGTTATCAGGATTTCTGTTACTTCCAGGCTGCTTGCCTGTATTTCGGTAACCAGTTTATTTCCTTCGCAGCAAAACAAACCAAGTTTTCGCCGGTATTTGGCCAGTTTTAACGACTGGATTGTTTTCAGTTTTTGTTTACTTATAGCCATAAAAAAACCCGAAGCTGAATCTGCTTCGGGTTGTAAAGATAAAAATCTTTGTGTGATATAGAAGAATCTACTCGGCGTACACTTCAAAATCAACATCAAACTGTACTTCTTTGTGCAATCTGATTTTTGCTTTGTAGTTGCCCAGTTCTTTCACTGAATCTTCGTTCATGTGGATACGTTTACGATCGATGTCGATATTTTTTGCTTCCTTGATAGCATTGGCAATCTGGACGCTGTTGACCGAACCGAAAATCTTTCCGGAAGTACCTGCTTTGGCAGCAATGCGCAGTTGCAATCCTTCGAGTGCTTTGGCGATTGTGAGTGCTTCGTTCTTGATTTTTTCTTCTTTAAACGATTGCTGACGTTTCAGTTCAGCAAGCACCTTCCGGTTGGTAGTGTTGGCAATAATTGCCATGCCATTCGGAATGAGATAGTTACGGGCGTATCCGTCTTTAACATTTACAATGTCGTTCGTGAACCCCAGGGTTGCGATATCTTGTTTAAGAATAATTTCCATGACTTTTTCCTCCTTTTATTTCAATAAGTCAGCTACGTAAGGCATTAACGAAAGGTGACGCGCACGTTTTACAGCCTGGGCCACTTTTCTTTGGTATTTTGTCGATGTGCCGGTGATGCGACGAGGTAAGATTTTACCTTGTTCATTCACGAACTTCAGGAGGAAATCAGCATCTTTATAATCGATATATTTAATGCGATTCTTTTTGAAGCGACAGTATTTTTTTCTCTTGGTATCGACCGCAATAGGGGTCAAATATTTAATTTCTGAACTTCCTTGAGCCATTTTTTTTGGATTTTAATGTAGGTGAAACAATTGATTGTTAAGCCTCAGCGGTTTCTTTAGCAGCTTCTTTCGATTTTCTACGTTTTTTCTCGCTGTATGCAACGGCATGCTTGTCGAGTTTAACAGTCAGGAAACGAATGATGCGTTCGTCGCGTTTCATAGCTACTTCAAGCTCTGCGATAAGCGAACCTTCAGCTTTAAATTCAATCAGATGATAAAATCCGGTTGACTTTTTCTGGATTGGGTATGCGAGTTTGCGCATGCCCCAGTGTTCTTCGTGCACTATTTCAGCACCATTGTCTTTCAGGTATTCCTGAAACTTTTTTACCGCTTCCTTCATCTGTTCTTCAGACAAAACGGGAGTTACAATGAAAACGGTTTCGTACTGGTTCATAATAAATCTGTTATTAATAAATAATTATGTGTTTTAAACGGGGTGCAAAAGTAGAAATTAAGTTTGAAATACCCAAATCTATAAGCAATAATTAACAGATATCTATCAAATTATCTTGCAGTTAGTTGCAGATGGCTTTATTTCCCTTAACAATAAGCTGTTTTTGCATTTCGCAACATCTCGTTGCAAATGAATTGTGCAGCTTGCCCATCTCCAAAAATTTGCGGAAAATCTGTAGGAGGGTATTGTTGAAAAGCCTGCCATGCAGCAACAATTTTCTGGCTGTCCGCATCAACAATTGCTGCAGCGCCTGTGGCTACTATTTCTTTCCATTCTGTTTCGCTGCGCATGATGATACATGGTTTTTTGAAAAAATATGCTTCTTTTTGTACTCCTCCTGAATCTGTTACGACCAGACTGGCGTTTTTTTCAAGCACGATCATTTCGAGGAATGAAACAGGTGGAATCAGATGGATATGGAAATTTTCAGCTATTTGCGTATAAAGACCTGGTTTAAGGTTTTGCTGCAACAGTTTGGCGGTTCGCGGATGTAATGGAATAACTATATCAATCTGTTGCATTTGTACAATTTGGAGCAGGGCTTCAAAAATCTGGTTCAGTCGTTTGGGTTGGTCGGTATTGTTGTCGCGGTGGATCGTGCTCAGAATAAAAGATTTATTATCGAGCTGAAGGCGACTCAAAATGTTGGTTTTTTCTTTGGCCAGTTCCGAAAAATAGAGGCTGTTGTCGTACATCACATCGCCACAATGATAAATTCCTGGATTGTCTGCATGAAAGGGCGCCTTGTTGCTTTGGTTAAAGCCTTCGTTGATTAGGTTTTGGAAACCAGTTTCAGTTGGACTAAACAACAAGGACGAGCAATGGTCGCAGAGAATCCTGTTGATTTCTTCGGGCATCGATTTGTTGAACGAGCGCAAACCAGCTTCAATATGCACTATGGGTACATGAATCTTTGCTGCAGCAATGGCTCCGGCCAAAGTTGAATTGGTGTCGCCATACAAAACGATGTAGTCGGGTTTTTCTTTTAACAGAATTTCTTCGATACCTTCCGTCATGCGGGCGGTTTGGATGCCATGGCTGGCAGATCCTACATTGAGGTTGTAATTGGGCCGCGGTATCTCAAGTTCGTCGAAAAAAACCTGCGACATATTGCTATCGTAATGCTGCCCCGTATGAACGATGATTTCTTCCAGCTGATCTGAAAAAGACTGGCGAATGGCTCTACTTAGCGCCGCGGCTTTGATAATTTGTGGTCGGGCACCGATGATGGTGACGATTTTTACTTTCATACTTGTGTTTCTGTTGTTTATTTTCCCGGCATAATGCCTTCGTCGGCAAAACTGTAATATTGGTCAGTGCCAATGATCAGGTGGTCTAATACTCTGACATCAAGTAATTCGCCGCCTTTAACCAGCTTTTTGGTGAGTTGTATGTCCGGATCACTTGGTTGGAGATTGCCTGATGGATGGTTGTGGCAAAGAATCATTGCCGGCGCATTGTTTTCAATCGCGAGCTTAAATATTTTTTTGGGATCGGCAACTGTGCCTGTCAGTCCGCCATCGCTGATTTGTTGCAATCGCAGCACCTTGTGCGACTGGTCGAGCAGGAGTATCCAAAACTGCTCGTAATGCTGATCTGATAGTGCTGCATAGAAATGTTCGAAAGCGTCTCGACTCGATTTGATGGCGCTTCTTTGTTGTGCTTCGGCCGATCTGCGCCGACGTCCTAGTTCGAGTGCTGCAACAATGCTGATGGCTTTGGCTTCGCCGATTCCTTTGAATTGCATCAAGTCGGTTACGCCCATTTTTGAGAGCTCGATCAGGTTGCTGCCAGCCGAGGCTAAAATGCGGCGAGAAAGTTCAACAGCTGATTCTTCAGTGTTTCCCGAACCAATTAAAATGGCGATAAGTTCTGCATCACTCAGGCTTGCTTTTCCTTTATTAAGCAATTTTTCACGGGGTCGGTCGTCCTCGGCCCATTCTTTAATGGAGGCTTTTTTGAAGTTATTTTCCATTTCGGTTGTTTGTGCGAAATTACGGAATTGCAACAAACTAAAAAAGCCCCTTCTATTCAAAAGAAGAGGCTATCTTTAAATAGCTTTATTTGCCTAAGGTTAAGCCAGCTTGGCGGTAAACTTTGTAATTTTTGATTTCAGATTGCCAGCTTTGTTTTTGTGAATGATGCTGCGTTTAGCCAGTTTATCAATCAAAGCGTGCATCTTTGGCAATTGTGATTCAGCTTCGCTCTTATCAGTAAGGCTTCTGAATTTTCTCAGGGCGTTACGCATTGTTTTAGCATAAAAACGATTGTGCAAACGCTTTGTGTTGTTCTGTCTGATTCTCTTGATGGACGATTTGTGATTTGCCATATCAATTGTGCTTATAAATTCGATTTATGTTTCGGGCTGCAAAATTAAAGAATTATTTTTGAAATCAAAGTAGTATCGCTAAAACTTTTTCAAATCTATTCATTCACGAGCAGCTTTGCTGTCATTTCTGTTTCTTTCCCGTGGTGAAGGCCTGTTAGTTCCACTTTCACAAATTCGTTCCGGACAAGGTCTTTTGCTTTGAGCCTGATCGGAATATAATTCTCACCATAACCACGGGCTGTTCCATCGCTTGTAATCCGTTCGATGAGCATGCGTTGCTTTTTGCCGATCATTTTTGTGAAATAAGCCACTTTGTTTTCTTCTGAAAGCTTTCTGATAACCGCACTCCGCTGATTCTTGATCTTTTCTGACACCTGATCAGGCATTCTTTCTGCGCGTGTACCTGTGCGGACAGAGTATTTAAAAGTGTGGATGTGACTGATATTTAAATCGCGTGCCATGGACACACTTTGTTGGAAATCGGTTTCTGATTCGCCAGGAAAGCCAACGATGATATCAGTGGTTAAGTTGAAATCGGGGTACAGTTTTCTGAGCTTTTCAGCCATCATCCTGAACTCTCTGGCAGTATACATTCTTCTCATTTTGAGAAGGGTAGCCTCCGATCCGCTTTGCAAACATAAATGCAGGTGCGGGGTGAGTTTGGGGTGGGCAAACAAATCAAAAAAATGTTCAGTAAAACCATCTGGTTCGATAGAGGAGATGCGTACCCGAAAATCGCCGGGCAAGTTGAGGACTTTCTCGACCAATTGTTCAAAATTGGTGTCCTCATCCTGATAGCGGCCAATATTGACTCCAGTGAGCACAACTTCTTTAAAACCATGATTGATAACTTCCCGGATGTTATCCAGAATTGCTTCAACTGGCCTGCTTGTGGCCCGGCCCCTCACCGTTGGAATGATACAGAAAGTACAAAAATTGTCGCAGCCGTCCTGAATTTTAATTAGACTACGTGTATGAAATGTTTTGTAGGCTGGTTCGTAGCTGAACAAATCCTCATCAAAGCCTTCCGGATCAGCATTTTCGCCCCGGTAATGCGATTCGATAATACTAAAAATCGAGGTTTTTCGCTCGTTATCTACCACATAGTTGATGTTTCCGGTATCGAGTAGCGATTGCTTGTAGTTGTTGGCCATACAGCCCGTTACTACCAGCAGGGCATCGTTGTTGTTTTTTCGTGCCTGATTGATCGTTTGCCGGGATTTCTGATCGCTTTGATTGGTAACTGTGCAGGTGTTCACGATGTAAATGTCAGCCTTGCCGTTGAAGTCAACTATTTCGTAACTTCCTTTATGAAATCGCGACGCAAGCGCGTCAGTTTCGTATTGGTTGAGCCTACAGCCCAGCGTTTTGAATGCTATTTTTTTCATTTTTATTAATCTGCTGTTGCTTCCACATGGACCAATTTTCCTTCGAGTGAAAGCGGACTGGCGCTGTTGATTTTCAGGTCGACAAATTGACCGATAAGGCTCTGATCGTCACTGGCAAACCTGATAACAAGTTTGCCCTCAGTATGTCCGCTCAAAAAACCTTCTTTGCGGTCGCGGCCGCGCACAATTACACGAACTGTTTTACCAACAAGCGCTTTGTTGTATTGCAATGAATGCTTCATGAGCTCCTGCGTGAGTTTGTGCAGTCGCTCTTTCTTGACTTCCTGTGGGATATCGTCTTCCCAACGCGAGCTGGCGGCACCGGGTCTTACGCTGTATTGGGCAATATAGGCCATGTTGTATTTAAATTCTTCCATGGCGAGGCGGGTATTTTCGAATTGCTCTTCCGTTTCGCCCGTAAAACCGACGATGATATCTGTAAACAGGGTGGCTTCAGGAATGAGTTTGCGGATCGTTTGTACAATATGTCTGTACTTGTCCATGGCATGTTTACGGTTCATGCGCATCAGCACCTTGTCGTCGCCCGATTGCACTGGAAGGTGTATTTGTTTGCCCAGGCATTTGTATTGGGAAATTACTTCGATCACCTCATCGGTCATATCACGTGGGTGCGGCGAAGTGAAGTAAACCCAAAATTCCTGCTGCGTGCTGTTCCCGAATTCTCCGATTTGTCTCAACAATTCAGCAAAACCAATTTCATCACCTTTTTTGTCGAGACCATACGAGTTGACATTTTGACCGAGCAGGGTGATTGTTTTGTAGCCTTTTTCGACCAATACTTTCAGCTCTTCAATAATTTCATGTGAAGGCCTTGATACTTCGCGGCCTCGGGTGTACGGAACGGCACAAAAACTACAAAACTTATCACATCCATTTTGAATTGGAATAAAAGCTTCAAAATCAGAAGTATATGTGGGTTCTACATGCCAAAACTGATCAATGTCTTTGCCGGGATTAAGCTTAGGTTGCGATGGCTTTTGAAAAGTGACAAAGTCTTGAAACAAAACTGATCCATTTTCTTTTTTAGCTGGGGTATAGGCTTCCTTGTGTAGGCTGTCATCATTTTGCAACAGGCCAGCTGGCGACACAACCCCATATTGCCGGATCATTTCTGGCAGTTGTGGCAATTCGCTCATGGGGAAGACGAGATCGAAAAGTTTTAAAAACCTTTCATTATCAGAAGGTAAGATGCATCCTGATACAAATGTGATAAGGTTTTTCCTGTTTTTGAGTTTATTCCATTTGGCAATGCGTGAATAAACTTTGTCGATGGCTTTTTGGCGCACCGAACAGGCGATGACGCCCAGTATGCTGGCTTCATTTTCATTTTCTGTCGGACTGAATCCAAGTTCATGCAATACAGTTTTTACTCTTTCCGTATCTGAAAGATTCATCTGGCAGCCAAGCGATATGAGGTGGTATTTCATGTTGAGATGTCGACGGTTTAAAAAATTTAGGCAAAGGTAGGCATTCAGCTAAAAATAGACTTCGGCATGAACATTTTCTGGCGGAACTCCCTGTTTTTCAAGTAGGTCAAATACTTCATGGATCATTTGGAAATTGCCACATAAATAGCAGTGCGTATCAGGGCTTACCGGGTTTTTGGTCAGATAGGCTGTTACGCGACCATTGAAATTACCTTGATTATCGCCCGAAGTACAAAGGATGTGACGATCGTGGTTATAACTGCTTTTTTCGTATGCTTCTTCAGCATAGCGAACACCATGCAAAAGGGTATAGTCAATGGAAGGATAAGATTTGACAAAACTGTGAAAGGGGGCTATTCCTGTGCCCGTAGCAACGAAAAGAAATTTTCCTTTTTCAATCAATTCAGGTTCGATAGTAAAAAAGCCCAATGGACCCTCAATCTGCATCAAATCGCCGGCTTTGCTTTTCTTGAGCTGCTTGCTCACGAGTCCTTCATCGACTTCCTTGATCAAAACCTCAAAAAAATCTTCTTGCTCACCACTGTAAACCGAATATTCGCGGTTGTGAATGCTTCCTGCTTTACCAAGTAAAATATGTTGACCCGCCCGAAATCCTAACCCTCTCCGACTCATTCGTAGTATGTAGGTCGAAGGAGTAAGATGCCTGATAGAGATGAGTTCATGCAGGTTATCAGCTTGTTTATGATGACTGTTCAAAGTTGTTGAGGATTAAATGATACACTGATTTCGAACCGGTAAAAGTAAATAAAAACTCCGCTCCGATACGGATGAACAAACAGTTTGTTCCTATAATTGTTTAAAAATCACATCCATAAATTAATTTTTAATATCCCTTTTCGAAAGAATAAGAACCAATTTATGGCACACACAAACTTTAATTATAGGGATGATTCGTGATTTTGTTAGAAACATTACTATATTTACATTTGTTATTAATAGGTTACCCACGAACAATCAACTCATGTCTACTGAAAAAGATCATATTTCTCGTATCAGAGATATTTTGATAGGTAATAACATTACTGAAATAGAAAAGCGCTTTCAAAATCAGGAAGCCTATTTTAGGGATGAGTTGCAGCTGGCCGTTCGAAACATCAATGAATTGATAGATAAAAACCGCTCAGTGTTTGAACAGCAGTTACAGAAAAATGAAAAAGAGCAACTTGACGCACACAAAAAACTACTGGAATCCTTGACAATTCTAAAGAGCCAGATAGAAACACTAGCTGATAACTCAGAAGCATATAAGCATCTTGTGAGTGCAGAAATGGAGCTACTTAAAAAGCGATTCGAAGAAGAATTACACCAACAAAAGCAATTTTTTCTCCAATCAATGAATGAAATGCAGGCAAGCCTCCTCAAGAAATTGGGGGATGTGCAGCTTGCAAAACTTGATAAGAGTGCCATGGCGCTAATAATGTCGGAAATGGCTTTTCAACTGTCGGAGCAATCAGCCTCAGATGCTGAAGGAAATGGTGTAGAAAAATAATGATCTTATGGCGTCTGAAAACGAAAAAAACCAAAATATTGAGCATCTGCTTTCTGATAATCAGTTAAATGAGCTTCGGCAAATTATTCTTGGACTAAGCAGGGAAGAAGTAGAACACCTGCACAGGTTGATCAAGGATCCACATGAATTTTCTATCGAAATCAGTAATTTGCTACCAAACTCTATCAAAAAACTGGTTGATGATAAAACCATCAGCAAAGAAGAATTGATTCCATTTTTGGAAAACCTGGTACAGGACAGCGTTCACCGTGACCCGAAAAGACTGGCAAATATCCTGTTTCCCGTTATGGGGCCGGCCATCCGAAAAGCTGTAGCCGAAGACATCAAGAAAATGGTTGAGTCGCTCAATCAGGGACTCGAATCAGGAATTTCGCCCAAACATCTCAAATGGCGATTGCAGGCGCTTTTTTCAAATAAGTCATATGCAGAAATACTCTTATCTAAAGCATATGTTTACCATGTGAAAGAAGTGTTTCTCATTCATCGGCAAACAGGGCTGATGATTCGGCATGAAACCGATGATGAAATAATTTCGCCAAATGCGGATATGGTAGCATCCATGCTGTCAGCTATTTCCGATTTTGTGAAAGACTCTTTCCATACCAATGACAACGATGGCGTTGAGATGATGCGCGTAGGCGACACCAATATCTGGATCGAACAAGGGCCTCATGCCGCCGTTGCTGCTGTCGTAGATGGAAATCCACCGCCAGATCTGCGAATTACAATGAAAGAAGCTGTGGAAGCCGTTCATTATAATTTCACTTATGAACTTGAAAATTTTTCAGGTGAAACGACACCATTCAGCAAGTCATCGAAATTTTTGAGAACTTGTCTCCAAAAAGAGAAGGTAGAGCAAGAGGCCAAGCCACCATATTTTGCAATAGGGATGTTGCTTATTGTGTTACTGATTGCGGGGGTGTTGCTTTATTTTCATTTCGAACGGAAATACCGCTGGAATAAATTTATGGCACAGGTTGAACAGGCCGATGGCATTGTCGTAACCGATAATTTCAGACAATCAGGCAAATACGTAATCCGGGGACTGAAAGACAAACAGGCCATCGACCTGAATTTGGTTTATCCACAGTTTGGTTTCGATAGCTCAGATGTTGATTTACAGTTCAAATCGTATATCTCGCTCGATCCTAACCTCGTGCTTAAGCGTGCCCGAATGGCACTGAACGAACCTGAAACAATTCAGCTCTCTTATAATAACGGTGTCCTGTTTTTAAAGGGAACTGCGACTGAAGAATGGTTAAACGAGGCTAGAAAGATTTATGTGCGCGTGTGGGGCATCGATCAAATTGATGAAACTGGACTCTCTTTTGATGAGCCCAAGGCTATTGTAAAGCCCTTGCCTGATCTCAATTGGATTCTGAAGGTTATTGAAAGAACGAATTTTACTTATCTGCTCAACGAAAACAAACTTAACGCCAGACAGGAACAACTTTTCGATTCATTGCAGATTGCAGCGAAATTACTTGATTCATTCAATGTTGTAAACAAGCAAAACAATGTCATTCAAGTATTGTCTTACACCTCCAGGATATCAAACAGGGAGGCTAACACTACTATTGCCAGAGCCAGAGCCGAAACAATTATTCAAAGGCTCGAAGATGCTGGAGTACCAGCCAGATTATTGAAAAAACAAGTAGTTTATGTTGAAGATGTTGAAGTTCCCGGGCCAGTGCGTTCGGTGGCTTTTAAACTTATTGAGGAGGAAAACAAATGATCAAGAAAAAAGTCTCGATGATTGGGGCTTTCGCTGTTGGAAAGACCAGTCTGGTGCAGCGTTTCGTCAATAGTATTTTTAGCGAAAAATACCAGACAACCATCGGCGTTAAAATAGACCAGAAAAATATGGTGGTCGATGGGGAAGAAGTGACTTTGCTGCTTTGGGATATCCATGGTGAAGATGACTTCATGAAGGTGAAACCAACCTACTTAATAGGCTCTTCCGGATATTTATTGGTAATTGATGGTACGCGAAAAGACACGCTTTCAACGGCAGTTCGCTTGCAGGAAATGGCTGCAAGTATGACAAAAGGAGCTCCGTTTGTTACGATAATCAATAAATCGGATTTGGCTACTGAGTGGGAAATTGCTGAAGAAGATATTGAAGAGCTAAAAAGTAAAGGTTGGGATATCATGTTGACAAGTGCAAAGGATGACTTTCGAGTGGAAGAAGCTTTTGTGATGATAGTTGCGAAAATGATGCAAACAGAGAAATAACATGAAACCAGTCACTAATACCTTTTCAGAGGCGGTAACAGAATATATTATCAGCAAAATTCCGCCTTATATTGGTTTGGCGATGATCCAATTAGACGAAAACGCCCTGATCAAGAGTTGGGTTGGCCCTGTAGAAAAATATTTTTCGCAGCAACCTGTAAAAGGTAAACACCTGGAAGAAGTTGCGCCTTATCTTTTTGGGATGGTTCCTCCACTGGTAAACCCTATGGTTCTGCCACATATTCAGACTGACACGGGGCATTATGCGGAAATTCATGTGTTAGAGGATGAGTTGATGCATACATGGCTGTTTTTTGTCGACCAAACCCGCACAGCAGTTCAAATTCAGAAATTGTTGCAAACCATCAACGACGAAAAACTGAAAATTGCCAGAGCCCGACAAACCAATAAGTTTATGGGCCCGTTTAATGCTTTCTATTTGTTGGATTATGCCAGTTTTATCAAAGAAAAGGATCAGTATTTGGCCATTGGAAAAATGCCAGTTTGGTTTAAGGAGCTCAAGAATGCGCATCAAATTGAACAACCAGATTTCCAATTGATTGATCTTTTTCCATTTATTGAGGTGTTCCAATATGAGGCAGTTGATTGCTGGGAAGGACCCATTGATGCCAAACTCGAATCAGGTATTTGGGAAGAGGAAACTATCACTGGCAGATTGATTTATCTTCAGGCCATTGCCGTAAAACATGCACAGGTGAACTACCTGCTGATCAAGCCTTCCAATAAAAATGGAAGGGAAGGTAACGAGCTGATTCAAAAGGCACGCGAGCAGCGACTTACGCTTGATCAACTGGCCAGAACCGAAAAGCAGTTGAAAAAACTCTTGTCGTTTAAAGATCAGTTTGTTTCTATTGTATCCCACGATTTGCGATCGCCAATTGGCGCTGTTATTGGTCTTTCAGAGATATTGCTTTCAGACGAGAACCTTAGACTAAAAATGGATGAAGGCCAGAAGGAATTGCTTTCAGACATCAACGAAGAAATGCGTCGCCTGCTTGACTACAACGACAAATTATACAATTGGTCGAACCTGGAACTGGGAAATTTCAAGCTCAGTCTGATAAAAACCGATTTGAAACAACTGGCCGAGTATGTAGAGCGCATGCAACATATCAAAATGCAGGAAAAGAAAATCAGTTTTTCTTTTGTTTTTGACAGCAAAATGCCTAAAGAGTTTGAGTTGCATGCCGATGAAGTGATGCTGGGCCAAGCTTTAAACAACCTGGTGGGTAATTCGGTTAAATTCACACCTGAAGGTGGTAAAATCATGATGGGTGTCGAAAAATGCAAACATGGATTCAATCTTTATATCGCAGATACTGGGGTCGGCATGCCCGAGGAAGTCAGTAAAAAACTTTTCAAAGATTTTACCAATAAAAGCACGATGGGTACATATGGCGAAAGAGGTACAGGTTTAGGACTCGGAATTGTTAAGAAGATTGTAGAAGCGCATGGCTGGACCATCCACGTAGAATCTACACCAGGCAAAGGCAGTAAATTTATCATTCGGATAAAATAAGAAAAGCCACTGAATTTCAGTGGCTTTTGTACTCCCAAGGGGATTTGAACCCCTGTTACCAGGATGAAAACCTGGCGTCCTGACCAGGCTAGACGATGGGAGCCTTTGACGTCATTTGTGGGTGCAAAAATAGCTAAATTCTGATTCCGTCAAAATATTTTTTTAAACTTTTTTTGGTTCGATTTTTATTCAGGCTTATCTTCCTGAAAATGAAAGCCTAATCTTTTACCAGTTTTCATTGAAATAGCGTCAAGGGTGTTCTTCATTT
The DNA here is from genome assembly GCA_002426795.1 of Bacteroidales bacterium UBA5536. Taxonomy (GTDB): domain Bacteria; phylum Bacteroidota; class Bacteroidia; order Bacteroidales; family F082; genus UBA5536. The sequence goes on from DINQ01000010.1 coordinate 333,551, forward strand.
CATTCACCGACACCATTTTCACCTGTTCGTAAGGTGGTGTGAGCAAATCAAAATTGATGGTATACAAAACAGCGGCCTCAATCAGCTTCTGAGCTGCTTCCTGATTCATCTCATTTTTACTGAAATCGTTAAAAATAAAGCCCAATTCCCTTTTTCCTTCAATAAAATAATGGTTCTCTTTGTTGATAAAAACACGGCCGATCAAATAGCCAACATCATTGAATCTGTTGTATTTGAATGAGTCGGAGAGAAAATTGTAGATATTGATGATGCCGCAAAATGATCGATTTTTGTCTTCGCGGATATAAGGTGTACGCATGATTTCGTGATCGCGCGAAAACTCAAAAACATTCGAGTGCATCAGGAAGAGCAGGATATCACCACCAAATTTCATTTCGATCTCAAAATCTCCGCGGTAACGGTTTTCGAATGTTGTGTTTTCGTGTGGATTCAAATCTGTTGATGCCAGCAAAAAATCTTTCGTCATGTCTTCGATAACCGATTTGAACAACCTTAGGGTGTTAAGCGTATTGGCATAAATATCCTGCTTCAGATTTGATTTAGCCACAAGCGTTTTGAAAAGTTCAGTACGCGAGGAGTTTTCAGTCATGCTTATTCAAATGTAAAGGAAAGTTGAAAAACCTTGTTGTTCATACTATTAATGCTTGAGCTGTAAATAAGATTGTCTTTGATCAGAACATCCGTCAAGCCATAACTCATCTTAAGTTCAGTGCCAAATTTAAAGAAATTGGTGTAGAAATCCCAGCCGATACCAATCTCAACAGAAAGATCGCTTTGATTGGTTTTGATGCCGTCGTAATAGGAAGAGCCATCACTAACCGTCACGATTTTCTTCTTTTGAGAGGCAAGGTCAAGTTTATAATTAATACCACCCAGCAGATAAGCGGCAGCGTTGTTTAGGCGTTTAGACCTGTATTTAATATGTAGGGGAAACTCAACAAATGTGGATGGATTGCTTTTGCGAACTTCTATCAGTTCGCCTTCTCCATCGCGCCATCGCATGATGCTGTAATCGAGATGCCGTTCGCCAAAACTGAGTGAAGGAATAAACCGCAAATCAAAATAGTTTCCAAGCCTCAGGTTGCCAACGATTCCGATTGTGAAACCTGGTGTAGGCACTGAATTCAAGCCGTAAAGGAAGATAGAATCGTTGTTGGGCTCGTCAGGCCATGCATTGGCTTCCTGACTCACAAACTGAAACCCATCAATTAGTTTGAGGCTATAATGCATTTGATTCGCTGCGAGGATAAACCCAAAATGATAAGGTTCGAGGTCGTACTTGGGCAGGTTAATTACTTTTTTGCGCTGTGCCTGAGCGCCGAAAGTAAGCCCAAGAATCATGAACAATATGGTGGAAACCCTGATGAAATATTTCAATGCTATGAATTTTAATGGATCAAGAAATGAACGTTACTTTTGGCTAAATATTACTATTTAAATCAGAAGCTTGAGATTCACGCACAAAAGTAGGAAATTCATTCGACTGGAAACACGAATTTATGACTGACAGTAAGCTGTATAAATGGTGGCAATGCCAAAAGTTAGCCGTCTTTCTGCTGTTTGCGTAAAACCAGCTTTTTCAAGCTCTACCAAGAAATCCTTTCCATCCGGAAATATACTGACCGATTCTGGTAAGTATGTATAAGCGCCCTGATCGCGCGAAATCATTTTGCCAAGGCCAGGTAAAATGTAACGGAAGTAGAAGTGATAAATTTGTTTGATGGGAAAAGCGCGGGGTCTCGAAAACTCGAGAACAGCGATCATTCCACCTGGTCGTAAAACCCTGCGCATTTCGGCCAAACCTTTACTCAGTGTTTCGAAGTTGCGCACGCCAAAAGCCACCATGGCAGCGTCAAAAGTGCCTGTTTCAAAAGGTAAATTTTCCGAATCGGCTTGTGTGAGGACGATTTGCTGGTCAAGTTTCATTTTTGACAGTTTCTGCCTGCCAATATCAAGCATTCCGGCCGAAATATCAACGCCGGTAATGGGAGATTTGGTGATTTTCGACAGCGCTATCGCCAGATCAGCAGTGCCTGTGGCCACATCCAAAACAGTTTCGGGCTGATTAGCTGCAACCATCTTCACCAGTTTTTTACGCCAGCTTTTATCAATACCTGCCGACAAAAAATGATTCAGAAAATCGTATTTGTGGGCGATGTTGTCAAACATCTTTTCAACTTGTTCCTTCTTGCCGCTTGTTGCTGTCATGTTTTCTTTTGCTTGATTAGCTGTGAGTCACAATTCTTAACACTTCATCATGCAATTTGTTTTTGTCGATCGGCACAACGCCAACTTCTTCACAAACAATACCGCCAGCCAGATTGGCAATCTCTGCCATGTTTTCGGCTTCAACATGAAGTGCCAGACACAAAGTAGCCACACTGATGACCGTGTCGCCTGCACCCGAAACATCGGCAATATTGCGCAGATGAGCTGGCACATGGGTGTGTCTGAATATTTCGCTGACACGTTGTGTAACTAAAACACCTTTTTCTGAAAGCGTTGCCAATACCATCTGAACATTCAACTTTTTCTGCAGTTCTTCGGTAGCGGTTTTTACTTCCTCGAGTGCTGATGATTTCATCGAAATGTTCAGGCCTTCCTTCAGCTCTTTCAGGTTTGGTTTAAAGAGGTCTGCGTTTTTAAAGGCCAGGAAATTTTTCTTTTTTGGGTCAACGGCAACCGGGATTGACTTTGCATGTCCCATTTCAATCACCTTTTTGATGACTTCCTCGGTCAACACACCTTTGTTGTAATCCTGCAATATGATGGCGTCAACCTGGTCGTGCTGAATAATGGTGTCGATTCTTTCGAGCAATTCTAGCTGCTCCTGGGTGTTGAGGTCGTCAGTAACTTCTTCATCAACACGCAGCATCTGTACTTTATTTCCAAGTATACGAAATTTGGTGGTGGTGGTCCGGCTGTTACTTTTTACAAGTCCATTCACGGGCATATTGCTTTCGTGCAGCAATGCTTCAAATTCTTTTCCTTTGTGGTCGTTACCAATCACGGCGCAAAGAATAGGTTCGGCTCCCAGGGCCTTGATGTTTAAAGCTACATTGGCTGCCCCGCCCAGCCTGTTGGAGCGGTCTTTAACCACGACTACAGGAACAGGCGCTTCGGGTGATATTCTGTCGACTGTGCCAAAAAGGTAAGCGTCTATCATCACATCACCCACTATCATGATCCTCAGCTTATTGAAGTCGTTAAAAAGCCTTGAAACACTTTCAGATGTGAGCATAATTCATGGTTTACAATATTTGGCTTCCGTCGAATGCTGTTGTAAATGCTGACGAGAAGCTACTACTGGATGACTATTTTAATTTTTTTAAGGCTGTTGCCACGCGTTTTACAGCTTCTTTAATCTGTGCTTCTGTGGTGGCATAGGAGAACCGGATGCAGCTGTCGCAGCCGAAAGCATCTCCGCTTACCAAAGCTACATGTGCCTCATCCAAGAGATAAAGGCAAAGATCTGTGCTGTTGTTAACGGTCCATTTACCGTTCGATTTGCCGAAGTAATAGCTGACATCAGGAAACAGATAAAATGCGCCTTCCGGCAGGTTAGGAATCACTCCTTCAATCTCATTCAGCAAGCCATACAAAACATCACGCCTGATTTTGAACTGCTTGACCATTTCTGCAATTTCTGCTGAATCATCAGGAATTGTATTGATGGCTTCCAGCGCAGCTGCCTGAGAAATTGATGAACATCCGCTGGTATATTGACCCTGTAAGGTGTTGCAGGCATCTGCAATGGGTTTTGGAGCAGCCACATAGCCAACTCGCCAACCTGTCATAGCAAAGCCTTTTGACAAACCGTTGATAACGACGACGTTATTCTTGAGGCTGTTGAACTGCGCAATACTCTCGTGACGGCCACCAAAACGGATGATTTCATAAATCTCATCTGAGATCACCAGTATGTGCGGGTGTTTTTCGAAAACCTTTGCCAGTGCTTCGAGCTCAGCCCGCGTGTAAACAGACCCGCTGGGATTACAAGGTGAACTAAAAATAAAGGCTTTTGTGCGCGCAGTAATGACTTTTTCGAGCTGCTCAGGACTGATTTTGAAATTTTCCTTAACAGTAGAATAAATGAAAACAGACTGACCGCCAGCCATTTTTACCATGTCGGGATAAGAAACCCAATAAGGTGCCGGAATAATCACTTCGTCTCCAGCATTCAAAATGCTCATAAAAACATTCATGATCGACTGCTTGGCGCCGTTCGACACGACGATTTGATTGGCATCGTAGTGCAGGCCATTGTCGCGCAGAAGCTTGTTTGCAATGGCTTTGCGGAGTGCCATGGTTCCCGGAACGGGTGGGTAGTGTGTGTCGTTATGCTGAATTGCAGTTATTGCTGCCCTCTTTACAGCATCAGGTGTATTGAAGTCGGGTTCGCCAATGCTGAGCGTTATTACATCAACTCCTTTTTCTCTTAACTCGCGGCTTTTCCTTGTCATTTCAAGTGTTGCCGACTCTGACATTGAGCGCACTCTATCTGATAAAAACTGACTGCTATCCACTGTTCAACCTGTTTAATGATTAACAAGAGGCAAAGGTAGTGATTTATAATTATTGCTTTGTCAAAATCAAACAGCATGTGTGAGTGAAATTGTATGTATTTCAGACCCTCACCAGGAAATTGCCTGCTTTTTGTCAAAGCCTTTCTTATGTTATCTTTGTAAAAAAATGCCATGATGATTTCTGCTGTCAATATTCTAGTCGCTTTTTTGGTATTTACCGTATTTGCTGGCTTTGTTTCTGTGTTGGTTACATTGCGCCGTTTGCGAACAGAAATAATTGAGATGAAACAACAATCAATGATCCGCGAATCGGAAAGCAAAACCAAATCAGAAGCTGAGTCGGTCGAACTGCGAAAGATATTGCTGCCGGTGCAACTGGGGGCCTATGAGCGATTGATCTTGTTTTTGGAAAGGATTCAGCCACAGGTTATTATGAAGCGTAATTATGAGTCTGGTTTGGACTTGAAGCAGTTTCAACTCCGCTTGTTACAGAATATTCGTGAAGAGTTTGAGCACAATCTGGCCCAACAACTCTATGTTTCTGAAGGGGCTTGGCAGCTGATAAAAACCGCCCGCGAAGAATTGGTTCAACAAATCAATCTGTTGGCTGCCAGCGTTGAAGATGGAAAAGATGCGACTGCTTTAGCAAGTTCTTTGGCGTCTTTGCAGAGTCCATTGATCGAGCAGTCTATCCAAAAACTCAAGCAAGAATTTCGGTTGCTCTCGAGTGGGAAATAAAAAAAGGCTGTCCGTTTCAGGACAGCCTCTGAGATGATATAGTGGCGCTAACCTTATTGTCCAATCATGATTTTCTTGGTCAGCGGGAAGTTATTTGAAGTAATTTTTACCAGGTAAAGTCCATTGGTGAAGTCTGATACATTGATCGTAGTAAGATTTGAACCAGCCGGCTGATCGCCAAGGTTGTTTTCGAAAATCTTTTTGCCAACCAAATCATAAATCTCAACCATCACTTTACTTGAGAAATCAAGGTCATAGGATATATTGAGCAAATCTGTTGCAGGATTTGGGAAAATGATGAAATCTTCAACAGCACTTACTTCTTCCAGGTTCGTTACCAATGGCAGGGCAATCAGTTCTCCACCGGCAGCCGAAGCCACGTACAAACCAAAAGCATCNNAGATAACCAGCGAAATCACCATACATGAAATCGTCAATAATAGTTCCGGCACCTACGCCAGTCTCAACCACATCAACAGTAGGAGCATCAGTTGAACCATGGAAAACAAGCACATCAGTGTTGGTAGCAACCTCAGCAGCTTCGCGGCCCATGTCATAAACATAAATATTGAAAGGCACAAAAGGATCGTAGTTCTGATCATCTACCAAACCATTGGCAACCAAAACATAAGTTTCGCCTGCAGCAAGGGTATAGGTTTGCGACCAGATTGGATTTTCAGGACTTGTGCTGTTGGCAGGTTGAATAGCAATGGTGAATTCAACACCTGCAGGAGCATCAACAAAAGGAGAAGCCGTGCGGAAAGCAAAGTCATCGAGCAATAAGGTGTTGTCCAACCAAACATCAACTACTGAAGCAGCAGCATCAGCCGAGTTGTGAATCACCTGAACGCGTGCAGTTGGAGAATAAGTTGGCAGTGCAATCAGTTCTCCACCGGCAGCCGAAGCCACGTACAAACCAAAAGCATCACCATTGTTGTTGTTGGCAGGATTCAGGAAACCTGAAGCCAAAACAGTCAA
>DINQ01000024.1 GCA_002426795.1 Bacteroidales bacterium UBA5536
TTTTCAAACTGACCTTCCACCTCCCGGCTTATTATCCCTCTCTCTACTACGTATCTTCTTTCAGTGAACTGCGCCAATCTCTTTCTCGTGATTGGGAGTGCAAAGATACGAGCTTTCTTTTTTCAAAAACAAGAAAAAAGTAAAATAAATTTAACGTCTTTTTCAACACCCTGCAAGCGTGCTTTTTACAAAAAAAACCGGGATGCAAAAACCACATCCCGGATCGATTATTAAGTCAAAAGTCAAAGTTTGGCACACTAATTTTAGCGTGCATATTTGAAGTCTTTTCCAAGATAACGAGCAGTTGAACCAAGCATTTCTTCGATGCGCAACAACTGATTGTATTTGGCAATTCTGTCAGTACGACTGGCAGATCCTGTTTTAATCAGGCCAGTATTGAGCGCAACGGCCAGGTCGGCAATGGTAGTGTCTTCAGTTTCGCCTGAACGGTGGCTCATCACAGCTGTATAAGCATGACGATATGCCATGTTCACTGCATCGATAGTTTCGGTGAGTGATCCGATCTGGTTTACTTTCACAAGGATAGAGTTGGCTACACCTTTTTCGATACCCATGGCCAGGCGGTTAACGTTGGTAACGAACAAATCGTCGCCCACCAATTGAATTTTGCTTCCCATTTTGTCAGTCATCAGTTTCCATCCGTCCCAATCATCTTCAGCCATTCCATCTTCAATAGAAATAATAGGATACTTATTAGCCCATTCGTTCCAATAATCAACCATTTGAGCTGGAGTAAGCTTGTCGCCAGTTGACTTTTTGAGATGATATACCTTTTCATCGGTTAGGTAGTACTCTGATGAAGCTGGGTCGAGCGCGAGGAAAATATCTTCGCCGGGGCGATATCCGGCCTTTTCAATAGCCTGTAGAATCACTTGCACCGCTTCTTCGTTTGATTTGAGGTTAGGAGCAAACCCACCTTCGTCGCCAACATTGGTTGAATAACCTTGTTTTTTTAATACTGATTTCAGGTTGTGAAACACTTCTGCACCCATGCGGATAGCCTGGTTAAATGAAGTGGCACCTACAGGCATAATCATGAATTCCTGAAAATCAATGCTGTTATCAGCATGCGATCCTCCATTGATGATGTTCATCATTGGAATTGGCAGGGTATTGGCATTAACACCACCAATATATCTGAACAATGCCTGGTTGGTTTCCTGAGCTGCAGCATGCGCAACAGCAAGCGATACACCCAAGATTGCGTTCGCACCCAATTTTCCTTTGTTTGGAGTGCCATCCAATTCGAGCAGACGCTGATCAATTTCGTTCTGGTCGGTGATATAATAACCGTGAAGTTCGTCTGCAATGATGTTATTCACATTCTGAACGGCATTGAGAACGCCTTTTCCAAGATAGGCACTGTTGTCGCCATCGCGCAACTCAACGGCCTCGTGAACGCCTGTTGAAGCACCAGATGGTACTGCAGCGCGTCCGATTACACCGCTTTCGGTTAATACATCAACTTCAACTGTAGGATTTCCACGCGAATCAAGGATTTGACGAGCATGTACATTTACGATATGACTCATAGTTTTAATAAATTTATTTGACTACAAAAGTACCAAATAAGGGCATAAAAAAAGGATAAAGTCAATATTAACTTTATCCTTTTCAATGCAAACGATTGCTATTGTCTTATTCCTTATCCTTGTTTTCCTCAGTTGTGTCTTCTGTAGCTTCAGGCGCTTCTGCTTTTGGCTCTTCAGTTGACTTAACTTCTTTGTCTGCCTTTGGTTCAGCGGCTTTGCCCTCAACCTTTGCAGGCTCTGAAGATTTCTTCGTTGACCTTCTGCGGGTTGTTTTAGCTTTTGCAGGAGCTTTTGCCTCGAGCAGGTTTTCGTTGAAGTCGACCAGTTCGATCATACACATCTCGGCATTGTCACCAAGACGGGTTCCCAATTTGATGATACGGGTATAACCACCGGGACGATCAGCTACTTTTACGGCTACTTCGCGGAATAATTCTGTAACGGCGTATTTATTCTGCAGATAACGGAAGACCATACGACGCGAATGAGTCGAGTCTGTTTTCGAACGTGTAATAATCGGCTCAACGAATACGCGCAACGCTTTTCCTTTTGCAAGGGTTGTAATAATGCGTTTGTGCAGGATGAGTGAGGCTGCCATATTCGACAGCATGGCTTTCCTGTGTGAGCTGGTTCTTCCTAAATGATTGAATTTCTTATTATGTCTCATCTCTCTTTATTCCTTATCTAATTTATATTTGCTGGTATTCATCCCGAATTCAAGTCCTTTGCTTTTTACGAGGTCTTCGAGCTCAGTGAGTGACTTTTTACCAAAATTCCTGAATTTGAGCAAATCATTTTTATTGAAAGCAACCAACTCACCAAGTGTTTCAACATCAGCAGCTTTCAAACAATTGAGTGCTCTCACTGATAGATCCATATCTACCAGCTTGGTTTTCAACAACTGACGCACATGCAATGAGCTTTCGTCAAATTCCTCAGAAACAGATTTTTCTTCAGTATCTACTGTGATTTTCTCATCAGAGAAAAGCATAAAGTGAAGAATCAGAATTTTTGCAGCTTCTTTCAATGCATCCTTAGGCTGAATAGATCCATCTGTTTCAACTGAAATAATCAACTTTTCATAGTCCGTTTTTTGTTCAACGCGATAGTTTTCGATGTGAAACTTCACGTTTTTGATGGGCGTATGAATTGAATCGATCGCGATGGTACCTACAGTAGCATTGGGGATTTTATTCTCTTCAGCTGGCACATAGCCCCTACCCTTGTTGATCGTCAGTTCGAGACTAATTTTCACAGATGGGTCCATGGTACAAATCAACTGCTCAGGGTTGAGAACCTGAAAAACAGACAGAAATTTATTGATATCGCCGGCTTTGAACTGTTCCTGATCACCAATAACGATATTCACCTTCTCGGTGGTTTCGGTAGCGATTTGTTGTTTGAAGCGAACCTTTTTCAGGTTTAAAACGATATCTGCAACATCTTCAACTACACCTTCGATGGATGAGAACTCATGTAAAACACCATCAAAACGAACAGAAGTAATTGCAAATCCTTCCAGAGAAGAAAGCAAAATTCTGCGCAAAGAGTTACCTATCGTGATACCGAAACCTGGCTCAAGTGGACGGAATTCGAAGACACCTTTGTGCTCATCCGATTCGACCATGATAACCTTTTCGGGTTTTTGAAACGCTAAAATTGCCATAATACTTGGTTTAGTGTTTGATAGAATACCTACCAGGTTATTATTCAAAAATTACTTAGAGTATAACTCAACGATGAGTTGCTCCTTGATGGTTTCAGGGATGTCCTCACGTGATGGATAACTCATGAATTTGCCTTGCATTTTTTGAGCATCCCACTCAATCCAAGGGTAGCGGTTTACGCGACCTTCGAGGGAAGTTGAAATAGCTTCAAGGCTTTTCGATTTTTCGCGCACACCAACAATGTCGCCTTCTTTAACCAAGTAAGACGGAATGTTTACAACTTCACCATTCACTGTGATGTGACGGTGACTTACCAGCTGGCGAGCTGCGTTGCGTGTAGGTGCAATACCGAAACGATAAACCAGGTTATCGAGGCGTGATTCGATCAGCTGCAGCAAAATTTCACCAGTGATACCACTTTTGTTTGCTGCTTTTTCGAACAGGTTTTTAAATTGTTTCTCGAGAACGCCGTAGGTATATTTAGCTTTCTGTTTTTCCTGAAGCTGAATACCATACTCTGACATTTTCTTTCTTCTCTTGGAGCTACCATGCTGTCCGGGAGGGTAGTTCTTTTTCTCGTATGATTTGTCGGGACCATAAATCGGTTCGCCGAACTTACGTGCTATTTTTGTTTTAGGACCTATGTACCTAGCCATAATTTTACAGTTTAAAAATTTCTACTTCAACCTCAATTATACTCTTCTGCGTTTTGGTGGACGACATCCGTTGTGTGGCAATGGAGTAACGTCGATGATCTCAGTTACTTCAATACCCGAAGAATGGATTGAGCGGATAGCCGATTCACGTCCTGCGCCAGGTCCTTTCACGTACACTTTTACTTTTCTTAATCCCAGGTCGTATGCAGTTTTCGAGCAGTCTTCTGCTGCCATCTGTGCTGCATAGGGAGTGTTCTTTTTCGAACCTTTGAATCCCATTTTCCCGGCTGAACCCCAGGAAATTACCTGTCCTTCATTGTTGGTCAAAGAAATGATGATGTTGTTGAAAGAAGCTCTGACAAAGGCTTTGCCGGTAGTTTCAATTTTAACAACACGTTTCTTTGCTGCTTTTGTGCTTTTAGCCATAATGTGACTTACTTATTTATTGATTATTATCGTCCGACCGACTAAGCATTACTTAGTAGCCTTCTTTTTGTTTGCAACAGTTTTCTTGCGTCCTTTTCTCGTACGGGCATTGTTCTTGGTACTCTGACCACGCAAAGGAAGTCCTAAACGATGACGAATTCCGCGGTAGCATCCGATATCCATCAATCGCTTGATGTTGATCTGTACTTCGCTGCGAAGTTCACCTTCTACTTTAAATTTCTCTCCGATTACTGTACGAACATTGTTCTGCTCATCATCAGTCCAATCCTGAACTTTCTTATTCAAATCAACACCAGCCTCGGTGAGGATTTTTTGGGCGGCAGACCGTCCGATACCATAGATGTAGGTTAATGATATTTCACCGCGTTTGTTATTCGGAATATCTACACCAGCAATTCTAGCCATATCTAATTTTTTAAAATTTCAACTTTATATTAACCCTGACGCTGTTTGAACTTGGGGTTCTTTTTGTTAATCACATACAATCTGCCTTTTCGACGTACAATCTTGCACTCGGCTGATCTCTTCTTGACTGATGCTCTGACTTTCATTGTTGTTAGTTTTCAAAAGCTTTTCGTGTTGCGAAAAACAGTTTATTGTTAATGATAATTTTTTTCTACTTATACCTGAAGGTGATACGTCCCTTTGTTAAATCGTAGGGCGACATCTCCAGCTTAACTTTGTCGCCGGGAAGAATCTTGATGTAATGCATACGCATTTTTCCTGAGATATGCGCTGTGATCACGTGTCCGTTTTCCAACTCCACGCGAAACATGGCATTTCCCAATGATTCAATCACTGTTCCGTCCTGTTCGATCGACAACTGTTTAGCCATAAATAATCCCAATCAATGGTTTACTAATTCTTCAATAAATTTGAAACTCGAAAGTATATCTGCTTTATCGTTTCTGATTACTACGGTATGCTCAAAGTGCGCTGAGGGTTTTCGATCGGCAGTGCGAATGGTCCAACCATCTGCTTCCTGATGCACAGCTTTTGTCCCCATGTTTACCATTGGTTCAATCGCTATCACCATTCCCGCTTTCAGCTTGATCCCCGAACCACGTCGACCATAGTTTGGCACCTCGGGTTTTTCGTGCAATTTCTTTCCAACACCGTGACCGACCAACTCACGTACAACGCCATATCCATACTTCTCGACATGATTTTGTACTGCAAATCCGATATCTCCAACACGGTTACCAGCTACAGCCTGTTCAATACCAAGGTAAAGCGACTGTTTGGTACGATCGATCAGCTGCTGAAGCTCCTCTGAGATTTCGCCTACCGGAAAAGTGTAGGCACTATCACCATAAAAGCCATTTTTCAGCACACCACAATCTATCGAAACGATATCCCCTTCTTTCAATACAGTTTCTCCTGGAATTCCGTGTACCACCTGGTCATTAACCGAGATGCACAAGGTTCCGGGGAAACCACCATATCCCAGAAAACCAGGAATGGCCTGATGGTCACGGATAAAAGTTTCAGCAACCTTATCCAGGGCCTTCGTTTTGACACCAGGTTGAATGTATTTCGACACTTCGGCCAGTGTTTTCCCAACAAGCAAAGAACTCTCGCGTTGTATTTCTATTTCCTCGTCAGTTTTAATGTATATCATCCTGAACTGGAAATGTTTTATCCTAAATTCATAGCTGAAGGACGTCCTTTAATACGGCCTGATTTGGTCAGTCCGTCATAGTGACGCATCAGCAAATAACTTTCAATTTGTTGCAATGTGTCCAGCACAACTCCCACAAGAATCAACAGTGACGTTCCACCATAAAACTGAGAGAACGAGGTACTGACACCCATTTGAGAAACAAGTGCAGGCATGATTGCCACAAAACCCAGAAAGATTGAACCGGGCAGGGTGATTCTCGACATGATATTATCGAGGTATTCTGCCGTTTTTTTACCAGGTTTAACGCCCGGGATAAAACCACCGTTTTTCTTCATGTCCTCTGCCATCTGATTGGGGTTAATTGTAACCGCCGTATAGAAATAGGTGAAGAGGATAATCAAAATAAAGAAAGTGAAGTTATACCAGAATCCGTGAATATCGGTAAATGCAGAGGCAATCCCTGTCAAACTTTCTGATGAAGTGAAACCAACCAATGTGATAGGGAGAAACATGATTGCCTGGGCAAAAATGATCGGCATAACACCGGCAGCATTCACTTTCAAGGGAATGTACTGACGAACACCACCATATTGGCGGTTTCCGACAATACGTTTGGCATATTGCACCGGTACTTTGCGTGTTCCCTGTACCAAAAGAATGGTCAACAAGATCACAAATACAAGGACTGCGATTTCAACAAGGAAGTAAACGAGTCCACCGCCTTTCTGCTCCAAACGCGAAAAGAACTCAGCAAACAAAGCAAATGGCAAACGGGCAATGATACCAATCATAATGATGAGCGAAATACCGTTTCCGATACCCTTGTCAGTGATTTTCTCGCCGAGCCACATCACAAAGAGCGTTCCAGCAATAAGGATAATCGTTGATGACATCCAGAAAAATGCCGAAGGCGTTGTTACATTTGGATCGAATGGAGTAATGGCTTCAGCCGGCAATTGCGAAATCATGTTGGCAATATAACCAGGAGCCTGCAAAGCGACGATAGCTACGGTAAGGTAGCGTGTAATCTGGTTGATTTTGCGACGCCCGCTTTCTCCTTCACGCTGCAAACGCTGGAAATAAGGGATGGCCATACCCAAGAGCTGAATCACGATGGATGCAGAAATATAGGGCATGATTCCCAGTGCAAAGATCGAGGCATTTGAGAATGCACCACCTGAGAACATGTTCAACAAACCAAGCAAGCCACCGCTTGATTGGTTTTGCAGGTTTGCCAGCATGTTTGGATCGACGCCTGGGAGTACAATATACGAACCCAAACGATAAATCAACACAATGAGCAACGTGTAGAAAATCCTGTTACGGAGTTCCTCTATTTTGTAAATATTTCTAAGCGTATCGATTAACCTTTTCATTCAGCTTAATATTTTTCGGCAACCCCACCAGCAGCTTCAATAGCAGCGGTAGCAGAAGCAGAGAATGCATGTGCTTTAACTTCCAATTTGGCTTTGAGTTCGCCTTTACCAAGAATCTTGATTTTATCATTCTTTCCAGCAAAGCCATGCTCAACCAATACTTCAGCGTTGATTACACTCAATCCATGGTTATCGGCCAAATCCTGCAACGAACCCAGGTTAATCGCCTGATATTCTTTGCGGTTAATATTTGTAAAACCAAATTTAGGCAAACGACGTGCTAGTGGCATCTGACCACCTTCGAATCCTAATTTTTTGGATGTACCCGAACGTTGTCCGGCTCCTTTGTGTCCGCGGGTAGAAGTTCCTCCATGGCCTGAACCTTGTCCACGACCAATTCTTTTCTTGTTTTTTACGGAACCTTTTGCCGGTTTTAGATTACTTAAATCCATTGTATGCTGATATTACCTTGATTCAACAATTATAATTCTTCAATTTTGAGAAGATGCTGCACCTTGTCCACCATACCGGCTACTGCAGGTGACAGCTCAACTTCTAAGCTTTGGTTCAATTTCCTGAAACCAAGAGCAATGAGTGTATCTTTTTGTTTGCGTGTTCTGCCGATACCACTCTTAACCTGTGTTATTCTAACTTTTTTCATTGTTTCCTCTGCTTATCCGTTAAACACTGTATCGAGTTCTACACCCCTTACCTGTGCTACTGTATAAGCATCACGAAGGTGAGTGAGGGCATCAAAAGTAGCTTTTACCACTGAGTGAGGGTTTGATGATCCTTTTGATTTGGCCAACACGTCCTTGATACCAACACTTTCCAACACAGCACGCATAGCACCACCTGCAATAACACCAGTACCAGGCGAAGCTGGTTTGATGAAAACATAAGCACCACTATATTTACCATATTGTTCGTGAGGTACAGTACCTTTTAATACAGGCACTTTAACCAAATTTTTCTTGGCATCGTCAATTCCTTTGGCGATAGCGGCTGTAACTTCTTTGGCTTTACCAAGACCGTAGCCCACCACACCATTCTCGTTACCAACAACAACGATGGCGGAAAAACTGAAAGTACGTCCACCCTTGGTTACTTTGGTAACACGTTGGATGCTGACCAACCGATCTTTGAATTCGATTTCGCTGGATTTTACTCTTTTTACGTTTACGTCTGACATAGTTTTTTAGAATTTTAAACCTCCATTGCGCGCTGCTTCGGCAAGCGACTTCACTCTTCCATGATATAGATAACCATTGCGATCGAACACTACTTTCTCGATGCCAGCAGCTTTAGCTTTCTCAGCGATAAGTTGGCCTACAAGTTGTGCCTGTTCAATTTTTGGAACTTGTTTTTCAACTATTCCTTTGTCACGCGATCCGGCTGCCACAAGAGTGTTGCCGTTTTCGTCATCGATCAATTGAACATAGATCTGTTTGTTGCTTCTAAAAACAGTCATCCGTGGACGCTCAGCAGAACCGATAACGATTTTCCGGATTCTGTTTTTGATGCTAACTCTTCTTTCGTCTTTCTTATTCTTTATTGCCATTTTCAAATGGATATTTAGCGTATGTGAAAATCACACTATATTAAACCTATTTACCAGCTGTTTTACCGGCTTTGCGACGGAGTACTTCACCCTGGAAGCGGATACCTTTACCCTTGTAAGGTTCTGGTTTGCGCAGTGAACGAATTTTAGCAGCTACCTGACCAAGAAGTTGTTTGTCGTGTGAACGCATTTTGATGAGTGGATTCTTACCTCTCTCATTCACTGTTTCAACTTTGATTTCCACAGGCAGTTCGAAAACGACGTTGTGCGAAAATCCGAGCGACATTTCCAAAACCTGACCTTTAGCTTCAGCTTTATAACCAACACCAACCAGTTCCTGAACAACGTCAAAACCTTCTGAGACGCCTTTAACCATATTGTTGATCAAAGATCTGTAGAGGCCATGTTTGGCGCGGTGGTCAATTGATTCGCTTTTGCGGTCAACGATCACCTGGTTGTTTTCCACCTTGATCTCAACAGACTCATCAGTTTTCTGAGTCAGTTCGCCCAATTTACCTTTAACGGTTACGAGGTCTTTGCTAACTTTAACCTCAACACCTGCTGGTAAATCAATGGGCATTTTTCCTATTCTTGACATGCTATCTATCCTCCTTGATTAACTGATGTAACAAAGCACTTCGCCACCGATGTGCAATTTGCGTGCCTCTTTATCACTCATGATGCCGTGCGAAGTAGAAATGATGGCGATACCCAAACCGTTCATCACGCGCGGAAGTTTTTCAGCATGTGAATATTGTCTGAGACCTGGCCTTGAAACGCGCTCCAATTTTGTTAAGGCTGGCATCTTGGTTACCGGATGATATTTCAAAGCTATTTTAATCGTGCCTTGTTTGTCATCCTCTTCGAATTTATAATTCAGGATATACCCCTTTTCGAACAAAATTTTGGTCAGGGCTTTTTTCACGTTTGAAGCTGGAACTTCAACAACTCTGTGCTTAGCCATCACCCCGTTACGAATTCGGGTCAAATAATCTGCTATCGGGTCAGTATTCATAATCTGCTGCTCTATAATTTATTCTACCAACTTGCTTTTTTAACACCTGGGATCAATCCTTTGAGGGCCATTTCCCGGAAGTTGATACGGGAAATACCGAATTGTCTCATATAACCTTTTGGACGACCTGTGAGCTGGCAACGATTGTGCAGACGCACAGGTGAAGCATTTTTGGGCAGTTTCTGCAATGCATCATAATCTCCGGCAGCTTTAAGGGCTTCACGTTTGGCGGCATATTTTTCTACCAACCTTTGTCTTTTGCGCTCGCGCGCTTTCATTGACTCTTTTGCCATGCTTTATGATTTTTTTTGATTTTTAAAAGGTAATCCGAACTCTTTCAGCAATGAGAGAGCTTCTTTATCGGTTTTGGCCGTTGTTACTAATGTGATATCCATCCCGTTGATGCGATTTACTTTATCGATATCAATTTCAGGAAAGATGATTTGCTCGGTAATACCGAAGCTATAGTTTCCACGACCATCAAAACCCTTGTCGCTGATTCCACGAAAATCGCGAACACGTGGCAGAGCCACTGCGATCAACCTTTCGAGGAATTCATACATTTTATCTCCGCGCAAAGTCACACGTACTCCAATCGGGTTGCCCTTACGAAGTTTAAAGTTTGACACGTCGCGTTTTGAAATGGTCGGCACGGCTTTTTGTCCGGTGATGTTGGTCATTTCTTCCACACCGTAATCGATCAGTTTTTTATCGGCCAAAGCTGCACCGATACCCTGATTGAGTGAAATTTTTACTAGCCGTGGAACCTGCATCACACTTGAATATTGGTATTCTTTCATCAATGCAGGCACGATTTCACTCTTGTACTGCTCTCTGAGTCTGGGCTGATAGCTCATTACTTAATTACCTCCCCTGTCTTTTTTGAATAACGGACTGATTTTCCTGTTTTTTCATCAAGCTTACGACCAATACGTGTTGGCTTTCCACTTTTCTCAACAATTTTAAGGTTCGAAATATGCACACCAGCTTCCTGTTTCAGGATGCCACCCTTTGGGTTTTCGGCATTTGGGCGTGTATGTT
Organism: Bacteroidales bacterium UBA5536; assembly: GCA_002426795.1. Taxonomy (GTDB): domain Bacteria; phylum Bacteroidota; class Bacteroidia; order Bacteroidales; family F082; genus UBA5536. The sequence goes on from DINQ01000024.1 coordinate 10,941, forward strand.
TCGACACAAGGTTGACACCTTCAACGATGGCACGCTGTTTTTCAGCATCCACGATCAGTACCTTTCCCTGTTCGCCTTTATGATCACCGGCAATCACGATTACGTTATCGCCTTTTTTGATATGAAGTTTTGTCATGATAATTTCCTTTCTTACGGTTAGAGCACTTCAGGTGCAAGCGAAACAATTTTCATGTATTGTTTTTCCCTGAGTTCGCGTGCTACAGGTCCGAAAATACGTGTGCCGATCATTTCACCTGCATTATTGAGCAATACAACTGCATTGTCTTCGAAGCGGATGTAAGATCCGTCAGCACGACGTGTTTCTTTTTTGGTACGCACGACAACACCTTTTACTACGGCACCTTTTTTTACGTTGCCACTGGGCAGCGCATTTTTTACCGAAGCAACAATTTGATCGCCAATACGTGCATAACGTTTACCTGTGCCACCAAGCACCCTGATGCAAAGCACTTCTTTTGCACCGCTATTATCTGCTACTGAGAGCCTTGATTCCTGTTGTATCATATTATTTAGCCCTTTCGATTATTTCGACCAATCTCCAACATTTATTTTTACTCAGCGGACGTGTTTCCATGATGCGCACTGTGTCACCGATATTGCAATCATTTTTTTCGTCGTGAGCCATGAAGCGGCTGGTTTTTTTGACAAACTTGCCGTAGATCGGGTGTTTCACACGACGTTCAATTTCAACAGTAATGGATTTATCCATTTTGTTGCTGACAACCACGCCGGTTCTTTCTTTTCTAAGATTCCTGGTTTCCATCTTGTCTTCTCGTCGTTATTATTGTTTATTTCCTTCCAGCTGACGTTTCTTTAACTCGGTCATCAAGCGCGCAATTGTTTTGCGGTAAGCTTTGATCTTATTCGGATTTTCGAGTGGTGAAACCGCATGGTTAAGCTTGAGGCGAACCAGTTGCTTGCGCTCTTCTTCGAGGCGCTCGGCCAGGTCGGCAGTACTTAACTCTCTGATAACTTCCTGTTTCATTTTTTCTGACTAGTTAGTTTCAACGTAATCTCTTCTTACCACAAATTTTGTTGTGATTGGCAATTTCTGTGCAGCGAGACGCATCGCCTCTTTTGCAATTGCCAACGGCACGCCTTCTGCTTCGAACAGGATGCGACCTGGTGTAACAGGGGCAACAAAATATTCGGGAGCACCTTTACCTTTACCCATACGAACCTCAGCAGGTTTCTTCGTTACTGGCTTGTCGGGGAAAACCCTGATCCAGATCTGACCTTCACGTTTCATATAACGGGTAACGGCCTGACGTGCTGCCTCAATCTGGCGACCAGTCAGCCAAGCTTGCTCTAATGTTTTGATTCCGAATGTGCCGAAAGCCAGTTCATGACCGCGGTGTGCGAGGCCTTTCATTCTGCCTTTCTGGTGCCTTCTGAATTTTGTCTTTTTTGGCTGTAACATTGTTACTTAGGTATTAGAATTCTCAATAGTTTATTTACGTCTTCCTCTTTGGCGCGGTGCACCGGCATTGCCTTTTGGTGCTGTGCCCTGTTTTTTCACCATGCCACCAACAGTGCTTGGGACAAGCTCTGGCTTACCATAGATTTCGCCTTTGCAGATCCAAACTTTGATGCCAATACGACCGTAGGTTGTATGAGCCTCAACAAGTGCATAATCGATATCAGCACGAAGGGTGTGCAACGGGATGCGGCCTTCTTTGTATGTCTCGCGACGGGCCATCTCAGCACCACCTACACGACCGGAAATCATTACCTTTATTCCTTCAGCTCCAATACGCATACTTGATGTAATGGCAGTTTTGATGGCGCGACGGAAAGAGATACGTCCTTCAATTTGTTTGGCAATCGTAGAGCCAACGATGAAAGCATCCAGTTCGGGTCTTTTAATCTCGCTGATGTTGATCTGAACCTCTTTTCCGGTGAGCTTTTTCATTTCCTCTTTCAGCTTATCAACTTCCTGACCAGCTTTACCGATGATCATACCAGGACGTGCAGTAGAAATGGTAACGGTAACCAGTTTCAACGAACGTTCGATGGAAATTTTTGAGATACCGGCCTTCCCCAAACGGGCATTGAGGTATTTTCTGATCTGTTCGTCTTCCACCAGTTTCGATGAGAAATCTCTTCCACCGTACCAGTTGGAGTCCCAACCTTTGATGATTCCTAACCTAAGACCTATTGGATTCGTTTTTTGTCCCATTCAATTATAACTTATCTGATTGATTCTTTCCGTTTATTCTTGTGTTGCCGTTCTGCTGTCGATCACGAGGGTAACATGGTTTGAACGCTTGCGGATGCGGTGTGCTCTTCCCTGAGGTGCTGGTTGCACACGTTTGAGTGCACGACCCGGGTCAACAAAAATCTCTTTGATATAGAGGTTACTGTCTTCGATGCGTTTACCTTCATTTTTAGCTTCCCAGTTGGCAATAGCCGAGCGCAACAGCTTATATAACCTGTTTGATGCTTCTTTAGGCGAATATTGCAGCGCGTGAAGGGCGATTTCTACATTCATTCCACGAACCATGTCAGCAACAAGGCGCATTTTACGTGGTGAAGTAGGTACGTTATTCAGCTTGGCGAAGTAAGTGCTTTTGCGTGCTTGCTTCAGCTCTTCGGCTTTATTGTGTTTTCTTGCTCCCATTGTTTAGCAGTTCTTTATTTTTTACCTTTATCTTTTTTACCTGCATGACCTCTGAAGATGCGTGTTGGTGCAAATTCTCCCAATTTGTGTCCAACCATGTTCTCGGTTACGTAAACAGGGATGAATTTGTTGCCGTTATGCACGGCAATGGTTTGCCCAACAAAATCAGGTGAAATCATCGAGGCTCTCGACCAGGTTTTGATCACTGTTTTCTTTCCCGATTCTACGTTGTCCATCACTTTCTTTTCAAGTTTGTAATGGATATATGGACCTTTTTTAAGCGAACGACTCATTGTATACTATTTTTCTACCTGGTTATACGATTATTTCTTCCTTCTTTCAACGATATACTTGTTGGAAGCATTCTTCTTCGCACGAGTTTTGTAGCCCTTAGCTGGCAAACCTTTACGGCTGCGTGGGTGACCACCTGATGCGCGACCTTCACCACCACCCATTGGGTGATCAACAGGGTTCATGGCTACACCACGTACGCGTGGACGACGTCCTAACCAGCGGCTGCGACCAGCTTTACCTGATTTCTCGAGGTTATGGTCTCCATTCGATACAGCACCAATGGTGACTTTACATGTCTGGAGAATCATTCTGGTTTCGCCTGAAGGCATTTTCAGGATAGCAAACTTTCCATCGCGCGACATCAACTGAGCATAAGATCCGGCGCTACGTGCCATTTTGGCACCCTGACCAGGACGAAGCTCGATGTTGTGCACTACAGTACCAAAAGGCACTTCGCTCAGGAAGAGTGTGTTGCCCACATTTGGTGATACACCTGTACCAGAGCTAATTTCCTGACCCACTTTCAGTCCCTGAGGAGCGATAATGTATCGTTTCTCACCGTCTTTGTAGCTCACCAGCGCGATGCGGGCAGTGCGATTAGGATCGTACTCGATTGTTTTTACTACGCCAGGAATACCATCCTTGTCGCGCTTGAAGTCAATCAATCTGTACTTCTGTTTGTGACCGCCACCGACATTGCGGATGGTCATTTTACCTTCTTTATTGCGTCCACCACTTCTTTTGCCACCAGCCAATAATGACTTTTCTGGCGTGTCAGTAGTAATTTCGTCAAAAGCACTTATAATTTTAAAGCGCTGCCCCGGAGTTGTGGGTTTGTATTTCTTTAAAGCCATTTACCTAAATGTTGCTAAAAAAATCAATAGTTTCACCTTCAGCCAAAGTCACAACTGCTTTTTTAAAAGCATTGGTTTTACCGGCAATGACACCGGTTTTTGTAAAACGTGACTTACGCTTCCCATCGTAATTCATTGTGTTGACACCTGCAACCTGAACACCATACAATTCTTCTATGGCATCTTTGATTTGCAATTTATTGGCCCTTTTGTCAACAATAAATCCGTACCGGTTAAGCTTCTCGCCTATCGCGGTCATTTTTTCCGTAATTACCGGTTTTTTAATGATATTCATTGTTTCTGAGCGTTATTATGTTCTTATTTACGCAAGTAATTCTTCTATCGTTTTGAGTGAACCCTCTAAAACAAACAGTTTCTTTGCGTTCAAAATATCGTATGTGTTCAGGTTTTGAACAGTAGTAACCTTCGTCCGCTGAATGTTGCGGGCTGATAAAACTACGTTGGCATCAGCTGCAGGAAAAACAAACAGGTTCTTTCCACCGTTTACCTTGAAGCTCTCGAGGATCTGAACGAAGTTTTTTGTTTTTGGGCCTTCAAAAGTGAAATCTTCCAAAACAACAATTTCCTGATCGTTCAATTTGTAGGTCAATGCTGACTTGCGAGCCAGTTGTTTCACCTTTTTATTCAACTTGAAGCTGTAATCGCGAGGCTGAGGTCCAAAAACACGTCCGCCACCTTTAAACAAGGGCGACTTGATGCTACCGGCACGGGCAGTACCAGTACCTTTTTGCTTTTTCAGCTTGCGCGTGCTTCCTGTTATCTCACCTTTCTCTTTGGATTTGTGAGTTCCCTGACGCTGATTTGCCAGATACTGTTTGGTATCCAAATAAATCGCATGGTCATTTGGTTCCACACCAAAGATGTTTTCATTCAACTGTACTTTACGAGCAGTTGCTTCGCCGCTTATTTTGTGAACTACTAATTCCATCTTTCAATTTTTAAATATCCGTTTTTAGGTCCTGGAACGGCACCTTTAACCAAAATCAAATTCTTTTCCGGGATGATCTTGACAATTTGAAGGTTGATCAGCTTTACCCGATCGTTACCCATACGTCCTGCCATGCGCATTCCTTTGAAAACCCTCGAAGGATAAGATGAAGCTCCGATTGAACCAGGTGCGCGCAATCTGTTGTGCTGACCGTGTGTTGCCTGTCCGACACCAGCAAATCCATGACGTTTTACAACACCCTGAAATCCTTTACCCTTGCTGATACCAACAACGTCAATATATTCACCTTCGATAAATACATCAACAGTGATTACTTCACCAAGCTGTTTGCGATGCTCAAAGCGGGTAAACTCAGCAACGTGTGCCTTTGGTGTTGTACCTGCTTTTGCAAAATGTCCTTTCATGGCTTGAGTGCTGTGCTTTTCTTTGATGTCGCCAAAGCAAAGTTGCACTGCATCATAACCGTCAACTTCTTTCGATCTGATTTGGCTCACAACGCAAGGACCAGCTTCGATAACGGTAACAGGAATGTTCTTCCCGTTGCCATCGTATATACTGGTCATCCCGACCTTTTTTCCAAGTATTCCTGACATAATACTATACTTTTTTAATTATCTTAACCTCAGTGAAAGGTCACACTTTAATTTCTACTTCAACACCACTGGGAAGTTCCAGCTTCATCAACGCGTCGATGGTTTGTGAGGTCGAGCTGTAGATATCGAGCAGTCGCTTGTATGACGACAATTCGAATTGCTCTCTCGACTTTTTGTGCACAAATGTTGAACGCAACACGGTGTAAATCTTCTTGTCTGTGGGAAGCGGAATTGGACCACTTACTACAGCGCCAGTCGTTTTGATGGTCTTCACAATTTTCTCAGCTGATTTATCAACCAGGTTGTGATCGTACGACTTCAGTTTTATTCTTATCCTTTGGCTCACGTTAAGAATTATTATTGATTAAACTATTTTACTATCCCTTTGGCTTTGTTGATCACTGCTTCGGCTACGTTTTCAGGAGCTGGTGAGTAGTGACTGAATTCCATACTTGAGGTGGCACGGCCTGAGCTTAGTGTACGCAACGAAGTAACGTATCCAAACATTTCTGACAATGGCACATCAGCTTTTACTACCTGCACACCAATCTTGGCCGCAACTTCACGCAACATGGCGCGACGTTTGTTCAGGTCGCCTGTAACATCACCCAGATATTCATCCGGAGTAGTTACTTCAACTTTCATGATGGGTTCAAGCAGGATCGATTTTGCTTTACGTGCCGATTCTTTGTATCCCATGCGTGCAGCCATTTCGAAAGAAAGGGCATCACTATCAACCGGGTGGAAAGAGCCATCAATCAAGCGCACTTTGATGCTATCGACAGGAAAACCTGCCAAAACACCATTCGACATCGATTCTTTGAAACCTTTCTGGATGGCAGGAATGTATTCACGGGGAATATTTCCGCCTTTTACTTCATCAACAAATTGCAAACCAACGAAGTTTTCGTCAGCTGGTCCAATCTCGAAGATGATATCGGCAAACTTACCACGACCACCGGTCTGTTTTTTGTAAACCTCACGATGTTGCGCAGTGGCAGTAATTGCTTCTTTATATGCTACCTGTGGACGACCTTGGTTGGCTTCCACCTTAAATTCTCTTTTCAAGCGATCAACCAGGATTTCCAGGTGCAACTCGCCCATACCTGAAATGATCGTTTGTCCTGAACTTTCATCTGTTTTTACACGGAATGTCGGATCTTCTTCAGCCAGTTTAGCCAAAGCAGCGCCCATCTTGTCCATATCAGCCTGTGTTTTAGGCTCAATGGCGATGTGGATAACAGGCTCCGGGAAAGTCATTGACTCCAGCAAAATCGGTTTGTTCTCAACGCACAAGGTATCACCGGTACGGATCGTCTTGAAACCAACTGCTGCACCAATGTCACCAGCTTCGATTCTATCGAGCGGGTTTTGCTTGTTGGCGTGCATCTGCATGATACGAGAGATACGTTCTTTTTTACCGGTTGAAGCATTGAAAACATATGATCCAGCTTCAAGTGTGCCTGAATAAACGCGGAAGAAAGCGATACGGCCCACGAACGGATCTGTTGCAATTTTGAACGCCAAGGCACTGAAAGGCTCATTGGGATCTACTTTGCGCAATTCTTCTTTTTCCGTGTCAGGGTTAATACCTTTGACAGCATCAACATCTAACGGACTGGGCAAGTATTGAATGATGCCGTTAAGCAACATTTGAACGCCCTTGTTTTTGAAAGATGCACCACACATTACAGGCGAAATACGCATCTCAACCGTAGCTTTACGGATAGAGGCCATCATTTCGTCTTCGGTAATGCTATTGGGGTCATCCATGTATTTTTCGAGAAGGACATCGCTTTCTTCGGCGACACCTTCAATCAATTTCAGACGGTATTCTTCAGCGAGTTCAACAAGATCATCCGGAATTGGCACCTCATTCACAACAACACCTTTAGAACTATCGTCCCAAACAAAAGCTTTGTTGCGGATCAGGTCGACCACGCCCTGGAAAGTATCTTCTTCGCCAATCGGAATCTGAAGCGGAATAGGATTGGCTCCCAGACGCTCTTTGATTTGTGTAAGTACAGAATAGAAATCAGCTCCTGAGCGGTCCATTTTGTTAACAAAACAGAGACGCGGAACTTTATATTTATCAGCCTGGCGCCAAACAGTTTCTGATTGGGGTTCTACACCACCAACAGCACAGAAAAGGGCTACAGCTCCATCGAGTACACGCAACGAACGTTCAACCTCTACAGTGAAGTCAACGTGACCGGGAGTATCGATGATATTGATTTTATATTGATCGTCCTGATAATTCCAAAATACGGTAGTAGCAGCGGATGTAATGGTGATACCGCGTTCCTGCTCCTGAACCATCCAGTCCATGGTAGCAGAACCCTCGTGTACCTCTCCGATTTTGTGGCTACGACCTGTGTAATACAGAATACGTTCGGTGGTAGTCGTTTTACCGGCATCAATGTGGGCCATGATACCGATATTACGGGTATGTTTGAGTTTGTCGGTGCTTTTTTGGTCTAAGGCCATTGTATAGGTCTCTTAAGTTTGATTTAGAATCTGAAGTGCGAGAAAGCCTTGTTGGCTTCAGCCATTCTGTGAGTATCTTCTTTTTTCTTAAATGCAGCACCTTCTTCTTTAGCGGCAGCCATGATTTCGCCAGCCAGCTTCTGACCCATCGATTTTTCATGACGCTTGCGTGAATAGCCAATCAGGTTTTTCATACCAATCGACATTTTACGGCCGGGTCTGATTTCTGATGGAATCTGGAAAGTGGCACCACCGATACGACGGCTTCTTACCTCAACGGCAGGAGTAACGTTGGCCAGGGCTTTTTTCCAAAGCTCAACAGGATCTTCACCTGTTTTTTCGCTTACGATGTCCATGGCCTCGTAGAAAATCTCATAAGCCACATTTTTCTTCCCTTGGAGCATGATATTGTTGACAAATTTTGTCACCAACACATCACCGAATTTAGGATCGGGAAGAATAATTCTTTTTTTAGGTTTCGCCTTTCTCATTGCAAAAAGTTCTTAGTCTGATAAATTCTGAATGACTATCTTATTTTTTCTTTGGACGCTTGGTTCCATATTTTGAACGACGCTGTGATCTTCCTTCAACGCCTGAAGTATCAAGTGCACCACGGATGATGTGGTATCTTACACCCGGAAGGTCTTTAACACGACCACCTCTGATCATGACGATCGAGTGCTCCTGCAAATTGTGGCCTTCACCTGGGATGTAAGCATTTACTTCTTTGCCATTGGTGAGCCTAACCCTGGCCACTTTACGCATGGCTGAGTTTGGTTTTTTAGGTGTAGTGGTATAAACCCTGACACACACGCCACGACGTTGTGGGCATGAATCAAGAGCCGGAGACTTGCTTTTGTCAACCAGTTTCTGGCGTCCTTTTCGCACTAATTGTTGAATAGTCGGCATTTTAAACTATTTAATTTTTATTGTTAATATCCCTGTTTTTGGGAGCGCAAAAGTATAACAAATTGTTTAATAAACAATGTATCGCTCTAAAAAATAATTCTTTTTTACGGGGATGTAGTCAAGGAGAGATGAGCCTTATAGATAAGGACTTCAAAACAACACTTTGTACCTGTATGTGATAAGATCGATGGTACTCCGCGAAGAAACCTATACTGTTTTAGCTTATCAGGTTCCTTTAACTATATCGTTTCCAATTACTTTAATCGTCCCAACGTTTTGGGGCTGCAAAGGTAAAAACATTTTGATAGATTCCAAGCGTTTGGATACATTTTTTTTACAAATTATTACGTCAACTGAAAGAATAACGGTTTTTACAAAAAAGCCCCAAGTCACTCGAGCGAAACATTTACCTTTGCAGCCCAAATAAAAATACCGTGACAAATCTGCTTGAACAACTCAATCCGCCTCAGCAGGATGCCGTAAAAACTATTCAGGGACCTGTGATGGTGATTGCCGGTGCCGGATCGGGCAAAACCCGTGCCCTCACCTACCGCATCGCCTATATGCTGCAACAGGGCATCGACTCCTTTTCTATATTGGCACTCACTTTTACCAACAAGGCCGCCCGCGAAATGAAAGAAAGGGTGATCAACCTGGTGGGCGACCGCGAAGGCCGAAATGTTTGGATGGGTACTTTCCACTCGGTTTTTGCCAAAATTCTACGCGTTGAAGGACATCACCTGGGCTATCCGTCCAACTTCACCATCTACGATACCGACGACACCAAGCAACTGATGCGCAACATCCTGAAAGAGATGAACCTCGATGCCAAGATGTATCCACCCTCTTTTGTGTTGCACCGCATTTCGAATGCCAAATCGAACCTGTTCTCGGCTGACGATTACCTTAACAACGGTGAAATCAGGGCTGCCGACCAGCAAGCCGACAAACCTTTGATAGGCGAGATATTCAAAACCTATTCGGCTCGTTTAAAACGCGCCAATGCCATGGATTTTGATGACCTGCTGTTCAACACCAATGTGCTGCTGCGCGACTTTCCGGAAGTCCTATATAAATACCAGCACCGGTTCAAGTATATATTGGTGGATGAATATCAGGACACCAACCACGCCCAATACCTGATTGTGAAACGCATTGCTGCCCTGCACGAAAACATCTGTGTGGTGGGCGATGATGCACAAAGTATTTATGCGTTTCGTGGAGCGAATATCCAGAATATACTGAATTTCAAGAGCGATTATCCTGATCACAAGCTCATCCGGCTCGAACAAAACTACCGATCCACCCAAACCATTGTTGAAGCAGCCAATCATGTGATTGCCAACAACAAAGATCAAATCAAGAAAAAGGTGTGGACAGACAAGGAAAAGGGGGAACCCATCAGCCTTTTGCGTGCCACTTCCGACAACGAAGAAGGGGTTCTCGTAGCCAATGCTATTTTCGGGCATAAAATGGCAAAACAACTCAAAAACAAGGACTTTGTCATCCTTTACCGCACCAATGCGCAATCGCGCTCCATTGAGGAAGCCCTGCGCAAACAAAGTATACCTTATAAAATATATGGTGGACTTTCATTCTACAGCCGAAAGGAAGTCAAAGATTTGCTTTCCTATTTCCGGCTGGTAATCAACCCGCAGGACGAAGAAGCCTTGTTGCGCATTGTCAATTATCCTGCACGCGGTATCGGCAAAACTACAATAGAACGTGTGGTGGTTGCCGCCAACGAACAAAACATCAGTATCTGGGAACTCATCAACTCACCCCAGCGGATGCCAGCTGATGTGCACCGTGGAGCGATGAACAAACTGGGTGAGTTTGCCACCATGATCAGGAGTTTCCAGGCCATGCACGACAAAATGAATGCTTTTGAGCTGGCAAAGCATATCAACAGCAGTATCGGACTTGTTACTGCGCTCAAAGAAGACGACAGCCCCGAAGGCATCAGTCGTATCGAAAACATCGAAGAGTTGCTCAATGCAATTATGGAGTTCTCTGACCAGCAGGTGGATGAAACAACCGGCGAGCAAACTATCATGCGTCTTGCTGATTTTATGCAGGATGTGGCTTTACTAACCGATGCCGACAAGAATGAAGATGACGATGGCGATTATGTAACGATGATGACCATTCATGCAGCGAAAGGACTTGAGTTTCCTTATGTATTTGTCGTTGGCATCGAAGAAAACCTCTTTCCTTCTATCCAGTCGCTGGGCACCCGAGCAGAACTGGAAGAAGAACGCCGTTTGTTTTATGTAGCCATTACCAGGGCCGAGCAAAAACTCACCTTAAGCTATGCCGAAAGCCGCTACCGCTGGGGAAACCTGACGATGTGTGAGCCTTCACGTTTCCTGGAAGAAATTGACGAAAGTCTGTTAGACAAGCCCAAGAAAGCTGGTTTCAGGGCAGGAAAAACTGAGTCGACCTTATCCGGTTCGGTACCACAAAACTTCAAACGCGTCGAACAACGCGATACCCCTTTCTCGTCCGCAGCATCATCGGGTGAGCCCTTTGAACATTCGGATCCTGATCTGCTACAAAATGGCATGCAGGTGCAGCATCAGAAGTTTGGAAAAGGAAAAATTGTCAGTCTGGAAGGAGCCGGAGCCAACAAAAAAGCCACCGTGCAATTTGCCGCTTACGGTCAAAAGCAATTGCTACTCAAATTTGCCAAGCTGAAAATAATCAATGAATAATTCATTTATTTGTACTTTTGTCGGCAGAGAGGCGCAACTTTTCCCACCCAACTTCCTGCAAGGCAGCTTAAAACTAAGAAACAGAAAGCATTTCGATAACTGATAATTAATAAGAATGGAAGATAAATCGATGGAATATAATACCGGGCGTGAATTTTTGGTGATCCCAGAATACGGCCGAAATATTCAAACCATGATCGAGCATTTGCTCACAATCGACGACCGCGAAAAGCGGACACATGCCGCGCATTTTGTCATTTCAGTGATGTCGCAGATGAACCCGCAGGTCAAAGAATCAAACGATTACCTGCACAAGTTGTGGGATCACATGCACATCATTTCTGGCTACAGACTTGATGTTGACAGCCCTTTTCCGGCACCTAGTCCGGAAGTGCGCCAGCGCCGCCCCAAGCATATTGGCTACAGCAGCAATAAGATCAAATTCGGGCATTATGGTCAATATACCATGGACCTGATTCAGAAAGCCAAGACCTATGATGAAGGCGATGAAAAAGAAGCACTTATTCTTGCTATTGCCAATTACATGAAGATGGCCTATTTAAGCTGGAACCGCGAAACGGTAGCAGACACGGTGATTCTTGACGACCTGAGAGATATTTCAGGTGGCATTTTTGTTTTGCCAGAAGACACTAAACTGATTTCACCCACAGAGGTTTTCGGCAAGAATCCGGCCAATAAAGCATCGGGCAAGAAAAAGAAACCCAACAAGAAACGCGATAATTTTCAGCGAAGTTCCTACAAACAACGGTAACTATTCCTGATCGAACCTATACGCAAATCCATTGGCAGTAAAATCTGGCAGTGGATTTGTTTTTCCAACACACTTTTGGCTATCAGGCCAATAAGTTATCTAAAGCCACTTATCGGATACCACACAAAAAGAAAAATTGTAATTTCGAAGCAAAATCAGTGCAATGGGATCATTTAAAATACAGGGCGGAACCAAGCTGCAAGGCGAAATTATTCCTCAGGGTGCAAAAAACGAAGCGTTACAAATTCTTTGCGCTTGTCTGCTGACCTCCGAAAAGATAGAATTATCGAACCTGCCCGACATCCTCGACGTCAACAACCTGATTCGCTTGTTGGAAGGTATGGGCGTTCGGACCGAGCGTAAATCAACTTCTGAAATTAGCTTGCAGGCCGATCAGATCGACTTTGATTACCTGCTGTCGGAAGAATTCACCAAACAGGCTGTCAGTCTGAGAGGTAGCATCATGATTCTGGGGCCACTTCTGGCACGATTCGGCAAAGCATACCTCCCCCACCCTGGTGGCGATAAAATTGGCCGACGCAGGCTCGACACACACTTTATCGGTTTGCAGAAGCTGGGCGCGGTTTTCAATGATTCTTCCAATGCACGTTTGTATGAAGCCAGCGCTCCCCATGGCCTCAAAGGGAGTTATATGTTGCTCGATGAAGCCTCTGTTACAGGAACTGCCAACCTGGTGATGGCTGCAGCCCTGGCATCCGGAACCACAACGATTTTCAATGCGGCCTGCGAACCTTATTTGGTGCAGCTTTGTGAAATGCTGGTACGTATGGGGGCCAAAATTGAAGGCATTGGATCCAATCTTTTGAAAATAGAAGGCGTAAAAAGCCTGGGTGGCACTTCACACCGCATGTTGGCCGACATGATTGAAGTTGGTAGTTTTATTGGGTTGGCTGCCATGACTGGTTCGGCCATTACGATAAAAAATGCCGGGATCCAACATCTGGGCATGATTCCCGATGTGTTCCGTAAACTGGGTATTCAACTACATTTTCAAGGCGATGATATTGTGGTTCCTGCACAGGAACATTACGCTGTAGAGAGCTTTATGGATGGCAGCATCATGACCATTGCCGATGCACCATGGCCTGGCTTTACGCCCGACCTGATCAGCATTGTGCTTGTCGTTGCTACCCAGGCAAAAGGAACCGTGCTGATTCACCAAAAAATGTTTGAAAGCAGGCTTTTCTTCGTAGATAAGCTCATCGATATGGGCGCACAAATCATTCTGTGCGATCCGCACCGGGCCAACGTAATTGGTCTTAATCACGACCATAAGCTCAGAGGAATTCGGATGAGTTCTCCAGATATCCGGGCTGGTGTTGCACTGTTGATTGCGGCCTTATCAGCCGAAGGAACAAGCATCATCGATAACATCGACCAAATCGACCGGGGATATCAGTTTATCGACAAGCGGCTGCAGCAACTTGGCGCACAAATCGAGAGATTATAGCCAATTAATCAGTCATTCAACAGATAAGCCTGCCAATTTGTCAAGCGTTGCCTCAATTGGCAAAAAGTTTGATAAGAAAAAGGCTGCAATTTTACATTTTCAACAAAGCAAAAACAGAGCTATGGAAGGCAAGGAAAAAAATACAAGAGAAATGGAAGAGTTCGAAGATATCCAGATTGAAGATACTGCGCAGACAAAAACAGCTTCTGGAGAAAAAAAGGATGAAGCTGAACCAAAGGAAAGCAAGCGCAAATCGCGGAAAGAGCGTAAAAAAGACGCCAACGTTGATGCGTTGAAAGAGGAATATAACACACTGAACGATAAATATCTACGATTATTTTCAGAGTTTGACAACTTCAGAAAACGGACCATCAAGGAAAAACTTGAACTCAGCAAAACTGCTGCCGAAGACGTGATGATCGCCCTGATTTCAACGCTTGACGATTTTGAGAGAGCCATGCAGGCAATGGAAGGCAACGAGGACAATAAAGCCAATCTTGAGGGTATTAAACTCATTTACAACAAACTCAAGAAAACTCTGCAGCAAAAAGGTCTCGAAGACATGAATGCCAAAGGCGAGGTTTTCGATACGGACTACCACGAAGCACTCACCAATATTCCTGCTCCCGACCCTTCGATGAAAGGAAAAGTGGTCGATGTGATCGAAAAAGGGTATTTCCTTAATGGCAAAGTGATTCGTTTTGCCAAAGTCGTGGTTGGAAATTAATTTATTACGAACCAGCATAGCTAAAGTACATGGCCAAAAGAGACTATTACGAAGTTCTGGAAATTGACAGAAACGCCAGTGAAGCCGATATAAAGAAAGCATATCGGAAAATGGCCATTAAATACCATCCGGACAAAAACCCAAACGACAAGGAATCTGAAGAAAAATTCAAAGAAGCAGCTGAAGCATATGAAGTTTTAAGCAATGCTGACAAACGGGCCCGCTACGACCGATATGGACATGCAGGTGTAGGCGGCGCTGCTGGCGGCGGAGGTTTTAGTGGCGGCGGCATGTCGATGGATGATATTTTTAGCCAGTTTGGTGATATTTTTGGCGGTGCTTTTGGCGGTTTTGGAGGTCATTCCAGACAAGGCAGACGCGTCAACAAAGGATCAAATCTACGCGTGAAGGTCCGATTGAACCTGCAAGAAATTGCCAATGGTGTTGAGAAAAAAATCAAGGTAAACAAATATGTTAGCTGCAAACCCTGCGATGGTACTGGTGCCGAAAATGGTGGTTCTTACTCAACCTGCTCTACCTGCCACGGCAGTGGTCAGGTAACACGCATTACCAATACATTTCTGGGTCAGATGCAGACCACTTCTACTTGTCCCAGTTGTGGTGGAGAAGGCCGTTTGATCACCAAAAAATGTACCCACTGTCAGGGAAATGGCGTGGTGAAAGACGAAGAAATCATCAGCATCAATATTCCTGCAGGCGTTGCTGAAGGCATGCAGCTTTCGCTCAGCGGCAAAGGAAATGCAGGCGCACGAAGCGGTGTTCCGGGTGATCTGATTGTGTTGGTTGAAGAAGAAAAGAATCCTGAACTCGAGCGCGATGGCAACAACCTGATTCACAATCTGTTTATCAGTTTTCCTGAAGCCGCTCTTGGCGCTCAGGTTGAAGTACCGACCATCGATGGCAAAGCAAGGGTGAAAATCGCACCCGGCACCCAACCGGGAAAAGTTTTGCGATTGAAAGGCAAAGGACTACCGAGTGTAAACAGCTACGGAACAGGTGATATTCTGGTGAATGTAAACGTCTGGATTCCAAAAGAGCTCAGCAAAGAGGAATCAAAGCTGGTGGAATCATTTTCGGAATCTAAGAATTTCAAGCCCAATCCAAGCGCCAGCGAGAAGAGCTATTTTGAAAGAATGCGCGACTTTTTCCAACAATAGACCATGGAAAATTTCCTCGAAGTAAACCAGGTCACCAAACGTTACGCCAATCATCTTGCTTTGGATGCTGTGAGCATTTCCATACCGCGCCAAAGTATTTATGGATTGCTTGGCCCCAATGGTGCCGGAAAAACTTCGCTAATCCGTATCATTAACCAAATTACCGGACCCGATAGCGGCAGTATCAATATCAATGGACAACCCTTGAAACCGCATCACATCGGTCTGATTGGTTATTTACCCGAAGAGCGTGGGCTGTACAAAAAGATGAAAGTGGGCGAACAAGCCATTTACCTGGCTCAGCTCAAAGGCGTTGACAAAGCCACTGCCAAAAAACGCCTGCAGGAATGGTTCGAGAAATTTGAAATAGAGAACTGGTGGAACCGCAAAGTTGAAGAGCTGAGCAAAGGCATGCAGCAAAAAATTCAATTTGCTGTCACCATTGTTCATCAGCCTGAATTACTGATTTTTGATGAGCCCTTCAGCGGCTTCGACCCAATCAACGTCAACCTCCTCAAAGCAGAAATCCTGGCATTGCGCAAAGCAGGCGCCACAGTCGTTTTTTCTACACACAATATGGCCTCGGTTGAGGAGTTGTGCGATGATATCGCGCTCATCAACAAAGGGAAGAAAATTGTCGAGGGAAAGATGCATGATATCAGGATGCACTACAAATCAAATATTTTTGAAGTCATTTTGCAGGACCTTGATTCAGTAAAAATGAGTCAACTTTCAGATAACTTCAATGTGCAAAAAACAGAACAGCTTGGCGAAAATATCCAAAAGCTGAATATTCAGGCTGATGCCGAGGCTGAACACAATGCGTTGCTCAGGCAAATGCTGGCCATCGGAAAAGTGATTTCTTTCAGGGAAGTCTTGCCATCGATGAATGACATTTTCATCCAACTTGTCCAATCGCAAAACACAAAACCGAATGGCAGCGCATAAAATCAGTTTAATCATCCGGCGCGAATACCTGACAAGGGTACGCAAGAAAAGCTTCATCATTATGACTTTTTTGGGTCCCCTCTTGATGGCTGCACTGATGATTGTGCCTGTTTTTTTGGCAACCATGTCGGATATTGGTACCAGAAAGATTGCTGTTTTGGATGATACAAACTGGTTTGTCGGTCGATTCGAAAATGGCGACAACCTCAGGTTTTCCTACGTCGTTGACGACCTGGATACCTTGAAAAAAAAGGTCTTTGAGGGTCAATATGATGCATTGTTGTACATCCCGGCCACACAACTCAATATTCCATCGAATGCCGAACTTTTTAGCAACAAACAGGTTTCGTTAAACATGTCTTCATACATCCGCAACACCATGCGGACCGAAGTAGAAAACAAAAAATTATTGGCTTCAGGGATCGACCCGGAACTGATCAAATCAGCCAAAACTGACATCAACCTTGTTACCATTAGAATGGATAAAGACGGCGGTGAGAAAAAAGCCTTCACCGAAGTAGATGTGGCATTGGGTCTATTTTCCTCGATTTTGATTTACTTTTTTATATTCATTTTCGGCGCACAAGTAATGCGTGGTGTGATTGAAGAGAAAACCAGCCGCATCATCGAAGTTATCGTAAGCTCAGTAAAACCCTTCGAGTTGATGATGGGCAAAATCATTGGAATTGCTTTGGTAGGGCTCACACAGTTTTTACTTTGGGTGGTACTAACAATTGGCATTTACGGCATCTTTACCCTTGCTTTTGGCACTTCACCCGATGCACAAATGATGGGTACCAGTGGAACCCTGATGACGCAGCAACTCAGCACAAATCAGCAGGTTGACTCAGCGGCTGTGATGCAGGTTTTCGAAGTGATCGACTCCATTGATTTTGGCGTGGTTATCTTCGCGTTTCTGTTTTATTTTCTGGGTGGTTATTTGTTGTATGCAGCTCTTTTTGCTGCCATTGGATCGGCTGTGGATAATGAAGCGGACACCCAACAGTTTATGTTGCCAGTATCGCTACCACTGATTTTGGGCATTGTGATTTCCAATTTTGTTGTTAACAATCCCGACGGGTCGGTTGCTTTTTGGCTTTCGATGTTTCCGCTTACCTCTCCGGTCATCATGATGGTGCGCATTCCGTTTGGTGTCCCCTATTGGGAAATAGCCTTATCGATGACATTGCTGATTGGAGGTTTCATTTTTACCACCTGGCTTGCGGCCAAAATTTATCACACAGGCATATTAATGTACGGCAAAAAGGTCAATTACAAAGAGTTGTGGAAGTGGATCAGGTACTAGCATGAAACAACAAGAATCGAAAATCAGCCATTTCGTGTCAATTAATTAATATTCTGGTTTTTAGTTTGTTAAGAAGCCAGAATAACCCTTACTAAAAATCATCCTAATTGAAAAATCGCGTAGCAAATGTTTTAATGACTGAATTATTGGGAGTTGTTAAATATTATTCTAATTTTGCACCCTCTAAAAAAATTTCATAAGAAAAGAAGGAAGTTAATTTAATTTACAATTCAAATGCAGAACAAAGGAGCAATCAAGGTTTTTGCCATCGCCTTCGCAATTGTATCACTCTATCAACTCTCGTTTACTTTTGTGACAGCGCTGATCGAACGTGATGCAAAAAACTATGCCGACAGCGAAGTTGCTGTAAATATGGCAAATAAGCTTGCGCAAGGAAATGAGCTGATGTACGGGTATTACCTCGATTCAATCACCAAAGCACGTGAGACCTATTATCTCGATTCGATGGATAATCAGGTGGTTTACAATATTTTGATCGACAAGTATACCTTCAGGGATGTTAAAGAGCGTGAAATCAACCTCGGTCTTGACCTTAAAGGCGGGATGAACGTTGTTCTGGAAGTTTCTGTCAGTGATATCATCAAGGCTCTGTCAGGCAACAGCACCGATCCGGTGTTTACGCAAGCCATGGACATGGCCAAAGCCAAACAGCGTGACAGTCAGAAAGACTTTGTCACACTTTTTGGAGAGTCGTTCAACGAGATTGATCCAAACGCCCGTTTGGCTTCGATTTTCCTCTTTGAGTTTAAGGACAAAGGAATCACTGTCAATTCAACCAACGACGAGGTACTTGCAGTAATCAGACAAGAAACAGAAGGTGCTATCGACCGTTCGTTCCAGATTCTCCGTACACGTATTGACCGTTTTGGTGTGACCCAGCCTAACATTCAGAAACTGGCTACTTCAGGCCGTATTTTGGTTGAATTGCCTGGCATTAAAGACCCAAAACGTGTACGTAAACTGCTTCAGGGAACTGCACAGCTCGAGTTTTGGGAAACCTATAACTTCTCGGAACTTTACACTTTCTTTGATGAAGCCAACAAGAGACTGGCCGACATCAGTACCGAAGAAAAAATTGAATCAGGTGATGTGCCTGCTGAAGAAAAAACAGCTGAAGTTACAGAACCCACTGAAGAAAACAACACTACAGCACTTGTTGACAGCCTCAACAATGCCGACAGCACCTCGCTAATCGACAAGCTCTCGACCGATGAGAAAGCCAAAGAAGATTTGTCATTTGAAGAATACGCAGCAAAGAATCCTTTGTATGCTTATTTGATGCCTTCATACGCTCAAAACGAGTCAGGTCAGTTTTTTCCTGCCAACACCGCACGCGTTGGTACTGCTGCTGTTAAAGATACAGCAAAAATCAACAGCATGTTGCGCAAAGTGATGTCTGTATTCCCACGTAACATGAAACTTGCCTGGACCGTGAAGCCACGTGCCACAGGTAATGGCGCTGAATTGATGGAACTGGTGGCATTGAAAGCCTCACGCGACAACAAAGCTGCTCTGGGTGGAGAGGTTATTGTGGATGCACGACAGGATTACGACCAAAACGGACGCGTTGAAGTGACCATTCAGATGAACAGTGAAGGTGCCAAAACATGGAAACGTTTGACCGGTGAAAACATTGGCCGTCAGGTTGCTATAGTTCTCGATGGCTATGTTTATTCATATCCTGTGGTTAACGACGAAATTCCAAGTGGTCGCTCTTCTATTTCAGGTGGAGACATGACCATTGATGAAGCGCAAGACCTTGCCAACATACTGAAAGCAGGAAAACTGCCTGCTCCATCACGCATCATGGAAGAAGCCGTGGTAGGTCCATCATTGGGTCGTGAAGCTGTTAGTGCAGGTTTATGGTCGTTTGTGCTGGCCTTTATGCTGGTGCTCCTGTATATGTACCTCTTCTACAAGAAAGCTGGTATTATTGCCGACCTTGCACTATTCACCAACGTATTTTTCCTTCTTGGTGTACTTGCTTCACTGGGCGCTGTGTTGACACTGCCTGGTATTGCGGGTATTGTACTTACCCTTGGTATGGCTGTTGACGCCAACGTAATCATTTACGAGCGTATCAAAGAAGAAATCAGAGCTGGTAAAGGCATGCGCCTCGCAATTGCTGATGGTTACAAAAACGCCTATTCTGCGATCATCGACGGTAACGTAACAACGTTGCTAACAGGTATCGTTCTTTACACATTCGGTTCAGGTCCGGTTCAGGGTTTTGCCACCACATTGATCATTGGTCTGTTGACTTCGTTGTTCACAGCGATCTTCATTTCGAGAATGATCTTTGTTTATCTGCTCGACAACAATAAACCAATCAGCTTCGATACCAAGCTGACACGCGATTTCATGGCGAATACCAACTTCGACTTCCTCACGATGCGTAAAAAAGCCTACATTTTCTCGATCATTATGATCGTTCTCAGCGTTGGCTCATTAACATTCCGCGGATTGAACTATGGTGTTGACTTTACCGGTGGTCGTACTTATCTGGTAAGATTTGACAAAGACGTAACTGTAAACGAAGTTCGTGATGCATTGGCTGTCGAATTTGTGAATGCAGTGCCCGAAGTTAAAACATTCGGTCCAGCACGTCAGGTGAAAATCACCACAAAATTCATGATCGACGACGAAGGCAAAGAAGTTGACTCTATTATTCAGACCATGTTGTATAGAGGTTTGAGTAAATTCTACAATTCAGGTGTTACTTATCAGGATTTTACTTCCGATCAGGAAACCGATGACAAATTGATTGGTATTCTGAGTTCACAAAAGGTAGGTCCTACCATTGCGGATGATATCCGTAACAAGGCTGTAATGGCCATCATCTTCTCGTTGATTATCATCTTTAGCTACATCGCCGTTCGATTCAGAAAATGGCAGTATGGTCTTGCTGGTATTATTGCGCTGTTCCACGATACAATCATTGTACTTGGTTTGTTCTCGATGTTCTACAACATCCTGCCCTTTAGTATGGAGGTTGACCAGGCCTTTATTGCGGCAATTCTGACGATTATCGGTTACTCAATCAACGATACCGTAATCATTTTCGACCGTATCCGTGAGAACGTCAACCTGCATCCAAAGAAGTCGCTTCGTATCAACATCAACGATGGTTTGAACAGCACTTTGGCCCGTACAATCAATACCTCAGGGACAACCATTCTGGTATTGCTCATCATCTCACTCTTTGGTGGTGAAGTAATACGTGGATTTGTGTTCGCCTTGTTGATGGGTATTTTGTTCGGTACATATTCGTCTGTATTCAACGCCAGTCCGATTGTATACGACTTGTTGAAGGGACCATCTAAAGAAAAAGCTGAAGCTGAAAAGGCTGAAAATGCCAAGAACAAGAAAAAATAATTCGTTCTAAAGATTTCTATAAAATCCCGCTGTATTACACTGCGGGATTTTTTTGTTTGACACAGTTTGAAGAACTGACACTACAACTCATGATATTTTATACTTTTGTAGCTAACTAGAACTTAAATAAAATGCTGCTGTTTTTTGATTTTGGTACAGGCGAGATCGTTTTGATCCTGCTCGTATTGTTTGTCGTTCTCGGGCCCAAGCAATTGCCGGAAGTGGCGCGGTCGCTAGGCAAAACCATTAATGAGATGAAACGGGCGTCGGCGGGCTTTAAAAATGAGATCAACAAGGAAATTCAACGGATTGACCGCGAAACACAAATCAGTGAAGTGTTGAAGGACAAAAAGCCCAAAGCAGTAGAGCCCGAAAAAGCCGTAGGTGAAAGCCATACCATTGCACAGGGTGATATCCTGCCCGAACAAGCTACAGAATCCAAACAGCCCATTCAATAAATTGCCAATGCCTGCGTTATTATACCCAGTAAAAAGACATATTCACCACATGAAACTTCGCAAGCAGCTTCTACTTCTTTTGGTATTGAATCTATTTTTCATCACTTCATTTGCGCAAAGAAATCCTGCCCGCTCAGCTGATGATGCCTTCGACAAGAAACAATATACCATTGCTGCCGAACGCTACAAAAAAGCTTATAACAAGGTTAAAAAGAACTCGGACGAACGTACCCGCATCAGCTATCGCATGGCAGAATGTTACCGGCTGACAGGACTGAACAAACGTGCTGAAGCCACATACAAACGCGTGATGCGTACCGATTTTCCCAAAGAAAACCCTGAAGCCTGGCTGCATTTCGCCGACGTGCTGAAAATGAATGAGAAGTTTGATGACGCCATTGCAAATTATAATCTCTATGCAGAAGCTGTTCCTGATGACCCAAGGGGTGTGCTTGGCGCCGAAACAGCTGCCACCATCAAGGAGTGGATCGAAAACCCTTCAAAATATGAGGTCACAGCGGTGAAAAAACTCAACTCACGTGAGTCAGATTTTGCTGCCACCTGGGCCAATTCAAATTACAACGAAATCATTTTTACATCCACACGTGAAAACGCAACAGGTAAAGAAAAAGACGGCTATACCGGTCAGGACTTCAGTGATTTGTTTACTTCGCGCCTCGACAGGAAAGACGAGTGGAGTACTCCCGTATTACTGGACGAAAATGAAGTTGTGAACACCAAAGCCAGCGAAGGAGCACCTTTCATGAATAGCGCTTTCAATAAACTCTACTTCACGCGTTGTAACAACTATGAGAAAAGAAAATCTGGCTGCCAGATTGTCGTAAGTGCCCGCACCGGACGAGCCTGGGGTGAGGCAGTGCCGGTAGAAATCATTGGCGTTGACAGCCTCGATATTATCGGCCATCCTACACTCAGCGAAAACGAATTGATTCTCTACTTTGCTGCTGACCGCAAAGGTGGTTTTGGTGGCAAAGACATCTGGGTGAGTCTACGCGAGTCGAAAACCCAGGCATTCAATCGTCCGCTCAACATTGGGCCCATTGTCAATACCAAAGGCGATGAAGTTTTTCCTTTTCTGCGCAACGACACTACTCTTTACTTTGCTTCGAACGGGCATGGTGGCATGGGCGGTCTTGATATCTTCGTTTCCACCATTGATACTGCCGGAAACTGGGGAGAACCTCGTAATCTGAAATATCCAATCAACTCTACAGGCGATGATTTCAGTATCATGTTTCACCCGACCGAAGAGAGAGGGTTTTTGGCCAGTAACCGTGACAATATCAGGGGTATCGACAATCTGTACTATTTTATTGAACCTCCTGTTTTGTTTACCATTGCCGGTACAATAAAGGATGAAACAACACTTCAGTTTGTTTCTAATGCTACCATTACCCTGATTGGCTCTGATGGCATGAGCGTAAGCACGCGGACCAACGACAAAGGCTATTATCTGTTTGGCAACAGTCAGGTGAATAAAAATACTACCTATGAAATCGTAGTTGATAAGGAGAATTATTTCACACTCACAGGTACTGAAACCACTGTTGGTGTTGAATTCAGTCGCGATTTCGTGAAAGATTTCATGATCAAACCCATACCACAGGAACCTATTGTACTGCCTGATATCCTCTACGACCTTGCGCGCTGGGAGCTGAAGCCACAATACGAAGACTCTTTACAGGGTCTCATCGAAACCTTACAGCAAAACCCGACTATCACCATTGAGCTGGCTTCACATACCGATAACCGCGATACCGATGAACGCAATGATGTGTTGTCGCAACGAAGAGCTCAATCTGTAGTTGATTATTTGATTATCAGAGGAATTGATGGAGCAAGACTCGTAGCAAAAGGTTATGGTGAACGTTCACCCAGAAAGCTCAAGAAAGACATCACTATTGGAGGTTTCACATTTAAAGAAGGAACCGTACTGTCCGAAGATTATATCAATTCTTTGGAAACCAACGAGCAAAAGGAAGCTGCACACCAGCTGAACAGGCGTACTGAATTCAGGGTGTTAAGTAAAGATTTCGTACCACGTCCGTCCAACCAGGCTGTATCAGAAAATGTAGTCATCAGGCTCAATCCGGCTGATAATCTCGTTGGCTTTAACCAAAACACCGCAGGTTTGTTTGTGGTACCTTTTACACTGGAAGGATATTCAGAATCTTTTGTATATGACCGCACATCTGATGCAACGATATCCGCAGCTAAAGCCCTGCAGCTGCTAAACGACGGCGTAATCAATAAAGACAATTTCGAAGGCGAAATCGATAAGGTTCTTGAAGCAGGCGCTGTTGCCGACAGGGCTGTAATCGTCTTTAAAGAGATGAGAATCGCTAACCGAACCGTTGAAAATGTTGCATTTACAGTCTTCTCTAACAGCAAATACGATTTCACTATTGGTCAGAAGCTTTTGGGTCAATTTGGCGAGTTTGATTTTAACACCCAGAAAAAAAGTTTGATTTTCAAATAACTATGAGTGACAACCGCTATCAGCAACGTGGGGTTTCGGCAGGCAAAGAAGATGTTCACCGCGCCATCCAAAACCTCGACAAAGGCATTTTCCCAAATGCGTTTTGCAAAATTATTCCTGATATTTTGGGAGGCGATGCAGATTATTGCAACATCATGCATGCTGACGGAGCGGGCACCAAATCATCACTTGCTTACCTCTATTGGAAAGAAACGGGTGATTTATCCGTTTGGGAAGGCATCGCACAAGATGCCATCGTGATGAATACCGATGACCTTTTGTGCGTTGGTGCGACAAATGGCATGCTGCTCTCATCGACTATCGGCCGCAATAAAAACCTGATTCCGGGCGAAGTGATTGCCGCAATCATTAACGGAACCGAAAGTTTTCTGGCTAAACTCAGAAAAATGGGCATTGGCATCCATCTGACTGGAGGCGAAACAGCCGATGTTGGCGATCTGGTGCGCACTGTTATTGTCGACAGCACGGTAACAGCCCGCATCAAACGCAAGGATGTGATTGAGAACAAGATTCAAACTGGCGATGTCATTGTAGGTTTTTCTTCCTTTGGTCAGGCCAGTTATGAAGATGGTTACAACGGCGGAATGGGCAGCAATGGACTCACTTCTGCACGCCACGATGTGTTTGCAAAATATCTTGCTGAAAAGTACCCTGAAAGCTTTGATCATGCAGTACCCGCTGCACTGGTTTACAGCGGGAATCACCACTTAACAGAGGAAAGTCCTGTTGCAGGTGTTGATGTAGGAAAAATGGTCCTGTCTCCAACCCGTACCTACGCGCCCATTGTCATGAAGATCCTCGAAAATCATCGCCCTGCCATTCACGGCATGATTCACTGTAGCGGTGGCGCTCAGACCAAAGTGATGCATTTTATAAAAAATTTGCACATCATCAAGGATGCGTTATTCGATACGCCTCCGCTTTTCAGTCTGATTCAACAGTCTTCAGGAACCGATTGGAAGGAGATGTATAAAGTTTTCAATATGGGGCACCGTCTTGAGATTTATACAAACGAAAAGGCAGCACAAGAAATGATCTCCATATCGTCGCAATTTGGTGTCGATGCCAAAATCGTTGGTCATGTTGAATCTTCTCCTGTCAGAAAACTCACGATCAGCAGCAAGCACGGTACCTTTGAGTATTAGCTTTGTCTTCTGGCCAAAGCACATTTAGATGTGCCTGGCAAAACAATCCTATAATTCCTTAACTTTGCACCCCAAAATCGCTTACTGTGGAAATTATTGATAAACTGGAAACTATTCACCGTCGTTGGGAAGAAATGGGCGAACAGCTCAACGATCCCGCTGTGATGTCCGACATGAAACGCTACGTAAAGCTCAACAAAGATTACAAAGATCTTGAAGGAGTTGTGGTGGCATTCAAAGAATACAAATCTGTGGTTGAACACATCGACGGCGCCCGCGAAATTCTCAAAAACGAGAAGGATGAAGATTTCAGGGAAATGGCGCGTGAAGAGCTGGATGAATTGCTGGAGAAAAAAGAGAAACTTGAAGAAGATATTCGGCTGATGCTGATTCCCAAAGATCCGCAGGACAGCAAAAATGCGGTTGTTGAAATCCGGGCCGGAACAGGTGGTGACGAGGCCAGTATTTTCGCGGGTGACCTTTATCGAATGTACATGAAATATTGCGAAACCAAAGGCTGGAAAACCGAACTGGTCGACATGAATGAAGGCACCGTTGGAGGTTTTAAAGAAGTGGTTTTCAATGTAATTGGAAACAATGCTTACGGCATCATGAAGTTCGAATCAGGTGTGCATCGTGTGCAGCGAGTTCCCAAAACAGAAACGCAAGGTCGCGTGCATACCTCAGCAGCTTCGGTTGTTGTATTGCCCGAAGCAGAAGAATTCGATATCGAGTTGCACGACAAAGATATCCGCAAAGACACTTATTGCTCATCAGGCCCTGGCGGACAGTCAGTTAACACTACCTATTCTGCTATTCGCCTGACGCACATCCCGAGCGGTTTGGTTGTCACCTGTCAGGATGAAAAATCACAGATCAAGAACTTGGCAAAAGCCATGAAAGTTCTGCGTACCAGGCTCTTTGAGGTTGAATACAACAAATACCTTGAAGAAATTTCTTCCAAAAGAAAGACCATGGTGTCAACAGGCGATCGCTCAGCCAAAATCAGAACCTATAACTGGCCACAGGGACGCGTGACGGATCATCGCATCAACCTGACATTATACAACTTATCAGCCATTATTGATGGCGACCTTGACGAGCTCATCGAAAAGCTACAGATGGCTGAAAATGCTGAACGCCTGAAAACTGAACTCGACGCCTAAGATGGATAAAAAAGCACTCTTTGAACAGATACAGCGGAAAAAGTCTTTTCTGTGCATTGGACTGGATACAGATTTGGCAAAAATACCCGCACAACTCCTGAAAGAGTCAGATCCGGTTTTTAGCTTCAACAAAGCCATTGTTGATGCCACCGCTGAATTTGCTGTTTCCTACAAACCAAACACAGCCTTTTACGAAGCCAATGGATCGGCGGGCTGGTCAAGCCTTGAAAAAACTGTTGCATATATTCGCAACACTTATCCGGAAATTTTCATCATTATCGACGCAAAGCGTGGAGATATTGGCAACACCTCGGCGAATTACGCGCGGGCATTTTTTGATCAGATGCAGGCCGATGCACTGACAGTGGCTCCGTACATGGGCTTCGACTCGGTAAGGCCATTTCTTGATTTCGAAGGGAAATGGGTGGTTTTATTGGCTCTTACCTCCAACCCGGGATCTGGCGACTTTCAGTACCTGAAACAAACCAACGGCAATCCACTTTATTCCGAAGTGCTTGAAAAGGCCTCCAAATGGGCCAGCAGCGAACAAATCATGTTTGTTGTAGGCGCCACGCATCCAGACGAACTGGCAGCTATCCGATACATGATGCCTGACTCATTCTTTCTGGTTCCCGGTGTAGGTGCGCAAGGTGGTGATCTCAATGCTGTTGCCAAAGCAGGTTTGAATCAACAATGTGGTTTGCTTGTCAATTCGTCACGAGGAATAATCTATGCCAAAAGTGATGACAGTTTCGCTGAAGCTGCCAGGCACGAAGCCCGTATTTTACAGGAAAAGATGCAGCTTATTTTGCTGGTAAATAAATTGATACAATAAAAAACGCCTCGTAATTACAAGGCGTTTTTCAAATCTTCTGGTTTGGTTTATAATCCTTCAAGGACCGTGGTCCAGCCATGTACATCCTCTACTTCTCCTTCCTGAATACCACGCAGGGTCGTGTATAGTTTTGTTGAATATGGACCAGCAACATCACCATAAACGTATTCCTTTTTGGTTTCACGGTCTACTATTTTCTTGAAAGGTGAAATAATAGCGGCTGTTCCGCAAGCACCGGCTTCATCAAAAGTACCAAGTTCTTCCAATGGAACTGTGCGGCGCTCAACTGTCAACCCAAGATCTTTCGCAATCATTTCGAGACTCATATTGGTGATCGAAGGCAAGATCGTTCTTGATTGCGGTGTAATGTACTTCCCGTCTTTGATACCGAAGAAATTGGCCGGGCCGGCTTCGTCGATATACTTCTTTTCTTTGGCATCGAGGAAGAGTACAGAGCTGTAACCATCAGCGTGGGCTCTGTCGGCCGGACGCAAACTGGCAGCATAATTGCCACCTACTTTATATTGTCCAGTTCCAAGGGGCGCAGCACGGTCGTAATCATGCACCAACTCTACCGTCACGGGATTAAATCCTTCTCTGAAGTACGGACCAACAGGAGTCACAAACACAACAAACATATACTCCTTGGCGGGCTTTACCCCTACCTGTGGACCTGATCCAAACAAAAGCGGTCTGATGTACAAAGAAGCACCGGTTCCGTAAGGTGGAATAAAACGTGCGTTCATTTCAACAGCCTTTACAACGGCATTGTAAAACAATTCTTCAGGCACCTTGGCCATCATGATTCCATAGGCCGAATTCTGCATCCGCTTGGCATTTTCCTGCCACCTGAAAAGGCGAACTTTTCCGTCTTTTCCACGATAGGCTTTCAATCCTTCAAAAGCTTCCTGTCCGTAATGCAAACCGGTGGCGGCAATATGCACCTGAAGATACTCAGATGAACTAACTTCCAATTCGCCCCATTGATTGTTTTTGTAGATACAACGGATGTTGTAGTCAGTTGGATGATACCCAAATGGCAAATTTTTCCAGTCAATATTTTCCATAACTCATTTCGTTAAAGGTGTAATTTTTTCTTGCGACTAAAATACGAATAATTCCGCACACGATTGTGCCGCATTGTTATAAAAAAAACAGTTAAGAAAAAATAGACAGAAAGAAATCAGGACATAAAGCCAAACAAGAGAAACAGCCACGAAATAAGTGCCGCAAAAAGAAGCGCCGGCAAGAGGTTTAGCATCTTGATCTGCGCCACTTTAAGAATGTTTAAGCCGAGTCCGACCAGCAAAACACCGCCGGTTGCAGACACACAACCAATAATCGCCTCTGGCATGAATGAACCGAAATAAAAAGCCAGCAAGGTCAAAACAGCCTGATACACAAACAATGGAAAGGCAGAAAACAAAACCCCAATACCCAAGCCAGAAGCCAATGCAATACTCGAAATGCCATCCATGAGCGATTTGATATAATACAATTCTGGTTTACCTCCCATCCCCTCTTCAATGGCTCCTAAAACGGTCATCGATCCCATACAAAACAACAAAAAGGCAGTGAGCAAACCCTCATTGAAACGTTCACCCCCAATTTTGAATCGTTTCCCGACCCGGCTGGCCAGGCCATCAAAAAAACTCTCAAGCCTGGTCAACTCACCCAGCACGCCACCCAAAATAAGACTGAGGACCACAACGAGCCACTCAGTTGCTTTCAACGCCATGGCAATACCCAATACGATAGTAAACAACCCAATTCCCTGAAATATGATATCAGTAAATCGCTTCGGTAAGCGGGCATGAAAAATCAATCCGAGCAGGCTACCAGCCACAACAGCAAATACGTTGATCAAAGTACCGGTTATTATCATGTTTAAGTTAGGTTTAAAAATTTATGCCTAAAGCTGTCTCGAGATAGTGCTCCTGTATTTTATATTGGGTTTTCAGGCTTACAATCTGATTTCTAATCGCTGTCTGGTCAATTTTTGCCTGACTTTTCGTCCCTGTAAGCAAGATATTTTTTGGAGTATGGTCGGCTTCAATAAACTCCATAATCTGACTTTTATAGCCATGGTATTCCATGATGAGTGCACGGATGGTATCGGTCAGCATTTCGGCCTGACGCTCAAACAAAATACCATATTGCAACATGGGAATTTCTGCCGGGCTGGCCGACATGGCATTTCGTATCTGCTTATGACAACATGGCGCACACACAATCAATGAAGCATTTGCCTTGATACCGGCTGCAATGGCATCATCTGTGGCCGTGTCGCAGGCATGCAAGGCAATCAACACATCCACTTCTTCCATGGGGAAAGCTTCGATCGTGCCCTGTTCAAAATGCAAACCCTGCATGCCAGACGAGGAAGCAATCTGATTGGTTTTTGTCACCAAATCAGGTCGCATCTCAACACCCGTCAATTGCAGTTGCATCCCCGGTTGATTCATCAGGTATTCGTACAGGGCAAAAGTCAAATATCCTTTTCCAGCCCCCATGTCAACTACTTTGAGCGACTGGCCAAGCCTGGCTTTCTGCATCAAACCATCCAGAATTTCAACATATTTATTGATCTGCTTAAACTTATGCTGCATCGAAGGAAGCACCTGTCCATCGCGGCTGGATATGCCCAATTTAAACCACCACGCCTGAGTTTCGTCGAGTAATCGGTTTTTAATTTTGTCGTGGGAGGTATCTGGCGCAGGTCTTTTTTCGACTTCCCTTTCAACCAATTTTCCATGACCTTTAGCGCTCATCAACAGGTTGAAGTCGCGATCAATTGTAAAGAGGTTGGCCACCAAAAACCTGTTACTCAGAAATCCGGACACCATCTGCCAGGCTTGCGAACTCTCGAAGTTCTTCACTTCCTGACGTGTCGTGTATTTATACACAAACGAGAGTCGGTTTCCGGCTTTGATCACAACAGGTTTTACATACACATTGCGCAGGTCGTCCTTTTTCTGAACAGGCTTGCTCAATGTCAGTTTGACAAACGTTTCAGTGTGAATGGCTCTTTTTAGTTGGTCGAGAAAAGCATCAACAGCTTCTGGCATGGTTTGAATTTTTGGCAAATGTAAGGCCAAAATAACGATAATCGATGACGAAAATGTTGTTAAAAGGGTCAATTTGTCAGCCGTTATGCACTGGCACAGGCTTTGATTAGGTTGACTGCAAAACTAAAAAAACGAAAAGAAATGCAGAAAGGAACCATCGACGTAAGAACGGAGAATATCTTTCCGATTATTAAAAAGTTTCTCTATTCAGATCATGAAATCTTCCTCCGCGAACTGGTGAGCAATGCGGTTGACGCCACCCAAAAACTCAAAACTTTTGCTTCGTCAGGAGAATTTGCCGATGAACTTGGCGACTTAACCATCCATGTCGAAATCAACAAAAAGAAAAAAACACTGACCATCCGCGATCGGGGTATCGGGATGAACCAGGAAGAAGTTGAAAAATATATCAACCAGATTGCCTTTTCGAGTGCAGAAGAATTTGTGACCAAATTCAAAACCAAAACAGAAGCAGAAGCCAATGCCATCATTGGTCATTTTGGGCTTGGTTTTTACTCTGCCTTTATGGTTTCGAGCAAGGTTGAACTGAACACCAAAACCTACAAAACCGAAGGCGACACCAAAGCCGTCAAATGGGAATGCGACGGAAGTCCTGAATATAGCATTGCCGAAAGCAAAAAGAAAGACCGCGGTACAGAAGTTGTTTTATTCATCGACAAAGACAACGAGGAATTTCTCGAAGAATACCGCATCAGGGAACTTTTGAACAAATATTGCAAGTTCTTGCCGGTGCCCATTCAGTTTGGCACCAAAAAAGAAGAAGAACCCATTGAAGGCGAAACAGATCAAGACGGCAAAACCAAAACAAAGACCGTCGAAAAACCCTGGATCATCAACAACACCGCTCCATTGTGGAAAAAAGCCCCGTCAGAAATTACTGACGAAGACTATAAAAAATTCTACAATGAGCTCTATCCCATGAACTTTGATGAGCCCTTGTTTCACATTCACCTCAATGTTGATTACCCCTTCAACCTCACCGGGATTTTATACTTCCCCAAGGTGAAAAGCAATTACGAATTGCAGCGGAATAAAATTCAGCTCTACAGCAACCAGGTTTTTGTAACCGATTCAGTTGAAGGAATTGTTCCCGATTTCCTCACCTTGCTTCATGGCGTGATCGATTCACCTGATATTCCACTGAACGTCAGTCGCTCATTCCTGCAAAGTGATCAGAACGTGAAAAAAATCTCTGGCTACATCACTAAAAAAGTTGCTGACAAACTGGAAGAGATCTTCAAGAACGACCGGGAAACTTTTGAAAAGAAATGGGACGACATCAAGATTTTCATTCAGTATGGCATGATCTCAGATCCCAAGTTCTATGAGAAAGCCGAGAAGTTCGTCTTGCTGAAAAATACCGAAAACAAATACTTTACACTCGACGAGTACAAAACGCACATCGAAACAAACCAAAAAGATAAAGACAAACGGCTGATTTATCTTTATGCCAATAATGTTGAGGATCAGTTTGGCTACATCGAAACAGCCAAAGAACATGGATACGATGTGCTGGTAATGGACGGCATTCTTGACAGTCATTTTATCAATTCGCTCGAACAAAAACTCAGTGACAGCAGCTTTGCCCGTGTGGACTCAAACACCATCGACAAGCTGATTGCAAAAGACGATGCGGTGTTGCCTTCGAAACTCGACGAAAAACAGATCGAAGAATTGAAAAAATCATTTGAGGAAGCTGTCGATAAAAAGTCATTTGAAGTGGTTTTTGAAAACCTGAGCGAGACCGATGCACCGGTGATGATCACGCAAAACGAGTTTATGCGACGCATGAAAGACATGAACGCTGTGGGCGGCGGTGGCATGATGGGATTGGGCGAGCTGCCCGATTCGTATCAGTTGGTTGTTAACAGTAACCACCCGCTTGTTACCTCTCTTGCAGGCAAAACCGACGAGGACAAACAGAAAAATATTCATCATCTGTATGACCTTGCCCGTTTGTCGAAAAACCTGCTCAAAGGCAAAGAGCTCAATGAATTTGTAAAGAGAAGCCTCACAATCATTGCAGAATAAACATCACAAAGGGCTTTAAATTTTTAAGGCCCTTTTTTTCTATTTCAACGAATTGGTTAATTTAGCGAGAATTAAAAAACATAAAACATGAAAAAAACACTGATAATAGTTGGTATTATCGTTCTTGTAGTTGTGATTTTCTACAGCTTTTTCAAGAACACCTACAATACTATGGTTCAAAACGGCGAGCAGGTCGATGCACAATGGGCACAGGTTGAAAATGTTTACCAGCGACGCGCTGACCTTATTCCAAACCTCGTCAATACGGTAAAAGGCTTTGCTGCGCAAGAAAAAGATGTGCTTACCGGAGTGGTCGAAGCCCGCGCCAAAGCGACTTCTGTTAACTTGAATGCTGACAATCTCACCGAAGCCAATATGCAGGCTTTTCAGCAGGCTCAGGATGGATTGTCAGGCGCGTTGTCGCGATTGATGGTTGTTGTTGAGCGCTATCCCGAACTGAAATCGAACCAAAACTTTTTGGAACTACAGGCACAGCTCGAAGGAACCGAGAACAGGATTTCTGTTGAAAGGATGAAGTTTAATGAAACCACAAGAACTTACAACACCTACATCAAATCATTCCCGCAAAATATGTTGGCTGGCATGTTTGGATTCAGTCAGAAACCTTATTTCGAAGCCGTTCAGGGTGCTGATAAAGCGCCGGAAGTCAACTTTTAATCTATCAGGTTCGAATCACAAAAACCAGTTATCATGCCATCAGCTCAGACGCTTTTCACAAATGAAGAAAAAGACCGGATTAAATCGGCCATCCTGAAAGCCGAACTTGACACCTCAGGCGAAATAAGGGTGCATATCGAAAATCATTGCAAGAACGATGTTCTTGACAGGGCAGCCTTTTTGTTTAAGAAACTCGATATGCATCAAACCGAGCACCGTAATGGCGTTTTGTTTTATCTGGCCGTTAAAGACCGAAAATTTGCCATTATAGGCGATGAAGGCATCAACCTGCAGGTTGAGGAAACTTTTTGGGAAGAGGTGAAACAAATTTTGGCCGAACACTTCAAAAGGCAGGATTTTGTAGCTGGTCTCGAACAAGGCATCGAAAAAGCCGGTCAAAAGCTCAAAAAACATTTTCCTCACCATAGCGACGACATCAACGAACTGAGCGATGAAATCTCATTTGGATCCTAGCATTATGCACACCTTCAAACAATATCTATTACTTCTGATGTTATGGCTGGCAGCTACAGCCATGTTTGCGCAATCAATCCCTGAAAAACCTGTTCCACCAAGGCTGGTAAATGATTTTACAAACACCTTATCGGCCCAGGATATTTCCAGGCTGGAAAGAAAGCTGGTTGACTATAACGACAGCACTTCCACACAGATTCTCGTCGTTTTGGTGAAAGACCTGAGCGGTACCGATCCGGCAGACTACGCCTTCAAACTGGGTGAAAAATGGGGTGCTGGTCAAAAAGGCAAAAACAATGGTGTTGTCATTTTGGTAAAGCCCAAGATTGGAAATGCCCGCGGACAGGCTTTCATTGCGGTTGGATATGGTCTGGAGGGACTTATTCCGGATGCACTCAGTAAGCGCCTCGTCGATCGGGAGATGATTCCTTCATTCAAAGAAGGCAACTATTTTGCGGGGCTCGACAAAGCCACCGATGCCATCATGGGATTGGCTTCTGGTGCTTTCACAGCTGATCAATACGATCAACAAAACGATGGCGCATGGGTCATCCCAATTATTATTATCATCTTAATTATCATTATTATGCGTGCTTCTAAATCGTCGAACCACATAGGAGGTAGAGGCGGCAATCTGCCATTTTGGACTGCCATTTGGCTGGCCAGTCAGGCTGGCAGAGGCAGCTCTGGCAGTTGGGGCGGTTTCAGTGGCGGCTCAGGTGGTTTTGGCGGTGGCGGTGGCTTTGGTGGTTTTGGTGGTGGCAGTTTCGGCGGTGGCGGAGCTGGCGGAAGCTGGTAAAGAAACTTCACATAATTCATAATGACCCGGTGAGCAACTGGGTCATTTTTTTTGCACAATCCTACCCTCAATAATTTCTTTGCGATACTGCGAGGGCAATTTTCCTGAATACTTTTTAAATGAGGCCACAAAAGACGATCGCGAATGGAAACCGCAGGTAGCCGCAATACCTTCGATACTGTAGTCGTCATATTCCATATTCTGAAACAGATCAATCACCTTAGCACAGCGGTAATCATTGAGGTAGTGCTGAAAATTCTTTGAAAACTTCTCGTTTATAGTTTGCGAAAGATACTTTGAATTCGTATTAAGCAGATTGGCAACATCTTCCAACTTTAACTTGGGATTAATGTAAGGCTCCTCCTTTTTCATCAGCATCTCAAGCTCTTCCACCAGCACATCTTTCAATTCGTCGCACAAACAAGAAGTTTTATATTTTTCTCCGTCCAGATTAGCCCCTGTTTGTCTACTCGTAACAAAGAGATTTGCTTTAGGGTTAGAGTGCAAAAATTCAGCACACTGAAAAAAATAATCATCATTAAACCTGATGCCAAAATATCCTAGTCCAATATTCAGAATTAATACTGAACCAATGAATAGCGTGCTAACCAAACTGTCTGATTCGCTGTGGAAATATTGATGACTGATAAGCAGTATCATCATTAACAGATAACTGAAGCTGAATAATTTCGTCCCGGTAACATAAAACTTTAAATCAGGACATTCTCTCTTTTGCATTTTAAGAGCAAATCTGCGGAAAAGCCCGGTTGAATAAAACATATAAACCAATAACTGTAAAAATACCAAAGTATTGATGATTAACCTGATCAACCAGGTTTGGTTTCCTGGTGCGGATTTGATTAATAAAATACCATATACCGAGTCAAGGTATTCCGTGTTGTGCGAAGTAATAAGTACCCAAAAAGGAAGCATGATAATCAGCACCAAGAGGGCAGGCAGCACATGCAACAGATCAATCCACCGAAGAACGAAATTCTCTACCAACAATGATTTCAGATGAAAGTAAAAAACTGGCGTAAGCAGCATTGCAACTGAAAAAATCAACGGAAATAAAACATAAAAAGAGGAAGTGTGTGTGAACAACCTGATATGCAACAGAAAGCTGGTCAAGCCAAAAAGCATCATAAAAACCGCAAACAAACTCCTTGTGGTACTCTTTTCCTTTAAGTTTTCATATAACAAATATAAAAAGAAACCAATTGACTGATAGCCAAGCATTAACCACAAAGAATGATTAAGAGTTTCCATTAAACTACAACATTTCTTGATCAGTTATAAATTCGCAAAGATCTGTCTGCTCCACTATTTTACTGAACTATTCTGCGCCAAAAATTCAGCAGTAAACTTCGATCTTTTTCCTCCTATGGCAAATGTACTGAAATTCTTGAATTAAAACACAACCATTCATCAATATATTTCATTTACTTGATAATGTGGGTTTTAAGAGTTTTTCGATTTTGTTTGAATTCATGAATTTAAACAAACGCCTTTGACCGTCTTTTTTCGAAACAGTGCAATTTATGACAAATTGGTTTCAATTCGTGATTCAAAACAACATGAAGAAAAATAGCACTGAATTACCTTTTATTTTTGTGAGGCAAGAAGTGAAAAGTATAGATAAACAGCATGATAGTAAATACTACAAAATATTCAACCACATATAAATCAGATAAAGTTTTTCAACGAACCAAACACCAAAGTAAAAATGAAGCACTATTTAAAAGTTCTTAGCGTAGCATTAACATGTCTGCTGCTGATTTGTGGAATGGGCAGTGAAATATTTGCTCAGACTACACTTGCAGATGTAAAAAAGAACAGAGGTCTCAATGACGATGATGTTCTTGCTGCAACCAAAACATTTATGCCTCGCGGCGGACGCGACGATTACTTTGCCTTTGTGGGTACAGGAAACTCAGGCACGATGATCGTTTATGGTTTGCCCAGCATGCGTATTTATAAATATGTTGGCGTGTTCTCACCCGAGCCCTGGCAGGGCTATGGTTTCGACGATGAAAGCACCCTAATGCTGAAAAAGGGATCGCTCGACAATCGATTATTAAGGTATGGCGACATGCGATTTCCCGCGCTAAGCGAAACGGATGGTAAATACAATGGTAAATATCTCTTTTATTCAGATGGCGCCAATTCGAGGATCGCATTACTTGGCCTTGATGACTTTGAAACAAAACAGGTGTTGATGCACCCTCTTTTCCTCAATGCATTTCCTGGTGTTGCCGTAACTGAAAACACTGAGTATGTCATCCAATCGAGTGAATACCCAACCCCATGGGACAACAAGGAAGCTGACCCTGAAACTGAATTTGAAACCAAATTCAAATCAGGTATCACCTGTTGGAGCTTTCAGGACACACAGGAAGAGGCCGGAACCGGTCACCATATTGGTCGTATGATCAAAGAAAATTCGTTTACCCTCGAATTACCACCCTTTACACTCGGATATTTCGATACAGGCCGCGAAGCAAGCAATGGATTACTTGTAGGTTTGGCTGCTTACAAAGATCAGTCCTATATATATGTATACGACATCAATAAGGCCAGCAAGCTTGAAACTATAGAAGTTCATGATTTTATGGTTATTCCTTTTCAGGTAGCCATTGATAATGGTGTTTTTGCACTCATCCCTGTTGACGAAACACCTCATTCAGTGAAAGTTGATCCAAGCGGTAAATATTTTATCACAGCAACCGATGATGCAATGGTTTTTGACTTTGCAAAAGTAAAAGCTGCACTCGACCAAAAAACTTATACATCCCAGTCAGTAGTCAATGTTCCTACGCTTGATGAAAAAAGTCTCTTACATGGTACTGTTAAGATTGGAAGGAATGTCATCGATAATGCCTTCGACTACAGACCTAATACTGTATACACATCTGCTTTTGACGATAAAAAAGTTGTACGCTGGAATTATGAAACTTTAAAAGTTGAATCAGCCATTGATTTGACCTTTAAACCCGGTCAATTAATGACTCCACAGGGAAACTCAGCTGAGCCACATTCAAATTACCTTACTGTTGTTGACAAGGAAGGGCTATATGACAATATGATTCCGATTGGCCCTGCACGTCCAAGCTATCAACATCTGATCGATATCTCGTCAGACGACATGCGAGACATTTATACTATGAGTCTGCCACAATCAAACATTTATGGCTCGGTAAGTGTATTGCGTACGACCATCAAACCTATTATCCGTTATCCGCTTGGCACTAATACCAGAACAGGAGAGATATCGCGCTACAAAACTGTTGCAGGCCAGGAAAAGATTGAAAGAGAAGGCAACCGCGTGCATGTTTTTGGCACATTAATCCGCTCACATATCACTCCTGAAATTGTTGAAGTAGAAGAAGGGGATGTTGTAACTTTCCACCTTACCAACCTGGAACGTGCTGAAGACGAAACACACGGATTTACTGTTTCAACATATGGTGTCCATGGCAGCTTTGAGCCCGGAAAAACAGCTTCACTTACCATGGTCGCCGACCGCCCGGGTGTATTCCCCTATTATTGTACTGAGTTCTGTTCAGCGCTTCACCTCGAAATGGAGGGGATCTTCCTGGTCAGACCAAAAGGTTATGTTGCTTCCCCGGAAACTGAAGGAGAAATAAAATTGACACTTGAGCAACTTGCTGAATACAAGAAAAACTACGAAGATAAAATTGTGGTGATCAATCAGACACAAGATGTTATCAATAGTGTGGTTACTTACCTGAAAGACAACAACTACCAAAACTATCCATACGTTGAAGCACTGGTAGTTGACGCTCTTGACCAGCTTGAACTCGCCAAAACAGCCAAAGCCAACTACGAACGTTATGCTGCAGAAGGCAAATGGAAAGATGCATTCCTGTGGGCAGAACAATATTGGCAATACCAGGTAAAAACTGCTGACGTTGGCCTGCGCGCCAAGAAACTGCTGTCAGAAGAGATCAGTAAGTAATAATAGCATCCATTAATTAATCGAAGAAAGTTTGAATCATGAAAAAAATAGATCACTATTCTCAATTAGGTCTTCTTTTAATCGCAATTGCTTTCATATCACTGATCACTGCATGTGACAGCAAGGGTAAGAAAAGCAAAGCCGAAGACCTCGGTGCTCCTTACGGCAAAGAATCGTTTGGAGACGTTGTAAAGCGCAGAGGACTCAATGCTGATGATGTATTAGCCGCTGCAAAAACCTATACACCAGATAAACTAAAGGATGAGTATATTGCCCTCAATTCGGGTGGACAGGCTGGTAACATGATTATGTATACTGTACCATCAATGCGTTTGGTAAAGTATGTACCAACATCATCCAAACAACCAGAAAATGGATTTGGTTTCAGTAAAGAATCCATCGAAATCCTACAATCGGGCTATATCGATGGCCAGAAAATAGATTGGGGCGATACTCACCATCCGGGATTTTCAGAAACCAATGGCGATTATGACGGCAAATGGGCTGTTATCAACGACAAAGCCAATCCCAGAGTGTTTGTGATTTCATTGAAAGACTGGGAACTCAAGCAAACTGTAAATAACCCAATTTTCCGGAGTAACCACGGCGGATGCTTCTTTACTCCAAACTCAGAGTACATCGGTGAAGCTTCACAGTATCCTTCAACATTTGACCGGAAATACCATCCACTAAACGAAACCAATTTTAAGAAATACTGGCGCGGTGGTCTTACCTTCTGGAAATTTGACAATGAAAAAGGACGCATCGACGAGAAAAACTCCTTTACCATGGAATTCCCTCCTTATACACAGGATTTGACAGACATGGGTAAAAATGCCAGTTATGGCTGGTCGTTTACCAATTCATTCTGTACCGAAATGTATTACGGAGGTATCGAAAGTGGTCGTCCGCCATTTGAAGCAGGTTGCTCTTCGCGCGATGTGGACTACCTACATGTTGTCAATTGGAAAAAAGCCGAAGAACTCGTTAAAAACGGCCAATATAAAATGGTGAATGGCGCTAAGGTTATCCCAATTGATGTAGCAGTAAAAAACAATATTCTTTTCCTTATTCCAGAGCCAAAATCACCTCACGGCGTGGATGTTAACCCAGACGGAAAATACATTGTTGTTGCAGGTAAGCTCGATTCACATGCCTGGGTTTATTCCTTTGACAAGATCATGAAGGCCATTGCCGACAAAAATTTTGAAGGAACCGACGAATATGGAATTCCGATTATTGCTCTCGAAACCGCCCTGCATGGAAGTGTTGAAGTGGGTCTCGGACCTCTGCACAACCAGTTTGACGATGAACCAGGAGTGATTTACACCTCCATTTATGTGGATTCACGCATCACAAAATGGGATTATATCAACCTGAAAGTTTTAGACTATGTGTCCTCTCACTATAATGTTGGTCACCTCGTTTCTGCACATGGTGATGTTGTCAAACCTCATGGAAAATACCTCATTTCGCTCAACAAATTGTCTATCGACCGATTCAACCCGGTTGGACCGCTCCACCCGCAAAATCACCAGTTGATTGATATTGAAGGCGATAAAATGTCGTTGATTTATGACATGCCATTGCCAATGGGCGAGCCCCACTATACTTCTTTGATTTCAAGGGATTATTTTACTTCCGAAGACAATTATCCTGTTGGCACCAACATTTACAAGATGGATAAATCTCCAGATTACACTGCTTTGGGCGATGAAAGAATCGTGACAAAAGGCAACAAAGTTGATGTGTATGCAACGATGAACAACGGTGTTGTTAAACCTGGAAATATCAAAGTAAAACAGGGTCAGGATGTAGAAATCCATATCACCAATCACGGTCAGTCAAAGCTTGATCATTATGTATATGAAATATCAGCCTATGACCAAATGTACAGATGGCGTCCGGGCGAAACGGCAACCTTGATCTTCAATGCTGACCGCTCAGGCAGTTATCCATTATTGCTTGACAATTACCACAGTCCGGAAGGAAGAAAACTGCAGGGTTATCTCACTGTTGCCTATGATGAAGCCGCTAACAATGAAATGCTGCTGGCATATTCAAAACGCGTGCAAGCAGACATGCAGATGCAGGCTTTCCAGCCATCTGCCATCGAAATGAAAAACTTACTTGAAGGCGAAATGGAATTCCTGAACTACGGATGTAATGCCTGTCATAAATTTGGAGAAGAGTTCAATGGACCTGACTTGCTGATGGTTGACAAGCGACGCACTGATGATTGGCTCAAAACCTGGATTATGAATCCCGAAGAACACTACAAAGAAGTTGATATTGAAGCCATGCGCCAACGATATAAGCTGGCTATGCCAAACCAAAATGTTTCAGACGCTGATGCCGATAAAATCATCAAGTTCCTCAAACTCCGTTCAACTCAATATATGAGTCAACAATGATTTTATCAATCCGGGGGACCCAAAAAGTCTCCCGGATTTATTACCTTTGGTTTGAATTAATCAAACCCTAATTTAACTAAACTTAAATCTCTTTATGAAAAAAATTATTCTGTTGATGGTCAGCGCCTTCATGGCTGTAGGGATGCTGACGAGCTGTGGAGGTGGCGGCGAAAAAGTTGCCAATCTTG
Source organism: Bacteroidales bacterium UBA5536 (assembly GCA_002426795.1). GTDB lineage: Bacteria > Bacteroidota > Bacteroidia > Bacteroidales > F082 > UBA5536. The sequence goes on from DINQ01000024.1 coordinate 51,978, forward strand.
AAAATGGAAAAGCTGTTTACGACAAAGCATGCATAGCCTGTCACTGGAAAGGTGTAGCAGGTGCTGCAGCCCTTACCGACAAAGCCCGCTGGGAAGAAATAGCAGCCAAAGGCATGACTGTGTTAAAAGAACATGCGTTAAAAGGTTATACTGGCACACACGGAGTGATGCCCGAAAAAGGAACCTGCGTCGATTGCACCGAAGACGATCTGTTTGATGCAATTAGTTATATGATGCATGAAGCTGGTGTTACTCCGGCAAAGTAAACTCAACAAAACATTCAGTTCAATGAAAATTAAATCTTATACAATTTTTGCACTTCTTGGGCTTATTTTGATAGGAGCAACCTATTTCATCCCTATATGGGGAGTAGCATTGCAGAGCATTCAGTATCCAAAGTCGATGTACCCAAAGGGAATCCGAATCAATTTCAAGTTTGATGGGGTTTATAACGGCTGTGAGGGCGTTAAAGAAAGAGAAGAGCTGGCGATGAACGAAGGTGCCGATTGCCTTGTTGAAATGAATGCTATCAATCATTTCATCGGTATGTATCCCATCGTTCAGGGCAGAAACAATCCGGCAGGTATGGAACATCCCAGCTTTTATGTTTTTGATACCAAAAAGGATGCCGAAGGAAATGATTTGTTTGACCCGGAGACAGGACAGCAAATCAAAGTGGATGTTACTCCTCACACCCTTAAATTTCTGAACAATCTGATGATTTACTCCCCCTATATCTTCGTTTTCTTTATCGTGTTGGGGATGATCTTTATAGGCTGGCAGAAAAAACTTGGTTTGGCCTTCGGCCTTATTCCTGCTTTAGTGCCATTTTATTTCCTCTTTGTGTATATTTATTACCTGTATTGGTACGGACATAACCTTGGACTGCATGGTGGTGGAGCTTTTGCTGGCATCAAGCCTTTTATGCCCACAGTTTTTGGTGAAGGAAAAGTAGCTCAGTTTACTACAGAATCTTACCCTTATTACGGGTTTTTTGTTGCATTGGGAGCATTCTTCCTGATGGTTATATCCATCTTGCTTAAACGCAAATCGTTGCGTCAGCAAGCTTAATTACTTTGAATTGAACTGATGATAAAATAATCATGCGATTCGCTCAGAACATTGGTTGGATAGGTTGTATTTTTTGGCTGCTCACTGGCAATTTGATTGCTCAGGTAGCTGAATTTGGACTTATCCAACCCGTGAGCGGATATACAGATAATTCACATCCGATCAAACTGCAGGAAATCATTGATCAAGCTCCGCCTGGGAAATACATCAAACTCGAACCTGGATATTATACAGGCCCTGTGACCATTACCAAAGATGCCATCACCATTGATGGAAATGGACAAGTTACGCTCACTGGCATGAAAAAGGCCTCTGTTATTTACCTTGAAGCCAATAATGTAACCATTAAAAACCTGAAAATTATTGAATCTGGTGGTTCGCACGATAAAATCGACTGCGCCGTAAAAATTAAAGGAAATTCAAATGTTATTGACAACTGTCTGATTCAAGAATGTTTATTTGGCATTGATATTTTCCAATCAGCCCACAACCTGATTAAACATTGCGAAATCAGCTCATTATCGGCCCGAGATCTGGCGCTTAAAGGAGATGCCATCCGGTTATGGTATTCCAAGAATAACCTTATCAGGCACAATTACTGGCATCATGTGCGGGATATGGTGGTGTGGTATTCGTCAGAAAACACTTTCGAAAGCAATAAAGGTGTTGGAAACCGCTACAGCATTCACTTTATGTATGCCCATAACAACCGCATCAAAGACAATTATTTTTATAACAATTCGGTGGGTGTTTTTCTGATGTATAGCGAGGAAACCGTTATGACCGGAAACACCATCATGCACTCTACCGGGCTTAGCGGTATGTGCCTTGGTATGAAAGAAACTTCCTCGAACCAAATTTTGAACAACCGCTTTATCTATAGTTCAGAAGGCATCCACGTTGACGTGTCGCCTTTTGTTCCGGAGAAAATTAACACGGTGATGTACAACGAAATAGCATTTTGCGGAACAGGCATTAAGTTTCACACCAACCAGGAAGGAAACCTTTACAAATTCAATTATTTCCACAACAACCTCGTCGCTGTAGAAGCTGAAGGAAAAACTGCAAATGCCAACATCTGGAAAAACAACTATTTTGACGATTACCAGGGGTTCGATAAAAATGACGATAATATTGGCGATACGCCTTTTACTTTATATGCTTACGTTGAACACCTTTGGACTTTCGACAAGGATATGAAGTTTTTTTATGGTTCTCCCCTTCTGCTCGTGCTCGATTTCTTAGAGAGACTTGCGCCGTTTTCAGAGCCCAAACTGGTACTTCGTGATAAAGAACCGATATTTATCTGGGAAGATATTAATCAAGATCAAAAAATAGTAGAATAGATGTCAAAACGCAGATATATAGCAAGTTTACTGGCCATCCTGCACCTGGCATTTATCATCCTGCCCGAAATACAATTGTGGCGCTATATCGGTATGCAACTCGAGTCAAACTATTCTGTCCATACTACCGTTCACAATGACTCTGTTCTTCCCCTCACGGGCGACATCACTTACTTAAATGCTCTTCTTGCCCGCGCAAAAGAACATAACGATGACGAGAACAAAGCAAAGTTTCCGGAAAACAATATCTCTCACACCAGTCTGATTTATTTGCCTGGTTCATCACTTTTTAATCTGAATGATTTTCCTAAAATGCTTGTCAGCTATTATGAAAGTGAAAGCTTTTTCATTGACTGGCTGAAACGCATCCCATCTCCCCCGCCGAAATCATCTTTTTGCTGATCAGTCTGCCTGGTTTGCCCTCTTTCCCTATTTAGGAGCTAACCAGAAGATTGAACACTGATTAATCAACTAATTATTTAGTTATTCTGTTTTACGTAAAATAAAATCACAAAAAGATGACAAGATTTAAAATTGTTTTAAAAATAGCAATATTAGCCTCGTTGATGGCTAGCTTTACGGTATCGCTCGCTCAATCGGACACGCTGGTACTTGAAGAAATATTGGTGACGGCAAAAAGTGCCTCCAACCTAAGTAAAACCAATATCAACGGCACAACACTTCAGTTCGAAAATCCGCATGATGGCGGTGCCATGTTTATCAACAAGGCTGGTTTCGGTGTCGAAAAGCGCGGCAATTACGGCATGGAGCCTGTGTTGAGGGGTTTCAAATACAGTCAGCTCAACGTCCTGATCGACGGAGGAGTAAACAGTACCAATGCCTGCCCCAACCGAATGGATCCCACCATTTCGCAGGTGGCACCTGAAGAAATCGAAAAAATTGAAGTTATCAAAGGACCTTTCAGCGTCCGATATGGACAAACTTTTGGTGGCATCATCAACATTGTCAACCGCAAACCTGATCGTTCGGTTGGTAAATCCTTTTCAGGAGCAGTTGAAGGCGGTTATCAATCGAATGGTGGAAACATCTATACCAATCTGTTTACGCAACTGGTAGCAGGTAAAACTGACTTCTCACTCAACTTTGGATACAAAGATTATGGCAATTACAAAAGCGGCAGCGGCCAAGAAATTGCATCCTCCTTCAACCGCTTGGGCTATGCCATGAAGCTGGGATACCAGTTTTCGGCCGATCAGCGCCTTCAAATTACCTGGCGACAAAGTATGGCTAAAGATGTGCTATACGCGGGTCTGCCCATGGATGCTGACAAAGACAACAGCAGCATACTTTCGTTAGACTATGCTGTGAATAATGTGAGCCCCTTGCTGAAATCGTTTAAACTGAAAGCATATGGAAGTTATGTCGACCATGAGATGTCGAACACACGCCGACCAGCTTATGCAGCAGTACATGCTGTTTCGCCTGTAAATGCCACAGTTTTTGGTGGTCGTACAGAATTCGGCCTGCAAACAGGTGGTGCCAATATGCTTTTTGCTGGCATCGACTTTAAACACATTGGTAAAGATGGCGTACGCAACCGCCTGGTCTTTAAAAACACCTGTACTGGAGCCACTTTCGACCCACCAAAAGCTTTTATAGACAAAACCTGGCAAGACTCGAACCAGGACGACCTGGGTATTTTCCTTGAAAACAAACGCGACATCAATGAAAACATGGTCTGGACACTGGGTATCAGGTCTGATGTGAATATGTATGGCATCAATGATCCTGATGCGGGTTTTCTGGAACAATACAACAACGAAATCAAGCCTGATGACCATATTGACATTTCTGCCACCACTTCGATTACATGGTTCCTGCCTAAAAACCTGAATGTCTATTTTGCACTCGCACGATCAACACGCGCACCTGAACTTTCTGAGTTGTTTATCAACCATTTAAGTATAGGAATGGATGCCTACGAGTATATTGGCAATCCCGATTTGAAATCAGAGGTCAACTATCAGTTCGACATTCGGATGGAGAAAAAACTGGGCAAAGTAGGCTTCTTCGGTGATGTTTACTATGCCTACATCACAGATTACATTACTGCTGTAGTTGACGAAACGATTCCCAGAATTTACACCCCCTGTAACGATCCCAAATTTACCAAACAATTCCGCAATGCAGATGAAGTGTTCCTTACGGGATTTGAAGCCGGGTTTAATTGGGAAATCATGCCGGCACTGCAGTATGATTTAGTTGTTTCCTATGTGTATGGCCAAAATATCAGCTGGGACGAACCTCTGGCAGAAATCACGCCACTGACAGCTGCAACGTCACTCACTTATACGCATAACAAACTCAAAGCTGAAATTCATGGTCGCGTGGTTGATGCACAAAACCGTGTTTCCGGCTCCTTCAACGAATCAAAGACACCTGGTTTTGCAGTGTTTGATTTATACGCCAACTATAACTTTTTCAGCAAATTAGATATTGCAATTGGCGTCAAAAACCTATTCAACAAAAACTATGTTGAACATTTAAGTCGAGCCTATAAAGCCATGGATATCCAAAGTCTGTATTTTGAGCCGGGTAGAAGTATAAATGTGAGTTTGAAGTACCGTTTTTAGAATAAGTATCTGTACTAGATAATTGCTAATTCAAAATAAAGAATTGCTGAGGGGGCTCAGTTTGGTTATTAAGCTGAGCCCCTACTAACTAAAATTGAACATCCCATGAAAAAAAATGCCAATGAAGTCTCCAGGAGAGACTTTCTGAAATCAGGAGCCATAGCAGCAGGTGCCATCGCAGTGATTGGTGCAGGCACTTTTGTTCTGGACCATGAAGCAGCCAAATCGATGCCTCGCGAAGGTTTTCTTCGCCCACCGGGTGCCATCGAAGAAGAAGACTTTTTGTACGGTTGCATCAAATGCGGTTTGTGTGTTCAAATATGTCCGGTACATGCAATTAAACTGGCCGGCGCTCATGAAGGTCTTGGATACGGAACGCCTTACATCGATCCGCGTGAGCAGGCTTGCGACTTCTCATGCGATGCCCTGCAATGTGTTGAGACTTGTCCAACTTCGGTACTCGATTTCAAACAATTTAAAGAAACCGGACTCAGAGCTGTTGAAGCTGCAGCTGCGGAACCCGGAGTTGACATGTCGCAAGTTAATCCTTTTGAAGTACAAAAGGTTGCCATGAAAAATGCGGTAAAAATCGGCAAAGCAGTAGTGAACAAACACACTTGTCTGGCGCATGCCGGAAAGCCTTTCAAGGGCGTTTCACGTGGCACCGATTTCTCTGGCATCCTTCGATCTCCTAACGATGTAAATTCATCTGCCACACCTTTACGCGATCGTGAATACGATCAGGATATCTGTCATTTGTGTGTAACCGAATGCCCAATTGGCGAAAAAGCCATTGTTCAGGTACGCAACCGCAATGGGCGTAAACTGATCCCCCGTGTACTTGATGGTTGCACAGGATGCGGTGTTTGCGAGATGGTTTGCCCAACCGAACATGCCAGTATAGTAATTGAACCCTTTTAATGCTTTGCAATCATGAATACTACCTACTTCACCAATGGAAAAAATAAAGCAGCGCTGGCACCTAAGTCAGTTGAGCAAATGCCACATAGCAAAGCGGGTCTCTCATTTACCGACTGGCGCGATGCCCGCAAGAAAAACCACAAATGGCGAAACATCCGATGGGCAATTCTTGTGTTTATGAACCTGCTATTCGTGCTTTCTTTTACTTTCGACCTGGCAGTTCTTGAAGGATCGCTGAGTGGTTCACGCCTGATTGGTTTTTACCTGATGGACCCCTACAACTCTTTGCAGCTTTTGGCTGTAAGCTCCCGCACAGGTTATATTACCATGCTCACGATGAACTTCTGGATTGGACTCACGACTATTCTACTGTTTTGGGCAGTTTTAGGTGGAAGGTCATACTGCTCCTGGATGTGTCCATATCATTTCATTTCAGAGTGGGCTGAAAAACTGCATCTCTTTCTGGTTAAAAAGAAAAAGATTTCAGAGCGATCATTCAACAGAGGCATCAGGTTTGTTATCCTAATTGGCTTTGTTTTGCTCGCTTTTCTGACGAAAAACCTCGTATTCGAAAACCTCAATGTAGTCGGGATCGTCTCAAAAGCTATGATCTATGGTCCAAGCTTACTACTCCTTTGGGTTCTTTTCATTATATTGGTCGAGGTGTTTTTAAGCAGACGATTTTGGTGTAGGTATATCTGCCCGATAGGTACAACATGGAGTTTAGTTGGTCATGTTTCGCCACTGGCTGTTAAGTTCGACCTCGAAAAATGTGGTTATTGCCTTGAATGTCAAAAGGTTTGCTTAGTGCCACATGAGCTCTGGTTTGTAAAACGGGGTACTGCCACGCAAGATGAGCATTATGTAGGCTCTGATTGCACACGTTGCGGCTTGTGTATAGATGTTTGCCCCGGAAAAGCGCTCTCATATTCAATCAAAGGAGCCTCAGCGGTTCTGTAATCAACAAAAATTCATCAATGGATCAATCTCCTTTTATTCACATACAGTCACTCTCAAAAGACTTCAACAAAGTCCGGGTAATCAACAATATCACCATCGACTTGAACGGAGCAGACAGAATTGCACTGATTGGCCAAAACGGCGCAGGAAAAACCACTTTGATTCGCTGCATACTAGGTCAGTACAACTACAGCGGAACATTATCCGTTTTGGGCTTCGACCCGCGAAAAAACAGGAAAGAAATGCTCAATAAGATAGGTTTTGTGCCGCAAACGCCCCCTCCTATCAAGCTGACAGTGAAAGAACTTGTCAATTTTTTTGAAAAAATCACCAAAACACCAGCTTCTGCGTTCCAACGCATCAGCAATGACATGGGTTTATCACTGGAAGCCAATTATGGCAAGCCTTTCCATAAACTGTCAGGTGGCATGAAACAAAAACTGCTCATCAGCTTTGCACTGGGACGGCAAGTGCAGATACTCCTTCTTGATGAGCCGTCTGCCAATCTTGATCCACAGGCCCGAGAAATACTTTTCGATCATTTGGAAAACTATAACCGGGAAACTTTGATGATTCTTAGTAGCCATCGTATGAATGAGATTTCAAAGCTGGTGAACCGGGTTGTCGAAATGGACCTTGGCAACATTGTACTTGACAACAAATTGAATCACCAAAAACCTGAATAAAATGAAAAAAGTAACACTTATTCTCATGATCATTTTGTCAGCATTGAGCTGCACGCGTAAAGTGGACCAGTCGCCACGCGAAATCAATTTCGACCGCGATATATGCGCCAACTGCCTGATGGGTCTGGCCGACCAGAAATTTTCAGCTCAGTCGATCAACAACCGGAATGAGGTTGTTTGGTTCGACGATCTGGGCTGTCTGATACAATATCAGGACAGTCCTGATTGGCAAAAATTTGGCGGCGACAAAGCTGTATCATACATTGGCGACAGTGAACATGGCGGCTGGATTAAGGTAGAGGATGCCTGGTACGTTTTCGGAAAGCCAACTCCAATGGGTTATGGCTATAGTGCTATCCGGCAAAAAGTTGATACTGCCTATAACTTCTTAACAACCGTGCAAAGAATTAAAGACGGGTATACAATGCGTGAAGATTTCCTGAAAAAGAAAAAAATGCTTCACCACGACACCATCAATTAATCTGGAAAAACCAATAAATTTAACACGACTAATTATGTTTCTTCAAAAGATCTATCATACGAGTCTTTATCAGATCATGATTGCTGATATTTGGCAAAGCCTCCGGTCAAAATGGTTTTGGACTTATAGCTTATTATTTGGTGGTTTCGTTGCGGTGATGTTTTCGACCGGAATTACTGAATCACAAATCATTGGTTTTGTTGGCTTAAGTCGGTTGATGGTCACATTTATGCAGGTTAGCATGGTAATTTTACCCATTTATGTGTTGATTACAACTGTACGATCGGTAGTTGGTGACAGAGAATCGAATGTGATGGAATATATGCTTTCGTTACCAGTTTCGTTCACAGGATATTTCTGGGGGAAATTTTTCGCTAAATTTCTCATCACTTTCATTCCTGTTTTTATTGCCTTACTGGGAGCAGCCATCTGGGGCAGTTTCACCAGACTGGATGTGCCCTGGGACCTGTTCATGCTATACAGCGCCCTATTGGCCTCAATGATTTTCTGTTTTCTGGGTATCAGCATGTTTATTTCAGTTGTATCCCATTCGCAAGATCTGGCTATCAGTTCAGCCTTCATCCTCTGGCTTGTTCTTGTGGCCTTTCTCGACCTGATTTTAATGGGTCTCCTGCTCAAGTTGCGGGTTGATGCCGGTACTGTCATTGGAATCGGAATGCTCAATCCACTGCAGGTATTCAGGACTGCTGTGCTGGTTTTGTTCGACCCCGAACTAACCGTTATGGGAGCAGCTTCATATTTTATTCTTGACACGGTTAGCAGGGGCTTGTTCATCTTTTTTGCTATTGCCTACCCTACAGCCGTTGGGCTTGGCTTTGGCTGGTTAGGTAACTATTTTTTCAAGCATAGAGACATTATATAATGCGTAAAACGGTACTTTTTTTTGCTGTTACCAGCATACTTTTGCTTGCATGTGATTCATGCAGCTCTTCAGTTAAAAAGCATCCAGCTGAAGAATTTTTTGGGTCGAAAATTGACACTGCCAATATGTTGCCACTTCCCACTTCAACAAATGCAGATTACAGAAAAGCACTGGTGCTCAGCGACTGGCCAAAACCCGATGGAAAAAAAAGGCCTAAGGGTATTGTAACCATTCCGCAAGACTACGACGATTTCAGATTTGAGAACCTGGATGAGGCTCAATGGCAACGATTAATGGTCAGACATGCTGATTTCAGAGGTGTTAGCTTTCGCTCTGCCAATGGCAATGGAGCTTCCTTTACAGGATCTGATTTTCGGTTGTGCGACTTGCGTTGGTCATCACTCGAGCAGAGCAAGTTAAATCAATGCGACTTCTCCCAATCCATTCTTTTTCGCACTTCTGTCAATGATTCCAGACTGGATTCATCCGACTTCAGAGGGTCAAATATGTTTGGCATCAAAGGACATCGATCGAGTTTCACACATTGTGATTTTTCAAATGCCCTCATGAAAGAATCGGAACTCACAAATGCAGATTTCTCGTTCAGCAAAGCTCTCAAAGTGAAATTTATCATCACCGTTTTTTCAGGTTCAAAATTCAACCTTTGCGATTTCAGTTACTCCGATTTCACAGGAGCTGGATTGGAAGACTGCACGTTCAAAAACGCCAGATTACATCATGTTTCTTTTAAAGGTGCGCATCTGCAATATGCCGATTTTAGTGGAGCCGATTTAAGTGACGCAGACTTCTTTGCGGCTGAGTTGGCAGAGACCAATTTTTCTGGCGCCATCAATATCCCAAATGATGTGATCCCGTTTATAAACGAGCAGGGATTGGCAACCGGAGTTGTTTTTTCGAGAAAATAGATCATGGATAAAACAAACAAAAAATACCTGTCAGAAAACTCAAAAGACTACTTTTTTGTAGTTATTTCAGTATTGATTAGCATTTTTTCATTGTTAATTTTTGCCCAGACAATTCATGCTCAAAAACGCTCATACATTATCGATGCCTCCCAAAGCAAAGTAATTTGGTCTATCGATGCGCACAACGGCGAAGTAACGATCTGCAAAGGAAGTATTATGACTGAGGGAAACGAAATTATTGACGGTCATTTTGAAATATGCATGGACAGCATTATTGATGTTGACATTGATTACGAGCTGATGCGGCATGTTCTTGAAAACACCCTCAAGTCAAAAGAATTATTCGATGCCAAAAAATATCCATATGCCAGCTTTGATATTTATAAAACAACAACCCAATCTGATAGCATCTCAATGATTTATGGCGATTTGGTTGTAAAAGGGATTGAAAAATGCATTACTTTAGAAGCCAGAACACAATTCGATCACAAGGTGTTTAAAGCACAATCAGGACCAATAAAAATTGACAGAACAGACTGGGGAATTACTGCCATGTCAAAAAAATATTCAACCAGTGAAGAAAATTATATCGTAAGCGACACCATAACTCTTCAGGTACATATAACTGCAATATTTTCAGATAATTAATTACATTATAAAAGTCTTGAAATCAAATGATATCCCAACATGTAGAAAGATAAGTTTTAAACTGCGAAAACATTTTGGTAACGAAATGCCACAACTGCTTTGCTCAAATCATTTTTTTAATAAATTTGCCTTTTAAACCGCACAATCAACGTTACAACCAAAAAACCGACTATATTTATCCGTTTTGAATCAGAAACCATCAGTAATTTTATTATGACAATTACACCTTTTACCTCGCGAGGAAGCATTCGTAATTCGATGGTTCTTGGCTTGTTAATGCTGCTTTTTCTTCAAGCATTCGACTTAAAAGCACAAACACCCGAGGCCGAAAAAAACTTTGCTCAATGCCGGGCTTGCCACAATATTGATGGACCAAAACTGATTGGTCCCAATTTGAAAGGCCTTACACAGCGTCACGATACTGCCTGGCTGCTTCGATTTATCCGCAACTCACAGGAAGTCATTCAATCAGGTGATCCTGTTGCTGTAAAACTTTTCGAAGAGAACAATAAAATCCCGATGCCGCCACATCCCGATTTGACCGACGAGCAAATCATTGACATCATTGCCTATATAGAAAATGGTGGAAAAGTAGCGCCTGAATATGCAGCGGCAGCTCCAACGGCAGAAGAACAGTCGGCTCAGGACGAAATGCTCAACCAAATGTATTTGCAACAGGCTGAACGTCAGCAACAACTTGAAAACCTGCAGGGGGATGCCAACCGTAACTTTGGGACAACTTTCTATGTGACCATCATTATCTTGTTGATCACATTGTTTGATTTGTTCGTCACCAAACTCATCAAGGCTACCTTTGTACATAAAGTGGTGATTCTGATTTCGCTTGCGATTGTTGGTGAAGTCACCTATAAAGAAGCTGCTGCGCTTGGTCGCCAGCAATATTATCAACCAGATCAGCCCATCTGGTTCTCGCACAAGGTGCATGCCGGCCAAAATCGTATCGACTGTCTGTACTGCCATTCAGGAGCTGAGCACAGCAAAAATGCAACCATCCCTTCAACCAATGTTTGTCTGAACTGCCACAACGTTGTTCGCCAAGGAAAAATTACTGGCACGACTGAAATTGCCAAGATACATGAGGCATGGAATTCAGGAAAACCAGTGGAATGGGTGAAAATTCACAACCTTCCCGATCATGTGTTTTTCAGCCACGCACAGCACGTAAACGCCGGAAAACTGGATTGTGCTGAGTGCCATGGCCCTGTCGAAGACATGGATGTGGTGATGCAGGTAAACGATCTGAGCATGGGCTGGTGCCTCGATTGCCACAGGAAAACCGAAGTACAATTTGCTCAGAACGATTTCTATAAATCATATGAGAAACTCCATGAGCAACTCAAAAACGGGGCAATCAACAAGGTTACAGCCGATATGATTGGCGCCACTGATTGCATGAAGTGTCATTATTAAAATCGTAAACTGAATAAGCAAGTCCTAATGGAAACAAAATATTTCAAAAGCCTCGAAGAAATCAAACTCGACACAAGGCAAAAAGACAATGTACCTGCCGGTGATAAGCAGTTTATTTTGGAAATGCAGGAAGAGGTTAAACAAGCCACCACAGCTTCCCGACGCGATTTCCTCAAAGTATTTGGGTTTACAGTCGCTTCAGCAGCCATCGCATCAAGTTGTGAACAGCCCGTTCGAAAAGCCATTCCTTTTCTGGTTCAGCCTGAAGAAATGATACCCGGTAAGGCCAATTATTATGCCTCTACTTTTTTTGATGGAGTTGACTATTGCCCCGTTTTGGTTAAAGTAAGAGACGGAAGACCCATCAAAATTGAAGGAAACAAATTATCGTCGATGACGCAGGGCGCAACCAATGCCCGCACACAAGCATCAGTTCTCGGTCTTTATGACGATGCCCGCTATAAAAATCCATCACTAAAAGGAACCGGTATCAGCTGGGAAGAAGCTGACAAGCAAATCGTTGAGCAACTGGAAGCTGTGAAAGCCAAGGGTGGTAAAATTGTTATATTAAGCACAACCGTGATCAGCCCTTCTACCAAAGCAGCTATTTCGAAGTTCCTGGAAGCCTATCCTGGCGAACATGTTCAGTATGATGTGCTTTCATCCTCTGCCATGCGCGAAGCCAATCAAATGAATTTTGGCGAAGCCTTTATTCCTTCCTACAATTTTGGCAAAGCAGATTTGATCGTTTCTTTTGATGCCGATTTTCTCGGATCATGGCTTTCACCCATTGAGTTTACCAAGCAATACAGCAAAAACCGCAAATTGACCGACGGACAAAGAAAAATGTCGCGTCACATCCATTTCGAAGGAAATTTATCGGTTACGGGAAGCAATGCCGACAAACGGATTCAGTTGCGTCCATCACGCGAAAAAGCAACAATTGCATCGCTACTTATACAGTTGCGATCGCTCAATGGCGAAAGTGTTGCCTCTTCAGTGAATGTTTCTGCTGACATAAAGGCTCTTGCCGAAGAGCTCAACAACAACAAAGGTACATCATTGGTTGTTGCAGGCAGTAATGATGTCGACACACAACTCATGGTTAACGCTATCAACCAGTTGCTGGGCAACTACGGTTCTACCATTCGAACAGATGTGCACCTTAAACTACGACAGGGCGATGATAAAGCCATGGCAAAGCTGATCGATGAAATGAACAAAGGTCAGGTAGATGCACTTTTTGCCTGGGATGTGAATCCACTTTATGATTATCCTGAAGCAGCAAAATTTAATGCCGGTTTGGCAAAAGTTGGCTTAAAAGTCGCCATGCCTGTTTACCGTGATGAAACTGCATCTGCTTTCGACTTTATATGTCCAGACAACCATTACCTTGAATCGTGGAATGATGCTGAAGCCAAAACAGGATATTTCACGCTGGCCCAGCCGGCTATCAGGCCTATTTTTACTACAAGGGCGGCACAGGAAAGTTTCCTAAAGTGGGCCGGACACGAAACAGATTTCAGAACATTCGTCCAGAAAAACTGGGAAGAAAATATTTACAGCCAGTCTGAATCATTCGAGAATTTCACAGCTTTTTGGAACCATAAATTACATGATGGTGTTTATGAGTCAGGAGCATCTGAAAATGCCGTTTCCGCATTTGACCCAACACCTTCAATGAATGCGCTTGGCAATGTTAAAGAAAGTTCCAGTGATGGTATCGAGTTGGTTGTTTATGCCAATGTTGGTGTTGGAACAGGAAAACAAGCCAACAATCCATGGTTGCAAGAGCTACCTGACCCAATCTCAAAAGCTTGTTGGGACAACTATGTTTCTATCTCACCAAAACTAGCCGACGAGTTGGGCCTTGAAGATGAAGACATCGTAAAAGTGGGTGAAACAGGACCGCTGCCAGTACTCATCCAGCCTGGACAAGAGTATAAGACAATCGCTGTTGCGCTCGGTTACGGAAGATCAAACGCTGGCGTTCCTGCCAATGGCGTGGGTCAAAATGCATTCCCGTTAATCGCAATGAGCAATGGCCACAAACAATTTACTATTGCTGACGTTTCGCTGACAAAGCTTGACGGAACCTATCCTGTGGCACGCACTCAGACGCACCACTCGATGGAGGGCAGAGAAATTATCCGTGAAACGACCCTTGAAAGCTACCTCGAAAATCCAGAATCAGGAAACGAAGTACGCGAAGAAATCAAGAAGCATTTAAAAACGCTATACCCAAAACGCGAATTTGATGGCTTCCATTGGGGAATGGCCATCGACCTCAGCAGTTGCACTGGTTGTAATGCCTGCGTGGTTGCCTGTTCAGCCGAAAACAATGTTCCTGTTGTTGGAAAGGAACAAGTGAGAAAAGCGCGTGAAATGCACTGGATTCGCATCGACCGCTATTATACCGGTGACGTGGACAATCCGGAAATCGTCCGTCAACCAGTAATGTGTCAGCACTGCGATAATGCTCCTTGCGAAAATGTTTGTCCTGTAGCAGCCACAACGCACAGCAACGAAGGCTTGAACCAAATGGCCTACAACCGTTGTATCGGAACTCGTTATTGCAACAATAACTGTCCTTACAAAGTACGCCGTTTCAATTTCTTCGATTATAACGGAGCTGACGCCATGAAAGGCAACCTGAAAGATCCGGCTGAGATGGCTACAAGCCTGCGTCGACTGGTTCTCAACCCTGACGTTACCGTACGTGCAAAAGGTGTTATCGAAAAATGTTCGTTCTGTGTGCAACGTATTCAGGAGAAAAAATTGGTTGCCAAAACAGAAAACAGACAGCTTGTGGATGGTGAAGTCGTTCCGGCTTGCGCTCAGGCCTGTCCTGCTGAAGCCATTGTGTTTGGCAATCTGAACGATCCAAACAGCAAAGTTTCGAAATATTTTGCCAGCGAACGCAACTACCATCTGCTCGAAGAGCTGCACACCCTGCCTTCAGTAGGCTATTTGACCAAAGTAAAAAACACAACCGTATAACTAAAATCTATTATCAATGTACGTATCTCCGATCAGAGAGCCACTCATCAGAGGTGAGAAAACTTACAGCCAGGTAACAAAAGATATTTTGGCACCAATGGCAGGTAAGCCCTCTAAGTTTTGGTACATGGGCATCACACTTGCCGGGATTGCGTTGCTTTTTGGCGCATGGGCAACTTATCAGACCGTTTATTATGGTATTGGAACCTGGGGATTGAATAAGACAGTCGGCTGGGGTTGGGGCATTACCAACTTCGTCTGGTGGGTCGGTATTGGCCACGCAGGCACTTTTATCTCGGCCATTCTTTTGCTTTTCCGTCAGAAATGGAGAACGAGTATCAACCGTTCAGCTGAAGCCATGACTTTGATAGCTATCGCATGTGCCGGTTTTTTCCCGCTTATCCATATGGGACGCTTGTTGTTGGGGTTCTTTATTTTCCCATATCCCAATACCCGGGCATTGTGGGTAAACTTTAACTCGCCTTTGTTGTGGGACGTTTTTGCCATCTCAACCTACTTTGCGGTTTCGCTGGTATTTTGGTATGTGGGTTTGGTGCCCGACCTTGGCACCGTGCGCGACAAAGCCAAAGGTAAAATTCGCAAAGCCATTTACGGCTTTTTAAGCTTCGGATGGACAGGCTCGGCCAAACATTGGTCACGCCACGAGACCATCAGTTTGATTTTGGCAGGTTTGGCTGCACCATTGGTACTTTCAGTGCATACCATTGTAAGTTTCGACTTTGCCACTTCTGTAATACCAGGTTGGCATACAACGATTTTTCCGCCCTATTTTGTTTCAGGAGCGGTATTTTCAGGATTTGCGATGGTTTTGACTTTGCTCATTGTTGCACGCAAGGCGTTAAATCTTGAAGAGTACATCACCGTTAACCATATCGAATCGATGAACAAGGTAATAATACTCACAGGGTCTATTGTGGGCATTGCCTATATCACGGAGTTTTTCATCGCATGGTATTCGGGTGTTGAGTACGAGCAATATGCCTTTATCAACAGAGCAACAGGACCTTATGCATGGGCATACTGGATTATGATGACCTGTAACGTAGTGACGCCACAGCTTTTCTGGTTCAAGAAAATCAGAACAAGTCTTGTAGCAACGTTCATCATCTCCATATTTGTCAACATTGGTATGTGGTTTGAGCGCTTCGTTATTGTGGTGACCTCACTTCACCGCGATTTCCTGCCTTCAAGCTGGACCATGTACAAGCCTTCGCTCGTTGAGGTGGGACTTTATGTTGGTACTTTCGGTTTGTTCTTTACTTTGTTCTTATTGTTTATCCGTGTTTTCCCGGTTATCGCAATTGCAGAAGTAAAGAGTGTGTTAAAATCATCAGGAGAAAACCAAAAACATGCGCACCATGAATAAATATATCACTGCATACTACACCGATGAAAATGATTTGATCAAAGGTGTTAAACAAATCAGAGAAAAAGGCCATAACATTTTGGATGTATTTACGCCATTTCCGGTTCATGGATTGGATGTTGCCCTGGGCATGCGCCGTTCTCGTTTGACACGGGTTGCCTTTGGCGGAGGTGCTGTTGGAGCTATTGTCGGATTTGGATTTCAGGCATGGGTTTTTACCAAAGCCTATCCTTTGAATTTTGGAGGCAAACCATATTTATCGGTTCCTTCTTTTATTCCTGTCACTTTTGAGCTTGCTGTGCTTTTGGCTGCTTTTTCGATGGTAATTGCATTCTTTATCCACTTCAAACTTGGACCTGGAGCAAAGACCGTGGTCTATGATGAGCGCTGCACCGACGACCGATTTCTGGTACTCATTGATGCTGAAAATGCTGAAGCTGATGAAGTAAAAAAAATCGAAAAAGCACTGTCCGATGCAGGTGCTGAAGGTATCACTTACAAAGAATAGAAATATATCAGTCATGGAGAACAATACTTTTACACTTACAAAAAAACTTATCACCATCTGTGTGGCCATGATTGCTGTTGGTATCATCGCCATTGCCATCGGTTTTGCCACAGGAGTGAGTGGCACACGCATTGTAGCCAACCTGCACCTGAACAACTATTATTTTGTTGGTATGGGTTTGATTGGCCTGTTTTTCGTTGCCGTTCACGCTATTGCCGAATCAGGCTGGCAGGTCAGCATGCAACGCATCGGCGAAGCCATGAGTGTTTTCATCCCTGTTGGTGGTCTGCTGATGTTACTGGTTTTTCTTTTCGGCGGCATGCACGCCCTTTTTGAATGGACGCACGAAGACCATCTGGATGCCATTTTACTCAAAAAAGTAGCCTTCCTGAACCAACCCTTTTTCTACATCAGGTTTGTGGTTTATTTCTCTGGTTGGATTTTGCTCGCACATCTGATTCGCAAAACAAGCAGAAAACTGGATCTGAATGGTGATGTTCATTACTTCAATCAGCTCCGTAAATTTTCTGCCATCTATGTAGTGTTCCTTGCAATAACCAGCTCAACTTCTGCATGGGACTGGCTCATGTCGATCGATGCACATTGGTTCAGCACACTTTATGGATGGTATGTATTGAGCAGCATGCTAGTTTCAGGATTTTCAATGATTGTCATTATACTATTCATCCTGAAAAGGATGGGCTACATGTCACATGTCAACAACGAACACATTCACGACATGGGTAAATACATGTTTGGCTTGAGCATTTTCTGGGCTTATCTCTGGTTTTCGCAATACATGCTCATCTGGTACGCAAACATTCCTGAAGAAACCATCTACTTTTACGAACGCATCAAATACTTTGATACCGTTTTCTACCTCAACCTGATTTTGAATTTTGCCATTCCATTCTTATTGCTAATGGCACGCAACAGCAAAAGGGTTTTCTGGATTCTAATTCCCGTAGCTGTGGTGATCTTTATTGGCCATTGGCTCGATTTGTACCAATTGATTATGCCAGGTGTCGTAGGTCAAGCAGAGGCTGGAATTGGTATCGTAGAAATTGGCACTACCATTGGCTATCTCGGACTGTTTATGCTGGTTGTATTCTACGGTCTCACGAAGAGCTCACTCGTTCCCAAAAACCATCCTTTCTATAAAGAAAGTCTTGAATATCATACAAATTACTAATGATCATGAAGCAATTTTTTAAAATATCACTGGCCTTACTGCTGATGGCAGGCTTGGTTTCATGCAACAAAGACAAGAATAACCCTGGCTATGAGTATTTTCCTGATATGGCGCACTCGCCTGCATACCGAACTTACTCAGCCAATCCTGTTTTCGCTGATGGATTGACTATGCGCAAGCCTGCCGAAGGAACCATTCCTCGCGGATACATGCCGTATCCATACAAAGCAAAATCATTTCAGGATCAGGTAGATGCGGGTTTACAGCTTAAAAATCCTATCCCTGTAGACGATGCAGTACTGGCCGAAGGAAAAAGACAATATGAAATCTTTTGCATGGATTGTCATGGAGAAAAAGGTGATGGTAATGGATACCTTTATACCAGTAAACTTTTCACTGCCAAACCCCAGGTTTTGTCTGGCAGTTTTGTGCAAAACAAACCTGATGGTGAAATCTACCATGTGATCACAATGGGATCCTTATCAGGTTTGATGGGAGGCCATGGCAGTCAGATCCTACCTGAAAACAGATGGAAAATCATCCATTATGTACGCACTTTGGCAGCAAAGTAATTTTTTAAAAAAATTCATAATCAAATACATAGGCCTCTTGCACAACCTGCAGGAGGCTTTTAAATATCAAACCGAATGCAGATAACTAAAAATGCCATCGCCACCATCTGGTATACTGTTTCAGATCGGGCGAGCGGAAAAATCCTCCAAAAAATACCCGCTGATGCACCACAGGAGTTCCTATTTGGCAATGATTTGTTACTCGATATTTTTGAAGATCAGTTGACAAACAAAGAAAAAGGATATCATTTTCAGTTTGAAGCCAAGGCAGATCAGGCTTATGGACCGGTCGATCCCAGTGCAATTTTTGACCTTCCGCTCGATACTTTTGCCAATGAAGATGGTATAGTAGAAGATGAAGTGGTGCAAGTTGGACATATTTTCCCGATGGCCGATAACGAAGGCAATCGTCATTATGGAAAGATCATCATGAAAATGAAAGACCGGGTTACTATGGACTTTAACCATCCCATGGCCGGTAAGGATTTGATGTTTGAAGGTGAAATTGTCGATGTAAGAATGGCTGACCCCAATGAGATTCCTGCTCAATAAATCGCTATATTACACCCTCTAAAAACATGGCTTATGAAAAGAAATGCTGCTAAAGAAATGCTAAATAAAACATCCACCCTACTTTTATTGTCCTTGGTTTTGCTTCTGGTACAATGTTCAAACCTAATAGGCAAAGCCAAAGAAAAGAAAGTAGAGCTCACACCAACCAGTGATACGGCCATGGAGACATACAGAACCACGGGCAAACTTATCGTGCAAAAGAGCTTCGAGACACTGAGCGGCCAACTTTTGCAAGCCATTAAAACAGGCGGCGTACCACATGCACTACAATACTGCAACTTGAAAGCATACCCTTTGACAGATTCATTGTCTGAAGCCTATCAGGTAGACATCAAGAGAGTGACTTTAAAACCCAGAAACGCTGCTAACCAAGCAGATCCCTTCGAGAAAAGTCTGATCAATACTTTTGAAAAGCTGGCTGTCAATAATCTGGCAGGTGTGAATATGGTTGTGCGCGACAATGAAGGATTACCCGTTTTTGCCTCACCCATCGTGGTGGGAAAACTGTGTTTGCAGTGTCATGGTGAAAAAGGAAAAGTAATTGCCGATACCGATCTTAAAGTGATAGAACGGCTTTACCCTGACGACCAGGCAACAGGCTATCGCGAAGGTGACTTACGAGGTATCTGGAGGATCCGGTTTCAAGAAACCCAATAACATGGCATCCGAAAAATGTGTACACTGTGGTGCCGATTGCGGAAAAGCACCGGTCAGTTGGAACGACAAGCCTTTTTGTTGTCACGGCTGTAAAACTGTTTACCAAATCCTGAATGAAAAGGAAATGGGAGCATATTACCAGATACAGCCCATGTCGGGTATCAGGATAGAAAGTGACGGCACTTCTAAAAAATTTGCTTTCCTCGACAACGAAGAAATCAGAGCCAATTTGCTAGAGTTTGAAGATGGCGAAGTGGCAAAAGTCAAGTTTTTTATCCCTTCAATCCATTGTGCATCCTGCATCTGGTTGCTCGAACACCTCGACACACTCAATCCAGCCATCAGTTTTTCAACAGTCAATTTTCCTAAAAAAGAGGTCTACATCACTTTTAACCAGAGCCAAATAAGTCTTCGGCAACTTGCTGAGCTGCTGACATCAATACATTACATTCCAGAAATTACACTTGACCAACTCGAGAAAAAGAAACCCGGAAAAAACAACCGAAGTCTGCTGACAAAGGTTGGTATTGCCTCCTTTAGTTTCCTGAACATCATGATGTACAGCTTTCCGGAATACCTTCCCGGAGGCGATTTGCTGGAACAAGAATTCAAGAATATATTTGGCTGGCTTAGTTTCGTGCTGATTTTGCCAGTAGTTTTTTACGCCGCAAACGACTATTTCCTGAGCGCGTGGAAAGGACTCAAGCACAAAATCATCTCCATTGACGTACCCATTGCACTTGGGATTTTGGCACTATTCATCCAAAGCAGTATTGTTGTTTTTTCTGGGAAAGGAATCGGATATATGGATTCGCTTTCAGGACTGGTATTCTTTCTTCTGATTGGCAAATGGTATCAGGGAAAAACCTATGAAGCACTGTCGTTTGAGCGGGATTATAAATCTTATTTTCCGGTAGCAGTTACACGCATTGCTGAGAAAGGTGAAGAAATTATTCCGATCAAAAATCTGAGAGAGGGAGATATCATTCTGGTACGCAACCAGGAGTTGATTCCTGCCGATGCCATGCTTGCCGAAGGAAATGGAAGCATCGACTACAGTTTTGTAACAGGCGAGTCGATGCCCGTGCCAAAAAAGCAGGGTGATTTTATTTATGCCGGAGGCCGTCAGGTTGGAAGCTCCATCAAACTCAAGGTACAAAAAGAAGTTGAGCAAAGCTATTTAACTCAATTGTGGAACCAGAAAGTGGATCATCAGGAAAGCGAGACGCTGGATAACCATATCAATAAAATCAGCCAATACTTCACTATTTCCATTTTAGCCATCGCTTTTGCAGCTTTGATCAGCTGGTTGTTTATCGACCCATCGCGCGCCATTTTTGTGTTTTCGTCGGTGCTCATTATTGCGTGTCCCTGTGCCCTGGCGCTCACCATCCCATTTACGTTCGGAAGCACTATGCGGGTTTTTGGGCGCAACGGATTTTACATCAAAAAAACAGCCGTTATCGAGCAATTGCATAAAACAACTAGTGTAGTATTCGACAAAACCGGGACACTGACGCTTAACCGAAAAAATGCCGTACAGTTTCATGGTGAAGAACTCTCTCAACAGCAACTTGGACTTATCAAATCTGTGGTTCGTCATTCGAGTCATCCATTGAGTATTGCCCTCTATAATAATCTCGAAAACCCCGAAATTAAGAATCCTGATTCATTTGAGGAAATACCAGGCATGGGTATTACTGCAGTTTTTCAAGATATTAGAATCAATGTGGGTTCCAGCGCATTTGTCAAGGGAGAAGCTCAGCCCGAAACGGCAACTGAAAGCAGAGTCTACATCAGTGTCAACCGGGAACAACTTGGTTATTTCTCCATCGGAAACAGTTATCGCACCGGACTGGAAAAAGTAATTGAGGATTTAGGCAAAAGGTTCGACCTGCATCTGATTTCAGGCGATAACGATGCTGAAAGCCAAAGGCTACGCGCACTCTTTGGTCCGAAAGCAGAGCTCTTGTTTAACCAATCACCAACAGAAAAACGCGACTTCATTAAAAAACTGCAGTCAGAAGGCAAAAATGTGCTGATGATTGGCGATGGCCTCAATGACGCCGGCGCACTTGCTGCCAGCGATACCGGTATTAGCATTGCTGATGACGTGTTTAGCTTCTCGCCTGCCTGTGATGCTATTCTGGAAGCTTCGAAATTTGACCAATTGAGCCGTTTTCTTCAGTTTACACACCTAAGTTTCTGGGTTGTTTGGATTAGCTTTACCATTTCCTTTTTATACAACCTGATAGGGATTGGTTTTGCAGTCATGGCCATGCTCTCTCCCTTGTTTGCAGCTATTCTCATGCCACTCAGTTCAGTCTCAGTGGTACTGTTTGCCAGCCTTTCGATTGGATTTCTGGCGAAAAGAAATCTAAAAATTGCCTAAGTTTTTTTTAATATTTAGGTGCCTTTTTTTGAATCAACTTTCAAAAATCGTACATTAGCCTGTTAATTCTTACCAGCCTTTCTTATGTGGAATATTTCTAAATTAGACTTCCCGACATTTTTGTAAAAGCTGTTAAGTATATTTGCGTCTGAAATCGTAAAGAGGAACCTTAATACCGAAATGAGCGCCATTATTTTCTTGATCATCATTGGAATCGTTGTTGCAGGAGGTTTCCTTGTGGCTTTCATCTGGGCCGTTAAAAGTGGCCAGTACGACGACGACTACTCTCCTTCAGTGCGGATGTTGTTCGAAAACAAACCGCCAAAAGATGAAAATCTATCTGACAAAAAACAATAAACCAAAATCAAATTCTATGGAGTTACAGAAGTTTACTTACGACAACAGAATTGCCAGACTATTTATGATGGCAACTGTTTTGTGGGGGCTGGTTGGTATGCTGGTTGGCCTCACAATTGCAATTGAGCTGATTTGGCCGACCATGACAAATGGTATTTCATGGCTGTCGTTTGGCCGGCTCAGGCCTTTGCACACCAATGCCGTTATTTTCGCATTCGTCGGAAATGGCATGTTTACAGCCATTTATTATTCCTCTCCCCGCTTACTTAAAACACCGATGTACAGTGAGTTGCTCGGTAAAATTCATTTCTGGGGATGGCAACTCATTATTGTAGCAGCAGCCATTACGCTGCCTTTAGGAATCACAGTCAGCAAAGAATACGCCGAACTTGAATGGCCTATTGATATTGCCATCACGATTGTTTGGGTAGTATTTGGGCTCAACCTTATCATGACGATGGTAAAACGCAGGACAAAGCACATCTACGTTGCTATCTGGTTTTACATCGCAACTTTCGTCACGGTTGCTGTGCTCCACATCGTTAACTCAATCAATATTCCGGTAAGTTTCCTGAAAAGCTATCCTGTCTATGCAGGCGTACAAGATGCGCTCGTGCAATGGTGGTATGGTCACAATGCAGTTGCTTTCTTTCTGACAACTCCATATTTGGGATTGATGTATTATTTCATTCCGAAAGCAGCCAACAGACCAATTTACTCTTATAAATTGTCTATCATTCACTTTTGGGCATTGATTTTCCTTTATATCTGGGCCGGACCTCACCATTTGCTGTATTCATCACTTCCCGACTGGGCTCAGGCACTTGGTGTTGTTTTCTCGATCATGCTCATTGCACCATCGTGGGGTGGTATGATCAATGGTTTGCTGACCTTGCGTGGTGCCTGGGACAAGGTTCGCGAAGATCCGGTTTTGAAAATGTTTGTTGTGGGAGTAACGGCCTATGGTATGTCTACTTTTGAAGGCCCGATGTTGTCGCTCAAGAGCGTGAATGCCATCAGCCACTTTACCGACTGGACCATCGCCCACGTGCACATTGGCGCACTGGGTTGGAACGGAATGCTCACCTTTGGTATGTTATACTGGCTGTTCCCAAGGATTTACAAAACAAAGCTTTTCAGTGTGAAGCTAGCAAATGCACATTTCTGGCTGGCCACAACCGGTATGTTGTTCTTTGCGATTCCTTTATATTTCGCTGGTTTCACTCAAAGTTTGATGTGGAAAGAATTTACAGCAGAAGGTTACCTGAAGTATCCCAACTTCATCGAAACTGTTACCCAGATTTTACCCATGTACTGGATACGCGTTTTGGGCGGAACGCTCTACCTAACTGGTGTCATTTTGATGATTGTCAACTTGTTGAAAACAGCTAAGCAAGGCACATTTGTCCCGACCGAAGACGACGAAGCTCCAGCATTGAACCTGAAAGCCCACGGCGTTGATAAAGGTCACCGTGTGATTGAAGGTAAGCCAATTTTATTCACAGTATTGTCATTGGTTGCCATCCTGATTGGAGGTCTTGTCGAATTTATCCCAATGTTTATGGTAAAATCGAATGTACCTACCATCGCCAGTGTTCAGCCTTATACCCCTCTTGAATTACAAGGTCGTGATATTTACGTACGCGAAGGCTGTTACACCTGTCACAGTCAGATGGTTCGTCCTTTCCGCAGCGAAGTTGAACGCTATGGAGATTACTCCAAATCAGGCGAATCTGTATATGACCATCCATTCCAGTTCGGATCGAAACGTACTGGTCCGGATTTGGCACGCGAAGGGGTGAAAACTGGAAAAAATTACAAACCAGATTCATGGCATTACAACCACTTCATGAGTCCACAAAAAATGGTTGCCGAATCCATTATGCCTCCTTACAGCTGGTTACTGAAGAATGATCTCGATATTTCGAGTACCCCTGCTAAAATCAGGGCAATGCAATCGTTGGGTGTTCCTTATCCTGAGGGATTTGCTGACAAAGCCAACGAACATTTACAGGCTCAGGCCCATAAAATTGCACAAGGTTTAAGAGATGGAGGCATCGATGTTGCCGATTCGAAAGAAGTCATTGCATTGATTGCTTACATCCAACGACTGGGTACCGACATCTATAAAACTGATAACAAACCTTTGTTTTCAGACAAATAAACTGACCCATGAAAATCGTCACAAGCATATTCGAAAATGTCGCCAACATCCAATGGTTTCCGATCATTGGGTTGGTGATATTTCTCATTCTGTTTATTGCACTGATCATCAGGATTTTCAGAATGGAGACAAAAGTGGTTGATGAAATCGCCCGTTTGCCACTGGATGATGACGAAAACATGTCAGATTTGAAGCGAGATCAATAATAATTTGAAAAAGAGAATCATATGACAACAGATAATCAAAACAACAAAGAGAGCTATGAAATTGATACCCTGACCAACCAACGGTTGATCAAAGATCATGAATATGATGGCATCAAAGAGCTCGACAACGAACTTCCTCCCTGGTGGAAATGGCTTTTCATCATCACCATTGCTTTTGCCGCTGTATACCTGATCAGGCTTTGGGTGTTCAGAGCCGACGACCTGATGCAGTCGAAAGAATACCAAAGTGAGATGGCAGATGTGCTGGCAAAAAAAGAAGCTACCAATGCCAATGCCGCCCCGTTTGAGGTTACATTGCTGACTGACGAAGCTTCACTGGCTGATGGTAAAGAAACCTGGACAAAGATTTGTTCGGTTTGCCACCTGCTGGATGGTGGCGGGCTTGTAGGGCCAAATATGACTGACAATTATTGGATTCATGGAAACACAGTAAATGACCTGTTCAATACAGTTACCAATGGTGTAATTGAAAAAGGTATGATTTCCTATAAAGATCAACTATCCGAGAAACAGAGACTTGATGTCGTCAGTTATATATTAGTTGATTTGCATGGAACAACTCCTGCAAACCCCAAAGCCCCACAAGGCGAACTGTATGAGTAACAAAAAATAGAGGGCTGGAATACATTTTCAGCCCTCTCTTTCCTTGATGCCTTCAGACATTTGGTCTGAATCCCAAGAATCTAAATAAAACATACCAAAACCAACTTAGCAATACTGCTTCATTTTTCGACTTAAGGATAATTCCTTTTCAGAAACGCTTTCATCCAATGAACGAAACCAAATCAAATCAAAACGAAGAAGAACTTCACGGAAGTTTTCGCGACAAAATCAACACCATTGGCGAAGACGGCAAACGTGCCTGGGTATACCCAAAACGGCCAAAGGGAAAAATGTACAACTACCGTTGGATCGTCGCATCTATTTTACTCACCTTGTTGTTTGCAGGACCTTTTATCAAGTACAAAGGTGAGCCATTTATGCTTTTCAACATTTTTGAACGAAAGTTCATCATTTTTGGTCAGTTATTCTGGCCACAGGACTTTCATCTGATAGTGCTGGCGTTCATTACCTTTATCGTATTTATCATTTTATTCACCGTCATCTTCGGGCGCATATTTTGTGGATGGGTCTGTCCGCAAACGATCTTTATGGAGTTTGTATTCAGGCAGATCGAATATTTGATCGAAGGCGATTACCATCAGCAACGCAAGCTGGCCCGCGCTCCCTGGAACTTTGACAAAATCTGGCGAAAATCACTTAAGCACCTGATATTTTATGCCATTGCCTTCCTGATTTCAAATACCTTTCTGGCCTATCTGATTGGGATTGATCAGTTGGAACTTTTAGTTAAAGAAGGCCCACAAGCCAATATTGTTAGTTTTGTCGCTATTATTTTGTTCTCGGGTGTATTCTATTTCATTTTCGCTTTTTTCAGAGAACAGGTTTGTCTGATTGCCTGCCCATATGGCCGCCTTCAGGGTGTTTTACTCGACAGCAAATCCATTGTTGTGGCATACGATTACAAACGCGGAGAGCCACGCGGCAAACATAACCCGCTCGAAAACAGACCCGAAACAGGAAAAGGCGACTGTATCGACTGCAAGAGCTGTATTACTATTTGTCCCACCGGAATTGATATCCGCAATGGCACACAGCTCGAATGTATCAACTGCACTGCCTGTATAGATGCGTGTGATAGCATTATGGAGCGTGTGGGACTGCCAAAAGGCCTGATTCGTTACGATTCGGAAAAGGGCATCTCTGAGCGCAAAAAATCTATTTTCAATGCCCGAACAATCGCTTATTCTGCCGTATTGACGATTTTGTTGTTCGTTGTTGGAACCATGTTTACCTTGCGTTCTGACGTTGAGACGACCATTTTAAGGGTTCCCGGAACGCTTTTCCAGGAGTACGGTCCCGATGAGTTTTCAAATGTGTACAAAGTGCAGCTTGTCAACAAGACCAGGACAGATTTACCAGTTGAACTTCGACTAGAGTCCTCAGACGGAGACATCAAAATAATGGGTGATCCGATTGTGGTAAAAGGTGGAGACATCAAAGAGGCCAATTTCCTGGTAATATTGAAAAGAAACGAACTCAAAGCCAGTAATACACCCATCGTGATTGGTATTTATTCAGGCGAAAAACTGATCTCCGACTATAAAACAACTTTCATCGGACCTAATAATTTGGATAAATAAACTGATTATCAATCAACTTCACTACTATGAAATGGAACTGGGGAACTAAACTATTTATTGCTACCGCGGCTTTTATGGTTATGCTGATCATCTTCGCCATATTGATGATGAAAGAGCGCATCAGTCTTGTTGAAAAAGACTATTATCCAAAAGGTCAGGATTACCAGCAACAGATCGACAAGAAAAACAATGCCAACAGTTTATCTGACCAAATTTCAGTCGATGTAACTGGTAACGAACTCATTCTGCAGTTTCCTGAACCGTTAATTCCGGGCAGTATCAGCGGAAGTATACAGTTTTACAATGTTGTTGATGATCTGTTTGATAAATACGTCACTCTTGAAGTTGATACAAATGGTCAAATGCGTATCCCCATCGAATTAAGCAAAGGACGCTATTTGATGAAGATGGATTGGAAACATGAAGGATCTCTATATTACACCGAAAAAAGCTTTCAAATCAAATAATTATGCATGATTTACTAACCGCACTTACAATAGGTCTGATTGGCAGTTTTCATTGCATTGGCATGTGTGGTCCCATTGCTGTGGCACTTCCCATTGGAAATAAAAGCTGGGCCAACCGGGCTTTTGGAGTATTACTTTATAACCTTGGGCGAACGGTTACTTACGGCATACTGGGAGGAATATTCGGCTTACTTGGAAAAGGAATTCAAATGGCAGGCTTTCAGCAATGGGCATCAATTTTGCTTGGGGCGGTTATGATTTTGTCTGTACTTTTTCCGGTGTTTTTCAAAGGTAGTTTAAATTTCGACAAATGGCTAACGGGCTACGCCGGCAGATTAATCGGAAGCTTCCGGAATCTTTTTGGGAAATCGTCAAAAAGTAATTTACTGATCATAGGGCTGCTCAATGGCTTGTTGCCCTGTGGTTTGGTTTATGTTGCCATAGCAGGAGCTATCAACACCAATGATTTTGTGAATGGCATTGCCTTTATGGTCATGTTTGGCTTTGGAACCATCCCCATCATGATGAGCGTCTCGCTTTTGGGAAATCTTATTGGATCAGGCTTCAAACAAAAAATGAATAAAGTCATTCCGGTTTTTATAGTAATATTGGGGATTCTGTTTATTCTCAGAGGCTTATCGCTTGGCATTCCTTATGTGAGCCCAAAAACCAAAATGCTCACGCCCAAAAAAGAAATGAATATGAACAAAAATTGCTGTACTGGCGAGCAGAAAAGCACAGCACAATTCACAGGTCAGCATTGATTTTTTATTTAGAATTAATCTATTGTACGCAAAAGTTGTACTTTTGCCAAAACTAAAATTTTATCAAACCTTATGAAAAAGATCAATTATTTCAGCATTTTGCTGATCCCAGCTTTGGCTTTCGCACTGCAAAGCTGTGGAGGAACTGACACAACTCAATCCAGTTCAGCCGAATCAGCAGCTCAGGTTTCAACTGAAGTTGCAACAGAGACCGCTCAGGCAACTCAGGAGGCTCCAGCTGAGGCTGTTGCCGATGCCAATCCATATGCTCAGGGCGAAGCCATTTACAACGCAAAATGTATTGTATGTCACCAGGCAAATGGTGAAGGCATTCCTGGTGCTTTTCCTCCGCTGAAAAACTCAGACTACTTACTTGCTGACAAAGTACGTGCTGTAGCTCAGGCTCTTAACGGATCAAACCATGAAATTACCGTAAATGGCAGCAAATACAGTGCACCCATGCCTCCTCAGGTGGATACCCACGAGGAAGCTGTTGCAGTGATCAATTATGTATTGAATGCATGGGGAAACAATGGTGGCACCGTGACACTAGAAGAAGTCAAAGATATTGTCATTGAGCCAAGACCGTAATTAGCATGAAATTATTCAATTATCTTATCATATTTCTTCTTGTAAGCTTTTCGCTGGCATGTGGTTCACAACATGAGAGCGAAACAACGCATGAACATATGCAGGATGAAGTTATATTGCCTTCAACTGGTTCGTTTGGCGAGCAAATCACCAAAGACAGTGCCATCAACATTGTCGAAATTGCCGCTGCTGTGACAACCGACACAGCTTACAATATGAAAGTAACGGGAACCATTAAGGAAGTTTGCCAGCACAGTGGTTGCTGGGTGACGCTCGATATGGGCAACGGCGAAGAGGTTATGGTAAACATGAAAGACCATGCTTTTTCGGTACCAAAAGATGCTGCCGGAAAACAGATTTGGGTCGAAGGCATAGCTGTGCGTGAACTCATTCCTGTTGACATGTTGAAACACTATGCTGAAGACGCCGGTAAATCGCAGGAAGAAATTGATGCGATAACCACACCAGAGTGGCAATACACCCTGGATGCAGATGGTGTTATTATTGAATGATAGCATTGAAGAAAATTAAAAGCCCTGCGAGAACCCGCAGGGCTTTTTTTCGGTCTAATATTTACTCGATTAACACATACCATTAAATATTAGCAACTTTTAAGAATTTTCTTTGTTTCTATTTAGATTTAGTCTAAATTAGCAGCTCCAAAAAAGCCGCCAAACAAAATACACATCATGCTTATAATGAAATTGTTATCGCAAAAAAATCGAAACAGATTGTTAGGTTTTTTTGTATTTCTTGCGCTTTTTATGCCCGTTTTGCATGCACAGGAAGAACTTGGTGTTTACGAAAAACTGGATCATTACATCGACAGCACCATTGTTTTCACTGACGAACACTACAACAAAGTAAATCTGAAACAAGCCATTAACAAGCCTACTGTTATTGCGATGGTCTACTACGAATGTCCGGGCTTATGCACTCCCCTGCTCAATGGGCTGGCCGAAGTAGTGAAAAGGTCTGACCTCGAGCTCAACAAAGACTATCAGGTGTTCACGATCAGTTTCAGTCCGCGTGAAACGCCTATCCTGGCTCAGAACAAGAAAAAGACCTACGCCCGCTTGGTTGGCAAGGGCGACATCGAAAATGGCTGGCATTTTTTCACAGGCGATAGCTTAACGATCAACCACTTGCTGGATAATATTGGCTACAAAATCAAACCGGAAGGTGACGAATTTATTCATCCCGCTACTTTGGTGGTAGTGAGTCCCGAGGGAAAAATCACACGCTATCTGCATGGTACTACTTTTCTGCCATTCGACCTAAAGATGGCAGTTGTAGAAGCCAGCCAGGAACGTTCTGGTCCGACAATCAACAAAATTTTGGAGTTTTGCTTCAGCTATGACGCCGAAGGAAAAAAATATGTCTTCAATGTAACAAAAGTATCAGGGACCATTATCCTGATACTGGCACTGGCGCTCCTGGGATCGCTGGTGGTATCGAGCAAACGTAAAAAAAACACCCCAAACGTACATTAATCTATGACAAGCACAGCTTTGAATGTAAACTTTTTCCAGGCTAAAAAGGGATTGTTTTCCTGGATTTTTAGCGTGGATCACAAGCGGATTGGACTGTTATATCTCTATTCGCTGCTTACCTTCTTTCTGGTAGGTGTGACCCTCGGCGTTTTGATGCGCCTTGAACTCCTCAACCCGGGAAAAGATTTCCTGGAAGCTAAAACATACAATCAGATTTTCACCCTGCACGGTGTCATCATGATTTTCTTGTTTATCATCCCCAGTATTCCGGCAGTTTTCGGGAATTTTTTCCTACCGATCATGCTCGGGACTGATGATGTAAGCTTCCCACGGTTGAACCTGCTTTCGTGGTGGATCTATATCATTGGTGCCATCATGGCTTTGTCAACACTCATCTGGGGCGACGGCCCTGCCGATACCGGCTGGACCTTTTACGCGCCCTACAGTGTGAAAACCGGCACCAATGTAACCATGTCGGTACTGGCAGCTTTTGTGCTGGGATTTTCTTCTATCCTCACCGGGCTCAATTTCATTGTGACCATCCACCGACTGCGCACACCAGGCATGACATTTATGAAAATGCCCCTTTTTGCCTGGGCTTTGTATGCCACATCATGGATTCAGTTGTTGGCTACACCCATCATTGGTATTACCTTGCTGATGATCGTGGCTGAACGTTTTTTCGGAATAGGACTCTTCGACCCGTCGATTGGAGGCGACCCAATACTCTACCAACACTTGTTCTGGATTTATTCGCACCCGGCTGTATATATCATGGCCCTGCCGGCTTTTGGTATTGTTTCTGAGATTTTGCCAACTTTTACACAGCGTACTATTTTCGGATACAAAGCCATCGCTTTTTCCAGTCTGGCCATTGCATTTGTGGGTTACTTCGTTTGGGGACATCATATGTTTACGGCAGGCATGAGCGGTCCGGCACGTATCATATTCTCTGTCATGACCTTTTTAGTGGCCATTCCAACAGCAATCAAGGTATTTAACTGGGTTGCAACACTCTATAAAGGCTCAATAGATCTGCAGCCGCCATTGCTCTACATGCTCGGTTTCATCTTTCAGTTTATGGTGGGCGGATTATCGGGTCTTGTGCTTGGTGCGCTGGCCACTGATATCTATTTGCACGATACCTATTTTGTCGTAGGCCACTTCCATTATGTCATGTTTGGTGGCACCGGATTCGCTTTTTTTGGGGCATTGCACTATTGGTACCCTAAAATCTGGGGCAAGATGTACAACATCAAGATTGCCAATATTGCTTTCGCCATTTTCTTTGTGGGCTTTAATATGCTCTATTTCCCGATGATGATTGCCGGCCTAATGGGCATGCCCAGGCGCTATTACGATTATTTGCCTGAGTTCCATCTGCCTAACATGATCAGCACTTTTGGTTCATGGGTATTGGTTACCGGGCTTTTACTGATGCTTGGCAACCTGATTGCAGGTTTGAGAAAGAAAAACCAACCCAAAGTTGGTCGCGATCCCTGGGGTGGTATCACCTTAGAATGGCAGACATTGTCGCCTCCACCTGTACAAAATTTCGACCGCATGCCGGTATTGCCCAAAGACGGTCCTTACGATTATGAACATAAACCTGTTATTAAAGAAGACTAACTATGGAGCACTCATCAGGATTTAGTTTGCCCAACTCAGGCCATAACCGTGATGCAGAAGCATCAAAAATGGGCATGTGGTTGTTTCTGTTCACCGAACTCTTACTTTTCGGTGGTTTATTCGTCGTGTACATGGTTTACCGTTTGCTCAATCATGAAGCTTTTTTGCTTTCTTCGTTTGAGTTAAATGTTACCATGGGGACTTTTAATACTGTCGTGCTTTTGGTGAGCAGTATGACTGTCGCCATGTCGATCACAGCCATTCAAAAAGGCAATGCCGCCCTTTCAATTCGTTTACTTTTTGTCACTTTGGGAGCTGCGGTGGTATTTATGGTTGTCAAATATTTTGAATGGTCAGCAAAAATCCATCACGGCCTATTCCCGGGCCAGCTTGTTTTTGATAATCTGCCTAAAGGTGAGGGATTGTTTTTCTTTCTTTACTTTTTTATGACCGGTTTACACGCACTGCACATTATTATTGGTGCTGTTTTAATCGCAGTCGTGATTTATCGCACGCGTAAAGGACTCATCACCGCCGAAAAATATACTTTGACAGAAAACGCCGGGCTCTACTGGCACCTTGTGGATCTGATCTGGATTTACCTTTTCCCATTGTTTTACCTCATCCATTAAGATACTATAGCATGAATACGATCAAGCAAAACCATAATGACCAGGGGCATGAAGAACACCCCATCGTAAGCTACCGCGAGCATCTTAGTACACTTGTTGCCTTGTTGCTGCTCACCGTAATGACCGTTGCTATTTCGGTATTCGGGTCTAACCTTCGTACACTTTCAGTCGCCACTGCTTTGCTTATTGCATCTGTAAAGGCACTTGTTGT
The DNA here is from genome assembly GCA_002426795.1 of Bacteroidales bacterium UBA5536. Classification (GTDB taxonomy): domain Bacteria; phylum Bacteroidota; class Bacteroidia; order Bacteroidales; family F082; genus UBA5536. The sequence continues at coordinate 84,945 of DINQ01000024.1, forward strand.
GGCCTATTATTTCATGCACTTGAAATACGACAAGAAATTGTATACCTGGCTGTTGCTCATTGTGGGAGTCCTTTTTGTCTCCTTCCTGATTTTAACAAGTATTGAATTTTTAAACCGCTAAGTCAACATGAGAATAGGAGCATCAACATTTGCCGAAGGCGTCGATTTATCGTTGTATATCATTGCGGGTATTTCAATATTTTTTCTTGTTGGGATCACCGCGGTCATGATTTACTTTGTGATTCGTTACAACAAAAAACGCAACCCCAAAGCCACCAATATCGAAGGGAACAATACCCTCGAAGTCATTTGGACAGTCATCCCGACCATACTCGTTTTGGTCATGTTTTACTACGGATGGATGGGTTATAAACCCATGCGCACTGTTCCTGGCAATGCCATTGAAATTAATGCGTATGGACAGATGTGGAAATTTTCGTTTGAATATCCCAATGGAAAGCTAACTGATTCGCTGGTTGTGCCACTGAACAGGCCGGTGAAACTGTACCTGAATTCGCGCGACGTGCTGCATAGTTTTTATATTCCTGCATTCCGATTAAAAGAGGATATGGTTCCCGGAGGCAAGAATTATCTTTGGTTCGAGGCTAATCTCAAAGGAAAATACGATATCCTGTGTGCTGAATATTGTGGCCAGTTGCATTCTTACATGCTTTCTTCGGTTACCGTTTTACCGGTTGAGGAATACGAAGCATGGTTTGAAAAAGCACCCACAATCACAGATGAGCATCCCGGGCTCACCGTCATGAAACAAAACGCCTGCCTCACATGCCATTCACAGGACGGAAGTAAAATTATCGGGCCTTCCTTTAAAGGCATTTATGGCCATGAAGTAACTGTTGTCACTGATGGCATTGAGCGTCAGGTAATGGTAGACGATGAGTACATTACACGATCGATCAAACAACCTGGTTCCGATGTAGTACAAGGATACATGAACGGTTTAATGGTTTCGTATGAAAATGTATTGACCGACCAGCAGATCAAAGACGTGATTGAATACATCAAAACCTTGAAATAGCAACATGATCAAGAAACAGTTGTCGCTACTCGCGGAACTTTCGAAAGTAAAAATTACTTTTGCTGTTGCGCTAACAACCATAGCCGGTTATTTACTGGCAAAAGGCCAGTTTGATGCAGGTCTGATACTACCGACGGTTGGCATTTTCATTTTGGCCTGCGGATCTTCTGCACTGAATCATTTTCAGGACAGCGATCGCGATGGCCTGATGAAACGCACGCAGAACAGACCCATTCCGTCTGGCAGAATCAGTAGGACGAACACGCTGCTCATTGCGATTTTATTCTCTGTTTTAGGCTCTGCACTCATTTACATTGGATCCGACTTTGTAGGAATGCAACTTGGATTGCTGGCGCTGGTCTGGTACAATGGCATTTACACACCCATGAAGCGTAAATCTGCTTTTGCTGTGATTCCCGGATCGGTCATAGGTGCCATTCCACCTGTGGTGGGTTGGGTTGCCGGAGGCGGAAATGTATTTGATCCGCAGGCGTTGATACTGGCATTTTTCTTCTTTATCTGGCAGGTTCCGCATTTCTGGCTGCTGATGCTCAAGTATGGCAACGAATATGTTGAAGCCGGTTATCCTTCGATCACACAACTCTATGACGAGGCGCAAATCAGACATATTACTTTTTTGTGGACGTTCGCAACTGCCGTCACAGCATTGATGATCCCTCTATTTGGCTTGATTCATACAACTTCAATCACCCTCGTTATTTTGGCTTCCGTTTTCTGGCTCGTCGCCATTTTCTCCGGCTTATTGCGCAAACAAAAAACGATTTTTAATCCTTTTTACTATTTTATGCGTATCAACTATTTTGTGTTGGTGATGATCATTGCCCTTTCGGTTGATGCGTTGATTAAATAAGTCCTCTTCCTGCTGAATAGCTTTTGTTAAGCAGTTCTTTTCAGAGAAATAAACAAAAGAGGGGCGAACAATTGATGCTTTTAGCTTGTTTACATTCTCAATTAGCTTATTTTTAGCCCATGGAAATCCTACATATCGAAAAGAATAATTTCGGTCGTTTTTATGTCCCCGGAAAAGAGGCTGACTTAGCTTATATCAGCTATTATTTTGAGGATAATCAGCATCAAAACCACATTTATGTAGACCATACTGTTGTGAGCGACGAACTGAAAGGACAGGGCATTGGCAAACGGCTGATTTTGAATATTGTGGAAATGGCACAAGCGCGAAAATTGATGATTACCCCAGAATGTCCATTTGTTGCAGCCTACTTTGATAAACATCCTGAATTGCAACACCTACTCTACACCAGTGCAATATAAATTTACAGTTTTAAAATGCGTTGGATAAAGTTTAGTATTGGATTGTTTTTTGTTGGAATTGGCGTTCTTGGTGCATTTTTGCCAGTATTACCATCCACGGTATTTTTTATTATCGCTGCCTTCTATTTTAGTCAAAGTTCTGAAAAAGCTGAAAAATGGTTATTGAATCATCCACGATTTGGTCCGCCGGTTGTGCGCTGGCGAACCAGCAGAGCCATTCCGAAACCAGCAAAAATATTGGCCTCAACCAGCATTACTATCAGTGGATTAATCATCTTCCTGGCTGAATTACCGCTGTTGGCAGCCGGAATAGCCTACACCATATTGGCCTCAAGCCTTGCCTATATCCTTACGAGGCCATCTTGATAGCATCCTGAAATTTCTTTGTCCTGATTTATTAGGTTGTAAACCCATTTTAACTCCTTTTTTCCAGCAACTTTCTTTTGCACTTCTTCAAATGGAAAGTGATTTAAAAACCAATACTTTGTTATGAAACACGACAATCTCATTTCGTTTGAATTTTGTACTTTTGACTCATCAATTATAAAGGCATGACAGAGGCAGTTGTAGCATTATCCCAACTTTCGATCTTCCAAAAGAAGAATCTGGTATTGTCAAATGTGCATCTGCTTATACAGCCGGGCGAATTTGTTTACCTGATCGGTAAAACCGGTAGTGGCAAATCCTCGCTGCTGAAAACACTGTATGCTGAACTTCCTGCACTGGACGGACAAGCCAATGTGGCTGGATTCGACCTGCGAACACTAAAAACCTCAGAAATTCCATTTTTAAGACGGAAGTTAGGTATCGTGTTCCAGGACTTTCAGTTACTGATCGACCGTACCGTATATGCCAACCTCGAATTTGTGTTGAAAGCTACCGGGTGGAAGGACAAAAAAGAGATTGACGACCGCATTCTCGAAGTGCTGGAAGAGGTTGATCTTGCTGGCAAAAGACATAAAATGCCGCATCAGTTGTCAGGAGGCGAGCAGCAACGCATTGCGATTGCCCGTGCCTTGTTGAACAAGCCCGTGATGATACTTGCCGATGAGCCAACCGGCAACCTCGACCCTGAGACCTCAAACGGTATTATGCGACTGTTGATGCGCATCAGTGAGGGCGGACAGTCGGTGTTGATGGCAACCCACAACTATAACCTGATCCACAAATTTCCGGCCCGCATCATCAAATGCGAAGAAGGCTCTGTGATCAGTTCAGGAAATCAGCTCGATTAGCAAGTCAATGTTCTGGTCGTTGTGATACAAGGCCTGTAATTTTTCGCTTCTTCTTTTGATTTCACGGCCGGGAAAAGCTCTCCTGAATAACACTCTTACCTGTTTTTTCATGGAAGCAGCGTCATTGGCAAGTATGCACAATTCATCCAAAGCACTTCCGCTTAGCATTTTATCATTTACCAGGCAAAAACGACCGTTATATAACGTATTCAAAAGCTTCAGTTTAAGACCAGTAGCCTGAAATGTAATGGAAATATTGATGTGTGCCTCCTGAATCAACTCCAACAATTCCTGATCGGATGGGTTTGCCACCAGATCAACATTGGGAAGCGACTCAATCAGTTGAACCAGTTGAGCAGGTGGGTTGAGTCCGGCAATAATGAGCGGCCGCTTCAAATCATTGAAGACCTCCGTCGCCAAATATTTCGCAGCGGTAAAATTTTCTGCCACAGACAAGTTACCATGATAGAGAGCGTATTTTCCTAATCCGGTAAGGCAAGTTACCTCTTTGTGTGGGTGAAAAGCTGGAATGAATGATACATGTTGGAAATTCTCTGCAAAATAATCCGCATCTTTCTTCGAGATGGCGATGATGTGGCTGGCATGTTCCAAAACAGACTCATACCGTTTTAGCTTGGTGGCCTCGTTGTAGAAATAGTATTTTTTAAAAATGGCACTTTCAGCTTTGGCCAGGTTGAGATAATATTCGTGTTCAATATTGTGGGCGCGCACCACAATTTTACGATCCCTAAAGCGATCGTCTTCAAGTATCAGGGTCGTGTGCAAGCCTTCTAATAGAATCGGATAATCGTCAGCCAACAGCTTTTCGATCAACTGCTCTGAATTCCGCGAGCTAACGATATATGGGATGCTTCTGAACAGGTGTTTCTTTGATATGTCTCTTTTATAGTAATCTACTGAATAACAATATTCTTCGAGTTGTTTGGCGTGTTTTCTACCATATTCAAAACAGTGGAGGTGCACTTTGATGCCATTTTCTGCAAGCGCCTTCATCTTGTAAAACACATCGATTACTCCGCCATAATTGGCCGGCCATGGAATATCGAACGAGACCAGATGCAGGTGTTTTTCAGGCATATTTGGCATAAAGATTCAACAATATTTTCTCCTCATTTTCCCAACATAACTTTGGCGCCGCAAAACTAAGATTATTTTTCCATCGTTGCATTTCACTTTTGTTTGACAAGCTTCGGTTGATCACCGCTGCAATGTGTGCTGGCTGGTGCTGATCAATATAAGTCCCAATCTGGTATTCATCCACAATCTTCATCACCTCGGGCAGGCGGCTTGCGATCACAGGAACGCCTGCCTGGATGAAATCGAAAAGCTTATTGGGAAGACTGAATCGGTAATTGATATTGGTGTTTTTATCGAGGGTAAATCCGAGATCGGCCAAGCGAGTATATTGCATCAGCTGATCAAAAGGCATTCTTGGAAAAAACAGCACTTTTTCTTCGAGTTTGTGTTCAGTGACCATTTGCTTCAAAACCGGCAACACATCTCCCCCACCGATGATCATCAACACGCTTCTATCCACAAACTGCATTGCCTGCACCAGCTCTTCGGCTCCCCGCTGGATGTTGATTCCTGAGCCTTGCATTACCAGGATATGCTTTCCTTCCGGCAGGCCTAATTCGGCCTTCGTTCTTGATTCATTCAAATGCAGTCGAGGCGGAATATTGCGCACCACATGCACTTTGATATTGTATTTTTGCCTGAAAAGCTCTGCAATAGACTCATTGACGGTGATCATTTCTTTAAGTCTGGGTAAAATAGAACGCTCCAACAATTTCCAGGTTCCCTGCACAAAAGGCCGGTTTACCAGTTCTGGTGTCTCGGTAAAATATTCATGGCTGTCGTAAATCAAGCCTTTTCGCTTTATGCGAGACAAGAGGTAATTGGGGAGCAAAGTATCGAGGTCGTTGGCCAGCAGCAGATCGAAACGTCGAAAGAGTAAAAAGAGAAAAAGCCTGAAATTGAATTCAAGATAGAATAAAGGTCCCTTTTCAAAAACCAAACGCATCCTCGTGCATTGATAAGGTCGTTCAGGCATGGCAGGGCTTGAACGCATGCGCCGACCAATTAGCCTGACCTCAAAACCAGCTTTTTGCAGGCTCAGACAAGCTTTGTGCACGCGTTGATCTGTAACAAGATCGTTTATAACGGATACGTAAACACGTTTCAAATGTTCATTTTTTAATGTAAAAAAAGATTCATGTTAATACTTTGCTAACTTAAAAAGGTGGCGCTTTAGTATGAATTGACTTAACTTTGCTGCAAATAGAAGGGCGAAAATTGCAACGTTATTATTCTTTAAAAAACCTGAATACATTCGGATTGAATGTAACTGCCAGTCATTATGTATCGGTCGAATCACTTGATGACATCGATCAGGCTGCACGAAGTGAGATTTTTGCATCAAGCAAAAGACTCATCCTGGGTGGTGGAAGTAACATCTTGTTTTTGGACGATTTCTTTAGTGGCATTGTATTGCACATCAACCTGCAAGGGTGGGAAATCATCGAGGATGATCCAGATTTTGTAATTGTAAAAGTTGGAGCGGGTCATGAATGGGATGCGCTGGTGAATGCCATGGTCGAAAGGGAGTTATATGGCATTGAAAACCTGGCATTGATACCTGGAAAAGTAGGTGCAGCACCAATTCAAAATATTGGCGCTTATGGCGTTGAGATGAAAGACAGCTTCCATCGCTTGCATGCCTATGACCTGCAAACCCACAAGATCGAAATTTTTGATAAAGAAAGATGCGATTTTGGATACCGAAACAGCATTTTTAAGCAGCAGGCAAAAGAACGATATATCATCATGTGGGTTGAGTTGAAACTGAAAAAAAATGCTGAATTAAACCTCGATTACGGTAATATCAAGGATTATCTGAGCGAAAACAACATCAGAAATCCAACAATATCAGACGTGCGTGATGCAGTTGTGGCCATTCGCCAAAGCAAGCTGCCCGATCCGGTTGAAATTGGCAATGCCGGTAGTTTCTTTAAAAATCCTGTTGTACATCAGTTGTTGTATGACGATTTAAAGAGAGAGTTCCATGACTTGCCAGGGTATACGAACGGAAACAGTACATATAAAATCCCGGCCGGCTGGATGATCGAAAAAACTGGTTGGAAAGGATTCAGAGAAGGCGATGCCGGTGTTCACAACAAACAAGCCCTTGTTTTGGTGAATCATGGCAAAGCCACAGGCCGCGAAATTTTTGGACTGGCCATGAAGATTCAACAATCAGTTAGGAAGAAATTCGGCATCACACTGGAGCCGGAGGTGAATATTATTTAGAAATATTTCTAAATAAGTGTAATTTAGCTACCAAATACTGTGCTTTATGCGGTGGCAAAACAGTTATCAGATCAAATACTTTCTTAAATCTAACCTGGAAGCCATTATTTGGCTGACAGCTCTGGTTCTTTTGGGTTTGATGAATCCTGAAAGCACTCAACCTTCGCTCTGTTTGTTTCATCAGTTTGGCATCGAATCTTGTCCGGGTTGCGGACTTGGACATGCTATTTCGCTGGCTTTTCATGGCCGGTTTGTGGCTTCTTTTCAACAGCACTGGTTTGGCCTGGTAGCAATTGCTGTTTTATGTATCCGTATCTTGACCGTGTTTTACCAATATATTGAATACCAAAAACTAAAATCCAATTTCCATGGCAAAAATTTATGAGATCATGCCCGACATTCAGGGCGAAGAGATGATGTTTCTTCAAAACCTCACAAAAGATTATACCGAAGACGAGCTGCGGAACTTTTCGAATATGTACCGTGCGCGCCGCAAAGATCCACAAATGATTTTGTTGCTATGCCTGCTCGGATTTCTGGGAGTTTCAGGCGTTCATCGCTTTGTATTGAACCAGATTGGCATGGGCATACTGTATTTCTTTACAGCCGGTTTGTGTTTGATAGGAACCATTGTTGACCTGGTGAACTACCAAACCCTTAGTTTCACTTTCAACCGTCAGGCTGCCAGTGAAATACACATGATGATGAGTCGGGGAAAGTAAAGGCTTTTACCTTCTATTTCGGGCAAGTATGGCTTTGTTGATTTTCCTGGCAATGCCTGGCCCTTCGTAGATAAAACCGGTGTAAACCTGCACCAGGTCAGCACCTGCGTCCAATTTTTCAAGGGCATCTTCGGGGGTGAAAATACCACCTACGCCAATGATTGGGAATGCCTTTCCGGATTTCTCGGCAAGGTATCTGATTACTTCGGTTGAACGATCCCTGATGGGAAGTCCACTCAGACCGCCATTGCCTGCCTGCTCCGCCTTTTGCTTTTCGCGCCTGATGGTATGGCGGGTAATTGTAGTATTGGTAGCCACAACGCCATCAATCCCTGTTTGTTTTACAATCTCAATCACTTCGTCAAGCTGTTTGTTGTTCAAATCAGGTGATACTTTGAGCAAGACCGGCTTGGGATGTGTTTTGACTTTATTGATTTTCTGAATCGCATCCAGGATTCCAACCAGTGCATCCTGGTCCTGAAGTTCGTGCAAATCACTGATATTTGGGCAACTCACATTCACCACAAAATAATCGACCACATCAAACAAGGTTTCAAAGTTGAAAACATAGTCAGCAATGGCCTCACTATTGGGCGTCAGGGTGTTTTTACCCAAATTTCCACCAATAATGGCTTTGGTGGTTTTATGTCTGAGCTTATTTTGTGCCATTTTGGCGCCATTGTTATTGAAACCCATGCGGTTAATCAAACCCTTGTCAGCGGGTAACCTGAACAGGCGTGGCTTTTTGTTTCCGGCTTGTGGTTTTGGTGTGACTGTTCCAATTTCAATATGCCCAAAGCCAAAAGCTGAAAGTTCGTTATAAACAGAAGCGTTTTTATCAAAACCAGCTGCTATGCCAACAGGATTGCTAAACCGCAACCCAAAAAGTTCTCTTTCGAGCAGTGGGTCATTTACCCGATACCATTTCTCAACAATCCTGTTCATTCCAGGAATTCGAAAAGCAAACTTTAGCCCTCCCACAACTGCATGATGAATCTGCTCGGGATCAAAGTTAAAAAGCAAAGGTCTGATGATCGTTTTGTACATGAGAAAAAGGTTAAAAAAAAGTCCCACAAGGGGACTTTAACAAACTACTCTTTGTTTTCGGTATCGGTGGCTTCAGTGACCTCTTCAACTTCCTCTGTAAAATCGAGGAGTTGTTTCTCACCAAGCAACTGATACCAGTTAAACACTTTTTTCATGTCGGAAGGATAAACCGACTCCTGATCAAAATCGGGAACTACAATGGCGAATTTTTCCTTCAATTCATCATTTGAAAGTTTTTTCACCTCAAAATCTAGCGTATCGCCCATTTTTTCGTGAATACTTTTAAACACCTCTTTCAAAGGCACATCTTCGCCAGTGGAAAAGATACTGATCTCTTCCAGCGAGCTCATTCTGTCGTGGGCAAAGGCCGGAAAACGTTTTCCATCCAGCAAAGATTCAACGACAACACTATTCTTTCCTTGTCCGGTGACCTGATAAAGGCCCGGTTTCCCTGAGATTGATACAATCTTGCTTAAATCCATCATCTGTGTTCAAATTTTTTGCAAAAATACAGTTATTTCAAATATATGCAGTGCTTCTAATGTTTCAAGAAGGCCAACCGGCTGTTTTTTAGCAAGCGCTTAATAGAATCCTTCAGAACATAATCAGGAAAACGACTGCAAATCAAAGAGTTTCTTGTAAGTCCCCTGACGGGCAATGAGCTCCTCGTGCTTGCCTCTTTCAACAATTTCACCTTTTACAATGACTACGATTTCATCGGCATGCTGAATGGTTGACAGCCGGTGAGCAATCACGATAGAAGTGCGGTTGCTCATCACTTTTGCCAGCGCATCCTGAACCAGGCGTTCCGATTCGGTATCGAGTGACGATGTGGCTTCATCCAATATCAATATTGGTGGGTTTTTAAGCACAGCTCTGGCAATACTCAAGCGTTGGCGCTGTCCACCTGATAGGTTCAGTCCACGGTCGCCGATGTTCGTCAGGTAGCCCTCTTCCATCTGACTGATAAACTCATGTGCATTGGCCACTTTTGCCGCTTCAATCACCTGTTCCATGGTAGCATCGGTTTTGCCAAAAGCGATGTTATTGAATACAGAATCGTTGAAAAGGATACTCTCCTGTGTAACGATACCCATCAAACCACGCAATTTGTCGATATGATAGTCGCGCAGATCGATGCCATCAATCAAAATGGAACCATCGGTCACATCATAAAACCTTGGTAACAAGTCGACCATGGTCGATTTTCCTCCTCCCGATTCACCTACCAGTGCTATCAGCTTTCCCTTTTCCACGGTCATGCTGATACCTTTGATGACTTCCTCGCGGTCGTAGCGAAAGCGTATATTCCTGTATTCAATTTTATCTTTGAAACTTTCGATCCGAATGGCATCCGGTTTTTCAACAATTACCTCATCAGCATCCAAAATCTCGAAGATGCGTTCGGCCGAAGCAATTCCTTTTTGAATACTGTAAAAGCCTTGCGCAAAGGTCTTTGCAGGTGGGATAATCTGTGAAAACACCAAAATATATGCAATAAAATCGGCAGCATTGATGGCAGGCGAATCAGACAAAACCAATTGACCTCCAAACCACAAAACAACAACAATAACGGCTGAGGACAAAAACTCACTCAAAGGTGAACTGAGGTCACGCCTCCTGTAAATACTGATCATCAGTTTGGAAAACAGGCTGTTTTGCTGCTGAAATTTCTCGTCAGAATAACCTATCGCGTTGAATGCTTTGATGATACGGAGTCCTGAAATGGTTTCCTCAATCGTTGAAAGCATGCCTGCCAAACGCGATTGCCCAACCTTTGAGCTTTTGCGGAGACTTTTACCAATCTGACCAATCAGAAAACCGGTAATAGGCAACAAAACCAGCACAAACAAAGTAAGCTGCGGGCTCATACTCATCATGAAAGCAAAATAAGCCAGAATCGTAATCGGGTCACGCACAATCATTTCCAGATAATTCATGATGGAATATTCTACTTCCTGAACGTCGGTAGTGATTCGGGCAATGATGTCACCTTTTCGTTGCTTGCTGTAAAATGACAAGGGCAGGATCAAAATCTTGTTATAGATCGTATTTCGGATATCCTTTACGGCTCCGATACGCACGTTTGCCATAAAAAACATGGCGAAAAACCGCGCCAGATTACGGAAGAAAAACGACAGAATCAACAAGATACAAATGAAAACCAAAGCCTGCAGCTGCCCTTTCTCAACGATGATCGTACTGATGGTATAATTGAGCGTATCTAAAAGGGCTTTGGTATTGAACGCGAACTCAGGTTTGGCAAGAACAAGTTTTTCAGGATCAAAAAGCAAATTCAGAAATGGAACCAGCAAGGAAAACGAAACAAGCGAAAAAACAATGGTCAACAGGTTAAACAACACATTGAGCGAAGCATAACCCCAGTATGGTTTGATATAGGCAAGAACCCGATAGAATTTTTTCATAGTCTCTATTTAAGCAAATCGATGCCTGTGTAGTTTTCCGGACGAATCTTTTTAAGTTCTTTCTTTAGCTTTTCAGAAACCGGAAGCCCTTCAATAAATTGATCTACAGCATTTTTATCAATTTTCGTATTGGTGCGGGTCAGTTCTTTTAGCAACTCGTAGGCTCCGTCGATCTGCTCACGACGCAAAATTGTTTGGATAGCTTCGGCCACCACGGCATAATTATTCCTGAGATCATCCTTTATCTTGGCTTCGTTGAGTAAAAGTTTATCAAGGCCTTTAAGTATGGAATTGATAGCAATAACAGTGTGCGCAAGCGGTACGCCAATATTCCTGGTGACAGTTGAATCGGTCAGATCGCGTTGAAGTCTGCTAACCGGCAGTTTTGCACTCAGGTGCTCGAAAAGTGCATTGGCGATTCCGATGTTTCCCTCTGCATTTTCAAAATCGATCGGGTTTACCTTATGTGGCATGGCCGATGAACCTACTTCGCCGGCTTTGATTTTCTGCTTGAAATAATCCATCGATACATACATCCAGATGTCTCTGCTGAGATCCAGAAGAATCGTGTTGATGCGTTTCATAGCATCAAAGTAGGACGCCATATAGTCGTAATGCTCGATCTGGGTTGTCGTTTTTTGGCGGTGCAGATCAAGCTGTTCGCGAATGAAACGGCAGGCAAATTTCTCCCAGTCGATAGATGGATAAGCAACGTTATGGGCATTCAGGTTTCCTGTTGCTCCGCCAAATTTGGCAGAAAAGGGAACAGCTTGTAGCTGCTCAAACTGGTTTTCAAGACGTTCGGCAAATACATATATTTCTTTGCCTAGCTTTGTTGGGCTGGCAGGTTGTCCGTGAGTGCGGGCCAGCATGGATACGTCTTTCCAGTCGTAGGCAAGTTTCACCAGTTTATCCAGCAAATCATCAAGCAAGGGTTTGATGACCAGGTGATGTGCTTCGCGCATCGATAAAGGGACTGCAACATTGTTGATATCCTGTGATGTAAGCCCAAAATGGATAAACTCTTTAAACTGCTGCAAGCTCAACTCGTCGAACCGACGTTTCAGATAATACTCAACAGCTTTCACGTCATGGTTTGTGGTGGCTTCAATCTCTTTGATCTCGAGCGCATCAGTCGGCTCAAACTCCTCATAAAGTGCCCGCAAGGCATCAAACTGGTCTTTTTTGAAATCCTTCAGTTGTGGTAAGGGCAATTCACACAAAGCGATGAAATACTCAACTTCCACCATCACCCTGTAGCGGATAAGTGCATATTCAGAGAAAAAATCTCCCAATGCCTCTGTTTTTGAGCGATACCTGCCATCGACAGGAGAAATGGCTGTGAGTGCGTTCAATTCCATATTTCGTCTATTTTAAGCGACAAAAATACGAATAATCAAATCAGGATTGAACGATTCAGTCGTTTCGTCACTGACAAAGTCTTATGCAATCGTACCAAAAAGCATTATTTGCGCAATGAATCGTATAATTCAGGTGTAACAATCATTTGTACGCGACCCGTTTTTCTGGCCGAAAAATAACCGAGTCCGCCATCATTTAAATTTGAACTGATGTTGGCCGGCGGTCCTCCAAACAGGGGATTGTTGAATCCGCTTTCGTTTTGTAATTCGAAGAGGAAATCATAATAGTTTTTATCAATGGCCGACATCATAAGCTCAATGGTATCTCCTGCCTGCACTTCCTCTTTACGTAACCAGATGGTAGATAACCCATTTGTATAGTTTCCATTAAAAAAGCGGTCGTCTGAAATGGCCGTGCGGAAAGCCGTATCGGTGAGCAAAACACCGTTGATACTGGCATCCAGTCTGTAAAAATCAGTTGTAGGTGGATCCCAGGCAAATAATTTAATCGACCAAAACTCAAAGGCTGATTGGTACTCCAGCTGAATGGAATCCAGTTTAAAAGTAGTTGCAGGCAAGCTGGTCAGAGCATTGTAATTGGTTGACGAGCCAATAGGTTCCTGAAGACTGATCTGCAACTGATAGGTGCGCCCGGGAACACCAAAATAATCAGAAGGCGTGGAATAGAACCCGCTTCCAACTGGATTTTCCTGCAATTGAACCTGACTAATGCCATCATCGAGCAATACGTTGGCACCACTGACAGCAGGGGGCATTTCGTTATAAAAATAACTGGTCGACGAACTGAGTCGAATCGTGTGCGTAGTGGTATCGGTGGTAATTGAGCCGTCGATGACTAGTCGTGTGAAGGAGTCATCCAATGTTACGTTATAATCTTCTGTGCACGACCAGCTGCCCAGCAACACAACAATGAATAAAACGGGAAATAATATCTTGGTCTTCATTTAATTAAAATTTAAAGTTATAGGTGATGGCCGGCACGATACTGAAAAGATAAGTCATTTCTGCTTTGGTAACATTCGGTTGATCGGGGTCGGATATAAAATTGATCACCCATGGGTTTTTTCGGGCATAGGCGTTGTACAATGAAAGATTCCATTCGCCAGACCATTTGCGGTTGGGTTTTTCTTTACCGCGCAAGGTAACCGAGACATCCAGACGGTGGTAATCGGGTAGCCTGTATGCGTTGCGATCGGAGTATACCGGCGCAATGGTGCTTCCTACCACAAATCGTCCGGTAGGGAAAGTAACCGGAGAACCTGTCGCATATACCCAATTGGCTCCAAAAGTGAGCCGCCTTGATAAATTGTAATTTAGTACAACCGAAACATCATGAGGTCTGTCGTAACTGGCCGGATATTTTGCACCATTGTTGATCTGCGGGATCTCACGGAATGTGCGCGACCAGGTGTAGCTGATCCAGCCGTTCAAACGTCCTTCAGTGAGTCGCAGCAAAAACTCCAATCCATAAGACCAGGCCTTGCCAAAACGCAATTCACCATCGAGGTATTCGTTAAGCAGTAATTCGGCATGGTCTTTAAAATCGATGGCATTGTGGTTAAATTTGTAAAATGACTCCACAGAGGCTTCGAGTTTCTTTTCGGGGAACACCTTGAAATAACCCAGCGAAAACTGATCTCCCAGTTGTGGTTTCACATTGGGACCAGAGGCAAACCAGATATCGAGCGGCGTTCCTCCGGTGGAATTTTGCGCCAGATGCACATATTGGGCATTGCGCGTATAGGCTGCTTTGAGCGATGAATGTTCGGTGAGGTTATAGGCCAAACTGATACGTGGCTCAAAGTTAAAATAGGTTTTAAATATCTCTCCTTTAGGATAGACTGTTGAATCAATTTTCTGAAACTGTTCATCAAAATTAAAGACGGTTCCTTTGCCGATATTGTTGAACATGCTCAACCGAAAACCATATTTCAGGCTCAACCTGCTGCCAATCTGTTGTTCGTTGCTCACATAAACCCCACTTTCGAGGGCATAAGCGTTGGGCGTTTCTATCTTGTTGAATGCCGTCTCGCTCCCAATGCCTTCGGCCGTTCCGGGCTTGAATGTATGAAAAGTGCCGAGCAAACCAAACTTGAGCGTATGATTCGCTGTAGCATACCAGGTAAAATCGCTTTTTACACTGTAATCCAGCATTTGGGCTGTCCATTTAAAGGCGTTTGGCTGTCCGTCGGGCACACCCAGATTGTAGTTGAATCGGCTGTAAATGACAGAAAAGTTTGAAAACAAGGCGCTGTTGAATAAATGGTTCCAGCGCATGGTAAAGGTCTGGTTTCCCCAGCCTAAACCAAAATTATCGTTCCCAAACACATCTTTGCCCGAATAAGCCGAAAAGAAAAGTCTGTTTCTGTCGTTGACGATATAATTGGCCTTGCCATTTAAGTCATAAAAATACAAGGTGTTATCTTTGATCTGCTCGTTTCTTGAAAAGGCCAGAAATATATCAGCGTAGGTTCTGCGGGCGGCCAGCATAAATGAGGAACGGTCTTTCTGAATGGGTCCTTCAAGGGTAAGGCGACTTGAGATGGTTCCAATGCCACCCTGGCCGGTCAGTCGCTGCGAATTGCCGTCATCCATGCGGACATCTACCACTGAAGACAATCGCCCGCCATAGGTTGGAGGAATATCTCCTTTGTAAAGCTCAACGCTTTTGACCGCGTCGTTGTTAAAAACCGAGAAAAATCCCATCAGATGACTCGGGTTGTAAACAACAGCTTCATCCAGTAAAATCAGGTTTTGGTCCGGGCTGCCTCCACGCACACTAAAACCCGACCCGCCTTCGGATGTGGCTTGAACGCCCGGCAAAAGCTGCAAGGCTTTGATGACATCAACCTCCCCCATCAGGGCCGGAATCTGCCGGATGTTTTTGATGTCGAGCTTTGCAACGCTCATTTGTGGCCGCTTCACCTGTTCGATGACCGACTCGCCCTTCACCACGACTTCTTTTAAAACCATGTCAATCGGTTGCAAATCAATGTTCATGGTAGAGTCGTTTTTCAAATGCATCTGCATGCTAACCGGCTCATATCCAACATAGGAAAAAACCAGATCGTAAGTACCCTTGTCGAGGCGAAGCGAATAAAATCCGTATACATTGGATACAGTTCCCGATTGTGTTTGCCGAACATATACAGTACCTCCAATCAGCATTTCGCCAGAAGTTGCATCCTGCATATATCCACTAAGCGTTAGATATGGCTTGGTTGCATCATCCTCAGCTGCATGGCCGACAAAAGGAACAAAGAACAGTAAGAACAGCAGAATCCTGCTGTGAAATATATTAGTCATGTAAAAAATCGATTACTTTTTGTTGATGATTAAACAACAAGCAGACAAACAAAAGGTTTCAATAACTTATTGTGTTTGTCAGCCTTATTGAAGGATAAGTTTATACATCTGATGACTTTAAGAAATTTGTCAAAAGATCTTTAAGTAAAAATATTGTCAATCAGCTGTTTAGTTAAAGCCACCAAAAAGGAAGGAAACCGTGCCGGAAAAACCGTTATAATCAGACTTTCCAAAATAAGGTTCTTCGCCAATGGGCACTAAATCATCGTTATACACCTGATAGGTTTTATCGATTCCGGTAACCAAACGATAGCCAACACCAACATTGAGTTTAAACCACCGTGTGATATTCATTTCCACTTCTATCTGTGGCTGGACAACAAACACATTGTCAATGATTTCATATTTACGCAGTTCCCAGCTTTGGTTTTGCTCGTAAAGACTGATTCCCCCCCATCCCAGCTTGGTGCTTGCTGCCAGGTGTATGGCATCTGCAGGATGAAAAATACCACCAAGCCAAAAACCTCCATGTCCGAAATTGATTCGGTCATTGCCGTAATTGTAATAGTTTCCTGTAGTTTCCTGATAGACATTGATTTTTCGGTAATGGTTTGTGCTCAATCCCATTCCATACCCACCAATAAAAAACTGATTGATAAGCACTGCGCCGCCACCACCGTTGAAAACGGCGAATTCGTTTTGTGCTGACGAAAACTCGATAATCGGTGCACCAAAACCACTAACTTTTATCGGTCCCAATTGGTCAAATAAAGTGCGGAATTCGCGTTCTTCCTGGGCAGAAGCATTGTTGGCATAACCCAACATTAAAAACAATGCAACAAGGACGGACTTTGAGATAAAACTTATTTTTGCTTTCATGATTTCTAATTTTGTTCTTTAATGACGTTTAACTTTCTAAGTGGTTGCAAATTGTCTGAAAAAAATTCACTTTGGTGTTGCAATCAAAAATGCAGACATAAAAGTATTGTTTCTAACAGACTGCTAACCATTCGTTTGTTCAAGCACGCCTAACAATCATAGATCAACTTAAATGCCAAACATGAAAACCATCGACGATTATATTTTAGCAACATCACCCGGTGGAAGGCAACGGCTGCAATCGTTGCGCGCACAAATCAAAGAGGCTGCTCCGGAGGCCAAAGAAGAAATCAAGTGGAGCATGCCCACTTTTGTATTGCACGGCAATCTTGTCCATTTTGCCGCACACAAAAATCATATTGGCTTTTATCCCGGACCATCATGTATTGAAATTTTCAAGACAGAACTGACAGAATTCAATTATTCCAAAGGTGCCGTTCAGTTTCCTCATGACCGTGAGATTCCGTTTGACCTGGTGAGAAGGATGGTCCAATGCCGCGTGCAACAGAACCTGTCGAAACAGCTCTTAAAGCGTTCAAAGAAAAAACAATAACCTGACTTATACTTGTTCAGATGTCAACAAAAATAAGACTGAAATTATCAGGTTTAAAAATGCTAAATCAGGTTTAAAGATGCGCCTTTGCCCGACAATTTTTGTAATTTTGCATTCAGAAACATTCTAAATAACAAATCTATCTACATATGAAATACGATGTGATCGTAATAGGCAGCGGCCCCGGCGGTTATGTAGCTGCCATCAGGGCTTCTCAGCTGGGCAAAAAAGTAGCTGTTGTTGAAAAAGCAGAAATCGGAGGCATTTGTCTCAACTGGGGTTGCATCCCAACAAAGGCATTGCTTAAAAGTGCGCAAGTGTTTAATTACATGAATCATGCGGCCGATTATGGCATCACACTCGATAGTACGCCAAAACCTGATTTTGAGGCCATCGTCAAACGCAGCCGTGGCGTGGCTGATGGCATGAGTAAAGGCGTGCAGTTCCTATTTAAAAAGAATAAAATAGAATTAATTGCTGGCTTTGGTAAACTCAAAGCAGGTAAAAAAGTGGAAGTGACCGACGCTGATCAAAAAGTAACTACTTACGAAGCAGATCACATCATTCTCGCAACAGGAGCCCGTGCACGTGAGTTACCCTCAATGCCAATTGATGGCAAGAAAATCATTGGATACCGCCAGGCAATGGTGTTGCCCAAAATGCCAAAATCGATGGTGGTTGTTGGTTCAGGGGCTATTGGCAGCGAATTTGCCTTCTTCTACAACTCCATGGGCGTTGACGTAACATTGGTAGAATACCTGCCCAACATCCTTCCTATTGAAGACGAAGAAGTCTCGAAACAACTCGAGCGCTCGTTTAAAAAGGCCAAAATGAAGGTGATGACAAGCGCTTCGGTAGAAAAAGTGGATACATCAGGCGCACTGTGTAAGGTAACCATCAAAACCAAGAAAGGCGAAGAAGTGATTGATGCCGAGATTGTACTTTCAGCCGTTGGTGTAGCCACCAATCTCGAAGGACTTGGTTTGGAAGAAGTGGGTGTAACAACCGATAAAGGGAAAGTGCTGGTGGACGATTTCTACCGCACCAATATTGAAGGCGTTTATGCCATCGGCGATATCGTACATGGACCTGCCCTGGCACATACCGCCTCACACGAAGGTATCACCTGTGTTGAAGCTATTTGCGGACTGAATCCTGAGCCGGTTGATTACGGGAATATTCCTTCATGTACTTACACCAATCCTGAAGTTGCATCTGTTGGTATGACGGAAAAACAGGCCAAAGAAGCCGGTTACGAAATCAAAGTGGGTAAATTCCCCTTCTCTGCTTCCGGAAAAGCCAGTGCGGCAGGCAACAAAGACGGGTTTGTGAAAGTGATCTTTGACGCCAAATATGGCGAATGGCTGGGCTGCCATATGATTGGTGACAATGTGACCGAAATGATCGCAGAAGCTGTTGCCGCGCGTAAACTGGAAACTACCGGTCACGAAATCATTAAAACTGTCCATCCACATCCTACCATGTCAGAAGCCATCATGGAAGCCGCTGCAGATGCTTATGGAGAAGTGATTCATTTGTAGGAAGTTAGAAGTTAGGGGTTGGAAGTTAGGAGTAAGATTGTGCTATTGTTTATATTTTGCTTCCAACTTCTAACTTCAAACCCCTGACTTCCAACCTCTAAATAAGCCAAAATACCATAAAAACCAATCCTTCAAACCATGGAAATCATCGCAACCAAAATCCCCGATTTATACATTATCAAACCCGTGGTTTTTGAAGATCACAGGGGTTATTTCTTTGAGTCTTATAACAAAGAAAAGTTTCTGCAAAAGGGCATTGACCAAAATTTCGTACAGGACAATGAGTCGAAGTCGATGAAAGGCGTGCTGCGTGGCTTGCATTTCCAAAAACCACCCTATGCGCAGGGCAAGCTGGTGCGGGTGATGAAAGGTGCTGTGCTGGATGTGGCAGTCGATATCCGCAAAAACTCGCCAACATACGGTCAATGGGCAAGCATCGAACTCACAGAATCGAACAAATGGATGTACTGGGTGCCACCTGGATTTGCCCACGGATTTGTGACACTTGAAGACAACACCGTATTTTTCTATAAATGCACAAACGTTTACAACAAAGAGTCGGAAGGCAGCATCCGCTGGAATGATCCGGATTTGAATATCGATTGGGGCATCACCGATCCATTGCTGTCAGACAAAGACAAGATTTCGCCCTTGTTCCGCGATTTTGAAAGCCCGTTTTAAACGCTTCATTTTTTATTCGTGTTTGGCTGGGTTGAACTGTTTCAGGCTTCAACTGTTTACTTTATAAAGAAATTGACATTGAAAAAAGTTTTTCTGGCGCTTCTGTTTGTATTGCTGGCCGGCACTTCGGGTTGGTTGTTTTTTTACCTGGCACTGCCTGAGCTTCCTCCGCCACTGCCCAATCAAAAAGGCAGTCAGGACTACCGCATCATCAGTTTCGATCTCCCGGACTCGATCAGTTTTGCTGGCGAGCCTATCCCACTTGAGCTTTTCACCACCCGCGAAAGTCTCGAACGCGAACTCATTGTCAATACTTACTGGCACAGTTCAACCTTACTTTTACTCAAAAGATCTAACAGATGGTTCCCTGTCATTGAGCCCATCCTGAAACAATATGGAATACCCGACGATTTCAAATACCTCAGCATGATCGAAAGCGGACTTACTAATGCCGTTTCTCCTGCAGGGGCGGCAGGTTTCTGGCAATTTTTAAAATCAACAGCGAAGGATTACGATCTGGAAGTAGACAACGATGTTGATATGCGCTATAACGTTGAACTGGCCACAGCTGCAGCTTGCAGATATTTATTAAAATCGCATGAGAAATACGGCAAATGGTCGTTGGTTGCTGCTTCGTTCAATGCAGGTTCGAGGCGGATTGATGATTTTCTGGAGGAACAACAGTCCGACTCCTATTTCGATTTGTTGATGGCAGAAGAAACAGAACGCTATTTGTTCAGGATGATCGCCATGAAAATGATCATCGAAAACCCTGAGAAATATGGGTTCTTCCCACAGGAAGAAAAGCTATATCCTCCTTTGAAATTTGAATATGTGGTGATCGATCAGGACATCAAAAACTGGGCTGATTACGCCAAAGAGCATGGGATCAGTTACAAACTGCTCAAATACTTCAATCCCTGGTTGCGCAGCACAAGACTTCGGGTAAAAAAAGGACAAGAATACACCATCAAGATGCCCTTGCCGCCTTTTAACCTTACGCACAGCAAATTGAATGAATTACTGAAACAAGAATAAACCTTTTCTTTGCACATTGAAAAAGGTGGAAAAGAAGCCAATGAAAGAGATTTTTGCAGAAGACAAGCAACTGGAGATATACGGCGCCCGGGTACACAACCTGAAAAATATCGACCTGAAGATTCCGCGTAACGCACTGGTAGTCATTACCGGATTGAGTGGAAGCGGAAAATCATCACTCGCATTCGACACCATCTATGCCGAGGGTCAGCGTCGATATATGGAGTCGTTTTCGGCCTACGCAAGGCAGTTTATCGGCAATATGGAGCGCCCAGATGTGGATAAAATCACTGGATTGAGCCCGGTGATCTCCATTGAACAAAAATCTGTCAACCGTAACCCGCGTTCAACTGTTGGTACAATCACCGAGATCTACGATTTCCTGCGGTTATTGTATGCCCGCGCATCAGAAGCTGTTTCGTATAATACCGGTGAGAAGATGATCCGCTATTCTGAAGATCAGATCACCAGCCTGATTCTGGAGCAATACCAGGGCAAACGCATCAATATTCTGGCGCCCGTCGTCAGGGCCAGAAAAGGACATTACCGCGAACTTTTTGAGCAGATCAGACAAGCTGGATTCCTCAAAGTACGTGTGGACGGCGAACTGCGCGAAATTGCCTTTGGCATGCAACTCGATCGTTACAAAACCCACGATATCGAAATTGTGATCGATCGGCTTGAAGTGAACGAGACGATGAAGTCGCGTGTTTCGCAAACTGTGGCAACGGCCATGAAACATGGTAAAGGGCTGATGCTGGTGCTTGAGCAAGACACCAATAAACCGAGGCATTTCAGCAAACTGCTGATGTGTCCTACAACAGGATTGTCTTACGACGAACCCGAACCCAATACATTCTCTTTCAACTCGCCATACGGTGCCTGTCCCAAATGCAACGGACTGGGTGAAATCGCGGAGGTCGATCTGAAAAAAATTATCCCCGACGACAAAATGAGTATCCGCCGGGGCGGTATTGCCCCCCTGGGCGAATACAAAAACAACTGGGTTTTCAACCAGCTTGAGGCCATTGGAATCAAGTTTGGCTTCGATCTGTCGACTCCCCTGAAAGACGTTCCTGAGGAGGCAATCGATGTTATTTTATATGGATCTAACCAAAGTTTCGATGTAAAAAAGGAATACCTGGGTGTAATGACCACGTACACGCTCAGCTTCGAAGGCATCATCAACTTCATCGAAGCGCAAAACAACGAAACCGCATCCCCTTCCATCAGACGCTGGGCCTCCAGTTTCATGAACCATGTCGCCTGTCCGGCCTGCGACGGAACAAGGCTCAAAAAGGAGGCACGCTATTTCTTTGTGCATGACAAAAATATTGCTCAGCTGGCAAACATGGACATGAACATGCTGGCCGACTGGATAAATGATTTACCCAACCACCTGAGCGAAAAGCAATTGCTGATTGGCAAGGAAATACTTCGCGAAATAGAAAAACGCATTCATTTTCTGCTGGACGTTGGCATCGATTATCTCAACCTGAACCGGCCTGCCAACACTTTGTCGGGTGGCGAATCGCAACGCATCAGGCTTGCCACGCAAATAGGCTCGCAACTCACCGGTGTTTTGTACATCCTTGATGAGCCCAGCATTGGTCTGCACCAGCGCGACAACCACCGACTGATAGAATCACTTAAACAGCTGCGCGACATTGGCAATAGTGTGATCGTGGTTGAGCACGACAAAGACACCATTCTGGCTGCGGACCACGTGGTCGATATTGGTCCAGGCGCAGGCTCACATGGCGGAACAATCGTTGGACAGGGGAAACCTTCCGGTTTACTCAACTGTAACAGTATCACTTGTCAGTACCTTAGCGGAAAGAAGCAGATTGAAGTACCTGAAAAACGCCGTGAAGGCCACGTAGGCAAGCAAATCGTGCTCAAAGGCGCTACAGGCCACAACCTGAAAAACGTGGATCTCGTGTTGCCGCTTGGTAAGATGATTTGCATCACAGGTGTCTCAGGTTCGGGCAAATCGAGCCTCATCAACGAAACACTTTATCCCGTTTTAAGCAAACACTTCTACCGATCGGTAAAAGTCCCTTTGCCTTATAAAAGCATCACTGGCCTCGATGAGATTGACAAGGTAATTGAAATTGACCAATCGCCCATTGGCCGCACGCCTCGCTCCAATCCTGCTACGTATACCAAAGTTTTTGATGACATCAGGAAGCTCTTTGGCGAGCTGCCCGAATCAAAAATAAGGGGGTACAAACCAGGGACTTTCTCCTTCAATGTTAAAGGTGGGCGTTGCGAAACCTGCTCTGGAGCTGGTATTCGTATCATCGAAATGAACTTTTTGCCGGATGTTTCGGTCCTCTGCGAATCGTGTCAGGGAAAACGTTACAACCGCGAAACACTGGAAGTGCGCTACCGCGGTAAATCAATCAACGACATCCTGAACCTTACCATCGATCAGGCAGTGGAGTTTTTCGAAAACATACCGTCTATTGTCCACAAAATCAAAACACTGAAAGATGTCGGGCTGGGTTATTTAAGCCTTGGACAGGCATCAACAACCATCTCGGGCGGAGAAGCTCAACGCGTGAAACTGGCTTCTGAATTATCGAAAAAAGATACCGGACGCACTTTGTATATTCTGGATGAACCCACTACAGGGCTTCATTTTGAAGATGTAAAGGTGCTGCTGGATGTGCTCAATAAGCTTGTCAACAAAGGCAATACTGTCCTGATTATTGAACACAATATGGAGGTGATTAAAGTGGCAGATCACGTGATTGACCTGGGGCCTGAAGGCGGTGAACGGGGAGGCCAGATCCTTTGTGAAGGAACACCCGAAGAAATCGTAAAAAACAAGAAAAGTCATACTGCCAGATACTTACGTGAAGAAATTCGCGAATGACACTTGCCAATTTTACAAATAGCAGTACTTACTGACCTGAAAAGCATCTCTCTCCTGGAAATGTATTGGCTTTTTTAGAATGATTAAAAATAGCAAATCATTGTAGCATTTTAAGTGGAATAACCTAACTTCGTGAACGCCCTTACCAATGGGCATTCCGATGGTTAAAAAAACTAAAACGCTTCTTATTAATTTGACAGTTTATTTTTTACTGTTGCCTTTTTGCGTTTTTTCACCGCTTAGCATGCTTCGTGCCCAGCAATCATATCGCTTTGAGCATATCAACCAAAACAATGGATTAAGTCAAGGCACAATCAATGCCATTTACCAGGACAAAGAAGGATTGATGTGGTTTGGCACCAAAGATGGTTTAAACCGTTGGGATGGAAAAAAAATGCTTGTTTACAGGCACGACTTCCGTAACAATCAATCTTTATTTAATAACCATATTTTAACCATTGTCGAAGACAACCAGGACAGAATGTGGCTTGGATCGACAGGCGGTGGACTTTTTTTTCAGGATGCCACAAAAACAAGTTTTCAAAGTTGGAAATCCGCAATGAAGGATGACAAATTGCAGATAAATATTGGTGAAAACATCTATTGTCTTTCATACGATACCGCCAGAAACGTGCTCTATGCTGGCAGCAACAAAGGATTTGCCATCCTAAACTTTTCGCTTGGAAGTGTGGAATTCGTTTCGCTTGAAGATTATGCGGTGCGGGGTATTCTGGTCAGAGAAGTAATCAGTATTTTAGATGACAAAAACAAGCTTTGGGTTGGAACAACAAAGGGCGGATTACTTTGCTATGACATCCATAACAAATCATTGCAACATTACCCAATTCTCCACGAGCGAATTGATCGCAACGATTACGACAATCTGGGCACCATCATGGACCTCAAAAAGGATGCCAGCGGAAATATTTGGGTTGCTTCTTTTGGCGATTTTGTATTGCGTGTTGACACCATCAATCATTGTTTGGTAAAAAGCGGTTTCGATACGGGAGATTACGAGCTCGGCTCGGTTTATTACGTGAAGTCGCTTGCCATTATTGGCGATACTGCATTTTGGGTAGCCACAGAATACGGATTTCAGGTAATTAACATTAAATCTAATGACTTTGAGGTCTATCGATTCAACAGCAACGACCCGAAAGGTATCAGTTCTAATGGACTGAAAACGATTTACCATGACCGAAATGGCGGAATCTGGATCGGAGATAATGGCTTTGGGATCAATTATTATTTTCCTGAGAATAAACCATTTTACAACATCGAACCAAATCTGGGTAGTGATTTTGGTCTTACCTTTAAAAGCGTTCGCGCAATCTATAAAGACGAAAATGGCAATCTCTTTGTAGGAGGCTACGGAAACCTCAATAAGTTTGGCGCAAATGGACAGCGCCTTTGGGAAACTGATAGAATTGCTACTGTGTATGAATTGCATCCCGATCCGGTCGACGCCAGTGTTTTGTGGGTTGGTCATGAAGGAGGAAAGTTGAGAAAAGTCAGGAAAAGCGATGGTTTATCAATTACAATATATAGCAACCGGTTACCGGGAGAAAACGGATACATTGTTGGCAATAATGTGTATTCTTTGCTGCATCATACTCCGTTTGAGCTTTGGATTGGCACCGAGAACGGGCTAAACATCCTCAACACCAAGAATGATCAAACAAGGTTTATTGCAAATGATAAATCAGATAGCACTTCTTTACCTCCAGGATTCATCAAAGTTTTATATAATGACAATAAAAAGCGTTTGTGGGTTGGATCAATAGGAGGCGGACTAGCTTATTTGACGGATAACAATATGCATTTTCGAAGGTTTGAGCACCGGGCCTCCACAACCGGTTCGATCAGCTCCAATATTGTTTACGGAATGCTACAGGCTAAAAATGGCACTATTTACGTAGGCACAGAAAATGGGTTGAACATTTTTCATGATGCGGACGAAAGCTTTACACAGTTAAATACGGCTGACGGACTGGCCAATGATGTTGTTTATGGCCTCATCGAAGACAACAATGGTAATATCTGGCTGAGCACCAACCTGGGCATCAGCTGTTATAACCCCACTACAAACAGTTTCAGAAATTATGACAAGGCCGATGGACTGC
The DNA here is from genome assembly GCA_002426795.1 of Bacteroidales bacterium UBA5536. Lineage (GTDB taxonomy): Bacteria > Bacteroidota > Bacteroidia > Bacteroidales > F082 > UBA5536. The sequence continues at coordinate 110,421 of DINQ01000024.1, forward strand.
AGGAGAATGAATTCAACAGCAACGCCTATCTGGGGTGCAGTGATGGCACCATGTATTTCGGAGGCATCAATGGCGTCACTTACTTTAAGCCAAATGAATTGCGCGACAACGTTATTGCACCTAAAATCATTTTCACGCAGCTCAAAATAGGTAATCAGCTTGCATATCCGAACCCACCTATAACAAAAGCTAGTCAAATTTCACTTGATTACGACAACCAGTCCTTTTCTCTCGAATTTGCCGCACTCAATTATTATAAGCCAGAAAAAAACCAATATGCCTACCGCATTCAGGAACTGCAGAAAGACTTTACCTTACTCGGAAACACAAACAGTATTGAAATTGCGCACCTTGGTTACGGTGATTTTACTGTTGAGGTAATTGCCTCAAACAATGATAATTATTGGAACAATACACCAAAAAAACTACATATTAGGATTCCACCTCCGTTCTGGGCACAGACATGGTTTAGGGTTGGTGTTGTGTTCTTGTTTCTTTTGGCTACTGTCTTGATTTACAGACTCCGAATCCGTTCAGTTGAACAAAAAAAACTCATGCTTGAGCGAATCGTCAGTGAACGAACCCGCGAATTACAGCTTGCCAACGAAGCCTTAACACAGGAGATCGGTGTGCGTAAAAAAGCTGAACAGGATTTAATGACAGCCAACAAAACAAAGGACAAATTCTTCTCGATCATTGCACACGACTTGCGAAGTCCATTTAACGCGCTCATTGGACTGACGGAAATATTGGACAAGGACTTTGAAAAAATTGACAGTAGCGACCAGAAAGAAATTATTTCAACCCTTCGTCAGAGTATGCGCAATTTCTACAAATTGCTCGAAAACCTGCTTACCTGGGCCCGAAATCAAACCCAGAAAATCAAGTTACAACCTGCCAAAATCGATTTGAACGAGCTTGTCGAAGAAAACTGTAACATATTGAGTCATCAGGCGAAACAAAAAAACATCAAACTGATTTCTCAGCTCAACCAACCCGTTTATGTTTGGGCCGATCTCAACACAACAAATACCATTATCAGAAACTTATTGTCCAACGCTATTAAATTCACATATCCAACTGGCAAGGTAGAAGTTGCTGTTGAATTCATAAATCATCAAGTTCTTCTTGCTATCACCGACAATGGCATTGGCATCAGTGGCGAAAATCTGGCCAAACTTTTTAGCCTCGATGAGCAATTTAAGCAAGCCGGAACCAATCAGGAAAAAGGGACAGGTCTGGGTTTGATTCTTTGTAAAGATTTTGCGGAGGCTAACGGAGGAACAATAAATGTTGAAAGCCAGCCGGGCAAAGGGAGCATATTTACCCTGATTTTGCCCGCATCCGAAAACATTTAACGTAGATTTTACGGGCATCCATACTGTCGTTCAGAACCTTATTTCAGTTTCAAATTATCGCCGGCATAAATCGTATCACCTTCTTCGAGATTGTTAAGTTTGAATAGACGGCTCAGCTTAACGCCATAAAGCTGAGAGATTTTCCGTAAGGTTTCGCCTGACTGAATAGTATGGTATTTAAAGCTGTGTGATTTCCGTTTTTTCTTTTGCAGATACACAATCTGGCCGGATTCCAGTTGTTGATCCTTTTCAAAGTCGTTGTATTTGACTATCTGCCAGCTATACATATGAAACTCAACAGCCAGCGAAGCAATATTATCACCTTCGCGGGCGAACACAAGCTTCACTCCGTTGTTTTTGTGGATAAAGCGACCCGATTCAGATTTATCAACAACTTCAAATTTTGAAGGATCGATTGGTTGATAAATCTTGTGGTCTTCGGCATCTTTCCTGTTCTTTTTCCTGTGCGATTTTTTCAGTGCTTCCTCATCGTATTTCGTGAGGTCGTATCGCTCAATGATGCGGATCAACAGCTCGGGATAGCGCGGATTGGTGGCATATCCGGCTTTGCTCAATCCTTTTGCCCAGCCTTTGTAATCAGTAATTTTTAACTTGAATAAATCGGCGTATCGATCCCTCGTGGTCAGAAAAAGAGAATGATCGTGATACGATTCTTCTGCCTTTCGGTATCGCCTGAAACATTCGTTTTTTTCATCATCGTCCATAATATAAGTACGGCCAGTCCATCCCTTGTGACACTTGATACCAAAGTGATTGTTGGCCTTGCGCGCCAGATCGCTGTTGCCACTCCCCGATTCCAAAATACCCTGTGCCAAAGTGATTGAGGCAGGTATTTTATATTCGCGCATCTTTTCAATGGCAATATCCTTATAGATTTTGATGTAGTCCTCGGTAGATATCTTCTCTTGTCCAAATGCAAAACTGGTCAGGAAAACGAACAGTCCCGAAAAGATAATACCTGAAAAGATTCCTGCCTTGTCCTTCAATGCCTGATAAATTGCCACAAAAGTAATGCGTCTGACGGTCGATCCGCAAAACACCTAACGCACTTTTCCACAAAACATTGTTATTAATCGGCTCAATACAACTGCGATAGGCCAGGACTCAACGGCTTTTATTACTTTTGAAGCTTAATGGCCAAATGTACACCGTCATGGATGAACAACTCATTTTCAAGTACTTTCAACAGCTTTCCGAAACGCAAAAAGCACAATTTACACAGCTGAATGCACTTTATGCCGAATGGAATGCACAAATCAATGTGATTTCGCGCAAAGACATGGATCATTTTTATGAGCGTCATGTATTGCACTCACTCGCACTGGCAAAATATTTTCCCTTTGCGCCAGGCATGAAAGTATTGGATGTTGGCACTGGCGGTGGTTTTCCGGGCATACCGTTGGCCATACTTTTTCCAGACACCCAGTTTTTACTGGTTGATAGCATTGGCAAGAAAATTAAAGTGGTAAATGCAGTGATTGAAGCGCTTGGCCTCCAAAATGCAATCGGAAATCAATTGCGAGCCGAACAGCTTACCGGGCATTTTGACGTGGTAGTCAGCCGGGCTGTGACCGATCTGGAGACCTTTACCAATTGGGTGAGCAATAAACTCCGCGGTAAACGCAAATCGGCCGATTCGGGCGGCATTTTGTACCTGAAAGGAGGCGATCTCAGAGAAGAAATCGCAGCCATAAAAAAACAATGGAAGTACGACATCCAGCCAATCAGACAGTGGTTTGCCGAAGATTTCTTCGAAACGAAACAAATCGTTCATGTTTTTTAAACAGGCATCACACTGCTAAACAGACTATTAACCAATTTCACCAGTTGAATCACCCTCGATAAAGGCGAGCCGTAAAAAGAATTGTATAAATTAGCCCCTCTTAATCACACAAAACCACGATACATATGACAGAAATTTTGAAAACTTCGTTGAGAGACAGCAAAGCTGCACGGTGGACCGCACTTGCTATTATCTCGATTACCATGTTTGCCGGTTATATGCTTACCGACATCATGTCGCCATTGAAACCAATGCTTGAATCGCAATTTCATTGGAGTAGCACAGAGTATGGCGTCTTCACAAGTGCATACGGATGGTTAAACGTATTCTTTCTGATGCTCATTTTTGGTGGTATTATTTTGGATAAAATGGGTGTTCGTTTTACCGGTTTGATGTCGTCGGGTATCATGGTACTTGGTGCGGCTATTAAATATTATGCCATCTCTACGACTTTTGCTCCAGATGCCATGATTTTTGGTTTAAAAATGCAGGTAGCCATTGCCTCTGCCGGTTTTGCTATTTTCGGCGTGGGTGTCGAGATTGCGGGTATAACCGTTTCGAAGATCATCGTAAAATGGTTCAAAGGTCATGAAATGGCACTTGCTATGGGTATGCAAATGGCTGTAGCCCGTTTGGGTACTTTGCTGGCCATGGCAGCACCTGTGCCAATTGCTAACTATTTTAACAAATCTATTTCGGCTCCTATCGCATTTACTTTGGTTTTGTTGGTAATTGGTTTCATTGCTTTCTTCGTATATACCTTTATGGATAAAAAGCTGGATGCATCCAATGCAAGCCTCAATCCTGCACCAGAAGATCCATTCAAATTTAGTGATATTGGCCTGATTATGAAAAACAAAGGTTTCTGGCTTATCGCTTTTTTGTGTGTCCTTTTCTACTCATCCGTATTCCCTTTCCTGAAATATGCAGCTGACCTTATGGTGAATAAATATAACGTCCCTGTTGACACAGCCGGTCTGATTCCCAGTTTGTTGCCATTGGGAACACTCTTCCTGACGCCGCTTTTTGGGAGTATTTATGACAAAAAAGGAAAAGGTGCTACCATCATGATCATTGGTTCATTTATGCTCGTCCTGATTCACGGAATTTTCTCCCTGCCCATTTTCAATCATTGGTTGGTTGCTGTTGCGCTGGTAATTTTGTTGGGTGTTGCATTATCTTTGGTACCTTCAGCCATGTGGCCTTCGGTTGCCAAAATCATCCCTGAAAAACAACTGGGAACTGCTTATTCCCTGATCTTCTGGATTCAAAACTGGGGATTGATGGGTGTGCCCTTGTTGATTGGAATTGTACTTGACAAAGCCAACCCAGGCGTTTCTGATGCCAAAGCCGCCGGCGAAAGTATTGTTTACGACTATACACAGCCGATGATGATCTTCGCTTTATTTGGCATTTTAGCTGTTGTTGTGGCTTATATGTTGAAACGTGAAGACCGCGTGAAAGGTTATGGATTGGAAAAACCCAATATCGAAAACGCTTAATGTTACTATTGAAATATCAAATTCGAAGCCGTTGGATCCTGATCTGGCGGCTTTTTTTGTGCCCAGGAAAAACCACCTCTCAGCTCAACCTGATTTTTGCGTATCCGCTGCTTGACTTTTACTATTTNNGCTGCTTGACTTTTACTATTTCAAGAGCATCTGACTTACAAGCATAAAAAAAGTCACCCCTGTGATGAAGTGACTTTGAAGTGGGAACTAATGGATTCGAACCATTGACCCTCTGCTTGTAAGGCAGATGCTCTGAACCAGCTGAGCTAAGCTCCCAATTTGTTGTAGAACGTTTCCCTGTTGTTGTTTGGGAGTGCAAATATACAACGAAAAATGAATTCCAAAAGTTTTTTGAAAAAAATCTTGAAAAAACGATGAAGTTTTTTTCTCGTCCGCAATAAATAGCAAACTGCACGATCAGTTGATTGGCCTTCGTATACAAATGGTTTGTGTTTTTATAAAATTCACTACTTTTGAACGTTCTCATTTCAAAATCAACCACCGCCCATGGACCCTTTGTCTTTCCTTTTCGATAATCTCAACTGGTTACTGCCAATTTTGCTGATCATTGGCATTTTATTCCTTGTAGTTATGTTTTCGCTCCATCGTCGAAACAACCAGCGCAGATTTTATGAAACAGAAGAAAAAATTCATGCGCAGGCAGGCCTGGTTGCCGAACAGCTCGATAAGCAGTTCGACACCTTCAAACAAGGATTGCAGCAGATGATGACGGACATGAGCAACCGCATCACAGCCAACGAAAAACGCACCAACGCCATCCTGAACGCCATCGAAGAACTCAATCAGTCGTTACGCAGGGAAGACTTGGAAACAGAAGATAAAGAGGAAGAAGAAATATCCTAAAAAGAAAAAAGCAGTTTAACCAACTGCTTTTTTTTGAGCGGGCAATGGGGCTCGAACCCACGACCCTCAGCTTGGGAAGCTGAATACAATATTTATATATTTAACTTTTAATCAGTTTAATACGACTGAATTAAAACTTTCTTTGCGCTGTTATTGCGCTGTTTTGTCAAAAAATCAAAAAAACACCTGCGCCATTTCTGACGCAGGTTTCCATCAATAGCGATCCGATGGACTACAAAATACTTTAAAAATCGATCGTAAAGGTAAATAAATTTGTTTTACCAATACCTCTTCCATATTCAAAAGTGTATCGCTTGTATTGTAGCCCACCCATTCCACCTCCATCATGACCTCCAGGATAGCTTAACGCGAAAAGCCCACCTTTAAATTGCACCTTTCGAGCAGTTACATCCTGCTCGATGATTGTTGTATAATGATTGATCACTTGAGGTCTGCGGATCTGCCTGTATGGAACCACCCATTTTAGTTTATTCTCTTGCACCAAGGCCTCAATCCGGACATAAAGTAAACTGTCGTTGATGATATCAATATCGTAATATCGTTTCGCAAAATAATCTAGAATTATACCAGCGCTATCAACTAATGCCGGAACCTCAACATATACAATCGAGTCCTCTTTTTCTATTTTAACAACCTGATAAGGAACCGGGACGCTGTCTCCCTTTATTGTATCAGTTTTGGTTATTGTGTCTCCGGGGAGATACTCTATTTTAACCGGCCTGTTACATTCCCGGTATACAAACATCGTAGACAAAAGCAATGATACAATAATCCACGGTATAGAATTCAGATAATTTTTCATAGCCAGCAGCTTACTTTGTAAATTTGGTTTTTACTGCGTCTTTTCCTGTACACTCCATCCCCTTCTCTGCTACCGGCATCATTGGTATTTCCTTCAACAGTAAGGATTGTGTTTTTACCATTATCAAAGTCTTCATCCAGAAATCCAACATGCGCTATCCGGCCTTTACTTTCAAAGTATATTCCAAACACATCACCCCTCAATCCAAATCTTTTATCCAATACTTTTTCATTCGGGAACCAAGAAGGAGACCAGGCCGGTGAGTTTGGTCCCGCAATTTCATTCTGCAGATAAACCCAGTTTACAAATGCAGCACACCAGGCGTAGCCCTTACCAAGTCCAGCTGCTGCCAAATACTTTTCGACTGCCTTGCCATCATTCTGGCCCGTAGCTTCACGAACACCAATCTCAGATGTGTAAGTATTTATTATGCCAGAGCGTTCACCAGAAGCACCCAGGAAAGCAGTAAAAGAAAGAAATATGATAAGGAGAAAACACCTCTTTGCCATGTGGTAATGTTTTGGTTATTGTTTAAAAAATCATCGAACTGATCATACACATCTTTGGCCGAGAGCCGGAGCATCAACCATATCAATGCATGACCAAACAAGAGGCCTATTGTGGCCAGCAAGAACACCTGTAGTATTCCGGCATCAAAGACGCCAGCTGTTGGATCGATCCACCTTAAGATATCACCACTGAACCACCACATTAACAACGCTGCAGGTAAAGTGAGTAACTCATTCCACTCCTTGAGAAACCGAATAATTTTCATTTAACACCTCCTCTATTTTTAATAAAAACTCTTTTGCCCTAAATGGTTTTCTGATATAGTTTTTGTAATACTCCATCAGTTTAGGGTTTAGCTCGATTGCTGTTGCCAGCAGTACGGGACTGTTAATTAGCTTCGCCAAATACATGCCTCCATGCTTGTCACCTTCCAAAAGCAGATCAATGACACACAAGTCAAATTTCTTTTCCGATAGTTTTACCAGTGCTTCGTCAATAGTTCCAACTATTACAGCATCGTACTCTTGTAAAATCTTTTTGTAGAGTATTCGGGTCATCGGATCATCCTCAAGAACAAGCAGGCTTCTTGTCATTTGGAGTAGGTTTTGGTTTTAATAGCAGTGATTTCAATCTCATGCATATCGAGCCTTCTTCCATGGTCATCCAAGCGCTTGGCGATTACATCGTGTTTTTCTCTTTCAGACTCTCGCCAACCATCAATTGATGCCTGATCTGATCGTATGGTGATTTGTAAATCAATCACCGCCTGTTTTAGATCTTTTACCTGATTAACAAAGTCCTTAAGGAAATAAGCTATAATACTTAAGAGGGTTACAATCAGGAAACCTGATATGGTTAGAAAGATTTCTTCTGTCATTAGTCTATAAACTTTAAGTATTTTTCCTTAAGGAGCTTTGAAAATGTTTCTCCAATCGAATAACCAAGAAGAAGAAACCACACTTTGATGTCAGCCAGAACTTGATACAATATGAAACAGAAGCCTATGATTATAAGTTCAATAACTTTAAACTTTAGAAACTGAAAGAAATGTTCTCCATCAGTAAGGAATACCAGGAAAGTAGTTGAAAAAGGAAATCTCTCCTCATATTTTGGTGAGAAACCAAAATGGTACCACTTCTTCTCATAGGGCAATAAACCACCATTTGAATCAAGTTTATACTTATTCTTCCAGCTCATTCCAGTATTCCACCACTGGCTTTTGTTTTTAAATTTGTTTCTTACACAGGCGTCTTCTAATTCATTGAAAATGTAAAAAAATGCGCCCATGAAGAAAATAATGGCGATCGTTCCTGTAAGTTCAATGCTCATTTGATACCCAATTGAAATATAAAAATAATTAAGTGTGTTTAATGAACTCACTTTTGAACAAATTTTTTTGTTTTATCACTGATAATCACAAGCTTTTCCAAATGCGCTTGAACGTAAGATATTTGATTCTCCTGATGCCATGCTGAAGGATAATATGTTTTCAAACTACATTCCCGGAAAAGATGTTTCTCATTTCGGATGTATTTTGCTTGGGTTGGCCGTGTCCAGTACCAGAAACTATTCTGGTTCCAGAAACTAACGTGTGTTGGATCTTGCCACGCTCCTCTTCCGTCAGTTGACGGGGTCATACTTAGTAGTAATCCACCGGGGGCTAATACGCGATGAATTTCCTTCATCATCTGTTGTTGATCTTTGATGTGCTCAAGCGCATCATGTGCTCTAACAACGCCACATGAATTATCCGGAAGCGGGATTCCATTATTCAGATCAGCTGTAATATCACCATCTTCCAAATCAATCGAAATATATCCAACTGGTTTACTAAACCCACCACAAAGATCAATCTTCATGAGGCCATTTGTATCTGCAAATCGTTCGGCCAGATTGTAGATGTTTTTCTGGTACAGCTCAACGGTTTTTTCCTGGATATCTTTGTTTCTGTCGAGCCATGTATTTTTTCCATTTATCCGGTACACATAAAGAACTTTTGGAATGTGATGAAATTTGGTAATCAAGTAAAGTCGATGCATTAAATCCTGATCATCACAAATGTCAAGTTCCGGACTGTGCCCACCAACTGCATCATATACATCCTTACGCCACGCTCTAACATGATCAGGTGCGAACCAGATATAACCAAACCTACCAGGATAAAGAGGTTGGCTATTCATCGCGAACAAAGCTCTACCACGCCAATGGAAGGCTTTCCATGTCCATCCATACTGATCGCTATAAGGGCGGAAAGTATCCGAAAGTTTTGCGTTGTCTGAATAAACAAATCCAATCTCCGGGTCTGCCTGAAAAGCTGAAACAATTTCCAATAGGCAGTCAGGTGTTATCATGTCGTCGTGGTCAATTTCTACAATCACTTCTCCGGTAGCAAGCGAACAAGCTTCTTTTTTTAACGCCCCAACAGATTTCGTATTCTGTTCGCTTCTAAAAACCTTAATTCGAGTGTCAATAGTTGGTGGGATGTACTCAGCCCCATTATTGAGTAAAATAATCCACTCCCAATTATGGTAAGTATTGTCTATCAAACTAGCCTCAAGATCAGCGAGGTGTTGCGAACTATGTGATGGAGTAATTATTGATAATTTCATAACATCATAACTATTTTAGGTTGTTCAACAATGCAGCGTATAGGGAAAAATAAAGATGATGCAGCATTTATCCATGCACCACCTTCCATTATTAAGTTTGAATAAAAAAACGGAACAAAAAGACCAGTGTAACCAAGGCTCACATTAACAAAATGAACTGTTGTAGTTGCTGTATTGCTAATAAGAAATGAACCAAATCTGCCTGTATCGGCATGCGTGAGTACATCGGATGTATTAAGAAAATCATACCCTGATGGTAAAAAACCAAACCCTGACATATTCGAGGGGTTAACAATTGGGGTTACATCCCATCGTGGATGAGCCGTTGGATATACTCTTGTTGAAGATACTGCTGCCACTCTTTGATTTATAGTTGGATAAATATATGTCATATAATCAAGTAGCTCTGTAATATCATCCATGTTTGGAACCCTGCATTTTAGCGGTGCCACTTCTCCGTTTTCGATAACTCGCCTATTGTAATATTGACCATATCCTGTTGCGTAATCACTTGGAGAGCGGTATGAAGTAGTTCCAAGGGCACTAAAATTGAGTGGCGCGCGCGGAATAAATGTTCCGTTACGATACTTAGTAACTTTCAAATTTTCATTTAACCAAACCTGGTTTCCTATTCGGATGGTGGAGTAAATATTTCCGTCAACGTCTGTTATTGTCATGATTCTCCTATTCCTCCAGTATATGGTGAATGTTCGATTGTAATTGTGATAGATAACCCCTCAGCCGAGGAAACGCTTACTATGTCGAAGTAGATAAAATAATCATGAGTTAAAGCGTAATTAGGTGCTACAAGCTCTGCATTTGTATCAGCCGAGTAAGAACCACTCGACGGTAACATCTTCACTCCTGTAGTACTACCATCAGCTTTTCGGTATAGATCGAAAGTGCAACTACCTGAAAGGGTTCGTGATTTTATTCTGGTTATCTTCAGGTTTTCGAGATATGGGCTGGCCACAATTCTGTCGACAGTAAAACCCGGAACGACACCAGTAAACACTTCTCCCGATATTGCCAGCGTATGCCATGTGTAATACACGCCACTTCCCGTGCCTTGACTCCCCTGATAACCCTGAGGCCCCTGATTACCTTGATGACCCTGAAAACCTTGACTTCCAGTATTGCCCGTGTTACCTTGATAACCCTGGTAACCTCTTGCACCCTGAACTCCTTGTGAGCCAGTAGCACCTTGAGAGCCGGGTGAACCTTGCGGACCAGTGAAACCAGTATTACCTTGCACTCCTTGACTTCCCTGATCACCTTTTGGGCCCTGCAAGCCTTGTGGGCCCTGTTGACCTGTTGCACCCTGACTACCGGTAGCTCCTTGCACTCCATTTGCTCCCTGAGAACCAGGCGCACCCTGATAACCCTGATAACCACGTAAGCCTTGTGCTCCTTGACTTCCTTGCACGCCTTGTGGGCCTGTTTCACCCTGTATACCTTGTGAGCCGGTTATTCCTTGGTAACCTTGTGAGCCCTGGCTTCCAACAGCGCCTTGAGCTCCAACGCTTCCTTGAACTCCCTGTGTGCCAGCAGGACCTTGGGCTCCGGTTTGTCCCTGAACTCCTTGTTCTCCTTGTTGACCTGATTGACCTTGGTAACCTTGATATCCTTGGTTGCCTTGGTGTCCCTGTGCTCCTTGAGCTCCTTGAGCTCCTATTGAACCTTGATAGCCCTGTGTTCCTTCATCTCCTTGGGGGCCTTGGTTGCCTTGTGGGCCCTGTGGGCCTATTAATTCAGGGTACAATTCTGGATCGAATTGTGCTTCAGGCAATTCAACTTCTGGCAGTTCTATATCAGGCAATTCTTCAGTATCTAAAACAGGAAAATCCTCTACCCATTCGTTATTTTGGAAAATCACTCGTATACCATGATAAACCAAAAATGTCTGCCATCCTTCCTGTGGAATATCGACAATCCACGCGCTGTTATATGAGGTGTAAATCTTTTGGTCAGACTGCAAAATAACCCTCAAGCCATCGCTATGAGCAGGCAACGACTCCACAATGCCAGATACAGCTATTTGAGCTGGAGTAGTTTCTTGTATGGATATGCGTTTTTGAGTCATTTGTGTTTTTTAAGTGAATTCATACCCTCTTTTATCTCCTAGTTTATATGATTTAATTGTTGTTTCGAAAGGAAATTTAACTTTTGCATGCTCAAGTACCTGTATAATGTTTAATGACGCAGTAAAAAAGACTCTTGTAACACCGTCATAGCTTATACGTACCAAATGTCTTTTCCCATTTGATGTATTAACATCACTTTTAAATCCAAGTACCTGCACTGGAATGTTTAGAATATCGTTGATGCTTATTTTCGGATCAGTATAGTTGTCGCGTTGAATTTCTATTCCTAAATCACTAAACTTCATTATTCTTCCGGTATATTAGCTGTTAAACAATCATTAATTACTTGCTGTCGTAGCGTTTCGCGATCAAGTAAGAAAGCTCCATATGCTAAAATCTTACTTTGATTAGGCTGCTCTTGCTGCATTTCGGTGTTGTAGTCGTTGATGAGTTTAAGTTCAAAATCGAGCGGATAAAGAGTTTCTAAAAGATTTTTAAAGACATTACGCCTTGTGCATGGCCACGATACTACGAGGGTATCATGGGTATAATAAGTGCCTTCTTCATCTGTATGCTCCTGCACGTTGAAGTTATAGTGTGTTGTTTTGCCTTTGTCGCCTTGAGGCACAAACAAAGCTGGTGCGTTATCAGCTCTCAAGTTTTTAAATAGCTTTTGCATAGTTGAAAATTTTTTGTGAATGAATTTCTGGCAAATGATTTATCCAGCCGTAGTGGCTTGATAGTTCTGTTTTTATGTTTATTTCCCCGTTCTTCTTGCGTAGTCTACGTGCATTACTATAAAACTTCATTAAAATGCTTTTACGAAGCATTGTTGTGTGCTGATCAATGCGATAGCCTATAAAATCTAACTGCCTCGACTTGAGCGGGAAAATCTGATAATTAGCTTTCAGTTCAAGCTTTAAAACATCTTTCAAATACACTTTAATTGCCACAAGGTTATTTTGTAGCAATTCTTTATTGCTGTTTAGGATAACAATATCATCCATATACCTGAAATAGTGCTGTACTTTAAGTTGATGCTTGGCATAATAATCCAAAGGTGAAAGGTATAAGTTAGCAAAATATTGACTTGTAAGGTTCCCTATTGGTATGCCCTTGCCTCCTGGCACGCTGTCAATAATAATAGCAATGAGATTCAGAAGTTTTTTGTCTTTTATTTTTCGCTCAATAATGGCTTTTAACACTTTATGATCCACATTATCAAAGTATTTTTTCACATCTATTTTTAAAGCATAAAGCGGCTTTGATGCGTTATGTGCCACACGTTCCACATCACGAAGGGCTTTGTGTATTCCTCTACCTGGGATACAAGCATAGGTAGTGTTTATCAAACTATTATTCCAAATGTGTTTCATCTGAAGCACAACAGCCTGATGCACTACACGCCAGTAAAATGGTGCGATAAGTATATGGCGTTCTTTTGGTTCGTAGATAACCTTTTCGCTGTATGTACAAGCTGGCAGGTTCATAGTTTGTAAATTATTAGCAAGGCCTTGGCAGTTACGCTCAAAGTTTTTAGCAAAGCTTTGCATTTGCCGTGTGAGTTTTTTGTGTCGCATCGCTTCAATAGCAGCGTTACGTACGTTTTCAAAACTACTTACCTCATTATATATATTGCCTATTCGTTTCATAGAGCGCAACGTGTTAGTGTGCCGTCAATATACAGTGCTTTCGCTTGCGCTACTAACACCGAACCAACTGTTATAACTCTTTTAGCAAGTGCTAAGGCTTGATGGCTTCCTGGATAAAAAAGACGGTATAGGCGAAACCCATAGTTCGCATTCGCATTCGAGACACGATTGTTCGTGTTCGCATTCCGAACACCCGCATTCGAACCATTGTTCGCATTGCCAGCGAGCAGAGGGCCACAGCCATCTGGCCTGTTTTTTAAGTTTTTATATTTTAAAATCCGCCGCATATCGCATTTCGTTATTCGATTGCCGGGTTATGACGGCACAGGCGAAACCCATAGCGCGCATCCGCAGACGAGACACGAGAGCTCGTGACCGCAGCCCGAACACCCGCAGGCGAACCAGAGTTCGCAGGGCCAGCGAGCAGAGGGCCAAACCAGCCCCTATCAGCAGGGTTTCTGTAATAGTAGTCGCAAAGCCCCTGTACAGAGCTTCCTTGCGTGTTGATAGGGTACATATCGCCTTTAGTATTTTCAACTTCATTCCATCCATATCCGTTAGCAGTAGGCAGGTCAACACTTCTAAGTTCATATCCATCAGGGGGTGTTTCTGTTAATCCGGTTGTTTCGTCGTTAGCAGGATTAGCCAGCTTAGTATAATCTTCACAAACATAAAGATGCACCTTGCCGCCATTAGCGTCTGCCTGATGATAAACTAAATGATCAGTATTAATTAGCCATAGGTACTCAAACCAGTTTTCGAAACCATGCCAGCTGGTTACTGTTACATCTTTATCAGTGCCTAAGTTTTGCCAGTTTTTGATTGTATAAGTTACCTGGCCTGTATGGTTGCCAAGCGGAGCCGTAACGCCATTAGGCACAAAAGGATAATATCCGTTATGTGCGCTCCATTCAGCTGATGCAACAGATGGTCCATTGCCTAATCCACCCTGCTTGAATCCTTCAGCTGTAAGCGCAGCATTGTAAGCTGCTTGTGAGTTGTAGGTAGCATATTCGAGCGTAAAGAGTTGTGCAAGCTCACTCATTACGCCAGCTGCACCAGTTGTCAGGCTACCAAAGTGCTTAGTGAGCAGCGTTGCACGGCTCACGTTAGTTCGTGCCATACCCTGATCTGTTTGATATGTATTATCACGGGCAGCATTGTTATTGCCACCACGGAATTGAGAAGCATTGTCAGTAAATAATGGTAGATCAGTAACACCATCTCTTTTAATACTCCCATCCGGGTTAAATTGCAAACTGCATACAGAAGCAATACGGTTGTTAATGTTATCGAATGTGCCGTACCAGGGGCTTATACTAAGAGCAGGACGATAAGTGTATCCGGGAATATATTCTGTGCTAAACCACCTATCAACGTACTTTCCTATAGAATTCTCACCAATCTCTAGTTTAAACCAATAGCCAGGTTTATATAACATTACATTGCCAGCAGCACCCGTAAGATCAGCTTCAGCTCCATTATCACCCCTAAAACGGCTATCATCTTGATCAAGCCAATACATTAATGTTCCATCTGTAGCTTCGACATATCTTTTTATTTGATTCTGTATTGGCAATGATTGGTGTAATAGAGCACTTCCTATTCGCTCAACAGTAGCGCTTAGAGAGTTGACATAAACCCTGTAACCATATCTAATAGCGTCTAATACTTCATTATCATAACCCCATAGATACTTTTTCTCACCATTGATTGTTTTGTAATATAAATTGCCAGATGCATCTTTAAAAAACTTTCTAACATATCTATTCATAGCTTATTCATTTATTTGAGTTGGTAATACAGAAGCATCATCCCAAACAATGCATTTTAGAGACGACACATAATTTGTTTGCCTGTGAATGGATGAAGCGTTGATATGCGCATCAATACCAGTGTGCTGGTAGGTTCCAACATTCTGAATATTGTTGTGATCGATATCACCCTCGCTAAAATGGATGTTATCATCAGTCATGTGGTCAATAACATCCTGTGCAGCAATACCAGAATCTTCAATTACTTTGCCTGTTGTACCATTAAAACTTGGAAGATTTCCGTTAACTGCACTTGCAGGGCCTGTTACCGCACCATCAATGTTTGTTTGAACCACTGTCCAGTCAGCATCAATGTTACCACTTCCAGATCGGTCGACAACTGCAATAATCATATCACCAACTTCGCATACCTTTCCTGCATAAGTACCTGCTGTGATAACCTTATATGTCCATCCAGCACTGTATGTAGTTGGCAGTACAGTTATTGTCCCACCAGTTCCAAGCGTCCCCTTAAAGACCATGGCATCAGTGGCACCAAGCAGGTTGTCGACATAAGCTTTAATTGCATCAGCCCTGAATATCTTTGTGTCAAGGTTGCTGTCTCCAGCACCGGTGGCAACGCCATATCCATCATTCAGGTTATTCGGATTATTCCAGGTTGGAATCTTACCTGAAGTAGCCGATTGATTGGCATTAATAAAATCGCCACTCGCCGGCCTAGCCACCCAGTTTGATCCATTAAAATGATATAGCTTGTCCACATCAATAACAGCCACTTCCCATCCGGCCGAAGGTGTATCAAAATGCCAACTCACATCATCCTTCCATGCTATTTTATTTGCCTGTCCGGCAAAGACGCCGGTTGGACTTGTTCCAACAAGATAGCGGGTTCCAGCCGTGGTAACGGTTGGAGCATTAGCTATTGCAATCACTGGTGGCTGCCAGCTATGATCTTCTAAAACAGGAATTCTCTTTTGCATTGTATAAGTTTTTTAATGGTTAATCTTCAATTAAGTACACTTTTAATTTTGGGTCATAATTCATTTTTCGATGCCTGTCCTCCTCAAAGTTGAGAAGGTTATTGTGGTTTATTGCCTGTTCATTGAGCGAAAAAACAATTTCATTACTTTCAATATCTTCTGTAATAATGATTGGAATTCCTTGCTCTTCAATTTCTTCAGCACGAAACGAGTAAATTTCTTTTTCTGGCAGTTCAGTTTCAAGAAGCTCTGCCTCAGGAAGCTCGATGCTTTCTGGTTTGTTTTTAATGTAGTCTGGAAGCTCCGTATCATCTTGCTCCCAGTCGCTCTGAATCTGGGCGTCTGGTATTTCTGGCTTATTTCTGATAAATGCAGGGCTAAGTTGGTTTTCCTGCTCCCAGTCGCTCTGAATCTGGGGTTCAATGGCGCCTGAGTTCTTAAGTGAAAGCGAATCAACACCTGTCTTGATATATTTCGTCCTTGTGCTTTGGGTAAATACAGTATCTGAAAGCTTTACTTCATATTGACTTTCAGCCACAAGGTTGCGAGTTGCTTCGACAATTCTCAGTTGATCGTCTAATCCCAGTTCTGCATCTACCACCGAAATTTTATTACCTACAGGGAATGTAATGCTGTTGTCCGAAACATATTTTTCATCAATCGAAAGCTTATAGCTTATCTGTTCATTCGAGTATTTTTCAAGCCAGGCCGTCCCTTTTGTCAATAGCTCGTTTTCGGCAGCTTCGATATATGAATGAGGCAAATTGATGTCCAGGATGACATATTTATCACCAACTTGAACCTGAAATTCTGCTTCTGTTGGATGGGGTAATTCAAGGCCACGTTCATCTGTAAGTTGACGAAGTGTAAATTGTTTCAGGTCATGCTTGTAATCACTAATGATAAATTCATATCCGGCCAGTTTTCCAGTGTTAAACTTCACCTTTGCCTCAAGCCCCGGAATCAGGTATAAAGTGTTCCCATTGTGATCAGCAAGTTTGAGATCAAACATTTCGGCATCTGAAAACATCCTGTAGTCAGGACCTATCCCAGAAACAGTTCCTTCTCGATGAGGAAAAACCTCATCAAAAATGACCGTTCTTTCAATGACACCGTAATTTGCAATTGCAGTTTCATTTTCAAGATAATCAACATCTTCCGGGAAACCTTCGGAAGTTCCATCACTATAAACAAACTGACTTTCTGTGTTCCATGCCTTTATCCTGAATACTTGCGGAACAGGATCCTCGGGGTTTGCCTGATTATACGCAAGATATGTTGAGTTGAAATAATCACCTGCTTTCACCTCCCCAAAGTCAACCCATTGACCGTTCTGTCCTATCTGCAGCTGCACGTATGTGGCAGTAGTGTTTCCTATCACCAGAATTATTGGCGGGAAGTTGGCCGTATTGACGTTGGTAATTTCTACGAATACCGGATCAGCTCCTGGCATCCTAAGACGAGGCGAGTAATTCCTGTAATTAGGGCCAAGGTTCTTTGTAGAACCAAATACAAAAAGACGGGTAGTTAAGTTGTTTGCTGTTGCCTTTTGCCTTGTTAAGTCATATAAACCCTTGCCTTTCCCATACTCAAAGTTATGCACTGAAATCAATGACACGTCGTCTCTGATATAGATCATTAGCCCGTCAACCGTTTCAAAGAACTTGAATTCAACTCCAAATTCTTCACAAATCTTTATTAAGGCCTGCTGACAATTGTTCTCCGAAAATGAAAGTGTTTTATATTCCGTTACACTCACATCTACATCAAAAGTCCAGGCATTAGCGCCAAAAACCCTGCTTAGGTTATTTTTTATAACATCAATGAAGTTCTGAAATTGGCCGGTGAGGTAAAACTCATGCGTAATATGGATGCCGGTAGCGTCCGCATCTAAAAACGTTGCTTTACTGAGGTTATAGAAGTAGCTTTCAAAAACAACCTGATAATCATACAGATTTGATGCGAGCTTCTGAAGCTGCGGAACGGTATTTAGGAGGTATGTTTTACCATATACCTCAATATAGTCTCCAATGCGAAGATCAACAGGGGTTGCTCGCTCAAAGAAAACCTGAACAACATCTTCGTTCATGAATTTTTGAACCTGCTGACTGTTGCTTTTTATAGCTACAGACACATCACTCCTGAGTGGTCGATGGATAACTATACTGTTCATTCAAAATACTCCTTAAGTTTTAAGGTGAATGTCCAGATGTTCTTCTTATACCGGAATACTTTCTCCAGCTTAACCTCATCTTCCCGGAAGCACTTTAGCGTGATCTTGTCGTTTGTGTCATAATATTGCACAACAAGTGTCCGTGCTCCGGGCTGGTCGATAAGTGCAAGCAAACCACTCCTGTTGTTAAGCGCCTCGGTAATTGTTTCGCCTTTAACAAAACAAGTAAGTTCAAATGTCCGGGGCTCATACTTTACACTCGACAAATCAACCTCTTCCCCATTTTCATCAATCCAATCGTGTCTGTAGGCAATCTTTCTTTTTGGAGCATCAAGCAGCCCGCTCGATTTCACAACATATACATTGAAGGAGCTGACATCGGTACCATCAAACGAATATCTGATGCGGAACTGGTCTTGTGGAATAGGTGGGTTTGCCATATCTAAAATCCTCCGTTTGCTCTGATGTTATTGCTATTATCGTCAGTTTTAGTTTGAAGGAGCTCATAAATCCTTCTGATGAATACATTATTCCGCGTGTTGTACTCGATACCGGATAGCTGTGATAGGATACTGTTAAGAGCAACAAGGCTCTGTGCCTGGTTCATCCTGATAGCATTCATCTGCCCAGCAATGAGACTTGCGGTTTCTTGTGAAACGCCTTTTATTGCACCTGTAAGGGAGGTGTCTGCCTGTAGTGCATTAGTATCGCCTAAAATTGATTGAAGAGCTGCAAACTGCTGATTGGCATCGTTAATAATAGCATTATAAACCGCCCTCAGATCCTCGATCTCACTAGTATCTAATCCGTCAGCTGTTGCTGTAGAAAACTGTTCAAAAAATTGCTGGAGGGGCGCTTCCAGTGCCTTCATCTTGATTGATTGTAACATGGCATCTCTCATGATGTCTTCAAAGTAGCTTGCAAAGTCATCAGCTGAGTTTTTACCCTCCCGGAACATTGATACAATACCATCAGCCAGTCCATTAACAGTTGTGCCTGTTAGGTACTCATTCTGCTGTCGTTCAATGTCCGCTATCTCACGTTCTGCATCTTTTATCGCCTCCAGGTAAGCAACAGCCATATCATAATCACTTTGACTTATAAAACCCTCGGAAAGGGCTCGCTGTAACACTTCTGCCTCATCCTGGATACCAGACATGTCAATCATGTCGGCCAAGCTTATTTTCACCTTACCCTGGACTGCTTTTGGGACCTTTTGATCAACGAACCGTAGATCATCAAGCGCTGCTCTGTTTTCCGCAATTGCCTGTTCGAGTGCATTTGTACTTGGGGCAAATTGCTGGCCAGTGGCCATAGTAGAGATGAGCCTGAGTTGTTCTTGCAATTCTTCACTTAGACGCTGACTTTGGAAAAGCTGCTGTTGCTGGTAAGAGAGGCGTTCTTTCTCGCGTTTCGCAATCCCGGCTTGTACCCCAAACTGCTTATCGAGAGCGTTTGCAACTGAAAAAGTGAGACCAACAATACCCTGTGCCGCCCCCAGAGCATTGGCGAAGCCTCCCGTATTCGGATCGATCTTTAACCCATTGACCACATTACCCAGCTGTCCGACAAGTTGTCCGATAGTGGATAGTATTTGTTTGAAGTTTTCATTAACACCCTCAAGATTTTGGGCGATATCACCAATAGAGTTTGCGGCTGTTGTAAGTCCATCGGCAAGCTTTGTGCTATCAATTGACTTGAGTTCCGCTGAGGTATTTTCAATGAACTTTTTTAAAGATGCATAAACCTTAGGTTGGTCTTTAAGTGTCGAAAGCTGCTCTTTGAGGATGTTAAGATATTTTAAGGCTTCACCTCTTGTTAGGCTGCTGAGGTCATCAGAAAGCTTCTTGAATGCCTCTGAACCCTTAATCTCTTCATCTGTTAAGATATTGATTTGCTCTTGCCGGAGTTTTTGAGCCGCCTCGATTGCTTCTTTGAACTTTTCAGAACCAAGTGTTTTTTCATCTAGGGCCTTTACGGCATTGAAATAATCCTGGTCAATTTTTTTTCGTTTTTGAGAGTATGTGCCTGCTGTTTCAATGAGTTTTTGGTAAGTTTCATTGCTTTGCTTAAAAAAGTCCTTTTCTGCTTTTGATAGTTCCTGGTATAGAAGGTTCATCTTTTGTAAGCCTTGCTCTGAGCCGTCCCATTGGCCTTGTGTGTCGATCGTTTTCTTGAGAAACTCGATGTAATCTATCAGGTCCTTATACTGATCTTTTGCGCTATCAATTTGCTCTTTAATTGCATCGATCTGTGATTTATTTCCTAACAGATCATCTTTTGTGGATAACAGCACGCTGAGGTTATCCCTGTCCTGGCCCGTCTTTGTGGTTTTAGCCTCATACTTGCTAATCTCCTTATCCAGGTATTCCAGGAATGACTGACCACCCGAGACAAGATTTTTAAACTGCTCATCGGCAGATTCTTTTCCGTAGTTCTTTGCCCAGTTGTAATAGTTTTCATACATCTGGCGAATCTCTGACAGGTTCTGGGCAAAGGTTTTTTTAGTTTTGTCAAGCGGATCCGCATCTGGTTCAGGATCTTCATTGACAACAGCAATTAAATCCTGATAATTCGTGATAATTGCTTTAAGTTGTTCGATCATTGGCAGCTGGCCTGCTTTCGCCTGGGCAAAGTCAAGGAAAGAATCCTTAAAGTCATCAAAAGAATATTTTAAGTAACCAGTACTTTGACTAAGATCCTTAACAAACTCATCGTAAACATCTTTTGCATACTGTGAATATTCAAGAGTGCCACGCTTAATTTGACCTCCACTAGATTTTATTTCCTTGTCAACAGCATCATTTAAAGCATTAATAAAGGATCCTATCCGGTCTGCTCCAAATTTTTCAGAAAAGCCATCGAGGAAACTGGAAAACTCGCTGTTGAATTTTTCATTTACTTTGCCTAAAACCTCTTCGAGTGCTGTGCTACTTTGCTTAACAGCAATGTTGGCAATAAGTGCATTTGTAGCCTTGTTTTGTGCTTTCTCAATGTCCTCTATTGTAGATTTTTCTGTTAACAAATTATCAAGGTACTTTGAATACCTTGTATTAATAACATCAATAGCGTCCTTCCTTTTATCTGTTCCTTCTTTTGCATCCTTTAATGATTTGAATACAGCATTCAGGCTGGCAATCTCCTTCGTAGTCTCTTCATTAATGCTACTTAAAGCGTCTTTTGTTCTGTCAGTAGCTCGATTATAGGCCCACAATCCACCAATTAATGCCGTAACACCTGCCAAGGCCAAACCCCATGGTGATGCTTTTTGAGCAAGATTTAGCAGGTTCTGTTTAATTACAGCCAGTCCAAGTGCATTTGTGTAGCCTTGCATTGCAATGGTATTCAAAATCACCATCGCACGATAAGAACCATAGGTTGCAACAATTACCTTGAGAATATCCAGAACCGCTTCATAGTTCTCAACTACTTCAATGGCAGCCTTAATCGCATCTTCAAATGTTGATTGATTTGATTCGCCAATACTATTAAGCATTTGATCCCAGGCATCACCAAGATTGGAAGCAAGCCCTGTAATTGAAGCCGCTTGCTTCTCCATCATGCCACCAAACATGCCTGTACTTTCGGTCAGGTTAACAATAACTTCCTGAAGCATTTCGAAGCTCAACGCTCCCTCGCTTGCCAGATCAAGAATTTCAGCCTTACTTACGTTGAGCGTTTTACTTAATTCTTCGATGATTGGAATGCCTCGGTTGGCGAATTGCATCAAGTCTTTAGTCATGATCCTGCCCTGAGTAGCGCTGGTGCCATAGAGGTAAACCAGGTCACCAAATGGAATAGACAGGCCGGCGGCAACATCGCCTAGCCTGCGCATGGTAGGGATAATATCATCGACTTCGGTTCCGTATGCCAACAATTGCTTGGCTCCGGCAGCAACACCTTTCAGATCAAAAGGTGTCTTGGCCGCAAACCGGACGATGTCTTTCATTAATGCATCAGACTGTTGTTTGTTTTTCAGGATAGTCTCCAGTGCAATTTCTAACTGTTGAAACTCACCCCTTACCTGGCCGATCTCCTGAATCATGTTCTTGGCAAAACCGGCCGAGAAATATGCAGTAACCGCTGCTGCTGCATTGCGAAATGATTGATCAATTTTAGAGCCTTCCTTTTCAGCCTGATCACCAACACCTCTAATTCGATTGATCATCTGATCAAGTGCCTGATTGAATTCACGCTGATTAATCGTTGCATCAAAATCTAATGGTCCATCACCGTTCATATTCCTAAAATTCTTTCCAGTTCATCAATATCATCAGGCTCTTCAATTGTTTTATCGTCGCTGTTTCCATATCTGGGCGCATCGGCTATCATTATCTGAAGGTTTATCCAAGAAATTTCCCATAGCAAGTATTCATAAGACCAACCTGTAGCAGTACACACACTCCACAGTGTTCCCCAAAGGCTTTTTAATCCTTTTGCATCTCTACCAGATTTTCCTTCGGAGCTGTCATCCTCAGGGTGTGTATCAATCTGATAGAGTTCGTAAAAGCCCCTGCATTGTTTAACACAATCACCACAGAAATCAATGACAGTAGCCTGTCTGGTTTTAGCCTCCAGAGTAAATACTTTGACAGTAGACCCGAGAAAAGTTTTATTTTCAACCGGTTATTGAGGGTAGCGATGGCAATTATTCGGCATAACAATTTTGCATTTTCCGGAATACTCGCATAGACTGTTCCAACAGCACCCGCCCCGTCAAGCTGCAAATCATTAAGCTTGAGTTGAGTCACGTATTTGCTGATATTGAGCAGGGTTCCCAGATAGGATTGTTGCATTGTAAAACGAAATAACCCGACCTTGAAACTTATGCCTTTCCCTAGCATTGTGTCAACAGCTTGTCCTTCAATCATTAGCTTTTCAGTGTCTTTCATATCAAAGCATTAAAAAGAAAAGCCCCCAACCTTGAGAGCTTTTCTTGTTGGGTTTGTGTTAGGAAACAACCTTGCTGATTCTGATTGGTGCCTCTCCCTCTTTTGTTGGAGTGAGTACTTTTGCTTTGATACGCACAAGACCAGCCTCTTTTTTCGAAAAGTTAACGTCAAGCCGAGCCTGGATCCTTGCCCTGGTAATCTCGTACTTAATATTCTTTTTCGAAATAAGCTCAATTGATTGCTCAATTTCCGGAATATCAGCAGGACCACTCCATACTGCCTGGTCGCCGGTTCCGGATACTGTACCACCCATCACCTTAACAAGTGTATCTGGGGTCATGTCAAGAATAGCCCATTCGAGCGTAGTTGCCCCTTTAACACTCAGCGATTCAACCGGATCATCTGTTTCCTCAACAAAGAAATCTGTTGTTTCGCCTTCCTCTTGAGAGAGGATGGCTGTACTTTCGAAGGTATTGCCGACAGCAGCAAGCGAAAGTCCCATGCCGCCATCAGATTCAATGTCACCAATTTTCAAGCTTTTCAGCCCAATTGTAATACGTTCCATTATTCAAGTTTTTAGTTATTTTCATTTGTGAATAGCACCTCAATTCTGAGGTTGATGTAATGCTGATTTTCATCAGCTTGTAAGACGTTTTGATTCTGTAGATAGAAATAGTATCCATCGCCAGCATAATCACTCAGCATGTCAACAAGATCATTCGCTATATCTTTGATCCGTTTAGTGTTTGCCATTGAAGTTGACTTTCCTTGGATGTTCGCAACAAGGTCAGGCACATAGCAATTGACGTTTACTACACACTTCTGAATTGATTCAGTTGTAATAGAAAGAGCATTGATAACAATATCCTCAACTTTGCTTCCAAAAGGTCTGGTAAGTTTGTAGATACCACCGCTTACAAAACCCTTGTAGTAAGTGTTAATCCTGCCCCAGATCAAATCAACAGCCTCCAGTGAATGTCTCATATCTTCATTCTTTTGATCTGTTGTTTGAGCTTTCTGATTGCCGGAGGTAAAGCTTGCTTTGCTGCATATTCTGTACTGGTCAAAACATCCCGACCTCGCGACTCAACAGCCAGAGCATAATCCATCCCAGCAACGAAAATCATGGCATATCCTTCTTTGTGTTTGGCAGACAATTGTTGAGCATAGGACTTGCCTATTTCAAATCCACTCTTTTCAGAGCTTACCGGCCCTTTCACACGCTGAAAATCCTCCTTAACTACCTGACCATTATGTACAATTACATACCCAATTGAGCTTCTTAGGTTTCCTGTCTGATCACGGAAACCCATCTCTGCAGGAATACTTCTCGCATAATTCACGAGATCTTCACCCAAATAAGCCAGCTGCAATACAATTGCCTGGTCGACACGTTGCCTTACTTTGCGAAAATGAGCTTTCAGATCACCGATTCCACCCTTGTGTTTTATACCCATATCTTCACGTTTTTATCGTCTTTAACAATATGAATAACCACACCTTCAGCCCTTACAGACTGGTTCTGATCGAGAACAACAACTGATTCTCCGACTGAAAGATTACTATACAATTCCGGTAGGTAAATTTTCCAGCTGTAGATTACCTGTTGGCCATCAACAACGAGTGAATTTCTTGCAGATGAGGGTTCAGCACGGCACAAACCAATATTCACGAATTCATCAGACTGAGCAACAAAATCCCCATCTTCATTTAAAGAAGTTGAGGTTGAAGCACGCTTGACGTATAGTGTATGTTTATACCTTGACATTATCTACCATCTGTTAGAACCATCTTGGATTGTAATTGATTGAACAAACCCGGAAGGATCAAGACCAGCTGTTTTGCATAGCGTTTTAAGGCGCTCCTTCAATCCTTCCCTGTTATAACCCTGTGTAAAGCCACCTTCACTTTCATTGCTAAGGGAAAGAAATCGACTCAGCACATTTACAGCTGATTTTGCAATCAGTGAAACAGAGCTATAATCATCCCCCGGAACAAGTCCGGCATCAGCCAGTGCCTTTTCTGCAATGTTTTGAGCTACAGTATAAGGTTCACATTCGGCTCTTAATGCTTCCAGGTTTGTCATAACCAATCACCTTTTATTAACTACCAGTGCTGGCAATGTTCAGGGAAACAATACCATCGATAGCTGTTAACACAGGTACCGCACGGCTTGAAGCCTGAGTCATTTCAGCAGCAAGTTCATTTTTACTCTCACCGGTTCTCCATTGAGCAACGACGATGTTACCACGGTCATAATTTGAGTACGAAACGTTTTCTTCTGGCATGATCTGAGAATCTTCAAAAGCTGTCTTCACAACTCCCAGTTTGCCGGCAGGGACAAAAACAACACGGTCGCTGTTCCATGGGTTCACGGTTGTACGCTTCCCATTTACAAGCACATCGTTTTGCTTCTTAACCACCATAACAGGTGGCAATCCAAAGCGCTGGAACTGCTCATTCATAAAGTCGAGCATTAAGGGAGTGTTCTGCTTATCGGTACCATAAATTGCCTTTTTGATGGTCGTAAACCTTGCCAGGCGCAACATAGTTTCATTGCTCATAAGCATAGCACCAAAAGTTACCTTGTCCGCAAATGCATTTACAACAGTGCTCATGTCCTCAAAGGGATCAGCAGTAGTCAGGTTTGCATCGTTCCAAATCTTTGACACGAACTTCTTGTTTGCTGCAGGCAATTGATAGTTGATCGTAAAACGTCTGCCATCGGGGTTGTTGGATGAGGTGAAAGAAGCTACACCATCATTCGACAAGGCACCCAACAGGATGTGATCCAGGCGATCTTTGACACCGCGCACAGCATCAGCAACATTGGCAAACATTGTTTCCTGGAGCTTTTGCAACTTGGCCGAATCTGAAATACGAGATGTCTCAAGCATTTGGATAAGGCTACGGAGCTTGTTTGCTTCCATGGGAAACTTATGACCAATACGTGGGATTTGACCTGAGAATGTTCCAAGACCGTCGGAGCTTCTCAGTGGTGTCGCAGCATTGTCACCAATGACCGAAGCCAAAACAGTGAGCTTGTAGGCACCCATGATTTCTTCAAAACTCAAACCCATTTGGGGAGCATCCCAGTCCATGAACTGGTCAGTATAGGACTTGGCAAAAAGCTGTTTTTGCTTTTCGCTTGCCTGGTCAAAAGTGATCTGGACCAGCTTGGTCAGGTCACCGAAAGTATCAGAATTAAAAAAACTTTTCATTGTTTATTCTCCTTTAGGTTAGAGTGAATCAGAATAACGGATATGCGGGTTCACTGTCAGGTAATTATTGGTTACCAGTGAGCTTGGAACGGGCAATACGCGATTAGCATACAGAACTGCATCTTTCGATACATCAATACCAGTCACACCGCTGTTAACTTTGATATCAGCAATTGTAACCCCGTTGAAAGCACCAATGAAAGCCGGTGAGCTCTCATCGTTAATCACTTCGGAAATTACATCACCAACGGCCAAATCAGGGATTTCAGCAGAAAGCGTTACCACACCTTCACTGATTGCAGAGATTGTAATTTCAGTGTCAGGATCTTCTCCTTCACCTGCAATTACATGTACCATGTCACCTACATAAAAAGGATTCGACAGGTACTCATCATGTTCAAGAGTAACGATTTTGGCATCTTCAGCATCTATGGCCGTTACCCGTGCCGATTTTAAGACGCTGACCTTGCGGGTTGACTCGTTTATAATCGCGAGTGTTCCGGCAGGAATGATGGCTCCTACAGCAAAGTTTTGACTGGCAGTGTCAAGTTCAAACCCGCCTAATACAAGAGCGGGAGGATTGACAAACACCGGGCGACCTCCGCCATAGCTGTTTTTTTGAAAGTTCATTGAATTTCAAGTTTTTGTTCAACAATTATTTTATTCCACTGCATACTTGTCGACAAGCGAACCAGCCATTTGCTTGAGTTCTTCATCTTTTGTAACAAGTGCACCACTTTGTACCTTACCCGAAAGCCCTTGGTTAACAAGTTCCTGTTTGATGTCGGTAAGAAATGTGTTAATCCCTGCATCATCGAGATCATCAGGAACAACAACACCTTTCATGCGCCAATCTGGAATACCAAGTTCTTTCACTTTGGCGGATACCGTAGCTGCCCTGGTTTCTTTTACCTTTTCCGCTCTGAACCCTTGATTCTCTTTTTCCAGAGCTTCAATTTTTTTTGCCTGTTCCTCTTTCCATGCTTTGAACCATTCTGGCTCATCAGTTTTCGGAGGATCTGCAGGCTTTGGAGGATCAGCAGGTTTCTTTTTCAAGTCTTCCAGTTCCTTTGATTTTGCACTCAGTTCAGTCCGAACCTTGTCAATGTCGCCCTGGAATGCTTTGAGCAGCGTTTCGACCCCGGCAATACCGGTTTCAATGTCTTCTTCTTTGGCAATGGTTTTACTCAGGTACTCAGCAACCCCATCAAAAGCTTTGTCGCCGAACCCCAGGTTTGAGTACTTGGTTTTCAGCGCAGATAAGATTTTCAATTTCATTTGATCGAATGATTTGATTGATACTATTTAGATTGTAAATATAAATCCTTTAATTGGTGTGTTTTTTGAACTCATATAAATAAAACATGTTATTACTGATATTCAGTTACTATACAAAATTCAAAAAAATCATTTTAAATTTGTTTTATTTAATATATTATTGTAAATTCGTAATGAATAACAAAAAAACCTATCAAAATGACAGTCGAAAAATTGATCGAAATGCTTGAGGGAATGAATCCAGAAGCTGAAGTAAGATTTGCCAGTCAACCCAGCTGGCCATTTGAATACACCATCTCCGATCTCTCCGCATTCACAGGGGAAGAGGAATCGAATGATGAAAACTGTGATGTGGTTTACCTCATCGAGGGAGACCAGATCGGATATCTTCCGGAGAAGGTTAAGTATGAAATTGGATGGTAATTAATAACTGAGCCGGAGTAACAGCCGGCTCTTAACATTTAAAGCTATGAACACAGCAAGCCTTCAATCCGTAATTATGCAGCAAAACCCGATTACGCCTGTAGTCGGGATGAAAGCATGCAAGGTATTCTACACAGATCGGTATCCGGTAACAGTTGTAGAAATTATCTCAAAAAATGAGATAAGAGTCAAGCCAAACGAATACAAGGTGCTTGATCACTTTGGAGAAGTATATGAGGTTGGCAGCATTAGAGATGTGTCATATTTCGAAGCCTTCACAAAAAGAAAAAATGGCCGGTGGGTAAAAAAGGGAAGCGATATGAACGGAATCTCACTTGCTCTTAACACCCATGCAATGAGAATTGATCCAAATTTCTAACATAAAACCAAAAGCAATGAAAACAATTAAACTTATCGGTAGTCTTGACCTGGACCTTCTAAAACTTAATCTCAAAGAGGGTGACATTGTTTCTGCCAGACCAGACCCAAACAGCAAAGTTGGAGCTATGTGGTTCCAGGTTGAACATACAGATTGTGTGGTGTGGCCACAGAATTATGTTATAATTTCAACCTGCAGCTGGTGCGGGAAACAGTTTGAGGGCAAAGGGTTTCTTAAGAAGTCAAACAGCAGTAAAACATTTTGCTCTGATGCATGCCATAGTTCTGACTATGAGCAATACCATGACAACTTCATGAGTGATGCCGATCCTGGATTATAGCCATGGCCAAGACAAGAGATTTTCCACACGCTTTAAGGCACTTCGTAAAAGCACTCAACTCCTTCAGAGGCTATTGGTATGACTATGATATCTTTCGCGACTTTATTGATTATATAACAGCCTCTATGCTGTGGGAAGGAGACAAAGAACTTGCTGAAAAGCTAAAGGATCAATACAAGGATGATTACCCCAGATTTGCCGATCTGTTCCGGGCGTTGGTTACCACCATGCACGACAATCTCGGTGAAGAAATGGACTGGTACGATGCACTGGGAACGCTTTATGAGGAAATTTCATCCTCAAGCAAAGCCTCCTTCCTTGGGCAGTTCTTCACACCCCCAACAGTATGTGACTTCATGGCTCAGATACAACAGCCACTGGAGGAATGTGGTGATAAAAAAACCGGATTAACAGTAAATGACCCCGCAAGTGGATCCGGTAGGCTCTTGCTAGCCTTTAACAAAGTCGCTCCTGGCAACTACCTGGTTGGACAGGACAAAGATCCTATCTGTACGAAAATGACAGCCATCAATCTAGCGCTTCATGGTTGTAAAGGCCAGGCACTAAATGGCGATAGTCTTTGGCCTAATGACTTTGTGTTTGGCTATGAAGTAAACCCAATGATTTATATCACCGGCGGCATTCCACACCTTAAACCTCTTTCAAAAGAACAGTCCATGGCTTTTCAATTGTGGCACAACGAAAATGGCGAACCCAAAACAGTCAATGGCCACGTAAAGGAAAAGCTCCCAGAAACAACAATTCCAGAACCGGTTTATATGCCCGGTATGCAATTAACACTTTTTTAAACAAATACAAATATGAAAATCAGAGAGATTAAAGTAAGAGAGTTCATTGAATCGAAACGAAAAGGCCGGCCAAGTTATTCAAAGCCTTCCACAAAGCCTCAGCTTGTCCTAACAGGTCTGTGGCTTAAAGAAGCTGGTATAGATGCCGGTAATACAGTTAAAATTCAAGTTCTCGAAGATCGACTGGTTATAACCGCCTAGGTTACTGCCATAAATCTTTTTAGCAGGCAAATTTTGTCTGCTACTTTAGTCCCTCTTTCCATTCGAAAATTCTATATTTACAATCGCTAACCAATAACCCATGACCAGACAGCAACGTAAAATCTTTCACCTTGAGTTTAAGCGGACTCAACAGCATTTCTACTACGGCAGCATTGCCGCAATCTTTGATAACTTTAAACCAGACGAGATTGGCGTTACAGCAGAAACTTTCTATTACAACCACAACTTTGAGTTTGGCCCATACCAGAATGAGATCGTAATTATCAGGTTCGGTTATCTTAAAACCAAAGAGGGTGGCAGAGGGAAGAAAACAGAAATGAAACGATAGCCAAACTAATAACTTCTATTTATTAGAAATATCATTTTACATTAGCGTAAATATTAATAAATCACGATAATAAACAGAATGCAAATCAATTAACCTAAAAAATTTCCGATTAACAGTTTTCTTTAAAACTAAAGTTGGCTATTTAGTATTAAAACCTTTATTTTGCTTAATACAATATTGAAAAACTTTATGAAGATTGCATATAAGACACCTCAAGGAATTTATTATCAAGGGATAATTGAAAAAGCACTATCTTCAAAGAAGTTTGATAAGTATAAAGAGTCGGTTGATTTAATCTTTACAAGCCCTCCATTTCCACTAAATAGAAAGAAAAAATATGGAAATCGACAAGGTGATGATTACATTGAATGGTTTTCAAATCTAGCACTACTATTCAAGGAATACTTAGCCCCAAAAGGATCAATTGTAATAGAAATGGGGAATTCTTGGGAATCTGGAAGACCCGTCATGTCAACACTTGCGATTAAAAGTTTACTTAAATTCCTTGATGCGGGTAACTTTCACTTATGTCAGCAGTTTATTTGGAATAATCCGGCAAAACTACCAAGTCCAGCCCAATGGGTCAATATCGAGAGATGTAGAGTGAAAGACTCATTTACCTATCTATGGTGGATGAGTAAAACGCCTTACCCAAAAGCTGATAACAGAAAGGTACTTGTCGAATATAGCGCTTCTATGCAGAAGCTGCTCAATACAAAAAAATACAATTCCGGTAAAAGGCCATCAGAACATGATATTGGTAAAACATCTTTTTTTAAGAATAATAATGGTTCGATTCCGTCAAATGTCATTACTGCCTCAAATACTCAATCAAACTCCGAATATCAAAGATATTGCAAGGAAAATGGACTTGCGTTGCATCCAGCGAGGATGCCTAGAGATCTAGCAAAATTCTTTATTGAATTTCTTACTGAGAAAAATGATTTGGTTTTAGATCCTTTTGGGGGAAGTAATACTACAGGTTCAGTTGCAGAATCATTGAACAGGAGATGGCTTTCAGTAGAACCCAATCTAGATTACATCAGTGGTTCAATAGGTAACTTCGCAAACGTACCGGTAATAAAAGCATTTTAGTCCTATATATACCATAACACAAACAATGTCAAAAGTTCTTGATGATTATAATCAAAAATGGTTTAAGGAACTTTCACCAAGCTCCTTCTTCAATGAAAGTGATTTAGAATCAACTGTTCAGACGTATCTCAGTAAGCACTTAATAAATTGTTTCGTTTTAAGAGGTAAAATCCGAGTAATAAATAATGAAACAAATAAAGTTAATATTCCAGACTTAATAATAGTCGATAAGGAATATAAGGAATGGTACGTTGTAGAAGTAGAACTTAGCAATCACGATTTAAGTCATATCAAAAGCCAGATTGATACATTTACAAAAGGCATATATGATAAAAGCCACGCAAACTATCTTTTTCAACAAAATACTGATGAATTAGACCTTGATGAGCTGAATAAAATGATCCTCAGATTTCCCCCAAAAGTTTTCGTGATAGTTAATGATTTCAATTGTGATTGGATTGATGTTTTTAATCAATATGATTGTAAAGTAGGCATATTTCAGATTTATTATGATCGGGATCAAAATAGGGCTTATAGATTTCAGGGGTATTTTCCATTGATGAAGCACGATTTTGGAACTTGTAAGTTTATACCAGGCCTACCCACAATGATTGCACTTAATGAAAAGGATTTTCTTGATGGGATCGGAATTCAACCAAATGAAGAAATTATTGCACAGTATAATGGAAAAATTTCTAAGTGGAAGAGAATTGATGATAGGAATTCTGTTTATCTAGAATGCTTAAGTAATACAATCCCATTAGACCCATTAAATAAAAGATATGTAATTACTTACGATGATATAGAAAATACATTTCACTTCATTAAAGCCTAATATTATGGAATTAAAATTTGGTAATAGCGTTATCAACTCTTATAAAAGGTTATCTTATACACCATGGTATGCATTCGCTGAATTTGTAGATAATTCTACTCAAGCATATTTTGACCACAAAAAAGAACTTGACGAAACTTTAAGAAAAGAATCAAAATGTCTTCAAGTTAATATTGAATACGCGCCTGATCTTGATAAAATAGTTATAAAAGATAACTCTTTTGGCATGGATTATGAAACGCTACAAAAGGCTCTAACAATTGGGCTCCCTCCTGAAAATAATACAGGGAGATCAAAATATGGACTGGGCATGAAAACGGCAGCTTGTTGGTTTGGTGACCTTTGGATAATAAAAACTAAAAAACTTCATGAAACCCAAGAACATTCAGTTTCAATTAACGTAGATGATATTGCCAAAAACTATGACGGAAAACCTGTTGTGTTATCTTATAATTCAACCGATGCTGACAAAAATGAGCACTATACGCATATTGAAATAACAAAACTTAATAGAAAATTTAGAGGCAGAACACTTGGAAAGATCAAAGATTACCTAAGGTCAATGTACAGATTGGATTTCGGGAATTACGGGCTTCAACTTTTTTGGCAAGGTGAATTACTTACCTGGGATAATTTTGACTCGAAACTTTATATTCTTGAAAACGGCAAGCCGTTTAAACAAAACTTTGAATTTTCATTAGATAATGGCAAAAGAGTTGTAGGCTGGGTGGGGGTGCTAGGCAGAGGTAATGCAAGCAGAAAAAACGCAGGATTCTCAATAATTAAAGCCAATAGAGTTATTGAGGGTTGGCCAAATGGGTTTAAGCCAAACTCTATTTTTGGTGATATAGATTCAGGAGTAAATGACTTAATAAACCAAAGGGTTGTCGGTGAATTGTATTTAGATGATTTTGAAGTTAGTCACACAAAGGACTCAATAGTATGGTTGGATGATGAATACGAGCAACTTGACGAAAAAATAGTTGAAGAATGTAAAGAAGCGATGAATCTTGCTAATACAGTGAGATATAAAAAAGACATTTTAGTAAATTCTATTCAAAATGAAGCAATGGAGGTCTTTGAAACAGAATTAAACTCCAAAGAGATGTCTAATTTTTTAAACACTTACACCCCACCTTCAGAAGGCATTATTAAAAACTCTTACAAAAAGTTTGAAGATTCTGTTACGGAAAGATCACCTGATTATTTTATTGAAATTGGCACTGAAAATGGAACAATATTCGTCAAATTATTTTTTTTAAGAAACTCATCCTTTGAACCTTATGTACTAATTGAATCATCCTCTAAAACAAACTGTGTACTTGTTCTTATCAACACTCTACACCCGCATTATGAGGAGATAACCACATCAGAAACTCTTATCAATTTTATAAGACATTGTGTATATGATGGCGTTGCAGAATGGAAGGCAATCAAACTATTAGGTTCAATACAACCATACACTATAAAACACCTAAAAGACAGTTTATTAAGAGTTCCTTTTGAGATGAAAAAAAGTCGCAACTAATTTATTTTAAACATCCTAATTGCTTTTGCATAGACGCAACAATTTCACTGGTGTCTTTGAAATCAAGAATATGCAAGCGTTATCGCAAGTTGCATTTAATTTGAATTAGTTTCATATTCCTGATTTTCTCCTATTATCCTCCTTACACAACAGCTGGCAGTTTTCAGCAATTGTTCGCCCACCAGCATGCCATGGCGTGATGTGGTCGGCTTCCATTTCACTTATAATAAAATGCTCTTTGCAGACTGGACAGATACCTTTTTGTCTTTCGTAAACTTCCTGCTTCATACTATCGGTAAATGATCTGATTGACAAATGCTTTTCTTTTCGTGTAAGAATGAAGGGATAAATGCCACTTTTTTTTGTGACATCATCATCCATCATCAACTTGGCTGTTTCTTCTTCTATGGCTTTAGGATCATAAACTTTATCCTTGAATTCATTGTAGAGTAGCCCCCAGCTAACTCCTTTCATGAACCTACGCTTTTTTGTAAATGTAGCCTGTACCCATGAAATGACAGATTGATAGTAAAGCCATAAAGCTAAAGCAGTGGGATCGTGCTGGTGGTTTGACATATACACTTCAATATTTCCCTCAGAAATCCAATCAATAGCAGTTTCCAAATAATCTTGTCGAATAGGTGAACCATTAATATAATCGCTTCCTATCTGATATGCAGCGCAACCAGTTTTACTGAAATACTTCTTTGCATCAGTAACCCATGAACCAGAGTAAACAGCATTTCTTAATTCTTGATCTGTAAGCTTTTCACCGGCAATATTAATGGTCCTAAACCAATCCAGTTTTTCGCTATCAGTGCCACTACAGATGTAGACCATCAGCTTATAATTCAAGACTTTTTCTTTCTCATCGTCTTGAAGGTTATGGAAGTATCTGAAATCGAATGCAAAATCACCAGTAACATATTGGCAGATTGAGATTGTTCGTTGTTGGCCATCAATAACCTCGTATCCACCATCATCTCTTACAGCCCAATACATTACATTTAGAGGAAAACTCTTAAAGATAGTATCAATGACTGCGTCTCGTTGCTTGTCTTTGTATATAAACTCGCGCTGGTAAGGTGGGCGAATGTCCAGATTGCCACCATATCCTATAACTCCGGCTTCCTCATTATCTTGATATCCTTTGGTTAGCTCTTTAACTGTGATTTCGTGAAGTTCGATTCTCATTGTTGTAATTTCTTATTTCTAATAACAATTCTGTCATAAAGCCTCTGATAAGTTCCGTTTCCAGTGTCTAAATAAAAACGAGGACCACCTGCCATATAGGTTCCTTTAATGCCAATTGAGGACATAGGTGCACCCAGCTCCCTGCTCGAGCCAATAATTTCAAACTGGTCTGGATTATATTTGTCCAAAAAGGTTATTGGAACGCCCATTGCTCCTGCATAGTCTAATGGGATATCTTTTGTTTTTGAAACTTCAATTGCTTCATAATTAACATATATTGGAAATTCATCTTCGCTTCCGTAGTATTTTTTGTATAGTATTAAATCCTCTTGTCGTTTATTGATTTCAAGATTGGTTAACCAAATAACACCTGAAACTCTAATCATTCCTTCTTTTCGGTCAGTTGCTGTTGCATAATCTTCATAATGTTGATTAATGAAATGTGCTGCTCCACCTTTAAATCCGTAACCTAACCAAAGTTTGTTGTCTTTGATTAATGGGAAAATTTCTTTGTAAGTTATTGCATTTTGGTGACCAACTATTACAAATTTCTTATCATATTCTATAAGTTGAGCTACGTATTCTCTGAACAATGAAAAGGGTGGGTTTGTAACAACTATATCAGCTTGCTTTAGCAAATCAATACTTTCTTGGTTTCGAAAATCTCCGTTACCCTTTAAGGGCTTGATTCCAATTTCTGTTGTGTCTGGAACTTTGTTGCCGTTCTTATCTCCATCATATTCAAGATAAATAGCTTGCTCAGAATTATTCTGACTGAATAAGTCCATATCTTGATTTTTGTAACATGTAGTAATCAGCTTTTTAAGCCCTAATTTCTCAAAATTATAGGAAAAGTAATGAAAAAAGTTGCTCACTCTTGGGTCATCACAGTTGCAGTATACTACCTTATCTCTGAAATGGTGTTTGTAGTGTCGTAATTCTCTTTCAATATCAGATAATTGTGTGTAAAACTCATCTTTCTTTGAGCTTTTTGCCTTATTTAAATTCTTATTCAGCGATTTTTTTGCCATGCTTAAAATATTTAGTTACTCTCCTTCACAGCCATCAACTCATCAATCTTCACAGGAACCAGCCTTATTTTTTTGTCTATCAGCTTTGCTAAATAAAGCTTGCCTTCTTCGTCTTTGTATAGCGCTCTATTGTTGCAACCCTCACAAATGAAGTTTGCGCTTCTTCCTTTGTTTAAGCTAATCGCAATCCTGAAAAGGTCGATGTCAGCGTATTCGAAGCACTTGTCTGCACATTGTGAACAAAATTCGGCCATGGATGGAAATCTTTAATTCGTGTTATAAAAAAGTCAACAATTGCTAATTTCACTACTACAAGTCAATTACCATTCGAACTATTAAAAAGCGAGAACCTATTGTATTATTAAAAACTTTTATTGCCCTGTATTTAATTAACTAACAAAATGTTCTATTATTTCTCCAATTTTCAGGAAAAAGCATTAATAAATGACTATTTAAAAAGGTAATCAAGATCACTAAATTCCGAATTCATCTCATCTTCCATTTTAAGAATTTCTTCCTCAATTTGTTCAGTGAAATCAATTAACAAATCATCAATATTCATTTGATTCAATATCTCAACAACATTATCACTGTGAATTATTGCACTAAATGAGACCATAAATTTATCAGGCACGGGTTCAGAAAGTTGACTTGCAATCGATTCGTCAATTTCGTCAAGGTTGCTTGACTTATTTAATGAATTAAATAAACTTTGTTTTGTATCAAACAGTCTAATTTCAATTGCATCCCAAAATATTGAGTCAACATGTCTAACCTTTAATTCTCTCCCACCTGTTTTGTGAGAACTTTCTAGCCCATGTTCGATAGCGTCATTCAAACTATCACTGGCAATTACATCGGCTTTCCCGCTTTGAATTACCCAATTAATCTTTTTTAAATCCCCTTTCGTAAGGTGGTTTGCAAAGCTATTAGTGAAAATTTTTATTGGCAAGTAGTAAAACCCAAAGTCAAGTGATTTGAAAAACTCACTGTAATTAAATCCAAGACTATGGTCCGGTTTATATATCTGTTTATATAAGGGAATCAAAAAGTGCTTTACCATTGATAGTTTATCAACTTCATATAAAAGAAGCCAAAAGTGCTTATGCCTGTCAAAAGACAATAGCCTGGATGAATCCATTAACTTAGAAATAAACTTTGATTTTGCATCCTCTGATTTAATGTAGTTTTTAATAAAGAGTGAAGTAAAATATTCTTGCAATGATCTATGCGGAAAAGTATATTCAAAACCATCTTTAATCAAAATTGAGATCGACAAATCTAAATCATTGATTACATCTTCGATATTAAGGCCCTTATAGTTTTTACGGGCTTTAATGTCACTTAAAGTACTAAACAATTGTTCACTAGTAAAATAAAATTGACCTTTCGAAAAAGTAATTGCTGAAAAATACGCTAACAATTCAATGAATTCTTCCTTTTGAAGCTTTGATGCTCTATCTCGCCGAAAACTGCTTTTAGTGATTCCATCATGCATGCTATAGAGGGTATCAAATACATTCTGATAGAACGAACTTTTCCTTTTTGGAATCTCTGGATAACTTTCAAATGTTAGTATGAACATGGAAAATAATAATGGACTACTGAAATAATGTAAATATTGCCTATTTTCTTCATCCTTAATCACGTTAAATAAATTTTGCCGTCTTTCTCCATCCCAAACAACTTTATTAATGAAATCAGAAAATTCACTCTGGCAGATTTCAGAAACATAGAATGGTTCAAAGCGCGGCAATTGTTCTGCCCCAGCTCTTGGACGAGACGAAATCACAAACTTGTTTTCAGCATAAGAATCAATAAACCCGTCTAATTGATGAAAAAACTGTTCTTTTTTCTCAATGGCAATCTCGTCAAGTCCATCA
This sequence comes from Bacteroidales bacterium UBA5536, assembly GCA_002426795.1. Lineage (GTDB taxonomy): Bacteria > Bacteroidota > Bacteroidia > Bacteroidales > F082 > UBA5536. The sequence continues at coordinate 148,022 of DINQ01000024.1, forward strand.
AAGATAAATATGTAAACTCCACTCTTTAATGCTCTTTCGAGAGTTCTTTCAGAGGGCTCAAGGTTTGCCTCAAGAATTGAATTAAAAATAAACTTTTTAAACGACCCATTTTCGATATTAAATCGCCGTAACTCAATAAAAATCGGGATTCTAAAATAGCTTTTTATACTTTCAATAAACAAAAACTTCATAATCATACTTTTACCCGACCCAGCAGTACCGATGATGCTAATATACTTATGACTGTCAATAAACTCTAAATCTACAACAACAGCATTTTCTTTTGACCCAAATGCTTTGATTTTCAACGGATAATAGATGTCTAGAAATTTCACTTTTGCACCTCGATGTAAAAAAGTATTTGTATAAAAGTACTTTTCGGCGCGATTAAACAGGTACTTTTCAAGACCCGTAAAGTAGGCGTGCTTATACTCATCCTGTGCTCTCTTCACTATTTCTATCAATGGACTGATTAAACTCGTTAATTCAATACCTATTGCCATAATTATTTTGAGTTTTGATTGTTTGTTTATTAAAATGTCAAAATACGGAGTGCATCTCTCCAAGAAATAATGTTGAGTCGCTATGGCCTTAATTAAGTATCGATACCTCTTATTTGACTTTCATTCTCGTGGTTAGGCGCTAATCTCGCCCCGAAAATAAGGAATTTGGGCTAAACAAAAAAAAACGAATGAATTTATGACAAAAAAATCCGGTTGAACAATCCAAATCTTGAATTAATCATTCGCAAACCGGGGATTATCAAACATGAAGTACGGAAGACTTCCTTTCCCCTTGGCAACCTCATATCGCTGCCTATTAGCCTTCATCCATTTCTTGAACCCATCAGGCAGGCTTCTAACCTTTCGCTCACTGGCAATCTCCAGTTCACCATCCAGAAGGGCTTGCTGCATGGCCATGAATTCTTCATTAGTTGGAAGTACTGCAATTACATGGCATCTGCAGTTGGGATGCCATCCAGTAAACTTAAACTCTTTCGGATATAATCCTTTCAAATCATCACAGATATCCACTACCGGGTGGTTATTGCTTAACCTGACCTCAAAGCCCTGAATGAAGTTTAGTTGCTGCCATCGCGTGTGGTCAGCAGTTCTGTATGCCATATTGGTTTCAGTCCTGGTCAAACGCATCGCATTCTTGTAACTGGATCGGTAAACACCCTGCCCAGGATGGTATGCTTTTGCGTTCTTACTAAGCTGTAATGTTCCATGCTTATCTCTTACGCGCCGGAACAGCTTTTCAGGTTCGTTGAGGTACTTACGAACATCCCGGGAGAGCTGTGAAGCTGACTTTCCATCAGCGATACCCAGATCGAGTGCCATTTCCATTTCCTGCCTGAACTGGCCTGTGAAGTTCCACACTCGCTGACTCAGGTTTAGCCCGTTCATTCCTGTCTTTCGTGCGATAAAAGCAGCTCTAGCCTTGAGGTTACGCTGCATGTAAACTTCCGGAATCTTTCCCAGCCTGGTAAGAGAAAACACCTTTTCAACCCTCCGATCATTCTGCAGGTTGCTCTTGTCCCACTCTTGATTGATACCGGCAATAACCTCTGCTTTTATCCTGTCATTTAAATCAACAAGAATATTTGTCGCTATCCGGTTGAGCTCTGGGTAATCTGAAAAGAGAAAGGGTTTAGATGTATCAATCTTGGTGTTATAGGCTGCTTCAAGCAGTTTTCTGATTGCAGCAAGGTAGGCCAGCCTTACTTTCTTGGCATAGCCCTCTACCCTATTGTATAGCGGGACGTTTTCATTTAGGTCGTACATAACTAAAAGCCTTGTCCAAATACATCACCTTGTTGTTCTCTGCGCGTTTTCCGCTCCTCATCTACTCGCTTGCTTTCAGCTTGTGAATCGTTGATGTACGGGTTTAATTCCCTGCCTGTTTCTTCACTCATCATTCCACTATCAATTGAATTGACAAGGTTTGAAATAACCTCTTGGATATCCTCCCCAAACGGACTCTGGAACTGGGCATCGACCACAAGATTATCCACCTGGCTTTTGAGTTTGATATCAAGGACATTGGCAATTGCTGACTTGATAAGTGAGATAAACCGGTCAATCAACTCATCGTGTGTTTCTTTGTGCTTTTGGGCCTTGATCTCGGCCAATATCATCATTTGTTTGAGTGCTTTACCAGAGATAGTGGACAAACCTTTCATCTGGTCAAAGCTGATATTTGGAGTGAAGCTCTTACTCAGTATCTGCTTCTCCAGATACTCAAGTTCCAGTTTCTTAAGCTCCGGGGCGCTGTCAATGGTGAGGTACTTAACATCACCATCCTTACTATCCTTAATGAATAGTTTCCCTGGTTCAGACTTTTCCGGCATATTCTTCAACACATCTGCAGTAACAACGACAGCCGGCGAACTGAAATAATCATTTACATCAGCATTAACCGATGCGATCCATTCTTCTCTTTCGATGAGCCTTTGTACTCCTTTGTGTTCCTTTTCTTGCCGGAAATAAATTACAGGGATTTTACCAATCAGGTTCTTTTCTTCAATCACATCCCAACCGAGATCCTTCTTCTTACAGCGATAAATGATATCTTTTGTGAAAATATCGATGTGTTTAACCGCTTTACCATCATACATCAGGTAGTAACCCCGTGCAAAAGTCATCAACTTGTCGTAATTATCGAACATAGTGTACAGCTCATCTCCACGACTTCTGGCCAACACTTTCAGTAATGCTTCCGGCTGCCCTTCATCGTTTTTGTAAACATGAAGTAACAAGGCCGACTCCGTTTCAGCTCCGGCTAAACGTTTACACTGCCTTATACGGCTGTCGAATCTGGTTTCCTTGACTATATCAAGGAAGCTTTTGTAGGCATCATCGGTTCCATCGCTTGTTTGACTGAACTTAACGGGCTTGCCATACAGAAACACCATTGCGATTTCATTGATGAACTCCTGGTATGGAATCGGGAGCTTCCATTGTTTTTCTGTACGCACCACCCTTCCCTCGGCATCTTTAATGATTTTATCAGGCCTTGAAACGATCTTGTGTTTATCAACTATGTATTCTTTAAGCGCCTCTTCTACTTCCGTTCCTCTGTACGACATCAAACGCACCAGGTTGTCAATATCTTTACTTTTAAGCAGGTTTTCAAAGTTCTGCTGAACGCCAAGAACCGATTTTACTTTATTTGAAATTACAGTCATGATACTCATTGCTTTTGTCTTATAAGAAACCTAAACTCTCTTTTGTGATATTATTCGGGACATCAACCTTCCCATCGATATAGAAGTCTATCGCATAGCATAGCAGATCCACATACTCATCATGCGTTTTAAGCGGGAATCCACACACCTCATCAATAAAACCCTCATTCCACTCTCCCTCAACCAGGTATACCCGGCCACATTCGACAGTTGGACTGGCAGCGTTAAGTCTTGTTTCTTTGCTGTCGTTTGGCGTTGGCGTTTCGGTAACATTCAGGGTTGTGTCTCTTTGCAACTGATGTACGACTGATTTTCCATTTGCTTTTGGCTCAATCCTAAGGGTGCTGCGCTTATCATAGTTGTTTGCCTCTACGTAACCCGGGAGAAACTTGATAAGATCAGGGAACTGCTTGTAAAGCTTTCTGGCATCAAATATGAATATTGCGTTATTGATATAAGTTGTAGCGATAATTCCTGAGGGGTCGTTGTCTGTTTTCTTTTTCTTCTCATCGTAAGCCGTATCAATGAAGAAATGTACTGGAGCATTGCCGCGGATTGCCATAAATTGAGCGAGTGGGATTTTACGAAACCAATCTTCCTTGATGATATTACCACCCTCAACAGTAGGTGACTGGTCATACTGTCCGGCATATCCCTTGCTTCCAAGGTCAACCTTTGCTTCTTCAAGAACCTTTGCTGACAACCTTTTCGGGTCCATCAGGCCATTTATATAGTTTTTGCGAAGCTCAACCGGCTTCACATTATCACCATCTTCAGCTGGTAAACAGATATGTTTTATATTCTCACCCTTACGCTTGAGCAGGTATCCAGATACATCGTCCTCATGCAGGCGCTGCATGATGGTTACTACTGGCGTGTTCTCTTTGTCGACTTTACGTGAAGAAAGCGTTTTAGTGTGTTCTTTCGCCTGTTCTCTTAAGGCATCCGAACTGGCTTGCTTTGGATTTTGCGGGTCATCATTAATGATCACATGGCCATGCTTCCCGGTAATTGTTCCTCCGGTAGATGTTGTGTACCTGGCACCTGTTGAGGTGGTCTCATAGGACCCGGTTGCACTCTTATCACGCCGTATCCTCACTTCCGGGAAGAGCTGCATGTATTTGTCACTCTGAATGATGTCCTTGCTTTTTGATGCATGGTCGAGTGATAGATCACCGGAGTATGAGTTTGAAATAACCCTCAGTGAGGCATCTTGTGTCCACAGCCAAGCCGGCCACATCACAGTAACAATCGTGCTTTTTGTAGTTCCTGGTGAAATATTGATGAGAAGGTCATACGGTTTTGGTTCGCGGCTTACAATCGAGTATGACAAGACCTGTAATTCCTCACACAAGTAAGGAATATGCCAATTGTATACCGGTTGTTCTCTAATAATCACATCCCAAAAAGTTTTGACGAAGTAGAAGAAACTTCTTCTACACATTTCGCGGTCATAGGCAGTTTTAAGAGCTTCGACATCATCCTTTTTCATTTGACTTGTCTAATATCTTACCTAATGCTGCAAGATCTTCGTCTGATAAATCACTCAAATCGTATTTCTTATTCACAGCAATACCGGCTCCATCAGCCCCGGTAACTTCTGTTCGTTCGCTGTAGCCACGGTCTTTCGCTTTAGTTTTTAAATAGAAAATTATTGCGGTGGTGTCTTTCTTCTTAATTTTTTCGAGCAAGGCAAATTCGGCCATGTCTTTTTGAATCTCACAAATATTCTCTGCCTTTTCACGAAAGTCTTCATCTTCCTTGAACCAGTTATAATAGGTCACACGACTTATCCCAGCAGCCTCACAGGCATAGGCAACCACACCCATTGTCTCCTTCAGTTTTTCAAGGAGAATCTCTTTCTTGCGCTTTTTGGTCATGCGCCTTCCCTGCCCTGCCCTGCTCATTGCGCAGAATCATTAAAAATGTCACTGGTTATTTTCCTAATGGTTCGGTTTTTTGGATCACCTGCCACAAGCACTTGGAATAATCCCCTGCAGGTTTTATTGGAGGTCTTTTCATTTACCCTTGCATACAACTTCTTCACCTGTTTATATCCCGGGTACAAATCAGGGTGTTGAGATGCCTTTTTGAGCTCAAGCTTTAATAGTTTTCGATAGTCTTTATTCTCGTCTCCGTCAAACATTGAATCCTGCCTTGAGCTGCGGAACATATCTGTTTCCCAATACAGCATAACAAGATCAGCATTGGGTTCTCTGCGGACAATACGTTCAAAAAGGTTTGGATAGAATTCAAGTACTTTTGGTAGTGTCTTGATCGTGTCGATGCTGAAAAACTGACTAATCCTGAGCTTGTTTACTGGCACTCCAACCTTGTATAAGTAGAGATAGGTCACGGGGAAACTCAGGTTGTGGAGTTTCATGTAGAACCACACGTCATTATCTCGCCAGTCATAGATCGGATAAACATATGGAGACTTGGACTTTTCAGCGATAGAATTCATCCGTTGAACCGACTCATAAATCCTAAGGCCGACAAATTGGGGCATATCACCAAACACCCGTCTTGAAAACTGCTGATAGGTCATCCCCATCACAAATTTTGCATGGTTCCGGATCGCAAACTTTGGCATAGGTTTGATCCACACATCTTCCTTCCCTGGCTCCCAGCAAATGAAACTTTCATCATTTTCCAGCCTGTTTACACAGTTGTAGTGTTTGATTGGGAGACAGAACCAATAGAACTTGGCTCCAAGACTCAGGAACTTTGCCCTCCATTGAAGAACCATCTGCTCAAAATCAGGATACACTCCTTCCTCATCGAAGAAAACCACTATCAACCGGTTAAATGATATGCTGTATTTCTGCATAGTTTTGATGATGATATCCCCCATGACAATACTATCCTTTCCACCGGAAAAGGAAAGAATTGCATATGCATGCTTGTTAAAGGTTTCGAGAACCCTTCTTTCGGCAGCTACCAATACATCAAAATCGTATGCCTTGACTTTCATTTGTATTTCCTCCTTACCTCAGCCTTGTTGAAGCCCTGACGTTTTATTACCAGATTAAGGAAAGACTCCCGATCGATCTTTGAGAGACGGAAGATCTCCTCACGGCTCATGCCAATCTCCTTGGAAATCTCATCAACAGTCTTACCCTTGTCCAGAAGTGTTTTGACAATGTTTTCCATTGGCTCAAGCAGGTGTGTACCACGCGCCCGGTTAAATGTCACTGTACCATACATGTTCTTGGATTCATCTTCATGAGCAACAACAACCACAGGGATCTGATTATGGAGTAGGCTCTTTAGCGGCTCACGCCCTGAAACAAGCCAGCGGTGAAAACCATCGATGATTGTATAGTCAGGGCGAATCACAATAGGAAAGCAGAACCCATTGGTAAGAATGGACTGCATAAGCAGTTTAAGGTTCTTCTCTAGCACCTTGTTTGGGTTATAATCATTCGGCTTAATCAGGTCCCGACTGATAAACTGCATCTCCCTGAGCGGCTTGAAAAGGTCATTTTCCATGCTTAGATCGTTATTTCGGTTCCACAATGGGGGCAAGTAATTGTTGCAGCTCTTTGCATCCCGGCGTCAATCTCATCAAGGTCATTACGCTGGGCATTTTCATCATCCTGTGAATATGACTCGTTTCTTCGTGCTGGCTTGGTGAAATCCACACCCATATTGTCAGGGCTAATTTCATTGAGGATTGTATCCAGGTAGTCATTTGAAAAACCGATAATGTCGAATTCCGCAATCTCCTTCACAATCTTTTCCACCTGAGAGAAATTCACGTAACTCATGCTTTGAATCTTGTTGTCTTCAAGCAGAAGTTTCATTTTCTGTTTCTCGCTCAGCCCTTTGATCACTGTGACCTTGGCTTTTGTCTCTCCCATCTGTTCCAGCGCCATCTTTTTACCATGGCCACAAATGACCAGGTAGTTCTCATCACAAATGATTGGGTAATACTGACCATAGCGATCCATACTCTTCACCAGGGCATCAATCTGCTCTTTGGTGTGAATATTGGGGTTTTCTGGATGGTTTTTGAGTAACGATAAATCCAGAAGCTTATCTTCGTGTTTGACTGCTTTTGCCATACTTTTCTAGTATTTGACGTGCTTCGATAAAGTAATTTGCTGCTTTTTCAAGGGTTTGCGGACAAATCTGGTAGAGAGTTTCCCATGATCTTTTGCGGCCTTCAATAGAAGTTTGCACCGGCCATACACCGGTACCACTTAGCCACCCTTCCGGATCGTTGTAAATTGGAGGAAGGTTTCTGTTCTTGAAATAATGACAGGCCGCAAGCACATGTTCATGCCTCCAGTGCGCGATAGGAGAAAATCTTGTCACCCCTTTTCGATCGGTATAGATGTTGGTTCCCCGTCCTCCAGTATAATTACCGTCCTGTGTTCTACGACCTAAAAGAATGACATCAAGGCTGGCATCTTGATAGAAGCTTGCTTGTGCCTGATGCTGGATGAGAGCATACCACTTGGCCATGAGCACTGAGGATTCCGGAAAGACCATGTGTGGATGTTTTATTAACCAATCATATCCAATACCGGCATCCCATGAGATACAGCCAGTGGGCTTGTTGTTATCGATCCACCTCATGTAATGCGGGTACTCTATCTCTTTGGATAAGCCTATGACAGAGAGGTGAACTCCTGCCAGCTCACAAACCACTTGCAGTGCAATGCTGTCTTTCCCTCCTGACCATGCATAGCCAGCTCGCTTACCATGGACTTTTGATTTGATGTCCATAGCAGCCTCATAGACCAAGCGCTCACACTCATCCTTTGAAACAACTCTTTCGATATTGTCCCACAGACGAATAAAGTCTTCATTTCTGGCCGTCTGCTTTCTGCCTGGTAGAGAAACGTTTTCCATTACAAATGAATTGCTGTTGAAATGGTTACCTGGTCAGTTCCGGTGTCATACCTGAGTTGAAGCCAGGATAGTTTTGTCATTTTAAACCTCAGGTTTGTTACCAGGCCCGGGTTCATCCGAAAAGCATACCCGGCATTAAACACTAATCTTCCAGATGCATATCCAGCAACAAATTGAAGCCTGTCGGATTGAAGAAATTTGTCATTCCGGAAGAAATTGTACCAGGTGAAGTCAACCATATAACTACCCAGTTTGGCCGTTCCTGAAAGTGTTTCACTTAGCCTGCCGGTTTTGAGGTTGTAGACTGTCCGCATCAACAGGTAATACTTCTGCTTGTAGTTGAGGTTGAGCCAAATTTGAGGTGATGCGCTCTCCTGATTGATATTATACTGCAGGACCGGAGTCAGTGAAACCCAATCTGCAAGTGTGGCTTTCACTCCGACAAATGGAGCAGCGCTTACGTTATCTGGGTTATTTACAGATACGTTCACCGGCATCCAATATCTGAATACCGTGGGCTGGGTGATACCATCGTACACCTGAGCGGATAAGCCGAGAGAGGCTAAAAGGAAAATGAGAATGATGCTAAACTTTTTCATGAATTTGGTTTTTGGTTTTTTTGAATTGTTTAAGAATTTTCTTGAGTGCATTCTTGGCATTAAGAGCAGCCACGTAAACAGTATCGGGTTCCTGAAAGACTTTAGACCTTTTTATTTGCCCACCAGTAGTTGTAAGGATTACCTCCCCTTTTCTGTCCACTTTCTTGAGGGTGGCAGTTTTGACGTTGAAAGCAAACAAACTATGCCCAGGTTGAATTCTCACCCGGCCAAGAAGCTTGTATTCCTTTTCGGCCTGGATGCGTACTTCTTGTTCTGGTTTGGACTGATGTAGTTGCGGATCGAGCATAGTTCAGTTGAGTTTTATTCAAATTCTGAAATGAAAACAGTTTCTTCAACTGAAAGCCATACCGGAGGTTGAGTGCTACCACTCACAATTGCAAGCCAAACACTTCCTGTTCGTTGAATAGTTTCTAACTCCTCAGCAGATAGTTTCCAGCGTGAAATACAAAGCCTACCATCTGTATAGACTGGCAAGTTTCCACATTCTTCTTCTGTCATGCTTTCTGGTGGGCCAAGAACAATATTGCTTTCATCAAAGTCTACTGGTTTCATGATTGTTGATTCTTTTGTGCATTATCAAGTATTTTTTCAGACAAATTTTTAAACTGGATAGCGGCTTCAGAAAAAGGGTTTCCAGTATCACCAAGGAATTCTTTTGGAGGTATTCTCATAAATGAAAATCTGTCAGCAATAACTGATTCCCTGTCCTTTGCCCTTAAAGCCACTGATATCCCGGTAACCTTGCCTTTCTCATGCGCTTCACCTATAGCCTCTAAATCACGAAACAAAAAGTGTAGCTTGTTGTATAGCGCTAACATTGCCCAAAAGCACTCTTCATGATCAGGAACTTTGCCATCTCTTGAATCACTAACGATATCAATCAATCTTCTCATGCCAGCTTTCTTTTTGGGAGTGATACTGAAATAATCCCAGAAGCGAGTATTGTAAACAGAGAACCCACAACGATGAGTAAGGTATCTCCGGAAAATTTACCGATTGCAAAAACAGGGAGACCAAGGAGCATGCTTGTCAATAAGCCATAGAACAACCCTCTTTCACTCATTCGGATTCCACGAATAGCAAAAGCAGTTGGGAGCATGACTGAAGCCCTCAATGTTCCATATATAAGGAACAGGTGAAGTATTTTAATGCCAGGAATGTTTGCTATGCCTATCGCTAAAGCGGCAACAATGATCATGCTTATTCTTGCGATATCGACAGGCTTGTAGTTCTGCAGTTTTTTAATCCGTATTGTTAAGTCGTGGCCACTCACTGAAGATACAGCACAGATTATACTATCGACTGTACTTATTAAACCGGAAAGAATCATGACCATAAACACCCAAAGGAACCAACTTGGCGCATAGGCTTTCACTGCTGCCACATTGACAAGCTGAGTATCTGATACCACGATACCATTGCCGGCAGCAAAGAATCCGAAAACAGCAAGCGAAATTGGCACCAGGGCAAATATGGCAGCGGCAAGCAACATTGAACGTTTTACGTGCTGTTGCTTCACTGCGAAAATCCTTTGCCAGAACATCTGGTCTCCGAAGGTTCCTGAGAGCAGTCCTATTGTAGTAGGTATTCCAAAAGCAAGCGTTACACCAAGTCCTTTCCCGTTAAACATGCTTGTGATATCACCAGAAACACCTGACAACCCTTTTACCAGGCTTTCGGCACCTCCGCCATTGGTAAACATAAATGGCAGACCAACCAGTAGAACAATGACAATCCATACCATCTGCCAGTGATCCGTGATCATACTTGCCTTTAATCCTTTACTTATTGAGTAGGTAAGTGGTATTACTGCCAGAAAAACAGTTGCGGCAAAAAAGTTCATGCCGGTCACCTTATACATGATAGTAGCACCGGCCAGAAGCTGAACCGCAAATGAAAGTATCTGCAGACCAAAACTCTCAACCAGGTAAAGTGAATGTGTTCGATGGCCAAACTCCTCTCTAATATAATCGGAAAACGTCCATCCATTTGGATACTTGTTACGCATCCAGGTAGCGAAATAGGCAAACAAAACAAGTGTTAACACATTTGGAACTGTGAACCAAACGACACCAACCCATCCACTTGTGTAAGCCTTTTCGGAGGCAATAAACAAGGATGGAGCCCACACCCATGTGGCTGCGAGCGAAAATGCAGCTGTGATCCAACCAATTTTACGATCTGCCAGTAAGAATCCCAGTTTCGTGTTTGATACCGAACGTACTGACTTAAATAGCACGAGCATCAGAATAAAGTAGCCCGTAAGTAGTAGAAAACCTGTCTCTTTCATGCTTTTTATATGTTAAAGCTGTAAAATTAGAGAGAAAAGTTTCTGTGTTCAATGAACTCAGGGCGTTTCAAGGCAAAAGGTTGAAATAATTCGTGATTATCAGTGCAGTTAAAATGAAATATTTTTTGATCAATAAGCCTCTTAATATTGCACCATTTTTCGGAAAAACACCCAAAAAGGGCTATTTTCTAACACAATTCGTGCTTTTTTTGACGATTTAAGGCAATTAACAAAATGGCAAGCTAGAAAAACAGACATAGACTTGTTGAGTGGAAGGTTCAAAGATCGAGAAGTAGTTTCAATAGCGACATGGGAACCTCATTCTTTACCAGACTCGCGATTACTAAAGTCAATAAACTTAAAGAGATAATTGAAGGTCAAATATCAAGTTTGTTTTCCAGATGATTGATAAATTGCTCAATTTCGCTTTTAAGGAGTTTCATTTTGTCTAAAAAATCCTTATCAGAATCATCAGAAGTTTGGTGAAGTCTTACCTTACTTCTACAATCAGCTATTTCTAAAAACCATTGCAGCACATTAAAACGATGCTTTACCATCATTCGTTATGCGCAATCAGGGCATGGATCATACCGTTGATGTTGATTGTTCCATATTTTACCACTTGCTTTGCATTTTTCACAATATTTAATTATTAATCCATGCTTTTTTAATTCTTCAACCAATTCTGTAACTGTCTTTTTACCAGCATCCTTTACAACAATTAATTTATCATATGTAAAATTTTCAAATTGCTCAATGCAACTTATATTGTACTTATTAAATATGTGCTTCGCCCTAACTCCTACATTTAACCTATCAACAGGCGTACATTTCCTATTTAGCAGTTCTTTTTCTGCATCTTTTGATAATTTCAATAGTTCATTTAATGGCATTGTACTTAGTAATTCTTGTAGTTTTAAATCATATTTTATATGTATTTCCATACTAATCTTATTTTTTACGTTAATAATCATTTAAAATATTTGTCAATTAATTTATCGATGATATTTATAAGGCCTCCTATGGCTTTGTTTTGAAATTGGGTAAGGTTCAATAAATTCGTGTCTGGGCTTGATTTTAAAAGCCTCATGCGTTTCAATGCTTCCACGTTCGCTAATGGGAATATCTTCATTAGAATCAACTTTGATAACCTCAACATCCTGCCTATGTATAAGGGCTCTAACATCTGTTTGAGCATCCCATCCAATTACATACACTTTTTTCATTTTAGCATTCTAATTATTCTGTCTACTTCACTTTCCTCTAACCCAATTTCATGAAGAATCTCCTTAATTTTTTCACGAAATTCCTCATCAGTATCAATGAAGTTTGAAATGGTCTTTTTCGCATGTAAAACAGTAGCATGATCTTTCCCAAAAAGGAAACCTGCGTTGCCTAAAGAATACCTGGCAACAGTATTCAGTAATGTCATAATAACCTGTCGTGGTTCGACCAGTTCCCTCTTTCGGCTTTTTACATTTATCTGATCGTAAGCCACGCCGTAGCTTTGACAAACTGCGCTGGTGATGAGAAACTGTATGTTCTCCTTTCCATGAATTTTCATGAATTCGGGGTCTTGAATTGCAGGTGCAACGTATGGACTAATCATAATTCAGGTATTTTTCGATTTCACTAACAAACTGATCGAAGGAATACACCACAGCAGTATGATATCCAAATGCTTTGGCAATTTCCAAAAAAGCTTCTTGTTCTTGTGATAGAGTATTTCTCCCCCACTTGAACTCAATGTAAAGACCATGAAATCCTTTCCTTGGCACTGACAGGAATGTATCTGATACGCCAGCCTTTACCCCTTCTGCTTTTAGACGCTTCCCTTCTGGGCTCACATAAATAGTTTTACCGGATTTGTCTTTTACAGCCTTCTTCGACCTGGATCCTCCGTTTGGGATCGCATAGAACATCTTCTCAAGTTTCGGATACTGTAGTTTAAACCAAGTGAAGCATGACTCTTGCAATTTACTTTCCATTGACCTCATTACTGCCTCCTTCTATCTGGTGACCTATCACTAAACGGAACGGGGTTAAACATCTCAGCCATCCGGCTGCGGATCCTTACACCATAAAACTCCTCAATGTTTTTTGGAGATAGATTTGTCGTGATATGGGTCATGTTGTGAGGAAGCATATCATATCGTCTGCTAATAATGTCTGCCATCACATTCATTTTATCGCCATAACGCCTCCGTTCATCCTCATTACCCAGGTCGTCATAGCAGACACCTGCCGATGTATGTCCAAATGGGTCCGTCGGGATTGTCAGTTCAACACCATGGTTTCTGATAACCGAAAGTCCGTACTCAACAAAATCGTATGTGATGTCAATTGTCCGGGTCATTCTGTACGACTGAAGCATATTTGAAGCAAAAGCCTTCATGATTAAGGTTTTTCCGCTACCGGTAAATCCCATCAAAAGCAACCCTTTTTTACGGTCCAGACCATAGGACTCACTTCGTGGGTCATTGGTGAAATACAGACACAATCTCTTGACGATCGATTTGTTAAACTGATCAAGCACAAATTCCTTTTTCCCCGATTTCTTTACAAGATGATCAGCCCTCCGGAGAAACACTTCGTAAAGTTGCTCAGCAGAATGCTTGATTGGTTCAGCCAACTGGTCAACTTTTTCCCAATAGGCCGAAGCCGCTAAATCAGCTCTTTTTTGTTCTCGTGCCCGGAGTATAACCTCAGCCCTTTTTTCGTCACTTAGTGGCATATTATACTCCTCAACTCCTAATCGCATGGCTCGCTTTCGGAGCTCCATGTGGATAGCATATTTTTCTTCCTCTTGAGTCAATTCAGGCAGACAGTCAGAGTCTTTCCTGATATCCTGTTGCAAGAGATGACCTGGGATCATTTGCTTTATATTTTCCATTGTTGCGTAAGTTTTTAAAGTTTCCTTCGATTACTTTCACGAAGTTTGTTGGCTTGAGTAGCCAATCAATATTTGCCACCCAGTTGTGGCCATTATTCCCGTTCAAAAATTCACTTTCACCAGCCATTTTAAACATCTCCATCACTTTTTCCTCGGAATACTCTTTTACCCTGGCGCGGATAGATTTTTTTCTGGTCTCGGATATTGAATTAGCTTGTGGCATTCTGGCGCAAGTCTGATTATAGAATTCAACAATTTTTCCATAATCAATTTTTGATGAGGTTTCCCCCAAGGGGGATAAAGGGGGTATATTATCTACTTTACTTTCCTTTACTTTACTTTGTGTACTTATTGCAGGAGTTAACTCGGGTAAATGCGGAGTTAACCCCGGTTTATTCGGAGTAAACTCCTTTTTTTGTGTTTTAAGAAGATTATATTGATCTTCAATCTCATAGTTTTTTCTTCTCGATTGTTGACATGCGAGCTGATATCTTTTTTGAATTCCCCTGCTTGAGAGGACTTTTTGATCATCATGCAAGGTTTTATCAAAGATATTTCTGCGAAAACATGAGTTAATGACATCATTAACTAGGGTTAATTCCGTATTTATTTTCTTTGCAAACAGCATGGCGTGGTCACCTGACCATTCAATAAAATATCCGTTCGCGTAAATTTTTTGCCAGAGTTTTATTACTATAGCAAACCCCTGAAGCCCGTGCTCTGCTTCAATCAATTCAAGATTGTCATCAATACTGACATCAAGTGGAAAATACTCCAAACCTATTTTAACTGGTCGCGCCATAATCTGTAAACGTTAAGTCTATTTTCATACTTTGGTCTAATTGCCTTTCAATCCTGATCTGATCCTTGTATTTTTCAATCGATTCAACCATGATCTGTACAGCACTATCATACAGCTTCTTCATCGGTTTTCCCTCTTTCTCCTGGTAAATGATCACCCGGTGAATGCATATCTCTCTCATCAATCACATAGTTTAAAGGGTAAATGTTTCGGTTTGGCACACCTGCTGTATTTCCTGAATCTGTTATCACTCTGACCCACCCTGGATTCACGGTAATGATTGTGGCTTTATAGATGTTTTTCCCGTCATCAACAATGACGTTCATCCCCTTTATAAGGTCATCTCTCCACTCTCGAAGTGCTGAGCCTTCACGAAGAGTGTGAATACCATAGAGCACAAAAGGAAAGACAGTTACGATTGCTGAAACGACAATTATAATTTTAGTTAACAGGCTCATTTTGAATTGATTTTTGGTTAAACAAATCAGCCACCATATTCACGATGTCTTCTTCAACCTGTTCAGTTGCGCCGGTTACAGTAGCTGCCATTTCTCTCTTAGTTTGAATAATCTGGTAGATTTTCTCATCGATGGTATCTTCGCCAAGGAAGTAGGTGCATGTTACACTGTCTTGCTGTCCAATACGGTGACATCTGTCCTCACATTGGTCGCAGTCGGCAGCTGTCCATGGTAGCTCAACAAAGGCAACCCGGGAAGAGGCTGTTAAAGTCAATCCGACTCCTGCAGCTTTTATGGAACAAATGATCAGTTTTGTATTTGGGTCGTTCTGGAAGCTATCAACTGAATGCTGGCGTGCATGCTGGTCATCGCTTCCGGTGAAGGTGACGGCTTTTGGATAGTGCTTATGGATGGCCTGTATGACTTCTTTCAGGTGTGCGAAGATTACGAGCTTTTCACCCGATTCCATAATATCGTCCACAAATTCAAACACATCTTTCAGTTTTCCTCTGGCCGAAATATTTTTCAGGATTCCAATCTTTACCATGATCTCCCCACGCATGGCACGGGCTACCTTCTCATCATCAGCATCCTTATAAGCTCTCAGATACTTGATCAGATTTGCTTCGGCATCCTCATACTCTCCCCGGGTCGCGATATTGCACATGGCAACCTGCCGCATCTTGGCCGGTAGATCTTTCAATACGTCTTGCTTATCTCTCCTGTAAAAACAGTTGAGGTTGAGCATGTAGTTAAGCTCTCTGAGGTTTGAAGCTTCCCTGGAACCTGCACAATAGCGCTGGGTGAATTTTGTGTATCCCCCAAAGCGTGGCATCTGTTCAATAATCCCCAGCTGGGCAATCAAATCCTTTGGTTTGTTAATTACAGGTGTTCCGGTGAGTGCAAGTATGTATTCCTTCCCGGCGGCTATTCCCTTAGTGAACTTGGTTTGCTGTGTTGCTGTCGATTTAACCCTGTGCGATTCATCGATGATCACGCTCTTGAACATCCCGGTAAGGTGTTCTTTAAACTTGACATGGTTCAGTCGTAACTTGGCTCCTTCGGGTTTACTGATGCTCTGGACAAAGTACTTCTTTAAGCTCTCATAGTTCACGATGAACACCTCCACCAGTCCGGAGCTGTGATAGAGATGAAAGTTGTGTTTAACATCATCATTTAGGATAATGGCCCGGTGATCTGTCCACATATGCCATTCACGCTGCCAGTTAATTTTAAGCGAACTTGGGGCTATTACCAAACAAGGGAATGCTTTGGCTGCGGTTATTGTTGCAATAGCCTGGGCTGTCTTCCCTAATCCAGGTTGGTCGCCAATGATCAGCTTTTTCTTCTGCAGAGCATAAGCAACACCTGTGGCCTGGTATGGGAAGAGGTTCAGTTTTAGAGGTATATCGGTATCCAGTTCCGGCATGGGTGGTAACTCACTCACCATCTCATCCTCAATATGCTCTCCAAATTTGAACTTATAGCGAGCAGCAAACGCACGCACCTCATCTTCCGCATCTTTTGGAACAAGCCAGCTTTTGTTTACCGGATCGAATCTGCGACCGGTGAGCTGTTTTACTGCCTCGACCAGGTAAGGGGCATACCTAAACTGGATACTGTAATTATTTCCTTTTTCTGTGATATACATAGCTACATTGGAAGGTCTTCGAAATCGGATTTATTTACAGGCTGTAAAGCCTTTCTGTTCTTCTCAACATACTCCCGGATATCCCAACTCTGTATGGGCTTTATCTCAAGCTGTGAGGCGATTGATTTAACCATCTCTTCGGTCATGGGATTGATAGCGTAAATCGCCTGAACATTTACGATCCGGCTGAATGCTGGAGAGGTTTCTGTTTCTGGCACATCAATACGCACCATGGCACCGCCGGCAATGGTTTGTTCTGATACCTCACCGGCTATACGGGTGTGGCCAAACAATTCGACCAGTGCCCAAGTTTTGAATTTTTCTGTTGTCATGAAAATTGAATTTTTAATTGTTGATCTTGCTTTACTTCAAATTGATATTCTGTAATCAGGCTGATAGCTTCCGGCACTGTAATCAGCCTTTTAATGTCCTCAAAGGCAAGGATGATCCTATGCCGGTAACCGTCAACCTGGATACCTTTTCTCCGGGCACGATAGGTAAGGTTGTACCTTCTTTTTGTCTTAGGATCCATCGTTTGCCTTGGTCAAAAACTTGGTTTTTGATGCTTCCGTCAACACTCCGGTGACTCCTGCTTCATTGCCAATAAGCTTGAGAAAATCAACCTCAACCTTGGCACTATCGATAATTGTTTTAGCAGTTTCAGTTATCGCTTTTGCCGTGGTGATATCAATTTTTTCACAGGCAGAAGCATCAGAATCTTGATTCGCCTTTAGGCGTTCTATCACTTCAAATAAGTGATCGCGCAATGCTGGTAAGTCATTCTTTGCCATAATCTCTAATTACTTTTTTTAGTTTATTCAATGCCATAATGGCCTGCTGCAAATCTTGTGGATAATTGTGTCGGGTGTTACGAAGCATGTTTTCTTCGCGTGTGATCATCTCAAGGTTTTCAATCCTAAAATCAGATGTGTCACCGTTTTTGAAAACCACAATCTGCCCTTTCGGAACCGGGCCGTTATGCTGCTCCCAGATGTGTCTGTGTAGCAATTCAAATTTGCCCAAAGCAACCCTGATGTGTGCGTAGTATCTACCTTTCGAATCCCTTCTAACTGAGATGTAACCATCATGCTTGGTGTTATGGGGCTCATTTCCTTTTTTGAACCAGGTGTGTTTAACTCGCTCACGCACTTCTGGCGTCATTTTCTTCCCTTTGTTGGCCGGAATATGCCCTTTCTTGAACCGGTAGCGTTTGCCCACATCGGCAAGCTTTTTATTCAGCCGTCCAGACCTCTCACTCAGGAGGAATTCTTGAGATTTTTTGATTCCGAAAGCCTGTGCCTGTTGGTAAACTGCAGAAACAGTTACACCTAAATACTCAGCAATTGCAGCTGTGCTGATGTGTGGATACCTGCTTTTGAGATACCTCAATTCGCTACCGGTCCAGAAATGATGCATTACTTTAACTCCTTAAGTTTTGCATCAATACTACTTTTGCGCTTCAAGTACACACCCTGGTGCTTCAGCTCGATCTCCTTCACCTTGTCGGCATCAAACAGACTTGCAATGGACTTGGTGAGCAGTGCATTGGCTACATCAGAGTTTGGATAGCCGGTTGCAAGTTGCTTCTGGATGAATGTTCGAACAAGCCGGATGGACTGTTCTGATGTAAGGCTATTCAGGATATTTATCTTTTTATCTGAATCAATAAACTGTCTGTTTTCAGGTAAAAACTCTTTATATATGTCAGAAAAATGCACGTGTTCAAACATGATCAGGCGCAAAGCAATTTCTTCCTCTTTAGCAAGACTACTTGTTATGCCTTCATAATTAATATCATTAAGTAGTTGTTTGACATCGAAGTAGGTTTTCTCGTTCATGATCTCAAGGTTTCGCTTGTCTTTTTCCTTAAGCTCCATGATCTGTTCCTCCTTAGCAACAGCAGCCCCAGACTGATCCGATAATGAACCGTTTACTCTCTTTCCAACCGGTTCATAATACCTTACCTTCCCCCTGTCATTACCGGCCGCCATAAACACTTTGCGCACCACACCCGAAGCAATCTTCTCATTGTATTCCTTAAGGTCATTTTCATAGTCTTTTACCTCATCAAGGTACTCTTCCATCGCCTCTTCATAGTCTTCCGGAGTTTCATAGTCGCCAGTATCTGGCTTCTCAGGTGCGTCTGGCATTGTCACTTCACTAAAGCCATTTGACCAGCTCATCTCAACAACAGGGATACCTTGCTTCTTCATTTCGTTAACCCGCTTTTCCTCATCACCATAAATGTATCCCGGGGCACCAAGGATCACGTCTGGTTCTTCCTGCTGGACACGTTGTATCTCGCGTTCAAAGTGCCTGTTCTTTTTCTCTTTGAAACAGGTTATATTGATACATCTTCCTTGCTCTGGTGAATCAGGAAACAAAAGCGTCTCTGAAGCTGTGTTGAACTGGCAACCTGCGCATGAGCCAAATGGCCCAAGTGTGGGGTCATTGATATCAAAAGGCGCGTCAGACAGGTCGGTCATGAAATCACGCTCAATATGTCGTTTGAGCTCTTTCAAGCTTGGAAGGGAACTGTAAACATTCTCATAGTTCTTGTACCTATCATCGAAAAGCTCAATCTGGTTATCCTGATTCAGTTTGGCTATCTCGATAGCTGCGGTCAGGTTGATCACTTCTTTGCGAAGCAAGTCTTTAAACTCACTTATCAAATCATTGAGCTTCACACGTTGACGGATGTATGTTTCTGACTTTCCGAACCGGATACTCAGGCTGTGAACATCGTATGTCCCCTTACTGATTAGACTTTGATAAGCAATTGCCTCTTCCAGAGGGCTCACGTCTTTTCTCTGAAGGTTTTCGGTGATCATCAGGTCGAAAGCTTCTTCATCCGAAAGATCTCTTACAATGACAGGTACTTCTTCCAGTTCTGCTACTGCAGCTGCAGATAACCTTCGAGCTCCACAGATCACCTCGTAGATTGGGATTTGCTTCTTTTTGACCGTAGTATTAAGCCTGGCAATTATTGGCTGAAGGATTCCAACCTGTTTAATGCTCTCGGCCAGCTGGTCAATACTGTCCTGGTCAAACTCCTTGCGTGGATTCATGCCACTCTCGTGGAGTTGATTTGTTTTGATGTACTGAATTTGTTGCATTTTGAATTAATATTTAGTGATGATAAAAAGTTGTGGAGAGGGCAGGATTCGAACCATGCGCTTCTTCCGGTATGTCTCCGGTTCGATGGCCTTTACTGACGCATCAATCATCATTGATACCGAGGCTCTCCGGGGGCGTTCAGCCCCCAGCTCTACCACTGAGCTACCTCTCCAAAAAAGTACCGGGCTGTTTTAACCAACCAACAATTATTTGTTTAAGTAAGACTTATCAAACTGGCGTTTGAATCTATTTAATTACCAATTTTTGAGCGCCCGGTACTATGCATGATGTTTCAAAGAACGACTGCCCGGCAGATCATGCAGCTGCCAGTGAGCTACATTAGGCCGCTTCGGTTTCCTCTTGTTCAACCGCAGCTTCGCCATCTTCATCAAAACTCATTTCAAGCTGTTTCACAGCATACTTGCCATCGAGGTATTGTTCTACCTCATAGATGCATGCCTGAACATCGTTGTAGAGTTCGCTTTCGTACTCATAAGGATCCTGGTCATCAGCAAAAGGGGTGAAAGGGGTGATGATGTTGAGAACCTTACCGCTATCAAAGCGCCGGCTTCCAATGATTACAACTCCTTCATTATCATCCTCTCCGCCAATAGTGAAGCCTTTGATGTTGTAATCGTCAAAATCTGACAGGTTATCACTCTCGAAGGTATCAGGGTTGATCTTTTCGGCTTTACGCATGTCACAGATTAAAATCATGTGCAAGGCCAGTTTAGCGAAAGCTGTGATCAGGTCATCTGTTGCCAGCCCTGAGCACTTCATAGTTATCTCATTAACAACTGGTCCGTTGCTGGTTGATTCAGTCTCGCGCAGCTCAACCTCGAGGGAGCGGCTTTTAATCTTTGCTTTTCTGATTTCTCTTTTCATTATCCAAGTTTTATGGTGAGTGATTCTGTTGTGGAGGTCTCAGGACCCACTATCATTTCCCCTGTAACTGCATCAGCTACCGACATGCCAGGCCTGATTGTTTTCAGGAAGGTTTCACGCTCCTTGATCTGCTCCTTCAGCTCAGATTCCTCTTGCTTCATCTCGTTGTATGTGCTGTCGTTGCAGTTGCTGAAGTTGTAGGATGTACGGTTTGTTTTTGTGATCGTGCAGCCGAAGGCCTTAAAGGTTTTTTCGGGATACTTCTGCGCCTCTTCCACGACCATTTCTTTCACGTCCGGGTGCTTGCGGATGGCATTGATGGTTTCCTCAAGGTTCTTGAGCATGACTTCAAGTTCGAGAGGGTTACGCTCTCCTGACTTTACTTCGTCAACGCACATCTGCACGAATGTTTCGCGCTCTGCCTTTGTTGCAGGCAAGTAGGTAAATTGGGCTATTGCTGTTTCCATGATCCGTAGAGTTTATTGGTTATTAATTGGTAGATTCCCCGTGTCATTTGGATGTCGTAATTGGCATCGTGGGCTTTGCTTTCATCGATCTCAGGCAACAATTCACGGGCTACTGTTACCAGCTTGAAGTTTGGCATATCCGCTCTTTCGTGCTTTAGATATTCCGAAGCCAAAATCATCACATCAAGAGGGTTGCTCCAGAACCAGCTTCCGAAATACTGATCATTGTTGCGGATGAAAAACTCGCGCAGGAAATTATTATCGAAGTTGGCGTTGTTCCATCCGGCCAGGAATGCTTTGTCGAACTTATCGAACTTGTTGATGTGCTTTGAGAGCATCGCAATAAACTGCTTATACACCTCTGGTTCGCTTTCATAGCTCAACAAATCTTCGTGTGTGACACCGGATACTTTTAATGCACTATCTTCGATAAAAAGCTTTGGATTTGGCTTGATGCGGAAGTCAAACTCTTCCACAACAGCACCATCAATTTCGAGGCAACCTCCCAGCTGGTGGATGCCGTGAATTTCGCTGTCAAGACCTGTTGTTTCCAGGTCGAAAAAAAGGATTTTTGTCATTTTACTTCTTTTAAAAGGTGATTGTAATTCTTGATTGTGATAAACTTTGCAAACTCCTCAGCGAGGTTCTGAACATCAGTTGAGAGGTTGGCGTCGCGCAGGCAAGGGAAGGGTTCGTGAGGGATTATTTGAGCATCAAAAGTGCCATCTGGCCTGGTTTCTTTGTATCCACGAATTTCAAAAACATCGTACCAGAACATATTAGCCTCAAGCATATCGAGGTAGAAACGCCACTGGTAGGATGCGTAATATTCTCCCCATCCCGGGTAAGCAAATTTTGTTTTTGCATCGTGCACTTCAATGCCCTCGATCCCATCTGCACGGCCTGAAACCAGCAACTCCATATGCCTGGTGTAATAGATCTTCTGAACTGGCACTTCATGCACCATTCCCGGGTGAGCATTTCGGTAATCAATTGCAGGTCGGGCCTGCTCCGGGGTGAATGTGATTCCATCAACGGTAAGGGAACCATTGAGCCGGTAATCCAGCTCAATGATTTTATGAAACGCTCCCCCCAGGCGAGTCTTATCAGTTCCTTTAAACTTACCGGTCAGGGATTCGATCAACGAAGCTTCTGTATCCCAGTCGCTCACATTGTCGATCATCCTTCTGAATTTCTCTAATGTTGTAACACTAATCCGGTACATGACTAAACGAGTGTTGTTTGACCGTCCTTATTTGCCTTTACAGATTGTGCCGGGGTCTTTGGTTTCGAATCTGCAGGAGCTGGTCTTTCAAAGCAACCATCCTCTTTATTGATCACAAAACCACATGCTTTTGACCGGTCAGCGATGAGCTTACGCAGGGATGCTGCATAGCTTTTTGGCATTTCAGTTACAACCTGGAGCAACGATGTGAGTTCATCAGGGTCTTCACATGCTGATATCTGGTCCTGGAACCTGCTCATCTTTTCCATTGCCTCTTTTTGAGCTTCACTCATGGTGGCAATAGCATCTTTCACCTGCTCAATAATTTGAGCCATGAAGGTGCGAAAGGCTGTGTCGTGCTCATCCGGAATTTCTGTTACCGGAAGCCTGGCTACATTCTTTCCGATTGTGGTATCACTTGGCTCCCACTGGATGGTCCGTTTATTATTAATTGTACGCATGTAGCCAACCTGGTCAGCAATGCGCAATAGGAGATTGTATGACTGGCCGGTTACATCCGGAATCTTCTTGATAACATCACCCTCTTTTTCGTCTTTCGCGTGGGCGATGATCACGAGTTCTGCATTGTCGGCCCGGCGATTATTCACGAATAGTTTGAACTCATCACCAATGGCGCCATAAGCTTTCAGTTTGTTTTTGGCCGCTGCATAATCCTGCTTGATCACGTAAGCCATCAGGAAATCATCCAGTGCCGCTTTCGCGGTGTCAATTCCAATTGTTTTGTAATTATTGAAGGTCCCGGCTTTTTCTTCGGCCTGAACATCCTCCCAGCGGTTTACCAAAAGTGTGTCCTGGCGCATGATCGATCTGTCAACACCTCGATCGAAGTCGATCAAGAGCGGTAATTCGCTTGTATTAAACAGGCTCGTTTTTCCGATACCCGGCTCACCATACACCACGATTACTACTGGTCGTTTGGGGAGACTTTCTTCTTTTTTAAGGATTGGCATTTTGATTTAAGATTTAATGTTGAAAACTTGTTATTGATTTACAAAGCGATGCGCTGTATATTTGCAACGCATTATTGAATTAAGATTTAGCTCATCGGCTCGCTTCCGGTGGGCTTTTTTTCTTCATAGTCGAGAAACTTCTTGAGCATATCTGCCATGTATGGCGATGGTTCAGGATAATAGTCACCATTCACCAGGCTACAGCGATTTTCAAGATAATCGTACAGCAGTTTGAGCTGTGCATGATTCTCAACTTCATCGATTGTGTACCGGCCTTTAAACTCATTAAAGAGAGAGCGGCAAGTGCGTTTTTTTTGAATTGTTGGGGTTTGCATTTTTGATTAAGATTTGGGGTTATTACTAATCTTCTTGCGGAAGACTTTACTTGATCGGAAAACCGGGATGCGGTGCGCTGGAATTTCAACAGGTTCGTGACGGTTCATGTCCATGCCTATCTTGCTTTTACGCCAAGCAGTGTCGAATACACCAAAGCCATTGATTCGCACCTTTCCACCTTGACGTACTTCAGACTTGATAACACTGAAAGTTGCAGAGATGACCCTGTCAGCGTCTTTCTTGAGTATCCCACATTTGATGGCTACAATGCTGGCAAGCATGTTCTTATTTGTTGTGCGTGTTTTATTCATAGGGTTTCGGTTTTGTACAGCGTTTCCAGTTCAGTAAGGCTGTAAGTTGACTTATGGTTGCGATCGCCTGATTTTACTCTTCTGATTTTTTGTTGGTGCAACCACCTCTTTACACGACTCTCTCCATAGCGACGATAAGCTTCTCTCTGGCTGATTTCGTCTGATGAGGAGACGCCAGCTTTTTTAAGTGCCATCATTGCGCCAAGTTCTGCGGCAGCTGATAGCATAGATTTGAGTTTATGCTCAGCTATTTCCATAGAGATTGTTCTTTTTTGCGTAGGTGATGAATTCGGCCAGTGTATGGGAGTCTGTTTTGCGGAAAGCACTTTTTTTGTGGTTGAGCACCGTATTGATACTGATGTATAGTTTGTCAGCAATCTGGCTTTCATTCATTCCTTCATAGAAGTGTTTCATAACCTGGAATTCTCGATCAGAAAGCGAAGTATTGAATTTGGCATTGCAAATGATCTGGTCATATTTGCACTCGCCTCTCATTGGACATTTCACGAACTCAAACTTAAAGCGCTCGTTTTCGAAATCCATCACGTTGTCAAACTCGCCAAAATTGCATTTCAAAAACCGGCGCACAATCAGGAACTCATAGTAATGTCTCGAATCGGATGATGCTTTGTAGGCTTCACAGGCGGCTTTAAAAGCTAATGTGTAATTACTCTTAATGATTTCTATCATTCGTGTGATGAAATCCCTGTGAGTCACCTCAAGTTTAAAGTGAGCCTCTCCGGCAGGCGCAATCATTACATCACCATCAGGTGTGTTATAAATCTCGAATCTCATGCGGGGAAAAGTTCTTCGGGTTTGCGCTGTAATTTCTCAGCTATAAGTCGCTGCTTCAACGGCTCAGGACGGTATTCTCCGGCAATCCAGGAACGAACTGTGGTTTCACTAACCATGCAAAGCTGTGCAATCTCTTTAATGAACTCTGTTCGAGGGTTAATCACCTTGCCTTCAATACTGAAATAATGACCTCTGAATGTCATTTTTTCAGATTCAGGGATCTGGTAGTTGACTTTCCGCCCTCTTTTTTTGTATTTTCGCTTCATTGTGATAATTATTTCGTCACAAAATTACACAATATTACAGAAATGTCAAGAAATATTTACATTTTATTACATAATATTTTTTAAATGTCTGATTCTGAACGACTAAATAAGCTACTAAATTACTTAAAACTGAGCATTGCAGATCTAGCAAAGGCATTGAATTTGGCGAATAAGACAAGATTATATAACATTAGTCAAGGTCGAAATGGCATCAGTAAAGACCTAGCCAAGATAATTACAGATAAGTACACGGAAATAAATTTTAACTGGTTGGTTGATGGAACTGGTCAAATGCTGAAAAACATCGCAATTGAACAACCAGGCGAATACATGACCAAAAAGGACATGGTAAGCATGTCGAGAGAAGTATTTGATATCCTGAGTAACCTGAGCGAAACCGTAAAGAGCCAACAACAGCTAATCCGTGAGTTTTTTGAAAAGACAAACTCTCAAAAAATTGGAGCCGGTGGCTTCGAAGAAAGGATGTAATCAATCCCCCTGAAATATGAGACAAGTTTATTTTATTTTAATCGCACTTGTTTTGCTTTTTTTCTCATGTAGTAAAAAACAAGACACACAACCTGAACCAGAAGAGACTATAAAAGTTGAAATTACACTTGTTGATAGTGTACTTTTCAACGGAACTGAAATTAGCATATCGGCACAAACAGATGCTGAAATTAAAGAGGCCAGGTTTTACTTCGATGGTCTTCAGATAGGCTCATCTATTGTCGCGCCCTATACGATAAAGTACAAGCCGATTGATATTGAACCAGGGGAGCACGAAATCAATTGTATCGTAGTTTCAATTTCCGGAAAAGAATTTCACAAATCAATACCTGTTCATTTAAAACTTAGACTCGGAGATACATATCAGGGGGGAATTGTATTTTATTTCTACATAGAAGGAATATCCGGACTTATTGCTGCTAAAGAAGACTTGTATCACAATGGAACCGATCGGTTTTATTGGGCCGATAATATAGGTATTGGAAGAAACACTAGTGACGGCTTTAATAACACAAAAAAGATGGCAGAACATTCATCCAATGATGAGCAGGTCGGTTATCTTTTTAAACAAGGTTATTCATATGAAGGATATGATGATTGGTATATACCAGCAAAAGACGAATTAGTCCTTATGAAAGAAAACAAAAATATGATAGGTGGCTTCGCTCAAGAAACTAACTGGCAGGGTCTCTATTGGTCATCAAGCGAACTATCAGACGTGAATGCTGAAGCACTCAACTTCAATTCACTCATGGGAAACACTTATGGAAAAAATTCTTATAGCCTAAAAGTTCGGTTAATCAGAAAGTTTTAAAAGTGCAATCAGAAGAAAGTATCAAAATAATTGAAAGGTTTTTTGAAGCCTTGGATCACATCATTGAAAGGGGTGACATAAGAGGAATTAAAACCTATTGCGATTTTTACAATATCGATAGGTGGAATTTATACAAACAAAGAAAGAATCCTGAAAGAGGTTGGTTTGAAGTTAGATGGCTTGCACCACTTGTGAGGTACTACCATATCAATCCCAGGTGGCTGCTTACTGGTCATGGTCGGATGACAACTCTCCATGAGTCAAATAATCAAGAACTTTCCGATTAGCCTTGTCATTGAGTGACCAGTCCTTTTTAATATATAGGTCAGTTACTTTCATTGTTTCATCAGAATGATTGAGTGCCTGATGTACTACATACTTGTCAATTCCACAATCATTAACAGCAATTGTTGCCCAACTATGTCTTGCTGCATAGTATTTTAGATCTTCTATCCCAGTTAGATTACCAATTTCGATCAACCCTTTGTTAATTGCCCTATTTAAGTTCAGGTGATCAGAATATAACTTATGAAAGACGCTCTTATTCTTAATTAGGTACTTTTCGAGAATTTCCTTTGCCTCAGGTTCAACCTTTACACTAATCTCAGCCCTGTCTTTTCTTCTGCTTCTGGTTTTTTGCCTTTCATAAGTGATTCGACCGTCCTTAATTTCTACTCCTTTATATAAGTCGACGGAATTTATTCCCAAAAGACAAAAGCTGATCAAAAAACAATCCTTTGCCAGCTGACCACGCCTGGTTGACGGCAAAGAATCCCTAATTAATCTAATCTCCTCAATGCTCAAAGCTTTCTTTTTAGCAAGTTCTTCTGCCGGCACTTTAAATTTCAAGAAAGGGTTAACACGAACCGGCATTACTTCAAGATCATCATCATTGAATTCAAGCTTTGCTTTATTCAATATTGCTTTGAATATTCCTGTATACAATGAAACAGCTCTTTTACCAACCTGAACTTTATTGTTTTTGAACGACCTGTTTCGAGCCGTTTTTAAGCTTTCAGCATAATCGAATAGCAATCTTGATGTCAGTTTATTAATCGGAAGACTTCTTTTTCCCAGGAAGTTTTCAAGGGAATTGATCGCAGATTGATAAGTTCGTGCAGTCCCTTTCTTTCCTTCTCCAGTCATCCTTGCAATGACTTTTTCAGCGTAGGCAAAAAAGTCGATGTCTTGTTCAACAGGCCTAACGATATATTCCATTATCTGGTCTATGGTCATCGATTGGGTCCTGACCCCAAGCTCCTGAATTCGTTGTCTATAAGAATGCAATAGACTTTCTATTTCATCTTTAATACTTTGAGACTTAATGTTACCGGATTTGGTAATGTCAGTTGGGAGAAGGTAAATGTCAGTTGAGAATATTCTTCGTTGCCCGTCATGATGCAATTTGATCTTCACTCGAATAGTCCCATCAGATTTCTTATAGGGAAAGAAATACTTTAAAGTTGCCATTCTGATAAGATTTTCTGCGCTGTTTTTGCGCTGTTTTGTGCCGCAAATATATATTTTTTATGCAGAAAGTGCAGAAAAAGAAAACGGGCACTCCTTTCGAAATGCCCGTATTATCAAGTTTTTCAGTGAGCGGGCAATGGGGCTCGAACCCACGACCCTCAGCTTGGGAAGCTAATGCTCTACCACTGAGCTATGCCCGCTTGTGCCTGCAAAATTAATCAATTTGTGAATTGACCAATCAGATTTTTTCGCGGAAAAAGCCATTGCAAAAACCTCCTTTCATCGCTTTCGATTTTGTGTTATCTTCGCTTATCCGAAGCCTTGATCTAATATGTCGGTCCCTGATTTCATTTTCATCGCCTTACTCCTGCTCTTTGCGGTCCTGGCTGCCTATGCTGTTGCAGATAGCCGCAAGGGTACGGGTCGGCTGCCGGAGACTTGGGTTGATGCCATTAAAAACAAGCATGTTCCTCAGGTCTTATTGGAATACTACCGCCAATACACCGACAAGCAACGGTTTTTCCTTTTTTGGTTGCACGCGAAACGGCTTGAAAAAGAAGGCATTGTAGGCGATTTTGCGGAACTGGGTGTGTATAAGGGAGACACCGCCAAATTACTGCAGCTGTTAGCCCCGGAACGTAAACTACATCTCTTCGATACGTTTCTTGGTTTTACCAACGAGCACCTTTCTGCTGAAAAAGGTCCCGCTACCAGATACAGCAGCAATAGCTTTGCCGACACCAGTCTTGATCTGGTGAAGACCAAACTGGGCGAAAATCCTCAAATTGTCTATTATGCGGGGAATTTTGCAGATGTTTGCCATCAGGCTGCCGGGCATCAGTTTGCACTTGTAAGCCTTGATGTTGACCTGGCTATCCCAACAGCTGAAGGGCTTTCTTTTTTTTACCCAAGACTGGTTCACGGCGGCGTGCTTATTGTGCACGACTACAACACAAAATGGCCTGCCTTGATGGAAGCAGTCGATCAGTTTCTACACAGCATTCCTGAGCAGGCAGTTTTAATCCCGGATCGTGATTCGAGTCTGGTGATTGTAAAAAACAAAGTCGTCTAAAGACTGTCGCGTCCAATTGGTATTTCTTCGCCCAGAAAACGGGGTTCGGTATGGTTGACGTACAAGTCGAGCATCAGCGCAACACGTGCAAAATACTCTCTCACCAACACTTTGTAAGCCCAGTCATGATCGGGGAAAGCAGCTGCAAATCCAATAGCGTCCATGTTGTTCTGGTGGGCGATATACAAGGCACGTTCCAGGTGAAAGGCCTGTGAAATAATTGTGACTGTGTCCTGAAGAAAGACTTTCTTCGACCGGATGACCGAATCGAAGGTACGAAAACCAGCATAATCCGGAATGACGCGATCTTCTGGTATACCGGCATTAACCAAATCTTGCTGCATCAGTCTGGGTTCGTTGTACGACAGGTATCGGTTATCGCCGCTTACGATGATATAATCGATTTTTTTCGCTTCGAACAAAGCCACTGCCGCAGCTATGCGGTTGCTATAGAACAGGTTTTGATTGCCGTTCGTGACATATTTGCTGGTCCCGAGCAACAAACCCGTTTTGCGGTAAGGCACCTCATCAATATGATAATAAATGAACTGCTGACTTTGCCTGGATACATAGCAGTTAATCGCCCACAACGTAACTACCAGAAAAATCAAGCCAAAGCCTGAAATAACCAGCAGCCGCCTGATCCATATTGTCCATTGGCGATGTTTCATCTTTTTTAGGTTTATCCACCCGAAATCAAGTGCATTACCTCTACTTTGTCGCCGTCTTTTACCACGGCTTTATCTCTGTCGGGTATGCGTACAAGCTTTCCGTTGATCTTGGTAACCAATAGTTTAAATGTAAAATTCTTATATTGAATCAATTCATTGAGCGTGAGTTGATCAGCTTCGATGGTTTCTTTACGGTTATTCAGCGTGATGTCCATGTTAGTCATTTTTAAGGAGCAGTTCGAGCGCTAAATTGGCCTGCATATTGGCCACGATCGCAACCCGGGGTCCAAGCGGCGGCATTTCGGCGCTGATTTCACTTTCAAAATCACCACAAATATACACCCTGTCGTCCCATTGTTCCTGACGCAGTTTTTCGAATCCACCAAAGCCTGCCATACCATTTCCCATGATGAGATATTGACCAGTATTGACACTGAGGAAAGACTCCAACAACTGCTGTTTGGCTTCAGCCTGGTCAAAGGCTTCGATGATCAGATCGCAGCTGGCAAAATGAGTCAGCATGGTTTCTTCGCTGAGTTTTTCAGCAAACACTTCAATCTGCAAAGTGGGATCAATCAGCAACATATTGCTTTTCAAGGCATCTGTCTTTAGCAAACCAATCTGATGTCTGAAAAAATACTGCCTGTTCAGGTTACTTTCATCCACCACATCAAAATCGACCAGTACAAACGACTTTACACCCACACGAGCCAGCGATACGGCAGCATTGCTACCCAATCCTCCGCATCCGGCTATACCCACTTTTTTGCCCTTGAGCTTCACGCGAATGGTTTTCGTTTGCATGTTTTCTTGTTTTATGTTCGCCAAAACAGGTCAAATGGCTTAGCGAAGCTACTAAAAACTTTTGTGTTGCGAAACTTCGGAAAAGCCGTCATATTTAAATCCATTCTAAATATCTGTTTAAACCTGTACGATGCAAAGAGTTAGTGCAGAATTGTCCGATATGCATAAAAATACATATTGCTAAATTTGAACCATTTAGCTACAGTTTTCAGGAAGAAAAAGTATTTTTGTGAAAAATATAACAAACGTAAAAAAGTCAAATATGGAGATCGCAGAAATCAAAAAGAGCCACGAAACGATCGAAAGCTGGCCATACAAGTTTACTCCTCTCGAAAGAGGTTATACCGATAAAATCCTGCATGTTGACCTGAGTAAGAGCAAGATGACAGAAAAATCGGTGCCTGCTGTCATGAAAGAGAAGTTCATTGGCGGACGCGGTTATGGGTTGCGCCTGCTTTGGGATGCCACCAAACCCGACACCCAGTGGAATGATCCCGAAAACGAAATCGTGATCTCATCAGGTCCGATTGGCGGCATCACGCAATATTCCGGTAGTGGAAAATCGATCTGCGTCTCCCTCTCACCTCAAACCAATTCGGTGATGGACAGCAACGTAGGCGGTTTCTTTGGTCCCTTCCTCAAGTTTTCGGGCTTCGACGCCATCGAATTGCAAGGCAAAGCCACCGAAGACGTGATCGTATTTATTGATGGCGTGAACCACAAAGTGGAAATTTTAAAAGCGCCCAAAGAGCCCATCGACAGCCACGTTTTAGCCGAAGTGCTCACCGAAATGTATGCCGACGACGAAAAAGACAAAAAAAATATCGCTGTCGTATCTGCCGGAACAGCTGCCGACCACTCGCTGATCGGGATGCTGAACTTCAGCTTCTACGACCCCAAACGCAAGCTCGTCCGACTGAAACAAGCCGGTCGCGGCGGCATCGGTACGGTGTTCAGAGACAAAAAAATCAAAGCGCTGGTGGCCAAGATCCCGGGAGTAAAAGGCAACCTGAACAATGTGGTTGATCTGAAAGCCATTATGGAACGCGGCCAACGCTTTAACCGCGAGATGCGCGAACTCGACGACAAACAGGCCGAGATGCGCACCAAAGGCACAGCTCACCTCACCAATGTGATGAACGATTACGACCTGCTGCCTGTGAACAACTTCAAGTTTGGCAGCCACCCCGATGCCATCAAAATTCATGGCGATGTCTGGAAATCCTTTTTCACACAAGGCATTCCTGATGGTTGCTGGATTGGTTGCAACATGGCCTGCGCAAAGGGTGTCGACAATTACGAGCTGCGCACCGGTCCGTATGCCGGACAGAAAGTGATTGTGGATGGACCAGAGTATGAAACAACTTCATCGCTGGGCTCAATCGCAGGTATTTTCAATCCTGATTTCACCATTGAATCAAATTTCTACTGCGATACCTATGGCATTTGTACCATCACCTGGGGTACCATTCTTGGTTTTGTGATGGAATGCTACGAAAACGGCATTCTGAACGAAGAACGCACAGGTGGTCTCAAACTCAATTTTGGCAATGCTGACGATGCCATGAAACTGCTGCACCAACTGGCCAAAGGCGAAGGTTTTGGGAAAGTGGCCGGACAGGGCGTTCGCAAGCTGAAAGCGCTGTTTATCGAAAACGGCTGGGGCGATCCACAGTTTATCAACGATATTGGGATGGAAAACAAAGGCCTTGAATATTCACAATACGTTTCAAAGGAATCACTTGCACAGCAAGGTGGTTATGCCATGACCAACAAAGGGCCGCAACACGACGAAGCCTGGCTGATTTTTATGGATATGGTCAACAACCAAATCCCGACTTTCGAAGCCAAGGCCGAAGCCCTGCATTACTTCCCGATGTTCAGAACCTGGTTCGGATTGGTTGGTTTGTGCAAGCTACCCTGGAACGACGTGGAACCCGAAAACAACCACGAAACAGACGAACCAGCCAAAGTGCCTGAGCATGTTGATAATTATGTCACCATTTACAAGGCTGTTACCGGAAAAGATTTCGACAAACACGAAATGATCCGCCAATCGGAAAGAGTGTATAACTTCCAGCGCATCTTTAACCTGCGCCGTGGCTATGGCGTCCGCAAATACGACGCACAACCCTATCGTGCCGCCGGACCTGTCACCAAGGAAGAATACGAATCAAGAGCCGATCGCTACGATAAGCAATTGAAAGAGATCGTCGGATGGGATCCAACAGGCAAGAGCACCGAAGAAAAGATGGCTAAAACCCGCGAATACCGCTTGTCGCAATACGAGAAACTGCTCGACGCCGTTTATCTGCGTCGTGGCTGGACCAAAAACGGTGTGCCAAAAATTGAACACCTCAAAAAGCTGGGCATGGATTTGCCCGAACTGATTGAGTTGGTCGCTCCACATCAGGAAGACTAAACCGAAGAATACCTAAAACCAAAACCTAAAAAGCCCGTACGATGCGGGCTTTTTTTTGTTTCAGGCTAAAAATCATTCCAATTACCGAACCACCATACCCATGGCTGGTGCGTCCAGGCTATACGGTAGGTGATCCGTTTCGCTTTTCTTATCGCACCACAAATTTTCCTGCCAGGTGCCGGCCTTCATAGCTGAGCCGGTAAAAGTAAATTCCGCTGCTGAACGACCTTACATCCAGCACGGCTTTGCCTGACTCCATTAGCAGGCTGGCAACTTTCCGTCCGAAAATATCGATTATTTCGATGGGTGTTGATACAGTACTTTTATTCGCTTGCACTTCGAAAATGATGTAGTCTTTGGCGGGGTTGGGATAAACAGCTACTGCCAGCCCTATATCCTTTTGTTCGGGCAGACCCACGCAGCTATACACCATGCTGGTTTTGGCGGTTGACCATGCCGATTCTCCGCAATCGTTCCAGGCGGCTGCGCTGATGTGTGCCGGCCCCTGGTAGCTGCTGTTCCATTTTACCACCGCCTGCAGGCTGTCGGCAGTGATTGTGCCGGCCTCTGCCGGCTCAATCTGCCAGTGGTAGCCCCAGGCCGTGCTGTCGCCGGCTATTTGATAAACCGAGATGCTATCCACAGTATGGCAAAGCGTATCAGGGCCAGTAGGTTGCTGGGGCGTGGCAGGCATGTAGTTGGCGCAGTCTTTGAAGTTGTAGAGCCATATTTGTCTGCCATATTCTTCGGATACGCAAGCCATATCGCCACTCAGGAGGCTGTCGGCAAGCTTGTATTTGCTTGCTCCGGCAGCGATAAGCCAGTTGTCGTCTGCCAGTTGCAGCACATTATAAGCAGGCCATTCTGACCCGGCTCCTCCAAAACACCGGCTCCAAAGCAGCTCGCCATCTGCTGAGAGGCGGCTCATCCAGATGTCGTAGGTGCTATTACCTGGGTGATATCCCTGTACATCACCGTCTGTTGACCGCGTTTCTGCCACCACCATAAAGCTGCTGTCCTGCATTTGGTATATACCTGCCATCGGGTAATCCCAACTACTACCGCCCAGACACTTCTGCCAAAGGATGTTTCCGATGCTGTCGATCCTTACCACCCAGATATCAGGCTTATCACCATAGTGATAGCCCCATACATCCCCATCGTTAGGCGATTTCGTCAAAGCCAGAAAGATATAACCATTATCCAGTTCTATTACTCCTTGCATTCCGTAATCTGACCCGCTTCCGCCATACAACTTTTGCCATTCAATTTCCAGCCCGGCATCCAGCTTTACAGCCCAAACATCATCTTGCCCTCCATGGTGGTCTCCTTCCACCATGCCTTCAGCCAAGGTGGCTTTGGAGGCAAAGAAAAAACCTCCATCGCGTGTTTCGGTGATATCAAAAATGTTGTTTTGATCCCTATTGCCGTAAACCCTGCTGTGTAAAATTTCTCCCTCAGGATTGATAATCATTAACCAATTATCAAGAACTCCATAGTTGACCGGAACATCCCTATCACCGGAAGTTGTAGCGCTATAAGCCAGTATATTGCCATCGCTTAACAGCTTCAGTCTTGCAGCGTATTCTTCTCCGCTTCCACCATAACAGCGTTCCCAGATGATATTGCCCTCGATGTCGATTTTTACGATCCAACGATCTCCTGCACCATGGTAAACAGACTGCACATCGCCATCGTTAGAATATGTTTTTATACTAAGGTAGTAATACCCCTGCTTGTCGGATAGTATATCTCCGGGCAACTCTTCATATGATCCGCCATAAATACGCTTCCATAAAAGATTGCCTTCCTTATCAATATGATAAACAACCGCATCCCAAAAATAATCAAAGTTGGGATCAAAATTTTTTATATTTGCCAATACAAGATATCCCTGAGGCGTTTCAGTAATTGCAACCGCTTCTTCATCCCATTCACTTCCATAACACTGTTGCCAGCTAATTTGCCAATTGTCCTGGGCATGCAAGGCAGTGCTGTTAAGGAAAATAATCAGCAAGAACATAGATATAAATAGGACGATTTTATAGTCTTTCATCTTTTTATTAATAATGTTTCTCCAATGCTGGCGCGGATCTGCCTGCGCTGTGCCCAGCTGGCGCGGATCTGCGATCCGTGTCCGTATAATTTCCATTTAAAACTCCTTCCGTTCATATTCGTTTTTCTTATCGCACCACAAATTTTCCTGTCTGGTGCCTACCTTCATAACTGAGCTGATACAAGTAAATTCCGCTGCTGAAAGACCTTACATCCAACACAGCTTTGCCTGACTCCATTAGCAGGCTGGCAACTTTCCGTCCGTAAATATCGAAAATATCGATGGGTGTTGATACAGTGGTTTTATTCGCTTGCACTTCGAAAATGATGTAGTCTTTGGCGGGGTTGGGATAAACAGCTACTGCCAGCCCTGTATCCTTTTGTTCGGGCAGTCCCACGCAGCTGTAAACCATGGTGGTTTTGGCGGTTGACCATGCCGATTCTCCGCAATCGTTCCAGGCGGCTGCGCTGATGTGTACCGGCCCCTGGTAGCTGCTGTTCCATTTTACCATGGCCTGCAGGCTATCGGCAGTGAGGGTGCCGGCCTCTGCCGGCTCAAGCAGCCAGTTGTAGCCCCATGCCGTGCTGTCTCCGGCTATTTGATAAACCGAGATGCTATCTGTGGTGTGGCAGAGTGTATCCGGGCCGGTGGGTGGCTGGGGCGTGGCAGGCATGTAGTTGGCGCAGTCTTTGATTTCAAAAATCCACCAGTCATCATCTATACCGAGATCGCCGTGAGGTGCACAACCCACATCGAATGATGGGCCATAATCGCTCACTGCTGCTATAACAAAGTTGTTGTCACTTTTTTTAACTGCACCAAAATATAGCTCTTCACTTCCTGCACCACCAAAACATTGCTGGGATAATAGTTCGCCTGTACTACTTAACTTTACGTACCAAATATCGTAATCAAATTCGCTCAAACCATGATTGCCACTCACATCACCATTATTTGACCTGGTACTTCCAGCAATAATACATTCGTTATTATTTGTTTGATAAAGAATATTTGCATATTCCGATCTGGAACCACCAAGACATTTTTGCCAGATAATATTTCCAAGAAAATCAATCTTAACAACCCAAATATCTCCATCCCCATGATTACCCGAAATGTCACCATCATTAGAATCTACTGAACCTGTAAAAACATATCCATCCACGACTTCTAAAAGGCCCAAAACACCATCGTTGTCAGTTCCTCCATAACATCTTTGCCACTCGACATTTAGATTTGAATCCAGTTTAAATAGCACACACTCAAAAAAACCATACGAATGTGGAGTACACGTAATATTGCCTATTGCATCGTCATGAATTGAGGAGGAGCTTGCAATCAGGTATCCACCATCAGAAGTGGCCAAAATAGCCTGTCCTTTATCTATCCAGTCAGTTCCTATGGTATAGTCCCATTCCAGTTCGCCTTCGCTGCTTATTTTAACTGCCCAGGTATCAGCCCCACCATAAGCTACGCTTACATCGCCGTCGGTTGAATAGGTCCAGCCAACAGCAACAACCCCTCCATCAAGAGTGGGTGAAGCATTCCATATTATGTCTCCATTACTGCCTCCTACTATCTTATCCCAGATAATATTACCATCTGTATCGATTTTTACAATCCAGAAATCTTCAGAATCTGGGTATGGGTCGTAGCTAATATCGCCATCAGAAGAGCTTGAAGATGCAATTAAATAAAAATTATTATTTTGCGTTGGTATTATTCTAAAAATATATTCTCCATTTGTCCCCCCAATGGACTTTTCCCATTCCATCATCCCATTGTTATCTACTTTTATTAACCACCCATCACCTCTACCAATGTTTCCTGAAACATCCCCATCAGCAGAACTACTGCCACCAACAATAAGGTAGCCATCTTCCACCGCGATCATGTCATAGGCATGGTCAGATTCACTACCACCAAAGCATTGTTGCCATACAATTTCCATATTCTGGCCATATAAAGTTGTTTGTAATAGCAGAGCAACTAAATATAATGTAGCAGTTTTCATAATCAACAGAATTTAAAAAGCACCTTGCCAATATTATGGCAAAGTGCTTTTTTTGATTTATTTACTAATAATAATTTTCCCCCAGCTGGTGCGGATCTGCGATCCGTGTCCGTATAATTTCCATTTAAAACTCCTTCCGTTCATTTTCGTTTTTCTTAGCGCACAACAAATTTTCCTGCCTGGTGCCGGCCTTCATAGCTGAGCCGGTAAAAGTAAATTCCGCTGCTGAACGACCTTACATCCAACACAACTTTGCCTGTCACCATTGGCAGGCTGGCAACTTTACGGCCGTAAATATCGAAAATATCGATGGGTGTTGATACAGTGGTTTTATTCGCTTGCACTTCAAAAATGATGTAGTCTTTGGCAGGGTTGGGGTAAACAGCCACTGCCAGCCCTGTATCCTTTTGTTCGGGCAGGCCCACGCAGCTGTAAACCATGGTGGTTTTGGCGGTTGACCATGCCGATTCTCCGCAATCGTTCCAGGCGGCTGCGCTGATGTGTGCCGGCCCCTGGTAGCTGCTGTTCCATTTTACCACCGCTTTCAGGCTGTCGGTAGTGATTGTGCCGGCCTCTGCCGGCTCAAGCAGCCAGTTGTAGCCCCATGCCGTGCTGTCTCCGGCTATTTGATAAACCGAAGTGCTATCCACAGTATGGCAAAGCGTATCAGGGCCTGTGGGTGGCTGGGGCATGGCAGGCATGTAGTTGGCGCAGTCTTTGAAGTTGAAGAGCCATACTTGTCTGCCATATTCTTCGGATACGCAAGCCATATCGCCACTCAGGAGGCTGTCGGAAAGCTTGTATTTGCTTGCTCCGGCAGCGATAAGCCAGTTGTCGTCTGCCAATTGCAGCACATTATAAGCAGGACGTTCCGACCCTGCTCCTCCAAAACACCGGCTCCATAGCAGCTCGCCATCTGCTGACAGGCGGCTCATCCAGATGTCATAGGTGCTATTACCTGAAGACCCCCCATGATGATAACCCTGCACATCACCGTCTGATGACCACGTCTCTGCCACCACCATAAAGCTGCTGTCCTGCATTTGGTATATACCTGCCGATGGGTCATCGTAATTACTACCACCCAGACACTTTTGCCAAAGGATGTTTCCGATGCTGTCGATCCTTACCACCCAGATATCAGGCTTATCGCCATAGTGATAGCCCCATACATCCCCATCGTTGGGTGAATCTGTCGAAGCCAGGAAGATATAACCATTATCCAGTTCTATCACCCCTTGCATTCCATAGTCTAAGCCGCTTCCGCCGTATAACTTTTGCCATTCAATTTCCAGCTTGGCATCCAGCTTTACAGCCCAAACATCGGATTGGCCTCCGTGGTGGTCTCCTTCCACCATGCCTTCAGCCAAGGTGGCTTTGGTAGCAAAGAAAAAACCTCCATCGCGGGTTTCGGTTATATCAAAAATGTTGTTTTGGTCCCTATTGCCGTAAACCCTGCTGTGTAAAATTTCTCCCTCAGGATTGATAATCAATAACCAATTATCAAGAACTCCATAGTTGACCGGAACATCCCTATCACCGGAAGTTGTAGCGCTATAAGCCAGTATATTGCCATCGCTTAACAGCTTCAGTCTTGCAGCGTATTCTTCTCCGCTTCCACCATAACAGCGTTCCCAGATGATATTGCCCTCGATGTCGATTTTTACGATCCAACGATCTCCTGCACCATGGTAAACAGACTGCACATCGCCATCGTTAGAATATGTTTTTATACTAAGGTAGTAATACCCCTGCTTGTCGGATAGTATATCTCCGGGATACTCGCCATTTGATCCGCCATAAATACGTTTCCATAAAAGATTACCTTTCTTATCAATATGATAAACAACCGCATCCCAAAAATAATCAAAGTTAGGATCAAAATTTTTTATATCTGCCAATATCAGATATCCCTGAGGCGTTTCTGTTATTGCAACTGCTTCTTCATACCATTCACTTCCATAACACTGTTGCCAGCTGATTTGCCAGTTGTCCTGGGCATGCAAGGCAGTGCTGTTAAGGAAGATAATCAGAAAGAAGATAGATAATAATATATAGATTTTATTGGTTTTCATATTTCAAAAAAAATGTTTCCCGCTATGCTGGCGCGGATCTGCGATCCGTGTCCGTATAATTTCCATTTAAAACTCCTTCCGTTCATATTCGTTTTTCTTTAAGTTCTTTTCGCACAAGATATCAACTATATATCTTGGCTGCTTTTTCGTGTAATCGTTACGCTAAGCCATTTCAGACAAAAGGATTTGATCTAGACCTTGAAGACTTACCCAAACAAATCTACAGGAGTTATTAAATAATTTACTGATTAACTGCTCTTTGCATCTTATTAAAAATATTTTATTGGCTTGTATGCCTGCTTGCCGTGTGTTCACTACAAATATAAG
>DINQ01000017.1 GCA_002426795.1 Bacteroidales bacterium UBA5536
ACCTTATCAATATGCCGTATTGCCAAATGGCATCAAGCTGATTCACAGGCAAAAGCCAGGCGAGGTGGCGCATCTGGCACTGATGGTCAACACGGGCACGCGTGATGAACTGGAGCATGAAAACGGATTGGCGCACCTGATTGAACACATGATTTTTAAAGGCACCAAAAAGCGCAAGGCTTTTCATGTGCTGAGCCGGCTCGAAAACATCGGGGGCGACCTCAATGCCTACACCACCAAGGAGGAAACCTGTATCCATGCTTCATTTCTCAAACCCTATTACGACCGAAGTCTTGAGTTGTTTGCCGATATCGCTTTTCAGGCAAGTTTCCCGGCCAGTGAGCTGGTGAAAGAAAAGGATGTCATCCTGGATGAAATCAATTCATACCGCGATAATCCTTCAGAGGAGATTTTTGACGAGTTCGAAAACCAGCTTTTTAATGGTCATCCCATCGGTAGAAATATTTTGGGTACTGCAGAGAGTGTAAAGGCTTTCACAAGGTCGGATATTTTTCGGTTTGTCCATGCCAACTATGCCACCGACCAAATGGTGTTGGGCTCTGTAGGCGATCTTCCGTTTTCGAAGTTTGTTGCTATGGCTACACACTATTTTGGGGAAGTTCCGGCGCGTTCACTTAAACCGAAAAGGCAAACTTTCGAAAACTACCAGCCGGTTTTTAAATCAGTAGACAGAAAAAGTTTTTTGAGCCATTGCATGTTGGGTAATCTTGCCTATCACCGCCGACATCCCAAAAAACATGCTATGGTGCTGCTCAACAATATTCTGGGTGGTCCCGGATTGAACTCGAGGCTGAACCTGAATATTC
Source organism: Bacteroidales bacterium UBA5536 (assembly GCA_002426795.1). Classification (GTDB taxonomy): domain Bacteria; phylum Bacteroidota; class Bacteroidia; order Bacteroidales; family F082; genus UBA5536. The sequence goes on from DINQ01000017.1 coordinate 828, forward strand.
GCGAAAAATATGGCTTTACCTATTCTATCGAGTCGCATTTCACGGCATATTCTGACACAGGCGTTTTTGCTGTTTACCTGGGAACCGACCCTAAATCAATTCAAAAAGCCATACAACTGGTTCATAAAGAGCTGAAGAGTCTTCGTGAAAAGCCACTTGGCAGCCTGCAGCTTCAGCGGGCCAAACAGCAGTTGATCGGACAGCTGGCCATCAGCTTTGAGTCGGGTTTGAGCGAGTTGTTGTCGATCTCGCGCTCACACCTGCTGTTCGAAAGAGTGGACAGCATGGCCGAGATTAGCCTGCGTATCGAGAAGCTCACGGCAGCCGATTTACTCGAAGCTGCCAATGAAATATTGAACCCATCGCAACTCAACACACTTATTTTTGCCGGCACTGGTGAAGATACGGATACATGATGGCTGAACTGACTTTTTGCATCGGCGAAACGAAAAAAATGTATTTTTACCGCATGAGGAAGAGCATATCAAGTGTATTAAGTCTGATAATTTTTTTTCTTATTGCGATGCAGCTGCAGGCACAGGAACTGGAGCCCAAGGTGGCTGAATTCGGCGTAAAACCATATGAAAGGCCACTCAATACCGTTGAACAACCAAAGCTTATCAGTCCGGATGAGGAGGCTCTTGACACTGTTTTTGTGGTGACACTGCAGGAGCTGAGTCAGTATTATCAGTCGACACGACTTGTGATTGCCTTTACCAACAACAGCCCATTTTTTGTCGATAATTTCTGGATTCAGGTACGGCTGCTGGACAAGAATGGCAGCTTTTTGTACCGCGAACAACCCGTGCTGTTCACCACTGTGAATGCAGGTAGAACAGTTAGGGGAGAAGTGCTTTGCGAAAGCATTGGAACAGAAGAAGTTGGTTATGTGGTGATCAGACCCGAACTACTCGAAATCGAACGAAACGAGCGCCCTTTCGAATCTCGTTTTCTGAGCCTGAAATCAACCGTTCAAAAACCTGTTCGTATGGTTTTAAGTAGTATGTTCGAATGAAAGACCGCCTCGAAGACTATGTGCTTAAGCACAGTACAGCGCCCGATGCCCTGCTGCATGAGATATACCGGCAAACCAACCTGAGAACCATTTATCCACGCATGATTTCCGGACCCGTTCAAGGGAAGTTGCTCGAGATGATCTGCCGGATGCTTCAACCAAAAAGGGTGCTCGAAATCGGAACTTTCACAGCTTATGCGGCCATTTCAATGGCCAGGGCAATGCCTGATGATGGCTTGCTCACGACCCTTGAAGCAGACGAGGAACTTGAGCCTTTGATCCATGACTTTGTGGCTAAAGCCGGCCTTGAGAACAAAATTGAACTGCTGATTGGCGATGCCAAAATCCTCATCCCGGGATTGAAGGATGATTTCGATCTGGTTTTTATCGATGCCGATAAACTGGGATACCCCACTTACTATGAATTGGCATTTGAAAAAGTACGTGCAGGAGGATTCATTTTGGCCGACAATGTGTTATGGAGCGGAAAAGTGGCAGATCCTGGCGTTACGGACGCTGAAACCATGGCCATACGCGAATTCAACCAGCTAGTTGCCAACGACCCACGTGTCGAGCAGGTCTTGTTGCCCCTTCGCGACGGTTTGACCATCATCAGAAAATGCAGCTGACAGAAATCAGTTGGTCTTGTATTTGAATCGAATTTCCCTCAGGTCTTCGTTGGCCCGACTGATTTTTAACTTGAGGTTGTTTTTGTAATTCACCACTTTTTCCATCATTTCTTCATCACCAATTGCCATCATTTGCGCAGCCAGTATGCCCGCATTCAGAGCACCATTCACGGCCACAGTAGCAACAGGTATTCCGGGAGGCATCTGCACGATGGCAAACAGGGCATCCAACCCTTCCATGCCCGATTTGATCGGTACGCCAATGACAGGTAGTTGTGTAAAAGCTGCAACAACACCAGGCAAGTGCGCTGCCATGCCTGCGCCTGCTATGATAACTTTGATTCCGCGTGATTTGGCTTCTGTGGCAAATTTTTCGACCAGCTCTGGCGTGCGGTGTGCGCTGAGCGCGTTCATCTCGAAAGGAATACCCATTTCATCAAAAAAAACGGCAGCTTTTTCCATCACTGGTAAATCGGAAGTGCTGCCCATGATAATGCTAACTACTGCTTCCATCCTAGGTGTTTTGGTTTTTACATGGCAAAAATACAGTTATTGCACGAGCAAGCATAACATTCCTTATATTTGTTGGTTCAAAAACGGGCGGTGGTCCGGTTAATCAGTTTGTTATGAGTATTATCAGAGTTCACGATAAAGAATTTGATTTATATATCCCTCAGGATCAGATCGAGAGAGCGATCAAAAGAGTGGCCGACGACATCAACCGTGATCTGGCCGGTAAAAACCCTTTGTTTCTGGTTGTGCTGAATGGCGCATTCATGTTTGCTGCCGAACTGTTCAAAAACATTGAAATAGAATGTGAGATTTCGTTTGTGAAACTCTCTTCTTACTCCGGAACGGCCTCGACCTCGGTGATTCGGGAATTGATTGGGCTCGATCAATCCGTTTCAGGACGGAATATTGTACTTGTTGAAGATATTGTTGACACCGGACTCACTATTAAATACACCAGCGAAAAGCTCAAGAAACTCGAAGCCAACGATGTGAAAGTTGCCACCATGCTGTTCAAGCCCAATGCATTCAAATTTGATTATCCCATTGATTATGTGGGAATTGAAATCCCTAACGATTTTATTATTGGCTACGGACTCGACTACAATGAGCATGCACGCAATTTGCCCGATATCTATAAAATTGTTTCATCCTAATCCTTATCAAACCTCATGCTGAACATCGCGTTATTTGGCCCTCCCGGCGCAGGAAAAGGCACACAATCGAAGTTATTACTCGAAAAGTATAACCTTACTTATATTTCAACAGGCGACATCCTTCGTGAAGAAATTGCCAACGATACCCAGTTGGGACGTGAAGCAAAAGACATTATTGGCCGGGGTGGTTTGGTGCCGGATGAAATCATCGTTCAGATCATCGAGAAGAAGGTGACCATGAACATCAATACCGGCGGAATCCTGTTTGACGGATTTCCCAGAACGGTAGTGCAGGCCTATATACTTGAAGGCTTGCTCCTCAAAATGAACACCAGCCTTACCTGCATGCTGAGCCTGGAAGTGCCCAAAGATGAACTGATGTCGCGTATGCTCGAAAGGGCTAAAACGAGCGGCAGAAGCGATGACAACCTTGAAGTTATTAAGGTGCGTCTGCAGGAGTACGAGAACAAAACCAAGCCTGTAATAGATTTCTATCAGGAAAAAGAAAAATATTTCCCCATCAACGGTGTCGGGTCGGTAGAAGACATCTTTAAAAATCTGTGTCATACCATTGACAATACCTTTAAACAGGATTATTTCAATGTGGTACTGCTGGGCAAGCCTGGCTCTGGAAAAGGAACGCAGGGCGAATTACTGGCACGTAACAACAACCTTGTGTATATCAGCACCGGTAAACTGCTCCGCAAAGAGATTGCCAACGGGACGGAGATTGGAAAAATTGCCAAACCCTATATGGACAGGGGAGAAATTGTGCCCGATGAGATTGCCATCAAGCTGATTGAGAGAAAGATTGAGCACAACCCAACTGCAGCCGGATTTATCTTCAAAGGATTCCCGCGTACGATTGTGCAGGCGTATATTCTGGACGGACTGTTGCGCCGGATGAATTCGCGTGTGTCGGGTATGCTGAATATCAAACTCACCACACTCGAAGCCATGAAAAGGTTGAACGACCGGGGGAAAACAGACAGAAAGAGACCCTACGATCTTTCAATGGATATGATTCTCAACCGCTTGGAAGAATACGAAAAGAAAACCAAACCGGTTATCGACTATTACAAAAAACAAAGTGTGTTTTTCGAAGTGGATGGGGCAGGAACCGAAGAAGAGGTGAACAAACGCCTGGAAGAATCCGTCAAGCTGATTATCGCCCAGCTGAGGGGATAAACAAGATACTTTCTTGCTTAATCAGAAACATGAATGAATACTGCGACACCGTTTGCAGAGATTCTTTATGATTTTTTTAGTGTTTTTTATTGCCAATACTGAATATTTCGGCGAACTTTACACTGACATTAATCTCAATTATGTTCAGTTAATTTCTACTTCATGATGAAACTAAGCCTAAGCCTGGATTATTATAGCAGTTGGGGCCAAATGCTGTTTGTTTGCGGCAATGATGAAAGCCTTGGCAACTGGGACACCGAAAAAGCCGCACGAATGGAATACATCGGCAATAACCAGTGGACAACACAACTTGAGCTTCCTTTGAATAAAACGCTGGAATACAAGTATTTTGTGCGCGAGGGACATGGATATGTGAACTGGGAAGGCGACACAAACCGCCTGCTCGACACCGGAGATGGCAAGGAAATATTTGTGCGCGATGTGTGGCAGGTCGCTACCGACCCCCAGCGTGTGATGAATACCAAAGCATTTACCGAGGTGATTCTAAAACCTGAAAGTCTTTTTCGGCAGCGTGCAAAGACAAAAACAGAGCAAAAAATCCGTTTTGTATTGCATGCCCCCAGGGTGGGAAAGGGTTATGCCGTGGCCATTGTGGGCGACTCAAAAGCTCTTGGTAACTGGAACAAACCCGTGACGATGGGGAACAAGCATTACCCATATTGGCAACTTGAAATCGACAGGCAGGATGTGGGTGCCGAGATAAATTATAAGTATGTCATCCAATCGCGCTCCACAGCTGAAGTAACCACCTGGGAAGAAGGACCAAACCGGCAATTGCCTGTTCCTGAACAAATGGCTGAAGAAAGTCTTTTCATCGTAAACGATGTGCATTTTCGCTATCCTGTCGGAAACTGGAAAGGGGCAGGGGTGGCTGTGCCCATTTTCTCGCTGCGCTCGGATGAAAGCTTTGGTGTGGGCGAATTTAACGACCTGAAAAAATTGGTAGACTGGAGCGTGAAAACAGGATTGAAAATGATTCAGGTGTTGCCGATCAATGAGACGGTCGCAACCCATTCATGGCTCGATTCTTATCCCTACAAGTCCATCTCGGTCATGGCGCTGCACCCCATGTACCTGCACCTGCCAGCCATGGGCGTACTCAACGACCCTGTGGCCAAAGCCGAATTTGACCAGCTGAAAGTCCAACTCAATGCCATGCAGGTGGTTGATTATGTGAAAATGTTTGGTGCCAAAGCGAGGTATTTCAAACTGATCTTCGACCAAAACTGGAGCAAGGTAAGAAAGCAGAAAGATTACCTCCGCTTTTTTGACGAAAACAAAAACTGGCTGCTGCCATATGCCAGTTTCTGTTACCTGCGCGACCAGTTTAAAACCAGTGACTTTACCCAGTGGAAAGAATATGCCACCTTTAATCCCGATAAAATAGCCAGGTTGTGTGATCCTGAAAACGACTTTCACGAGCATATAGCAGTTCACTTTTTTATCCAGTATCATCTTGACCTGCAGTTGCGTGAAGCCATCGAGTATGCCCATTCGAAAGGAATCGGAATCAAGGGCGACATCCCCATCGGCATCAGCCGCAACAGCATTGAAGCCTGGTCGGAACCAGAACTGTTTAACCTGAACGGGCAGGCAGGCGCACCGCCCGACGATTTTGCAGTAATGGGTCAAAACTGGGGTTTCCCGACCTATAACTGGGAAGTAATGGCGCAGGATGGCTATGCCTGGTGGCGGAAGCGGCTCAAAATGATGGAGAAGTATTTTGATGCTTACCGAATCGACCATATTTTAGGTTTTTTCAGAATTTGGGAGATCCCAATCCATGCCTTGCATGGCCTTCAAGGATTTTTCAAGCCGGGATTACCATTGCAGCCAGGAGAGTTTGAAGATTGGGGTCTTTGGTTTGATGAAGAAAGATTCACAAAACCCTATATCAGGGGGCACTTTTTACACGATTTTTTTGGTGAATACACCGAAGAAGTTAGAACCAAATACCTGACAGAGACAGATTATAGCGTATTTGAGCTCAAAGAGTTTGTAGATACCCAACAGAAAATCTATCAGCTTTTCAGCCCGAATGGCCAAACCGCTGATGTGAGCGGCAAAGACATTATCCTGCGCGATGGATTGATGTCGTTGCTCAACGAAGTCTTGTTTATCAAAGATCCATATGCCTCCCCAGCTGCTTATCATCCCCGCATTGCCTTCCATTTTACCAATTCTTACCGTGAACTGGAGCCGCATCAGAAAGACAGCCTCAACGATTTGTATATCGACTTTTTCTACAAACGACATGATGAATTCTGGAAATGGCATGCCATGTCGAAGTTACCGGCCATTGTTGAAGCCTCGAATATGTTGGTTTGTGGCGAAGACTTAGGCATGGTGCCCGAAAGCGTTCCCGATGTAATGTCTGCCCTGAATATCCTCAGCCTCGAAATACAGCGGATGCCGAAGAACCCCAAGGTGCAGTTCGGACACCCGGCCGATGCTCCTTACCTGAGCGTTTGCACTACTTCAACCCACGACATGTCGACAATCAGAGGTTGGTGGGAAGAAGACCGGGTTAAAACCAATATGTTTTATAAGCACATTCTGGGTCATAACGACGAACCACCTTTTTATGCTGAGCCCTGGGTTTGCAGGGAAATCATCAACCAGCACCTGCACTCACCGGCCATGTGGACCATTTTTCCTATTCAGGATTTGATCGCTATGGATGGTAACCTGCGTTGGGATCAAACAGATAAGGAACGGATCAACGTGCCCAGTGATCCGGAGAATAAATGGCGGTATCGAATGACCCTCACATTGGATGAGCTGCTTGAAGCAGATGAATTTAACCGCATTTTACATGGACTTGTCCATGCCTCCGGAAGAGATTCGGATTACTAGACAAAGAAAAAAACCCTGAAGCGAATTGTTTCAGGGTTTTTTGATGGCGGGCTGTTCTAAATGCGGGTGTCTTCGAGCGAAGACTTTTTAAAGGAAAAAGGATCGCTTATTAATGATGGAATAGAGACGGAAGGAATCTTGTTTGTTTAGGGGTTCAAAAAAATATACCTTGGTTCCATTGAGGTAAACCTTGGCATCAATATCTTTCACCAGACGTTCGACCAGGCCTTGTTCCTGGATTTGTCCAAGTGTATAAACTTCATTGATTTTCATGGTTTATGGAGTTGTTGGTTATTTCATTTTAATTACATGGCCGTCTTTGGAGCAAATCGGGCAATAACTGTTTTTTACAATGCTGATATAACCACATCGCGTGCACTTAAAGTACTTGTGATACTGTTTTTCGCGTGTTGTCGTTGATAATTTCAGCCCAAACATTTTTATGGTTTTGCCATATTGTTTGCAACCAATGTGCCAAGTTTTGTAAGAAGGTGTTAAGTTCGTTCTAACTCCCAAGCATACAGACATTAAAAAAATTTCAATTTTGATCATTAAACCTCAACAAAGCTGTTTTTGAATCAAACTTTGGTATCCGCATACCGGGTAATATCCAAAAACGGATATCCGAATTTGATTAAACCATGTTTTTATCCATGAAAGGCAATTTTGTACTTTTGTCAAAAAAAGAAATATGAAGTTCTCAGCCTACAAAACAGAAGATTCCGAGATAAACAATCGCATTCAAACGATTTCAAATCAAGCGCTTACAGTTCAGGAGCTAACCAAAGCCTGGCGAACGATTTTCAGCTGTATCGATCTCACTACACTCGAGGCCACCGATCATGCCGGACGGATTCAGCAGTTTTGCGAAATGGCCCTGCGTTATCCGCAGCAAAAACAGGATGTATCCGTAGCAGCTGTTTGTATTTATAGTCCGTTTGTGGCGCAGGCAAAAAAGCTGCTGGAAAACTCAGCAATCAAGGTCGCAACCGTGGCTTGTGGTTTTCCATCAGGTCAGATGCCGTTCGATCTGAAGCTGGCCGAAGTACGTTATGCCGCTTCCGAGGGTGCAGATGAGATAGACATGGTCATTTCGAGAGGTACTTTTTTGTCTGGTGCTTACAGCCAGGTTCAGGCTGAGGTAAAGGCTGTGAAAGAAGCCTGTGGCAAGGCACACCTGAAGGTTATTCTGGAAACCGGTGAACTCAAAACAATCGCCAATATCAGGAAAGCCAGTGAATTGGCCATACTAGGTGGGGCAGATTTCATCAAAACCTCAACCGGCAAGATATCACCGGCAGCCACACCAGAGGCAGCTTTGGTAATGGTGGATACGATCAAAGAATATTACGAGGCCACCGGCATCAAAATTGGTCTGAAACCAGCAGGTGGAATTGCTGAACCGGAAACAGCTTTGTTGTATTACAAACTGGTGAAAGAAGTGCTGGGCGAAGGGTGGTTGAACAACCAATATTTCCGTATCGGTGCCAGTCGATTAGCTGATAAGGTTTTTGGGATGCTTTAAACTAACGACAACGGGGAAGCCACTCATTATTCTGATATTTTCCTCATTTCCTTGCTATTTTCAGTTGTTTGGTTATTTTTGTGAAATATTCACAATCAATTTTCCGTATGAAACGACTTTTTACCCTTCTAGGAATATCCCTTTTTATTACAACACAAATCAGTGCACAAACACCTCTTACAGAGGCGGTTGATATTAGTGTTAAAACCATTGAAAGTGAAATAGTTGACTTGTTTCCTCTTCTGGATGAAGGAAAAATCGTGGTAATCGACTTTTTTTCCACCTCTTGTGGCCCCTGTCAAACCTTTGCACCTGACCTTCAGATTGCCTACGAAAACTTTGGCATGAACCAGGGTAATGTATTCTTTTTGGGGATCAACTATAACAGTACGAACCAACAGGTCATGCAGTTCGATACCATTTATGGCATTACCGTGCCAACAGCAAGCGGGCTCGAAGGAGGCGGCAATGCGGCTTTTGAAGCCTTTGAAGTGGTTTCTTATCCGACAGTAGTTGTGATTACACCTGATCATCAGATCGTTGAAAACTTTATTTGGGAACCAACTGCCGACAATATTACTGCCGCAGTTGTCAATGCCGGTGGTGTTTTGGTTGGTCAGTCTGAATTGGCTATGCAAACCATCTCAGCCTTGCAGCTCTACCCCAATCCGGCAGAGTCTGCTTCCACACTTGCCTTCCAAATGGAGGAACCTTCACAGGTAGAAATTACTGTAACAGATTTGCAGGGCAGAACTTTGAACATATACAGGGTGGCTGCTAACCAGGGGGGGAATACTTTTTCACTCCCGCTGAATGATTACAATTCTGGCACATATCTTGTAACTTTATTGTCTGAAAAATCAAGGTCTTTACCTATTCGGTTATCAGTACAGTAAACAATTCCTTATGAAAAAGTCTCTTCGGATTCTGGCGCTTGTTTTTATTGCGGTAAGCTGGTCCATCAGTGGCTGTGCACTCGACGAAACCATTGATATTCCTGGTGGCACGGGTGATAATCTGCAAAAATACCTGGGCTCGTGGAGCGTGACCGATAATGGACTGAAGCTCAATTATGAGGTAACGATTGACCGCAATCCCAATAACTCATCGATGGTGCTGATGCGCAATTTTGCCGGCTCGGGCTCTGCTGCTTCGGCGCTTATTGTCGGGAATTCAATCATTGTGGAAGGCCAGGTGATTGGGCAAAACTGGACTGTTTCAGGCAACGGCTCCTACCAATCAGAGACCAGACTCACCATGAATTACTCACTCGAAATTGGTGGTAATCAGGAGGAGAGATCTGCCGTATTTACTCGTTAACTATTGTCGTGCTGTCTTTCTCGGCGCTCACTTCCGACTGCATCCGGCTCAGGCGTGCCAACACTTCTTCGAGGATACTTTCCATTTTGGCAGGATCATCAGCATAGTAGTTGAGGTTGTCCTCAAAAATTCCATTCGTGATCTCGTAGTGCTTAAACAGTTCGTCGTACCACAATGATTTTAGTTCAGTGGTGCTTTGCCCGATATTTCTTCTGTGGTTGAGACCCGCCTCCAGCAATTGGGCATCGGTCATGATGCTGATCAATTGCTCTTCGGTTAAAACAATTACAGGCTCGGAGGATCCGACTCCGTCCTTGTTGCAGGCGGTGATCAAGAAAAACAGACTACCTACGAAGAGTGTGACTAAAAATTTTCGCACCATATCAATTGCCAATTTCCGACATAAACCTGATGCGCATCAACCTGATTTCCTCCTCAGAATATTCCGACTCACCGAGTTCTTTCAGGGCGTCTTCAATGGAGTCGGTATCGGCATCGCTGAAGTATTCGTAGATATCTTCCTGATGGTATTCATCAACGTATTCATCGATATAATAACCAATGTCAATGCGCGTTCCGCTGGCTACGATGCTTTCTATTTCGGTCAACAGCTCGTCGAGCGAAAGATTTTTTGCGTAGGCAATATCTTCGAGTGGGATTTTACGGTCGATACTTTGGATGATATACACCTTGAGGCCGGATTTGTTGACGACAGATTTAACCACCATATCGTTTGGCCGGATGATTTCGTTGTCTTCAACATACTGTTTGATGAGTTTCAGGAATGGCTCGCCATATTTTGCGGCTTTACCGGTTCCTACACCCACAATCTGGGTAAGCTCATCAATGGTAACAGGATATTGGATGGCCATGTCTTCGAGTGATGGATCCTGGAAGATGACGAAAGGCGGTAAGTTTTCTTTTTTAGAAATAGCCTTGCGCAAGTCTTTCAGCATGCTGAACAAAGTTGTGTCTGTTCCACTTCCTTTCGGACCGGTCGATTTGGCTGCTTCAAAATCTTCGTCGTCCGGGTTTTCGTAGTCATGGTCTTTAGCCAGCATAATGGTGTACGGATTCTTGATGAAATCCTTGCCTTCTTTGCTGATTTTCAGAATGCCGTAGTTTTCGATGTCTTTGAAGAGCAACTTTTGGATCAAAGCCTGACGGATGACTGCATTCCAGTAGCGTTCGTCCTGTTCGTCTCCGGCGCCAAAGAACTCGCTGTTGTCGTGCTTGGCGGCCTTGATGTCGCCGGTTTTTTTGCCAGTCAACAGTTCGGCGATATGCTTGGCCTTAAACAATTGCTTGGTGCCTAAAACAGCTTCGAGCACCAATTTGATGTCTTCCTGCCCGTCGAATTTCACCTTGGGATTGAGGCAGTTGTCGCAGGCGCCACAGTTTTCTTTCTCGTAAGCTTCACCAAAATAATGGAGCAGAAGTTTGTGCCGGCAAACAGAAGATTCAGCATAGGTAACCGTTTCGTTCAGTAATTCCTTTGCGATTTCCTGTTCGGCCACGTTTTTGCCTTTATTAAACTTCTCCAGTTTTTGGATGTCCTCATAATTGTAAAAGGCAATACAGTTACCTTCGCCGTCATCACGGCCGGCCCTGCCGGTTTCCTGGTAATACCCTTCGATGCTTTTTGGAATGTCGTGGTGGATCACAAAACGGATATCTGGTTTGTCGATTCCCATGCCAAACGCAATAGTAGCTACAATTACTTCTACTTCTTCCATCAGGAATTTATCCTGGTTCATGCGGCGCGTCGCACTGTCGAGGCCGGCATGGTAGGGGAGTGCCCTGATACCATTTACGACAAGAGTTTCAGCTATTTCTTCCACCTTTTTGCGGCTGAGACAATATACGATACCCGATTTTCCGGGGTTATTCTTGATGTATTTGATGATATCTTTGGTAACATCTTTTGTCTTGGGCCTTACTTCATAATAAAGATTCGGACGATCGAAAGATGACTTAAATATTTTTGCTTCCTGTATTTCCAGGTTTTTCAGGATATCCTGCTGCACTTTTAAGGTTGCTGTTGCGGTGAGCGCAATCACAGGTAATTTATCATTGATGGCATTGATGATCGGACGCAGCCTGCGGTATTCAGGCCTGAAATCGTGACCCCATTCCGAGATACAGTGTGCCTCATCGATGGCAAAGAAGCTGATATTCAACTCGCGCAAAAACTCAACATTTTCATCTTTCGTCAATGATTCGGGCGCAACATACAGTAATTTGGTTTTTCCGCTGACCAAATCTTCTCTAACCTGTGTGATTTCAGCTTTTGAAAGCGACGAATTCATCACATGGGCAATCCCGTTTTCTGTTCCAAAATTCCTGATTGTGTCAACCTGGTTCTTCATCAGGGCAATCAGTGGCGAAACCACAATAGCTGTGCCCTCCTTGGTCAATGCGGGTAACTGATAGCACAATGATTTTCCACCACCTGTCGGCATCACAACAAAAGTATTGTTGTGGTCAAGAATACTTGTTATAATTTGTTCCTGATTGCCTTTAAACTGGTCAAAACCAAAAATCTTTTTCAGCAACTCATGTAGACCATACTCATCCTTTTTGGCCATTGCTTTTTCCTTAGCGATTATTATTTCTCTTTAAACACAACTCCAGCAAACGCAAATACACGCTTAAAAGTATCATTGTGACCAAGCTGTTACACAAATATAAGTAATTAAAGATTCGAAAGGACAATATTTTTTGAATAAAATATTGAAAAAAAAGAACAAAAGCATGATCTGATGGCAATGTAATATGCTTAATTACAGTAATATCGGAGTAAATAATTAAAAATGCAAACAAATGGTTAATCCCGCAATAATTGGGCGCAATGCGTTGCTGTTTACTAAAATAGTGGAATTCAGGCGGGTTTTGATATCCTGCGATTCTATATTTCCGAAGAATCAAGAAATTGTTAAGCTACATAAGTTCCATAAGCTGATTAAGGACGCCCATTATTGTTGGGTCGTATGAAAATAAAAGTGACAAATATGGATTGCTTTGAGAATGCAGATCAACATTTTACTGAAGCATATTTCACTGAAATGAATTCTAAATAGTATTTTCGTGGTATTATTTGTAGGATTTACCTAATAAATTTGTCGCAGGTGAAAACAAAAGAAGAAATTATAGTTATTGGTAAAGAGGTTGTTACAAACGAAAGAAATGCTATTGATCAGTTGGTGACAGCCATTGATGATTCATTTGCTGCTGTAGTCGACCTCATTTTTCACACAAATGGCAACGTGGTGGTTACAGGCATTGGGAAGAGTGCAAACATTGCTCAGAAAATTGTGGCCACCCTCAATTCTACAGGAACGACAGCTGTTTTTATGCACGCTGCCGACGCCATACATGGCGATTTGGGGATCATCCGCGACGAAGATGTGATCTTGCTGCTCTCGAAAAGCGGTGAAACTCCTGAGATTAAGGTTTTAGTCCCATTATTAAAAGCCCGCGGAAACAAATTGGTGGCTATTGTGGGCAATACTGCTTCGTATCTTGCTTTACAATCAGATTTTGTATTAGACACCACGGTAGAAAATGAGGCCTGTCCCAACAACCTGGCACCTACCTCAAGTACAACAGCTCAGCTGGTGATGGGCGATGCCCTGGCAGTAGCCTTGCTGGATTGTCGTGGATTTAGTCCGGCCGACTTTGCGCGTTTTCATCCGGGTGGCGCACTGGGCAAGAAACTCTATCTCAGGGTTTCTGATTTGTTTCAGCGCAACGAAAAACCACAGGTCCAGCCTAATGACGACATCAAAAAAGTAATTGTTGAGATTTCGGCAAAACGACTGGGAGCAGCCGGCGTGGTGGATCAGGGCAAACTGATCGGTATTATTACGGATGGTGACCTCAGGCGCATGCTGATGAAAACCAGTAATTTAGTTGGGTTAACTGCTGCTGAAATCATGACGGTAAATCCGAAATCGATTGATCCACAGGCACTGGTCGTTGACGCCTTACAGTTGATGCGCGCGAATAATATTACGCAACTGCCTGTAAGCTCCGATGGTGTTTATCTGGGGGTGATCCACCTGCACGATATCCTGAAAGAGGGTATCCTTTGATACTAATTCATTTTTTTTGACGTTATTCGTCGAAACAAACTCCCCATTTAGCATGAACAAAGTAAAAGAATTCAATGCCTATCGCGAGCGCATGAACACCAAAATGATGGATGCGCCAAACAACAAGCTGATGAAAAGGATTTTTGGTGTTGATACGCTGGCCTACCAGGATGGCGCATTGGACGCCAAAACGAAAGAGATGCTGGGTCTGGTCGCGTCGATGGTGTTGAAATGCGACGATTGTATTTCGTATCATTTGCAACGTTGTTTCGAACTTGGTGTCTCTACTGAAGAGATGATGGAGATATTTGGAATTGCCAACCTGGTTGGTGGCACCATTGTGATTCCTCATACCAGGCGTGCACTTGAATTTTGGGAGGCCCTGCACGAAGAAGCAGGAAAATAAACCAAACGAATGAATCATTTTTCTCAAACGGATGCGTAAGCATATACTATTTCTCGTCTTACTAGTAACAGCAAGTCTAACGGCTTTAGGTCAGGTTACAAAAATCAGGGGTGTCGTCACTGACTCTCTGACTGGAGAACCTATTCCGTTTGCCAATGTTTTTCTCATCGGAACAACCACGGGAACAACTTCTGATTTCGACGGAAAGTATTATTTCGAGACACGTGTCAAAGCCGATTCAATATCTGCCACCTTTTTGGGCTATGCCAAACAAAAATTTCCCATCAGGAAAAACCAATATCAGGAAATCAACTTCAAACTGCTGCCAGACGAAATCACCCTACAGGAAGTGGTGGTGGTGGCGGGCGAAAACCCGGCAGATATTCTGTTTAGAAAAATCATCGCCCGAAAAGACAGCAATGATAGTCGCAGGGTAAACGCCTGGCAATGTGAAGTATATAACAAAATTCAGTTCGACGCCAACAACTTCGACCAGAAAATCAGGAATAAGAAGCTGTTTAAACCCTTCGATTTCATTTTTGACTATGTTGACACTTCCACGGTGAATGGTAAAGCTTATCTGCCTGTTTTTATTTCTGAGGCAATCTCAAATGTATATTACAGGAGCAATCCGGTGGGTAAGATCGAAAAGATATCTGCTGCACGCGGATCAGGTGTGGAAAATCCCAGTCTTGTGCAGTTTATGGGAAATTTGTACCAGGATGTGAATATCTATGACAATTATATCAACCTGTTTGGAAAGAATTTCGTGAGTCCGGTTGCCAACTTTGGCATGGCGTATTACAAATATTATTTGGTCGACAGCGGCTTTATCGACAACCAGTGGTGTTACCAGCTGATGTACAAACCCAAACGCAAGCAGGAGCTTACTTTTACGGGCAAAATGTGGGTACACGATACAACTTTCGCTGTACGGAAAGTGGAGATGGAGGTGGCAAAAGATGCCAATCTCAACTTTGTCAATGACCTCTCGCTGCGACAGGAATACAGGCTTATTGACAACAAAAACTGGATGATCACCCGCGACTATATCATCGCTGATTTCAATATTGTTGAGAGCGACAACAGCAAGTTGCCCGGATTTTTTGGACAACGGACTTCCATTTTTTCCAATTATGTGCTCAACCAGCCTAAAGACGAAGCTTTTTATCGCAGTCCGGTTAAGGTTTTGGTTGATGAAGGCAGCATGGACCATACCGACAATTTCTGGCGCGAAGCGCGTCCGGAAAAGCTGAGCGACAAGGAACGCGGGATTTATAAGATGATCGACTCTATCGAAAATGTACCCATTTACCGTACCTATGTCGATTTTGTGTACATGTTTGCCTATGGTTATATGCCCTGGAAAAAGGTTGAACTGGGTCCACTTGCCAAAATATACAGCTACAACGAGGTGGAAGGCCACCGGATCAGAATCGGCGGGCGAACAAGTACGTTGTTTAGCAAAAACTTACGACTCGAGGGGCATTTGGCTTACGGGCAACGCGACATGCGAATCAAGTATGGCGCTGGCTTGTTGTATGTTTTTGAGAAAAACCCCAGACGCGCAGTAGGAGCGCACTTTAAATACGACATCGAGCAGCTGGGTTCCAGTTTCAATGCCTTTAGCGAAGATAACATCATCAGCACGGTATTCAGACGCCAGCCTGCGGACAAGCTGAACCTGACGAGCGAGTTTAATTTTTATTACGAACATGAATGGTTCAATGGTTTTTCGAGTCGCTTATCTATTTTACATCGCGAACTTTTCCCTACCGGAAATTTTGTGCTCGAAACCTTTAATGACGATGGTACACTCAACAACCACCGGTCATTGCTCACTACCGAATTGGGAGTGTCGTTCCGTTACGCTTTTCGAGAGCGCTATGTGATTCGCGATTTCGACCGCATTAATCTGGGATCCAGGTATCCGGTATTAAACCTCAATTATGCGTATGGCGCACCAGGCGTTATCAATGGTGAATACGAATACCATCGTTTGCAGGGTAATGTGACCCAATGGTTCAACATTGGGTCGATAGGCTGGTCGAAATACATCATCGAAGGTGGTCAGGTCTTTGGCACCCTGCCGTTTCCATTGCTCATTCTGCATCCCGGTAATGAAACCTTCATCTTTGATGAATATGCCTTCAACCTGATGAATTACTATGAATTTATCTCGGATCGCTACCTCAGTATATACTACACCCATCATTTCGATGGTTTTTTCCTCAACAGGGTACCTTTGCTTCGCAAACTCAAATGGCGCGAAGTGGTCTTCGGGAAAGGACTGGTTGGCAGTATTTCGGATGCAAACCTGCAGCTGAACAAGTTGCCAGATGTTACTTATATGCTTGATAAACCATATTTTGAAGCCGGAATTGGGATTGAAAACATGTTTAAAATATTGCGTGTCGACGGCGTGTGGCGACTTTCGCACCGCGATAATCTTAATGCCAGTAATTTTGCTCTTTTCATATCTTTACACTTCGATTTCTAGGCTGCATTTGCGAAACGCATTGGCCTGAAAATCGTATTTTTGCCAATCAATAGGCGGGCAGGACCCGCATTGGGCACTTGCTTAATATAAACTAACAATTCGCACATGATTTTACGTACGGATAATCTGGTCAAAAAATACAGACAACGCACTGTAGTTAAAGGTGTTTCGGTCGACGTAAATCAAGGTGAAATTGTAGGTTTGCTGGGTCCCAATGGTGCCGGGAAAACCACTACTTTCTATATGATTGTGGGTTTGATCAAGCCACTGTCGGGCCATGTTTTTCTCGAAAAGGATGACATCACAAGCCTGCCCATGTATAAGCGGGCACAGCACGGCATTGGATATTTGGCACAGGAAGCTTCTGTTTTCAGGCAGATGACTGTTGAAGATAACATCCTGTCAGTGATGCAGTTTAAAAAAGAACTGAGTCACGATCAGCAGCATGAAAAACTGGAAAGTCTGCTCGAAGAATTTGGTTTGTCGCACATCCGCAAGAGCAAAGGAATTCAGCTTTCGGGAGGCGAAAGACGCCGTACCGAGATAGCCAGAGCCCTGGCCGTAGACCCTAAATTTATCCTGCTCGACGAACCCTTTGCCGGTGTGGATCCCATTGCAGTTGAAGATATTCAACAAATTGTGTTCAAACTCAAGCAGAAAAACATCGGCATCCTCATTACCGATCACAATGTGCATGAAACTTTGTCGATTACTGACAGGTCATATCTGCTTTTTGAAGGGCGCATCCTCAAGGCAGGCACATCCGAAGAACTGGCTTCGGACGAACACGTGCGTAAAGTGTATCTGGGACAAAACTTCGAATTGCGAAAAAAATAATAAGTTTTTGGGTTTTGTTTTGTCTCACGATTGAATTTCGACGAGGAAAACTACCATGGAGATAAACAGGTAAGTGAGCACGATAAAAGGGATTGCCACATATTGCAGCGTGATTAGCAAGATGAGCGAGATGCCCAGAAAAATCCACCTGAGTTCGTTTCCTTTCCACCCCATCGACTTGAATTTTAAGGCGAAAAGCGGAAGTTCAGAGACCATTAACACCGATAGCACACCAATAATTCCCAGGTAGAAGTAGGTGTTTGTGACAACCATATAAAATAAGGATTGACCCTCGTAAAGCTGCATGCGCACCAGTGGCAGCGAAGCAATCAGCAGGGCAGCGGCAGGAGTTGGGAGTCCGATGAAAGAGTCTGTTTGTCGCTCATCGATATTGAATTTAGCCAGCCGCAATGCGGCAAACAAAGGCAACAGAAACGACAGCATGGGGATGATTTCGAACGAAAAAACTTCGGTGTGCTGACGGCCATGACTCATCAAAATGAGTTGGTACATGATAAACGCCGGCGCAACGCCAAACGAAACGACGTCGGCCAGCGAATCGAGCTGTTTGCCAATTGCAGAATAGGCTTTTAGAAGGCGCGCCATCATACCATCCAAAAAGTCGAAAAGTGCAGCAATAAAAATCAACCACGAAGCTTCAATCAGCATGTCCTGTGTTGTCAGCAGAATGGCAAGACAGCCTGCCAGCAGGTTCATCAGCGTAAGCGTATTGGGGATGTGTTTGAAAAGTTTCATGGTTTCTGTTTTTTGTGATCTGCATACAAAGATACGCACACCTTGATCGCTGAACAAATAATTGCGCTGGTATGTTAAGTAGGTTTGAAATCAAACTAAGTTCCTATTTTTGTCAATAGATCAACAAATTAACTTATGAAACGAAATTTTATCCTATTCGCTTTTTTTGGAATTCTCCTGCTTAGTTCAACAAATCTGATGGCTCAGTTTGAGCTTTCAGCTGAAATCAGGCCCCGATTTGAGATCAACAACGGCTTTGGCGGTGTTCCGACAATATTTACTGAACCCACCTATTTTGTGTCGCAACGCAGCAGACTCAATGCTGCTTTATCAAAAGAGAAGTACAAGGTATATTTTAGTTTGCAGGATGTGCGTGTTTGGGGCAGTGGCGACGTGGCCAGCGGTACCGGCGAGTTTATGAGTACCGGAGGATTGGGTATTCATGAAATCTGGGCTGAATTTAAGGTGTTTTCCAATTCACGAATTAAAGTGGGTCGTCAGGTGTTAAAGTACGACGATCAACGGCTGCTTGCCACGCGCAACTGGAACCAATATGCCATCACTTATGATGCTTTGCTCTATAGCTACCAACGCGACGGCTGGCAGTTTGATGCAGCGCTTTCCTATAACAATGACCCGTCTAAACTGGGATCAGGAGGCTTTGGTAAAAACGACTTCGATGTGAACCCCATTGCCAAGCGCTTACGCACCGTGAATTTTATCTACCTCAAAAAACAAATAACAGATGCGTTTAGTTTATCCTATATGAGTTTGGTCACCGGATATCAAAAGGATCAGGTGAGCAGCACAACCTATCTAATGGGAACCCACGGCTTTTATGGCAATTACCAGAAAAATGCCCTCAATGCCAAATTCAACGCCTATTATCAGATGGGAAAAAGCCAGACAGGCCAGGATGTTTCGGCTTATATGCTGACCCTCGAAGCCAACTACCAGGCACGCAAGCTCGGTTTTGGATTGGGAATGGACGTACTGAGCGGCCAGGATGCACGCAATAACGATGCTGACTATCAGAAAAAAGACCATGCTTTTGATATGTTTTATGGTGTACGCTATGCCCGTTATGGCTGGATGAACCAATATGTTGTACAGGCCAGTACACGCAATGCAGGTTTGGTGGATATTTACCCGCAGCTTACATACAACCTGTCGGAAAAAGGCAGCGTAAAAGCGATGTTTCATTTCTTTTCGCTGGCTACCAATGCATCCGATCCCTTCAACAATGGCGAATACCTTAGTGGCTCGATCGGACAAGAACTTGATATCGCCTACAACCACAAGTTTTCGAAAGAAATTGCGCTCAATGTTGGCTTCGGCTACTATTTCACCAACGACACCTTTGCTGCCGTAAAAAACGTGAAGCCGGACGAAATTGAAACACCTTACTTCGGCTGGGTGATGCTGACCTTTAAACCATCACTTTTCCTTTCGGAAAAATAGTTTGAGCTGACGTATCTTTGCCGCCGAAATGGATGAGATTAAAAAGATACAAATCAGCGAATTCGATTATGCTTTGCCGGATGAGCGCATTGCTCGCTATCCACTTGAGCAACGCGACGCCTCGAAATTGCTGGTACTGAAGGATGGTAAACTGAAACAGGATACCTTCAAAAACATTGCCAACTGGCTGCCCAAAAACAGCAAGCTGATCCTCAACGAAACCAAAGTGGTGCAAGCCAGGCTTCAGTTTACCAACCTTAATGGCGCGGCTATCGAGCTATTCGTGCTGGAACCAGCTGATCCCGGACTTGATTTTCAGCTGGCTTATGCGCAGCAAGCGAGCGCTAACTGGAATTGTCTGGTAGGCAACTCAAAGCGCTGGAAATCAGGTTTTCTGGAGCTGAAGCTTAAGGGCGCAGTACTCTTAGCCGAACGGCTTGAGAAGCTGGATGGTTATTCGGTGATTCGCTTTTCGTGGTCGAATGAAAAGATGAGCTTTGCAGAGATTCTTGAAGTCGCAGGTGAAATTCCCTTACCGCCTTACCTCAACCGCAAGGCCGAGCCCGAAGATAAACTTCGATATCAAACCGTGTTTGCCCGACACGATGGTTCTGTGGCGGCGCCAACGGCCAGTTTACACCTGACCGAACCACTGATGCAACAACTAAAACAGGCAGGTCACAGTTTCACCAAACTCACTTTGCATGTGGGGGCGGGCACCTTTAAGCCCGTGAGTGCAGCCGAGATTGGCCAGCACGATATGCATGCAGAGCAAATTGTGGTGAACAAAGACAGCTTATGCGAATTGTTGGAAGCCCTTGACGGAACTATCATCCCGGTTGGCACTACGGCCATGCGCAGTCTGGAAAGTTTATACTGGTTTGGAATGATGCTGGCATCTGAAGGCGACCAAAAACGCGATTTTCACCTGAATCAATGGTTTCCGTATGAGCAACACCTGAGCCTGCTTTCTGCGGAAGCTGCACTTGAAAACATACTGCATTACCTTGAAAAACATCAGCTTGAGCAATTCAGGGCTTCAACGGCACTGATGATCGCACCCGGCTATAAGATGAAAATTGTGAAAGGACTCATCACCAACTTCCATCAGCCCAAGAGCACACTGTTGTTGTTGGTTTCAGCACTGATTGGTAACCAATGGAAAGAAGCTTACCAATTTGCGCTGGAAAACGATTTCCGCTTTTTAAGTTATGGTGATAGTTGTTTGTTTTTGCCGTAAAAATTTTTTTATAGGCTTGTGATTCTTTTGAGAAACTCTTCTTTTCGTCGACGAGCCACTTCCAGCTGACTGCCATCTTCTAGGATAACAGTTCCACCTTCGCCCTTGATATAGCGATCGATCACTTCAAGGTTGACAATGTGCGACTGGTGAATCCGGAAAAAGTGGGTATCTTCGAGCAGGGCTTCAAATTCTTTGATTTTTTTGGAAACCAAAATCTTGCTTTGATCTTTTAAAAAGATCGTGGTATAATTTCCGTCGGCTTCAAGACGAATAACCTCATCTATTTTAACGAGTTGGATGCCATTTTGGGTGGGAAGTGCCATTTTGCTAAGCCTGCCTGATAGCCGGTTTTCGTGTAAGGCTGCAATTTTTTTGGCCTGTTGTTCAGGATTGTCTTTTGAATGATTGGCTTTTTCAATGGCTTTTACCAGTAATTCAGGGTCAACAGGCTTTAAGAGATAATCAATCGCGCTGATTTGAAAAGCTTTAACAGCATATTGGTTATAAGCCGTGACGAAAATGATACCTGGCCAGGGCTGTTTGATTTGTTCGAGCAACTCAAACCCTGTCCCGTCAGGAAGATCAATATCCAGGAATATCAAATCCGGATTCAACAGATGGACCTGTTCAACAGCCATTTTGATGGTGGAGGCAACAGAAACGACTTCGACCTGTGCGCAATATTTTTTGATAAAGTTATGTAAGGTTTTTTGGCTATGTGGCTCATCTTCAATAATAATACTTCGTATCATAAGTTAGCTTTTATAAGGAAAAATGATTTCAACACGGGTACCAGTTGCTTCATTGGTTTCATTCTTCAAATCTATAATTTTCAGGAAATCATTTTTAAACTTCCCATTCCAAATATTGGCCAGGCGTTTTTTTGTGATACTGATTCCACGCGATTCGTGCGAAGTGACACGCGTCGACTGCTTGCCCGAGGCTGCTCTGCCGATGCCATTGTCCTGAATCACACACAGCATGGCGTGCTGATCGACCAATTCGAAGCGTAAATCCAAAATGCCTTTGCCAGCCTTTGACCGCAGCCCGTGTTTGATGGCGTTTTCAACAAAAGGCTGCGCCAACATTGGGGGCACCTCGAAGTCTTCTGCATCTATAGCGTCGTCGATAAAAATGTTATAGGCAAATGCATTGTTCATTCTTAGTTGTTCCAGTTCAATATTAAGTTTTAAACCGGCGCATTCTTCCTCCAGACTCACATAGCTTTTCGAAGAACTATCCAAATAATAGCGCATGAGCCGGGCAAATTTTGACAGGAATATTTCGGCCTGCATGGTGTTGTTTTCGGATATGAACGCCTGAATAGAATTTAAGGCGTTGAACATAAAATGAGGATTCATTTGTGCCCTCAGCAAGCGGTGTTCGGTTTCTAATTGATCTTGTTCCAAACGCAGTTGGTTGCGTGAGATTTTGATCCGCTGACGGTTGTAGAGGATGATGATGATCAACAATAACAAACCCGCAATCACTATCACATAAATGACTTTCATCCGTTGCAAATAAAGTTCCTTGTTCTTTTTTTCGATTAAAAGACTTTGATTTTCAAGCTGTTCTTCTTTTATTTTTAGGTTTAAACGACTTTCTGCCTGGCTTACTTGTTCCTGTTTTTCGGTATTGAAAAGCGAATCATAGATAACCGTATAGGTCTTATAATAGCTGAGCGCCTGTTTGTAATCTTGTTTTTGCTCGTGCAACTGGCTTAATGCCAGCAGATTTTTAATTTGCAAATCCAGATCACCAGTTTGTTGATTAAGGGCGAGGCTTTCTTCTAAAAATCGATCGGCAACAGCATACGATTTCATGGTAGAGTAAAGGCTACCCAGGTTGTGTGCAGCTTTGGCCTGTTCGTTCATGAGCTCATGAGAAACTGCCAGTTGATAGCCCTTTTGAATGGTTTTTTCGGCTTCTGCAAGTTTTCCGCTTTTTAGCAGGTGGTTACCTAGTATGTTGTATGCCATTGTGTTGAGTTCCGGATTGCTCGCGGTAAATTCCATTTCTTTGGCCTGTTGCGCAAAGTAAAGTGCAGAATCGGGTTGGCTAAGTGCATCAAACATGAGCGATAAATTAAACATAGCCCTCACAACAACCTGACTATTGCCCATTGTTTGAGCTTTCGAAAAGGCCTTTTGGTAAAAATCTTTCGCTTTGTCGTTTTGCCCGGTTTGCTGATATAGATTTCCTAGATTTAACAAAAGAGAGGGGAGTTGATCAGTGCGGGAAACTTTATCGAGTTGTATAATCGCCATTTCATAGTCCTGAATAGCAGCTTCCAAATCTCCAAGTCGCAGCAAAACATTCCCACGGTTATTGAGCAGCGCTACCAATACGTAGTAATCCTTCTGGTCTTGCGCCTCATGAATAGCCTGATTATATAGCTCAAGGGCTTCATAGTATTTGGCAGATTTAAAATAACTGGAACCGAGACCCAAAATGAGCGAGCTGTTAATATTCGCAGGATTGATTAATTTGTTGATCTCTAAGGCTCTGTTATAGAATTGAATGGCAGTATCACTTTTCCCGAGTTGGCTGTAACAATTTCCCAGATTGGTGAGCGAAAGGATGATGGCTCCCGAGTTGTTGAGGCGTTCTTTGATGCGCAGTGATTCAAGATGCAGCTGGATCGCTTTTTCCAACTCGTTGTTGTTAAAATAGATTAAGGCTTTGTTGTTCAGAATGTTGGAGGCTTCCAGTTCATTTCCGACAGCTTCGAAGAGCTGAAATGCATCATCGTAATAGGCTTGTGCCAGTGTGGTATCGTTTTTATAGAAGTAGATGATGCCAAGATTTTTCTTTGCGAAGGCAAGTTCTTCCGTAAGCTGATATTTTTCGGCCAATAGTCCGGCTTTCTGAGAAAAATCGGCAGCTGAATCAAGGTTAACGCTAAAGTACAGTTTTGCCAGGCGATTGAGGATGGCGGCTTTTTCTTTGTCGTTGCTGCTGGTCAGGCGCTTTTGCAGCGAATCGATGGGCGAAGATTTTACTCCTGAAGCCAGTAAGCAACTAAAAACCAGGAAGCTATAGAAAAACTTTTTCATTCAGGTATTGATTTTTTGGGCAAAACTAAACTAAAAAACGCATCGTGTCAAATTTCGCTAACAGCTAAGTTATTGAAATATAGCAAGTTTTGCGTTCCGAAATACCGCTTCAGAACTTGATACCGCCAATTATACACCCAGCCCTGCCGCATATACACTCTGCCTTGATGAGCGAAAAATGTGCGGCTACTTTTGCCCCAGTAACCAATCAAAATATATGATTATGAAAAAAATTATTTTTACGCTCATCCTCATAGCCACTTGTGGCCAGTTTCTTTATTCACAAGCCAATGAACAAATTATTAACGGCGAATTTCAGTTTGGAAACGATGTGGCCATCGATGGTGAATGGGCGGTAGTAGGAAATATGTGGGACGAAGGTATCAATCCAAATATTCCGCAAACTTTTGAGGATGTGGGCTCAGTATCGGTTTACAAACAAAATGTGAACGGCACCTGGGAAATACACACTGTTTTGCAGGAAGACTTTTGGTATAATGCAACAAACGAAGTGCATGGTATCAATTATGGGATGTCAGTAGATATCGATGGCGAATGGATTGTAGTGGGAGCAGATTATGATTCGGATCAGGATCCAACGATTGGGCCGGATGGGGTCGTTTTTGTTTACAAGTATGATGCGGTAAACGACTTTTGGTTGTTTCATCAGAAGCTATCGATCCATGATGCTGGCATAACGCCACATCCGGTCAATAATTTTGGGTTTTCTGTAGCCGTTACCGAAAGTTTGATAGTTGTAGGTGATCCTGACTATGGAGCTATAAGTGATGAAACTTTTAGGGGTGCAGTTTATATTTATGAATTGAATGCTGGTAACTGGGTTTTTTCAGAGCAAATTCTGGCGCAGGATGGATGGTCAAGTGGTGGTGATATAAATGCTGGTTACGGAGATGAATTTGGCTATGCAGTTGCTGTATGGGGGGCTGATCGGTTTATTGCAGGTGCCATAAATAAAGGTGTTGAGTTTGATTACAACAACAGACTAGGAGCTGCCTATGTTTATCAGAAAGTAGCAGGCAATTGGAATCAAAGAGCTTTGGTCCATAATCCTAATTGGGTAGGCTATCAAAACGTGGGTTACTCTGTTGATATAGTGGATGGTATGGCAATTATTGGGGCGCCTGCTACAAATAACCAAAAGGGTGCCTTACTGGCAGCTACCTATAACAATAATTTATGGGCCTGGCATTTAATTCCAAGTCTGCAGCGATGGGAAGAAGGCGATCGCAGAGGCGAATCAGTTTCAGTGGCTAAAGTTGATAACGATGGCAATTATTTATTGGCTGCCGGTGTGCCTTTGTATGATGGAGACGGGAATCAGAGTGCATCTATTGGTGAAGTCAATCTATATCAGGCGCAAATACCATGGGATTTGGCGACTTTGCATCCCAGTGTCTTTGTTTCTGAGCATGCAACAGCAGGTGATGAATTTGGTAATGCAGTTGCATTAGACAAAACAGGCAGTAACTTATTAGTTGGATCATGGATGACAGATTCTGATCCCGAACCGGGTGCTGAAGGCGCTGTTTCGTTTTTTAATATGCAGGCCGTTTTTGCCGGAGTGTGGGATGGAGAAGAAGATGATGACTGGAACAATCCAACCAACTGGACGGATGACAACGTACCCAATGGTTTTACAGATGTGGTTATCCCGGCTGCAAGCGTTCATATGCCAACTGTTGATGGTTTTGCCCAATCCAGAAACCTGAATATTGAACAGGGTGCATCGCTTACACTTTCAGGTGAATTCGCTGAGATGAATGTAACTGGCGATGCAACAATTAATGGGGAAATCATCATTCCTGAAGGAGCGCTCAATGAATTGGCTCAGATGATTGTCGGTGGGACTACTTTTCTGTATTGCGAGAAAGACAAGCAATTTCCGGGTGGTTTATTTAATGGAGAAGTAACAATCAATGCATCAAGCAGTTCCTATGAAGCGAGTCTGGCCGGAGATGCTGTTATGTATGATGGTCTGGCTTTTGGCACAACCCGTGGGGAACTTTTAGTAGGAAGCCATACACTTGAGCTGCATGGACTGGTCAGCGGATATGGCTTGGGGTTAAGAACCAGTTCAACCTCAAACCTGATACTGGCAGGCGAGCCTCCCATTCCTTTTCAAATTCCGCAAGGTGTTTCAACGCTCAATAACCTGACTGTTGACAATGGAGAGGGAGTGAGTCATATTGTTTCCGGCAGTTTGACGATCAACGGCACACTGACATTGAACAGCGGGCAATTCAAGGTTTTTACCTCGGGTGGTATTTCCACGCTTTACCTCTATAACTCGGTAGCAGGAGATCCTTCCTTGTTTTGGACTGATGAAGAGTCAGCCGTTTGGATCATGGGGTCAAATCCGGGAGTACAATATCCTTCGGGATCATCAGAAGTGTTTGGGATGGTTGTAAACAACCCAAACCAGATAACCTTCAATAATAATTTGCTGGTGCACAACTATTTGTACTTGTTAACCGGAGGTGCCGATGCCAATGGAAATCAAGTGAGTTTTACAGCGACAGGTGAACTTTGGTCGGCAGCCGATATTACCATCGATAATGGCTTGTTCGATTTGAACAACCCGCCCCGTAAAATCCATGTAGCCAATGGCTCCAATGTGCTTTTTGATGCTGTTGGAGCAGTGGAAAATATAGAACTTGGAGGTTTTCCAATTCCCCCCATGAACTTTTCTCCTGAACTATTTGATCAAATCGTTGCCAATCAAAACCGATCATTAAGCAATCTTACTTCGCTGGAAATACAGCCTCAAAAGGGCATTAGTGTTCAAAACCAGCTTATTGCAAACGGAGCACTGGTGCTGAAATCGGATATCAATGGCAACAGTTCGTTTATCGACGATCGCAATAGTCCGGATGATGTTTCAGCCACAGTTGAAAACTACCTCAGTGCTGGTCGCTGGCATTTTGTTTCACCCTCAGTAGAGCAATCTACGGCAGCTGCCTATTATATAGAGAATGGTTCAGACATCTGGATGAAAGAATTCAACGAGACGACAAACCAGTGGGAATATATCAGTTCGCTCACGCATCCGTTGGTTGCCGGAAAAGGCTATGCAGTTTGGGTGGATGATGCAAAAACCGATGAAACAGCTAGTTATGAGGGTATTTTAAACAATGGAGACAAATTCCTGAACCTGAGTTATTCAGGTGTTGATCATGGCTGGAATTTGATCGGGAATCCTTTTCCAAGCAGCCTCGACCTGAGCACAGGAAGCTGGTCGCAATCCCATACTACCAGCACAGTCTATGTTTATGATGACGGAAACTATGTTTCGAGCAATCTCTCAGGTGATGGTACACTTACCAATGCAGTGATTCCGCCTGGTCAGGGATTCTTTGTGCAGGCCAACGCAGCCAATGCTACCTTTTTACTTCCGCAGGATGCACGTGTCCACAGCGATCAGGCGTTTTATAGGTCGGCAGCATCTTATACCGATGCGTTGATTCTAACCGTAACAAACCAAAGCAAGAAAGACAAAACCTGGGTCAGTTTCGATCCGGAGGCCTCTGATGCTTTCGACGCCGGGCGTGATGCATGGCGTTTGCAAGGAGATGCAGGTGTGCCGCAATTGTATACCCGTTTTGGCGACAGACAGTTGGCTATCAATGTGATGGGTGCGCTGATAGGCGAAAAAGAGGTGCCACTATTTTTTGAGGCTGCAACCGATGGCAGCTATATCCTGGAGGTCTCTCTGCTCGAAAGCTTTACAGATACGGATCTGCTACTCGAAGACCATTTCACAGGTCAATTTGTGGACTTATCCGACCAACAAACCTATGTTTTTGATGCAATTGCCGGATCAGATCCGCACCGTTTCACCCTGCATTTCATCAAAACACCAACAGGTCATTATGATCTCAGGCTTGATCATCAAAACATCGAAATGCATTGCCACAATGGTATCCTGAACCTGCGATCGACACAGGAGCTTAAAGGCGGGACAATCCAGGTTTTCGCTGTGAGCGGACAACTCTTGCTATCGACTGAGTATTCCCAGGGAAAAACGATTCAACTTCAGCTTGAAAAGTACCTGAACATGCCCGTTGTGGTGTCGCTTACCGATGAAAATGTCCGCTTTTCAAAGCAAATAGTTGTTGATTAATCATTTA
Source organism: Bacteroidales bacterium UBA5536 (assembly GCA_002426795.1). Lineage (GTDB taxonomy): Bacteria > Bacteroidota > Bacteroidia > Bacteroidales > F082 > UBA5536. Next base: position 29,049 of record DINQ01000017.1, read on the forward strand.
AGATTTAGAGTTATGAATTGGAGAACTTACATCATAGCCGCAGGAATGCTGTGTGCATCGATAGGTGTTACGGGAGATTTACAGGCACAATTTGGTGGTGGCTCACCGCCCGATCCGGGGCCTCCACCTTCTAAAGCAAATCCGCCCCTCGGGGGCGGTTCAGCTCCGGTAGGCAGCGGAACCTTGATATTACTGAGCTTGGGAGCCGCCTATGGCATCAAGAAATACAGGCAGCATCTGGAACAAACCATAGATGAGAGCGAGAAGAATCCAGCGCAGGAAGATCATTATTCTGAGGCTTAAACCTAAAAACCGGTGTTTTGAATGAAAAGATGCCGGTTTTGCTTTTTTTCTTTCGGGCTATCCAGAGGCACGAATCATCGTTCCCAAGGCACGAAACATCATTTAGCGCGCTACCTTTAGATTTGCAAAAGCATTT
>DINQ01000018.1:0-29820 GCA_002426795.1 Bacteroidales bacterium UBA5536
CGTGCCCGTGTTGACCATCAGTGCCAGATGCGCCACCTCGCCTGGCTTTTGCCTGTGAATCAGCTTGATGCCATTTGGCAATACGGCATATTGATAAGGTGTAGGATGGTGCTGCATCTGCGCTGCTCTTTTCTGGGAAAACAATTGAATCCGAAAGTTTCAGGTAAATTTTGAGCGGCAAAGTTAGAGATAAAAAAGAAAACTGTTTCCTTATCTTTGCACCAAAGAATGATCACTACAAACAAATGCTGACAAATATTAGCCGCCCCACCCTGCTTGTGAACGAAAACCAGTGCCGCAGCAATATACAGTCGATGCTGACAAAGGCAACAACAAATGGTGCTGTCTTCCGGCCCCATTTCAAAACCCACCAGTCGGGCCTGATCGGCAAGTGGTTTGCCGACGCAGGTATCAAAGCCATTACCGTTTCTTCCGTAAAAATGGCCACGTATTTCGCAACGCACGGATGGAAAGATATCACCATTGCTTTCCCGGTGAATCTGAGGGAACTGGATGCCATCGATCAGCTTGCCTGTCGCGTCAGACTGCAGCTTGTTGTAGACGATGAGCAGGTGTTTGAGCAGATCGGTCAGCAAGTAAAAAACGCCTGCGAATTCATGATTAAAATTGATGTTGGTTATCAGCGTGCAGGAATCCCCATGGAAAATGCCGAAGCAATCGCATCACTTGCAGCCCGGATACAAAATAGCAAACAGCACAAGCTCAGAGGCTTGCTCACACATGCCGGACAAAATTACCGGGCTGGCGGAGGCATCTCTCAGGTTGAAGCGACAACCCGCATTGCAGGCGAAAAAATGCAGGCTTTGCGACATGTCATTGGTCGATCTGACCTGGTACTCAGCTGGGGCGATACGCCCTCTTGTTCCATGCTCAACCACATCCCCTACTTCGATGAATGGCGTCCAGGCAACTTTGTATTTTACGATGTGATGCAGTACCATATCGGCTCGTGCCAGTTCAGCGATATTGCGGTAGCCATGGCCTGCCCTGTCGTTTCTGTTTATCCCGAACGGGGAGAGTTGCTGATGTATGGCGGTTCGGTGCATTTTTCGGGCGATTATATTGCCGGCGACAACAACTTCAGGCTTTACGGATATGTTGTTCCTCTCACCGAAAACGGATGGGGTCAGCCTTTGCCGTCGGCCTACGTCGCATCGCTCTCGCAGGAGCATGGCATTGTCAGGATGTCGCAGGCACAACTGAAGTTTTACAAACCCGGCGATCTTATCGGAATCCTTCCCATTCACTCCTGCCTTACCGCCGATGCTGTTGAAAAAATGCAAAGCACCACTGGTTTTCTCATTCCCAAAATGTGAAGCCAGCCTGTTGTTCATCACTTTGGCTGAATGTTTATCTTTGTTGCGCAAATCAGTGCCTCCCGCGTATGAGAAAAAAAATAGTCTTTAGTTGTTTCCTGTCATTGATGATGCTGTTTCAGTTTGCCCATGCACAACGAAATGTGACCGACACAACTGTTTCGAGCCTGATGTTTCAGGCCAGTTACGCCTTGCAATTTCCGGGTGGTGATGTAGCAGAGCAATTTGGCATGAACTCGACCATCGGAGGTGGCATCAGTTACAAAACAGCAAATAATTGGCTCATCGGAGGCTATGCACATTTTATTTTCGGCGATCAAGTCGCTGACCGCAAACAGTTGCTAAGCCTGATCTCGACCTCAACCGGTGAAGTTATCGATGGCAATGGCACCTACACCAGTCTGGCACTTTTCGAGCGTGGTTATCACTTCCAGCTGAAAGGCGGCAAGCTTTTTCCGGTCCTGAGTCCAAACCCCAACTCCGGCTTTTTTGTGCAGGCAGGTCTGGGTTATCTCTCGCACCGCATCCGCATCGAAACGCAGTTTGGCACTGCACCGCAGCTCATGGGCGACTATGCCAAAGGCTACGACCGCATGCGTGGTGGATTTGCCTATACGGGCGAAGTTGGTTACCTGCTGATGAGCAAGGCCCGCGTGCTTAACTTCAGTCTTTCGCTCGAGTACACGGTGGCCGGTACCAAAAGCCAGCGCGATTACGACTTCGATCTGATGCGAAAAGACGACAACCGATACAACGACAATTATTTTGGCATCAGAATCAACTGGATGATCCCAACCTACAAAAGAGCACCGGAAAAATATTATTATTATTAATCCATGCGGCTGCTATATTCCTTTTCGGTCAAGTTTTATACCACGCTGATTCAGCTGGCATCGATCCGCAACCAAAAGGCCAAAGCCTGGGTTGATGGCCGAAAAGACATTTTCGCGAAAGTTTCAGTAGCTGCTAAAGACCCGGCATCATGGATCTGGTTTCACGCCGCCTCGCTGGGAGAGTTTGAACAAGGCCGTCCGCTCATCGAAGCCATCAGGGCGCAATATCCGACCTATAAAATCCTCCTGACTTTTTTCTCCCCTTCGGGATATGCCTTGCAGAAAGATTATCCACTGGCCGACCTGGTTACTTATCTACCTGCCGATTCCAGAAAGAATGCAGAGAAACTCTGCTCGATGCTGAACTTCAAAGCCGTGTTTTTCATCAAATATGAGTTTTGGTACAACTACCTGAACGCCATCCATCAGGCAGGCATCCCGCTCTATTTTATTTCGGTTCGCTTCCGAAAAAACCAACACTTTTTTAGGTGGTATGGTGGCTGGTTTCGCAGGCAGCTACAATTGATTGATTATTTTTTCGTGCAAGATACTGTTTCTGTAAAGCTTCTGCATTCTATCGGTGTCAAACGGGTTACCCTTTCGGGCGACACCCGTTTCGACCGGGTTGCCAGCATTGCCCAAAAGGCCAAAGCTTTTGCAGATGTCGAAAGCTTTATCGGTGGCCGAAAATGCATTGTTGCCGGCAGCACCTGGCCAGCCGATGAAAAACTGCTGATCAATGTATACCGGAAAATCCCAAAAGATTACTGCCTCATCATTGCTCCGCATAATGTTTCAGAAAGTCATGTGAGTCAGTTGATTGAACAACTACCAGACAGTTTTCAGCGGTACAGTAAATTTGATGCTCAGCAGCCCTGCAACATTCTCGTGATCGACAGCATTGGCATTTTATCCCAGCTATACCAGTACGCTTCGTTTGCCTACATTGGCGGAGGTTTTGGACATGCCATCCACAACATACAGGAAGCCGTCACTTTCGGCAGCCCGGTGATTTTCGGGCCCCGGCACCAAAACTTCAACGAGGCCAACGACCTGGTGGCATTGGGTGGTGCATTCAGTATCGAAGATGCCAAGGCACTCGGCCTCATCATAGAAAAACTGATTCGTGAGGAGGCTTTTCTTCAGGCATCATCCAACATTTGTCGCGAATATGTTCAGCGTCAGCTTGGTGCCACCTCCAGGATAATGAAAGTTATTGACAGCCAACTTTGACAAAAACACGGACAAAGTTCCAGGTACACTACCCTATCAGATTAAAAGCAATCAGTTTTGTTTGTAAATTTGCGCAAACTAATCCAATAATTCTACCTCACCATGCCCACAACAATTAAAAACGCCACCAAAAAAGACGAAAAACTCAATAAGATCTTTATCCTGAGTTACCAGGATAAGATCGACGAATTGCCGCTTACACCCACCGAAAAAGACTTTGTGTTAAGTCAGCGTTTGGGGCTAAAAAAAGACCTTGTTGTGGTGAACCATTACCTCGATAACACCTATGTCGTTTTTGTAAACGAAGTAGATAAAACAAATAAAAGACTGGAATTTTGCCGCAGGCAGGGTGCCAAAATTTGTTCAAATGCCAACACCAATGGGGTGAAAAGCCTCTTTCTTACGATACACGAGGTTTTGGTGGACGAATCGATGGCTTTGGCAGAAGGGATTGCTTTGGCCAATTATCAGTTTATCAAATACCGGAAAGACAAAGACGAAAAACTCAACAGCCTCGACAGCATCCTGCTTTCAGGGAAAGGTTACGATAAATCAGCGCTTAACTTGTTGAATATCCGCATCGAAGCCACACTCTGGGCACGCGACCTGGTTAATGAACCACTCAACAAACTCAATGCCGAAGACCTGGCGGATGCCATTGGCACCAAGGTGCGTCAGGCAGGCGGCAAGGCAGAAGTGTTCAACAAGAAAAAAATTCAGGCGCTTAAGATGGGCGGCTTACTCGCTGTGAACAGAGGCAGCATCGATCCGCCAACATTTACGATCCTCGAGTGGAAACCTGAGAATGCAGTGAACGAAAAACCCATTGTCTTGGTGGGTAAAGGCGTGGTGTACGATACCGGAGGGCTGAGCCTCAAACCATCGAGCGCCATGGACACCATGAAATGCGACATGGCAGGAGCTGCAGCTGTGGCAGCTACCATTTACGCTGTCACCAGGGCCGAACTTCCGCTACACGTTGTGGCGCTTGTTCCGGCTACCGACAACCGTCCCGATGGCAATGCCTACGTGCCCGGCGATATCATCAGTATGTTTGATGGAACTTCAGTGGAAGTGCTTAACACAGATGCCGAAGGCCGCATGATACTGGCTGATGCACTATCCTATGCCAAAAAGTTTAAACCTGAACTGGTGTGTAATTTTGCCACCTTAACCGGATCGGCAGTCCGGGCCATCGGTTCTCAAGGGATTGTGGCCATGGAAGTGATGGCCAATAGTGCATTCAAACAGGTAAAAAAGAGCGGCAAAGTGGTGCACGAACGACTGGTCAAATTTCCGATGTGGGAATCATACAGAGATCAGCTGAAATCAGAAATCGCCGATCTGAAGAATATTGGCGGTCCCGAAGCTGGCGCCATCACGGCCGGCAAGTTTCTGGAGCATTTCACAGATTACCCCTTTATCCATTTCGATATCGCGGGCCCGGCTTTTATTGATAAGCGCGATGGCTACCGAATCCAGGGCGGAACAGGTGTTGGGGTACGTTTGATGTTTGATTTCCTGCAAAAAAGAGCAGAAAAGAAATAATCAGCTCAAATCAACCAGATTGATAAAATCGAGATAGTGTGGCGCATCAATGCCAAAAGTTTCGACCGATTTACCCATGATGGTATAGGTACTTTTTTGTCCGGCTATGCGCGAAAAATGCAACTCGAAGTGCTTATCGTTTTGGTCTGTTACATGCACCATTACCAGGTTTTCGTTGAGTTGTGAGCTGAGTTTATGGTGGCAGATGGGGCAGAAAAAGTCGAATTTCGATCCTTCTTCAATCATATGACTCTGGTGATGAGTGGTTTGGTAATTTCCAATTTCAGGATTCATTAAAATCAGCATTCCCGTTTCACCTTCATGCTTTGCCGATAAAATCAGCTTGTCGTTGATCAGTAAATGCCCTCCGCATGCGGGGCAGATGTAGTCCATTTTCATAAAACCTCCACTTTTTGCATAAAATTACAAAATACCTGCGTATGATTCAAGTTTCCGGTTATTTGATTCATCATTATTTAGATTTATTATCCTCCCCATCACTTGCATTCGGCTGCTGTTTTTTGTATCTTTAATCACAATTTTGCAGAGATGTTACCCGATCTGCTCAAATATTTTGACAAGCGGCTCTCCGCTGAGCAACCGATCCAAGCATCGGAATCCAAAGCATTCATCACTTTATCGCGCGAAACAGGATGCCACAGTATACATATTGCCGAATTGCTGGTAAAAAAACTAAATGATGACCACCCAAAACAGCCCTGGCATCTGATCAGCAAAGAAATTATTGATGTTTTGGCACGAAAAATTTCAGTTGAGACACGCGACATTGAAGCCATGTATGGAGCCGAAAAGCGCGGTCATCTGCTCGAAATCATCCGGGCATTTGGCAACAAATCATACAAAAGCGACCAAACTATCCGAAAAGAAATCAAGCAATTTATCCGCAATATCGCTCTCTCAGGCCATGTTGTAATTGTGGGTCGTGCAGGCGTTGCTCTTACAGCTGGCTTGCCGCACGGGTTCCATTGCCGGTTATTCGCGCCTTTCGATTGGCGGGTGAGCCAGGTGATGCAACTCAAGCAATTCGACCGTGACCACAGCAAACGATATATCCTTGAAACTGATGAAATCCGCAATCAGTTTTTTGTCGATTTCAGCCACAAAACCATCGCACAAACTACTTTCGACCTGCATATCAATAATATGTCATTTACTGATGAGCAAATAGCCAGCCTTTTGTACCATTTGGTCAATGATTGACCGATTTCCGGCTGATCAACGCAATGCATTGCGAAAAATAAGGCGTCTTTCAGAATCAGGTCTGTTTTTTTTCCTTATTTGGTAACCCTCTAAATATGAATGATCATTGCAGAATGACCGAAGACAAATAAAGTTGTCAGGTCTTTTAATATCGTCAGGCATTGCGTAATTTTGTGCAGCGCTGAAAACAGTTTTTACCCAAATGATCTCTATATGAAAAAAAGCATTTTAGGCATATTTGTCATTTTAGCAAGCTTCGCAGGCTGCCAGCCAAAAAATCCTGCCGGGCACCAATTGACCTCCCCAAACGGAAGACTTAAACTTCAGTTTTTACTGAATGATCAGGGACAATCGGGCTACTTGCTCACATACAATAATACCACGGTCATCGACAGTTCATGGTTTGGTTTTGAATTTCAAAATGAAGCGCCCCTGGCCAATGGCTTGCAGGTGGAGTTGGTCAAAACCAATTCAGCCGATACCACCTGGGAAATGCCCTGGGGTGAAAAACGTCTGGTGAAAGATCATCACAATGAAATGGATGTGGTGCTGCGCGAAAAAGACCAACTCAAGCGCAAGTTCGAGGTTCAGTTCAAACTGTTCGACGATGGCCTTGGTTTTCGCTTTGTGTTCGCTAACCAGGCGCCCGACCAGGAAGCCTTGATCACCGAAGAAAATACGCAGTTTCAACTCACCGGCAACCACGATGTGTGGTGGCAGCCCGGCGACTGGGATATTTACGAACACCTGTATAACCACACCAAACTCAATAAAATCAATGCCATTGCCAAACGCAATCATCCCAACCTGGCCCAGACTTACATTCCCAACAACGCTGTCAACACGCCCGTTACGATGAAAACTGCTGATGGCTTATACATCAGTTTCCATGAAGCCAACCTGACCGACTATGCCGATATGACACTTGCCGTCGACACCACAACTTTTCAGCTGAAAAGTATATTGGTTGGTTCTGAGCTTCGTCCTTACAAAGTGAAACGGACGGGGCCATTTCAAACGCCCTGGCGAACCATACAGATTAGCGAAACCGCCGGCGGCCTCATTGAGTCTGACCTGATCGTCAACCTGAACGAACCCAATAAAATTGGTGACGTTTCTTACTTCAAACCCACCAAGTATGTTGGCATCTGGTGGGACATGCACCTGGGACGAAAGACCTGGGATTATTTGCAATCGCAGGACATGAACACCTATGGCGGCGGAAAACCAAACGGCACACATGGCGCCACCACTGAATACGCTAAAGAACTCATCGACTTTGCGGCAGCGAACAATATCGGCGGCATACTGATCGAAGGATGGAACACCGGATGGGAGCACTGGATTGGCTTCGAAGATCGCGAAGGCGTGTTTGATTTTGTAACCCCTTATCCCGACTACGACCTGGCCGAAGTGGTACGTTACGGCAAGTCGAAAGGCGTTGAACTGATCATGCACCACGAAACATCGGCTGCTCCGCGTACTTACGATCAACAAATGGACACAGCATTTAAACTGATGCATTCGCTGGGCATCCATGCCGTCAAGACAGGTTATGTCGGAAAAATCATCCCCAAAGGCGAATACCATCATGGACAATGGATGGTGAATCATTACCGTAGGGTGATCGAAACAGCCGCCAAATACCAGATTGCTGTGAATGCACACGAGCCCATTAAAGCTACAGGAATCAGGCGTACCTATCCCAATGCTATTTCGCGCGAAGGCCTGCGTGGTCAGGAATTCAATGCCTGGGCGACAGATGGCGGTAACCCACCCAATCACCTCCCAACCATTGCCTTCACACGCATGCTGGCCGGCCCGATCGATTATACACCCGGCATTTTCAATATCAAGCTCAAGCCTTATAAACCCGATAACCAGGTGAATACCACACTGGCACAGCAACTGGCATTGTACGTGGTGATTTACAGCCCCATTCAAATGGTGCCCGATTTGAAACAGTATTACGAAGGACATCCCGCTTTCCAGTTTATCAGAGATGTGCCTGCCGATTGGGAGCAATCGAAAGTGCTTAATGGCGAAGTAGGCGAATACGTTACTATCGCCCGTCAGGACCGTCATTCCAACAACTGGTTTATCGGGGCCATCACCAACGGGGAGGCAAGAGATATGCAGCTGAAGCTCGATTTTCTGCCCGAAGGCAAAACCTATGTGGCACACATCTACCACGACGGTGCCGATGCCCATTGGAACGACAACCCAACCAGCTATGCCATCGACGAGCAAATGGTTGACCGCGATGCTTTCATCGATCTGCATCTGGCTCCGGGCGGCGGTGCAGCCATCAGCCTGATTGAAAAGAAATAACGACGCGCCCAAAAACATTGAACTACATACAAAAAACAGGCTTCAGCACTGCTTTTTGCAAGCCCCATTATCTGGGCAAAAAAAAGACTAACTTTGCCTGAAATTGAGCGACTATTATGCAAAATCAAAATAGGGATTCCAAAAACAATCGCCTGCGTATCGGCATCACACATGGCGACATCAACGGCATTGGCTACGAAGTCATCATCAAAACCTTGTCGGATAACCGCATCCTCGAATTGTTTACCCCCATCGTTTATGGCCATTCAAAAGTAGCTTCCTTCTACAAGAAGCACCTGAACAATCCCGACATCAACTTCAACCTGGTGAAAGACGCTTCGCAGGCACACCCTAAACGTGTGAACATCGTCAACTGCACCGAAGATGATTTGCACATCGAAATGGGTCAATCGACAGCTGTTGCCGGAAAAGCAGCTTTCGAAGCCCTTGAAATGGCCGTGCAGGATTTGCGCAACGACCTGCTCGATGCTGTGGTTACTGCTCCCATCAACAAGAACAATATACAGTCAGCCGCCTTTCAGTTCCCTGGTCATACAGAATATTTCTCTGCCAGCTTTGGCAAAGATGAACCACTGATGTTGATGGTATGGAACGACCTGCGTGTTGGAACACTTACCGGACATATCCCATTGAAAAATGTGAGCAGCGCCATCAGCCCATCCCTCATTCAGCAAAAACTGGCCATTTTTGCCAAAAGCCTCGAAATGGACTTTGGCATCAATAAACCTAAAATAGCTGTATTAGGACTTAACCCACATGCCGGCGACGGGGGCGTGCTCGGAAACGAAGAAACAGAAGTGATTGCACCGGCTATCGCCAATGTTAAAAAAGAAGGCATTCTTGCTTTTGGCCCCTATCCGGCAGACGGATTTTTCGGATCGGGAAGCTGGAAAAAATACGATGGCGTGCTGGCCATGTACCACGATCAGGGACTGGCACCCTTCAAAAGTATTGCAGCTGGTGGCGGTGTCAACTTCACCGCTGGTTTGTCCATTGTGCGCACATCTCCGGCCCATGGCACTGCCTATGAAATCAGCGGTCAGAATGTTGCCTCGGAGGAATCTTTCAGGCAAGCCCTTTACCTTGCCATCGACATTGCCAACCAACGCCTCGAATATGCCAGCGACAGGGCAAATGTGCTCTGATGGCATGCTGAAGCCAGAAAATTATGTTGCACCAGAAATACACCATCGGGCAAATTGCTGAGGCGGTTAAAGGCAAATTGATCTATCCCGCAACCGCCGGCATGAGCATCCGCGATATCATGATCGACAGCAGACAGTTGATTGCTGCTGAACAATGTCTGTTTTTTGCCCTCATTAGCGAACGCAACAACGGGCATCGCTATATCAGCCAACTCTACGAAAAAGGTCTGAGGGCCTTTGTGATCAGTCAATTGCCCCCCGACATCAAAGCCATGCCGGATGCAGCCTTCATCATGGTCGAAAATACCCTGGCAGCCCTGCAGGCACTGGCGGCTTTTCACCGGCGCCAGTTTGATATGCCTGTGATTGGTATCACAGGCAGCAATGGGAAAACCATCATCAAAGAATGGTTGTTTCAGCTGCTGAGCCCCGACTTCAACATCATCCGCAGCCCTAAAAGTTATAACTCACAAGTAGGCGTGCCACTTTCGGTCTGGCAGATGGATCAGCAGCACCAACTGGCTATTTTTGAAGCCGGCATTTCCGAACCCGAGGAGATGGAAAAGCTGCAGGCCATCATCAAGCCCACCATCGGTTTGTTCACGAATATCGGACAGGCACACAGCGAGAATTTTATCCAGACTTCACAGAAAGTAGGCGAAAAGCTCAAGCTGTTTACCAAAGTCGATACCCTGGTTTACTGCACCGATCACGCTGACATCCAAAGTATTATCATCAGATCGGAATTACTGCGAACCATCAAATCTTTCAGCTGGAGCCGCAAAAACGAAGCCGACCTGCAAATCGTCTCGGTCGAAAAAAACCCCAACAGGTCCAACATCACCGGTCTTTACAAAGGAAAAGAAGCCCAGATCAGCATCCCGTTTGTGGATGAAGCTGCCGTCGAAAATGCCATTCACTGTTGGGCAGTCATGTTGCTTTTTGGTCTGCCTCAGGATGAAATTACCAAAAGAATGGCCTTGCTGGTTCCTATCGCCATGCGTCTTGAGCTCAAAGCCGGTATCAACAACTGCACCATCATCAACGACAGTTACAATTCTGATGTAAACTCCCTTTCGATCGCGCTCGATTTTCTGAACCAGCAGCAACAGCACAAGCAGAAAACGCTCATCCTCTCCGATATCCTTCAATCAGGACGCAACGAGGTTGATTTATATACTTATATCGCCCAGTTGCTCGAAGCCAAAGGCATCGACAACCTCATTGGCATCGGGCCTGCCATCAGCCGACAAGCCGATCGTTTCGCAATGAACAAGGCGTTTTTCGATAATACGGAAGCGTTCCTTGCACAATTTCCTTTTGCCACTTTCAACAACCAGACCATCCTGCTGAAAGGTGCGCGTATTTTTGAGTTTGAGCAAATCAGCAAATTGTTACAGGAAAAAGCGCACGAAACCGTGCTCGAAATCAACCTGAACAACCTGGTTAGCAACTTGAATTACTACCGGACCAAAATAAAACCAGGAACAAAACTGATGGCCATGGTCAAAGCTTTTGGCTATGGCAGCGGCAGCTTCGAGGTAGCCAATATCCTGCAGTTTCACCATGCCGACTACCTGGCTGTGGCCTATGCCGACGAAGGTGTCGAGCTGCGAAAAGCAGGCATCAACCTGCCCATCATGGTGATGAGCCCCGAAGAAAACAGTTTCGATGCCATGATCAGGCACCAGTTGGAACCCGAGATTTTTAGTTTCCGCATCCTCGATCTGCTTGAGGAAACCATCAGGCGGTTGGCACTGCCGCCCAACAAACCCGTAAAGGTTCACCTGAAGATCGACACCGGCATGCACCGCCTGGGCTTTTGTCCGCACGAAGTGGATGCGTTGATCGAACGGATTCGATCAAATCCCATGCTGCGTGTTCAATCCGTTTTTTCGCACCTGGCAGCCAGCGACAAGGCAGAACACGACGCCTTTACCCATCAACAAATCAGCATGCTCGAGGATTGCGGCAAGAAAATCACCGATGCTTTCCCTTATACCATTATGCGGCATATCCTGAACACAGGAGGCATTAGTCGGTTTGCGGAAGCACAATTTGAAATGGTACGACTTGGGATCGGCTTGTATGGTGTGCCGTCAACAGCAGAAGAAAAAGAAGCCCTGCAAACTGTCATCTCACTGAAATCGACCATTTCGCAGATTAAACAGCTAAAAGCGAACGAGAGCGTGGGCTACAACCGCAGCAGCTACACCACGCGCGAATCGCGTATTGGCGTGGTGCCGATTGGCTATGCCGACGGGCTTTCGCGCTTGCTGGGCAATGGAAATGGCAAATTGTGGGTCAATGGGCAGGCTGCGCCCATCATCGGTGATGTGTGCATGGACATGTGCATGATTGACCTGACGGATATTTCGGCCAATGAAGGCGATCCGGTGGTTGTTTTTGACAGCAAACACAGCATCAAACTGGTGGCAAAAGACGCCCAAACCATACCATACGAAATCCTCACCCGCATCTCAAGAAGGGTAAAAAGGGTTTATTTTCAGGAGTAGCAAAGCAACGATAAAATACTTAATCTAAAAACGAAAGTCCCAGCAATTTCAGCTTCTCCTTGCCTGGCCGTGTGCTGCTTTTGTCCCATCCCCTCTCTACATAATACGCGTCCATCATCATCTCAAATTCTTGTGGCTGCATCAGTACATCTTTTTGCGGGCCGTAGGTGTGCGCATCGTCGAAAAAGCGCGCTGGAAGCTTGCCATTGGCTCTCGTAAAACAATACTGTAAATATGATGCAGAACTAGCTTCGTTTTTGCTTAAATTTGTGCAACTATACCCAAAAAACAAATCATCTGAGAAGTACAACCATCCAACTGATTCGCGGCTTACTTCTGCTCGTACTGTTGATTTTAATCGGCGTGGCAGGCTATCATTTTATTGATGATTATCCCATTATTGATGCCATCTATATGACGGTGATCACGGTGAGCACTGTGGGCTTTGGTGAGGTTTTACCCCTTTCGGATGCCGGAAAAATATTTACTTCTTTTTTGATATTGGGCAGTATGGGCATCATCGCCTTCTTCATCACGGTGATTTCGCAGAAGTTTATCGAGATGCAGCTGTTGTTTATTCCGGGCTACAAACAAAAACTAAAATCGAAGAAAATGGAAAACCATGTAATTGTCGTGGGCTATGGCAGAAACGGACAGCAGGTTGTGCAGCAACTCAGGGATTACAACGAAGAGTTTGTGGTGATCGATCAAAGCCATGATGTGGTTGTGAATCAACTCAACAGCAAGCTGAATTTTATTGAAGGCGATGCCACCACCGATGAAGTGCTTGAGAAGGCAGGCATTCATCATGCAAAGGCCCTGGTGACTTCCCTGCCAATTGATGCCGACAATTTGTTTGTGGCACTCACTGCACGTTCATTGAACCCTTCGTTGAAAATCATCAGCAGGGCAGCCAACGAAAGTTCGGAAAAGAAGATGAAGATTGCCGGTGTGAACAGTGTGATCATGCCCGAAAAAGTTGGGGGTGCACATATGGCTACCCTGGTGGCCAAACCCGATATTGTGGAGTTCCTGGATCACCTCACGATTCATGATATACACAGCACGCAGATTTTTGAAATCATGAGCGATGATCTTCCCGAAAGCCTATACAATAAACCAATCAGAGAGCTGGGTATCCGCACCAGTTCGGGCGCCAACATCATCGGATTTAAATCGCCCGACGGTTCCTACATCCTGAATCCCTCACCCGATACCCGCATCCACCCGGGCTCCAAAATTTTTATTCTGGGTACACCCGATCAGATCGATGCCATGAAAAAATTCCTCGTGGGCAAATACAATTAACAAGCTTTTACCTCTCCCACCGCTGGCGCGGATTTGCAATTATGAGTGTTCGGAAGAAATCAAAGAACGTGTTAATTGGCAGTCCATTTTTCGTTTTTTAACGGAATACCAAGCTGGGATCCAGTCGTCGTATTTACTCTTAGACAAGCTGTCAAAAAAATATGATCCCTTTTCTTCAATTGAAACTATAAATCGATAAAAACCAAATAAGTATATGTAATATCTCCATATTCCCGATATGATGTAACAACTAATTTGTCATTATTCATATTAATTTCATATAAAGCATTCCCTGAGTTTGGAACATCAATCTCCGTAACTTTATGAAATAATTTGGCATCAAAAACATCTATTTTATCATTATAAGCATCTGAATCAGTAGCCAATATTAAAGACTTATCTGGAGATAAACATAATCGATAAACAAATAAATTATTTGAAAATGCCCCAATGACGTCCTCAATGTTTGATGAACTAATCACTAGTTGTCGATTGTTTTCAGAATATCCAGGTACAACTATATAACCTTCTTCCTCATTTACTAGCATCTCACCTCGGTAAAAGTATTGAGAACTGTCAAATTGAAGCAATATTAATTCATCATTTTGGATACTATATTTACTTAATTCTATCTTATTGGTAGAACTTAAACTTATAGCAAAAAGCCAATGATTATTCCGATCAACAGCGATATCTATAACATTATTGTATCCTGAATAACCTATTATATTATTATTATTCATATCAATAATATAGATGCCATCAGTTGCCAGCAAGTATATTCTTTGGTTAAGTTTGTCGATCTCAATGTCAATGGCATCTGCTGTTGAAGAAAATGTTATTTGCGTAAAACTTTGCGATTGATTATTCCATACACTTATAGCCCCAGAGTAGGAATATATTATATACAGCTTGTCGTCATTTTCAGAATATTCAAACTTGATCGGATTTGAAAAAGGTAAATGTTTCTCGTCAACAATAAAATCAGCTAAATTGGCCAAAATAAGCCTATTTCTTTCTTTATCTAATCCAAAAACTTGAGTACCCTGATTGTTTAAAGACAAATCAGTCCAACGATTCTCGATTGAAATACCAGGAGCTACCTGTACTTCTATTGTATCCGAATAACCTAAATTTAATCTGCTATCACGACCTACTGCATGAAATGAATAAACACCCCCGGAAGTAGGAACATAATCAGCATTCAAAAAATGAAAATCGTTTATATGGTCAATGAGGCTACCATTACAATATAACAACAAATCCTTCAGATCGTAATTAACATCAGACCCATTAACATCAATTCGAATTGGTGTTCCTGGGAAAAAATTATAATAAGAACGAACATCGATTTCTATCTTTGGTGGACTGCTTGCACGAACCTCAAACTCTTTCATGGCAGATATTCTTTGCCTTTGTTTTTGATCATAAACAATGGCATAAGCAGTATAAGTTTCAATTGGCAGTGAATCCATTACAAATCTGGTTGTAGCAGCTGTATCAGAGTAAACCATTCTATCTGATACGAACAATTCAATCTTTTCAATTTTAACATCAGAAGAACTTACCACTTCAAAAGCAATGGAATCATGATCATAAATAAGTTCATCAGAAATATTGAGGCTTATTTTAGGGTACTGGGATTGCTGGCAATCAACTTCAAACTTAACAACACGGGAATTAGTTTGATCATCATCAATAGCGAAAACTGAGAAATAGGTGGTTCCTGGATTATCACAAACAAAATCCTGCTCATAAGGCATTGTTGAATCTGCAACCCAAAAATATCCATCTTTATAAAATACAACTGCTTCCACTTTCCCATCAGTATCGGTAGTAATAGCTGAAAATCGAACCGTATCACCAACGATTCCAGAATATCCCTCAGGTGTGACACGAATTGTTGGGCCAAGATTATTCATTGAAATAAACTGATCCGGACAATCTTTTTTACAAGCTAAAAGAGAGGCTATAGAAAACAACACAATAAAGGTTAACTTTTTCATCCTGATAATCTTATTCTAATTAATATTTAAATCAATAAAGTATAACGCATTAGATCCAAAATTACCTCCAGATCTGTACAGCACTAATTTATCTTGAGTTGCATTTGAAATAACCAGATTGGTATTGGAAAGGGCAAGTGAAAAGTTGCTAAAACTATTCAAATTTGACGTATTGTACAGGTTCAGAACGTTGCTAAAACCAACCTCACTCACAACAAAAAGTAAGTCCTTCTGGTATGAATATGATACTCGACTTATATAACCTTTTACAGGAATAGCGCCATATAAAGAATTCAAATCAAGGGCATTAACCGCCAAAAGTGCATCAGAACGTACATCAGAATTGATAATAATAAAATCATGAACTGTATTTAAAGTTAAAGGATCGACCATTGAATTAGCACTAAATGTTTTGGATTCAAGAAGCGATGGCTCATTTGTAGAAATATCATAAATCTTAAACATTTCAGAATATCCTGTCCAAAAATAAACTACCATGTATTGCTCCTCTGCATCAATTTCAAGGGAATGATAACCCGAAAATCTAACTTGATTAAGCAGGCTTCCATCATCCTGATCCAGGATAACCAGATCATCCTCAGCAATAATAAATATCCTTCTGCCTATTGGATCAATTTCTATGTCTTTTATTTCTTCAATTTCATTTAAGACGTCGAACCTAAATTCAGAAAAAGATAAATTTTGCTGGTCTAATACACTAACGACTAAATCATTTTCATAAACAATGTACAGCTTCTGATCTGATGAAGAATAACTTATCATAACAGGCTTATAATAGGGCAATAGCGATTCCTGATAAGATTGGATGTAAGGATTTACGAGAAGGAGTTTATTATTACTCCCACTTAAAGCAAATACCAAATCTGGTTGATTTGAAGCTGAAAGAGCAGCAATACTTCCCTCATAAACGAATCCATCTTCAACTTGAAAGTGGATTGTATCAGAAACAGAAACAAAACCTCTGCTATCAACTGCTTCGGCATAAAACTTGAAATTACCCCCTGTTTGAGGAATAAAATAATCACTTAATGAATTCCCATCATCAGTACTAAATAGCTGATCATTAACAAACAAACTTACTCCAACAATCTCAGTATCTGAATCTGCAACATTAACGCTTACAGGAATGGGTAATCCCGGAACATCAAGGCCGTAAGACGAAATATTGACTTCAAAAACACTGGGCCGATTCTCCGTTACATTTATAAAGAAATCATATGACTTAAATTTATTTCCCTCAATATCTTCTACTATTGAATAAGTTCTGTGATATCCTATTGGCAGATTTTTGTACACATATGAAACCCTTCTCTCATCCGAAGAAATAATTGCGTTGTCATTAAAATAAATTGTTTGAATCAACTTGCTTTCATCTGATGAATAGGCTGTGGATACTAACTCTATACTATCTCCTTCAACAAAATTTCTATTAATATCAGGATTTGTTGAAAAGTACATATTGGGTTCTTCGCCCATAAATGGATAAACATATACCCCATCAAAATTCGATTGTTCACCCGTGTCATCAAGTGCAAAAACAGTAAAATGGTATGATATATCACTATTAAAAACTACTGGAATCTGCCATGGTGCAACAGTGTCAATGGCAAGTAATATTTTATTGCCATATAACCAAACAGATTTTACCTCGCCATCCGGATCATTAGCAATAAAACTAAAAATCATTGTGTCATTTATCCTATAAACAATGTTATCATGGGGATAAATTATCTCAATTACAGGCTTTTCATTTTTAATTTCGCTTACTTCCTCTTTTACACAAGAACCAAAAACAAGAAGAATTATAAAAAACAGAAGATAACTGATTCGTTTCATTACAAAGCTTTTAACGAAGGTTGTGCTGGCATTATTCATAACGTATTATTGAGCAATATTGTAAAAACAAAGCATATACCTATCATCTTCCATTCCCGAAATCTCTGTATGATAGAGTAATAGGGTTCCAGAATTATTCACAATCACTTCGCCAAAATAGAAATGGTTATAATGCAGCTCAAAACAGACCTCTCGCTCAAAGCTCGTAGCATTGTGTACGCAAATTTTATTTTCCATGCCGTTTAAAATAAATAACTGTTCATTATTCCCCGAAAGACCCATTGATATAGGATCATTTGCTTCAAAATTACCATATAAGCTTTCGATATCATGAACAGAATATGCCTTCACATCAATATTACTCATTCCTGTATTGCCAAGAGGGATAATGTATTCCTTTTTAGTGTTAAGGTATAAACCATTAGGTTCATATCCCAAATTATCATGTGTTTGTATTAGTTCCAACTGATCATTTATCAAACTGTATTTGAAAAACTGTGTTTGAAACAAACTACGGGTTGCGAAAAGCCATTGGTTCTCATTATCAATAACAAAATCATCTACTTCAAACGGACTTATAACAGAAAGCACCTCTCCTGAACCCATTTCCAAAATCAACAATGCATCTGATGATTTCACATAAATTCTTTGGTTTATTTCATCCGCCAGAAGTTTATCTGTGCCCCCAAAACCATTGAAACTGATAGAAGAAAAGCTCGCACTTTGCTCATCCCAGATACTAATAATATCATCAAACTTATAGCTGATATACACCTTGCGGCCCGTCCTGGCATATGAAATATCAGAGGGAATGTAATAAGGCAGGCGAATTTCATTGCAATAACCATTTGTTGAAGTCAAAACCACTAATTTGCTATGAGCAACGTTGATAGCATAAAAACTTTGATTATCAACACTCGAAACAATTCCTTTCAATCTCTCATCATAAACAAGGCCGGCATGAACCAGAAATGTTAGTTCATCGGTCGATTGGCTTTGTCCGCTTTTTGAATAGGCAATTGCCCTGAGTGTATAACTTCCTCCTTTCTCAAAATCAATCCCATAATCATACATAGCAGGATCAAATACATGGACAAGAGAATCATTTAAAAATAACTCTATATGACTTAAATCATTATCCCGATCCATTAAGTTAAATGATACATTTAAACTTGACCCAGGAAACATGTTTTCGAGATATATTGGATGAATATCAAATGAAATCTCTATCGGTCGAATCTCATCCACTGTAAATGTATATCTATGGCTTTTTCCAATATTGCCCACCTCATCAACAGCAACTGCATGTATATTGTAAACTCCAGGATAAAAATCGACAAGTGATTTACGTAAAAAAGAACGTGTATCCTCCTCCCACAATTGATTATTCAGGTATAATTTGATGTTAACTATCTTTCCATACCTGGAAAAAGCATCCACATGAATTAATAAAGCATCTTTTGTTGAAACAGGACGATCAGGTTCAAACTCGAAATTAAAATCAATTTTTCCACCATCTGTAACTGAAACTAAATGATCTACCTTTTCACTTTGATTGTTTTGCTCATCTGTTGCTATTAGCGATAATAAATAATCACCAGGGTAGTTAAATATGTAACTAAAAATATAGGGAGCACTGGTGAGTTTACCAATCATTGAATCAGAGACGTAACACGCTACATGGCTTATTGTCCCATCCGGATCAATTGCCTGTGCAATAATATTTAAGGTATCACCAACTAAAACCTTGGATCCCTCTTGGCCTAAAGGACTGATAAACTGAACTTCAGGTCTTTCTTTAGAGTCTTTTCTGCATGAAAGAATACTATTGAGTAGTAATAGTAAGAAACAAACTCTATAAAACTGATATTTAACACCTTGATTCATAAATTGGTTTGTGTTTAGTTTTTCATTTCCTTATCATTACTTTAAAAGAACTACCTCCATCCGATCCCTTTTCATGCTAGCAACTCCCTTAAATAATCGCCGGTGCAGCATACTTTTTATGTATCGGTCATAAATATACGGTTATTTCACAATTTTAAAAACTTCCAAAATGCGCAAAAAACCTAATTCTTCACAAACTTATCCGTGGCTACTACTTTGTTTTGTTTTTTGAGGCTTACAACGTAGGTGCCGGCAGCTAAATGTTCCAGATTCAGATTTATTGTGTTGCTGTTAAACTGCTTTTGAAACAGCATTGTTCCTCCCAGATCGTACACCCTTACTTCTGCAGGGCCTTCAGCCAATGTGTGAGTAATCAGAAGCCTGCCGGTTGTGGGATTTGGTGCCAGGCTCATAAGCGTGTTTGCTACCAATTCGGGCTGGCTACTTGCCTCTTCGTCAGGACAATCAATGCTGGTAAAAACCAGCACTCCCTGTTCGTTCAAACGACCTCGCCAACATTGTCCGTCGGGCGATTTCATGATAATACCGGACTGTATGTCAGATAAATAGATATCTCCATCTTCGAGGTGAATGCGTGCTTTTGGTTTGTCAGTCCCAAAACCTATATAGCCATTATTGAGAATGGTGAGTGTATGATGATTATAATTATCATTGAATTTGATATAACTGTTTCCATCATTATAATCATCATTCATATTAAATATCATCCCGTGACGGTTGCCACTGTAATGGGTTTTAAACACTACATCACCTGGCTGTGAAGTAGGCGCATAATGCCAGGGCGTATTCACAACAGCCATCATTATATTTCCCTCGTTGTTCGAAAGTTTAAATTCCGGCTCTTCCTCCCGATAAATCTCAATAGCTGATGACGGGCTGTCCAATCCTATCCCCACATTCCCATTCTCAAACACAAAATCCTTGTTGGCGTCAGGTGTGCTAAAAACCATGTTTTCGAAGTTACCTGCCCGTATGCGGTGCGTGCCAAGGCTTATCTCGGCATAGCGGTTGGTGCCGGTGGTGCGGTGCTCCAGCTTTAAGGTGGCAGCCTCATCTTCATCTGATAACATATGCAACTTGGCCTGTGGTGCTGTCATATTGCCAATGCCAATACTGCCGGTAGTGCCGGCACCGTCTGAAGGGCCTACAAAGAAGGTGGGAACGTTGCTTTCGAAACCAATCATCAGAGAGTAAGGTATAGCATTTATTAACATGTTTTCATTGAGTCCTAAACCATTACCTAAAACAATAGCACTGCTTGCACCGGCACTAAGATGTCTACCGACAGCCACAGAGTTTGCTGCACGCGCCTCTGCAACATAACCAAGTGCAATTGCGTTTTCACCTTGTGTAAAACACGATCTACCCATAGCTACTGAATAACTACCTCTTGCTTTTGATTTATTACCTGTAGCAAAAGAGGCATTCCCAACAGCCTCAGTTTCAATACCAAACCCAAAAGCATTAATTCCAGACGCAATACTTCCATCTCCTCCGGCAAAGGCATTTGTGCCCACTACACCAATATTGCTGCCCATTTTCATATTGCCTTGCACATGCAGGCTGGCTTCGGGATTTGAAGTAGCTATGCCAACATTTCCATTCTCAAACACAAAATCTTTGTTGGCGTCAGGTGTGCTAAAAACCATGTTTTCGAAGTTACCTGCCCGTATGCGGTGCGTGCCAAGGCTTATCTCGGCATAGCGGTTGGTGCCGGTGGTGCGGTGCTCCAGCTTTAAGATAGCAGCCTCATCTATATCTGATAGCATATGCAGCTTGACTTGCGGATCAGTCATATTGCCAATGCCTATGCGACCGGTAGTGCCGGCGCCGTCTGAAGGGCCTACGAAGAAAGTGGGAACGTTGCTTTTCATTCCTATCATAAAGGAATAACCTACATCGTTCACTAGCATGTTTGTCCCTAGTCCCAGCCCACTTCCAATTAAATATGAATTTCCGGCAGTAACACGGGCGTGTTTGCCAATTACCACGGCATTGGGTGTTAAAGCCTCTGTAACATATCCCAAGGCAATGGTGTTTTCATTTGATGCTTTACTTGCTCTTCCCAAAGCTGTTGAATTGGTTCCGCTTGCTTCTGCTCTTAGTCCACTGGCAAATGCGCCTGTATTTAAAGCTTTTGCTTCATCTCCAAAAGCAAAAGCATTTGTGCCACTGGCGGTAGAACCATCTCCCCCGGCAAAGGCATTCGTACCCACCGCACCAATATTGCTGCCAAGCTTCATATTTCCTTGCACATGCAGGCTGGATGCAGGGTTTGAAGTGCCTATGCCCACAAATCCGTTTTGGTAATAAATTGAATTGTCGGGGCCGCTCAACCAATACTCCTCTCTTGACTTTTTGGTTGTATCGCTGGTTTTGGTTAAAAATTCAACACTATCTGCAGCTGCCGGCTGCATCTGTGCCCTGGCAGGATTGTTTGCCAGCAATAGGGCAGCAAACACAATCATTAGGTAAAAATCAATGAATTTCATAAGGTAATTGGTGATTTAATGGTTTATCATTTCTTTAAACTGGTGGGCACCAAGCTATTTTCGGCTTGATAATCAGCAGATTGCAGGATATTTATATTTGAATTTTCATGAAGTAAAGACAAAAAAGTTTGACTGAAATTCCTACTTACTCTACCAAAACTTTCACACTATCCTTCATCTTCCCGTCCTGTTCAAGCACCAGCAGATAGGTTCCTGAAGACAGATTTTGGATGTTGAGCTGAGTGTGCGTTTTCCATGATTGCTTTTCGAGCATCAGCTGACCGGTTGCTGAAATAAGTCTCAGGGTATATGATCCATTTAAACCCTCAGCAATTACTTCCAACTGTTTGGATGCCGGATTCGGAAACACCCTCATCAGATGGTTTTCGCGGCCATGTTCCGGCAGTGCTGTTTCTGCTGTTGGGCATTCCGTTTGCTCAAACGCCAACAAACCCTGATCGTTTACCCTTCCGCGCCAGCACTGCCCGTTGGGAGAGCGCATGATGATTCCGCTCTGGATGTCTTCGATATAGATATCGCCCTGATGAAACTCAAATGCTTTGCTTGGTGCTGTTCGAAAATGCAGGTTTTCATCTGGTTCATAGGTTATTTCGTGCGATTCCGATAGCATTAGCTTCGCTTGTCTGCCTGCAGAAGCTTCCAGCAACAAACTGGCATCCTCACCCTCATCAGCGCGGATGTGCAGCTTGGCCTGGGGATCGGTGACGTTGCCGATACCGATGCNNGCACTGTTGAAACCTATGACAAGCGACTCTTGTTTATTATTTGTTAACAATGCATCCACTTTACCGACACCAAGTGCGAATCCGCCAAGATTAGCTACAATATTATGACCTATTGCCATAGAAAAATCCATTTCCGCCTTTGAATTACCACCAAAAGCATAAGCAAAATTGCCTGTGGCAAATGAATTACTTCCAACTACATATGAATGAAGACCAGTAGCTTTTGAATAACTGCCTATTACAATTGCATTGTTTTTGCTGGCTTCCGAACTTCTTCCAGCAACAAAACTATAATTGCCACTTGCAGTGTTTCCATCTCCAAGGGCCACAGCGTTTAATCCTTCTGCATTGATACTGCCATGAAGTATGATGGATTGTGGTTCTTCTGCAGAACCAACACGGAACGTTCCGTTCTCAAAGGCAAATCCTGTTCCTTCAGATGAATCAAACATTAGCTCTTGTCCAGATTTAGCATGAATTGTAAAAGCTTCTCCCAGCTGAATGCTTGCTGATTTATTACTACCTGTTGGCTCCAAAAACAAACTGGCATCCTCACCCTCATCAGCACGGATGTGGAGCTTGGCCTGGGGGGAGGTGACGTTGCCGATGCCGATGCGGCCTGACTGCTGGTCAATAGGCGTACGGCTGACAAAAAATGTTGGATAGGCACTGTTGAAACCTATGACAAGTGATTTCTCAATATTATTGGTTAATAACGCATCAATTCTACCATAACCTATTGCAAATCCGCCAGTATTTGCTCTAATATTATGACCTATTGCTATTGAATAATCAAATTCTGCTGTTGAATTATCACCTAAAACAAATGAAAAGTCTCCCTTGGCATGTGATTGACCTCCAATAACAAAAGAATGGCCCCCCTCTGCACTTGACCAACTTCCCAGCACACCAGCATAAGGCTTTGAGGCGGTACTGTTTCTTCCAGCAACAAAACTATAATTGCCACTTGCAGTGTTTCCATCTCCAAAGGCGGTTGCTTTGATACCCGTTACAGTGTTGCCGGGACAGGTTGCACAAATTTGCCCAAAAATAGATATGTTGTTTGTGAATAAAAGAAAAGAAATTAAAAAAGATCCATTTAATAGTAGTTTTGTTCTCATCTTGATTAGTGTTTTATAAATTTATGTGTTTCAATTAGTTCTCCATTCGCAGTAAAAGAAATTACATAGGTGCCTGATAAATAGTGTTCAACATTGACGATACATTTATTGTCTTCTGAAAAACCTTCCTGTATTAGCTTTCCATTCATATCCCTGATCGAAAAGGAATATCCACGTATTGCCGTTCGGATCTGCAGTTGCGATACTGTGGGATTGGGATAAAGCATGAACCGATAACTTGGGACATCCTGCCCCACCAGGTAAACAAGTTCGCCCAGGCAGTTAAGCTTCATAAAGATGGCATCATTTACAAGCGTAGTATGGTTGTATCGGTTTGCCCCCAAAAAACAACCACCATCTCTTGTCGATTTGATAAATTCTGCATGATAGTAACCATCGCCTCCAATATATTGCCTGTATCTTTCCTGCAATTGCTCGTCTGTTTGTCCGAGCATGATGTAATTGGTATAACCTTGCGGAGGATAACCAATATACATCCCGATAGTGCCGGCATAAAAGATGCTGTCGTTGTTTTGATAGCTGATGGCAGTATGCCAGGCAGGATAATCAAAGGAATCGTAATCGCCAAATTCATTTTCATATATCGGGTTCATCAAAGTATCATATAGCCCAATGTGTAATTCATCATCCTGAAAAGCAGATCCTGTGCGATCACCGCTGAACGATAGATAGAAACTGGTATCATTTTTCCAATGATGCGTATAGAGCCTTGCACCTATCGCAACAATTGCTTCAGAATAGAGATGGTTAAAATTTGTATCGAATACGGCTCGTGAAGCACCGTTAATAGGATCAAGAGTAGGTGGTGAAAAAAGCCATATCCTGCTTTTGTCGGGGTTGAATGCATATTCAAATACACCCGGAGCACGATCAGGATAAATATGATACCTAATTAAGTTTCCAGAGTTGTCAATCCTGCATAAATAAGGGTAGGAGCCCCCTGTGATCGAATATTGAATATATCCAAAAGCAAAATACCCATCCTCGACTGATACTAACTTTGTTAAATCTTGGCAAAAAACACTATCAATAAAATAGTGTTTCGTCCATAATTTATTAAATTGATCATCTACTTCCAATAACATTAACGACCATGTTGTGCTATCAGGAAAAATTGAAATTCCGGCAACGAAATACCCACCGTTATTACTTGTTACAATTGTATTAAAACCAAACAGGGTATCCCCCATGGGAGGATAAAGCATTGTAGTATCTCCTTCTGGACTGAATTTTAAAAAAGCCGCTTTATAAATATGCCTATCAGGCGTATAGTAATGTCCGGTGTATTCATTAACCAGTGCGACCATACTACCATCAGCAAGCTCAACAACATCTCTGGGATCATGAGAAACATCAGATGCCATCATCAGGCTGTAAGTGTTTTGTGCAGATAATTGCCCACACCAAAGTAATACGATACAGAGTATTTCGATTGCTTTCATATTGTGTTGAAATTAGTTTGTTGCCGGAATGTCTAATTGCAGTTGACAGCTTATTCCTCTCTTGCGGAATTCAAAGACTGGCCTATGATAAATGATCGTAGCGTCCCCGATAAAATCAGTTGGGCTTTCAATTTCTGAAGAAGGTGCAAATTTTTTGTTTTCTGTGTTTTCCGGAGATGCCAGCCAATCACTTACAAAAACTTTCAGATGGTCGTAATAAAATTGCATCTCATGTACACCCGAACTGTTTTGGTCATCTTCGAGACATTTTACTTCATCCGTTAGCCCATCACCAACAGCAGAAGAAGCAGCATAGATTTTGTAATCAAGGTAGTTTTGCAAAGTGGAATTTAATGGATAATCATAATAGTAGAGCCGATGATATGTAATTGGACCATAAAAAAACCAATGGCATGAACCAGCTGGAGGTGGGTTAAAATGTGCATCAAGCATGGTTTCAAAAATGACTGGAGCGCCAAGTGCACTATCTCCGTTACAATCAAACTGAGCATTGCGATTCCATAAATATGCTTCCTCCTCCCCAAAATCCCCTGAACTCTGCAAAATGCCAGTACCAGAAACAGTAACAATCTGCAGTTTATGTTTGTTATCAGGCAGTGGCCCGGCATCATTAACTATGGCCATAATGAAGCGTTTGTTTTCGCCGCTGATGGCATGATACTTTTCGGATAATCCGGATAAGGATTCATCATAGCTGGTAAATACCTGTTGGTACATGGCCTCATAACTGTTTACCAATTCCAATTCAACATATACCGTATCCCAGTGAAACTTTGCACTGGTGGCATTGCTGTTGGCATAGTAGTAATTCAGCGTAGCATCAATATACCAGATAGCTGAATCAATGCTGATTTTTTCGCCACTCTTGTAGGGTACGCCCCCCGCTGGCGCCGATTTGCAATCGGTGTCCGTACAATTCGTTTTTAATTGAGTTTCATGCTTTCGGCTCATAGTTCAAAAATATTCAATTGTTGAAAACTTACACCTGTGTTTTATTCGCAGATTTTATGTCAGACAAGAGGATGTTCCGGATACGGACTGCATTCCGGATGGCCGGCAACACAAGCCTTTCTACTCTACCAGTATCCTGGCGGTGTCGAGTAGTTGGCCATTTTGTTTGCAAAGCAACAAATAAGTGCCGGCCGGCAGCTTTTCAATGTTGAGGCTGGTTTTGCCTGCTGTACATTGTTGCTCCATCAGACGTTTGCCATCGAGATTAATCAATGTCAGCACAAAAGAGCCTGTTATTTTTGTTGTTTCGACCACCAGGTGCTTGTCGGCCGGATTGGGATACACCTTAAGCAAAGAAGTTGTGAAAGGTTTTTCACCAAGGGCTGTTTCTGTGCCCGGACAGGCTGTTTGCTCGAACGCCAACAAACCCTGATCGTTTACCCTTCCGCGCCAGCACTGCCCGTTGGGAGAGCGCATGATGATTCCGCTCTGTATGTCTTCGATATAGATATCGCCCTGATGAAACTCAAATGCTTTGCTTGGTGCTGTTCGAAAATGCAGGTTTTCATCTGGTTCATAGGTTATTTCGTGCGATTCCGATAGCATTAGCTTCGCTTGTCTGCCTGCAGAAGCTTCCAGCAACAAACTGGCGTCCTCACCCTCATCAGCACGGATGTGCAGCTTGGCCTGGGGGGAGGTGACGTTGCCGATACCGATGCGGCCTGACTGCTGGTCAATAGGCGTACGGCTGACAAAAAATGTTGGATAGGCACTGTTGAAACCTATGACAAGTGATTTCTCAATATTATTGGTTAATAACGCATCCACTCTACCCATACCGAAGACGAATCCACCATTATTTGCACGCAAGTTATTTCCAATTGCCATTGAAAAGTCAATTTCTGCTTTTGAATTACCTCCAAAAACATATGAAAAATCGCCAGAGGCAAATGAATTGCTACCAACAACATATGAATGCATTCCTGTTGCTTTTGAGTAACTGCCAATTACGATAGCGTTGGTTTTGCTGGCTTCAGAATTTCTTCCAGCAACAAAACTATAATTTCCACTGGCACTATTACCTTCTCCAAAAGCAGTTGCCAGCAATCCTTCAGCATTGATGCTGCCATGCAGGCTAATCTGTTGCGGCTGTTCGGCTGTTCCAACCCGGAAGCTTCCGTTTTCGAAGGCAAATCCTGCACTTTCTGAGGAAGTAAAAAGCAGGTCGTTATCTGCTCTGGCTGCTATCTGATGATTTTCACCCAGCATAATAACCGCTGATTTGTTGGTAGAAGTTGGTTCCAAAAACAAACTGGCATCTTCATCCTCATCAGCACGGATGTGCAGCTTGGCCTGGGGGGAGGTGACGTTGCCGATACCGATTTTACCGGTGAGATTATTTGCACTTGATGCTGTTGATTCGCTTATAAATAGGGTTGGTTTTGTGCTTTTCATTCCTATTGCCAGACTGTTTTCAACAGGGTTAGTCAATGGTTCAGATGAAGAGATTCCTAAACCAAACACATATCCACCAGTAGCATTGCTCTTAACAAAGTTGCCAATAGAAAACGCATTTCCAAATATGGAATATGAAAAATTACCAATCGCAAAGCTACTTGTTGTATTGGCAATTGAATTCGATCCAATGCAATAAGAATGAATCCCATTTGATTCGGAAAAGCTGCCAAACACATAAGAATGACTGTGCCTGGAAAAAGATTCAGAACCGATTGCTACTGCATTATTTCGAAGCGTGGTATTGCCATTGCCCAGAATCGACTGAAATTGATAAGCATTGTTTATGCTATTGTTATACCCAATTTTAACATTGTTATTGCTGCAATCAACACACTGACTATATCCTTCATTTGGAAGGGTCAAGACTATCAATAAGCCAATGACAAATGATAATAAGCATACATAATTCTTGTGTTTCATATGGATTTTCATCTTTTAAAATATTTTAGTTATTGAATCATTTTCACTTATAAATAATTTTTATTTCAATGGTCAATCCCAAAAGTTTTCGGGAATCAATGAATTTTCATTTCAGTGGGTTTGATATTATTCTTTGGGATATTTCATCTTTTTTTTTGAAAGCCGCCCTGACCGACTCAATGGTTCGTGTGGTACATTCGGGCAAAATTGCTATTCCGGAACTTGGCAAGTTTCATAGTTTTTCATTGCTCAAATTTATTGAAATGGTTTTTTGCAAACAAGATGACGAAGACAAAAAAGGGATATTCCAGATGTCTAGTATTAAGAATTTCAGTTTTGTGATAAATTTTGTGGATATTTCGTTTTGTTTCCATATGGTTTTGGCATGGTTTACCGACGGGCTTGCGCAAAGAAAGCTGCCTCGGCAATGGTTCATAAAATGATTTTCTCCAGGCCTTTCATCAACTACCATAAAGGCCTGTCCGAAAAAAAAAGGACGCTGCTTGTTGGCCGGCAAAACATTGATCAGCGATTGGCTACTCAGCGCAAAAAAAGCAATGCAACAGGCCGAAAAGAATATCTTCCCCCTTCTTTTCTGTTTATTAGTACCATGAAAACCCAAAAACGCATCACTTTTTTTTCACTTTTTTCAATTATTTTTGTCATGCGCATCTATTAAGTTTATTGACAAGCTGTTATCAAAGAAAAAAACGACTTTTTGTTCAGCCTGAAGCAATGACGGGTCGGCTTTCTTCATTGAATCCAAAAAGCCGGAACCATTATCGCTTTACTTCAACAATGCCACCCACCAGCTGGCATTAATCTCGGAGTATCGATCACTTACAAACAAATATCAAAGACATGCAAACCAGTTCTGCAAAGTTTACCTCCCGACCAAAAGAAGGGAGGGCTTTGGTCCTTGGCCCCGTCAAAGGACATCAAACAATAACTTTCATTGAAAATTTCCGGATACTGATCACACTTCGATAGGCTCAGTGCAGGCAGATCAGCATCAGTCAAGGGAGCACTTCCGGATAATCCAGTTCCGTCAGGTCAAAAACGATTCTCACTCTGTTTCCGTCAGAACAATTAGTGTATATCAATTCCGTGCGGTGGCCCGCGGAATTCCACCTGACAACTGCTCACAGTATTACCACATTGTTGATCGTGTCAGTTGGACAGGGACGGTGCCGGTGAGGGATGAATTTGAAAACGCTTAGAAATTCGGCAAAAATGGCCTGGTGGCTGAGGCTCTCGAAGCCAGGCCAGTTGGGTTCGACACTAGGAGAACCCACCTTTTTGCCAGAATTTCTTGTGTTTTCAAAGAAGCGGGAGGCCATCCATCCTGCCTGTCGTCTTCGATTTTTCTAATAAACAGAAAACCTCACAGTCATGTTATCTTACTGCCAGGTAGGTTTAATTACTGGCAGGCAGGTTTACCTACTGCTAGGTAGGCAGGTCCGCAAAGTTTACCTCCCGGCCAAAAGAAGGGAGTGGGTTTGGTCCTTTGCCCTGTCAAAGGACATAAAAAATGACCTTCAACAACTTAATATATTTCGGCCACGCGAGAGGACTCGCGCTGCAGCAAAGTGATGCTTTCCTTAAAGGCTCACGGGCAGACATTGTATTGTTTGACACGTTCCTTTTGCGTGTTGACGCAGCACTTTTGCGCATTCACGCAATACTTTTATCGTTTGATGCTTTCCTTAAAGACTCACGAGCAGACATTGTATCGTTTGACGCATTCCTTTTGCGTGTTGACGCAGCACTTTTGCGCATTCACGCAATACTTTTATCGTTTGATGCATTCCTTAAAGGCTCACG
>DINQ01000018.1:29961-30165 GCA_002426795.1 Bacteroidales bacterium UBA5536
TGCGCATTCACGCAATACTTTTATCGTTTGATGCATTCCTTAAAGGCTCACGAGCAGACATTGTATCGTTTGATACGTTCCTTTTGCGTGTTGACGCAGCACTTTTGCGCATTCACGCAATACTTTTATCGTTTGATGCATTCCTTAAAGGCTCACGAGCAGACATTGTATCGTTTGACGTATTCCTTTTGCGTGTTGACGCAG
>DINQ01000023.1 GCA_002426795.1 Bacteroidales bacterium UBA5536
TTTTCAAACTGACCTTCCACCTCTCGGCTTCTTATCCCTCTCTCTACTACGTATCTTCTTTCAGTGAACTGCGCCAATCTCTTTCTCGTGATTGGGAGTGCAAATGTACCGCAATTTTCTATTGACGCAAGAAAAAAATGAAAAAACTTTATAAACAATTTACAATTTCAACCTAATGAATAGGTTAGTGTTTTCATTGTTAATAAGCCTTAAGCTCCTGTTCGGATGAAAAGTGGCTTTTCGGGCGTAGAGCGTGCAGGGTCGTAGCGGTATCCGTCCTCTGAAAAGGCTGATAAATGCTCAGGATTGGTGATATCGTTGGTGATAATGAAGCGGCTCATCATGCCTCTGGCTTTCTTGGCAAAGAAGCTGATCATCTTGAGTTCACCGTTTTTTTCTTCTTTAAATTGTGGCGAAATGATGCTTACACCAAGTTTTTTTGTGTTAATACTCTTGAAATACTCGTTCGATGCCAGGTTGATCAGGTGTGAACTACCAACCTGTAGCATTTCTTCTTTGAGCTTTAGGGTGATTTTCTCCTGCCAAAATGCGTAAAGATCCTTTTTGCGTCCAATATTGATCTTTGTTCCCATCTCCAATCTGTAGGCTTCGATCAGGTCGAGCGGACGAAGCAGACCGTAAAGGCCTGACAAGATGCGCAGATGTTCTTGAGCATATTGCAGTTGCTCATCCGAAAAAGTCTCGGCTTGCAGTCCTATATATACATCTCCTTTAAAGGCCAGTAAAGCGTGCCTTTTCGAAGTGTTATCGGTTTGCACTCCCCACTGCTGATAGCGCATGTAGTTTAACTGTGCCAGATCTTTGCTGATATCCATTAAAGCAGCCAGTTTTTTCTCACTCTGTTTACGCATCACAGCAGCAACTTTTACAGCATCATCCTGAAAATGGGGTGTAGTTCCTTGTAGATTTCTTTTTTCGCTTTCGAAATCAAGTGTTTTGGCAGGTGAAATAACGATCATCATGGTTGAGTTAGGTATTACCAGTTGAATGAATTGATGGGTTGTGCGCCAAATGAAGGCATAAACGGAGATGGACTTCCCCAGTAATTGTTGAAGCTGCTGCGATAAGGTGTATTGCCTCTCGAATAGCCAAAGCTGGCATTGATTTGCATTTTATCGTTGATATTGTATTGCATGCCAACAACAATGCCATCGGCTTCAAAATTCAGTGCCCGTGGATTGAGTTGGTCAGCCGGTGGTTGCATGTCGAATTGCTTCCAGACGGTGCCGCTAAGCATCAGCTTGGGATTGACGACATAATTACCACTAACAGCCACTGAGCCAAGCACAACATCAGTCTGTGTAATTTGAAGACTGTTTTGTTCTCCATTATAATATAGGAATGAGTGATTAAATCCCTGCAGATACCCAAATGATGCCTGAATATTTAAGCGTTTTTCAGGTTGAAAACTGATGGTCGGCTTGATGAAGCTGGAAAATGCAGTATTGCCAGCAAAATTGTTTCCAACGCTCATACCTGTTTCAAGCTGAACGTTCACGGGTATTTCATTGATTGAAAATCCTGGTCGTGGAGCTGTAAAGGCAGTCTCGGACTGCACATTCAACTGCTCCTGCGCCTTGATTTGGGTCTGGAAAACCAACAACAAAATGCTCAATAAAAACATCAAATTCAACTTCTTATGCCAATATTTACGATTGTCAAGTTTATTATAAGCCATTGATTTCATGTTAAATTACCTTGTATACACATTAATTTGCCCTGTTTCCTGATCGATTCTGTCATAAAAGTCAGAGTCGACCAGTTCGAAGTAGGTTTCTTTTTCGGTCATATGCATGTCGATCACACCCAAAAGAATGAAATCGGTTAAAATGGCTTCGGCCCTGGGTTTTTTCAGGTGACACATTTCCCGGAAAGCGGCAATGTCTATTTGTCCGTGCTCTGAAAGATACCTTAGCAATTGCATTTCCACTTCGGTGAAGGCGATACGTACTTCCCGGTGATCATTTTGACGTTTCCAAACTTTGAGCAAGATGCTGTTTGCCAGTAGGTTTTTGTCGCCAACCCTTACAAAAATCTTGTAATCATTGTTTTTGTCAGGCGCTTTGTGTTTGTGCGACTTACTGCGTGGCACCTTTACTTCAAGTACAAGTTTTCCGTTAACATTCCATTCTTTGGTTTGGTATGTCACTTCAGGTTTGCAATAAAGCTGGGCAGCGGCTTCAATCATGTGAATCTCTTCGTCAGAGCGCACGCCAGCCACTGCGCCATTGTCTTTTACTCCAACCAGCAAACGACCACCGTCGGTATTGGCAAAGGCTACCAGCGAACGGGCAATCTTCTTGCTGTCAGATATTTCAAATTTGAAATCCTGCTGCTGGTGTTCACCTTCTTCAATTAATGAAATGATGTAATCTGACATGACGGCGTTTTATGCAATAACAACAAATTCTGCTGTGTATTGTTTTGGTACCGCTGCAAAGTTAAGCAAGCAAACGCAATATAAGTTGCAAGAACAGGGCCAAAGCTTCATTGGAATGTTAATTTGCGTTAAAGCAAAAAAGCTGCAGGTTTCTGCAGCTTTTTCATTGGCCATTCAAGTGATGCAATTAAAAGAAGACCATATTGGCTTGCGAGGTGTTTTTCTCGCAATAGTGGCATGCCAGCTTCATTTCGCCATCCACATGAATCACGTTGAATTTCGTAGGTACATTTTCTTTATTGGTGACACAATTGGGGTTGAAGCACTTCACGATTTTTTCAACATGTTCGGGGATGCTGACGTTGTCTTTGCGCACCACTTCGTAGTCTTTGATTTCGATAAGTGTGGCAGTGGGAGCGACCAGTGCTATCTTGTTGATGTCTTCCATCTCAAAATATTTGTCGCTGATTTTGATAATGCCTTTGCGTCCATATTTTTTGCTTTCGAGGTTTGTGCCAAAATAGAGCGGCTTTTCTGTTTTGTCCAGGTCGAGGATTTTTACTACCTGAAACAATTTATCTGCCGGGATGTGGTCGATTACTGTGCCGTTGCTGATAGCCGAGACGATCAGTTCTTTTCTTTTATTTGTCATGAGTTCAATTTTTTGCTGATGAAACTTTATTTTACACCCAGAATAGCTGCAATCAATGCCTGACGAACATATACTCCGTTTTGTGCCTGCTGGAAATAGTAGGCTTTCGAATTGGTGTCGACGTCGGTGCTGATCTCGTTGACGCGTGGTAGCGGATGCAGGATGCGGCAATTGTCCTTGGCACCTGCGAGCATGCTGTTTTCGAGGATGTAAGCGTTTTTAACCTTTTCGTAATCCAATGGATCGGGGAAGCGCTCTTTTTGGATCCGGGTCATATAAATAATATCTGATTTTGGAATAACTTCCATGAAATCAGTATATTGTTCGTATTGAAGATTGGCTTCTTTGATGTGTCGCTTAACGGCGCTGGGCAGTTTGAGCTCGATGGGCGAAACCAGGTGAAATTTCGTATTGAACTTACACAATGCAATCACCAGACTGTGTACGGTGCGTCCGTACTTCAGGTCGCCTACAAAAGTTACTTCCAAATTATCGAGCGTGCCCTGTGTTTTTCTGATTGAATAAAGGTCGAGCAGGCATTGGGTTGGATGTTGGTTGGCCCCATCACCTGCATTGATAATTGGCACAGGAGCCACTTCGCTGGCATAACGGGCAGATCCATCAACAGGATGTCGCATCACGATCAGGTCGCTATAGTTGCTCACAGTGAGGATGGTGTCTTTAAGCGATTCGCCTTTCTGCACGCTCGAAGTGGCTGCACTGCTGAAACCCACAACATTGCCGCCGATCTTTTGAATGGCGCTTTCGAAACTGAGTCGTGTGCGGGTCGAAGGTTCAAAGAAGAGCGAAGCGATCACCCGGCCATTCAGCAGGTTCTGGTGTGGTTCTTTTTCAAAACCTTCGGCCAGATCGAGGATATGAATCATCTCCTCGCGTGTGTAATCGTTAATGGAAACTAAACTGCGGTTTTTCATTGACATAAGGGTATTTTGATTTGAGAAGTGGAAATTTCATTATTTGAATGCTGAGAGGTTGTTCTTCGAAAAGCAACATGAGAATCATTGCTTTTTAAAAGGGCAAAAAAAAGACGGCCAATGCCGTCTGATAGATTATAGAAATTGAATAACGAAGCGATCTGATTGACCTGCTGGCTTTTATCTTTGATGTTGTGCTCCGTTAACATGTGATGTGTCGTGTTACCGGGGTACAAAGATAGGCGAAACAAAAGATTGACAAGGCAAAACTTTTTCACAAATATACATCCTGTTGTTGATAACCGCTTAGATTCCGTGATTAGATCAGATTGTATAGCCATTTTTAAACGTATTCACTCCATGATTTGATGCGCAGGTCTTCGAGCCGGTAGCGTGCAATGGCGTATATGAACGCGCTTGCCAGGCGGGCATTGGTGATCAAAGGCACATTGAAATCAACCGCTGCGCGCCTGATGGTGTAGTCGTTGTCAAGTTCTTCCTGGCTCAGGTTTTTGGGGATGTTGATAACAAGGTCGATCTGCCGGGAGCGTATCAGCTCGTAAGCATTGGGCGATTTGGGAACATCGGGCCAATAAACGACCTTTGACGGAATGTTGTTTTCTGCCAAAAACTGATGAGTCCCCTGCGTAGCAAAAAGGTCAAATCCGTTTTCGGTTAGCCAGAGCGCGCTGGCAAGCAATTCTGTTTTGGAACGCATCGGGCCCGAAGAAATCAATATGTTTTTCTTTGGAATCCGGTAGCCAACAGCCAGCATCGACTTGAGGATGGCCTCATAGTAATCGTCGCCAATGCAACCCACTTCGCCGGTAGATGCCATATCAACACCCAAAACAGGGTCGGCCTTGCTCAAGCGTGAAAAGGAAAACTGAGGCGCTTTTACACCTATATAATCCAGTTCGAATAAAGATTTCAATGGCTTCTCTACTTTCTCGCCCAACATGATGCGTGTGGCGTAATCTATAAAATTGGTTTTCAGTACTTTAGAAACAAAAGGTAAGCTTCTCGATGCCCTCAGGTTACATTCGATCACCTTGATGTCATTGTCGCGAGCCAGAAACTGAATATTGAATGGGCCACTGATTTGCAATGCCTCTGCGATTTTCCGGCTGATTTTTTTGATCCTTCTGATGGTTTCTACGTAAACCTTTTGGGGCGGAAACATCATGGTGGCATCGCCTGAATGCACGCCGGCAAACTCGATATGTTCAGAAATAGCGTACAAGATGATCTCGCCTTTGTCGGCTACTGCGTCCATTTCAATTTCTTTGGCATCAGTCAGGAATTTGGAAACCACGACTGGATATTGTTTCGAGATCTTGGTGGCCATCTCCAGGAAATGGCGCAGTTCTGAAGCATTTGAAACCACATTCATGGCTGCACCCGAAAGTACATAAGAAGGGCGGACCAACACCGGGAAACCAACTTCTTTTGTAAACAGCTCAATATCTTCCATGCTGCTGAGCTCTTTCCATGCAGGCTGGTCAACGCCGATGCTGTCGAGTAATTCTGAAAATTTATATCTGTTTTCGGCTTTATCGATAGATTCAGGAGAGGTTCCTAAAATAGGTACTTGTTGACGATGCAGGCGCATGGCCAGGTTGTTTGGAATTTGACCGCCTGTTGAAACAATCACGCCAAGCGGCAGCTCTAGTTCGGCAATATCGAGTGTTCGTTCGAGGCTGAGTTCTTCAAAGTACAGCCGGTTGCAACTGTCGTAATCTGTGCTGACGGTTTCGGGATTGTAATTGATCATGACCGACCTGTAGCCGGCCTTTTCGATGGATTGCAAAGCATTAACACCCGACCAGTCGAACTCGACACTGCTGCCAATGCGGTAGGCACCCGAACCGAGCACAACCACCGAACGACCATCTTTTTCGGGAAGGATATCGTGTTCGTCGCCGTGATACGTCAGGTACAGGTAGTTGGTATCAGCCGGAAATTCAGCAGCAAGTGTGTCTATTTGTTTGATTACCGGAACAATGCCTCTTGATTTTCGGTGCTTTCGTACGGTAAGCAATAACTGTTCAATATCTGTGGGGGCAGCCTCTGAATAAACCAGCCTGGCCAGCTGAAAATCGCTGAAACCGCATTTTTTTGCTTCCAGTAGCAAATCATTGGGAAGACTTTCGATGGCATTGAATCCTGCAATTTTTTCAGAAAGTTGGTGGATATTGTAAAGTTTTTCCAGAAACCAGCGGTCTATCTTTGTGTTTAAGTGAATCTGTTCTACACTCCAACCTTCGGCAAAAGCCGCTGCAATGCTGAAAATGCGCGTATCAGTAGGTTGGTTGAGTGCTTTCTTGATGGTTTCTTCAGGCAGTTCGCGGTTAGCAACGAAGCCGTGCATGCCCAAACCTGCCATCCGCAGTCCCTTTTGGATACATTCTTCAAAACTGCGCCCAATCGCCATAATCTCACCCACACTTTTCATGCTCGACCCAATCTCCTTTGAAACGCCATGGAACTTATTCAAATCCCAACGGGGAATCTTGCAGACCATATAATCCAGTGCGGGCTCAAAAAAAGCGGTTGTGGTTTTTGTGACGCTGTTTTTGAGCTCGTGCAGTCCAAATCCCAATGCCAGTTTTGCCGCCACGAAAGCCAAAGGATAGCCCGTTGCCTTGCTGGCCAATGCGCTTGAACGCGACAGGCGGGCATTGACTTCAATCACCCTGTAATCTTCCGATTCTGGGTCCAATGCATATTGCACATTGCATTCGCCAATAATGCCTACGCGCTTGACAATCTGGATAGAGATTTTGCGCAGTTTGTGATACTCACTATTGGTAAGTGTTTGCGAAGGCGCTACCACAATACTTTCGCCCGTGTGGATACCCAGCGGGTCGAAGTTTTCCATGTTGCACACCGTGATGCAGTTGTCATATCGATCGCGAACCACTTCGTATTCGATTTCTTTCCAGCCTTTGAGTGATTCTTCTATCAGGATTTGATCGGCATAAGAAAACGCTTTTTCGGCCTGCTTTTGAAGTTCATCCATATTGTTGCAGAAACCGCTTCCTTGCCCGCCCAGCGTGAATGCGGCGCGGATAATTAACGGAAAACCAATTTCTTCGGCAGCTTTTAATGCTTGTTCTTCAGATGTAACGGCTACAGATTTTGGGGTTTTTACGCCAATCGTGCCAAGCAGGGCAGCAAAACGTTCGCGGTCCTCTGTTTCCATGATTGCCGTAACGGGTGTGCCGAGCACTTTAACCTGATGTTTTTCCAATACACCGCTTTCGTGCAAGGCAATGCCACAGTTTAATGCTGTTTGGCCTCCAAAAGCCAGCAATATACCTTCCGGTTTTTCTTTCTCGATGATACGTTCCACAAAATAGGGCGTCACAGGCAGGAAATAAATCTGATCCGCAATGCCTTCAGACGTTTGCACAGTGGCAATATTCGGATTGATCAATACTGTTTTGATGCCTTCCTCGCGCAGGGCTTTCAATGCCTGCGATCCACTGTAGTCAAATTCGCCGGCTTCACCAATCTTGAGGGCGCCCGAGCCAAGTACCAATACCTTATTTATTTTTTCCATTGTTCGATTGCGTTGATGAAGTGACTAAACAGGAATGCTGTGTCAGTTGGCCCACTGGAAGCTTCGGGATGAAACTGTGTGCTGAAAATTGGCTTCTTTTTGTGAATGATGCCTTCGTTGCTGTTGTCGTTCAAGTTTGTGAACCAGCTTTTCCAATCGGATTGTATGCTAGCGATGTCGACGGCATAGCCGTGATTCTGAGAGGTAAGGTAAGCCTTGTTGGTTCCATCTTGCAACACCGGTTGGTTGTGGCTTCGGTGACCGAATTTGAGTTTGTAGGTCGATGCACCTGATGCCAAAGCCAGCAACTGATGCCCCAGGCATATTCCAAAAACAGGTTTGTCGCCTGCGATACTTTGCTTAAGATGTGCAATCGTAGCAATACAATGCTCCGGATTTCCGGGTCCATTCGAGATAAACAAGCCGTCAAAATCTTCCCTGGAATAATCGTAATCCCATGGAATCCGGATGACTGTGGTGTCGTATTCGAGCAGGCAGCGGATGATATTGCTCTTTACACCACAATCGACCAGCATGATACGGTGTTTTCCCTTTCCATAAATGGTTTTTTGTTGTGCGCTCACTTCTGCCACCAGGTTTCGGTTATTGGGGTCATCAAAAGGGATGTCGTTGCTGTCGATCAGTATTTTTGCAGGCATACTTCCTTTTTCGCGGATGTGTCGGGTAAGCATGCGTGTATCGATACCAAAAAGAGCCGGCACTTTTTCTGCTTTCAGCCAATCACCCAAACTTTGACTGGAATTCCAATGACTATGCTTTTCTGAGTAATCGGAAATGATGAGTGCGCTGACGTGGATATGATCCGACTCGAAAAAGCGCAGCATATTATCTTCAATTGTTGGTTTGGGTACGCCATAATTCCCGATACTGGGGTAGGTGAGTACCAGTATCTGTCCACGGTACGAAGGGTCAGTCAGACTTTCTGGATAGCCGGTCATGGCTGTGTTAAAAACGAGTTCGCCTGATATACTTCCCTGGAAACCAAATGATTTTCCATGAAATACAGCACCATCTGAAAGTACCAGACGGGCGTCAGGATAGGGGTTGGTTGGCATAGTTGAAAAGGGTTAATGGTTGATTGATTTTCAGGATATAAAAAAAGACGGATAAACCGTCTTTCGATATCTTGAATAGCCAGAATGAAACGCTTTGCTGAACACTTTGTAAAGTTGATTGCAAATCCGAAGGCTTCATGGTTGTTTTTGTTGGCATTCGGAGATCAAACATACTACGATTGGGGAAACCAGAACTAAAAAACTTATTCACAGTCACTGGAAATTGTGTTGAAAAGCAGATCGAAACTACCATTAATTGACTGAATAATAGCATGCTGAAAATAAAAAAGAGCAGCCATTTTGGCTGCTCTTTTACACTGAATAATGATGCAAATTTAGCGTACCACGGTAAATTTTTTATTGATGACACCTCTGCTTGTTTCAATCTGCATGAAATACATGCCTGGCTTGAAGCGTTGAACATCCATTTGAATCTGTCTCAGAGTACCGTTTAGCCTGTCAGCCAGGTCAATGGCTTCAACTTGGGCACCATTCATACTGAAAATGTTCAGACCTACGACTGCAGTATCATCTCCGATTTCAAGTGAGAGGGTGCTGGAAACAGGATTTGGATAAAGCTTCACATCATTTTCGTTGAGAACGGCGATGCTCGTAATTCCATCAACCTGCGTCATTGAACCACCTTCTTCAGTTGTAAACATCACCGACATAGGCGCGCCACCATTGTTTTGCTCAGGATTCATGAAGCCGGTCAACATCACTGTGATGGTTTGTCCTGCTACATCCATGCCCGTAAGGGGAAGTGGGAAAGTGGCCAAAAGTTCATTGGTGTAGGTGTCGCGTACTTCATAATAATAGTCTGATATCGGTAATTCTTCGTAGTCAGAAAAATCTCCAAAACTCATTCCGCTGGCTACTTTTCTGTTGCCCGTAGATGTTTCAGTCAACTCAACAGCAGGCGCATCAGTAACACCGTTGTGGAATATCACGCCAACTTTATCGGAAGGTGTATCAGTGGCCGTCATTTCATAAATGTAAATGTCAGCAGGAATATATGGATTGTAGCCGGATTCAGTCATGAGGCCTTCTAAAACAAGTACATAAGTTTTACCTGGCTCAAACACAAAGCTTCTGGCCATCATGGGCGTTGGGTTTTCATCTGTAGTCACAGCAAACATGGTATTGGTATTTGCAGGCAACTGCACAAAAGGAGATGTTGTGCCGTAAGTCATATTGTCCATCATCAGGGAGCCATTCATCAAAACATCGAGTGATGGAAACTGAAAATCAGCCATATTGTTTATAAACTGAACATTAGCCATCATTGGAGGTGCATCACCAAACCTAATGTTATCTATGAGAACAGAATCGGTTTGTGTTTCGAAAACTTCGCCAAAAACACCTATCAGGTAAGAAGTGAAGGAAATGCGGTTGTAACCGGCTTCAACACTAATTGCAATAGTATACCACTCATTGTCAGCGGATATTGTATAAATTCCATCATCATTTGATGAAACAATCAGGATAGATGCATCTGAAGTTTGCTTGACATCGACAAGGATTTCGCCTGCCTGACTAAAAATTCCATTCACATACATCGTCTGATATTCATTAAAATCCTGGTGCGTAGCAGTAGCAGCAAGTGTTCCCGTTTCGTCGTCGCTAACAATATGCCACGCGCCTTCGGTGCCTTCGAAGCCCCAATTTAGCATTGAGAAATCGCCTGTTTCAAAATTTTCTACGGCACCTTCGAGGTTTTCAGTCAGCAAAGGTAACTTGAACAAATCGCCTCCGGCTACCGGGACTGCATACAAACCGAATGGAGCGCCATTGCTGTTGGATGATGGATTAACAAAGCCGCTGGCCAGTAAAGTTATAGTCGTATTGGCAAAACCTGAGTCGGCCAAAGGAGTAAAGTAGGATCCGATCAGTGTTGATCCGGTTTCATCCATTAACGACACTGTAACATTGGCAGATGCCAATTCGAAATATCCTGCAAAATCCCCATAACTGGCATTGTCAACAACAGTAGTGCCATCAATGGCTACGTCAACAGTTGGAGCATCTGTTGCGCCATGATGAACGAGTATATCTGTGTTGCCATTGACGTTGGCACTTTGACGTGCACCAGGATAAACAGCAATGTCGAATGGAATATAAGGATCAAAGCCACCGGCATCACCAATAAGGCCTTCAGCAATCAACTGATAAGTATTCCCTGCTTCAAGTGTGTAAGTGTTTTGCCATAATGCCGGATCGTCAGGAGTACTATCAGGACCTTTGAGAGAAACTTCAAAAGCCGAGCCTGCCGGCAATTCAATATAGGGTGTTGCTGTCCTGAAAGTAAAATTATCGATAGCAAGTACATTGTTCACATACACATCAACAACAGCAGCTGCCGGATCGGAGGAGTTGTGAACCAATTGCACATAGGCATTTTCTGTATAAGGTTGATTGGGGAAATGGATGTTGTCGATGAACAAAGAATCTCTCATAGTAAATGGTTCGCCAAAAACTCCCATATTATAGGAAGAAAAACTGATAGTTTGTGTTCCTGCAGGCACGTCGTACGAGATAAGCTCCCAATCACCTGTTGAAAGCCATCCTGGATAAACAAATCCGGAACTGGCATCGGAAGCAATGGTGAAAACATTGTCCTCAGTTTGTTTGAGCATAAAAGTGATGGTGGAAGGAGCAGTAAAAGTTTTTACGACTGACATAGTCACTTCGTCATTGAAAGCGATGTGATTGGCTGATGCGGAATAGAAACCGCTATCAACGCTAACATTTTCAATTTCCCAGGAATTGGGTGTGCCTGAAAATTGCCAGTTCATTGCAGAAAAGTCGCCAGATTCAAAATCTTCGGTTACGGTCGATTGTGTATATGCGGCGCTTGACGAAAGGAGTAAAAATGTGAGTGTGAAAAGCTGAGTTAGTTTTTGTTTAAATGTATTCATCGTCGTAAGTTTAAAAAGTTTTGTTAATTATTTATCGTCATTTGCTAAACAGACAGGTCATAATTAACATACCCTAAGTTAAATTTCAAAAAAGTGCTATTCTGACCTTAAAACAGCCCCAGTATTGTTTTGTTCAGATAGCTTTAATACTGTAAGCTATTGACTTAATGAATGTAATTGTGAAGGATAGAAACAAAAAAGGCAGCCGAAACCGACTGCCTTTTTTAAAAAAGATGTACTGAATTATTTCTTCAGATTGTGTTTTGCAACAAAGTCGGTGAGTACTTCGTCCAGGTTTGGGAAGCCTATTTCCTGCAGATCGTAGTAAACACGTGTGTTTGGTTTGTTGATTTTCACAATACGGTTCAGGTCGATAGGTGTTCCAATAACAACTGAATCACAATCAACATTGTTGATCGTAGCTTCGAGGTCTCTCAGCTGTTGCTCGCCATAACCCATGGCTGGAAGTAATGTGCCAATATTTGGATAAATTTTGAAAGTTTCAGCCAGTTTGCCAACGAGGAACGGACGTGGGTCGACGAGTTCTGCAGCGCCAAATTTTTGGGCGGCAACTGTTCCGGCACCAATTTTCATTTCACCATGGGTGAGGGTTGGGCCATCTTCAACAACCAAAACGCGTTTTCCTTTGATAACAGATGGGTCGTCAACTTTGATTGGAGAAGCGCCGTCGATTACGATAGCCTTTGGATTCACTTTGGCGATGTTTTCGCGCACGGTCTGAATCGCTTCAGGGGCAGCACTGTCCATTTTGTTGATGATGGCAACATCGGCCATGCGCAAGGTTACTTCGCCAGGATAATAACTTAACTCGTGGCCTGGGCGGTGTGGGTCAACCACAGTAATGTTCAAATCAGGTGTGTAGAATGGGAAGTCGTTGTTTCCGCCGTCCCATAAAACTACGTCGCAACCATCAGGATCGTTTTCAGCAGCGCGCAGAATGGCTTCATAATCAACGCCGGCATAAATCACATTGCCACGAACAACATGTGGTTCGTATTCTTCCATTTCTTCAACGGTACATTTGTGTTTGGCCAGGTCTTCAACGGTGGCAAAACGCTGTACTTTCTGGGCTACGAGGTCGCCATAAGGCATGGGGTGGCGTACGGCAACCACTTTGAGGCCTTTGGCCATCAAATACTCAATCACTTTGCGCGAAGTCTGGCTTTTTCCGCAACCTGTTCTCACAGCGCCAACGGCAATAACCGGTTTGGTACTTTTAACCATGGTGTCGCCAGGTCCCAAAAGGATGAAATTAGCACCGGCAGCATTCACGATAGCGCTCACGCCCATTACGCGGGCATAAGGAACGTCGCTGTAGGAGAAAACACAGTCGTCAACTTTCAAATCCTTGATCAGCTTTGGTAGATCTTCCTCAGCGTAGATAGGAATACCGGCAGGATAGAGGTCGCCAGCCAGCTCAGCAGGATATTTTCTGCCGTCGATGTCAGGGATTTGAGCAGCAGTAAAAGCTACTACGTTATACAATTCGTTTCCACGGTAATAGGTGTTGAAATTATGGAAGTCTCTTCCAGCTGCACCAATGATAATGACATTTTTTTTCATATTTTACCTTTTGAAGGGTTATTGTAAAGTGAATTATGCTCACAAATGTAGGGTTTAT
Source organism: Bacteroidales bacterium UBA5536 (assembly GCA_002426795.1). Taxonomy (GTDB): domain Bacteria; phylum Bacteroidota; class Bacteroidia; order Bacteroidales; family F082; genus UBA5536. The sequence continues at coordinate 13,190 of DINQ01000023.1, forward strand.
TGTCCGGAAAACGAACACTTCAGAAAAAATATTTTTTATGCCTATTTGTAAAATATTGATTTAAAGTAAAATGTATTGTTAAAAAAATAACATAAAAACAAAAAGCGTTTGTTTCTTTGATAATGGTTATTGAGAACTTATTATTTTGAAATGAGGTTCTTCTCTCCGGATTAAGTAAGGTATTATATCAAAATAGATTATTCCTTCAATACGTCAGAATCTCATGCAGGCCTTTTTTGATCTCTGTCAGCTGTTCATCTGATATTTCACCCAACCTCTGAATTAGTCGTGCTCCCGAAATTGTTCTGATTTGAAAGGTTATGACTTCTGAATCCTGACTTAAACCATTATATTGGTCTTTTTTTAAGACCAGGCAGCCGGCATATTGTTTAATCTTTGAACTTAGAGGGCAAACAATACAAATATCGAGGTGTTTGTTCATGGCGTTTCCACTGATCACCACAACTGGCCGTACACCTCGCTGTTCGCTTCCTTTAACAGGATTCAGGTCGGCCAGCCAGATTTCGCGCTGTTTCACGCTTCGTCCAGAATTTTAAGATAGTCTTCCAGCCCCTCTTCAGCCAGGTTACCTATTTCCGAATCGCCAGCTGCGATGCGAAATGAATGGGCATATTCAGCATTTTTCATTTTTTCGAAATATGCTCGTAATGCCTTTTCCACGATGCGGTTTTTGGGGATTTTAAACTGCCGTGCATAAGCATCCAGTGTTTGAAGCAAATCGCCAGGCAGAGAACTGGTATAATTGACAGGTTTCATGGGATGTATTTTTTACAAAAATAATTGATATGTATGAAACATACATATATTGATTTGTTTTTTTTGCAATGACTAAAAAGAGTCTTGAATGGTGAATTGGATGAAGATTATTTGACGAACAGAAAACATGTAGACAAAGACAATGATTTTCGATTAAGAACCGGGATTTGAATCATGTGCCAAAACTTTATCAAAACAATGATATGGTTCATTTATTCAAAATTGTGCTTTTTAAAGCATTATTCTTAATAAGCGTAAAACTTATATAATCAGTTAATTGCCACGAGCTAAGTGTAACATTATTCCGAAATATCTACTTCTATGGTGTTGTTAACGTAATAGCTTACAGGTTCAGGTCCGCGTAGAGTGATAGAATAAGTTCCTGACTCATTGAGCATGAAGTAGCCTGGACCATATGCTGGCCAATCTCTTGCTGTCGCTAAAATGTTCCATTGCTCGGAATAAGTATCGCCAGGATTAATAACAAAAGGTTTTTTTTGCTTGTCATATTGTCCTTCCATTCTGATTAACTTAATAGGAACATAGGGTGGATAGTTGTATGCGTCCCCTGTGATTTTTCGAATAGTTAAATAAAAGTTAGGCAAGGACTTGTTTTCAAATAACAAAACTTCTTTTGGGATGGTGTCCGTGTTTTTTAAGGTAAACTCCAGATTGATTGGCTCACCCGGATTATAGTGGCTCTTTTGAGTTGTTACAGATAATTTCCAAACCAGGGTCGATCTCATCCATTTAATTCTTCGGAGTGCTGCCTTTGCGCTTTCTATTAAATTATTATCTGAAGTGGTCGCGAATAATAAGTTTACATAGTGCTCTGCCTTGTCCAATCTTTGGGTGTAACCTTCTATTTCAGGGTCACTATCAAAAAGTAATTGAATAAGTGACAAGTATATTTCAGGTTTCAGCTTGCTTTGCGAGTAGCGGTCTAAGAAGTTTTCATACTCTTTTACATAATACAGATTTGCTGAATTATCGCCTCCTTCTTGTGACATTCCTGCAGAATAATTTAACATGATATATTCAGCGCTATCACAGTAAACACTTGTAGGGTAAATGACTAGCAAGTTTCTGAAATAGGAGAATGGTAATGTCATATTAACAAATCCATCACCAGTTGGACCGGCAATATAAAACAGCTCAACATAAGCATTTCCAATTCTCCATAATTCTTCATCTTCAGGTAATTGCAATGACAAAGTTGAAGAGATAACTTGAAAGGCTTTCTTTGCTGCCGATAGCTGTTGATGGTAATATTCATCGCCGTACAACGGAAATAATTGGGATCGTATGGAATCATAATGTATGGCTTCGGTAATTTCCCCTTCAGAAACCGCTTTTCTAAAAAGCTGGATATAAGCAGCAGCCCTGATCGATTCCTCCTGAATCGAATCCAAAAAAACCTTTTCAAGATTTTTCATGTTGGCATATCCATATGGTAGTGAAAATTCAAGTCTTTTCAGTGTCTTGTCTAGATCGTTTAATATGAGGTGGTTAGTCGTGGTTTGATACTCTTTTTTAATCGCTAAATATGCCTTGTAATGCCTAATGTAATGACCTGTTTCATCAAAATCGTAATGATGTAAAACATTGTTTTTTCTGAAAGTAGAATCTTTAAAGCGGACATAAGCCTTCATTTCATCTTCAAGAAAAGCTTCATCTATCCGGTTTGAATTGATTGAGTCATCTGATCTTGTGCCTTGATCTAAAGTTTCCCGTTTTGGATGAGTTGCCTTAAGATTTGTTTCAAGCGATGTTTTTTGTGATTCTTGTGAAAACAGTAAGAATGGCATTAATGCAAACAATAGGGCAAGCAGCAGCGAATTTCTGTTTAAAATATCCTTTGCGATTGGCATTTGTTACGTTTTTATATGAAAATACTTCAGCGCAGTAGGTAATAAAAATCCGCATCCATGAAACTTACTTTTAGAAACAGCAACTTCAATTTAGGTATTGGAAATACGCACCTCTGGCTCGCGAATCAAATATAAATAATTATTTGATTTAAAACTCAGTTGCGCATTCCTTTTAGCTTGGCTTCACGTGTGGGACTTATCCACGAAATAATTAGCAGATGCGATTTTAGTCCTACGTAATTCTAAATCCTCTGTAGTTTCATCTGCCACGAACTTTATCACTAATCAGTTAACTCCATCATTTAGTATGGCAGTTTGCTTGTTGATCGATTCCTGGTGGATGGCCTTGAAAATGGTGTTAATGAAATCGGTGCTCAACTGGTGTTTTTCGCCATAGTGAATGCTTTTCTTCAGAATGGCTTCCCATCTGCCAGCCTGCAGAATGGTCATGTTGTTTTCTTTTTTATACTGACCTATTTCGCAGGCAGTTTGCATGCGTTTTTCCAGGATGGCGAGCAATTCAGCATCAAACTGATCGATTTTAAAACGCAGGTCTTCAAGTGTGTTGAGTGAAACGCCTTCGGGTTGTACCTGTCTGACAACAAGGCTTTCCATCATTTTTTGCAAGGCCTGAGGAGTGATTTGTTGCCGGGCATCTCTCCAGGCCGCATCGGGATTGGGGTGGGTCTCGACCATCAACCCATCAAAATCGAGGTCCATGGCTTTTTGCGAAATGCTTAAGAGTAAATCCCTTTTTCCGCCAATGTGACTCGGGTCACAAATCATGGTCAGTCCAGGAATTCTTCTTTTGAGTTCGATCGGAATCTGCCATTGGGGAGCATTGCGGTAAATGCTGTGCTCATAGCTCGAAAAGCCGCGGTGGATGGCTCCTGTTTGCGTGATTCCGGCCTGTTCCAGTCTTTCCAAAGCACCCATCCAAAGATCCACATCCGGATTTACCGGGTTTTTTACCAGCACAGGGATATCCACCCCGCGCAAAGCCTCCGCAATTTCCTGCACGGCAAAGGGATTCGCCGTGGTGCGTGCGCCAATCCATAGAATGTCGATGCCGGCTTTCAAAGCTTCATAAACGTGCTTTACGTTGGCGACCTCGGTCGAAGTGAGCATGCCGGTTTCCTGTTTAACGCTTTTCATCCATTGCAGGGCTGAGCTGCCAATGCCTTCGAACGAGTTGGGCCTTGTTCTTGGTTTCCAAATGCCTGCACGAAAAATCCGGACGCCTGTTTTATTGAGTTCTCTTGCTGTTTCTAGCATTTGTTCTTCGGTCTCGGCGCTGCACGGACCTGAAATGATAAAGGGCTTTTCGCCACAGTCGATGCCCCATTCTTGTATGTTTCTCATTTTATTTTAATTTTTCATTTGATGTTGATAATACCTTTTTAATACGATTGGCCTGGATGATCATTTCCGTCATTTTATTCATGTCGTTTTTGAGCATTGCCTGCTTAAAGTGCTGTAATTGATCGATATAAGCATCCAGCACTGTCATCACGTTATCGGCATTCTGTGCAAAAATGGGCGACCACATCTCGGCAGAACTTTTGGCCAGCCTTACAGTAGAGTCGAATCCGCCACTCGCAAGGTTAAAGATGTTTTTCTCGTTTTTTTCTTTCTCCAACACGGTAATAGCCAGAGCAAAAGAACTGATGTGTGAGATGTGTGAAACATAGGCGGCATGAATGTCGTGCTGGTCAGAAGCCATAAAAACCAGTTTCATATAAAGTGCCTCATACATGCGTTCTACAAGTTCTAACGCGTCCGGGGCGCTGTCGTGTGCATCGGTGATGATGGCTGCTTTTCCATCGAACAAACCTGGGAGCGCCGCCCATGGACCGGAGTTTTCTGTCCCGGCCATGGGATGAGCGGCGACAAAACGCTCCCTTTTTGGGTGGTTTTTCACGCTTTCGCAAAGGTGTTTTTTGATGGAACAGACATCTGTTACGACCTGATGATCAACTAAATCGAGTAATTCAGGCAGCAGCTGAATTGTGGCATTGGCCGGTATAGCCAGAATGATTAATTCCGACTTCCGGACGGCTTCGGGTAGTGTGCAAATTTCGTCCACCAGCCCAATTTTAAGTGCTGTTTCAGCGTGCAACACATTTTGATCTACGCCAATGAGGTGAGAGGCAAATTTTCGTTTTTTCAAATCGATGGCCATTGACCCGCCAATGAGACCCATCCCGATGATACTTATGCGCATGACAGGTTCAGTTGTGGGTTCATGACTCTCGAAATACTTTCGTGTAGCACAGCTTGCGGAGCGCAAAGCGAAAAACGGATATATTGACTGCTTTGCTGACCAAAAACAGAGCCAGGTGTTGCGAAAATCCCTTTCTGATAAAGAAGGAAATCAGCAAAGGCCTCTCCATGTGAGAAATCATCGGGGATGCGGGCCCAGACAAACAATCCGGCTGCGTCTTTTGAGTATGAACATTGCATTAAATCAAGTAGTTGCCATAAAATCGTTCGTCTGGCTGCATATTCGATGTTGAGTTGCTCGTACCAGCTGTTTTCGAGTTGAAGGGCCACGATGGCTGCTTCCTGAACGGGCTTAAACATGCCCGAATCGAAATTGCTTTTCACTTTCAAGATGTGGCTTATCATCGTTTCGCTGGCGGCTACCATGCCCACACGCCAGCCAGCCATGTTATGCGATTTGCTCAACGAATTAAGCTCCAGTACATTGTCGCTTGTCTCGCAAAACGAAAGAATGCTTTTAGCTTTATTGTTCAGGATGAGGCTGTATGGATTGTCGTTGACAAGCAGAATGTTTTTCCGGCGGGCGAAATCGACAAGTTGCAGCAGGGTTTCATCCTCAGCAACCTTGCCACTGGGCATGTGAGGGTAATTGACCCATAGGAGCTTGCAGTCATTGCCAGCCAGTCGTTCCAGTTCATCAAAATCTGGCAGCCAGTCATTTTTCTCCGTCAGTGAATAATACTGAATGTTCAAATCCATCAGTTTGGCCGAGGCTGCGTAGGTCGGGTAGCCAGGGTCAGGCACCAGCACCTTGTCGCCGGGATTGCAAAATGCCATGTGAATATGCATAATGGCCTCTTTTGAACCCATCAAGGGCAGGATTTCCGTTTCCGGATTCAAACCTACGTGGTAGATGTTGTTGTACCACTGGGCAAAAGCCTGCCTCAAAGCGGGTAGGCCGCGATACGACTGATAATAATTGCTACCCGGTCGGCTGGCTGCCTCCACCAGTTTTTGTGTCACGGCCGGATGAGCCGGAAAATCAGGGTTCCCAATGCCCAGGTGCAGGATATTGGCACCCTGGGCTTCCAATGCAGCTATTTCTGCTCTTTTTTTGGAGAAATAGTATTCTTCAATACTTTGTGTGCGGTTTGCGGGAGTGATCATTTTTTTTGTGTTTCTGGCGTTTTGTAGTTAAAAAAAAAGCGCCCCGGCTTCTATCCGGGACGCTTTGCTTTGAATGTATTGGTTCAACTGTTGATCAGACATAGCAATCCCGCTTATCATTGAGGTGATAATAACGGTAATAGTTTGCTACAGAAATCACATTTTGTTGGTGCATCATTTTATGTCAAAAAAAAAGCCCCTTTGCAAAAAGGGGCCCAATATTCTATACGCACATATTTCCCCTTTTCTATCGGATGAGATAAAAGTAGAAGTAATAATATGTGGAAATGTTTCTGATCATGTTGTTAAATAACCACGCAAATATAATGACATTTTCATTGGATGAACAAATTTTGGAAAAAAATCACGTCAATCATTAAGATGTCTAATTGCCATGATGTATGAACGAAAACTAACACACCAAAAGGAGATATTTTCAATGTCAACTGAAGATTTGAATCATATATAAAACAATATTTATACGTGATATGAACGTTAAAAAATGTATGAAATACGACTCAAAAACGACTAAACTACGTTTAAAATACGTCTTGATATACAAATTTGACTTTATCATCTTTAGGCTTAAATACGACTTGTTTAAGAATCTTCTTTGAACTTCAGACTGGGCACTCCGGACTTTCTTTCTACCTTTGCAATCCAAAAAAAATCACACCATGCTGCACGAAAAGCTCAAAGACACACTGTTACAGATTTTTCAATCACAATATCAGCTCGCGATCAATCCTGAAAGTATCAGTTTTCAGCAGACAAGGCCTGAGTTTGAAGGTGATCTGACCCTGGTGGTGTTTCCATTCACAAAACAGACCGGAAAAAATCCTGTTCAGCTGGCAACTGAGATTGGTGAGCAAATGCTGCATCAATTAGCTGAAGTTTCCGCATTTAATGTCGTAAAGGGATTTCTCAACCTGGTGATTTCTGATACGTATTGGCTTGACTTTTTCGCAACAAACCACCTCAAAGCAGACTTTGGCCGTGTAAAAGCTGCTGATACAGCGCCTTTGGTCATCGAATATTCTTCGCCCAATACCAATAAGCCCCTGCATCTGGGGCATATCCGCAACAACCTGCTTGGTTGGAGCGTTTCTGAAATTTTGAAAGCAGCGGGTCAACAGGTCGTGCGCGTAAACCTGGTGAACGACCGCGGCATACACATCTGCAAAAGCATGCTTGCCTGGCAGAAATGGGGTGAAGGCCGCACACCATCGGCTGATCTCAAAGGAGATAAGCTGGTTGGAGAGATGTATGTGCGTTTTGATCAGGAATTGAAAAAGGAAGTGGCTGCATTGGTAGCAGATGACGTGTCAGCAGACGAAGCAGCAAAAAAAGCCCCGCTCATGCTCGAAGCACAGCAAATGTTGCGTGACTGGGAAGCAGGAAAGCCAGAAGTGAAGGAATTATGGACAAAGATGAATGGATGGGTTTACGCTGGTTTTGACGTGACATACGAAAGACTGGGGGTGGCTTTTGAAAAGATTTATCATGAATCGGAGACATTTTTGCTGGGGAAGGCACTTGTGCTCGAAGGTCTTGAAAAAGGCGTGCTTTACCGAAAGGAGGATGGATCAGTCTGGTGTGATCTCACCACAGAAGGTTTGGATGAAAAGCTGCTCTTGCGTGCTGATGGTACTTCGGTTTATATGACCCAGGACCTGGGAACAGCCCAGCTTCGTGCAGATGAGTTTCACCCACAGCGACTGATTTATGTGGTAGGTAACGAACAAAACTACCATTTTGATGTGTTGAAACGGGTGTTGAAAAAGCTGGGGCGCGACTGGGCCGACAGCATTGAGCACTTGTCGTATGGTATGGTCGAATTGCCTGAAGGAAAGATGAAATCGCGCGAAGGGACCGTGGTGGATGCTGACGATTTGATGGACGAAATGGTGAACACGGCTAAAACTACTTCAGAAGATCTGGGCAAAGCCGATGGCTTATCCGCAGAGGAAGCTAACCAGCTCTATAGCATGATTGGTTTGGGTGCACTCAAGTATTTCATGCTGCGCGTCGATCCAAAGAAAACCATGCTTTTCAATCCATCCGAAAGTATCGATTTCAACGGTAATACAGGTCCTTTTATTCAATACACACACGCCCGTATCCGCTCGGTTTTGCGTAAGGCTGTGGAGCAGGGGCTAAGCTGGCAGTCGGCTGAAATCACAATTGAGCAACTCTTACCCAAGGAGAAAAACCTGATTGTAATCATCCACAGCTGGCCCGAAGTGCTCCAACAGGCGGCCGAAGGAAGAAGTCCGGCTTTGGTAGCCAACTACCTTTATGAATTGGCAAAGGAATTCAACCAGTTTTACCAGGAGTTCAGCATCCTGAAAGAAGAAGACCAGCAGCGTAAGTTGTTCCGTCTGCAGTTGAGTGAAATGACGGCCGATCTGCTTACGAATGCTGCCAGCTTACTGGGTATTGGTATGCCACAGAAGATGTAGTTAGCTGTAAAACAAATTTCCGAATCGTATTAAACGATAACTTTGTCAGACTTATATGAAAAGTGTTTAAAGCTGTTGGTTTATGCTTCAAATTATGATGTGAATCTCCTTCTCGGTATCAGCCAATCAATCTTGGTTTTTAATTCATTAAAGGTCATCTCAACCAGAATGAAGGATAGTCGGCTGTTTGTGAAATGTTGTTTTCAGAACCTGCAGAGCTGAAAATCAGTGTTTTGGTGTAAATAAATCATTAAGAATTTTTATGAACAATCTCGTGAACAAAATGTTTTGTAATTTAGACGCGTTTTAAATAAGAACCAAACAACTAACTTATGAAACCTATTTACAAGATTCTTTACGTCTTAGTTATTCCTGTCGCCTTCGTTCTATATGCCAGCAGTTCCGGCAGTCCGGGTGGCAAATCTGGTAGTCCTGGCGATAACGGCAACACCTGCACCGATTGTCACAGTGGAACAGCCAATCCCACTTCGGGATGGATCACATCGGGTATTCCTGCGCAGGGATATACTCCAGGCGAAACCTATCAACTCACAGTGACAGCTACTCACAGTGGTGCCGGCAGATATGGATTTGAGCTCACTGCTGAAACTGCCACTGGCAGCAAAACAGGTTCTTGGACCATCACCGAACCGGCCCGCACACGATTGGCCAATGCAAGCCATGCCGTAACCCATACTTCAGGTGGAAACTCCGGTGGTGCAAGTACATCCTGGTCAGCTAACTGGACCGCTCCGGCAACCGATGTTGGACAGGTGCGTTTTTATGCTGCCGTTAATGCTGCCAATGGAAACGGAAATACTTCAGGTGATGTGATTTACACCACAACTTACTTCGTGAACGCTGCTGCACCTGCCGCTTTGGTATCCGTAAGCCCGACCTCTGCTGAAAAAGGCAGCAGTCCTGAACTGTCAATTGTTGGGGTTAACACTGCCTGGGCCGGACAAACGCCGGCCGTTTCTATCGTGAATGTAAACAATGCTGGTGAGGTTTACACAGCTTCTCAGGTGAATGTGTCAAATGACGAAAACCTAACCGCTGTTATCTCAATTCCTTTCACTGCCACTGTTGGTATGTATCATGTTGTTGCAGGTGATGTTTCATTGCCGTCTGCTTTTGAAGTGACTGTTGTTGCTACGCTCGCAGAACTGACCGAAGCTGCAATCAATGTGTATCCAAATCCTGCTGTGGATGGCTATGTGACAGTTGAGACCTTGAATGACTCAAAGGTGACTGTTTATGACATGAGTGGAAAAGCCATGCTGAGCAAACAATTGACATCAGGGAATTCGAAACTTGATATTGAAAGCTTACCGGTAGGGATGTATGTGCTTGTAAACGAGACCGAAAAAGGTCGTTCTTCGCAAAAACTCATCGTGAGATAATAATCGTTTTAAGAAGAGATATTTGAAACGGCTTCAGCATTGTTGAAGCCGTTTTTTTATGGTAATACTTTGTTTTCTTTGCCGATCGCCCATGAAGCATATAGGCTGAAAACCAACGCAGTAACCAGTTGAATCCATAAAGGCGTCGAAACCAGATTGCCCTGAAGCAACAGCACTTGTAACAAAACGAATTTCACCAGATAATAAGCGATTTTGCTGAGTAAAATACTACCCAGAATGACCATAAATGGAGATGTAAGTCTTTTGGCCAGCACATAAAACAACAACACATTCAGGCTGAGTTCGCCTGTCATCAGCAACATTTTGGCCATTACCGGGTGTCCGCTTATCAGAAACGAAAACAACGGCAGACTCAAAGCCAACAGGTACGCATTTTTGCGTTGCGTATGAACGAGTGCTAAAACCAACATCAGACGCATGGGTTCGATCAGGTATAAAGGCGCGCTAATCATATGTGATAGCGTAGGTGTGAAGTAAACCAATGCAAGGGCACTTAGATCGAGTAAGGTAGAAAATGCCAGTTTTCCGGATTTCTCGGTTTGTATAGCGGGATTCATGATCTGATTAATGTTTAATGATTTGAAGTGTTTGTTGCGAATTGTCGGTGTGCGCCTGCAAAAAATAGATACCTGTTGCCAATTTGTTGAACGCAAGACTCTTCGAGGAGTTTGGTTCAACCACACCTGTTAAACAGACTTGCCCAGTTGATGAAAGAAGTTTGAAATCAATCCGTTGGTTCTCATTGTTTATCAATTGGGTACGATCAGTCACCGGGTTTGGATAAAGGCTGATGCGGAGTTTCTGGTTTTGCTCCGGCAGGCCAATTGTACTTTCATGCGCCTTGATCAGTTCGATGCCATTGCCTGTTCCGAGGTTGCGGGTATAGGCTTTGTCTATGACATTGTTCCAGTGTTCGTGCACACCAAGTGAAGGGAAGATAACACCATCATTATCTGGGTCGTAAGTAATGCCATCGGGCCACAAACTGCTGTCGGCGGCCTGGTGCAGGTAATCGTCAACACCATCCCAGTTGGGGCGACTCTCGGCAATGGTTGGCCCATTATATTCGGTGCGCAGGAAGTCGTGGCACACCGATTCGATGGCCACCGGATCGAGCGACATGAAAATAGAAGAACACCAGTCACCATTGAAAGGCGGCATCTCCCATTTTTCGGGCACACCCAAAGCATCTTCGCCCGGATACAAGCCATCGACAACAATTAGCAGATTTTTGCCACCAAGTTGCTTGTGCATCATGATGTCGGTTTGGATGCGGTAAAGTCCATAGCCAAGTCTGGTCGGTTCGTCGATTCCTTCCATCAAACCCGGATGCAGGTGCAATGCCCAGGTTCGTGGGAATGAGCCAAAATGGTTTTTTGCAGCCAGCGTTATTCCGGCTGAGGCATGTGCCTTGAGCGCCGGAATATTGATCAGATAGTCGATGTCGTCGAAAAGTGTGAAAAGCTTGTCGCTAAGCGCATCTGGCATGACACTGCCATTGTCGGAATAGAAAACCCGGTCAGTTTCTGTCAATGCTACGGGCAGTCGACCCAGCGCTGCGACTTCCAATTCGGGATGAATCAGGTTATTGCCCAGATAATTAGCGTCAGGAAATTCTGCGTGCCACAAATAATAGAAATCCGTGTAGATATTTCTGGCCGGATCACCAACATAGATATATTGCTGTGGAACACCAGCTTCATTGACCAGTTGCCGCAAAACAGAAAGCACCACAAACGGATTGGTTTCGGCCGAAAAAGGATTAATTTCAATATCGTCGTTCCGGTTTAGCCCGGCATCGTAGCGGCCCTCCGAAACGCTTCCGTAGGCCGTTGTAGCATTAACTTTGATCAGAATCTTTTGTCCCGAGGCATAACCCACATTACCAAGACCATGACTTTCGTTGTAGAAACGAAATATTTGATCCCATGCTTCAGCTACTGTTTCAGTTTCAGTCAGTGCGAGAAGTGATTTTTGCATCATGCTGTCAATCACCTGAATGTTGCTGTTTTTGGCCATGAACCAGGCGTCGTCATTCTCGTCAATCGAGCCATTATTGTTTGAAGTATTCGTGCAGTCTTCGTTGGTGGCATTGGCATCCCACATCCAGACCACCCGACCTGGAAAAATACCTTTGGCTTCGCCAATGGGCTCGTTTGGAGGAAAAGTTCCTTTGATCTGACTTATATTCCGGGCAAAAGTCTGCTCAGCAAAGGGAGTAGTTGAAACAAGGTATAGTGCGGCTGATGAAACCAACAGCACAAAGGCAAAAAGATATTTCGATTGTAAAAACGATTGTCTGAAATGCTTGAGCGCCAGTGTGCCGCCTCCCAAACTCAACAGGTACAGCACGAAAGACGACATAAATGGTGCGGTGGCGCGCATGCAGGGATAATTGGCACGTGAAGGTTTGGGAATAACCCGGATCAGGAACCATGTTGTTGATAGCACACCTATTACCACAAACAGTAGCTTGTGATGGATGTTTTTTTGCTTGAGCCGATTGATCAGTTTGATGAAACTGCCTGGCAAATGAGGTATTGGGTTATACATTCCGACTGGTTTTGGCGCGATTTGGTGAACCGATATTCAGTCAAAAGTAATAGAATTGAACGCAAAATGCAAATGAATTATGGCCTCAGTCCATCAATTCTGCTGCTGGCTTTGGTCGATGTGTTTTACTTTGCGCATCACTTCATCATTTAGCTGTTTTTTATAGCTGATTATGCTTTCACGGATGTCTTTGTTGCCAACAGACAAAATCTGCGCAGCAAGAATACCTGCATTTTTAGCGCCATCAAGGGCCACTGTTGCCACCGGAACACCTCCCGGCATCTGCAAAATGGACAATACTGAGTCCCATCCATCGATAGAGTTACTCGATTTGATGGGCACGCCAATCACTGGCAGGGGCGAAATGGCAGCGACCATGCCTGGCAAATGTGCAGCTCCTCCTGCACCTGCAATGATGACTTCCACGCCGCGTTTGTGTGCTTCCCTGGCGAAAGCAAAGAGACGCTCGGGTGTGCGGTGCGCCGAAACAATGGTGATTTCGTAAGGAATTTCGAAAGAGCTAAGAATCTCAGCCGCTTTCTCCATAATGGGTAAATCAGAATCGGAGCCCATGACAATGCTTACTATTGGTTTTTTCATAGAAGAAGGGTTGTTGTTGTCAGTAATGTGATTTGCATCAGGCCTTGACTTTGAGGATGTGTTTCACCTGATCGGCTTTTTTTGACGCCTCATCTGCGGTGGTTGCCAAAACCGTGATATGACCCATTTTTCGGTAAGGACGCGTGATTCTTTTGCCGTAAAGGTGCACTTTCACCCCTTCGATAGCCAGACTTTCGGTAAGACCTTCATAATGTACAGGTCCTTCAAAACCGGGTTCACCCAGGAGGTTGATCATCACCGAAGGCAATTTAATGGTGGTACTGCCAAGTGGGAAATTGAAGATCGCGCGTAGCATTTGCTCATACTGCGAAGTGATAATGCTTTCGATCGTGTGATGCCCGCTGTTGTGCGGTCGGGGAGCGCTTTCGTTGACCCACAGCTTTCCGTTGGTGTCTAAGAAAAACTCAACAGCCAGCAAACCACTCATATTCAGATCGCTGATTAGTTTCTCAGCCAGCATTATGGCTTCATTTTCTGTTGCTTTCGGGATATCGGCCGGACAAACCAACTTTTCAACCAGGTTGGCATCGGGATTGAAAACCATGTCGACGACCGGAAAACTTTTTACCTGACCGCGCTGGTTGCGGGCAACAATCACAGAAAGTTCACGGGCGATATGAACCTGTGTTTCAACCAGGCTTGGGCCTTCGAGTAGAAGCGGTAAATCTGCAGCATTGTTAATGACGGCTACACCACGTCCATCGTAACCCCCTGTACGACTTTTTTGTACGAATGGGAATTCGAGTTGTTTTTCGTTTATGGCTGAAATAATTTCTGCCTTGTTGGCAAAAAAACGAAACGGAGCAGTAGGAATCTGATGCTGCTCATAAAACTCTTTTTGCAAACCTTTGTCTTGTATCACAGCAAGGATTTCCGGGTTGGGAACAATGCGTTTGCCTTCGGCTTTGAGTTTGCGCAATGCCTCAATATTCACGTTTTCGATTTCGAAGGTCAACAGGTCAACTTGTTTTCCAAATTGGTAGACAGTTTCGAAATCGAGATGGCTGCCCCGGATATGTTTGGTGCAGACATCCGTAGCCGGGCAATGTTCATCTGCATCCAGCACATAAGTTTTTATGTCCCAGTTGCTGGCTGCCAAGGCCAAAAGTTTGCCCAGTTGACCACCTGCAATTATCCCCAGTTTAAAGCCCGCTATGACCAAATTTTCCATATTAAAAGATTTGTTGACAAAGAAACAGAAAAAACAAATGAATGTTCTTTAAGGCTTGTTAAAACACAAACTGTCAATCCAGATGCACATCCTGCTGCAGAATTTTATTTGCCTTTTCTACATCTTCTTCATGCACCATCACCTGCACACCCGATGCAAGCGGACTGCTGAGGTAAGGCATGAGGGTAGTGATTCGTTCGTTGATCAAAAAACACTCAATTCCTTCATTTTGAAGCCTGTTCAATATATGATGGGCTTCGATCACGTTGTTGCAAACCATTAATGCTACCATTGTCAATTGTATTTATTACGAATTGATTTCTATTTCAGACAATTGCTGCTGCTGTTGCCGGTCGAGTGAGAGTTGGCGAACAATCCTGCTTTCAGTTGGGAACCGTGTCAACATCAGGAAAAGCAATGCGAAGGTAAAACCAAGGAAAAACAAGTTGCCAGTTAGCAAGTACATCACTATTGAAAGAAAGGCAGACCCTTCGTGCAAAGCCAGTGTAATAACAAGCAGCGATCTGTACAACGCCAGTTTTTTGGAGAGGTCTTTTTCGGTCAGGATATTTTCTTTCCGTGAGCGCTCAATAATAAAAGAAGCAACGATGCTGCCGGAAGTAAAAACCAAAACAATCAGTAAAAAGAGGGGAACTTCATCCAGGAAAGCTTTGCCAAAACCTTCACCCAGATTCAGATAGAAGGCTACCATTGCGAATGCGATGATGCCTGCCATCATGGCGAGATGTACAATTTGAAGCGATTTTAAATAGTTTTTAAAGTCCATAAAACTGTGATTAGGTTGTTAATAATCAATGATTTTCAGCTCGGTCGAGCAATAGGATTCTTTTCACATACAACAACAGCAATGCTGTTAATGGCAGGGCTATCAGCACACCAAACAAACCCAAAACAGTTCCCCATACTGATAAAGCCAACATCATTACCACAGGATTCATCGCCATGCTGCGTTCGATCAGGCGGGGGTAAAGTACCAATTCTTCGAAAACAGAAGCTGCAACGAAGACTGCCAGGATGATACCAAAATAGAGGTAAAAAGGATGGCTGTTTTCCATTGTCAGCACCAGGCTCCCCAAAGCCAGTGGAAGCAAGGTAAGGTATTGCAAATAAGGCACAAAGCATAAGAACCCGGCCAGTACACCCAATACAAGTGCACCCGGAACGCCGATAATGGAGAAAGCTACGGTGAAAAATATGGTATAGAACAGCACGATTTTCCCTCTTTGCCTGAAATAAGGGATAAAGGATTGTCTGAAATCGTCCAATACACTACTCAAGCGCTCATTGCGGCGGTCGCCAACGTAAAATTTCCATCTGCTTTCGAAATAGGGAAAGTCATAGAGCATGTAAACGAAATACAAAATCGATCCCATAATTACCCAGAACCAGCTGATTTCTCGTTCGGGTGTGCTTTTTTCGGATACTTCATTCGTTCCTGCAAAGGAAGTGATGCTGGTCCATGCATCTATAATGAGCTGCATATCAATTTTTTGCGTCAGATTATCCTTCTTGATTTTACGCATCACAGTTTCATAATTCAACGAATCAGGATGGATGTTGAATTGTTGTTGTATTTGCTGAGGATCGTAGATTTTGGCTATATAAGTTCTCACCATCTGGGTGGCTTCATCCAGATCAGACTGATGATCTGTGGCATAGGTATAAAAGGCTTTTGTGAGCCGGTTGACATCTTTTACGATCAGATAACCAAACAGATAACTTATTCCAAATATCAGGACAAATGTAATCGCGAGGAAAGCTGAAACAGCAAAACTGCGGTTCGGAATTCCTTTCTGGATTTTTCTGATGATGGGATTCAGCAATGCAGCCAATGCCAGTCCGATGAAAAACGGCAGGATGATTTCGGTTAAAAGATAGGTCAACACCAAAAGGGCTGCCAGCAATAAAAAGAACAGTATATCGGCACGGTATTTTTTCATCGCAGGCTAGATTGGTTTGATGCATTTCGACAAACTAAAATAGGAAGTTTTCACGAATTGACAACGCAAGACGAGTTTTTGACAATGATTTAGGAGAGAATGGTTTAAATAAGCCGCAAACGAATTTTCGTATTTTTCAGCTTGGTATTATCGAGAAGTTGGATCACCTTTTGGGTTTTGTCCTTCTTTACGGCCACAAATGCCACATCTTGTTTCAGTTCAATAGCGCCCAATTCGTCTTTAGTCAGCTGGGCCTGTTTGAAGAATAAACCAGCAATATCCGATTTCGAAATCTTGTCTTTTCGACCACCCGAAATCATGATGGTTTCCCAATCTGACGCTGCAGGCAAACCTCCTCTTTCGAGCTTTAACGGGGAGGCACCACTTACAAACTCTAGCAGGCGTTCACGCTCCCAATGCAGCACGTATGCCGTGCCATCGTTGAACATACGAGCTGTGCGTCCGTTGCGGTGCACAAACTCATGCTCCTTCATGGGCAAATGGTAATGGATGATAAACCTGATTTCGGGAATGTCAATACCTCTGGCAGCCAGATCAGTAGCCAACAAAAGCTGGTGTGTCCCATTTCTGAATTTTACCAGTGCTGTTTCCCGGTCCTGTTGCTCCATGCCGCCATGAAAGCAACCATGGGCAATGCCATGATCTGATAAATGCTCGCTCACGCGCTGAATACTGTCTTTGAAATTGCAAAAGATAATTCCGGGTTGATTGCCCAGGTGACAAAGCAATTCGAACAATCCTTCAAGTTTGTCTTTGTGCGAGGTGCTCACCGTGCGAATGCGCAACTGGGGCTTGCCTTGTTGCAGGTAATCAAGGACTTTAGGTGCATTGAAACCGACAAAATCAGGCACAACGGCTTTGGGTGTGGCTGAAGTAAGGATCTTTTTGTTCAGATTGAAAACCGCCGCCACGATTTCTTTCATTTCACTTTCAAAACCGATTTCAAGCGACTTGTCGTACTCGTCGAGTACAAGAGTTTGGATGAAATCGGCCGAGAAATTTTCCCTGCGCAGGTGATCGGCCAGTCGACCGGGCGTGCCGACCAGAATGGCCGGGCGGTGCCGAAGATCCACCTGATCTTTGTATCCGGCGCGTCCACCATACACAGCGTTTACTTTATAACCTGTTCCCATTTGTCGGGTCACCTGCTCAATCTGCATCGCCAGTTCGCGTGTAGGAACTACGATCAGGCATTGAACTTCTTCGAGCTGTGGATCGAGTGTAGCAATGATTGGCAATAAAAAAGCCAGTGTTTTGCCCGAGCCGGTTGGCGAAAGCAATAAAACTTCATCTTCCGATTCAATTGCTTCAGCAGCAGCCAGCTGCATGGTGTTTAAAGTGTTGATCCCCAGCTTGTAGAGGATGTCTTGTTGGGTTTTAGGTTCCATTGTCATGCGGCAAAGGTAGGTATTCAGGCGCAGTTGATCATGAATAGTGATTGAATTCAACGCAATAAAGATCACTAATTTCCAACCTGGTTAATTCGCTCTAAACTTATTGTCAATAATGAGTTAGCTAAAACGATTTTTTTTGACCGTATTGGTGAACAATAAAAACTTTGAGTCGTTTAGAGAACGTATTTTAGCAAAACATGTATATTTGCCAATTCAAAATGAAACCATGAACGCTTACGCATTGCATCATCATCACCATTATAAATTCACTCAGCTGAGTTGAAGGTGATTTGTGCATGCAAATAATTTTTAAACCCGTCTGAGTTCACCAGGCGGGTTTTGTTTTTCAGATCCTTTTGGTTTACTCAGGCATAACAACTAAAAAAACGAATGAGTAAACTTAGATTGGCCATTCAAAAAAACGGACGGTTAAGCGAGAAATCGATCAAACTGCTCAATGAATGCGGAATTAAACTATCAAACGGCAATCGCAAACTGAAAGCCTCAGCTTCCAATTTTCCACTTGAAATCCTGTATCTGCGCGATGACGATATTCCGCAATATGTTGAGCAGGGCGTAGCAGACATTGGAATCCTGGGCGAAAATGAGGTGCTGGAGAAAAATAAGGCAGTGGATGTCGTTGAAAAACTGGGTTTTGCCAATTGTCGCCTTTCTCTGGCTGTGCCGCGTGACGAAGTTTATGTGGACAAATTTTCGCTGAGAGGGAAAAAAGTCGCGACAAGTTACCCCAATATTTTGCGCGCTTTTCTGAATGAGAACAACATTGAGGCCCAGATTGAAGAGATTGGTGGAAGTGTAGAAATAGCCACAGGCATTGGTTTGGCAGATGCTGTGTTCGATATCGTGAGCACGGGAAGCACGCTGCAGCTCAATGGCTTGCGCGAGGCAGAAACGGTGATGCGAAGCGAGGCTGTGTTAATTGCCAACCCTCAACTTAGTGCTGATAAGCAACAATTACTTGATCAATTGTTATTTCGCATGAAATCAGTTAAAACGGCAGCGGAACACAAGTACATTTTGCTTAACACCCCAAACGAAGCCATCCCACAAATCAGTCAAATTCTGCCTGGTATGAAGTCGCCAACCATTTTGCCACTGAACGAAAAAGGCTGGTCAAGTTTGCACTCTGTTGTCAGGGAAGATGATTTCTGGGACGTGATCGATCAGCTAAAAGCTTTGGGAGCGCAGGGAATTCTGGTGTTATCCGTTGAAAAAATGATTTTATAACCGCAAATACAATACGATGATAAAAATTGTCAAATATCCATCACCTGAGGAATGGGGTCGACTACTCAAGCGACAAGTAATACCGGGTGAGTCCCTGGCGGCCATTACGCAGGAGGTTTTCAGGCGGGTTCAAAACGGGGGTGACGAAGCCGTGAGCTATTATACCAACAAATTTGATCAGGTTTCGCTTTCAGAATTTAGTATTCCTGAAAATGTGATTGATGCAGCAGTTGAACAAATCGATCCTGAACTGTTGAAAGCCATGGAGTTGGCCAAACAAAATATTGAACGTTTTCACGAGACGCAAATCGAACCAATTAAACCAGTTGAAACGAGCAGGGGTGTAGTTTGCTGGCGCGAAAACAGGCCTATTGAATCTGTAGGGCTATATATTCCTGGTGGCTCAGCGCCCTTGTTTTCAACGGTTCTGATGCTCGGTATTCCTGCAAGACTTGCAGGGTGTAAAAACCGGCTGCTCTTTACACCTCCTGGCCAGGATGGCCTCGTGCACCCAGCTATTTTAGCCGCAGCACGACTGGCTGGCATCACCAAAGTGTTTGCAGTTGGCGGTATTCAGGCTGTTGCAGCCATGACCTTTGGGACTGAGCAGATACCTCGTGTAGATAAAATATTTGGGCCTGGAAATCAATATGTAACGCAGGCTAAGATGTTTGCTCAGCAGCAGGGAGTAGCCATTGATATGCCGGCTGGTCCAAGCGAGGTCCTGGTGATCGCAGACCGAAACGCCGATCCTGCATTTGTAGCTGCTGACCTGCTGTCTCAGGCCGAGCACGGAAGCGACAGCCAGGCTGTTTTGCTCACTGATAACATTGAATTGGCAGAGAAAGTGGCGGCTGAACTGACGAGACAAGTTGTTGATTTACCACGACAATCTGAGACCATGTCTGCCCTGAATGGAAGCAGGATGCTGGTTTTGCGTTCGATGGCAGATTGTGTGGCCTGCAGCAATAACTATGCTCCGGAGCACTTGATTTTGGCTGTTGAAAACGCTGAACAGCTGATTCCTGCGATTGTAAATGCAGGTTCGGTATTTGTTGGCCGTTACAGTTGCGAAAGTGCAGGCGACTATGCGAGTGGAACCAACCACACATTACCCACCAATGGTTATGCGCGCAATTACAGTGGTGTTTCGGTGGATAGTTTTGTCAAGAAAGTCACCTTTCAGAAACTGAGTGCCGAGGGGTTGATGGAGATTGGTCCGTCAGTTGTAACCATGGCTGAGGCTGAGGGATTAAGAGCACACGCCAACGCCATCAATGTCCGCATGAAAAAATTGAAAATCAGAAATTCTACACAAAATGATTGAACAGCTTGTCCGACCCAATATTTTGCTATTGAAGCCCTATGCGAGTGCCCGAAGTCAGTTTTTCGATTTGAAGGCTCTCATGCTCGATGCCAATGAAAACCCATATGGAACACACAACAGATATCCCGATCCTTTTCAGCGTGAACTGAAATCGAAAGTGGCTGAAATCAAAAATGTACCTGTCGATCAGATTTTTATCGGAAATGGTAGCGATGAGGTTATCGATTTGCTGCAACGGTTATTTTGTGAGCCGGGAGATGATCAAATCCTTGTCTGTCCGCCTACTTACGGTATGTATGCCGTGTCGGCTCAGGTCAATGATGTTGGGGTAGTGGAAGTGCCGCTTACAGCTAATTTTCAATTGGATATCAATCAGATAAATCAGGTTTTGCTTGCAAATCCTGCCATCAAGATGATCTTCCTCTGTTCTCCCAATAATCCCACAGCCAATCTGTTAGAAAATGTTGAGGAGGTAATCGAGTTTTTCAATGGGATTGTTGTGCTCGACGAAGCCTATATTGACTTCAGCGAAAAGGCTTCTATGACCGATCGCTTAAAACAATTTCCGAGATTGGTGGTTGTTCAAACGCTTAGCAAGGCATATGGTCTGGCGGCTGCCAGAATCGGAATGGCATTTGCCTCGGCTGAAATTGTCGCTTATCTCAATAAAATGAAACCTCCTTATAATGTGGGTACTGAAAATCAATTGCTGGCAAT
This sequence comes from Bacteroidales bacterium UBA5536, assembly GCA_002426795.1. Classification (GTDB taxonomy): domain Bacteria; phylum Bacteroidota; class Bacteroidia; order Bacteroidales; family F082; genus UBA5536. Next base: position 34,127 of record DINQ01000023.1, read on the forward strand.
TCAGGCACTTGAGAATCAAGCAGAGTTTCAAGAAAATAAATCGTTGATTTTGAAACAAAGAAGTTGGCTGGCTCAAGAATTACAACAATTGTCCTTTGTCAGAGAAATCTTTCCGTCGCAGGCGAATTTTTTACTGGTTAGGGTTGATGATGCAGCAATGGTATATCAAAAACTTCTTTCGCGCGGGATTGTCATCAGAAACAGGCAGCATGAAATTGAAAATTGCCTGCGCATCAGTATCGGCACAAAAACTCAAAACAGACAGCTGATGGATGCCCTGAAAGAAATTCAACAAGCCATAAACTCATAAAGAGATCAAAGATATTTTTAAGATAAAACATCCCTAATCATGAAGAAAAAAATTCTATTCATCGACCGCGATGGTACGCTTATTCTTGAACCTGAAACAGATCAGCAGGTCGATAGCCTCGAAAAGTTGACGTTTTATCCGGGTGTGTTCAGGTGGCTGTCGCAAATTGCAGCTGAGCTCGAATTTGAATTGGTCATGGTGACCAATCAGGACGGACTGGGTACAGCTTCTTTCCCAGAATCCAGTTTTTGGCCGGCCCACAAGAAGATGTTGGAGGCCCTTAAAAATGAGGGAATCGAATTCTCATCCATACATATCGACCGTTCGTTCCCCGCTGAAAACAGCCCTTTCCGCAAACCAGGTACAGCCATGTTGGATCGCTATTTTAATGATGGTGTCGATCTTGGCCAATCTTACGTAATTGGCGACAGAGAAACAGATGTCGAGCTGGCGACCAACCTGGGCGCAAAAGGGATTTTCCTTTCGGATCAAACATCCGAAAAAGCAGTTTTGTGCACGCCAAACTGGGAAGATATTTACCGGTTTTTGAAAAATCAGGCCCGGAAGGCTGTTGTTCAGAGGAAAACTACAGAAACCCAGATCAAGGTAGCGCTGAATCTGGATGGAAACGGCAAGGCCGCTATTAAAACGGGTCTGGGTTTTTTCGATCATATGCTTGAACAGATCGCAAAACACGGTGGAATCGATTTGCGTATTGAAGCCAATGCGGATCTGTATGTGGATGAACATCATTGTGTTGAAGATGTGGCACTGGCACTTGGGGCAGCCTTCCATAAGGCGCTTGGTCAAAAAAAAGGCATTACCCGCTATGGGTTTTTACTGCCCATGGATGATTGTCTGGCCCAGCTTGCCATCGATTTTGGTGGCCGTCCATGGTTGGTTTGGGATGTAGATTTTAAGCGTGAGCGGATTGGAGACGTGCCAACCGAGATGTGGATGCATTTCTTCAAATCTTTCAGTGATGAGGCAAAATGCAACCTCAATATCAAAGCTGAGGGCACAAACGAACACCACAAAATAGAGGCGGTCTTCAAGGCTTTTGCAAAAAGTATCTCGATGGCTATAAAAAAAACAGGTAACAACCAGATACCTAGCACGAAAGGAGTCTTATGATCGCGATCATTCAATACAATGCCGGCAATGCGACATCGGTAAAGAACGCCTTAGACCGATTGGGATATCCTGCGGTCATTACAGCTGATCCGGAGCTGATTCGGTCGGCCGATCAGGTCATTTTTCCGGGAGTAGGCGAGGCATCTACCGCCATGAAATATCTTCGGGACCGAAACCTGGATCAACTCTTGCGCTCACTCAAACAGCCTGTTTTGGGAATTTGTCTGGGACTACAACTGATGTGCCGCCATACCGAAGAAGGCGATACCACATGCCTAGGTATTTTTGATGTGGGCGTTAAACATTTTCCTGCCACTGGAATTGTTCCGCATATGGGGTGGAACAGCCTGGTTGAACCTCACGGTTCACTCATGGCTGGAATAAATACCGGTGATGATTTCTATTTTGTTCATAGCTATCATGCTGAAAAAGCGGAAGCCACGGTAGCTGAAGCAAACTATCTGCTGCCGTTCAGTGCAGCGCTGCATCGGGATAATTTCTATGCGGTGCAGTTTCATCCAGAAAAGTCTGCCGAAACAGGTAAGAAGCTATTGTTGAACTTTTTAAAACTAACCTAAATGAAAATTATATCAGCTATCGACCTGATTGATGGCAAGTGTGTGCGGCTTTCCAAAGGTGATTTCAGCCAACAAAAAACCTATGCCGATGATCCGGTTGAAGTGGCCAGGATGTTTGAGCAGGCCGGTTTGGGTTACCTGCACCTTGTCGATCTGGATGGAGCCCGCAAAGGAGAAATGGTCAATCAAAAGATTCTCGAAAAAATTGCTGCAAATACTAGTTTGATCATTGATTACAGCGGCGGTGTTTCAACTGTGGAACAAGTACAATCAGTTTTTGATTTGGGTGCTTCCAAAGTTACGCTGGGAAGCCTTGCCAGCCGCAACCGGGATTTGTTTCTGGAGATTCTTCAAAAGTTTGGGCCTGAAAAAGTCATTTTGGGTGCTGATGCCCGAAACGGAAAACTGATGGTAAACGGCTGGATGCAAAGCACTGAAGCACCAATTTTCGACTATATCGCTTCTTTTTCCAAGTTGGGTGTTCGACAGGTGATGTGTACCGATGTTGAACAAGATGGTATGTTGCAAGGACCGGCAATCTACTTATACCGTGAGCTGCTTCAGATACCGGATATCAAGCTCATTGCCAGTGGTGGGGTGAGCAGTTTGGATGATTTAATGGTACTTAAAACCATTGGTTGCGATGCTGCCATTGTGGGTAAAGCCATTTTTGAACAAAAAATCTCATTGGATAAACTGGTGACCCTATGCTAAAAAAGAGAATAATACCCTGTTTGGATATTCGGGATGGCCAAGTAGTTAAGGGCGTTAATTTTAAACAATTGCGTTTTGCTGGTGACCCTGTTGAACTAGCCAAAAGATATGTGGATGAAGGAGCTGATGAACTGGTGTTCCTGGATATTTCTGCCACCAACGAAAAGCGCAAAACATTAACAAAACTGGTTCAGCGCATCGCACGTGAAGTTGATATTCCGTTCACTGTCGGGGGCGGAATTGCGATGCTGGCGGATGCGCGGGCCGTGATTGAATCTGGCGCAGACAAAGTGAGCGTGAACTCAGCTGCCGTAAACCGTCCTGATCTGATTAACGAGATAGCGCAGGAATTTGGCAACCAATGCGTGGTGCTTGCTGTCGATACAAAACACCAACAAGGCCTGGATATAGTTTTTACGCATGGCGGAACAAGGCCATCTTCGCTGCATACGGAAACTTGGGTGCTGGAAGCTGTCAGCCGCGGAGCCGGAGAAATTTTACTTACCTCAATGGATGCCGATGGAACCAAGGCCGGCTTTGATCTGAGGATCAGCAAAAAGATCAGTCAATTACTTTCGGTGCCTGTGATTGCCTCGGGTGGGGCTGGCAGGATGGAGGATTTTCAAACACTTTTTACTCAAACAATGGCCAGCGCTGCACTGGCAGCCAGTATTTTCCATTTTGGCGAAGTGCCTATTCCTGAACTTAAAAAGTTTTTAATCAAAAATAACATACCCACAAGATGGATTTAGATTTTAAAAAAATGAATGGATTGATCCCGGCCATTGTGCAGGACGCTGCAAGTCAGCAGGTTTTGATGCTGGGATTCATGAATGAAGAAGCCTATCAACAAACTCTGAAGGACGGAAAAGTGTCGTTTTTCAGTCGGTCGAAACAGCGACTTTGGACCAAAGGTGAAACTTCTGGGAATTACCTAATGGTTGAGTCTATACAAACCGATTGCGACAACGATACCTTGTTAGTTCAGGCAAGACCAATTGGAAATGTTTGCCACACAGGAAGTTTCAGTTGTTTTGGTGAGACGCAAAGCAAAGGCTTCCTGCACCGGCTTGAGCACATCATCGAACAGCGTTTGGCTGAACAGGATGAATCATCTTACACCTATCGTTTGGTAAAGAAAGGAATCAATAAGGTGGCACAAAAAGTGGGCGAAGAGGCAGTTGAACTGGTGATTGAAGCCAAGGACAATAACGAAGATTTATTCAAAAATGAGGCTGCAGATTTGTTGTATCACTTGCTGGTATTACTCAGGGCAAAAAACGTGCGACTCGAAGAAATTGAAGAGGTGCTGCGTAGCCGACACAAGTAAAATGCAAAAGACAAAGTTTTTTTTAAACAACTCTGCGTCCGAAAGGGGTAAGTGCCAGTGATGCCATTTTAAAATGTTGACGTGCCCATGGAATGCCAATGATGGTGATAGCCAGCAGGATGCCAAATAAAAGATGTGTAAGCGCGATCCAGATGCCGCCGATCAGCAGCCAGAGTATGTTCATGAAAGTCGATAGACAACCTGGAGCATTGTTCATGTATTCAATTTTCTGACCAAAAGGCCAGAGTGCTAGTATGCCCAATTTGAACGATTGTAAACCGAAAGGAATGCCTACAATGGTCAGGCATAACAGCAAGCCAGCCACCATATATTCAACAAAAATGGCAAAGCCGCCAAAAATTAACCAGATGATGTTTCCAAGAAAGCCCATTTTTTTTGGGCTAAAGTTAATCAAGAACTTTGATTTGGCAAGTTGAATTAGACCTTTTTGCCAATGTATTGTTTTTGTTTTTTGCGAGGAGAATCATTCGTTTTCGAGTAGTTGTTTAAGTTGAATCTTTGAATTGATCAAGTTATAGGCCGTTTGGAGGTAATCAACTTGAGTATTTTGGTAGTCAAGTTGTTGTGCTAAAAAATCAGCAGGTAATATGCGGCCTTGTGCCAGCAAGTCGCGTGATAAATTCATGTTTTCGTAACTTAATTTTATCGCACTTTGCTTTAGTTGAAGGTCAATTTCGGAATAGGCAATATCAGCAAGTACTTTCTTTAGATCGGCTTCATGGCGGTTCTCGTAATCCTGTCGGTCAAGTTCATTTTGCTGCATTTTGAGGCGCGCCGACGAAACATGATGCCCGGTTGTAAAATTTTGTGTCAAAGGAATGCTTATTTGCAGGCCAACGAGGCTGTTGCCATACCAATCCTTTGTATTGAAAATGACAGGTGTTTGCTCGTAAAAGCTTGATCCATAGCTGGCTACCAGCGAAACAGTTGGGAGATAATTTCGTTTGGTGTTGAGCAAGGTAAGGCTGTCATGAAAAGTTTGTGAAGCAATTTTCCGGTAACCCACTGATTGCAATAATGAAAGTGTTGATGGTAGCTCGTCTGTAAGCTTTGATAGGAGGGTTGGCAGGCTGTCGGATGGATTGTACATGGCAGTTTCTTCGCTGGTGTTACCCATCTGATAAGATAATTCGATCTGGGCTTGTTCAAAAATACTTTTCGCTTGTCGATACCGGCTAATAGCTTGAATATAAGTCTTTTCGCTGCTATTCAGATCAGCTTTGGTAAGTCTGTTTTTATTAAAAAGCGATTGTGCTACTTTCCATTCCGTTTGACTGACAAGCGTATCTTCACTGGCAAATTTTAATTGTTCACCGGCCAGTACAAGATTTGAATAGGCACTGATCACGCCAAGTGTTATAGTCGATTTGGTTGCATCCAAATCCAGACTTGCATTGCGCTGGGCTGTAGATGATTCGATTAATTGTTGTTTTCGGGCCGGGTTAATGATGTCGTAACTCAGGTTAAGGCCAAGACCTGCCTGCCATTTGGTGCCAAATTTTATCAATGCAAGCTCATCTGAGTTGATATTGCCCTGTAATTTTCCGACAGGCACTGGAGTTGAAGGAATTATCAGGTTATGCTGTACCGAAAAACTGCCGTGAACATTGGGATAAAGACTTACTTTATCGGCATCAAGGTTTTTATTGGCAATCTCAACAGAAAGCTCACGGCTTTTGAGCAAAGGATGATTTTCGTTGGCTGCATTGATAGCTTGTTCAAGGCTTATTTTCTCCTGACCAATGATATTCCCAGTTGCAAAAATGCCTGTAATTATGGAAAAAATCAATAGTATTTTTTCAAATGAAAGTGTTTTCATGTCTTTATAATTTGTTTTGATTGGTCGCTTCCTATAATTATAGGGATTGCCAACAAAAAATATTCGTCTTTTTTTGGTAAGAAGTGTTGTTAAGAAAGTTCATTTCATAATCTTGTTAACCTCGAAAAACCGAGGCTGGTTCAACCTTTCTGATCGTTCTTACGGAGAAAAATAGTGTGCTCCCAAGAGAAATAAGCAGGGTCACAAATAACAATCCAGTTGTTAATATTGGGCCGAGCGTGAAAAGTAATCCGGTATGAGAAACACCTGCTCTGAAACCTTCGAGAAGAGAAAATGAGATGATAAAACCTGTAAATGAAAAGATCAAAGCCTGTGTTATCATCAACTTGGTAATGTATGAGTTACGTGCTCCAATAGCCTTTAAGGTTCCATAATCCTTTATCCTGTCCATAGCGGCTGAATAGAGCGTAAGGCCGATGATGAAGAAGCCACTTAAAATCGCAAAAACTACCAATGATCCAATACTTGTGCCAATGTTAGAGCTAAAAACTAAAAACATGACGGTACTCGATCGAAGATCATCAGCTGTCCATGCACGCACATTGGGAATCGTTTTGTTGATGTTCGCTACTACCTGCTCTGGTGTAAAGCCGTTTTTAACACGCACAGCAACAGCGCTAATACTGTATTCGTCAGCATTGGTATACATTCGGGCTTTGTCAAGACTTGTATACATAAACGATCCGCCAAATCCTCTCGCGTTTTTGGTTTGAACGCTGATAACAGCTTTTTTGCCGTTAATTTCCAAATTAGTGCCTACATCAGTCGGGCTGGCAAAAAGTTTCTTGTCATAAAAATCGGCACTTACTGTATATTGATTCGTCAGGCTGGAAAGTTCACCGTCGAATATTTTTGATGTTACGGGTCCGGCAACAAAAAGTGGTGGTTCGCTGCCAACAAGGGTTACAGCAGCTGTTTTGCCATTTTCAAAACGGGCTGTTCCTCCACCAATATAAATTGGATAAGTAGCTTCAACGCCTTCAACGCTCAATACTTCGTAAGTTTTGCGTTCATCAATTTTAGCAAGGTTGTTAGCATTGGTGGTGATGTTGTCGATTACCCAAACCTGGGCAACATCGGTTGGTGAGTTGTTAACAAGCCCCCCCATGAGGTTGGTCAGGAAAAGCAGAATGCCAATTTGCTGTCCAATCAGGAATGTGCTGACGACAATGCCAACGATGATCCCGATGCTTTTGGGCTTGTCGTATTTCATGAATTTGATGGCCGTGCGTATCATCGTTGGAGGTTTAATTTGTTTGGATGATGCATTCCACTCTGCTGTTGAACAACAAATCTTTCGGGTTATCGAGGAGGATGCGTACTTCTCTAACACGGCGGTCCTGCTGATCTGTCGTACTTTCGCTAAGCAACGATTTTTGAGACAGAAAAGGTGACATCAGCACTACTTTTCCTGTTGCTATCACCTGATCAAATCCGATGTATCTGATTTGCGCTTTTTGACCAATTTTTACTTTATTGGCAAACATTTCATCAATTTCACATCGCGCAATCATCGCACCTGCTGGTGCAAATGTTGCCACCACTTCGTTTGGATCAACATTGCTGTAATTCACCACAGGAATTTGAAGAATAATGCCATCTGAAGGAGCAATAACGGTCTTTTTTTCAATATTACGCTGCGCCTGTGCGATATCTATTTCAATGCCGTTAAGTGTCGACTTTTCGAGTTCGAGTGTGGCTATGCGTTGTTTTAGCTCAGCTTTTAACGATTCGACAGTTGTTCGCAGGTCATCTAAATTCTGCTTTGTCTCAGCACCCTGTTGTTGCAGGATCGTACTCGATTTTAGTGTCGATTGCTCATTTGCCAGTCGCGCTTTGGTATCCTCAATTTCGGCTTCAGCAATTGTAATTTGTTGTAGTTGAGTTGCTCTTTCGCTTTGTAATTTCTTGAAGGCCAGTTGTTCGTCGCGATCATCAAGTTGCATGATACGTTCGCCTTTAATCACTTTATCCGAAATGTTTTTGTCGATCTGGATAATTGTTCCGCCAACTTCAGCTGACAGGTCAACAACAAGATCCTCCGGGACAATGAGACCAATTCCGGCTACCTGACTAACTTGAGCCGGCGATTTTTTTAAAGTGCTATCCTGAGCGAAGGATACATTTTTATTGCTTTGTGCCGGTTTGGTTTTTGAGCCACATGAGAACATTGCAGCTGAAGCAAACAAGATGATTACTAATACTTTAGTTTTCATTTTTTTCTAATTTGAGAGGAAGTTCTTCTATAGGTTCGTCTGATATTTTACCATCTTCAATATAAATGATGTTGTCAGCATAAACTTTGAGCCTGTGGTCGTGCGTCACAACGATTACACTGCGGTTTTCGCGCGAAAGCTGATGAAGGCGATCCATCACTGTAAGCAGACTTCTTTGATCGAGCGAAGCTGTAGGTTCGTCACAAAGGATGATTGAAGGGTCCGAAATCAAAGCTCTGGCTATGGCAACGCGCTGTTGCTGTCCACCACTCAGATTTTTAGGAAGATTTTTTTTCCTGTCGCTCAGACCAAGTTTTTCAAGTGCAGCTTCAGCCATGCTTTTTGCTTCGCTTGTTTTTACGCCCTTCAGAATCAGTGGTTGCATCACGTTTTCAAGCGCCGTGAGAGGAGAAATGAGGTTGAAGCTTTGAAACACAAATCCAATATTATTTAAACGAAGATCGGCTAGCTCATTCTGATTTAAGTTGTTTACAAGCTTTCCATTGATCCATACTTTGCCCGAGCTTGGATAAATCACACTTCCGAGCAAAGAAAGCAAAGTTGTTTTGCCAGAGCCTGAAGGACCAAGGATCAGGGTTAGTTCGTTTTTATAAAAGGAGTAATTGGCTTCTTTTAATGCAGTGATGGTTACGTCGCCCATCTTGTATTCTTTCGTCACCCGTTCAAGCTTAGCGACAGGCTGTTTGCCTTGGTTTTGTTTTTCTGTATCCATTCTTTTTTGGTTGAAGGAAATAAAAAACGTAATCAATATTTTTATTGATCAGCTTTCAAACAAATGAAAATTAAACTTGTTTCCCTGGCTGAATTTATTTTAACATTATTTACATGAGCATGTTGTTATGAAACATGTTTTGTATGTCCAGGGGGAACAGAAACATTTAATTCTTGTTCTGATAATCTTTTAATTAATTGTCGTTTTGTATGTTTTCGTCAGCCCGATTTTAATCATACTCACAAGTACTAGAGCCCATACTATAATAGAGGGAACAACTTTTACCACATAAGGAACCAATACCTGATCGCGGAACGAACGTGGGAAAATGTCACCAACTGAAAGACTTGTAAATAAAATGGAAAAAAACAGTATGGCTATATGCCACCTGGTTTTCCTGCTTTCGGCAAACCAGATACCAATGCCAGCCATGGCAATAATAAATGTTGGTGATTCAGCTTTGTGATTAAAAATGACCACCCAAATTAGTACAGAAACCAAGGCCAGACTACGGAAGATATTTTCATGATAGGCTTTTATAAAAATGAATGGAATCATAAAAATGCTTGCCCCTGTTAAAACAACCAAGTCTTTGTTGATCGTAAAACCAAACCAGCTATGTAACCAACCCATCACTGAAAGTCCGTAGGATGCCTGATGGTCGTTTTGGAGCATGTTGAAAAAGCTTTCGTAGAGCTTGATATAAACATCAAAACCAACAAAAATCAACGGAAGTGCTAAAAAAATGACGCTCCAAAACGCGGTATACTTAATGAATTTCAATTTCTCAGGATACAAAAGAAACAACACAAAACCCACAACACCAAATAGTTTGATAAAAACTGAAAATACAAGTAAAGCCGTGGCGATAAAATACTTATTTCGTTCAAGTAGTCCATATGCCATTATCAGTAGTCCGGCTATCAACGCGTTCGACTGCTCATTTTGCACAGCAGTGAGCAGTTCAACAATGACTATCAAGATGATCAGTGCCTTTTGCTTTTCCTGAAGCCTTGGCAGATAATAGATGGCAGCGAAAAGCACAAGTGAATTTATCAGGTTCCAAATGATCAAACCAAGCCAATCGGGCAGAAATGCCAGCGAGCCAAAAAGAACCGAGAAACTAGGCGTGTATTTGTACAAATCCCAGTGTTCATCCGGATATTTCACATACAGGTCATCTCCCTGTATCAGGTGAAAAAACGATTGTTTGTAGATCGTGTAGTTGTTGTAATGGTTGTAAAGCGGACCACCAGGGTCAACAGCTTGCTTTGGGGCGCGATACGATTGCATGCTGGCAAAAATGCTGAGCAGAATTACCAATCCAAGCACCAGGTTTTGATGTAGAATAAATGAAGTAAAATTGACTCTTTTCATCAGTGAATCAGTGTTTTGAGCCTGGTTTGGGGCAACTCAAGCTGTCAAAAGTACAAAATAATTCTGGCTGTTTAAATTTGAGTCTGTCTGCTATACATTCTGGGAGTTAGAGCGTTTCTATTGAAATATAGCGATTTTCTTCGCTGACCTGACTGCCAAAAAATCATCTTTTTCTGGCTCTTGTCCTGGTTGTCCGCAGTCCCAATACCCCCAAAATGCCACACGTAATTTCAATAACGATACTTTTCGTAACAGGACTCTTCATGATTTTTTCAAAAGTCGTTGGTTCAGAGTTTGCCTTTCCCACCTTTTTTGAGGGTTTTTTGACCTGCGAATCTTCTTCTGTTTCTTTCTGGCCAGACTTTGAGATGCGCGCGTGCAAAATCTCATACGCACTTTCCCGGTCTACGTCAACATTGTAAAAAGGGATGAGTGTTGACCTCTTCAGGATTTGCCCTATTTCATAATTGGTTAAAACATCCATGCGCGAAAAAGGTGGACGCAACAGCGTATGAACAAGTTCAGTTGGGCGGCCTTTTTCATCGAGTGTCGAAATAAGGGCTTCGCCAATACCCAACTTCGTAATCAGCTCATCAACCTCGTAAAAATCCGAGAAAGGGTAATTTTCGGCAGCTGTTTTTATGGCTTTCCGGTCGCGTGCAGTGAATGCACGCAGTGCATGTTGAATTTTAGTGCCTAGATGTCCAAGGATAGCCGCCGGAATGTCGGTTGGCGACTGGGTCACAAAAAACACACCCACTCCTTTTGAACGAATGAGTTTGATGGTCATTTCGAACTGATCGAGCAAATTTCTGGAGGCGTTTTTAAAGATGAGGTGAGCCTCATCGATAAACAGCACTAGTTCTGGTTTGGAAGAGTCGCCCTGTTCGGGCATTTTCTCGAATATCTCGGCCAGCAAACACAACATAAATGTGCTGAAAAGTGCAGGTTTTGTTTGCATATCAGTAAGCCGAAGCACATTAATTACGCCTTCTCCTTTTTCAGTTTTTTTCATCAGATCGAACACCTCGAAAGAAGGTTCGCCAAAGATGTCATCAGCGTTTTGCTGTTCGAGTGCGATGATCGATCGCATGATGGCACCGGCTGAGTTCGTGTGCACAAAGCCGTATTCTTGCAAAAAATCTTCCTTGCCTTCCTGTTGCACATAGTTGATCACGCTTTTCAGATCTTTGAAATCGAGCAAAGGCAGGTGTCTGTCGTCGCAGTATTTAAAAATCATCGACAAAACACCACTTTGGTTGTCGTTGAGATCCAGTATTTTCGATAATAAAACTGGCCCATATTCCGAGACGGTAGCCCTGAGTTTGACGCCTGGTTCATCTGAAATGCTGAGAAACTCCAACGGAAAAGCCTTGCCTTCCCAATCCATCCCGATCAGCCGTTGGCGCTTTTCAATAATGGGATTGCTTGTTCCGGCAGCGCCAAGTCCGCTCAGGTCGCCTTTAATATCCATCACAAGTACCGGTATGCCGGCATTCGAGAGGTCCTCGGCAATCAGCTGTAGCGTTTTGGTTTTTCCTGTACCGGTAGCTCCGGCAATCAGCCCGTGCCGGTTAAAAGTCTTTAAAGGCAATTTCACCTGAACATGCGTTTCTTCGTTCTGACCCAAAATGGCTGAGCCAACCAGGATGGATTCTCCTTTGAAGGTGTAGGAACTCTGAATTGAATCGGAAAATTGTAGGTTGTCCATAGGAGGTGGTGTTTTTTGTATAAAGATGCCCGGTCGACTTAAGTTGGCTGCGATGGACAAATGTAAAACAATTGATGTATTGGTTCAAATCGAAGCTCAAGAACTGGATCAAAAGCTTTGGCGAAGGCGAAAGAATGCCAGACCGATATTTTGGTAGCTGTTGTCCGATTTAAGCCTGAAAATCTGAGCGCTGAGATCAACCTCAAGATTGTCAGTTAATGAGTAAGTTGCCGAAGGACCTACATAATATGCTTCGGGCTTACCGTAGGCCATTCCCGACAAACTAATCGTCAAAAGTGGTGTTAAAGGATAGCTCAGCTGTAAAAATGCAGAATATTTCGAAAATGAAAGGTTTTTCACATCCAGTGGACGAAAGTAGTAAGTGAGAAAATCAACATTACTGCTATCGCCAGCAAAGCCATTGTAAAGCATTTCTGCCTGCAATGAGAGCGAATTGGCGAAAATATAACTGGCACCAACTGAAGCGAGCAGATTTCCCTTTTTTTTCTCGCCTTTATCCGTTGGTTGTATGTAAGTGATTTCGCCATTAAACCCTGCATCACCAATACTGCCTGACCAACCAGTACCAAAAAAGATGTTATGCCCCTTGAGAAAGCCTCCCAAAACCTGCATGTCGTAATTCCATCGGTTAAATTTGTACAACAAACCAGCCGTAATCGTGCTGTCTTTTTCCAGTTTTATGGCCATATCTACCATTGAAAATCCGCCTGGATACAGCGAAAGACGCACAGCATCGCTGCCTGGACGTTCTTCGTAGTCAAAATCGAAAAACGAATAAGAGTTAAAAACGTCGTTGGCGTTCCAAACAAAGGTCTGTCCCCAATTAATGCGCTGGTGGCCAATACGTAAATCAAGGCCTTTCCGGTGATAGTCGAACCAAAACCTGTCGATAGTAATGTTCAGAAAGTATGATTTTCCGGCTGCAATGTTTCGCGACAAATCCAAAAAACCGGGATCGCTGTCAGCCATCGCAGTATAACCTGGTATATCCTGCACAAAATCGCCATAAATAAGCCGGTTACGCATACCCATGCCTGCAGAGAAATGAGCCGAAGGATTCCATTGAAAATTCAATCTGTTGTGGAACATATTTTCGGAGAGCCAGTTTGTTTTTACTGACTCGATCATATTGGTATTCATGAATTTAACATAACCTGCAACAGTGAGTTTATTTGCCTCATTTTCGACAGTTTGCGCATTCGTAGTGTTGCCGAAAAGCAATAGGATGAGCGCGGGATAAATGAAATATTTCATGATTATAAAATTGTTGTTATGACTCATTTCATTTGCAAATAATTTTGATTTCTTTGGTCAGTCCCGAAAGTTTTCGAGAATCTGTGATTTTTTATTCACAGTGGGTATGATCATTTTCTTGTGGATATTTCAATTTGCTGCAAGTTCTTCAAATTGAAACAGTTTCTGAAGATTCGTTATGCAGATGACCATTTTTCTTCACGATATCGGAAACCACTTTTCCATCTTCAACAGTGACCACGCGGCGGGCCTTTTGTACCACACGCTGGTCGTGGGTAGAAAACACGAAGGTGACGCCTTCTTCTTTGTTCAGCTTCAACATGATTTCCAACAATGTTTCTGTTGATTTCGAATCGAGGTTGGCTGTGGGTTCGTCGGCCAGTACAAATTTTGGATGCGAGGCAAGCGCGCGGGCTACAGCTACCCGCTGTTGCTGACCACCAGAAAGTTTTGCAGGTCTACTGTTGATCCTGTCACCAAGTCCCACAGCTGTCAGCAGGCTTTTTGCACGTTGCTGACGCTTCGTTTTGTGAACCCCTTGCAGATGCATGATAAACTCCACGTTTTCTTCAGCAGTAAGAACAGGGATCAGGTTGTAGGATTGAAAAACGAAGCCAATATTGTGCAACCTGAAGTCGATCAGTTGTGATGACGATAGTTTTCCGAGATCAGTTCCATCAACAATTACTTGGCCTTCGGTTGGCGTGTCGAGACCTCCAATCAGGTTTAACAGGGTTGTTTTTCCGCTTCCCGATGGGCCTACGATGGCTGTGAATTCGCCTTGAGCAACATTCAAATCGATGCCGTTTACGGCTTTAACTTCGACGGCAGTTTCCTGATATATCTTTTTCAGACCTTTGATTTCTATTACGTTCATGTTATTCAATGAATTATCTGTTTATACTTTTATTGTGTTATTCTTGTCGCAACGCTTCAACAGGCTTTAGCTTCAAGGCCTTTATGGCAGGAAAAACGGAGGCTATCATACCGGTAAGAATAACAAGGAATGTGACAGCCAATAAAAAAGGAATGTCAAGTTGCGGATGCACAATCGGGGAGTATCCAATTGCCCGTAAACCCTCTGAAACACTGCTTAGGTCGATTCCTGAGCTGGATGTTGCGAGTACTGTGATGTAACCAAGCAAAACGCCAATCAGGCCGCCAGTTAATGTGAGTAATACAGTCTCGACCATGATCATGCTGAAAACCCTCCATTTGCTCATGCCAACAGCCATCAGCATACCAAGCTCGCGGACGCGTTCGAGAACAACCATCAACATGGTATTCACGATTACAAACCCAAGCGCCAGCAGGATGATGATCAGGAAAGCATAAATATAAAGGACCATCATTCCATTTATCATACCCAATATTGGATCGCTTTCTTCCCAGGTGAAAACATTCAGGCCGGGGAACATTTTACGAAGCTGCTGTGCAATTACGTTCACCTGTTTTTGATCGTTTAATCGAATGGCAATTTGCATCACAGTGCTGTCGGGCAATGCCATCAGCGATGCCAGATCTTTTCGCAACACGAAGGCATTGGCTTCCTCAAATTGTGTGTTGTTGGTTCTGAAGATGCCCACAACACGAAAAGCTCCTCCAGTAAGTGCGCCGTTGTAATCCTGCATGGTAACCACGAGTTTTGATCGTACTTTAACCTTGAGTTTTCTGGCAAGTTTTTCTCCGATGATGATCGGAATGTGCTGGTCGTCAGTAAGGTAAGATCCGCATGAATCTGCCACAAATTTTGCTATGTCAGTAATATCAGGCCTTTTTATTGGAATATCCGCTGCTTTCCATATGGTTTGGTAAAGCATAGATACTTTTTTCTCCTCAACAGGTTCAACGCCAAAAAGGGTGAGTCCGGTGCTGGTAGTGGCTGTTTGCACCATGGCCGAACTTACTACTCTGGGCGAAATCCCTGTTATTTGTGGTATTTTGGCAATTTCTGCGGTCATTTCCGGTGCTTTATTGATAGCAAAGTGCGGTTCGAGGTTTTCCTTAAACTTAGGATGCTCAATCTTTATTTCGGGCGTTTCGTAACGAATTCCTTCATTCACGCGTTCTTCAGAAACGCCAAGCATAAATGCGGAGGCGAAAAGGCCGCCAAAAAGCCCCAAAGCAGTAGCGATGATTACCACCAGGCTGCGGGTTTTGTTTCTCCAAATATTTTTCCAGGCTATTGAAGGTATCATATTTATCGTCTTAAATCTTTGGATGGTGTAATACGAAAGACAGAAATCACAGGGTAAATTCCGGCTACAAATGCAATGATCAATATCACCAGGCTTTGCGCTATGAAAAAGTCGCTTTGCAATGCAAATGGCATCACAGGATCAAAACCCATATTGAGCATAGCTTCGGCGGTTTGTCCGGTTAACCAGACGGGATGATGATAGTAATACATGATTAGTGGAAATGCAGCAGCAACTCCTGCGCATAAGCCAACAAGTGTAATAAACAAAACCTCAGAAGCGATCACAAGCGCCAACCGTGTCTTTTTCATTCCTACCGCAATCATCACTGCCAGCTCGCGCTTTCGTTCTGAAATCATCATCAGCAGGGTCCCGAAAATGCCGAAGCCAACAATCATGTACAGAATAGCCAGCATAAATAATCCACTAACATTGTCGGCTTCAATCTGTTGCATCATTTGCGCCATCATTTGTTCCCAGGTCATTACCTCGAAGTGACTTTTGCCCAGGATTTTTTGCAAATCACTGGCTTCCTCAGCCAGTTTTTGGTTATTGTCGATGAGCATGGCATATGAGGTTAACCTTCCTGGGGCTGAATAGAAATCCTGTGCTTTTTGCAGAGGAACAAATACAAAACTATTGTCCATTTCGGGAGAGGCCAGTTTTAAAATGGCACTTACCCTGAAAACCCCCGCAGCACTCATGCCCTGATAACCAACACTGATAAGGACAAGTGTATCACCAATGTCCACGCCAAGATATTTGGCCAGTGTTTGCCCAAGGGCGGTGCCATTGGTTTCGGAAGTGAGCCATTTTCCGTCTACAACTTTTTCCGACAAGTCTGTTAATTTGTTTTCCTGTGCCGGATCAACTCCTATCACCATTACGCCTTTTGTTTTGGACGAAAAAGAAGCCAATGCAAATGACTCGAGCCTTGGCACAACAAGAGAAATGCCTTCAACGGATTCAATGACCTTCGTAAGGCTATCGGAGCCTTCGAAAGAGTTATCGAGTGTTTTGTCTTTCCAATAGCCGTTTGCATGCAGCTGAATATGACCAGTATATGAGTGGACAATGGTATCGATCATGTGTCCGTAAGAGCCTAACTGCATTGAACGCATCACAAGAGCCAGCAAAATGGCAAAGAAAACCGAAGCTATGGTGATGATTGTTCTTCTTTTGTTGCGCCAGATATTGCGCCAGGCAAGGATGAATATTCTATTCATAATCCTTAGTTTACGGTTTTCATATGTTGTTGGGTGAAAGTCTCGTCAGGCATACTGATGTCGAAGGCAATGGTATCAATATCGATCAGGGTTTTTTGATTTGGTTTGTCAGCGGGAATAATCTCAATATGACTTGCAATTTTACGTCCACCCATCATTTTTACGTCTGAAGCTAGTTCGGTTCGTACCAGATAGCCATCTTCGTCGTAATATTCTGTTTTTAACATCAAAAAATCATCATGGGTAATCCAGGTGATGATTTTGCCCCAAACTACTGCTGCATCGGGTTTTGGGTGCATTTCTATTTTGTAGCAATCGTAACCACCAAAGCTCTCTTCACCTGTTAACGTATGCTCATAATCATTGGTCAGGGACGACTCTTTGAGCACATCGTCGTTTGTGTAATCCGATCCCATCCAACCTTGCGACATCATCGAGGCAGGCAATTTGATCATGCGGTTGATGCTCGGCACCCAGTTCCACATATTGTTGTCAACCTTCAAAAAGCTTTGCCCTTTTTCTTTGGCAGGGTAGGTGATGAGCGTGAGGGCTTTGTCGCGTTCCTGTGTCCATAATTTCATTTTGAGTGTACGTTCCCATTTTGGCCGCACAATGGTCATGGTCATTTCGCTGTACATCGATTTTTTACCCATGATGATATCTTCTGCCTGTTTGACAATTGCTGTCGGATCAGGTGTTTGTTGTGCGCAAAGACTTCCGAATGTGAGCAATAGAATCAGCGTGAGAAGATGTGATTTCATGAGATTTCTTTTTTTAGGAGCTTCCATAATTTGGGTTTTAGTTTTTCTATCCTGAAAATATGTGGGTTGAACAAGGTGTTGAAAAGAAGACCATCGAGTGTTGCCTGGATGAAAAGAATCGTACTTTCGGGATCTTCATCGCCTTTTTCAACAAAATAAGCCAACAATGGCGCGGTAAATTTTGCAGCCGCTTCAGCCATTTCTGCCTCAAAAGCCTCCATGACGTGTGGGTGTAAAAACATGGAATAATACAGTTTATAGAACTCTTTTTTTTCCAGCACGCGGTTAATCAAGGCATCAATCAGTTGTTTGATTTGTTCATCAGATTGAATTGGTGTGTTGTGGAACAAGCTGAATACCTTAAACGTATCATCAAGCCCTTCTTTGGTGATGGTTTTCAGTATGGTTTCTTTGCTGTCGAAATAGCTATATATCAGGCCTTTGGCAATTTTTGCTTCTTTTGCAATTTCGGCGACAGAAGTACTGTGAAAGCCTTTCTCGGCAAAAAGCCGAAGTGCTGCATCCATAATGATGACGCGCTTGTCTTGTTTTAACTGACTCAATTGTTGGGCTGTGCGCGGTGACATATTTTTGCTGGATTCAGTTGATGACTCATTTATGACTGACTGGTCGGTCAAAATTAGAAAATTGTTTGATTGATTCATGCTTTGATATTCTTTTTTTTTCGGAATCGATAAAATATTTGTGATATGCTGATTGTAAGCTTATTTTGAAGAGAACAATTTTCGCAATTTTCAAAGGTTAAAACTGATCTAAAAGCCAACAAATACCTAGAAATAATATCTGTAAATGTGGAAAAAAACAATGTAATGCATCCGAGGTTTGAGCAAGTTTTTCCAGAAAATTTTTTTTTGTGAAAACACGGCTATTCCAGTAAAAGATCAGAAACAAATAGATGAAAGAAAATTCAGAAAATGCCAACTGCGAGCTCAATCCAAACCAGCAATAAAATCATTATGATTCCGAGACAGATCAAGCTTCTTTTAAGTTTGGACACTAACCTTGCGTAACAAGAGTTTGTATAAACCTGGAAACCAAACAGGAGCTACCGGCAACTTTAAAATCAAAAACACTCCTTTTCACTTCTGCTGTAAACAGAATAGACACTAGTGGAAGCAACAGCAACAACATGGCAACTTAAAGTAAAACGATGAATCTTGTGTTTTGCATAAAAACAAATATTGATAAATCCTAAAAAAGAAAAAGATGTCCGGACTTCTTAGGCCGAACATCTCTTGGCATGTTTTATTGTTAAATCAGCGATTTATTGTCCCTGACCGAGTGAAAATGCAGGCTTACCATCAAAAGCATAAAGATTTTCAGTCTTGATGAAATCGAGTCCGCTGGCATCAATGGCATTAAGCAGGGCAATTGCTTCGTTGTTTCTGGTGCTGATTTCTTCGGCCGGCATAAAGCGGCATCGCCAGTGGTCGGTACAGAAGGTTTCATCAAACCCATTGGGCCATACTTTGATGCCGCGGTTGGTAATCATTTGCAGTTTGAGCGATTGTGTTTCGACATTTTTCAACAGACCTGCCAAAGCATCAGGAGAACCATCGCGCCAATCGATAAACACATCGATTCCTTGAAGGGTTTTGGCGCGTTTGGCCTTTCGCTGGTAAGCCGGCATATTGAAGGCTTCATGAGAAGTGTATTGCACCGGTGTCAGTTTTTTTGGCATCTGTCCAAGGCGCTCAATTACGGCTTCGGCAAATTCGGCTGTATTGAGCAAGGCTTTGCTGTGTCCTTCCTTGTAGATGTCGGCGGTGTGCATGCCTTCTTCAATGGCAGTCAACCATGCATTGTGAATTTTTTCGGCCACTGCACCCTGTCCGATATGGTTCAGCATCATGATGGCGCCATTGAGCAGACCCGATGGATTGGCGATGTTTTTGCCTGCAATGTCGGGAGCAGAGCCGTGTATGGCTTCAAACATAGCAACTTTATCTCCAATATTGGCTGAACCGGCCATGCCTACAGAACCTGAAATCTGTGCTGCTACATCGCTCAGAATGTCGCCATATAAGTTTGGAAGCACGACAACATCAAATTTCTCGGGACTATCGGCCAGTTTTGCGGCACCAATATCCACAATCCAATGTTCCTTTTCAATCGTGGGATATTCCGGCGACATTTCGTTGAAAACCTGTCTGAACAGCCCGTCGGTTTGCTTCATGATATTGTCTTTGGTAAAGCAGCTCAGTTTTTTGCGGTTGTTGTGTTTGGTGTATTCAAAGGCATAACGCATGATGCGTTCGGTTCCCGGTCGTGTAATCAGCTTGAGGCATTGTACCACTTCATCGGTTTGTTGGTGCTCGATGCCGGCATACAGGTCTTCCTCGTTCTCGCGCACGATCACCAGGTCCATGACCGGATGCAGCGTGGCCACGAACGGGGCGTAGCTGATGCAGGGGCGCACATTGGCGTACAGGCCGAGGGTCTTGCGCAGCGTGACGTTGAGGCTCTTGTAACCGCCGCCGGAGGGTGTGGTGATCGGTCCCTTCAGCATCAATCCGGTGCGCCGCAAGCTGGCCCAGGCTGCCTCGTCGATGCCGGCGCTGTGCCCGCGCAGATAGGTGGCCTCGCCGATCTCGATGAATTCGGGTGCGATCTGCGCGCCGGCGGCCTCCAGGATGGCCAGCGTCGCTTCCATGATTTCCGGGCCGATGCCATCGCCGCGAGCAATGGTCACCGGCGTTGCCAGCGGGCGTGCAGAGAGTTCGTCAGCGGCCGGGCTGCTGATCCATTCGTTGCTGGTCGCCTGTTCCATGTTCATTGCCTGCTCCGTGCTGGTCTCAAGATGCGCGAAAGCTAGGCAATCTCGATGCATTTGAGAAATACTTGCTTTTGATCTCATTCATAGCTTTTGATCTATGCCAACACTGATGCGCCGACTGCAGCGAATCACGCCACAGCAGCTGCGTGCCTTCGAGACCACGGCGCGGCTGCTGTCGGTCACGCGAGCGGCAGAATCCATGCACCTGAGCCAACCCACGGTCAGCGTGCAGTTGAAGGAACTGGCCAAAGCCGTCGGCGAGCCCTTGTTCGAGTACTCCGGCCGCAAGCTACGGCTGACCCAGACTGGAGAGGCGCTGCAGCAGACCGTTGGCGAACTGGTCGACTGCTGGCAACGCTTCGAATCCAGCCTCAACGAGCAGCGCGGTCTGGTGCGCGGTCATCTGCGGATTGCCGCGGTGACCACCGCCGAGTACTTCGTGCCGGATCTGATCGGGCCCTTTGCTGCCGCTCATCCGGGGGTGGAATTTGAACTGACCATCGAGAATCGCGACCGCGTGGTGCAACGCCTGCAACAGCGCAGCGATGATCTGGTGGTGATGATGCTGCCACCGCAGGATCTGCCGCTGCGCTCCCTGCCCTTTCTCGACAACCCGTTGATCGTCATCGCGGCTTTGGCGCATGCGCGGGCGCAGCAGTCGATGGACCTAGACGATCTGGCCGAGGAACGCTGGCTGATGCGCGAACCCGGCAGTGGCACCCGTCGTGTGGCAGAGCAATACTTCGCCGAACACGGGTTCCGCCCGAAGATCGCGATGAGCCTGGGCAGCAATGAGGCGATCAAGCATTCGGTGGCAGCGGGACTGGGCATCGCCGTGATTTCGCGGTTGGCGGTAAGCCAGAGCGCCAGCGCCGATCTGGCCAGCCTGGGATTGGTTGAGCTGAAGGTCAGCGGCTTTCCGATTGAACGCCGCTGGTCGCTGGTATGGCGCAGCGACCAACCGCTGTCAGCGACGGCAAAGCGCTTCGTCGCCTATCTGCAGGAAACGCCCAAGGCGCCGTGACGGCGCCCGAACGCGGTTACTCTGGTAGGTGAGGTTGCTCGCGCAGCGAGCTGCGTCACGTAGGCCCTGCGGGCCAACGTGACCTGCATGGGTCTGAGCTGGCTCAATGAACCACGCTGCTCAGGCACACGCCACAGCCAAACCAGCGCTTGGCGACGCTGGCCGGGCCAGTGCCAGATTCCTTGGCATCCCAGGCGGCCCGATCGATCGCCTTCAGCGCTTCACCACCGGCTTTCTCCAGCGCGCTGTTGATGCCAGCGAGCTCTGCCAGCAGCTGATCACGCTCGCCGCTGCGCTGGGCAAACTCGGATTGCACATTGGCGTGCACCTGCTGCTGACTGGCACTGGGCCGACCGTCATAGGCGACGACAGCACCGTAGAGCTCACCCATGCGCTCGCGCAGCTGTTCTTCACCGCTGACATAACCGCCATCGGTGTCACTTGCCGCCAGCTTCTTGCGCAGCACGGACAACTGGTCGGCAAAGCCGCTCAAGCTCTTCGGCGACTTGCTGCCCAGCGCCTTCTTGCGCGCCTTGATCTGCTTGTCCAGATCCGCCAGTTGATCGGCCATGAAGGTCAGATCACCCAATTCGCCGTGCAGGGCCAGCGCCAGCTCGCGCTGAGCCGCGCGGTCCTCGGCGCTGTGCGGAGAGCGCGGATCGGCCGCCAGCGTCACTTTGCCCTCGACCGTCTGCTTGCCGCGGGTGAGCACGTAGCGATACTCGCCCTC
>DINQ01000011.1 GCA_002426795.1 Bacteroidales bacterium UBA5536
AACAATATGTGTCCAAACTTATCAGGGGCTGAAACATTGACAAACTCTATTAACCTTGGCTCTTTGATTTTGCCTTTTTACTTGGCTCTTTTGCCTTGGCTCTTTTGTCTTGGCTCTTCTATGAAAACTTCCATTTCCATTCAATTCTATTAGAAATTTTTCTTTAATTATTTTGCTGTTTTTCAAAAGTTTGTGGATACATTTGAGGTGCATATCAGGAAGCGGTAATAGGATAGTTGATGGTGCTGTCATCAAGCTTCAGCTTTGCATTGGTGACGCCAACTTATCAAGATGTATTGATTCGATAAACCCATATAAAGGATAGTCAAAATAGTCATGAACATCTCATTTTAAAACCATGAAGACAAAGAAAATTTACCTCGTATTCGGCTTTTTGTTGCCGATATTCATTTGCTCTTTTCCTGATTTGCTGAAGGCTCAGGAGGTCATGAACATCCACAAGAATGACGGTTCTGTCATTGCAGTGCCCGTTGCTGAAATAGAAATGATTACATTTTCTGGTTCTGCGCTGGTCAACGAAAGTACAGTCAGGGACGTTGAAGGCAATGTTTACCGCACTGTCCAAATAGGCCAACAACTTTGGATGGCTGAAAACCTAAAAACAACCAGGTTTAACAATGGTGCACCAATTGCCCAGGTAACCGACAACAAAGATTGGTACAATATGAAGTCAGCTGCCTACTGTTGGTATGAAAACAATGAAGCTGCCAACAAAAACAGGTATGGTGCCTTGTATAATTTCTACGCGGTAGATGCGCAAAACCTGTGTCCTACAGGCTGGCATGTCTCTTCAGATGGCGATTGGCAGACGCTTGAAGCCTACATGATAGCCAACGGCTATAACGCCTCAAAAGGCACAACAGAGATGATCGGGAAATCATTGGCGGCCAAAACAGGCTGGAATCCCTCATCCGGCACTGTTGATGTAGGTAGCGAATCCCTGCCTGAGTTCAGAAACAAGTCCGGATTCTCAGCAGTTCCAGGTGGTTTTCGCACGAATAATGGCGCTTTTAGTAGTCCATCAGGCATCGGTGCTTACTTTTGGACTTCAACAGAAAAAAATGAAACCCACGCCTGGTTCAAGAACCTGCTGAACTATCGTGGCACACTCGAAGAAATCGCTCAGTCAAAGTATTTTGGTTGTTCGGTCCGGTGTGTCAAAGACTGATCAGTGCAAACTTCCTTCTTTGTTTTGGTGTGTTATGCCGGGGCATGATTTCCGATTGTGTCTTCACCATTGGATATAAGCCAATTACAACACGTGCTTTTTAAACAAGAGCCCCAAAGACTCAGGAAGCTCATGTGCAGTCTTCGGCAGAAACACTAAAATGCCGATAGCAGAAAGTCTTAGGTTTTCTCAATGTTAGCGGTTTCCCGAATGTTCTAGATTACAGTTAAATGCTTAAATTCAATAAATTTGTTCGCCAAAATATATATTTCAATATGAAACTACTGTTTTCATCCTTCATCTTGCTTGCAGCAATGACAACCATGGCGCAGCAGCTGCCCAAAGTAAGCACCGGAAAGATTGAGCGTATCCAGAATTTTCCGACCAAACTGATCGAAACGCGAAACGTTGATATCTGGCTACCCGAAGGCTACAACGCGGGTAAGCGCTATGCAGTGGTATATATGCACGACGGACAGATGCTGTTCGATCCTGCCATCACCTGGAATAAAACTGCCTGGGAGGCCGACGAAACCTTTGGGCGACTTTTGCGCGAAGGAAAAATACACGATTGCATCATCGTGGGCATCTGGAATATCCCCGAAAGGCGTTTTGCCGATTATTTCCCGCAGAAAATCATCGACAGCATTCCTGAACCTACCCGAACTGCGATTCTCGAAAAACAAATCAATGGCAATCCCAGTGCTGACCGATACCTGCAGTTTATCGTCACCGAACTGAAGCCTTATATCGACCGCACCTATTCCACGCTCACCGATGCGGAAAACACTTTTATGATCGGTAGCAGCATGGGCGGACTGATTTCGTTGTATGGACTGTGCGAATATCCGGAAGTGTTTGGCGGAGTGGCCTGTCTGTCGACGCATTCGCCGCTGGCAAGCTACGAGCTCATCAACGAACAGACGGATGCAGAAGTAGCAGTCAAATTCAGAAATTACCTCAGCAGGCACTTACCGGCGGCCAACACCAAAAAAATCTATTTCGATTATGGCGACCAAACGGGTGACGCTTTTTATGCGCCTTACCAAACCAAAATCGATGACCTCATGACATCAATGGGCTACGATGAGGACCATTGGCAAACACATTTCTTCGCCGGCGAAAGTCACTCCGAAATATCCTGGGCCAAACGGCTGTCGGTGCCGGTTTTGTTTCTGTTGGGGCATTAAAAGCACATCAGCAAACAGGAATATAAAGCCCAAACCCTTACCCATCCTCATGCGGTAATCAGAAAAACCAGGAACGAACAACCAGGCAGGTTTAAAACCAAAATCTGGCAAAGGTGTGTTTTAGCACCTATCGATCAGTCATTTCTGTCAGCATAGATATTTCTGTCAGGTTTGCCGTTCCGGTTGATTTTTGAGCGCCCCCAACCGAAGAATCGTATATTTGCCCGCCTTAAATCGTGCCTGAGTTTAATCCTTTTTGATGTGAAAATATTTCTACTGGTTCTTACTGCGATCATCTGGGGATCAACCTTTTTCATCATTAAAGACACGGTTGTAACCGTTAACGAATACTACCTGGTCTTCCTGAGAACCATCGTTGCAGCTATTTCCATGTTGATGTTTGTGTTTTTTAAAAACAGGAAAACGCTTTTCGATACCAAAACCCTTCTGAAAGGCATGGTGTTGGGCAACCTTCTGGCCATCACTTATCTTTCGCAAACCATTGGTCTGAAGTACACCAGCAGTGGCCACAGCGCCTTTATCACCAGTGCAGGTGTTGTCATTGTTCCATTGCTGCTGTTTGTTTTTTATAAAAGGAAACTCAAACCGCTCGAAACAATTATTTTCTTCGTAGTACTGGCTGGCTTATACCTGCTGACCTACGACAGCGAAACGGCCTTGAACAGGGGCGATTTGATTACACTCGTAACTGCTTTTTCGCTGGCATGGCACCTGATTTTATCCGGCAGGTTTGTGAAAAACAGCGAGGTATTTGCCCTGATTGCTTATCAGTTTTTGTTTGCAGCCGTCACGAGTTTTATCTTGTACATGGGCTCTCAGCCCGTTTCTTTCGCGCTTTCAACAAGCGAAGCAGCCGCCTTGTTGTATCTGGGATTTATTGGAACACTCTTTTGCTATTTCGTTTCCGTTTGGGCACAGCAGCAAGTCGACACCATTACGGTGGCAATCATCTTTACGCTTGAGCCCGTTTTTGCTGCCCTTTTCGCCTGGCTGTTTGCGGCCGAATTGCTTCAGTTGCGCGAAATCGCCGGCGGCATGATCATCCTGGGCGGGATAGTGGCTTTTCAACTATTCTCAACGAGGAAAAAAGCAGTCGGTAGTTTGGTTGAATAATACAGCGGAATGTTTCCATACTGATTCTTTTTCACTCGGAACAGGAAATAAAAGATTATGCTAAAGAGCTGTTCGCTTGACGATAAAAAATGATTGGTCATGTCATGAGCGCATCTATGAAGCCATTCATGCTCCTGCATTACGGAGCAGTGTCTTTGTCATTAAATCACCAAAAACCAGCCAACCCCTTATAAAGCAGCTGGGTTACGACAACACACATTGGCAAACACATTTCTGTGCCTGTAAAAGTCACGCTGAAATATCCTTGGTCAAACGGCTATCGGTTCCGGTTTTGTTCCTGGTGTAGCAGTTCAGCAATATCTATTCAAAGGTTTCAGAGCCTTGTTAAACAGCCTAATTTTGGTTTGCATATACCAGATAAACAGTATTTTCACAAAACATAGGACTGCTTAAAAAGCGAAGAAACTCCACTCGAAAGGAGTTTCTTCGCCAGTATAAAATATCAAAAGTGTCAATTCTTACTAATTGAGCTATTGAACTACCTATTCCTCAAGGGTTTCTTCGCCCTCCTTGTAGAGTTGATAGATTTTTCTGCCACCATAGGCTGCGCCTAAACCAAGCAGAATAAATAAGCCTCCTCCAATGGGTGCGCCCCCGCCGTTTGAGTTATTTCCGCTGTTGGTTGATCCATTTGATCCACCTGGTGGTGGAGGTGGTACCTGAGCGATTGAATGATGCGATATTGTAAGCGCTGCAACTAGTAATACGCTTCTAATCAAATTATTAAATATATTTTTCATACGGGATATTTTTACTTGGTGATTACTTTCTTAACAACTGTTCCGCTTGGCTTATTCACTCTTACAACCAGGTAACGATGGTTTGCAATGAATGGAACACGCATGAAGGTGCCTGCATCAATTTTTTGATCAAGGAGTTTTTGACCAAGCAAACTGTATACCTCAACAATTCCAGACTCGTTAGCCGCCTGGTCTTTCGAAATAATATAGATATTGCCATTTGCAGTATAAATATCCATATTGTCATTTTTTTCATCAACCCAGGTCTCATTGGTTCCAGCGGCATTTGATTTAAAATGCAGCAGAAATCTATTACTGATATCACCTGAAGAGGCATTGAAATTATAAACGGGGTTATTTACAAGATCGTGAATTGTATCTGTTTGCAAGTCTTCCAATCGAATCAACATATCAGGCAGGTTATCCAATTGTGAAAGTGAAAGTGTGTATGCCCCATCAACTACCTGATCTAAATGCAATGGGACAGTTTTGCTCTCGCCATGAAGTGGAGCCAAAGCATTTGTGCTGAGTTTTATTCCATCTTCTACAACATAAATTTGAGGGAATTCGTCATTCGAATATATTTTAGTTGCATCACCTTTATAATCAAAATAGTCGGTTCCATTTTCAGGAAATCCAATAAACACCGTATTTCCATGGTTTTCAAAATCCAACTGTAAACGCACATAGGGGCTCTCATCATTGCGCTCAGATGATTTGTATAAACCTGTTGAATTGTGTACACGTGCAGTAGTAGGAATGTTTAAATTACCGGAATAAATGGCTTGCACAAAGAAAGCCTGACTAATGGGTATTATACCCTCTATAAGATCACCGGACGACCCGTTCCAGGTTCGATAATCACCACCATTATAATCGTTATCCCATACGTATTGAGTACCGGTCGTAAAACTTTGCCTGGTGGGCGATGTCCAGCTAATTGCATCACAATCAATGGCTGAGGTAAATGGGTTTCCTATCAAATTCCAACCGTTCCCGCTTTTCACCAGGTTTACCGTAAGATCTGTTGTTTGAATATCTCCGGTCATGCTAACCGTTGCCGGTGATTTTGTTGCATTGTCAACCCAAACAGACCAGCCTTTTCCAAGCGGCATCGACGTAGCTAAGTCGGTATTGTAAGTCCATGAATCATCGGACTCATTGTGAGCGGTAAGCCAGCAAGTGGGAGCCTCATTCCAATAAAAGTCGTTGGCGGTTACATTCGTTGTGGATGGTGCGACAAAATGCCATGCAGCATCAGTTAAATAGCGTTCTACGGTAAAAGTACCATTGTTAGTAACAGTACCTGCGGTTATGAGCGAGCCTGTACCCGAAACTGTACTTTGTACGGTAAGTACACCTCCGCTGTTGATGGTAAGGTCATTACAATCTGCCGAAGTACCGGCAGCAATAATCGGATTATTCGTCGCTACACTTGGAATGATCACATTATCGCTTGCCGTTGGAACTGCACCTCCGCTCCAGTTGGCAGCGGTATTCCAATCGGAACTTGAAGAGCCGTTCCAGGTAATATCACCGGCCAGAGGATCTGTATTGAAATTATATTCATAAGCCCCCATATCGATGGTTCCGGCAGTACCGTCAACTTTGCTTAGTTTTCGGCCAAATAAACCAGCACGAATATCGGTGGTTTCCGAGTTTACACTATTATCTCCTGCATCTG
Organism: Bacteroidales bacterium UBA5536; assembly: GCA_002426795.1. GTDB lineage: Bacteria > Bacteroidota > Bacteroidia > Bacteroidales > F082 > UBA5536. The sequence goes on from DINQ01000011.1 coordinate 5,959, forward strand.
CGCAGGGAGAAACACCAAGAATAGAATACGGATAATCCCCTGAACCCACAAATTGTGGATCAGCATCTATATTGTAGCCGCCATTGGTTCCAAAAGTAGCACCTACCCAACTGCTACTTCCACCACTGCCTTCAATATCGCAATAGGAAAACGTTGGGGCACTACTGTTTAAATTATAGATGTTGTCGCCTGAGTTTGATGCTGTATTGCCCCAAACTATAGTATTGCTAATGCTTGGAGTTGATGTAGCATTTGCAAAGTAAATTCCACCTCCCCTCACGGCTGTATTTTGAGTAAACGTACAGTTAATAATACTAGGAGAACTACTATTAATAGTCATTCCTCCTCCACTAGATGCAGAATTTTCTGTAAATACACAATTTATAACAGTAGGGTTTGCTCCAGGTTGATAGTTATACATTCCACCACCTTGACTGGCAAAATTAGCGTTGAAATTGCAGTTACTAATTGTTGGGGAAGAAGAATTATCATTATTTATTCCCCCTCCTAATGCAGCTGAATTTCCGGTGAAATTGCAATTGCTAATATTGGCAGTGGTTGAACTATTGTTTATTCCAGCACCCTTTCCCACTACCAATGAAGCAGAATTAGTGATAAAAGTACAGTTACTTATATTTGCAGAAGAATTATTGTTGTAGATTCCTGCGCCTACTAGGCTAGTTGAATTACCTATGAATGTACATTGGTTAACACTTGGAGAAGAAGCATTATTATGCATTCCACTGCCAGCATTATGAGGCCAGGTTCCATCTGAATTACCGCCCGAAATGGTAAAGCCGTCAAGAATAGCAGTAGTTGTTAAATTCATTCCGCTCGGGTGATAAAAAACATGGTAAGAATTCTCACTGTTGTTGCTAATTGACAATGTAGAACCACTTCCGCTTATAACATCGTCATGGTTAAAGTCACCACTTAATACGGTTTCATTTGCTTCCCCGGCACCGTAATTAGCACGCTCTGATGTTGCTGACTCTGTTCCTGCAAATCCACCGTAGATAGCTACTCCATCTATCATCCTGAAATGGTAGTAACGAGATTCATCGGTTAAGTCGTAAGCAGAACTTGGATAGTATGTTCCTTTGGCCACCCAAATTTCTTGTCCTGTAACCGCTTCGTCTAAAGCGCTTTGTAAAGAAGTAAAGGCATCAGTCCAACTGGAGCCATCGTTGCTTCCTGAAGCAGCAATATCAACATAAATTGTAGGAGCTGCATAGGGGTCTGTGCCAAATTTATATTCATAAGCACCCATATCAATTGTTCCTGCAGAGCCGTCAATTTTGCTTAATTTACGTCCGAATGAGCCACCGCGAACATCGGTAGTCTCCCCATTTGCAGTGTTATCACCAACATCTGCGCAAGGTGAGTTTCCGTAAATTAAATAAGGGTGTTCAGCACTTACAGCACTGCCAACAAATTTTGGGTTTGCATCTATATTATTGCCTCCATTTGTTCCTAAATTAGTATCCCAACTACTGCTTCCGCCACTGCCTTCAATATCACAATAGGAAAATGTAGGGTTGCCGCCACTTACATTTAATACGGCTTCATCGTTATTTCCCCAAATTATTGTATTACTGATTGTTGGGCTAGTTGTGGCTCCCGTGCAATAAAGTGCTGAGGAAGATGATTCAGTTATTGTACTGTTTGTAATGGATGGGAAAGCATCCTTTATATAAATTCCCCCACCATTATTTATAGCTGTATTATTATTGACAAGGCAATTCGTTAAAGAAGAAGAAGAATTTCCAAAATACAGCCCTCCGCCATCAGAAAAATTCGGGCCGGATGCCGTATTATTGGTGAAAGTGCAACTAATAATGCTAGATGAAGAATAATAATCAGCCAAGCCTCCACCAAGTGAAGCCGTGTTGTTCACGAAAACAGTATTCTCTATTTGTGAAGAATTAACATAATTACATATTCCTCCACCATAAACTAAAGCAGTATTATTGATAAACGTGCAGTTGATGATACTTGGTGATGAAGTATAATTATACATGCCTCCACCCCATGTATGTTGGCTACCGAGATCCGCATTGCCGCCGGTAATTGAAAAACCATCCAATACGGCTGTGCCATCTAAATTTAATCCGTACGGATGATAAAAAACATGATAACAATTATCAGAATTATCATCAGGAGTTCCAACATCACCACTAAGAATGGTTTCATTAGCACCGCCTGATCCAAAATTAGTTCTCTCAGATGCAGAAGTTTCAATTCCTGCAAAACCTCCATAGATGGTAACACCATTGATCATTCTGAAATGACTATAACGGGTAGTTGTAGTAGGCCCATCATAAAATGAACTTGGTTTATAGGTTCCTGCGGCAACCCAAATTTCATCACCGGATACTGCAATATTTAAAGCGGATTGAAATGAGGTAAAAGCATTTAACCAGTTTGACCCATTATCGTTGCCTGAGGCATCTGCATCAACATAATATCTCCCTGTGTTTACAGGATCGTTGTTAATATTAAATTCATAAGCACCCATATCAATTGTTCCGGCTGTTCCGTCAGTTTTAGAGAGCTTTCTGTCAAATCCTGCCCCTCTAATGTCATAGGGTTGAGAGTTGGCACCACCGTATCCCGCATCAGCACAGGGAGAAGTACCCCAAATTGAATATGGATGATGAACGTTTAAAGTGCTTCCCACAAACTGAGGGTCGGCGTTAATGTTTCCGCCACCATTTATTGGAGTACTGCCTGAATTCGAAACACCGGCGCCATCCCAGCCTCCTTCAATGTCACAATTGGTAAATGTTGGGTCGCTATTGTCATTTCTAACCTGTATGCCATTTCCTCCGTTTATGGTATTCCCCCAAATGATACAATTTATAATCAATGCATCTGACCCATCTTTGTTAAAAATTCCACCACCATGTTTTGAATAATTCTCTGTAAATGTACAATTGGTTAGGGTGGCAGTTGATCCATCATTCAGGATGCCTCCTCCATTATCATTTAAGCCACCATCAACTCTGTTTCCAACGAAAAGGCAATTGATAATTTGTGGTGAAGAAGAAGTATTAGCCAGTCCTGCACCGCCACCATAAGTACCGCCGTCTCCGGAATAATTTTTAGTGAATGTGCAATTTGTTATGACTGGACTTGAAAGATTTTGATTGGCCATGCCACCACCTTCATCCTTGGCTTCATTTCCTATGAAATAGCAATTGTTTATACTTGGCGTTTGTCCATCGGCATTATAAATTCCTCCGCCATCATCAGTACTACCGTCTGCATTGCCACCTTTAATGGTAAAGCCATCGAGTACTGCAGTTGAGGTAAGTGTGTAGCCTGCCGGATGATGGAAAACATGATAGGCGTTTTCTGTATTTCCGGTTATTGCCAATGTAGCTCCGCTTCCGCTAATCACATCGTCGCCATTAAAATCACCACTTAATATGGTTTCGTTTGTTTCGCCAAACCCATAATCAGTTCGTTGGGCGTGGTTTGTTTCTGTTCCTGCAAAACCACCATAGATGGAAACGCCGTTTTTCATCTGAAAAGCTTTGTCCCTAACATTTGTACCTCCAACCATGGTAGTTGGGAAATAAGTTCCTTTGGCCACCCATACTTCATCACCTGAAGTTGCTGCATTCAAAGCGACTTGTAGTTGTGTGTAGGCATCTGTCCATGAAGAGCCATTGTTGCCTCCTGCAGCATTTCCATCTACATAAATAGTGCTGGCATTGATAATGCCAACACTGGATAATAATATGGTTACTAAAATTAGTAATCGTGTTTTCATTTTCATCGCAATTTTTTAATTAAAAATAAACTGCGGCAAGATTACTGGTGAAACAGTGCTTAACCAAATGTATGTTCTGAGCAGTGGGTCTTTTTGTTCTGGACTGCGGGATTTTTGTTCTAAGGCGATTTAAAGGCTGGTGGTTTTTAGCACATCAATTTGGATAAACATTTAGGAAAGGACATTAAAACGCAACATGTATTTCGCTCAGAAACATGTTGTTTTGTTGACGGAACTATACAAACCGTGACATTAAGAGCCAAGAAATTTGTTTGCAGAAGTTGCTGTTTTTGCCGGGCAACAGTGATTTTTAGCAATTAAATTGCTCAGTCATATGACAGATTCCAATAAGCGGCTATTCAATATTTATTCTTTTTAGTAAATCGTTTCGGTAGTTTTTACTGATTGGCAATTCAATACCGTTAACAATTACATATAAATGATTGATTTTATCTAAAAAGTCAAGGTTAATGATAAAGCTCCGATGTGTGCGAAAAAAATTATCAGGTAATTTTACAGAAAAGTCTGTTAAACTGCCTCTTAGCAAATGCTTTTGATTGGTATTTGTGTAAATTTCAACATAAACATGTTCCGCTTTTACATAGGCTATATCAACAATCTTTACTTTTTGAAACAAGTTATTACTGCGAATAAAAAAGGCGTCTTTAATGATAATATCATTGTGTTCTGTCTGAGCAGGTTCTGAACCCTTCAAACTGCTTGAATAATTATACAAAGCCATCTCGATAGATGTATATAGATCATCTTTATTAAATGGCTTCACCAAATAGGCCGGTGGATTCAGCTTTTTTGCCCGTTCAACAGTGTTGGGGTCAGCATTTGAAGTTAGGAAAATGAAGGGTATTTCGTAATCCTCTTTAATCTTCCAGGCTAAATCGATACCATCTTTGCTGCCTGCAAGTTGTATGTCTAAAATGGCTAAATCAGGCTGGTATTTGTCAATCGCTTCAATTGCTTCAGTGTAGTTAATTACAGGGTCAAGTGCATGATATCCCAATTTTGACAATATATTACAAATGTCATCTGCAATGATTATCTCGTCTTCAACAACCAGTATTTTAACTTTTCCCATTATTCTTTTTTCCTTCTTCCAATGGTGTCCGTAAAATTAATGATAAATTTCGAGCCATTTTCATACTCATAATGGGAGTTTCCATATAACTGGCGGCTAAGTCGCCTTACCAAATGCATTCCTATGCTTGAGGTCGTTACCGGATCGAAATCTTTAGGAAGCCCCGGTCCACTGTCATGTACTACAAGGGTATAATTATTCTCATTTTTTTCGAGCGTAATGGTAATGGAACCTTTTTTATTTGGAAACGAATACTTAAAAGCGTTTGTAATCAATTCGCTTAATATCAACCCTATAGGCACGGATGTGTCTATGTCGAGCTCAATATCGCTGGCAATAACTTTTCTTTGCACATCTTTTAAATCGGGGTAAAGCCCCGAAATCTGATCAAGTAATTGTAATGTATAATCCTTAAAATCAATGCTTGATATATTGTCGCCCTGATATAGTTTTTGGTGAATTAATACCATCGCCTCTATCCTGCTTTGTCCATCTGCAATAGCCGAAACAATTGAATCGTCATCAATATTTTGAGTTTGTAAATTAAGCAGGCTCGAAACGAGTTGGAGGTTATTTTTTACACGGTGATGGATTTCTTTGAGCAAGACTTCTTTTTCTTCTTTTTGCTTTAAGATGATTATATTTTGACCGACTAATTTATTATTTGATCTCTTTGTCTGTCGATAAAATTTGAAGATAACAAATATAAAAATAGTTACAAGGAGAAATCCAATAATAAGCACATGTATAGTAATCATTTGGATTTTTCGCTGCGAATCACTTTGTGCCAATTCAGTGTTAATCAATTCCTTCTCAGTGTTGAGAAGGCTGATTTCAAGTTCTTTTTTATCTGTTTCGTATTTCGTTTGCAGTTCGGTAATTGTTTTTTGTTTTTGTTCAGAAAAAAGAGAATCTCTTGTAATGATGTATTTTTGCGCGTATTGGATGGCTTGCGCTGAGTCACCTGCTTTTAGGTAAACTTTGTAGAGTTTTTCATTGCTTTCTGATTCCATTATTAAAGACCCAATATCTATGGCAATTTTATTCATTTTTCTGGCATAGCTGATCGTCTCTTTAAGCAATTGAAGCTTGTTAGAGTGGTTAGAATCAATCAAGTGTAGATTTAATTCAACAATGTTCGAGTTAATCGAAAAAAGAAGCTTCTTACTCCCATTTGCCGGAAAAATATCAATGGCTCTTTGATAATTTGTAGCTGCAGCTTTATATTTATTCTGTTGATAATTGATATTCCCCATCAGCATAAAATGCCGGGAAATTGATTCAAAATCATTGAGTTCCTGATAAATTGAATAAGCCTCATTATAATAACGAAGTGCACTATCAAGGTTGTGACCAAAATAGTCATCACCAATATTTTTAAGTGCCAGAGCAATATATGGCTTTTCTTCACTCTCTTTAAAAATGGCCAGAGCTTTAAAATGATGTTCTATACTTTTTTCAAGATTCCCCTCTTTATAATAATTCAATCCAATATTAATATGGGTGTTACCAACAGCTTTGACTCCATTTTTTTCACTTATTTTCAGTGACTTGAAATGATAATTATTTGCCATATCATATTGTCCAACATAGTTATACATGAGTCCTAAATTATTGTAAATGCTGGCTAACAGTTTCTCATGATTTAAACCTACGGCATACTCTTCTGCTTCTCTGAGATTTTTGATTGCTTTCGGGAAATCTTCAAATGTCCCATAGAAATAGCCCAGATTATAATAACTTCTCATTATTCCAAGGCTGTCATTGGCCAGAGTATAATATTTAAGACCTTCTAAAAGAAACTCTCCAGCGTCTTTTGAATGATTGCTATACATATATGCATAACCAATATTGACGAAGGCTTGTGCTTTTTTAGCAGGCCAATTGTTTTGATCAGCAATATCAATGCAATTATTATAGTGTTTCAATGCAGAATCAAAATCTAAGGCTTCCCATTTGAGCCCTAGATTTAAATTGATATCATACCTAATTGAGTCATTCTTGACCTCAATTAAAGCCTTGTTCAATGAGTCTATTTTACTTTGGTTCCCATACACAAGGGAATAGTTCATCAGCAGAATAGAAAAAATGAGAAAAGCTAAAGCATGCCGAGAATATCTTTGTGAAGTGGTTGTTTTTATAATTGTCATTAGGTTATGTGCTCAAAAATATGTTTGCCAAAATTCGTGTGACGAGCGCTTACAAAGGTGTAAAATATTGTTTATCATTGCGATAAACCGAAATTGTGATTCAGCTTACTCATGTTCAATTACCTAAAGATACAAGAAAACTCCACAACAAATTTTTCATTTGTACATAACTTTGATTTCATTGGTCAGTTTCGAAAACTTTCGGAAATCCATGAATGTTCATTCACAGTGGGTATCCTTTTTAGATTATGGATATTTCATGTGTAAATAATTTTGATTTTAGCGGTCACATGGAATATCCATAAATTTTCATTCACAGTGGGTATGATATTTAACATATGGATATTTCATCTATTCGAAAGATTGAATAAACCGCATTATCACAGTGGTTTTTAACGCTACAGTAGATGCACCAGTTTGAATCGCACAGCTTAACACTTTTTTTGTCGGCCTTTTTGTATGGCTGTTTTGAGTAGAAGTATTCAATCCTTATGAAATCGCCGTCGGCATGATCATCCTTTCAGGGATCACCGCTTTTCAACTGTTCCCGGCACGGAGAAAAAAAGTTTCAGGCCCAATAACATCTTCTGGTGGTTCGTGAGCACTTTGTTTTAGTATAAATATCATTTTCAGCGTATATTTGTCCTCATGGCACAACACAAACGCTCGCTTAAAAAGATCGTCCTTGCCATCCTTGGCATGCTGGTTCTGACTGTCCTGGTGGTAGTCATCACCATCCTGTTTGTATTCTATGATGGCTCAAAAGTGTCGGAAGGTAAACCCATTGACCACTTCACCAACCCAAAGCCTGCCTTGCTGGTGATTGATGTGCAGGAGGCCACCACCGGAGCTGTTTCAGCACAAGACTGGTACAAAAGTCATGCGGATAGCCTGATTGGCAACATCAATCATCTTGCCGCCAACTTTCACAAGCAAAATCTGCCTGTCATTTTCATACGTGTGGTCATGACCAACCCTTTGGTCAACCTCATCAACAACAGTTTTGAAGAGGGTGGCCAGGGTGCGCAGTTCGACAAGCGACTACATACCATTGGCAGTTTGGAGGTGGTAAAAAACGGCAAGGATTCTTTCAGAAAAACCAGTCTCGACAGCATCCTCAACAGCCACCAGGTCAACGAATTGTTTATCACCGGCCTGGATGCCGCCGAATGCGTGAACGCCACCACCGAAGCAGCGCTGAACCGCAACTACAAGGTGTATATGGTGAAAGAAGCTTTGCTATCAAAATCAGCCACTGCCATGGACAGCATGCTCAATGTTTTTGAACAACGCGGCATCAACATCATCAGCGCGGATAGCCTGGAAGACATTTATTAACGGTTTGTTTTTTACAATCACGTACGCCGGATTTTATCTCCATCCCTCAGTCGGCAAGTTGCTTCGCTTGTCTCCTGTTTTTCCGCAATGGTTTCATGATGCATAAAGCCATCGGAAATTTTCATCTTTCGGATTGCTTTTCATGATTTTGCAGCTGTTTCATTTTCACAAAACCATATGAGGCAGCAGCAGTTAGCAAAACGCCTAATCCGGCGCCGAGAGGTGCACCTCCCCCGGGCTGGTTGCCGGTTTGCTGGTTGTCGGGAGGCGGAGGTGGCACTCCCTGAGCCAGCAAATTAACAGAAAGGATGAGTGACAGACTTGTTAAAACAATCGAAAGCCATATATTTTTCATAGGTGTATATTTTATTATTTTTCAATGGTCAGTTGGTATCGCACAAGTAAATTGAACTTTGCATATTGTATGCCTTTGACTATAACATGATGTGTATGTTCTATTGAATGATTATTTTCTGTTTAATACTAAGCTGTTGGTTTTGCAATTGTGCAACATAAATACCTGGGGTGATTTCATCAGGAATCTGCAAGGTTGTCGTGGTATTTATCCGGATATTCTTGCGCATGATCAGCTGACCGTTGAGGTTGTATAGTTGCAGGATAAAGGCGCCACTCACACTAAAAGGGTTGTTGATTTGCAATTGCCTGTTGTTGTACGAAATGCTTATTCCTGAATTGACAGCATGCTCATTCACTGCCGTTGGCATACCATAAAAATGCAGTGCGAAGCGATCGGGATAGCTTGCCGCAGCAGCAATATCAAAGTCGTATGCGCTTTGTCTTAGATTGGTTACATTGCCTGTTGACTTATCCTCAAGTAAAACAGCGATGTCTCCCTCTAAGCCTTTTGATGTTTGCAGGCTGATTGTGTAGTTTCCTGTGAGCCAGGCATCGAGGCCAAGAACCACAATAGCGGTATCAGATAGCTGTGGCAAGGCCTGACTGGCATAGTCGAAGCCATTGTCGGCAACGAGTTTGGTGTAAAGGGACAGATGCTGATTGCCTTTTAGTTTACCTGCATCATAACCTATGTCGAGGCCTTCAGAAAAACCTTCTCCAAATACAATAAGCACCTCGTTATGATCACCTTGCGGACCTTCAACAGCTACCACTATGGATTGATCCACCTGCATTTCAGTTTGCTTATAAAATGTGGCATGATGATGATCTTGTGCGCTGGTTTCAAAAACAAAGGGTTGGTTGTCGCTTTTTGCCTTCACCATAAAAGCCTGTCCAGGTGCCAGCCAGGATGCAGCACTCAAGTGATTGATTACTTTGTAGTCGTTGCGGTTGCCTTCGTAACCAAAAGCTTCGTCCCATAAATATATTCCATGGTAAACTTCATCTATCACCGATGCATTTTGACTCAGAATGTTGCTCGTGGCATCAACAGCTGTGTTGGCAGCCAGAGAAGCTGGAAAAGGATTGCCGATCAGGTTCCATCCTTCACCCTTTCCGGCAGTCTTTGTCAGCGTGGCCGTTTGTTGTCCGGCATTGAGGTTACCACTGAAGTTGCGGGTGTAGTCGCTGGCGCTATAGGCAACAATATAGCCTTTGGTTGGGGCAAAGTTTGTTTCGAAACTTTCATTCAGGCTGCCATCAGCTTTTTTGATGTTGATCCAATAATTGGTGAGCTCGTCCCAGGAATAAAAATCTGTTGAAAAAGCAGGAACGCCCTCTTCGAGTGCCACAAACTCAGGTATGATGGCCTGGCTGGTGACCGGACTTGCGATATAATGGTAAAGTGTTTGTGGCAGATAACGTTGCACTGTGGCAGCCACGTCGGTTGAGGGCTGGATAAGTGAGCCCTGACTAAAACTAGTCGATTTTACTTCCAGCGCTCCTACACCACCCTGATTGACCAATTCATCAGCAACAGTAACATAGCCATCTATTTCAAAGCTTGCTCCGGCGTTGATCTTTAATCCATTGGTGGCTTTCAGATGGGATAAAGTACTTTGCTGTACCCTCACACCGGAAGCAAGCTGCATTTGAGCCTGCGTTGTAATTGCTGCCAGAAGCAGGTAGGCAAAGCCAAAGATTATGAGTTTTGTTTTCATTATTCAGTGCTTTTATTCTTTAAAAGATTTTCAACCAAATTCTTAAGTGCCAATAATTCCTGCTCCAGACTTTCTATTTGTTTTTGTTGTTCTTGCATTCCTTTAACCAGCGGAACAACAAATTCAGCGTAAGCCAATCCATACAAGTCATGTTCATTTTTTGGTGTTTGAATTCCGCTGAAATCATAGCCTAATTCACGGGCAGCAGCCTCTACCTCTTGCGCAATAAACCCCGTTTTAAGCACCTGCTCGATATCATATTTGTTGGGTAGGTTTGCTTTGTCAGTTATGCCCAGAATGCGGTTTTCTTCATCCAGATTAATGTGGTAAGTAACCGGGCGCAATTTCAAAATGAAATCCAGTCCTTTTACGTTTTCTTTTACATTCTGTTTAATTCTGCCATCAGAATAGGTGGTAAAAGTAACCTGACCTTTTATTTCGGTAATGCTTGTATTGCCCAGATGGATTTGATTGCTTCCGCTGATGGGCGAATTGTAACCAATGGCGGTGGAGTTTAAGTAACTACCCGAAGCAACATATGCACTATGCCCAATGGCAGTATTCCAGTGTCCTGTAATGTTATCTTCGAGAGCACCATGTCCGATAGCCACATTTCCACCTCCGGTTGTATTGCTATACAGACTGTTTCCTCCCATTGAAGTGTTTTCGAGTCCGGTTGTGTTGCTGCGATTGGCATTGTATCCAAATGCAGCGTTCGAAGCCCCGGTTGTATTAGCGTACAATGCAGCTTGCCCAAAGGCCGTGTTTTCGCTTCCTTCGGTATTGGTTTTGAGGGCTTCATATCCTGCACCGGTGTTATAAGAGCCAATGGTATTGTTTTGCAAGGCATTCATTCCCATGGAAGTGTTTTGTGTTCCAGTTGTAGTATATCTTAATGCATTTATTCCGACGGCTGTATTGTCATCCGAATTGCAGGTGGCGAGTGCTTTGTAGCCAACGGCCGTATTGTGCAAACCCGTAGTAAGGGTTGTAAGCGCTTCACGGCCAACAGCAAGATTATAATTGCCCCCATCATCGTTAGCCCCGGATAAATAACCCATATACAAACTGGTATTGTCGTAAATAGCATCTGTAAGATCGTTGATGGAGGAGGCGTAAGTGGTTGGCGTTGTCCAGCTTGCCAGGCCGGAGGCATCAGAGGTGAGTACTTTATTTGCACCCGGACTTCCTCCGGTTATTTTTATCGTACCATTGATGTCAACCTGATTGGTCGAAAAATCGCCACCGATGAGGGGTGTTGCTGTGTTTGAGTTATCGATGAACAATTTATTGTCGGTTGTATTGTTTTCGCCGGCGGAACAGCCAATAAAAACACAGCCGGATATACTTGTGCCATTTGTGCCATACCCGGCACGATGTCCAATGGCTGTATTGTAATTGCCGGTTTCGTTATAAATAAGAGAGGATGATCCCAGGGCAACATTATTGGTTCCTGTTGTGTTAGACAACATTGCGTTAGCACCGATGCCCACATTCAAGCCTGTGGTATTATTGTGTAACGCATAATAACCAATCGCTGTGGTGTTTGATGCCGTATTATGGTAGGCTGCTCCATAACCGATGGCCGTATTATTTCCAGCACTGATATTATTGAATAGTGCACTTTCTCCTACAGCCACATTTGCATGACCGCTAATGTTATTTTGCATGGATTTGTGTCCAAATGCGCTGTTTCCTGTACCTGTAGTTGTTTGGTTTAGACAATTGTAACCAAAGGCTGCATTCCAACTACCAGTACTATTCAATTGAAGTGCATATTTTCCCACCGCTGCATTTTGGTTGTCGCTTCCATCATCATTTATTCCGGAAAAGCTTCCTAAAAACACGCTGGAATTATCGGAGATTGCATCACTTAAATCGTTGATGGAGGTAACCCCCTGTTCGCCCATATCAACCCAAACTGCCAGACTATTATTGTAATACCAAAAGCTTTCGAAGTCTGTGTCGTACACAAGGAGACCTGTTTGAGTTGTGCCGATTGACAAGCGTTCAGCTGTTGTCATTCGTGGGATGAGCACGCCTTTTGTGGTGCTGCTGATATCCAGCATAGCCGAAGGGTCAGGCACAGCGCCTGTAGTGTTGATTGATACCTGTGCATAAGTGTTCAGCATAAATATGCAGGCAAAAATTGTTGTGATAAACTGTTTCATATTGTTTTGATTAATTAATAGGTAATTGTTTTTGATAAATGTTCACCATCAGCAAATACGCTGATGTGATATTGTCCTTTTTGAATTTGTAATGGGATTGTGATGAAATTGGAGTTGCTAAATGATTGTTTTACAAGAATGTTTTTCTGTTCTTTATCAACTAAAACAATACTTACTTCGCCTGTTTTAACCAGAAATCCAAAGGTTAGAAATAGTTTTTTGTGCTGGATATCAGCAATAAAACTGTTTTGCATGATGCTTCGTATTATTGGTTTATGCCATATCTGAACACAATTGATCCGCTGCCTGCTACAAAACCAAAATCTTCTCCCAGGAAGAAAACATCAGTCATTCCTTCAAGATTGCGCGTATCATACATGGGTTCCCAGCTGATGCCGCCATCGTTGGTTTGATAAACTTTAGGCTGCGGTTCAGCGGTATTCATATCTACAGTTGCATAGCCTTTGTCATTGCTGGTGAAGTGAATAGCAGAAAAACCGGAAACACCTGCAACTGTATTTTTAACCCAGCTTTGACCGGCGTCTTCACTCCTGAAAATAACCGCCTCATTGTTTTCTTCTCCGGCGAGCCATATGCTTGATTCATCAGGCATAAAGGCATCATGCAGCAAAGTGGATGAACTTGCCATTGGCAACTGACTTCCTTCCCAACTCACTCCGCCATTAGTGGTGGTCATAAAAAATGTAGAGGAGGGCTGATTTTCATCATAAACATTATAAAGTATGCCACTGTTTCCATTCATGGCTAGTTTTGGAGCCTCTCCATATTCGTTGGGATACGGGATTTCAAAATAGCCGGTTGGATCGTGCCAGGCTGCATTTGCCCGATAGATTCGATAATGATATGGAATACCTGTATCCTTACCTACTGCAACTATTTCGCCCTGGCTATTCGTTGCAAGGTCAAAAATATCTTTCCATTGAAAGGTGGGTTGATTAAACTCTCCATATGTAAGCAGGGATAAGGTGTTGCCGCCATCATTCGTTTCCCACACATCTCCAAACTGATCAAGTACAATGCCTTCACCGAGATCATTGTACATCAGGATTTTGCTTAAGCCTTTATTGGTTTGATGCATTTGCTGCCAATTGAGGCCACCATCCTCGGTTTTCAGTATCAGGCCATTTTGTATGCCGGAAACTGTCATCCATCCATTGCCTGGATTAACAAAAGTGATGTTGCCAACTGTTGTTGATTCATTTAACCCCTCTTGAGCCATGTTATACATTTCCCAAACGGGTATTTTGAAGTGAATTTGGGCTGCATCAAACCCGATTTGCAATCCTGCCTTGTATGATTCAACTCCCAAAACATGCATGCTTTCTGTCATATTGTAGGTATCCCATTCATATTCAAAGGGTTCATTGTTGTCAACATAAATTACTTCTCCATCAACAATAAAGTGCACCTCATCAGGCGTTTCGCCAGTGTAGCTGGTTTGTATGAACATCGGATCACCAACAAGATGTGTTTGGCCTTCGGTGGGGTATATGAGGTATAAATTATTCCCAAAAGGTTCGTTGTCCAATGCGAAAACCACTTCTTCGAAAAGGCAGAATTCTTTACTCCATTCTTCTCCAAAGCCTAGTATGTCTATTTTTACACCAACTTGAGCTTGCGAGCCTACTTTGAATATCATGTCCCAATAACCCGTATTGACATGAAGAGAAGCATTTATTTGTCCACAACCGGTAAGGTTAGCGAATGGACCAGCCACACCATAAAGGAGTAAGTCTATTTCGGGGCCAATATGTGCCGTGAAGGAGGCTCCTGCATCGAGTGTAGGTGCTACAAAATCTGTTTGATAGTCTTTTTCAGCAATTTCGCCCCAGCCATTATCTTCGGTATAACGTGAACCGATTCTTCCGGTGAAACTTTCACTTGCTGAAGTAGTTAATACGGCTGTGATGCTGCCATCCATTTCTACAAATAGCTCAATACGGGGCACAAATACCACTGGTACAGGGCCAAGCATAAAAGTCCATGGGAGAAAATAGAATTGTGCAAGCAAGATTCTTTCCTGCATGTTTACCCCATTTTCTGACATTACAAGGATCGAAGCCAGTTGATTAATCTCAACACCTGTTTCAAACTTTTCTATAACAGGTTGAGGAGGCAATGCAAGCCAATCAAAATCCCAATCAAAATCAAAGAAAAACTCAATATCCAGTTCGGTATGACCCGATAAGGATACTGTACCTGTTGGCGTTGGGAAAGAATGATTGTAATCCATTGAGAATACCTGAAAATCAGTGTCTTTCAAATTTTTCAAAACAACACCCTCTGCAAGTACAACACGCTCAACTTTCTGCATGCTCAGTTTCCCCGTCCTGAATCTGATACTGCCTTTATGAACAGCATCTGTTAGCGTTGCTTGTTCTGTTTCAATTGTTAAGTTGCCATTTTTGGAGTTTGTAACTGACTTCACTTTTCGCAGATAGCCATATTTCGCTTTATCAGAGCTGCTGTCGACCAGAATATCTCCTTCCTTTAGACCGGAGAGAAGCGCTGAACTGCCATCAGCAATAATGGTATAACTTACTGTGTCAATTGAAAGAATGCTTTTACGACTGGACTCGTCGACAATCTTAGTGTTTTCTGCTACGATAATATCCTCAACCGGTTCCGGCTCTGGTGTTATCTCTTCATTTTTGTCTTTTTTACAGCTTGTGATCGCGAGGGCCAACAATACAATCCAAAAGGCTGATTTAATTTTTGTTGAAAAATGCATGATAAACGTTTTTGTTGTTTGACGATGCAAACCTATTCGCTGATGAGCGCGGAAGCAATAAAATGAAGGCTGTAAATGGTATGCGTTGCTTTTACTACAGGTGTGCTTATGGTATGCAAGCAAGTTTTAACTAGCTTAATATCAGACAATATAAATTGAATCTTAGATAAATTTTTTATGTGTAAATGAAAAAGTTTTACCTTTAAAAACTGAACCAACAAAGGCTCATGAAAAAGCACAAGAAAAAGCATCATTACGGCTGGTATGCAAATGATTATGTTGCTTTTGCGATTATTCTGATCTGTCAATCAAAAAATACAATAACCAGATGAAATACACTTTAAAGCAACTGATCATTGTGGTTTTCTTCATGTTCTTACAAACAACTTTGCCTATTGATACTGTTTTAGCTCAGAATTTTGTAATCGACCAGCAATTCAAGGAATTGCGTGATGATATGCTTCTTGAAAAACTTGACTCACTCTATAAAGATTCCTATATACAGAACCCTGAACTGGCTGCTGAAATAGCCTATGCAATGATAAAAACAGGTGGCGAAAGAAACAACAAATCGTTGAAGATGAAGGGTTTTGCTAATCTTTCTGATTTTTACTATCGACGCAGTAAGTATGATAGTGTTTTGTATTATGCGAATCAGGTAATTCAACTAAGACAAGATCACGAAACTAATCTTAATATTGGAAGTGCTTATATGCACCAATGTAATGTGAACATCATCCGGGGAAACTATTCAGAGGCTGAAGTTAATGGTTTAAAGGCTTTGGAGGTTTTTACCCAGCTGAATGACACTTTTCAAATGGCTAAAACCAAGAAGAATCTTTCATACATATTCAAAGATAGAGGAGAATACGATAAGGCAATGGCTTATGCTATGGAGGCCCTGGAATTTTTTGAGCAGAGCAACGACTCCATGATAATCGCGAGTGGACTGGGTACGGTGGCAAATATTTACCTGAGTATTGGGAACCTCAAATTGGCAAAGGCATATTTTATGCGGGCCAAACATTACTTAGCGCATTACGAATCATCACTTACTTACTCGCAAGTATTGCAAGCCATTGCAGGTATTTATCGCCAGGCGAATAAAACAGATTCTTCAGTAGTTTTATTTGAAGAAGCACTTTCTTTGGCGCGAAAAAATAACAATTCGTTGCTTATAGGTAAAATTCTCATGAATTTGGCCAATGCGCTAAAAGCTGACAATCAGATCGATCAGGCTATTACAAGGTTCAAAGAAGCTGAGGAAATCTTTACGCAAATACAATCAGAGAAAGACATCAATCAAGTAACCTATTCATTAGGTGAAACATATTTTGAATCCGGAGACTTAAAGAATGGAGAACATTTTCTTTTACAAGCACTTGAAACCTCTGATCGCATTGGCCACGCTTTGATTTATGAAGGCACGCTTAAACAATTGTATCTATTGTATGCGGCCAACAAAAACTTTGAGAAAGCGTATAATTACCTTCAGTTATATGGCAATTATCATGACAGCATACAGAGCAAAAAAATCCAGTTAAAGATTGCCGAGCTTGAGACAAAGTATGAATCAGCAAAGAAGGAACAGAAAATATCGGAACTTACGCATCAGCAACAAATAGAGCAGGTTAAGAAGAAAAACCAGCGATTAATCTTTTTGGGAATCAGTATCATGCTTATGCTTTTACTTTTTATTGTGTGGCAAAAAAGGCGTCGTGAAAAGCTTGTTTATGCACAAAAAGAATTGCTTCATGTGCAGGAAAAGCAACTTGCTGAAGCTGAGCTGGAAAAGCAAAAACTGCGCGAGGAGGAGCTAGAGCAATCCATCCAGTTTAAATCGCGACAATTAAGTACCCATGCTTTGCATATGATGCAAAAAAACAGCATCTTGCAAGAACTTCAAGCCAAGTTGAAAAGTTTGTCGAGGAAAGTTTCGGATGAGGATAAAAAGCACCTGAAAAGCATAAACCTTCAGATCAATCAAAGTTTGCTTTCTGACAAGGAATGGGATTTGTTTAAACGCTATTTTGAAGCGGTGAATAAGGATTTTTATGAAAAACTACTGAAAATAAATGCTGACTTAACGAATTACGAGCAGCGCTTGTGCGCACTAATCAAACTCAATATGAACAGCCACGAAATGGCCTCGGTGCTCAATATTTCGCCCAATAGTGTCAAGAGCGCTCGCTATCGGCTGAAGAAAAAACTTGGACTTAATGCGGAAGCTGATCTGGAAGCCTTTATCCGTGGAATTGCTTAAGAATGTAATCGTTCTCTTTACCTTTTAACTTGGCTCTTTCAACTTTTTCCCTGGCTCATTCGCCTTTCACCTCTATGGTCTCCCGTCTTCGGACTTCGGACTCCGGTCTTCACTATTTCCGTTTGTCGTACTTGTATTTTGCAAAAGCAGGTATAAACACCAGTGCTATTCCACCAAGGCCAACCGCCAGCAGAATTGTTGCACCCTGCAAGTGCAGCATTTTAAATAAAACAGATAATACGGTGATTGAACTAAAAATAGCCCCCGAAAAATAAACAAGCTTCTTCATGATGGTGTGCTTTCTATATGTCATTAAATGAATTCCCACGAAATATGTCGGAAGAATTTGACCAATGACAAAAATACGGAAAATTTCAGGTCCCACTTTTTGCTGATGACTCACCTGGTTGATTCTTTTGCCCTGGCTCTTTTAACTTGGCTCCGTTCTGTAGGTTGACTGGAAAATATCTTTGCCTTTTAACTTGGCTCTTTCACCTCTCCGGTCTTCCGTCTCCCGTCTTCCGACTTCCATAATCCCTTCAATGCCTTGCTGTCTTCTTTGATCTGCTGCAACGAGATCGGCATTAGCAGCCAGAAAACCAGCCCGATCAGGCTGCCCCACAAAAAGAAAGCCCCAAACTGTAAAAGCGAAAACGAAAGCGCTACTTCAGAGCTGATACCATAAAACGACAACAGATAAACCAGACTCATCTCGCGTGTGCCAAATCCGGCCCACGAAATAGGCAGGATGGTGGCCAACCCAACCACACTCAGGATGATGGCAATATCGACCAACCTGAGTTCTATACTCAACGACAGAAAGATCAGAGCAATGGCGCCATAAAAAGCCAGATAGGCTAGCAAAGTGATAGCCCACAACATAGGCGCGCGACGGTCGACAGCCTGTAGCAGGCTATCCCTGATAAATTCCAGAATCCGGTTTTGTCCGATCTTTGGATGTTTCATGACTTGTTTCAGGATAAAAACCGTCGAAACCAATCCCACAAAAAACAACAGAATGCCGGCCAAAACAGCCAGATAAGCATTGTCGAAGCTCAGTCCGCTGTAGTAGAACAAGCCGGCAAAGGCCAACATCACCAACACACCCAGATCGAAGATACGGTCGGTAACGATGGTGCGGAACGAAGGCAGAAAAGCAATATCGCAGTCCTCGCGCAGGTAATACAGTCGGGCAATCTCGCCAATGCGGCCGGGCGTAATCACGCCAATGGTAAAGGATGCCATATAAGCGCCAAAGGCCTTGATGGGTTTGTACACATAGCCCTCGTTGCGGACAATGCGGTGCCAGCGGTAGCTCTTGATTCCCAGTACCACCACCACGCCAAAGAGCGACAAAAGGTAATACCCCAAATGCAGTTCAGAAAGAATCTCTTTAAAATCTGCCAGGTCAAAATCAATCAGCCTGAACAACACCCAGAGGATGAGGGCCGAACCTGCGAGTTTGATCAACAGACTGCGTGTTTGTTTGCCCATAGCTGTTTAAAGTTCTTTGCGTTTGATCTGGTGCGTCGATTTCTTCCAGATGGTGCGGCTGCGTTCGAAGATACCGCCAATAAATTTGGGCGGAAACTGTTCAACAATCCATCGTGCCACTGGCGTACTCATCAGGATAAACAGGCTGCTGATGACCACCTCCATTGCATAGCGCGAAAAGGCAAAGCCTTTCAGCTGATAGCCGTAATCCGGGGTGCTTTTGCCAAGCATTTTACGAAAACCGATGCGGATAAACCCTCCGCGTTTCTTGAAATCGTAACCGTGCGAGTGCATGGTGATGGCTTCCTGCTCGCTGATTTGGTCGAAAGAAAGCCAGCCGTCATCCACCATTTCCTGCAGTAGTGCATCGCCTTTTTTGCTGCGGCTGATTACCATCGAGAAGCCTTTGCCGCGTTCTTCGTACACCGGCGCCCAGGCATCGCCACCCGAAATATCGGTAAACTCGTTTGTGAGGTCGGTGCAATAAAGGCTGTTGCGCAGGATGTGAAAGGGAATGAGGTAGTTGGCATGGAATTTCTTCAGCTCGATCACCCTGCCCGACTTGAGCTCCACGCGCATATTGCCGGGCCATTCGCCATGGCGAAAATAAAGCTTGGTAATCTGCCGATAGTCCTTTACGCCATGCGTTTTCAAAAAACTGTTGACCGACGAAAAATGCAGGGTGTTTCCGTAGAAAGGGCCGAAGATGTATGCAATATTCTTAACTGACGGGTGTCCGATCGCCTGCAGCTTGCGGATCGACTGTATCTGTCCGGGCAGGCCCACATAGGCCAGTTGGCCTTCGAAGGCAGCGATCTGCGGTAGGATATCGTTGTTGGAACTGATGATGTATTTGCTTTGGGCGCCCTGCATCACCTCTTCGGCTGTGGTGGCGATGAAAGCCTGTGTAAGCCAGGGCTCAGTTTCCGACATACCCAGCACAACAGCACCATCGATGCGCTTGTTTTTCAGCAGCCAGATGAGCACTGCCGAGATGATACCTCCCGAAGCCCCACCCAGTCGCACGGCCGGATCGGCTGCATAGCCTATGCCAATGCGTTCGTAAGGACCGATAAACGTATGGAAATGAGACCGGTCAGGGTAAAATTTTTCTGTATATTTTGGAAAATCAAATTGCTTTCCGGCGCATGCTTCCCAAAGGGTATCGGCCAGCTGATCGTCTATTGGTGCGACAATCTTAGGCAGGTATTTACCGGTTTTGTCTTCAAAAATGACCTTGCCCTCCGAGAGACCCACGCAGCTCCCGCAGCGGTTGCAGAGGTGCGACCGCATCACCTGTTGCAGCTGGTCAATACTTTTCACAGACGTAGAATTGTCGGATTCCTAACTCGGCCAGCAGACTTCCCTGAAAGGCATTGATGACACGTTCTCCAAACTGCTGTAACGTCAGCGGGCCAACAGGAATCAGCACTGTTCCTTTGTGTAGGAGCAGTTTCCATCCTGTTTTTTTGAGCATCACCTTCACCTCTTTTGACGAGGGAAAACGATGTGGTCCTTCGCCATGACCGCCAAATAAGGCGGTGAAGATCCGGTAAGGCAGTTCACTTGTTGCGGGTGGACAGCTCAGCACCAAAACAGCTTCTTTGCTGCTCACACGGTGCATTTCTGAAAGAAAAGCGATGGGGTCCGCAGCATGTTCTAATGTTTCGAGGCTTAGTACGCGATCAAAAAAACCATCCGGGAAAGGCAATTCGCTGTAGGTTTCAATCTTCTCCTGAATGGCTTGCGGGCGCAGTTTGCTGGCTTCGGCCATCAGTCCGGCCGATATTTCAGCATTCAATACCGTTACTGTAGGGTTGCTGCGTTTGATAAAATCATCTGCTTCTGCATCGCGGCTGGTGATATTGAGCACCGTTTGCGCATTTTCGAGTCGCAGGTGCTGCACACTTTCCACAAATCGCTGGTCGTGCGCAGTTTTTACCTTGTTGTTTTCGGCCACATAAATACCGGCTACCCTGTCCCAATGTGCCTCAACATCGGCATCAGTCCAGTAATTGCGGTGGTCGCTGTTTTCGTAATGATTCATCAGCCTCGTTTGGTTCGGTTCAACATGGCCACCTGATCAGCCAGCAGGCCAATGAAAAAGATAAATACGCTCATGGATGTTACCAAAGATGCACTGTTGGGGAATCGCCCGGCAATGAAATAGCCCAGAATACCCCAGGTAAGTCCCAAAATAAACATCACCAGACTGGCCGGAAAGAACAGCTTCAACGGATTGAAAAGCATGATGATACGCATGAGCAGCAGGATTGTTTTGGAACCGTCCTTCACAAATTTGACATTGCTCTGTCGCCCGATTCGCTCTTCGACCACAATGGGAAAAGTGCCAATGGTATAACCTTCTTTCAGAAAGGCAAGTGTCGAAGTAGTCGAAAACGAGAAACCGTTGGGCATGATGTGCAGCATCTCGTAAATCAGTTTGCGGTCGAAGCCACGGAAACCTGAGTTGTAGTCGGGCAGTTTTTGCTCTACCAGAAACTCACCGATCATGCGGATAAAACGCTTGCCGCCTTGCCTGCGTTTCACCTGAAACGAATCGTCGGTGCGTTCGCCAATCACCATATCATGCTCATCAAGCATGCCAATGAGCGTCTCGATGTATTTGGGATCGTGCTGTCCGTCGCTGTCGAGAATCACAACTTTTTTGCCTTTGGCTTTGCGTATGCCGGTCTTGAGTGCAGCCCCATAACCCTTGTTGATGTTGTGCCGGTAGCACTTCACCGGAAACTCGTGGATGATGTTGTAGGTGTTGTCGGTTGAGCCGTCATCAATGTATATGACTTCAAACCGCTCATGAAACTTCATTTCAACAATGCGCTCAAGGCCTTGTCGGATGCCCTGCTCTTCGTTGTAGGCAGGGATTACAATACTGATTTCCGGTGTTTCCAAAACATGGGTTTTAATTGACGGGCAAAGGTATAAAAAACAGACAAACCGTTTCAGTAAAGGCTGATGCATCTGCTGAAACGGTTTGTGCGAAGAGGCTTTTCATGCCTTCATTGGTTTGTTACGACCAACCCAATTTTCCGGCAAACTCCTCATCAATGGTTTTCTGCAGCAGATCACAGCCATAGCGGAATTGCAGATTGCCATTATCGCTCTCCTTGAAAATGAACTGTAGTTCCTTGTAATCGCCGCGCTTGGGCAAAAGGTAAATGGCTTCTTCCAGTGCTTCTTCGGGTTTTACGATGCCATTCACATTCAATTGCTTCAACATCTGCACCAATTGGTCGAAGCTGGTATGCGCCACCGGGCTACCCAGCTGCTTTTCGATCTTTTGGATTTTGCGTTGCGAATTGGTGAAGGTACCACCAAACTCCCAGGGCAAGGATGCCGGCATCACCAGATCGGCCATGCGGGCAGTCTCGCTCATCCAGAGGTCTTGCACCACCACAAAATCGAGGCGTGTGAACATCTGTTTGGCGTCGTCTTTGTTGAGCGCACAACCAATGGGATCTTCGCCAAAGATGAAAGCATTCTTGATCTTGCCACCCCTGAACAGCTTATAAACACTGTTGATGGTGAAAGGCATTTCGCCCACACCCCATTTGTGTGTCATGCGGTATTGCAAGTCTTCATCCAGAATAGGTTCAGCACCCACGCCAATCTTATGACAAACGCCCATGTCGAAAATACCATGCGCATTGTTCTTTTCCTTCAGAGCGATGAGGCCGTTGGCAGTCTTACCCAGCTTACCCGTGATCATTGCCAGATCATGCATTGCGATGCTGGCATTGGCCGAGAGGTCTTTTTCCTGGAACACCATGATGGCATTCATCTCTTCGTTGTAGTCTTTTGCAAAGGCAGCAACAGTCGGGAAATCGGTTCCGGCCAGACTCAGCAATTGCTGCATATCCGTAGCCAAAAGCTTTTCAACATACTCTTCAAAGCCTTCGGTTCGGTCTTTGATAAACAGGCTGTTTTGCAGATTGCACTCAACCAGGTATCGGTTCACTGCCTGAATGAAATAGAAGTAATTCTTGACGCGAATCACCTGATCGGCCTTTTTGCTGAAACTGCTGTCAGGCAAGGTTGTAATGTGCACTACCTGAATGCCTTCCTTATATTTGGTATTGAAGATCAGGTGGTTGATTACCGGATGATCGTGGTGTAATTCGCCGCCGGCGACAAACACCTTGGATGCTCCACGCAGATCGCAGTAAGAGGCATTCTCGTTTGAGTTGTGGAAATAGCCGTCGCCGCGTCCCATATAATGGAAACTCGACACATTGTTGGTTTTTGCACCTGCACGTGCCAGCTTCTGAACCATATACAACTCTTCGTTGGTGAGTCGGGCACCGCCAAAGAAAGCGTTTTCGTCGGGTTTGGCTTTTTTGATCTTCTTACCAATCAGTTCATAGGCTTCTTCGAAACTGATTTCGCGGAAGCTACCGTTCTCCTTGAGCCATGGATTGGTGATGCGGCCGGGATTGTTAAACAGTTTATAGCCAAAAAGGGCACGGCGGTTGATATAATCGGGCCGGTTGATCTCTCCTTTTCGCGGGCGGGCCTTATAAAACTGTCCGCGGTGGTGCATCAGATCCACCTCATAGCCCTCTGAACCGAACATGTCGATCGCTTCGATGGTTTCCAGCCTGAGTGGTCCGGGTTTGAAGCTGTAATTCTCTGTCAACGCACCGGTAGGACAGGTGGTAAGGCACAAACCACAGCTTTCGCAACTGGTTTCATGCAGTGGCAGGCCCATGCTGGGTGCCACATAGCTTTTGAACCCTCGGTTCACGAGGCCCAGGGCATTGGCACCAACCACTTCCTTGCAGATGCGGATACACCTGCCACAGAGGATACATTTGTTGTTGTCGATCTCGATGAAAGGATGCCTGAAGTCGATCTGGTGTTCGTGAAACTCACCTGCATACGACTTTTGCTCAGCATGGTAGGTAGTTGAGTGCTTCTTTAGGTCGCAATCGAACAGCGCCGTACAGCCACATTCGAGGCATCGACCCGCTTCCATGTGGGCCACATTTTCGTTTTCATATCCCAGCTCTACCTCTGCAAAATTGAGGCGGGCGTTGGCTGGCAGCACTGGCATTTCATGACGCTTATGCGTCTCGAAGTGGCCTTTGTAGTCTTTGACTTCCTGCTGTTTGAAATTATCTCTCTTGCTCAGGAACTCTTTGGGTGCACGCGCAATGGCTTGTCCCCTGAGGTACTGATCGCAGGAGCGGGCCGCGATTTTGGCCTGAGCTATGGCTTCAATAATGGTGGCCGGACCTGTGACGCCATCACCGGCAGCAAAAACCGACGGGATGCCGGTTTGTAGGGTGTGTTTGTTGGCTTCGATGTCGCCCCAGCGGTTGACAACCAGTTTACCATTGGCGGCAAAGCTGTTGATATCGTCGATGAAGTTCACATCGGTTTTTTGACCGATGGCAGCCAATACATAGTCGGCTTCCAGTTCAAACTCCGATCCGGGCACGGCAACTGGTCTGCGGCGGCCCGAAGCATCGGGTTCGCCCAACTCCATCCTGATGAGCACCATGCTCTTCAGCTTGCCTTCTTCGTCTTTCTTGATCTCAACAGGGTTGGTCAGGAAAAGGTATTCCACACCTTCGAGCTTCGATTCGTGAATCTCGATAGGGTTGGCCGGCATCTCTTTTTCGGTACGCCTGTACACCACATATACCTTGTCGGCCTTACCCCTGATGGAAGTACGACAACAGTCCATGGCCGTGTTACCACCACCCACCACAACGACTGTCTTTCCCCTGAAATCGGGACGCTGGCCGGTTACTTCCATGTTCTTCAGGAAGTCGATACCGGCATACACATTTTCGGCATCATCGCCCGGGCAACCCACCAAAGTTCCTTTTTGCGATCCAATGGTGAGGATGGTAGCGTCATATTCTTTTTGGAGTTTTTCAAAGCTCAGGTTTTCGCCCAGCCTTTGTTTGTAATAGATATTCACGCCCAGATCGGTGATGTTTTTCACCTCCTGATCAAGCAGGGCATTGGGCAACCGGTATTCCGGTATTCCATAGCGCAGCCAGCCGCCGGGCTGGGGAGCAGCCTCAAAAATATCAACCTGATGGCCTTCGAGACGGAGGAAATGGGCTGTTGAAAGCCCCCCGGGACCAGCGCCGATCACGGCCACTTTTTTGCCGGTATCGGGTTTACAGGTGGGTACGAATTTGTTTGGAGATGCCAGGTCCTGGTCAGCAGCAAAGCGTTTCAGATAGTCGATACCCACGGCAGCGCCTTCATCGAGTAGGTTGCGCCTGCAGGCAGCTTCGCACGGACGCACGCACACACGACCACAAATGGCCGGCAGCGGATTGGTTTCCTTGATGAGCGCAACGGCATCGCTGTAACGGCCTTTGTCGATGAGCGAGATATAACCTTGTACGTCAACGCCTGCCGGACAGGTCTGCTTGCAGGGTCCGATGCAATCGGCGTAATGGTTACTCAGCAAAAGATCGAGGGCCGTTTTTCGTGCCTTTTTGATTTCGTCGGTTTCGGTATTCACCTTCATGCCCTCGGCAATGGAAGTGGAGCAGCTGGGCTGGTGGCCGCGCATACCCTGTACTTCGACCACACATACATAACAGGATGAATAGGGGTCGATGCGCGGGTCGTGGCAAAGTGTTGGGATTTCGATGCCATGGCGTGTTGCACATTCATAAATGGTCTCGCCCTGGATACCCTGTACAACTTTTCCGTTGAGTTCGATATTGATATATTGATTCATAGTCTTTTCTTTTACTTCGTTCTGCATTAATCAACCATTACTGCTTCAAACTTGCAGACATTGAAACATTCGCCGCACTGGATACAAATGTTCTGGTTGATGGTGTGGGCTTCTTTGCGTGCGCCATCGATGGCGTTGGTGGGGCATTTCTTGCCACAGACTGTGCATCCTGTGCATTTCTCCGGATCGATGGTGTAGGTTAAAAGCGGCTTGCACACCTTGGCCGGACATTTCTTATCGATGATGTGCGCCTCATATTCGTGTCGGAAATACTTCAGGGTTGTAAGCACCGGATTGGGTGCTGTCTGGCCCAATCCGCAAAGCGAATTGTTCTTGATTTGGTAAGCCAGCTCTTCCAGCTTCGGGATGTCTTCTTCCTCACCCTTGCCCTCGGTGATCCGTTCAAGGATTTCGAGCATGCGTTTGGTTCCCACCCGGCAGAAGGTGCATTTGCCACAGGATTCCTCTTGTGTGAAATGCAGGAAGAACTTGGCCAGGTCGATCATACAGGTGCTTTCGTCCATCACCACCATACCACCCGAACCCATGATGGCGCCAGTAGCGTTTACTGAATCGTAATCGACAGGGGTGTGGCCCAGTTCAGCAGGAATACAACCTCCCGAAGGCCCGCCCAGCTGCACAGCTTTGAATTTCTTGTCGCCCTGAATGCCACCTCCCAGTTTAAAGATGATGTCGTTGATCGTGATGCCCATGGGCACTTCCACGAGGCCGCCATGTTTGATCTTTCCGGTCAGGGCAAAAACCTTGGTTCCTTTGCTTTTTTCGGTGCCATAAGCCGCGTAGGCCGCAGCGCCGTGGTTGATGATCCAGGGCACATTGCCAAAGGTTTCTACGTTGTTGATGTTGGTCGGTTTTTCCCAGAGTCCTGAAGCAGCAGGGAATGGAGGCCGTTTGCGTGGCATGCCCCGTTTGCCTTCGATGCTGGCAATGAGGGCGGTTTCTTCACCGCACACAAAAGCACCGGCTCCTTCTTTCACATAGATATCGAAATTGAAACCTGATCCCAGGATGTTTTCTCCCAGGAAACCTTTCTCTTTGGCTTGCCCGATGGCGATATTGAGGCGTTTGATGGCCAAGGGATATTCGGCACGGCAATAGATAACACCCGCTGTGGCGCCAATGGCATAACCACCGATCATCATACCTTCGAGCACTGCATGTGGGTCGCCTTCGAGCAGCGAACGATCCATAAAGGCACCCGGGTCGCCTTCGTCAGCATTGCAGATGATATATTTCTCGTCGCTGGCGTTCTGGTTGGCAAACTTCCACTTCAATCCGGTGGGGAATCCACCACCACCGCGGCCACGCAGTCCCGAATCGATCATGGTCTGGATGATATCAAGCTGAGGTCTTTTTTCTTTTAAGATTCCGCTGATGGCTTTATAAGCTTCATGCTGTATGGCCTCGTCAATTGATTCCGGGTCCATATAGCCGCAATTGCGCAGGGCAATTTTTACCTGTCCGTCGAAGAAGCTGTCTTCGTGGGTGGGCATATCTTCGGCTTTTACGGCCATTTCGGCATTTCTGATGCCTTTTGTCAGGTGATCGAGCACTACATCCAGTACCTTGTCTTCAGTCATATCGCCATAAATGATGCTGCCGGATGCATCCTGGATTTCGACCAGTGGTTCTTTGTAACACATCCCGATGCAACTGGTGCGGGCCAGCTCAAAATCGACTGCATGTTCCTGTTGATAAGCCTTTAATTTGTCATATGTTTTTGAAGCTCCTGCTGCTATGCCGCAGCTTCCCAGACCAACAATAATTTTTGGTTTTTCCATCTTCTGCATGTTTTTACCTATTCCTGTGGTTGTTTACAGAGATTGTTTTTCATCTCCTTGATCACTTTCACTGCCAGCTTCCCACTGAGTTTACCGTAGGTGTTTTCGCCGATCATCATCACCGGAGCCAGCGAGCAACAACCCAGACAAGCAACAGATTCGAGTGTGAATTCGCCATCAGCAGTTGTTTCGCCATCGCCCACCTCCAGAAAATCTTTCAGAGCATCGGTGATGGCATTGGCGTTCTGCACATGGCAGGCCGTTCCATGGCATACCTTGATGATGTTGCGGCCTACTGGTTTGAGCCGGAACTGGGCATAGAATGTGGCTACGCCGTATATATCAGCACTTGAGATGCCTGTGGCTTCCGATAGTTTTTCAAATGCCGGCCCGGGGATGTATCCATACAGATGCTGTGTGCCCTGTAACAATGGGATCAGGCTCCCCGATTTGCCTTTGTATTTGGCTATCAGGCTGTCCATGAGGCTCAAATCGGCTCCGTCGACTTCCTGAACGTGGTTTTCACTGACTAATCTTGTGATTCGCATAGGTTGAATTCTTAATGAAGAATAATTTCTTAGGCGGTCTAAATTAGACAATCTGTTGCAGTTTTTAGTCCTTTAAATGCTGATTTGCAGCTATTTATATTCAGTCTAAATTATTGATAAAGCTAAATATCTGTTACTGTACGACAAAGAAAACAACGGGAAGATCGTCCTGCAATAAGGCAATCAAATGGAATTGCTTGCTCTTTTCGGTTTTTTGCGTGATTCACTGAGAGATACTCAGTGATGACACCAGCCAAATGGGAGTTTTTGCTTGTAGCCTGTAACGATTTGCGCTATTTTTGCCGCGTTTGAACATAACCCTATGCAGCACCTATTTGAAGAGTGGCAAAAGCAACGCGGGCAGCAAAAGAAAGCGAACCAAAAATTCCTGAAAGGCATCCGGGGCGCTCAGAGTCGTCAGCTCGGTGAAACAGCAGGAAGGCTTCACGATGAGGTCTTTGCTGTGGTAGATTGTCTGGCCTGTGCCAACTGCTGCAAGTCGATTCCGCCTATCCTGAACGAAACCGATGTACGTCGTGTGGCCAAGGCGCTGGGGATGCGTCCGTCCGATTTTCATCAACAGTATGTTGTGGTGGATGAGGACGGCGACATGGTGATGAAAGGCAAACCCTGTCCGCTACTGCAAGCCGACAACACTTGCAGTGTATACGAATCGCGGCCCAAGGCCTGCCGGCAATATCCACACACCGATCGTGCACAGTTTGCCGACAACCTGAAGCTGCACGCCACCAACAGCCAGTATTGTCCTGCTGTTTTTCACATCCTTAACAAGCTCAGACAGTTGAATTTGAAATAGCTTCCATGCTGTTGGAAGTTGTATCTTTGCAAAAAAATACAGACGTATGGCCGGATCGAATTTTGTGGATTATGTGAAGATTTTTTGCCGTTCGGGCAAAGGTGGGGCCGGTTCGGCGCATTTCAGAAGGGAGAAATTTGAACCCAAAGGCGGTCCCGATGGCGGCGACGGCGGTCGCGGCGGACACATCATCATGCGCGGCAACGCCCAGATGTGGACCCTGCTGCACCTGCGTTACACCAAGCATCTCTTTGCCGGACATGGTGAGTCGGGCGGAAGGCAACAAAGTACCGGAGCCGGTGGTAAAGATGTTATTATTGAAGTGCCGCTGGGAACAGTCGCTGTTGATCCTGACACTGGCGAGCAGCTGGCCGAAATTATTGAAGACGGACAAGAGTTTGTGCTGGTAAGAGGTGGCCGGGGCGGACAGGGCAATGTGCATTTCAAATCGGCTACCAATCAGGCGCCACGCTTTGCACAACCTGGCGAAGACTTCATTGAAAAGTATATCATCATCGAGCTCAAACTATTGGCCGACGTAGGCCTTGTGGGCTTCCCCAATGCAGGTAAATCAACCCTGCTTTCTACGGTTTCGGCTGCACGTCCCGAAATTGGCGATTACCCTTTCACCACACTGACTCCCAATCTGGGTATTGTTAGCTATTACGACTTTAAGTCGTTTATCATGGCCGATATTCCGGGTATCATCGAAGGGGCTTCCGAAGGAAAAGGACTTGGGCTGCGTTTTCTGCGTCACATCGAACGCAACTCCATCCTGCTGTTTTTGGTTCCGGCCGACAGCAACGATATTGCCAAAGAATACGATATTCTGTTGGGCGAATTGCAGGCCTACAACCCCGAGTTGCTCGACAAGGACCGCGTGTTGGCCATCAGCAAGAGCGATATGCTCGATGCCGAACTCAAAACCGAAATCAGGAAAAACCTACCCAAAGTGCCGTATGTCTTTATCAGCTCAGTTACCGGCGAAGGTATCAAAGAGCTTAAAGACCTGCTGTGGCTGCATCTGAACAACGATGAAACAGCAGAACGTTAAGGGAAGATGAAGTTTTGCACATCACCGAAGCTGGCTTTTCAGGTTTTCTGCTGAGAAAAAATCATGTACTTTTGAGCAGTAAAAAAACAGAGAGATGAAATATACATTAAGAATATCATCATACTCGCTGTAATGAAAATTTATGGATTCCCGAAAGTTTTCGGGATTGACCTATGATATCAAAATTATTTACAAATGAATAAGTTGGTGATTATCATGCTTTTTATGGCTATAGCAGGAATGGCTTTGGCACAGGAGCAGGAGCAGGATCTGCAAGACAAACTCAAAGAAGGACGCTTCGAAACACTCAAGCATATGCTCGATTATCGCTTCAAAGGTGGAAGTGGCGAGTTTGAACACGTGTTTTTCAGCACCGTAACCTATCCCGAAAATGCACAGAACAACTGCATCATCGGCACAACAATCCTTTCTTTTACGGTAAGTTGCGACAACAAGCTGGATAACTTTTCGCTGCGCAACCCGCTGCATTATGGCATCAACGAGGAATTACAGAAATTTCTTTCGGCCACAACAGACATGTGGAACACCTGCAACGACGACAAATACACCAAGTTTGAAGTACCTGTACTATTTACGCTCACCGGAACAGAAACAGGAGCCAAAGGCTTTCTCACGCTCGAGGTCGAAAACCCCGGATTCAGCTGTAAGGACGACAGTTACTACCTGCAACAGTTTGAACGTCTGCGCGATAAAAGGAAGGTGAACAAAGCCCTGAAGATGCTCGATATGCTCATCAGGCGCGACCCCTACAACACTTCTTACTACGACATGAAACGCGACTTGCTCGAGTCGAAGAAAGATAAATAATCCTATGATCGAAACACTCAACCAGCTCGACACCAGTCTGTTTCTGTTTTTGAACGGATTACACGCCGCCTGGCTCGATCCGGTGATGGTTTTTATTTCGGGTAAATTCACCTGGCTGCCTTTTTATCTGGTGTTGATTGGTTTGATCATCCGCCAATATCGCTGGCAGTCGGTGATGGTGCTGTTGTTTGTGGCTCTGCTGATCACCCTTTCGGACCAACTCTCGGTGCGTGCTTTCAAATTTGTTTTTGAACGTCCACGCCCCTGCCACGAACCCGGTCTTCAACCCCTGATCCATCTGGTTACCGGAAACTGCGGAGGGGCATATGGTTTTGTCTCGTCACATGCGGCCAACAGCTTTGCCATGGCTGGTTTTGTGTGGTTTCTGTTGCGAAGCAGCTTCCGGCACATTGGTTGGGTGCTCTTCCCCTGGGCCATTTTGGTGGGCTACAGCCGTATCTACTTAGGTGTTCATTATCCGGGCGATGTTTTTGTTGGCGCGCTCTTAGGCCTGCTCGTAGCCTGGGTTGTAGTGAAGATCTATGGATTTGTGAGCCGTCACTGGTGCGGCAGTCAGGCCTGTTAAAGCCTAGAGAAAAGTAACCACCACTGAGTTGTTGCGCTCGATGCCGCAGAGCGAAGCTGCCTTGCCCTGGTTGATGGCAATCTCGAGCAGACCATGGGCACCAAACAGCGCCAACAGATCTGCAATACCAACATCGTTGTAGCCCGACTGGATTTTATACAATTTGTAGCCCCCAAAATAAATCTCGAAGGCGCGTCCCTTTCGTTCACTGCGGAAGAGCTTTTCGGTGATATTGGTGATGAGGTTTTCGTAAGCATCGATATGAATCACCATGCCCTTGATGGTATTGGTGTCGATGGTTGGCTGAAACAGGATGCGTTGCATCAGGTTTTCGTGCGGATCGCCCAGCGATGAAAGCGGCACGCCTTTGATGATCTGCACAGCAGCCTTAACAAAACGGTCGCGGGTGCTAAAGGTAAAGAAATCAGAATCCTGCGGTATGTCGAGCTCCACCACTTCATCCATCTCGTCACCCAAAATCATAGAGAAAATGCCGTTGTCGGTGCCTACAAAATAATGTCCGTTTGCATAGATGGCAATGTGAGGTGTTTCAACCGATTCTTCGGTATTTATACCAATAATGTGAACCGTACCAGGCGGAAATGCACGGTAGCAGTTGCGCACGGTAAAAGCAGCGCTCTCCAGGTCGAATGGACGGATGTGGTGCGAAATATCGACAATCTGCACATCGGGCATTTGCGACAATATGGTTCCTTTTACCGCTGCGAGGTAATAGTCGGAAGTTCCCCAATCGCTTGTGAGTGTGATAATTGCCATAGCTATCCTGCTGTTGCCCATTGGTGGCAGCCAAACTGTTGCTGCCAGATGCGTTTCTGCTGATTTCAGGGCAAAGATACTGAAATCCGTTTCGAATGAACTGATTGTACCCCCGAAATTATTTGAAACTGTCGGAATTTTCTTGCCAACTGCAGGTTGCTGTTTTCGGGCTATTTTATTCGTCATC
Source organism: Bacteroidales bacterium UBA5536 (assembly GCA_002426795.1). Taxonomy (GTDB): domain Bacteria; phylum Bacteroidota; class Bacteroidia; order Bacteroidales; family F082; genus UBA5536. The sequence continues at coordinate 38,405 of DINQ01000011.1, forward strand.
ACAGCTTTTGGTCTGAACTTTTTTACCAAAGTCATGCGCCGACTGGATTTTAATCGCGCATCTTGAATATCTTTGTCGCAACAAAAAAAACTGCCCTACGCAACCTATGAGTGAACAAATTATTCAGATCGAAAATGTAAATCCGATCGACCTGTACGGACCATCCGATATCCACCTCGACTACATCAAATCATTTTTTCCGAAGCTGCGTATCATCGCGCGGGGCGATTTCATGAAGGTAGTGGGCGATCCGGACGAGATCGACTTTTTTGTAACCCGCTTTGAATTGGTCATGCTACATCTGGAGCGTTTTGGGAAGGTTACTGATAAGATCATTGAGCAGATTATGGTAGGCGAGCCCGATTCGGAAGTGAGCCGCAAACTCACCGACAGCGATGTGCTGGTGCATGGACGTGGCGGCCTGCAGGTGAAAGCCATTACCAGCAACCAGAAGCTGATGGTGAATGCCAGCGACAAAAACGACCTTATCTTTGCCATCGGCCCCGCCGGCACAGGCAAAACCTACACTGCTGTGGCATTAGCTGTTCGTGCGCTCAAAAACCGTCAGGTTAAGCGCATCATACTCACCCGTCCGGCTGTAGAAGCCGGCGAGAACCTCGGTTTTCTGCCCGGCGACATGAAAGACAAGCTCGATCCGTATATGCAGCCGCTCTACGATGCCCTGCGCGATATGTTGCCCACGCAGAAGCTACTCTCCTACCTCGAAGACGGCACCATCGAAGTGGCGCCGCTGGCCTTTATGCGTGGCCGAACCCTCGACAATGCTTTTGCCATCCTCGACGAAGCGCAGAATGCCACACGCAGTCAGCTCAAAATGTTTCTGACACGCATGGGGCGCTCAGCCAAGTTTATTGTTACGGGCGACATCACACAGATCGACCTTCCCCCACGGCAACCATCAGGACTGCTGCAGGCCATGGATGTGCTGCACAAAGTGGATGGCATACAATTTATCATGCTCAACGATAAAGATGTGGTACGGCACAAACTCGTGACCGAAATCATCAAGGCTTACCAGGAAAAAACCAAAGAGCCTGTTACGAAAGAAAACAACTCACCCCAACCTGATATTCACCCTAAAACCCCGCAAATATGAGTCAAGCTATCGTCAAAACACAGTTTAACCTGCCCGGCCAGAAAAGCCTCTACAAGGGCAAAGTAAGAGACGTTTACAATATCGCCGATAAATATTTGGTGATGGTGGCCAGCGACCGCATCTCGGCTTTCGATGTGGTGTTGCCCAAAGGCATTCCTTTCAAGGGCCAGGTGCTCAACCAGATTGCCGCGCGCTTTCTGGATGCCACCAGCGACATTGTCCCCAACTGGAAGCTGGCGTCGCCCGATCCCATGGTGACCATCGGCCATTACTGTGAACCTTTTCCGGTTGAAATGATTATCCGCGGCTACCTCACCGGCAGCTCCTGGCGCACCTATAAAAAAGGGCAGCGGCACATCTGTGGCGTACCCGTTCCGGAAGGCATGCGTGAGCACCAACGTTTCGACAAACCCATCATCACACCGACTACCAAAGCCGCTGAAGGTCACGACGAAGACATCACCCGCGAGGAAATCATCGCCCAGGGACTTGTTTCTGAATCAGATTACAAGCAGCTGGAGGATTACACCTACCGCCTGTTTGAACGCGGAACGAAAATCGCTGCTGAGCATGGCCTGATCCTCGTGGATACCAAATATGAATTCGGCAAAGTGGGCGATACCATCTACCTGATTGATGAAATCCACACGCCCGACTCATCACGCTATTTCATTGCCGATCAATATGATGAGCGCTTTGCCAAAGGCGAAAACCAGAAACAGCTTTCGAAGGAGTTTGTGCGCGAGTGGCTGATGGAGAACGGCTTTCAGGGTCAGGAAGGACAGAAAGTTCCGGAAATGACCGACGATTTTGTACACATGGTCTCAGAACGCTACATCGAACTGTTCGAGAAAGTAACAGGTGAAAACTTTGTGCGCGCCGACAGCAAAGATGTGCTGGCCCGCATCGAGAAAAACATTCTTGATTTCCTTCACAAGGAAGGGTTTTAGCCATTCTATTGGCAACTTACTACAAATCCGTCAGGCAATTGCATGGCGGATTTTTTTGTGTTTGGCCCCTGATAGCAACACGTAAATTGACCCAAAAAAAACATAGATTTGCAATTGATCTTATTGAACCATTGATTGCATTTTTCAAACCAAAAACCAAATAAAATACCATGAATGTAGCAAAGCAATTTATTCCGATCCTGTTTCTCTCCTTCATTTTCACCCTGAACGGGCTGTCGCAAAGTAGTGTAGGTGTGATGTCGTTTAAAAACAACGGTCAATCTGATTATAGCTATCTTTCTGATGGCATCGCCGATATGCTGACCACCACACTCGCAAACAGCAACGAGGTTCGATTGGTCGAAAGGGGTCAGTTAAGCCGCGTAACAGACGAACTGAAGCTGGGATTAAGCGGACTTGTGGATGAAAAAACTGCAGCCGAAGTTGGTAAGCTTACCGGTGCTACCTATATGGTTTTAGGTTCATTCATCAACTTGGGCAAGACGCTGCGAATGGATGCCAAAGTAGTTGAAACACAAACCGCCATGGTCATTCCAGGCGCCACGGCAAGTGTTAAAGCCTCCTCTATCGAAAGCCTGGATGAGGCCATTGACGAACTGGCGGCTAAACTCATCACCAATCTCACCGGCGAACGGATTCAGGCTCAAAAGAGCGGCGATCCCAATCGGGAAAGCATATTGGAGTTTACTTACGACCCACGCGTGATGCTCGTGACCCTGGTAGATGGCAAAATGCTGGAGGCCCGCGAAGGAGAACTAATGGCACAGGTAAAACTGAATCATGGAAACCATTTGATCAGCATCGAAAAAATGAAAGGACTCTTCAAGTCGGAAAAGCTGCTCGACACCACAATTTTCCTGCCCGGAGGAACCATTACCCGAACCAGAATGAAAGACAATAAACTCGAGGTGTTTGCAGTGGATCAAATTGCAACGCCAGCTTATGCCGAAACAACGACACATCAAATGCCAACAGGTGATTTTGAAACTGAGACCACCGGCACAGCATCCGAAATGGGACAGATGATGACAGAATCGATGGAAATACTCAAGAAAACCACGGAAGCTGTTGTGCCATCAACAACATCCAAACCACAGCCATTGAATCAGACTGTGGCAAAACGTAAGTCACTTTTAGTAATCATGAGCAAAACTGGCCTTTGTGAGATCTATATCGACGGGGAAGAGAAGGCCAATATTGGCGTAACCCCTATTGACGGACTGGGAAAAGCAGAGATTGAGCTTGACGCAGGCAATTACCTGCTGATGATTGATGGTTTTGGTGTTTGGTTCGAAAACACCATTGAGGTGGGGAATGGCGAAATCATCAAAATGAGGGCCGAACCAGATGAAGTGAAAATATTGGGCAGAAGCGAGCGGCAGTAAGCAATTACAGACGCATTTATTCGCTAAAGCTTTGCGGTAAGTTTTCTGGTCATTTTGGATTAATCACTAATGCTTTGTATGCAATTGACCAAGAACGCTAAGCTTGTTTTGGTCCCGAGGTGGCAATAAAAACTCAAAGCACGCAAATTGACACTTGCCAGAACACATAATTGCAAAATAAACTCACTACCTGAATTTGGTTTCTGTATACCTCCGTTTGACAATCGGTTGAAGTAGCTTGAAGCAGAAAAACCTAATTTTCTGGTAAATACATTTGATAAAGCGGTATTCTTTCATTTAATTTGCTCAATTGATCACTTTAATGCAACGTGATGAAAAAATTATTACCCTACCTCATTGTTTGTCTGTTCGTTTTAAGCCTTGTTTTTTCCTGTAGCAAATCCAATGACAAGACACTCATTATCAACGATACGATTTATTTAAACGACACCATTTATCTTCGTGATACCATTCAGAACTTTGATACCCTTTTTATTTTCGACACCATCATTCACACAGATACGCTGGTCATGATTGATACCATCATTGTTCATGACACTTCTGAGTTTTCTTATCTGTTTAAGCATTACGAACTTGAATCATACGATGTGCTGTTTTATACCATCGACCAACAGAAAAGTCCCCGCAAAATCTGTAAAATGAAAAGTGATGCGCATCATATCGACATTCTGGACGACGGCAATAAGATGTATCCGGTTTGGTCACCCGAAGAAGACCATATATTTTACGTTGATTTTGACAATTTGTCGATTGCCAAACGGAACCTGTTGGGCGGAGAAGTGGAACACATTTATCAAATTGACAGACCCATCTTGTTTTTACGTTATTTTCCTGCACAGGATCTGTTTTTAGTGAGCTACGAGGCTTGGTCCGGAAACAATCAAATTGGTGCCATCGATTACCACAACAATCAGTTTTACGAACTCAGTTCAATCGATGCCGATGAATATAACCCTACATGTAGCGAAGTGGACGACTGGATTTATTTTTCGAGGACAAACCACGGTACAGCAGATATCTTCAGAAGAAAAATGGACGGAAACTCTGAAGAGGAAGTTTATATCGACCCGGAATTTAACCTGTCAACTTTTAGCGTAAGTGCAGATGGTAAGTTTTTAATAACCCCTAAATACATCAATGGAAAAGGCTATATAGTTTTTTACGATATCAACCGTCATCGTATTATTCATGAGTTGGATCTGCCCGTCGAAGGTCATCCAATGTACGCCTCTCTATCAAAAGACAACAGAGCGATTTTCTTTGTAAACGGAACGCCCTACAATTATACCAAACCAAGAAATATTTACCGGATGGGCCTCGACAAAACACAATTATTCCAAATGACCAGTTTTACTGATCAGTTGGCCAGTAGGCCTTTGGTAAAATAACACTCAGAAGAACTGATTTCGTGTCAATTAAAATAAGATTAGCCGCAGAAAACAACAGGCACACTCAATAATTTTCTTCTTGTTCGATCTCATGCAAAATCATCAGTATTTGCACCGATAGTCGTATTGTTTAAGCTGGGTTAATATCTGTTAGCGGCCAATTCTACTCAGCTTCTCTCATATGCTTCCATGTCGAAAAATACAGAGCAGAGCATCAGTGTTTTGCCTGCACAGAAGCCAGCGATTGAATCGAGAAAGATTGAAACACATAGCTAAATTGAACGATGGATAAGCTTCATTTCAGGCAGCCATCAGCTACTGTTACTTAGTAAGTTTTTAAGTCCCTCGCGTAAAAAATATGTAGGTTTGCCGGCACAAGCTGTCATTTATGAAACGAATTCATCTTTTAACGCTGTCGGTCCTGAGTGGCTTACTGTTGAGTGCCGCCTGGCCGGTACATGGCATCACTGCACTCATCTTTGTGGCTTTTGTGCCCTTGTTTTTTGTGCAGGAATACCTCGGAAACAACCGCGATGCATTGGGTAAAGGACATCTGTTCCTTTACGCCTTTGTCACTTTTCTCATCTGGAACAGCCTCACCACATACTGGATATGGAACTCCACACCCGGGGGCGGCGTGGCTGCCATCGGGCTCAACAGCATCTTCATGGCCTCCGTTTTCTGGATGTACCACTACTCAAAGACGCGCCTCTACGACAACAAAAAGGGGAGCATCATCATCGTGTTTTTCTGGCTCAGCTTTGAGCTGCTGCACCAGCACTGGGATCTCAACTGGCCCTGGCTGGCACTGGGTCATGCCTTTTCGCCCAAGAACCACTGGATACAGTGGTACGAATTTACAGGCGTTCCGGGCGGCACGGTCTGGGTGCTGCTAATGAATCTGCTGGCCTTTCAGGTGGTGAAAGCCCTGCTCAACTTCAAAACGCAATCGAAACGCTTTTCACTGGCGCTTGTAGCGGCTGTGGTGCTCTGGATGGCACCCGTACTTTTTGGCGAGTACCTCTACCGCAACTACATCGAAACAGGCGAGCAGGCCGAAGTGATCGTGGTGCAACCCAATTTCGATCCGTATACCGAACAATATGAACTATCGCCCGCTGTGGTGATCGAGCGTAACCTGACGCTGGCTGCAAGCCTCATGAACCGCAAAGTTGATTTTGTGGTCTGTCCCGAATCAGCCATTCAGGAAAGCATCTGGCTGCCCCGCAAGGAAGAATCTCCTTCACTCAACGAAATAAAAGCCTTTGTACATCAACATCCCGAAACGGCTGTCGTGATTGGCGCCAGCACCTTTGGCCCCGTGCCCGAAGGCAGCGAAAACGACCATGCAGCCCGCAAATACGCCAAAACTGAAGGCTATTATTATGCCTATAACACGGCATTTATGATCGACACCAGCAACCAACTGCCTTTTTACCACAAATCGAAACTGACACCCGGGGTTGAGATGATGCCCTCCTGGTTCTTCCTGCGGCCGCTCAGCAGGTTGGCCATCGACCTGGGCGGCACAGTAGGCACCCTGAAGATTGACGATGAACGTCGCGTTTTTGTGCATCCCAACGGGAAGTTCCGCGTTGGGCCCATGATTTGCTATGAATCGGTTTATGGTGAGTTTGTATCGGGCTTTGTGCGCAACGGCGCCAACCTGCTCTTTATCATCACCAACGACGGCTGGTGGGGCAACACGCCCGGGCACCGCCAGCACATGGATTTTGCCATCCTGCGTGCCATCGAAACAAGGCGCAGCATAGCCCGCTCTGCCAACACGGGTATCTCCGCTTTTGTGGATCAGCGCGGTGATGTTTTTCAGAAGACACCCTATTGGGAACAGGCTGTTATCCGGCAGGCGATCACCACCAACGACCGCCTCACCTTTTATGTACGCTACGGCGACTATCTGTCGCGTACCTCAGTGTTTATTGCTGCCATCTTTTTACTGACCGCTTTCGCCAGGAGCAGAATGCGCTTTGGGGTAGGAAGATAGAAGTCCGATGCCGATAGTTATCGGCAGGAGACCGGAGACGGAAGATGCACGAACAGTCATTATACCCGATGCCTGCTATTGACCCGACACTTTGGGAAGGCTCCCGAAGGCAAAGGGTAAGATAATAATTAAAATGTGGCTTCGAGGGCCTCAGCCACCGAGTGTTGCGATGCCTGAGGCTCCCGAAGGCAGAGGAAAAAAGATGTCTGTTGCCGGAAGTCTTTAGCCAGCATGGATAATTTGTCAAAGTCTACGGAACCCCTTATATCCCGCACACAGGAAGTCTAACACTGCTATTTCCATATGGTGCTTTATCAAAGGCATATGGTGCTTTGTTAAAGACAATTGATGTAGAAACTGTTTTATTTGCTGCGTCCGTTTTGAAACACGCCACCTGCCCGCCGACAATTGACCACAAATCCAATTCATATAAGGTCAGGTTTTTGCCGGGTGCTGTCTCTCCTGTTTCATATACAGGCTTGCAGAAGTCATATGAAGCCTCCGCAAACACGTATGGAGTCTCCGCAAACTCATATGAGACGTTTCCATTTCCATAATTGGGAATTCCTATGTCGTATTGTGCGTCCGCCATGTCGTATTGTGCGACCCCCATCTCGTATTTTACGTCCCCCATCTCGTATTGTGCGTCCGCCATGTCGTATTGTGCGTCCCCCAACTCGTATTGTGCGTCCCCCATCTCGTATTGCGCGTACCCCATGTCGTATGAAGCGATTTCAAAGCCGTATGCTGCTTCCGCAAAGTCATATTTCCCATTTCCATGGATAAAATCTGGAAAATTCCCAACCTGGGAAGGTTTGGCTAACCTGCCAGAAAGGAAGGAATGATGAATCGATAGGTGGTTCTCGTCATAATCAGAAGTACAACACCTTTCTTGAACTACTATTTAAACACCACATAAAAAGTGTTGAAATATTTTTGCAAAAGCAAAAATATTTTTATTTTTAGGGCATGGAAAAACCAGCGCCCGCTGGTAGCTATCGCCTGTTCTGGGCATGGCGGGGTAAAGGGAAAAAAAATGAATACCGCTTGCGGTAGGAAATAGTGGTTTCTGTTATTGGAGTGTATTAAACATGCGACTCTGAAACGAATTTGAACTTTTATATGAAAACAACTTTACTCAATTTGAAAAAAACACAGAAGAAATGTGATCGAATCTTAATTGGAACACAGGAAAGCGCAAAAATTAATCAGCTATAAAAAAACTCCCACCGAAGCGGGAGTATAGGAATAATATCCTTCGGCATATAGCCTTGTTGTGATAAGATTAGGTTGCAAACATAAACATTGACATCAATAAAACAAAATAAAATGGCAAAAAAAGTTTTAGGCCTTGATTTGGGCACCAACAGCATAGGTTGGGCAATCGTTGATAAAGAAAATCAAAAGATCTTGGATGCAGGAGTCCGGATATTCCAGGAAGGAGTAAAAAAAGATACGATAGGAAAAGGAGACAAGGAAGAAAGTAAAAACTCCGAACGCAGACAGCATCGTCAGGCACGCAGACTCAATTTTAGAAAACGAATTCGCAAAGCACATTTACTTAAACTCCTGATCGATAATCAAATGGTTCCTCTAACTATCGAGGAATTAAACAAATGGCGGTATTGGAACAAGAATGAAAAAAGTAGCGGCAAAATATTTCCACATTCAGAAGCTTTTGTCAATTGGCTAAGAATGAATCCATATCTGCTAAGAAAAAAAGGCTTGCATGAGGATTTAACCCTATTCGAGTTCGGCAGAATACTCTACCATTTTATCCAAAGGAGAGGCTTTATGTCCAATCGAAAGGGAAAAGCAAAAGATACTGGGGTGATATATAAGGGAAAAGAGAACATGGATGGTGTTGACGAAACACGTGAGTTGTTGCAAAACAGAACCCTTGGTGAAGCTTTATTTGAAATACATCCAAAAGAAGGAGAGGCGTTTTTTATTCGAAAAGATATTAAAGGTAAAGAAGTAAGAGTAAGAGCCAGGTATACTTTGCGAGAAATGTATGTGGATGAATTTGATCGGTTATGGGAAAAGCAGTCTGCTCGACTAGGCCTTACTGATAAGATGGTGAGTATAAGAAGGAAGGTTTTCTTGAAAGGTACAATTAATCAAAAGAGAAACCAGAATAAGCTCAATCATTTGATTGACAGATACGGAAAAGGAAATGTCATAGTCTATGATGATTCCATTGGCGTTTTGGAAAAGAAACCTTTAAAAGAGGTTTTGGCAGGAAAAATAGAATCAACTGAAGAAGGTGTGCGATTCAAAAGCAACGAGAGTGTGCTTTTTTGGCAGCGCCCTCTGCGTTCGCAAAAATCTTTACTAAGTAAGTGCAGCTTCGAAAGCCAAAAGATTTTTGACAAGAAACTTGACAAGTGGATTGTTATTGGCAAAAGCCCTGCCTATACATCACATCCAGATTTCGAGTTGTTTAGAGCCCATCAATTCATCAACAACATCAAAATTGGGAAAGCTAACCATTTGCTCAACGATGAACAAAGAGCAGATGTCCTTGACCTGATTAATTCTAAGGATAAGGCGTTTGAATTCAAGGTGATTAAAAAAGCACTGAAATTACCACATGAGTTTTTTAATTACGAGGATGATTTTAAGGTTGCCGGCAATAAAACGCATGCCAGTGTTGCATCTGTATTCAGTAAAAAAGATTGGGAAGAAATTAAGGAGGAGATATGGCACGACCTGGTTTTTTATGAAGACAGTGATTTGCTTTCAGCAAAGTTGATGAGACGGTATCATCTTGATGAGCAATCAGCAAATAAGCTATCGAAAATCGAGTTAGAAGAGGGTTATGCAAGTTTATCGTTAAAGGCAATTAGAAACATACTGCCTTTTCTTGAGATGGGTTATCGGTACTCTACAGCTGTTATTCTGGGCGGTGTAAAAAATTCATTTGGCGAGCGGTGGGAAAGGTTTAGTATTGTACATGACGAAATAATACGAGATGTTGTACGCATAACGGAAAACGAAAAACACAAAGAATTTGAGCTGGTTGAGCAGGTGAAATTGTATTTGTCTGATCCTGAAAACAAATATGGATTTAACAAAGATGACAAAGCATTTAGCAAACTCTATCATCCCTCTCAGGCTATTGAAAAGAAAGCACTTAAAACACGCTTATCTGAAATCGAAAATCTGCGAAATCCGATTGTTCAAAAGGCATTGTATGAAATGCGGAGACTAATCAATTCCTTGCTCGACCGCTATGAAGAACCCAATGGTGATGGGTTTAGATTTGATCGTATTCAGGTCGAATTTGGACGCGAGTTGAAAAACAACAAAAAACGAAGACAGGAAATGTCGATTCGAAACCGAGAGAATGAAAATAAAAATGCATTGGCAAGGGAACGACTATCAGAATATGGGTTGCGCCCCAGCAGAAACAACATCACAAAATACTTGCTATATCAGGAAATAGAGCAAAAAAATGGAATTGTGCAATGTCCTTATACTGGACGAACAATTAGTATCAGTGACTTGCTGGGCAATGAAAACCGTTACCAGATCGAGCACATTGTACCACTTAGTGTTTCATTAGACGACAGCTATGGAAATAAAACTCTTTGCGAATCGAATTTTAACCGTGAAAAAGGGGAATTGACCCCCTATGAATTCTATCAACGCAATAGTTCGCGTGAACTGTGGGCCGCAAGCAGCTGGGAAGAAGTTGAACAACGAGCCTATAAATTACTGCCATATAGCAAAGCCAAGCGGTTTACGATGATGAAAAAACCAGGTGCAGACGATTTTATCCAGCGTCAGCTGAACGACACTCGCTATATCAGTAAAAAAGCAGCTGAAATGCTTAGTGAAATATGTGATGATGTGAGGGTGTTGCCAGGGCAGCTCACTGCTGAGTTAAGACGGCTATGGGGGCTAAACCATTTGCTGCGTGATCCATTGCTAAAATCAAAAAATATAACAGTATCAACTGATGGCGAACTGGAGCATTTTGTGGTTTTTGACGAAAATGGTCAGGTAAAACAACTTTTACCTGCACAAAACCAAAAACCCTCCAGTGGTTTTCCTGTGCTTTGCATGCCAGGTTATATAGATAAGAATGGGTTGTTTTCAGAAGAAAAGCGCTATAAGCAGCTTCGATTTGAACAAAACAAAACGGGATTTAAAGAGGGTAAATATTGGGCAAAAACGGAACTTAGCAATCCGCTTGATTTTACATTGATATTCACTGCGCGGCCTCCTTTAAGCAATAAGTACATAAGCCTAAGAGGACAAGTTAGTAAGGGAAGGTTTACGCACGATTCCATCAAGCAGAAAATAGCTGCAAATGTAGAAGATGGTACTTATTGGGTAAGTTTTCCGGTGAAAAACTTCCAGCTGGTTCCTGCATCACGAGATCAAAAGCCTGCACCCGGCACAAAGGAAATTCTGCTCTTTGGCAAAGTGAATGGAGGCTTGTTTAGTAGCTATATTTTCGAAACCACCACCGACTTGCCTGATGGTCGCTACTGGCTGATATTAGAACCGGATACAACTACACCAGAATTTTTGAAAGCCCGCAATATACCTGAATCAAAAGCTGATAATGAGGTGTTTGTTGAAGGCGTAGTAGATGATTTGGGCAAATTTACCTCAGACCAGGATCCTGATTTCAGCTTTAAAACTTCTCATGCCCCAGGCAAATATTTTGTTCGGTTTAGAGCTATGAAGACCGAGGGCTATTATCCACTACAAAATGACCCTCCTGTATTTGGTAAAAATGAAAATCTTGCTCTGGCATACACATGGGTAGATAAAGCCACTGGTGAAATCAAAATAGATGTACAAAAGAATCGTGAAGACCAGCGTCACCATGCATTGGATGCCATTGTGGTTGCCATGAGTGAACTTAGCTATCTGAACCAGTTAAGTCGCTATTCAGGTCAAATCAAAGACTGGGAACGTGGCAAGGATGAAAGACCTGTTTTTGATTTGCCCTGGTCTGAATTCTCTGATGCTGTAAATACTGCCATTGAACAGATTCTTGTGTCTTATGCACAAAACAGAAAGGTGGTAAGCAAGATTAGTAAAATGGTTAATAAAGGGGGTAGAAGCTACAAAAGCTCTGGATTTGCAGCCAGAGGCCGTTTGCATAGAGAATTCTATTTTGGTCAGCACCCCAGACCTATTCTGCATCAAAAAAACCCGCAAACAGGAGATCTTTTATTTGAGAAAGATAAGTATGGAAACAAGCAGTACTATTATCATATCCGAAAAGCGGTAACCACTATCCAGAACAACAAACATGTAGATAAGATCGTGGACGAAGCTATACGGCTATTGATAATCAGTAGACTTGAAAAGGAATACCATATTGATACCACTAAGCCATACAATATACCTTCCGATTTTTTTTACGACAAGGATAAAAAACCCAATTTATTCCTTCCAAATAAAAACGGCCATCCTGTGCCTGTAAAAAAAGTACGGATGCGCGAGAATATTGGGAATGCGGAACAACTAAAAAGTGATGTCAACCAATGGGTAAATCCCTACAACAATCACCATGTGGTGATTTATGAAGACTTTGAGGGCAATTTACAGGAACAGGTAGTATCCTTGTGGGAGGTAGTCGAACGACTTAATCAGGGATTGAAAACTGTTCAATTGCCCGTGAATGGCAGACGAATAGTGGAAACCCTGCAGGAGAATGAGATGTTTTTGATTGGCCTGCCTCAAGATATGCGAGATAATCTGGATAAAAACTTGAATTCTGTCACAGCGCTTTCGCCTTACTTATATAGGGTGCAAAAAATATCGAGTATGTATTATACATTTCGTCAACATTTGGTTTCAAGTGTTTCAACGGAACAAGGTGAATTGAGCATAAGAAGTTTCAAAGCGTGGGAGGAGCTTAATCCTATTAGAGTTATAATAGATCAAACCGGAAAAATCAGTTTTTAGGTCATGATAAGGCGAACCATCTTTATCAGTAATCCTGTCCGTTTGTCACTCAAAGATCAGCAAATGAAGATTGAGGTAAAAGAGAGCGGACAACAAACCTCCATACCTATTGAAGACGTTGGTTTTTTGGTAGTTGAAAACATGCAAGCCAGTGTGAGTGTGCCGTTATTGGCTGCATTGAATGAACAGAATGTGGGTGTGATTTTTTGCAATGCAAGCCATATGCCTTCTTCAATGTTGCTTACGCTGGACAGCCACAGTGTGCAAACTGAAATTTTTGCCTTACAGCTGAATGCCAGCGAACCGTTGAAGAAACAACTCTGGCAGCAAACTATCAAAGCAAAAATCCGAAATCAGAATTTTCATCTTTTGTCAAGAGGTATCGAAGCGCCTGGTTTGGCCAATCTGGTGAAACAGGTGCAAAGTGGCGACACCACCAACCGTGAGGGTATGGCCGCGCGTATCTATTGGCAAAGTTTGATGGGCAAAGGTTTTGTGCGCGACAGAAACGGTAGCCCTCCCAATTTTGTGTTTAATTATATCTACATTGTACTGCGTGCTGCTGTAGCACGTGCATTGGCAGGCTCTGGGCTGCTTCCGGCGATGGGAATCCACCATCACAATCGATATAATAGCTTTTGTTTAGCAGACGATATCATGGAACCTTACCGTCCCTTTGCAGATCAATTGGTGATGGAACTGATTGAAGAAGAACCTGAACTGACAGTCTTGGAAACAGTGCACAAAATGAAGCTTCTAAAGTTGTTGCAGGCTGATGTAAGCACAGGAAAGCAAAAGCGGCCATTACTACTTGCGTTGAGTGAAACCACAGCATCACTTGCCCGGTGTTTCAGGGGTGAATCGAGAGAAATTACTTATCCCAAAATAAATTGATTGGTGCAATGTACCCGACTAAATGCGTATCAGGTTATGTGGCTCTTTGTATTTTTCGATTTGCCGGTTACAACCAAAAAAGAACGCAAAGCGGCTACGCTATTTCGAAAAAAATTGGAAAAAGACGGATTCTATATGATGCAGTTTTCAGTTTATACCCGACATTGTGCCAGTCGAGAAAGTGCAGATGTACATACTAAACGTGTAAAAAGTGAGATACCAGAATATGGACAAGTTAGCATATTAATGATAACAGATAAACAGTATGCAGAAATATTGAATTATTTTGCACACAAGATGATTGAGCTGCCATCTGGAGGGCAACAATTAGAACTGTTTTAATTGTATATTTGTTCTTTGAAATACTGTAGAAAAAAAAAAGTGATTTCTGAATCTTCACTTCTTGTTTGACATATGTTTTTTTTGATATAAAACAGTCTGAAAGCCTTGTAAATTAAGGCTAATGAGTCGGCAGGTTGTGATTTGATTAGGAATTCAAGCTTAAGACATTTGAAATGTATAGGCGGCGCTGCTGGTTTTAGTTGTGATTTGATTAGGAATTCAAGCTTAAGACATTTGCAATGGCACAGGGCAGGTGCAATACAACGTTGTGATTTGATTAGGAATTCAAGCTTAAGACATTAATCAGCACATTAATAAAAATAGCCGGTGAGTTGTGATTTGATTAGGAATTCAAGCTTAAGACATTAATGAACGACCTAAAAAAACTACTCAACAAGTTGTGATTTGATTAGGAATTCAAGCTTAAGACATTAAAAGTACACCAGCACAACAAAACCGAACTGTTGTGATTTGATTAGGAATTCAAGCTTAAGACATTCTTTACGGGGCGCTTGCTTCCGGGTGCCGAGTTGTGATTTGATTAGGAATTCAAGCTTAAGACATTACAACTTTGAAATTAACCTTCCATTAACCCGTTGTGATTTGATTAGGAATTCAAGCTTAAGACATTAAAACTTTGCAAAATGAAATTGCAAGCCTAGTTGTGATTTGATTAGGAATTCAAGCTTAAGACATTAATGCAAAAATTATCATTCGTCTCGAACTTGTTGTGATTTGATTAGGAATTCAAGCTTAAGACATTGGACAAGTAGGCATTGAGTATGACATTATGGTTGTGATTTGATTAGGAATTCAAGCTTAAGACATTTGATGTCGCGCATGAATGGGATACGTCTGGGTTGTGATTTGATTAGGAATTCAAGCTTAAGACATTTCCGGCTCTTTTTACTTGAGCATATTCACGGTTGTGATTTGATTAGGAATTCAAGCTTAAGACATTTTTTTTTCTAAGCTCGAGGAGTACATGTGTTGTGATTTGATTAGGAATTCAAGCTTAAGACATTCCAGAACCGAACGCGACGGGCAGCACGTTTGTTGTGATTTGATTAGGAATTCAAGCTTAAGACATTGTTGGTGCTTTGCGCGCTGATTCGATAAGGGTTGTGATTTGATTAGGAATTCAAGCTTAAGACATTATCATTTTTTTCGTGCCACAGCCCGACGGCGTTGTGATTTGATTAGGAATTCAAGCTTAAGACATTAGAGAGTATTTGCAAAATTGTCCGTTCAGGTTGTGATTTGATTAGGAATTCAAGCTTAAGACATTTATGCTTACTTCATCGAGCGGTTTGATTTTGTTGTGATTTGATTAGGAATTCAAGCTTAAGACATTGGTGCGGTCGAAACGGTTGAGGCGCTGCAGTTGTGATTTGATTAGGAATTCAAGCTTAAGACATTCCGCCAATCCACATCAATGCTTTTTGCCACGTTGTGATTTGATTAGGAATTCAAGCTTAAGACATTTCTTTACTGTCTGCAAAATATTGTTTAATAGTTGTGATTTGATTAGGAATTCAAGCTTAAGACATTAGACTGCCAGCGCGTTACAATCGAAACACAGTTGTGATTTGATTAGGAATTCAAGCTTAAGACATTCCTGAGTTTCATAAGGCACTTAACGCTATTGTTGTGATTTGATTAGGAATTCAAGCTTAAGACATTCTCGATCGCTTCAATTGCCGCGTGGTTGAGGTTGTGATTTGATTAGGAATTCAAGCTTAAGACATTAATCAAAACAATTTTGCTGTGGTTTTTAGTTGTTGTGATTTGATTAGGAATTCAAGCTTAAGACATTCTTCCGATTTTACCACCTTACGTAGCAGGGTTGTGATTTGATTAGGAATTCAAGCTTAAGACATTTACGATTTGGAAAACGTTCGACTGCTGCCTGTTGTGATTTGATTAGGAATTCAAGCTTAAGACATTCATTTCGTCGTCGGCCTGCTTACCGTTCATGTTGTGATTTGATTAGGAATTCAAGCTTAAGACATTTTAAGCGTGTAGTATCATGGAAGAGTTAAGTTGTGATTTGATTAGGAATTCAAGCTTAAGACATTGTGGAGGTGATGAAGAGCTAACCACACCCCGTTGTGATTTGATTAGGAATTCAAGCTTAAGACATTTCAGAACCATGCCACATGCACTCATGCCGTGTTGTGATTTGATTAGGAATTCAAGCTTAAGACATTCTGGTAGAATGAATTTAATGTCCATAACCTGTTGTGATTTGATTAGGAATTCAAGCTTAAGACATTCTGTTTTACTTCGTGTTGTTGGCTCATTAGTTGTGATTTGATTAGGAATTCAAGCTTAAGACATTAAACATGATCGCAACCATGAGGAAAACCGCGTTGTGATTTGATTAGGAATTCAAGCTTAAGACATTCAGCCGCCGACAACACCAAAACCGGAACCAGTTGTGATTTGATTAGGAATTCAAGCTTAAGACATTTCCTATCGATCACGCTCTTATGCACAAATGGTTGTGATTTGATTAGGAATTCAAGCTTAAGACATTGTATTGGAAAGGCTTGTGAGTTCGGTTGCTGTTGTGATTTGATTAGGAATTCAAGCTTAAGACATTTCGGTCCATTTTTCGTTGTAAGCGATAGTGTTGTGATTTGATTAGGAATTCAAGCTTAAGACATTAATAGAAGCACCCACCAAAAGCTGGCAGAAGTTGTGATTTGATTAGGAATTCAAGCTTAAGACATTTCAAGTTCGATGCTGTTCGTGATCTCGTGAGTTGTGATTTGGTTAGGAAGTCAAGTCTACTTCCCTAATCCACTGATCCTGCTGGCATTCCAGGTTCCGGCTCCGGTTGTACCGGCGCCATCTGGTCCATACGTCCAGCTCCCTACGCCTACACCTGAGCTGTAGAAAGTACCGCTATAATTGAATATATTCTGCGGTGTTGTCCATGCTGCATAGCCATCATCATTCAACACACCAATCCCGTAATCGCCCCAGCCTAACAGGTCATGACCCTGTATGCCCATTTCGGACGTCATATTGTAGGGGGCCGAAAATCCCTCGTTTACAAGTGTACCGGTCATCGAAAATGTCCAGGTTCCATCATAAGGACCTGTCTGAACGCTGTTTGCTTCCTGGGTGATTGTAAAGCTTTTATCCGCAACCTGGATGGTGCCCGATCTTTCTTCGGTCAGTCCGTTTGCCAGTACCGAATAGCTGACTTCACCGTTTCCGCTGCCCGATGCCCCGTTTGTGACGGTGATCCATTCAGCCACCGACACAGCCGTCCATGCACAGCCATTGTCTGTTGATACCGCAAAGGAGCCGCTTCCTCCGTTTGCAGCTATCTGCACAGAACTCGCAGATAACCCAAAGGCACAATCAGCAGCTGACAACACATTGCCAAAGGCTTCGCCAAGTGAAGTGCAGCCGTCGATCAGGCTTTTGATTGCGCCGGACGCGTCAGGATAAATCTGGTCCGTCACAATGCCACGCAGCATCTCTTCGATACGGCCCACGCCTTGCTGAACAGCCTGAGTGGCAGCCTGGCTATTCACATTGGCAAGGGCAGCTCCCGTCACAACCTCTAGCCCGCCAGTTCCAATTGTAGCATACAAGATGGCTGCAGCAGGCAAGGCCAGTGCAGCTGCAACCGGTATTTCTGCTGCCAGGCCAGTCAAAGCAATAAAACCAATTGCCACGCTGCCGGCACCAAAGATCACCTTACCTGCCGTATTGATGGCATCGGGCAGTGAGGAAGCCACGCACTGCATATGGTTGGAGACAGCGCCGTTGTTGATGCCGGCGCCCAAATCGCCCGTAACATTGTAAGCACTTTCGCTACATGGATTATAAAGCATGGCTTTTTCAGTATGAATCAGGCCAATTTGATCGGATAAATTCGACTCGCTTAGCGTGTAATAGAGTGCCTGTAAAAACCTGTCGCACTGGGCGAGTTGCGAAACACTGATGTTTATTTCGAAGCCGTTGATCGTGCCAAAATGATAGGTTAACTGAGGATCGTCGGATGTATTTACCAGCTTATGGAGATCGGCATGCAGTTTTTCGAGGTTGTTCAGGTTGGCGCCCAAAGTGAAGAGCATATCAGGATTGGCATGCCCGCTGTTGGCAACCTCCATCTGTAGCTGTTTCAGGTAGTTGATCTGTTCTTCGAGAAAGACAATAGTCGCCTCACCCGGTTTTGCGTTCACGACAGGCAAATCTTTTATGATAAAACTATTGATGATATTGGAGCCACGTTCGATCAGTGCATTTTTGTCAATGAGTTGCACGTCCACTGTACCTTCAGCAAACTGACCACTTGTGGCATCGACAAAGGGAGGTACAGCCACCACCAGCTTCCCGGCAGCATTCTGCAAAACAGGCACATCCACTGAATAACCTGCCTGATCCGAAAAACGTACCCAAAGCTGTTCCCCCTCAACAAATCCCACGCCCTGAATGACCAGCAGCGAAGTTGGTATGGCAGAGTGGCTGCTCATATTTTGAATCCTGAAAGAATTGTCAGGTGGTGTATCGCCATCATCCTTGCCTGCAGGTTTACAGCTGATAACGGTTGTTACAACGATGAAAAACAGTGAAACCAAAAAGCCTACATGCGTTTTCATAGGTCACTTTTTAAGATTAGAAACCAGACGTTTAGATGATCTCTGTGGGTCAGGATGTCAAAAAAACCAATGTAAAGTTACAGCATTTGTGAGCTGTTATCATTTCTCTAAAAAATATTTTTCAGAGGTTCATTTGACAGAAATTGCGGTAGCGAAAACAATTGAAAAAAGAAGAGTCAGCAGCTTATCACTCCTTATTATTTGGCAATGATAAAAGAGTATACCTGGGCACCAAGATTGGGTGCTTCGAAGCTACAGGCTCACAAAAAAACCACCGAAAATAAGAAATGTAGTATTTTCGCACACAGTTGTCAGTCAACAGAATAACGTTTGTATCAGGAAAAGATCAGAAGATTAAAATTAGTATAAAAACTTGACTTTTAAACACATAAATCCCCAATCCCCTTGCCCATTCACCTCAGTCTTGGCCCCTTCCAGGGCATAACCGACAGGATCTACCGCAACACAATCATGGAGTTGTTTGGGGGGATTGATAAATTGTACACACCCTTTTTTACCGGCATCCATAAAGACAACAGCCGCAGTCTGCGCAGCGATGAGATTGATCCGGATTGCAATGATGTTGCTTCGCTCACACCGCAGATTCTGAGCAATGACGCCACCGAAATGATTCGCTTTGCCGATCAGTGTGGCGGGTTTGGCTATCGCGAAATCAACCTGAATCTGGGTTGCCCCTATCCGCGCGTGGCCAAAAAGAAAAGAGGAAGCGGCTTACTGCCCCATCATGAGCAAGTGGATGAAATATTGGCTCAATATTTTGCCCATTCGAATATGCGTCTGAGTATCAAATGCCGCCTGGGCTATGAATCGCCCGAAGATATCCATGAACTGACAAAAGTATTCAACCGCTACCCAATCAGCGAGCTGATCGTTCACGCACGCCTTGGCAGGCAATTATACAAAGGTGCGGTACTGGAAGAGGAATTCAGACAGTTGATTCCACAGATCAACACCACTCTCTGGTACAATGGTGATGTGTTTTCGGCAGCCGATGCCAGGCGCTTTGAATCACTTTTTCAGCCTGTTGATCATTTTATGCTGGGACGTGGTTTGCTTGCCGATCCCTTCCTTGCCCTCGACATCAAAGGGATTTCTTCGCCAACAACCGACCGTAAAAAAGCCGTTCATGACTTCACTGAGCAGTTATACCTTGCCCGCCGCGAAGCAAGCAACAGCAATCCGCGCGTCATTGGCCGGATGAAAGAGCTTTGGAGCTACCTCATGTGGTCTTTCGAAACACCTCAGCCTATTTGGCGGCTGATCAGGAAAACAAACAGTTTCGAAGCTTACGAAAGTGCTGTTGAGCAGGTTTTTGACCAGCACCATTGGGTAGGTGCCGGTTTTGGCAGGGCAAATGGCTTTTCGCAGGAATCGCTTGTAAACGAAGAGATTTAGTCCTAATTTTGACTCAAAATATTCCTATGTGGTTTTCACGCCTGCATTTTCACCTCAGCTACCGTATGAGCCTGTGGGCACTCATCGTGGTAGCCATGTTGCTGGCGGGCGGCTATCTCACCATCTCCTACATCTACGAAATACAGGACGAATCGGCCAACCTGATGCAGGAAAACAAAACCGGTATCAGTCTGGCACGTGATCTGAAAATTGCCATCTACAAACTTCAGTCCTCCTCCCTTGAGTTTCTTTACGACACCGAACAGCATACCGAGACGCTTTTTGAAGAGCAATACCAGTTTGAAAAACAGCTCAAAACAGCGCAGGATTATGCGGAAACGCCGGAAGAGACCCAGTTGCTGCAACAAACATCGGCCCTGTTCGAGAACTACCGTCAAACCCTAAAAGAAGCTATCGTCCTTCAAAGGCAAGGCAGTCTTTCGCTCTCAGGACGCAAGCTTATCGAAACGAATCAGTCGCTGCTTGAAACCATCGGACAAAAAATCAGTCAGTTTTTACAGATCAAAGAGGAAAAACAAATCACCCTCGAAGAGGCCATCCACAGCAAAGACACCATCATCCGGAGTGCAGTTTTGGCCCTGGGCATCGGTGGCAGCCTGCTCGGACTGCTGCTGGGCTGGTTCGTGGCCCGCATGCTCATCAATCCCATCTATAAAATGGTGCTCAAGGTACGCGATGCCGAAGGCAGCGAAAGCATTGAAAAAGTGAGGATGCCTTTTGGTAAAGAGCTGGAAGAAATTGATCAGTTCATCAACCGCCTGATAGAACGACTCAAGTCTTCGAACCAAAGTCTGAGTAAAAACAGGGCCTTACTCGAACGCACAACCAAGCTGGCCGCATTGGGACGTATTGCGCCGGCCCTGGCACACGAAATCCGTAACCCGCTTACTTCCATCAAGTTATTGATCTATACCATGCTGCAGGAAGAAGGTCTGAGCGAAGAAAAAAAACAGGATTTCCAGGTCATCACTTCAGAAATCAGCCGTGTAGAGGGTTTTATACAAAACTTCCTGAAGTTTGCCCGACCCACAAAACCCAGCATGCAGCTCATTTCGCTCGACGAAACCCTCAAGGAAGTCATCAGCCTTTTGCAGGCCCGCTTCAGTCAGGGCAATATACGGGCAAAATTTGACCCCACTAGCGAAATCCGGCTCATGGCCGATAAAGATATGCTGAAGCAGGTTTTCATCAACCTGATGGTGAACGCCTGTGAAGCTATGCCACAGGGGGGAGAGCTGTTTGTAAAAATCAGCCTGCGCACAGAACAAGGCAGAAGCATGGTCAACATCAGCCTGACAGACAGTGGAAAGGGCATTCCGGTTGACATCGAAGACAGTCTGTTCGATCCCTTTGTGAAAGGCAACGACCAGGGAACAGGTTTGGGTTTGTCGATTTCGCAGCGCATTGCCGAGCTGCACCATGGATGGATCAGCGCAGCCAACAACTCCGATAAGGGAGCCACTTTTACCGTACATTTGCCAAAACCGGACGAGCAATGAACCAAAAAACCATCCTGATCGTCGACGACGAAGCCAGCGTTCGCTATTCGTTTCAGAAACTGTTCCGCGAACCCGGCACCACCATCGCCGAAGCTTCAAACGGAAACGAAGCCATTGCATTTGTGCAGAAAACAGAAACCGATCTGGTGCTGCTCGACATTGAAATGCCAGGACTCACCGGCCTCGAAACCATTCAGCGAATCAAGGTGTTACAGCCTACCCTTCCCGTGATTATCATGACAGCCTTTGGTAGCAGCGAACGCGTGATTGCCGCCATGAAATACGGTGCTTTCGACTATCTGGAGAAGCCTTTCGACATCGAGCGCCTGAAAGCTGTCGTAAAAGATGCTTTAGCACTCAAGGCCTCTGCACAAACCGAAGCCAAAATCGACATTCAACCGGCTCTTGCAGCAGACGCCACGTTGATCGTTGGCCAGAGTCAGGCCATCAAAGAGGTATATAAGATGATTGGCCGTGTGGCAGCCAGCGATGTGAGCGTGCTTATCACAGGCGAAAGCGGAACAGGAAAGGAACTGATGGCCAAGGCTGTACACCGCTTCAGCGATCGTGCCGACAAACCATTTATTGCCATTAATTGCGCTGCCATTCCTGACAACCTGCTCGAGAGTGAGTTGTTTGGTTACGAAAAAGGAGCCTTCACCGACGCCTCACAAAGCAAAGCCGGTAAGTTTGAAGCAGCCGACAAAGGCACGCTTTTTCTGGATGAAATAGCCGACATGAGCATCAACCTGCAGGCCAAGCTTTTGCGGGTGTTACAAGAGGGTAGTTTTGAGCGGGTTGGCAGCAACAAGACCCAATATGTGGATGTACGTATCATTTCGGCCACGAACAAAAACCTCGAAAATGCCATTGCCGAAAAACAATTTCGCGAAGACCTCTATTACCGGCTTAAAGTAGTCAATATCACCATCCCACCGCTGCGCATGCACAAGGAAGACATTCCACTGCTGGTGAATCATTTCCTGGCCAAACAATCGCGCGAGATGCGCAAATCGCAAGTGACTGTGCTGCCCGATGCCATGCAAAAAATGATGAGCCACAACTGGCCCGGAAACGTGCGCGAGCTCGAAAACACCCTCAAACGCGCCCTGCTGCTGAGTAAAAACAACCTGATCACGCCTGACTTACTCAGCAATGATCCAACAGAAATTACAAGAAGTATTGGCCATACAAACCGGTCAAACTACATCCCTGATGACATTGACCAACACGAAGGCACACTGTATAAGTTTGTTGTTGAACAAGTGGAAAGAGACCTGATTCAAAAAGTCCTCACGCATCACAAAGGCAATCAGGTGAAAACTGCGAAAACCTTGGGTATTTCGCGCGCCACACTTCTCGAACGGATGGAAAAATTCAACATCAGTCACGAGTAAACCAGTTTCAGACTTAAACTTTCCGAACTTCGCCAAAAAAGGTGTACAAATTTCATACAGCTTGCATGAAATTCATACAGCCAATGTACAATTAAAAATATTTTGATCTTTTTTAACTCTCATTATCAGTGATTTATATTACTCAATCAAAGTTTGGCACAACAATTGACAATAGGTGGCACGAGACTAAAAACGAAAAAAATTCACAATTCTAAAACAGAAATTCAAATGAAAAATCAAATCGTAAAAATGATGGGTGTTGTGGCTGTTTCAGCCGTAGTATTTACAAGCTGCGCCAAAGCTCCCGAAATGGAAGTTACCAATGCCAAAGCTGCTGTTGAAGCTGCAAAAACAGCTGAAGCAGATCGTTACACTCCAACCGAATTCAATGCTCTGCAAGATTCGATGAGCGTAGCCATGAACGAAATTGAAACACAAAATTCAAAATTCGCCCTCTTCAGAAACTACAAAAAAGCCAACGCAACTTTGACCTATGTTACAGCCAACGCTCCTATGGTTCAGGAAGCAGCTGTTGCCAAACGCGAAGAAGCTAAAGCACAGAGCGAACAAGCATTGACAGATGCCAACAACCTCGTTGCCGAAGTTAAAATGCTCATCGAAAAAGCTCCAAAAGGCAAAGAAGGCAAAGAAGTTCTTGCTGCCATCACCAGCGACCTCACTTTGGTTGAATTATCACTGAACGAAGTTTCAACTTTGATCAACAACAACGACTTCCTGACAGCTATCGACAAAGTGAAAGCTGCTACTGAAAAAGCCAATATGCTGAAAACAGAATTGGAAGAAGCTATTGCCAAAAAAGGCAAACGCTAATCTCAAGTCTGAAAAACACATAGATTTGCCAAACTAAAGGCAGATCCGAACAATTCAAAAACCTCGGAGCCCAAACGCTCCGGGGTTTTTTCAAACAAAATAAAGCTGAACCGATGGCCAAGCGCAGCAAAACAAAAAAAATACTTCTCATCCTACTTTCATTTTTCTTGGTGGCAGCATTAGTGGTTGCCTACCTATATTACACAGCCGATGAACCACCCATCGAGGTGATCGACCAGGCCCGTCAGGAGCTCAGCAACGCCGAACAGGCCGAGGCCAAGCGCTATGCTCCGGTAGAACTGGCGCAGGCCATGGCTCTCTACGACAGTGCACGCAACGAGTGGCAGCTGCAAAACAAAAAATATTTCTTCCTGCGAAAGTTCGACAAAGTGCGCACACTGGCCATGGCTGCAATCGACTCAGCTCGAACAGCGCTCACCAGCTCTCTCGAGCAGAAAAGTGGACTACACCAGGACCTGGCCAAAAAAATGAAAACCATCGAAAGTCGTTTGCGGACCTTCGAAAAAAAATACGCCAAACTTCCGCTCAAGAAATCTATCAGAGACAATTACACCAACGCCCATTTACGGTATGTTGAAGCCGAACAGGCTTATCTGAGAGCAGCCTACCAGGAAGCAGGCATCAATCTGGATGAAGCTTTGCGGCTGATTACACTTGCAAACAAGGCATCTACTGCCTATCTGGAAGATTATTTTAAGGCTTCCGGTCAATGGCAAAGCTGGGCAAGCGAGACCATCGCCTGGTCGAAAAAAAACAAAGCCTGGGTCTTCATCGCCGATAAATATGCCCATGAATGTTATCTATACAAAAATGGCACGTTGAAGCATACATTTAAGATTGAAATGGGGTCGAACTGGATTGGCCCAAAACTCTACAAAGGCGATCTGGCCACACCTGAAGGAAAGTACCAAATCAGTAAGAAAAAATCGGGTGTGCTCACAAAATATTATAAAGCCCTGCTGATCAACTATCCCAATGAGCAGGACAAAGCAAGATACAACGACAACCTGCGTAACGGATTGATCCCGCACAAAGGCATTGGCAACCTGATCGAAATACATGGTGGTGGCGGAAAAGGCGTCAACTGGACAGATGGTTGTATTGCCCTCACCAACGAAGAAATGGATATCATTTATTCAGTGCTGCCCAGCGGAACACCCGTAACCATTGTTGGCAGCCTGCGCAAGCTCAACGAATTAAGCAATTAACATTCGCGTCGAATGGAAACACCTCACACAGCAGCCTCGCACACATCCTTCAAGGTATTCTTGATCGGACTGGCATTTTCAATCCCGCTCCTGCTTGTTGTGCTGCTGCAAGGCAACACACTCAGCGATGTGGTTTACGGATGGAAACACCCATCTGCACAACAGCTAACTGAAACTACTGAAGTTAAGCCAACACTCGCAGAGCAAAAAAGCGTTTTGAAAAAAATAGAAAAAACCGAAGCAGAACTCAGGCTTTTTGTGCCACAAAAGCCCTATCTGATTGTCAACACCACTACCAACACATTCAGGTTGATGCAAAAAGACCAGACCATCCGCAGTGGCATGTGCTCAACTGGCAGCTATACCATGCTCAAAGGAAAAAAGGAACAAAAATGGGTATTCAAAACACCGCGTGGCATGCTACAGATCAGAAACAAGACGAAAGATCCTGTCTGGAAAAAACCCGACTGGGCCTTTATCGAAGAAGGCTTGCCGGTGCCATCGCCCAACCATCCTTCACGCTTTGATTACGGAACGCTTGGCGACTATTCTCTGGCGCTTGGCGACGGCTACCTGATCCATGGCACACTCTACAAACGGTTCCTCGGAATGTCGGTTACACATGGCTGCATCCGCATGGGCGACGAAGACCTGGAAGCCACGTTCAAAAATTTACAAATCGGTTCAAAAGTTTATATCTACTAGTATGAAAATCAATCAAGACCACCTGGTTCAACTTCTGTATCAGGTACAGGCAAAAGCCTATGGTTTGCGCTATCAGCTACAAAGTAACAAGAAAAGCCGACTTGTATTCTTTGTCGGTTTATTCGTTTTGCCTGTGCTGATGCTTTTCCTGGTTTTCGCTTCTGCCTCATACACTTACAACCCCATGAGTGGCAGCTATGAAATAATCCAGGCCGATACCACGGCATATAAAGTTGAGAACGATAGCGTCCTGAAAAAGCTTGTTGCTTTCCAACAGTTGCAAAACAAACTGAAACAGAAACAAAACGAACTCGAGCTGGCGCGTCAAGACTCTGTTTACCTGAAGATAAACCTGGCAGATAGCAGCCTGGTACTGGGCATCAAAGGCGTTGATGTGCATGATGTTCAATTGAAGCATATTCGCGTCAGTCGCAATTTAAACCGCATGCTACCCGGCATCCGCAAACAATGGCAACAGCACATTTTTATGCTCGACAGCAGTGTGGCTACCATTGCCAAAGAGCCAATCATCGTGAAAAATGCACCCGATATGCCCGACGACTCAATGCCTGCGCCGATTCCAACCATCCACGATACTTTGCCGGTTCTGTACACCCTCTATTTTCATCCTTCGCTAATCGTGCAGATTGAACAACTCGAAGCCATCAACCCGGTGCACGACAAATTGATTCATGAATATTACACCGAAGCCCGGGTACCTATACAATCGGGCGTGTTTGGTAAGCTGTTTTTCCGAAAGCACAAAGAAGCCGTTGTGGTGCATATGGCCATGCCGGCAGAAGATGCCAAATCCATTTACCGTGCCATTCCAACCCGCGCGAAGGCCATCCTGAAAGAGTGATGCAAAAGGAGATTCAGAAGAGAATAGACCCGCAAGAAATAATAACCTACAAAAGTCCCATCGCGCCGGCCAGCCAGGTCAGCGAAAATGAGAGGACAAACGACAGCAAAGGTGCAACCACCCATACAACCCAAAATTTATGGACGCTGCTCTTGCTGAAGATTTCCTTCCAACCCATCTTGGCACATCCAATAGCCAGGATAGCTCCGGTGTTGAGCTGAACAAGTGAGGTCGGAATCCCTTTGGTAACAGAAGCCAGCAGCAAAAGCGTGGCCGTGACGATAGAAATGACAGAAGCCGAGAGTGGACCCAATTCAACAATTTCCTTACCGGTCGAGCGTACAACCTTATAGCCAAGCAGCGAGCTGCCAATGCCAAAAGCGGGCGCAATTATCAGGATAGACAGCACCATAATGAGTTTGAAGTTGGCGTCCGTATTGCTGATATGCAGCTCATTCATGATCATCGAGGCGATAGGTCCGCTGGCATTGGCCACATTGTTGGTTCCGATGGCAAAAGCCACATACAACGAAGAGATAATCACCAAAGCCTGCAGGCCAGGATGATCGCGGATGGTGTCGAAACGAAAACGTGAGCGTTTTTTATGCATAGGCGGATATATGTATTTTCCGGCAGCATAGGTCAGGCCAAAAGCGATTAAGGGCAGGATAAACCAGGTAGGCAGAATCTCATAAAACAGCTTGTCAGTTTTCAGTACATCAAAATAAAGGGCGGGGCCCGAAAGCGCAAAAACTGTTGACTGACTTGTCGATTGTGGGATTCCTAACAAATTGGCCATCAGCAACGAAAGTGCCACAGATAGCAAAACAATGGATGTTACTGTGATATCCATTGATTGGGCTGGCATAATGCCGTTACCAAGCGTGATGGCTACATTTTTTCCACCTGTAACAGCCCCGATAAATACCATAATACCAAACAAACCCGGAATCAGGCTTCGCGGGATCAGGCTGGCGCCATAGGCTGCAGAAAATGCAGGTGAAGTACCACTCCCTCCCATGTTGATGGCGAGAAAAATGGCGATGAAAAAGGGTAATAACAAGTGGCTGTAAACCGGATCGAGCATGCGTCTGGCTTTTACATTTCAATACAAAGTAACGGCTTTTTAGTGTGATTTGGAAGCCGTGGGCAAAGGATTTTTTTGCTGCCTATTGAGCCAGCACCAGATAATAGTTTTTCTTGCCTTTTTGCACAAGTATATACCTATTGTTGAGCAGGTCGGCCTCTCCAACGAACTTCGATTCATCCACTTTTTCCTTGTTCACCGAGATACCATTGTCCTTCAGCATGCGCCTTGCCTCACCTTTCGATGGGAAAATTTCGGTATGTGTCACCAAAAACTCAACGATATCCAGGTTTTCCTTTAAAGCTTCCATGCTGACATTGGCCCGGGGCACACCTTCGAAAACACTCAGCAAGGTCGATTCATTCAATTTGTGCAGAGCCTCGGTTGTGCCCTTGCCAAACAAGATTTGTGAAGCTTCTTCGGCCATCTGAAGGTCGTCTTCCGAATGGACACGGATGGTGATTTCGCGGGCCAGTGTCTTTTGCAGCAAGCGTTGGTGCGGTGCCTCAGCATGTTCGGCAACAATTTTCTCTATTTCTTCCCGACTCAGTAAAGTAAATATTTTAATGTATTTGGCCGCGTCTTCATCGGAACAATTGAGCCAAAACTGGTAGAAAGCATAAGGCGATGTTTTCTCGGGATCGAGCCAGATATTGCCTGTTTCGGTTTTGCCAAACTTACCGCCATCGGCTTTGGTAATCAACGGGCAGGTCAGGGCAAAAGCATCTTCCTCGTTGCCAAGCTTGCGTCGGATCAACTCCGTTCCGGTGGTGATGTTTCCCCACTGATCAGAACCGCCCATCTGCAGCTTGCAGTTTTTGTGCTGGTACAGATGCAAAAAATCGTAGCCTTGCACCAGCTGATAAGTGAACTCGGTAAACGACATCCCAGACCCGCTTTCGGGCGACAGTCGTTTCTTTACAGAGTCTTTTGACATCATATAATTCACGGTGATATGCTTGCCCACATCGCGGATGAAATCCAAAAAACTGAAATCTTTCATCCAGTCGTAATTGTTCACCATTTCGGCGCGGTTGGGGGCGTCGGTATCGAAGTCGAGCAGTTTCCTGAGCTGTTTTTTCAGACATTCCTGGTTATGTCTTAAAGTTTCTTCGTCGAGCAGGTTGCGTTCTTCCGATTTTCCTGAAGGGTCGCCGATCATCCCCGTGGCTCCGCCCACCAGCACGATGGGTTTATGCCCGCTGCGCTGCAGATGCTTCAGCATCATTACACCCACCAGATGGCCGATATGCAGCGAATCGGCAGTAGGATCAATCCCCACATAAGCCGTTGTCATTTCTTTGAGCAGTTGTTCTTCGGTTCCGGGTGTCACATCATGGATCATCCCCCTCCAGCGCAGTTCTTCAATAAAGTTGCTTTGCATGTCAGCTGATTTGTAAAAAGTGCAAAGATAGCAGCTTTCAGCAAAAAACATGGGCCATCAAACAACAGACGGCATTTTTTACGAGCTTTGTCTATTGTGCTTTCACCTTTACAAAACGGCCTGTATAATAGTTGTCATCACTTCTGATGATGTAGGTGCCTTCGGGTAAATCCTGGATGCTAACCGGACGATCCAATCCAGTTCCGCTTTTTACCAACTGACCACTCAGGTTGATGATTTCCCATTGCACGCCTGCTTTTCCGGCGGCCACACTTATCGCATTGCTGGCAGGACTGGGATAAACTTTCAGCTTTTGAGCCATGTTGTGCTCTAAACCAACCGTACCCATCAGCAAGGTGTCAATTGAAATAGATTGGATCGATCGGGCAAAGGTACCTGCAACCAATCTGTTGTTCACATAATCAATATCCATGTCGAAAATGATCAGATTGGGCATGTCTCCGGCCTTGTCCCAGCTTTCGCCACCATCTTCTGTGTAGAACACGCCTGCATCAGTTCCGACAAAAAGAACCATATCACTTGTTTCGTGCAGGGTTTGAATGCTGTTTACACCAATCTCGGGCATGTTGCCGGCAACCGAATACCAATCGGCACCAAAATTGTCAGAAGCATGGATCAGGGGTGTATTATCGCCATCGCGATAACCGGAATGAACCACAAAAACCCGGCCTTCAACCGCGTCAGAGGCAACAATGTCAGTTACATAGCGATCGGGCAATCCTGCTGTGATATTGGTCCAGTTGCCGCCGGCATTCTGACTGACCCAAACCCGACCGTCGGAGGTTCCTGCATACAACACATCCGCATTGATAGGTGATTCGGCCAGGGTTGAAATCACATGCCGGTTGGCCGGATAGAAATTTGGCGGACCAGTCAGTTCGTCCGAAATCGACTGCCAGAATGAATTGGGCCCGTTTGAGGCCCTGTAAACCTTGGTCGTGCCGGTATAAAGCACCTGCGAATTATGACTGCTCATCATCAAAGGAGCGTCCCAGCCTACTCTTTCGCTGCCAATACCAGAAGTGAAATCGTCGAAGCCAAAACCGTTTTGCACATAGATCAAGCCGTTTTGTGTCATAGCATAAAACACCGAGGGGTTGCTCCAGTCGTACAAACACTGGAAGCCATCACCACCAAGAAGTCTGGGCCAGTTATCGGCTGTTTGGTAGCTGCCGCTTGCGGTGCCGTTGTCCTGCATCCCGCCGGCATAAACACCCGGAATGTGTGGGTTCACGTCAATACGGTAAAATTGCGAAATTGGCAGGTACGACTTGTACTGCCAGTTGTTGAAACTACTGCTTCCAGTGTAGAGTCCGCCATCAGTAGCCAGCCAAAGTTTGCCGGTGGGAGAATAAACCAGGTCGTGCATATCGGCATGAACCTCATAAGTGTACCAATCGGGGGTGCTCTGAAACCAGGAATTGCCACCATTGTTGGACGTATGCAACTCAACACCTGCCACCGACACTTGATCGGCATTGGCCGGATTCACCACAATACGACCAAAATACCATCCAAAGCCGCCCTGGGTACCCTGCAAACCGGAACTGTTCAACTCGGTCCAGCTGTCGCCAAAATCGTTTGAACGGTAAACACCTTCTATCTCGTAACTTGTCGGATCAACAAAGCTGACATAAACCACTCCGGGATCGGAAATGGAGACATCCAAAGCAGCTCTCACCAGGTTGCCACCCGGCAAGCCATTCGACAATTCTTCCCAGGTGTCGCCTCCATCGGTAGATCGGTAAACGCGGCCTTCAGGCCCTGACGTAATAGAAACCTGGTTGTTGCGGATACGGTTCCAGCCACCGGCAAAGATAGTATCGGGAAAATCGGGATGGAAAACCAGTGAGCTGACACCGGCTTGAGGCGATAAAAACAAGACTTTTTCCCAGCTGAGGCCACCATCAACTGAGCGATAGACTCCACGATTTTCATCTTCGTAATAAGGAGTGCCCATCGAAGCCACATATAAAATATCAGAATCGTCAGGATGCACCAGGATTTTACTGATGATACCAACATCCGCAAGACCGAGCAATTCCCAGCTCAATCCACCATCGGCTGATTTGTAAACACCACTGCCTGTTTTGGGCGTGCTGCTGATATTGGGATCGCCAGTGCCCACGTAAATCACGTCGGTGTTTTGTGGATCATAAGCCACCGATCCGATCGACATGCTGGCAAAGATGTCACCGCTGCTTTCCCAGCTTTCGGCTGCATCAGTGGTTTTGAAGATACCACCCGCGCTGGTCCCAATGATAATTTCGTCTTCGTTGTTGGGGTTGATGGCAATGCAATTGACACGCCCGCCAATGTTCAGCGGACCTTCGACCCTCCAGCTCACATCGCTGCTTCTGCTGTTGGCGAATCGCATAGCAACATCCTGCATCACTGCATCATACTTCTGATCGTCGAAGCTGATGTTGGGATAAGTCCAACGTTCCCAGAGATACTCAGCCGGGCCATAGGCGTTAAAATCTTTGGCTTCTTCAGCCTCTTTTTTTTGCTCTGTGCTGCAAGCGGCAAAAGCCGTCAGCAACACGAAAAATATCAGGATTTTTTTTGTCATCATATGCATATTTCCATCTTAGTTAGCCATCTCTTCTTTTGTTTACCTGCCAAATCTGCCTGGTAGCAGCCATTTTATTGCATTTTACCCGACGGGACATCAAAGAAAGCAAACATTTCGCTTGTGTTGTAAAAAAATAAACAAGAAAGGCCAATTTGTGTTCAATCCAAAAAGGCTTCTTTACGAGATGCTTGTATGCATCAGTTCACTACTTTTGTGACATGATATACATCACAGGCGCAACGGGATTAGTAGGCTCGCATTTGCTGGCAGCGCTGGCTGCCAAAGACAAACCTGTCAGGGCATTACGACGCGAAAACAGCGACTTATCGCTTGTAAAAAAAGTTTTTGCGCGGCAGTTTGAGGATGCTGAAGCGCAATTTGATCGAATTGAATGGGTGAATGGCGATGTGCTAGATTATTACTCATTGGAAGAAAGCCTTAGTGGAATCGATGAAATTTATCACTGCGCTGCTACCGTTTCTTTCCACAAATCAGCCCACCAAGCCATGCTTCGGGTCAATATCAAAGGCACCGAAAACCTGGTAAACGCTGCACTGCACCAAGGCGTGAAAAAGTTCTGTCATGTGAGCTCCATTGCGGCTTTGGGTCGGGCCGAAAAGGGCGTTTTGGTTACTGAGCAAACCAACTGGAAAAGCTCGGGAAACAATTCAGTGTATGCCATTTCGAAATACGGGGCCGAACGGGAAGTGTGGCGTGGCATTGCTGAGGGCTTACAGGCGGTCATCATTATCCCATCTGTAATTCTGGGTGCAGGAAACT
Organism: Bacteroidales bacterium UBA5536; assembly: GCA_002426795.1. Classification (GTDB taxonomy): domain Bacteria; phylum Bacteroidota; class Bacteroidia; order Bacteroidales; family F082; genus UBA5536. The sequence goes on from DINQ01000011.1 coordinate 70,891, forward strand.
GGGACAGCGGCAGTGCCGAGCTGTTCAAACTTGTCGATCGCGGACTGAAGTTTTACACCAGCGGCATCAACGGTTTTGTGGATGTACATGATGTGGTAAGGACTATGCTGTATCTAATGGAAAATGAACATTTTGGCGAACGCTTTATCGTTTCGGCACAGGATGTCAGCTACAAGGAGTTTTTTGCGTTGATGGCCGAAAATCTGGGAAAAAAGCCACCAAACATCGCTGTAAACCCCTGGATGAGCGAAATAGCCTGGCGTTTGCTGGCAGTCAAATCAATGCTTACGGGTAAAGCTTCTGCGATCACCCGCGAAACTGCCCGCACTGCCAGCAATAAGCATTATTACAGTTCAGAAAAACTGAAGCAGAAAACAGGATTTGTTTTTACGCCCATCGCACAAAGTATCGCGGATATCTGCACCATTTACAAGCAGGAAAACAGAAAATAATCGCCCTTTGGATTCTTTATTTATACACATTCTAAAAAAGACCCTTACAACTCAGGCCCGAATAATAGTCTTAATTTTACGCCATTAAATCCTGATCAATTCATACCACTATGAAAAAGACAATTTTGTTATACTGGGCTCCGGGCGGAAATGTAGAAAAAGCTGCCAGGCAAATACAAGCGCAAATTGGTGCTGACAAACTGGAAATGCTGGATGTTGCAAGCTTCAATGTGAGTCGCATGGATGCCTACGAAAACTTTATTTTTGGGATTGCCACCATTGGTGCCGAAATTTGGCGCGATGCAAAAGGTGATAATAAATGGAATGAGTTTTTCGTAAAAACCGAAAACAAAGATTTTTCCGGTAAAACATTTGCTTTTTATGGGCTTGGCGATCAGGTGCTGTATCCCGATCATTTTGTGGATGCTTTGGGATTCCTGAAAGAAGAGGTAGAAAAACGCAATGGCAAAATTGTAGGTTTCTGGCCAACTGAAGGCTACACTTTCACCGATTCGGAAGGCGCGGCTGACGGCAAGTTTTTTGGTCTGGCACTTGACGAAGACCAGGAAAACGAAATGACACCTGAACGCATCAAAAAATGGACAGCCCAAATCAGCCAGGAAATGAAGCTGTAAGCCATTAACCAAAACCAAATAAAAGCCCTTTTGAGGGCTTTTTTTGTTTAAACAATCAATAGATGATTGCCTTGCTTACGTAGTGAATGATTCTCATTGTGAAATCAGGTTCCGGTAGTGGTCGTAACGCTCGGTAATCTGATCAACAAAGGCATAGGTCTCTTCGCCACGCGCATAGCCATAGTAAACCACCGGGTCGTGGTAAAATGCCGGCTTCGATTTGTTGCGCATAAAAAAGTCAACATTGTCGTCCCAAACATCGGGGTTTTTGTTGTACTTGGCTGCCAATCGTCGCGCATCGAGCACATGGCCCACACCTGCATTATACGCCGCCAGCACAAACTTGATGCGCTCTGCTGAATCTACCACGCTTTCCGGAATTTGCTTGTCAAGATACTGGATAAATTTACCGCCAATCCTGATCTGTTCCTGTGGCGAAGCGGTTGAATCAATCCCAAACTGCTCCATCACCACCGGCATTAGCTGCATGAGACCATAAGCACCTGCCCAGCTCACAGCATCGGGTTTAAATTCAGATTCCTGATAAATAAGCGAAGCAAGCAGACGCCAGTCCCAACCAATCTCTCGAGCCACTTCCTTGATGGTTTTGTCAAAGTCGGATAGTCGTCCCCCATTAAATGAGTTGTATTCGCTGCGTGCCAGATAGCGGGTGCGGTTGCTTTTAAAATACTTGTCGTACAACAGCCTCGATTCAAGTGTATTGTCAAAATCGCCCAGCCAGTGATTGATCTCTTTGAGCAGGGCATTGTTCTTTTCTTTGCGTAATGCCCAGGCGAGTTTTTGCGGAAAACTCACAGGCATCTTCACATCAATCTGAGGATAATTGCGTTCGTTTACCAAGGCAATATGTTCATCGGCCACTGTATAATCAATTTCACCATTGGCAACGGCAGCAATCAGCTCTTCTACCTCCCGTTTGTCTTCCTTGATAATGATGGTGTCGCCAATTTCATCAGCGAGGGTTTCGAGTCGCTTTTTGAATACACTGCCGGCCTGCACATAAATGGTTTTACCGGCGAGTTCAAGGCTCGAGCGCAGCAACTTGCTTTCAATTTCGTCACGTGTTTGCATGCGCTGCCAACCTTCGGGCATTCGTTGAACCAGCACCTGTCGTGTTATAAAAATGGGATTGGTAAAGTCAAAACGCTCCTGTCTTTTCCCGGTGACAGTCATGCCAAGCGCAATGATATCAACATCACCCTTTTCGAGCTGCCGCATTGCTTTTTGCAGGTTGTCTTCGATACGCAATTCAAGACGCACCCCCAGGTTTTGCGAGAAAGCCTTGAGCATCTCATACTGATAGCCCATTGGCTCGCCGCGATAAATGTAATAGTTGATTGAATTATAATCGGTGAGGGCAATAATTTTACCCCGTTCAACAACACGCTCCAGTGAATTTGGCCCCATTTCAACGGCATCTTTCTCTATTTTGCTGTCCTGTGATGGATTGCAAGCTGTAAATACAGCAAGAAAAATTACCACTAAAACTAACCACAAATGATGCTTTTTCCGCATGGAAATCATTGTCTTTGTGAAGCTAAAAATAATAAAAAACAAACAGCTACAGTAGTTTTCGTGTTTTTAGGCTTGATAACGCAAAATTTTAAGTTTTGGTTTTTGGCCTATTAGTTTGCTTAGTTAAAGATTATTAAAATGCATCATAAAAAATCATTGACACATTAAACGAAAAAATTTAACTTTGTTAAATTGATAACACCAACCCTTTTTTCGTCAGGCATTGGCCAGGGAGACTGCTTTTATTCCACTCATTTTGGTTGGTGATATCAAGAATTTGCGTGTTTTAATGGATCAGAAAACTTATGATAAACATATGAAAACCAATCATTACAAATGGCTATCTAGCCTGCTTCTGTTGATTTTTCCAGCCATGCTGATGGCACAGGAGCTTCCGGGAAATACACCTGTAAACAAGGTTGAATACAATGAATCAACTGAGTTAGGAACTGGTTTTGGGCTGGGGATTGGCGTCAAGATGAACACTTTTGGTCCCGGCGTTGAACTGATCGGGGCTTTTAGCGACAAGCTACACCTGCGACTTGGCTTTAATTCGATGGGGATCAACTACACCTACAGTGATACTGATCTGGAAGTAAAAGCCAGCGCCGAAGTGCGGCTACAGGATGTCTCACTGTTATTGAATTATCAGCTGGCCAGGGTGCTTTTCATCAGCGGTGGTTTCATCTACAACAACAACGAAATCAAGCTGATTGGATTCCCCACCGGATCCATCATCATCGGTGATATCACGGCTGGTCCGGATGATGGAAGTACTTTGACGGCCCGCATCAGGCCAGGATCAAGCGTCAATCCCTATGCCGGAATCGGAATTGGCCGTTCTCTGTCGAAGAATGGTGTTGTCTCCTTTGCTTTTGAAGTTGGAGCCGCTTTTCAGGGAAGCCCGACGGTAGAACTAGTTGGAAACGGCAATCTGAACGAAATTGGCAGCGAAGAAAACCGTCAATTGCTCGAAGAAAACATAGCCTTTTACACCATCCATCCGGTTGTTAGCCTGCAGCTGTCGTTTCGGTTTTTGTAAGGTTAATATTGTTCAGCCATCATAAATCGCATGAAACACGCTGAAGTAAGACAAAATACTTAATTTAGAAAAATCTTTGTAAGGCTGGTTCTTGCCTGTTTTACACTGCGAAAATAAATAATGTCAACCATTGCTGTATGTCAACTAAGTTCAGCTGTGTCACAATCTGAAACAAGTATCTGAACATTGGTTAGGCGCAGCTGGCTATAAAAAACAAATGAATGACTCTATTTAAGAAAAGTTGTAGTTACTTTCCTTTAGCTCTCTTTACACTTTTTGCCTTTACTTCATTTTCATCATTGGCAGGGTCCGACAGTTTAATCAAAGTCCTGAGCCATAGCAGTAAGGAAGCAGATCAACTTTATGCCAAAGTGTTAATTGCCAGGAATTTAATCCCGGATAATATGGACTCAGCCAGAATGCTGCTCGATCAGGTTAAACCTATTGAGTCAGGCCTAGACAAACTTAGCCGGGCTGAATACAACAATGTAAATGGGTTGTACTACTGGTTTACCAGCGAGTATGACACTTCGATCAGCTACCTGATGAAAACGGCAAGGCTAACCTCAGAGCCCGAATTGGATCAGCTCATTGTTGAAGCTTGCAACAATGGCGGGGCGTTATTGGGCAAAACAGGACAACCCGACAGCTCATTTAAATACCTGAGCAAAGCACTCGACATCGATGTTCATAGAAACAACATAAAGGGTATCGCTAAAACAAATTACGATCTAGGTGTTTTTTATCGCAGAGCCGGAAAATACAGACTTGCACTGCAATACCAACTGGCCTCAATCAATGCACTCGAAGAACTGCAAGACACTTTCAGACTGGCAAATGGCTACAATGCCCTTGGCTCGCTTTATGCCAATGTTGATAAAAATGAAGATGCTCTCGAAGCATATCATCATGCACTCAGGCTGATTCAATCCCAAAACATGATTAGTTTAATACCTACAATTTACAACAATATCTCCTCTATCTACCTGGATCACATGAAAGATATTGATAAAGCAAAGACTTATGTTTTGAAAGGTATCCGAAGTGCTGAGGCCGGAGACGATGTTTTGCCCTATCTTTTCTCAAATATGGGGCAGATTTACATCAGAACCAAGATTTATGATAGCGCTGCATACTGCTATAAAAAAGCGATTTCGCTGAGCAAATATTATAAATTGACCAACAATCTGCTTCCGACTTATTCCTTTTATGGCACTTTGCTCAGCAGTCAAGGTAAATTCGATTCTGCTTATTATTACTATAACCTATCGCTAAAGCTTTCTGAAAAATTGGGTATTCCGACATGGAATACCAACACATATTTAAACCTTGCCAGCACCGATAGTGCACGAAATGATTTCAAGAGCGCATTTTTGCACCTGAAAAGGGCTATGGAAATACGTGACTCGTTGACTGAAAGTGAAATCAGGTTGAAGTTTGATGAGCTTCAGATCATCTATGAAACACAAAAGAAAGATGCTGAATTGTCGGCCTTAAATAAGCAAAACAAGCTGAATGAACGTATTATTGATAATCAGACCTATGTGATGCTGCTCAGTTTTTTGGTGATTATTCTCTTTGTCATCCTAATAGTACTGCAACGCAAGTCGAACCAAAAGATCCTGTCACAAAAAGAGGACATCCAGCGAAAAAACGAATCACTGACTCAGCTAAACCATACAAAAGACAAGTTCTTCTCAATCATCTCGCACGATTTGCGCGGACCTTTCAACGCCCTGATCGGTTTACTTGACATTCTGGGCGATGAATATGACAATATCTCCGATGCAGAAAAACGGCAAATTTTGGATGCGGTGCGCAAAAGCAGCAACAATACTTACAACCTGCTGGTCAACCTCCTCGATTGGTCACGAGCACAGCGCCAAAAGATCGAAAATGAGCCTGTGGTGGTTGATTTGCATGAAGCTGTGGAGCATGTTTTTGAAATTCTTAGATCGCGTGCCAGAAAAAAAGACCATCAGCTGACCAATGAAATATCACCTGGCATAAAAGTGATGTGCGACACAAATATCCTGAACAGTGTATTGATCAATCTGGTGAATAATGCCATTAAATTTACGCATCAGCATGGCGATATCCGCGTAAACGCACAAAACAAAGAGGATAAAGTCTTCGTTTGTGTGACCGACAATGGAATTGGCATCCCGGAAGATCATTTGGACTCTATCTTTCATATCGACTCCGATTTTAAGCGCCCAGGTACCGAAGAAGAAGTTGGAACAGGTCTTGGGCTTATTCTGGTCAAGGAATTTGTCGAACTGATGAAGGGCGAGATCACCGTGAAAAGCAAGCCAGACAAGGGAAGTACATTTTGTTTCAGTGTTCCACCTGCGAGCTAACTGTTCAAGATTCTAATTTTTATTTTTTACTCAACCATGAAGTCATCCCTGAGTTCCCGTACGGATCAATACCAGATTGCCTGGCAAGATGTAGATGCAAATGGCAAAATGACACTACGGGCCTTTTCCAATTTCCTTCAGGAGTCGGCATGGCGCCATGCCAATGAAGTCGGCTTCGGATTCAACTACCTGAAACAATTTGGAGCCGTGTGGGTTCTCACCGCAATCAGGGCACAAATCGAACAATATCCTGCCTGGAACGACATCATCAGGCTGACTACCTGGCACAAAGGACATCAAGGGATCATCGCCTCGCGCGATTTTGAAATGCATAACCTGCAAGGACAGAAAATTGCTGCTGCTTCGACCGACTGGATCATCATCAATTTCGAAAGCAGACGCCCCATGCGACCCCACATTATTGAACAGTTTAGCGATACGGCATTGCTTCATCACGCACTTGCGCAGCCTTTCCTTGACCTTGAAATGCCCGCAACAATTTACGATCAGCAGTATCATGTGGTTCACTTTTCAGAACTTGACATGAACGGTCACACCAATAATATGCGCTATTTCGAATGGATTGCCAATGCATTTGAGCCATCCAATACTACCCAGCTTGCTTTTCACCAGTTTGAAATCAGGTTTGTTCATGAGTGTGTACTGAACGACAAAATTGAAATGACAATCCGGCAGGACGCGTCGGTATTTTTCATCCATGGAATCAGGCAACGTGATAATAAACAGGTGTTTGAAGCCAAAGCCAGGCTTCGTCCGTCAGGCGACTTTTTTATAACGCCAAACGGATAAAGAAAGTACAGCTGCAGCGTAAACCACCAGTGTATAAAAAAGGTTGCTGAAGTCGCTGAAACCCGATCCTTTCAGCATAATCATCCGGTTGATTTTGATGAAATACGAAACCGGATTGAGTTTGTTGAGATACTGCGCCCAGTCGGGCATGCTTTCGACAGGTGTAAAAAGCCCGCTCATCAGAATAAACACAACGAGCAAAAACCACGAAATAAACATCGATTGTTGCATGGTGTCGGCCACGGTTGAAACAAACAGGCCAAACCCCAAAACTACCAGCAAATAAACTGCTGCAACACCCAATAACAACGGCAAGCTACCCAGGAATGGCACCTGAAACAAAAACCTTGCAATGGCCAGGCCAAAAAGCAATTCAAACATAGCTACCATCCAGAATGGCAGCAATTTACCAATGATAAACTGGTATTTTAAAATCGGGGTTACATTGATCTGCTCGATGGTCCCAAGCTCTTTTTCTTTCACCACATTCATGCCCGATAAAAACATAGCAATAATGGTGACAAGCAATACCAAAATTCCGGGCACCATATAAGTCAGGTAATTAAGGCGTGGATTATACCAATAAGAAGATTCAATGCCAATGGGTTCGGTATGCGTTACCGATGGCATCTGCTCCACAATCAAATATTGATTGAAATTATTGATGATTGCCATGGCATAGGCGCTCATCAGGCTGGCTGCGCTGCCGTTGATGGCATCTGTAACCAACAGCAAATCAGTGCTGGTGTGATTGATGATATTGCGTTCAAAGTTTTCAGGAATGACAATCAGCTGATCTGCATCTCCATTTTTGAGAAACTCAGCTGCCTGCTGATAGGTTTCGGCTTGGGCAGTAACAATATAAAAAGCAGAGCCTTTGAAGCGAGAAATGAGCTCACGCGATTCAGCAGATCGATCCTGATCAACCACTACCAGACGCGTATGCTTAATTTCGAAAGTTGCCGTAAACGAAAGTATCACCAGCTGAAAAACAGGGATGATAAAAATAATGGGCAGCATGGTTTTGTCGCGAAACAGCTGACGAAATTCTTTTTGTAAGATGAAAAGTATGGTACGCATCAGCAGCTATTTGTTAAGTCGGATATTGAATTTTTTCACACTCAGCAAAATGAACAATGCCGTCATGCCAATCAAAATCAGGGTTTCTTTCCATACATACCCCATTCCCAGGCCTTTGAGCATGATGTTCTTAACGATGATGATAAACCATTTGCTCGGCATGATGTTGCTAAAAATCTGCAAGGGAAGCGGCATGTTTTCGATAGGGAAAATAAAACCTGACAGCAGAATCGTAGGCAGCATCAAAACAAACATCGAAAGCAGCATGGCCGTTTGTTGTGTATTGCTCACCGTGGAGATAAAGATGCCCAGCGAAAGTGCCATCACAATAAAAAGGATGGTCTGCAAGAGCAAAAGCAACAGACTACCCTGTATGGGCATGGCAAAAACCGTATAGGCCAACACCAGAATGAGTAAAGCATTTATAAAGGATAAAACAACATACGGAAGCACCTTCCCTATGATGATCTGACTAGGTTTCAACGGAGAAACCAACAACACCTCCATTGTTCCCAGTTCTTTTTCGCGGGCAATGGAGATGGAAGTCATCATGGCCGAAACCAGCATCAACAAAACTGTAATGGTTCCGGGCACAAACATGAATACGCCTTTGAGTTCGGGATTGTACAGCATGGTTGTTTCAACATTTACCAATGTTCTTCCGGCATTGGGATTGCTTTTCATGGCGTAATCGCGGATAATCCCTGCGGTGTAGTTGTTAATCAGGTTGGCTGTATTGGGGTCGCTGGCATCTGTAATGAGTTGAATGGTCGTCTTTTCTCCATTCTGAAGTTTTTCTGCAAAATGTGGTTCAAACACCACCACTTCCTTGATTGTGCCTTTCTCAAAAGAAGCTTCAATCTGATTGGGATCGTCAATCACTTCGTGTAACCTGAAATAACCTGACGAAAGTAGTTTGTTGGTGATTTCGGTACTTGCAACATCTTTGGCCTGATCGAGGATGGCAATGTCAGCATTGTTGATCTCGTTGGTGATGGCAAAACCAAATAAAAGAACCTGCGCAATGGGCATTCCGAACAGAATAACCATGGTGCGCAAATCGCGGAAAATATGCATGAACTCCTTAAAAATAAACCCTTTCATTCAGTGTTTTTTTGAGCCCTTGCCAGGCGGATAAATACTTCGTTCATTGATGCGGCCTGATAAGTTTCTTTGAGTTTCTTCGGACTGTCGAGCGCTTCGATGCGGCCATCGACCATGATGGAAACGCGCTGACAATATTCTGCTTCGTCCATATAGTGTGTTGTCACAAAAATGGTCGTTCCGCGATTGGCTTCTTCATATATCAGCTCCCAAAACTGTCTTCGGGTAATGGGGTCGACACCACCTGTTGGTTCATCCAGAAAAACAACTTCCGGGTTGTGCATTACAGCCACAGAAAAAGCCAGTTTCTGTTTCCAGCCAAGGGGAATATCGCGCAACACTTTGTTGGCAGCATGTTCCAGATCGAGCCTTTGAAGCAATGTTTTGGTGCGTTCACGAATCAACTTGTTCGATAAGCCATAAATTCCCCCGTAAAACCTGAAGTTTTCGCTCACAGTCAGGTCTTCATACAAAGAAAATTTCTGGCTCATATAGCCAATGTGCTGTTTGATCTTGTTGGTTTGCGTATACACATTAAAACCAGCCACTTTGATATCGCCCGAAGTGGGCGATTGCAAGCCGCATAAAATTTTGATGGCAGTGGTTTTACCGGCGCCATTGGCACCTAAAAATCCGAAGATTTCTCCGCGTTTCACTTCAAAATTCAGGTGATCGTTGGCCACAAAACTGCCAAACTTCTTCACCAGATCTTTCACCACAATTACGGTATCTGCTTTCGTCATCAGTTTGGGTCGTTTTTACTTTTCGATTTCATCAACATGATAAAACAGTCTTCGATCACGGGTGTAATGGGTTCAATAACAACGTTTTTTTGTCCAGATGATGCCAAAGCTTTTTGAATAATCTCCGGATCAATATTCCTCTCGCTGACGTAATGAATCCGGTCGCCAAAGCGATAGGCAGCTGCAGTATCCGGGATGTTTTCAAGCTGGTGCAACAGGTCAAACATATTGTCGCTGCTCACCGCCAACAACTCCCCTTTAAACCCGTCAACAATACGCTGTGGTGTATTGGTGAGCATGATTTCTCCATTTTGCATCAGTGCAACCCGATCGCACAAAGCCGCTTCATCCATATAAGGAGTCGAAACCACAATGGTAATCCCCTGTTGCTTGAGCTTGCGCAACATTTCCCAGAATTCCATGCGCGAAACGGCATCCACTCCTGTCGTGGGCTCATCCAGAAAGAGCACTTCCGGTTTGTGAATGAGTGCGCACGAAAGCGCCAGTTTCTGTTTCATCCCACCACTGAGTTTGCCTGCCCGACGGGTTTTAAAAGGCTCAATCTGCTTGTAAATGTCTTCGATCAGGTGATAGTTCTCGGCAATGGTTGTATTAAAAATGCCTGCAAAAAAATTCAGGTTTTCTTCCACAGTCAGGTCCTGATAAAGGGAAAACCTGCCAGGCATATATCCCACAATTTTTCTGATGGCAGCATAATCGGCAACCGTATCAAATCCCCTGACCGAGGCTGAACCTGTATCGGGAATGAGCAAAGTAGTCAGCAAATGAAAGAGGGTTGTTTTACCGGCTCCATCAGGTCCGATGAAACCAAACAACTCTCCGTTCTCAATTTGAAAACTTACTTTTTTCAGGGCCAGCTGACTTTTATATGATTTGGTCAGGTCATTTGCTACGACTGCCGGTTGTTGCTTCATTGAAAATCTATTTTACACGGGTCCACAAGGTGGTGCGTCCGATAAATGAAAAGCCGATATAGCCTCTGATTTTGAGGGTGTCCGCGTTTTCAAATTCCATATAACAGCTGTAGGTTTTACCGCTCTTGGGATCGTAGATTTCACCCTCATTCCATTCGTTATCGTCGGCATCAAACACAAAATCTTTCAGGATCACAAGTCCCCAAACCGGCCTTGATTTGAGCGCTTCATCAGGGTTTTTTTTGTCGAGCTTGGGTTTGTTTGTTTCGTCATCAATAGGGAATTTGAGCCAGACAAGCTTACCATAAAATTTCCCATTTTCTTGATAGATTTCTACATGTGCATCTTTGTCTTCATTGAGAAATGTTCCCAGCACATCTTCAGCTTTGTTCTGCGCATGCAATTGAGGTAGGGCAAACAGCATCATGGCTGCTATCCATAAAACGGCATTTTTCATCTTCATAAATAATTGTTTTTTGTTAATGATTGATTTTGATTTCGCCCGGCATACCAATTTTGATACTGCCATCGTTGCTGACCCTTACCTTCATGGCATAAACAAGGTCGACACGCTCTTCTTTGGTTTGAATGGTTTTGGGGGTAAACTCAGAACTGGTTGCAATCCAGCTAACAATGCCCGTAAGTTGATTGTTTTCATCTGCATTTCGGTCGTAAAGAACCGTAACTTTTTCGCCAATTTTGAATTGACTGAGCTGGCTTCCACTGATGTACACTTTGAGATCCATCGAACTGAGGTCGCCAATTTTATACAATGGTTTCCCAAAATTGACTGTTTCTGCGGCTTCCACATACTTTCCGATGACGGTACCTTCGATGGGGTTGATCACGGCTGATTTTCTGATGGCCTCATTGATTTGATCGATCTGACGCGTGATAGCCTCTGCTTCGTTGTTGATGCTGCCAATTTGTGAACGTGTGGCAGCTTCCTGTGCAACAATCAGACTCACAGCGCCATCGATATCATCTTTTTGTTTGGGCGTGGCTGCCCCATCTTCAAAAAGTTGGTGGATGCGTTTCTGATCGTTCTGTGCATTTTGCAGTTGTTGCCTGTTGACGGCAAGCTGCGCGTTTACAGAAGTGAGTCTCGAAAGTGAAGCCTGACGCTGGCTCTGCAGCTGCAACTTGCGCAGGTACAAATCCGTTGTATCGACAAGACCAACCATCTGTCCTGCTTTAAGCTGGTCGCCTTCTTCCAGGTTGAATTGCACCAGCTGTCCGTTTGCCATGGCCGAAACGATGACTTCTGTGGTCTCAAAATTGCCGTATGCATCTGAAAGTTCATCTTTTTCTTTACAAGAAGTAAAACTGAGCGCAAACGCTACAAAAACTAGCGTAACAACTTGATATTTATTCATTTTCGTTAAAGTTTCCGGTGATAAATTTGTATTCATAAATCGCATTCAGCAGTTGAATCTGGTTGATTTCCTTGTTAATTTGGGCTTTGCTCAGTTGCTCGAGTTCAGTCAGATAATCTGCCGAGGTAATGACCCCTGCTCCGAACTTTGATGTGGCTGTTTTCAACACAGAAGTCTGTAATGTGACGATGGTATCATCTTTTTCGATGAGCCGGCGGTATTTTTCAATTTGGTTGAGTTGAGCACGAAAAGCAGCATTGACAGACTGTTCAAAATCCTGCTGTTGGGTCTCTACGACGGATTGCTGCAGCTGAATAAGCTGCTTGTCATTGCGGGTGGCATGCCAATCCCAAAGTTTATAGCTCATGCGCAAACCCAATACATAATAACCCGTAAAATTGTCGTCGAGCATATTAAGGCCTGGCCTTCCGTAACCTGCCTGCCCGAAAGCCTGAATAATAGGTCGACGTTTAGCAGTTGATGCTAGCTTCAGCTGATCGAGCTTGAGCAGTTGACCATGAAACAAAGCCAGTTCGGGTCGTTGGTTCATCATCACGATATGGTTGGTTTGCACCGCCGGTATTGCAAATAGATCATTTTGATTGAGATCGATTTTGGTGTATGCCGATAACATATCAATGGTTGCATTTCTGCCCGCCTCTGCCTCAATGATTTTCTGCTGAAGGCCCAGGAAATTAACCTGAAGCTCGTCTAAATCGGATTGCAAAATGCTGCCTGCAGTGAGCGCTGACTCCATTTGTTGGATGGTCGACTGAAGGCTTTTACTGGTTGAAGCAAGAACTTTTAGCTGTTGGTCGAAAAGCAAGATCCTGAAATACAGCTTCATGATCATTTCCTTGTAGGCATATACCTGTTTTTCAATGGACTGGAGTTCAACAAAGAGACCAGCCTTTTCAATTTCTTTTTGCTGGCTGGTGATGCCACCATCGTAAACCATCTGTGTAACATCGAGATTGAGTTTGTACCAATCCTGAGATAAAACAGGTGCCTTAAAATTTGGAATGGGAATATTGATCTGTGTGACATCCGACTGATACGACATCTGGCCATTGAGCAGCAGCTGTGGCTTGAAGTTGGCATTGATGTTTTCGGTCCGCAAGGCGCTCATCTGCGATTGCATAGCGCTTTGTTTGATGATGGAATAATTGGCCAGGGCACTATCAGTGAGCTGCTCTAAACTCCAGCTGCTGCCGGGATTTTGTGCCGCTAAACCAAAGGTCGAAAACAAAAGAATAATAACAATGAATCTTTTCATATCTATGCTATTGGGAATGCTCATTCGTTGGTAAATTGGTTTCGCTTTCGATCCGCAGCGACAAAAGTATTGTTTTGATGACCTCAACGACACGCTCGTCTAAAAACCGCTCATATCTTTCCTTGTCATTTTGAAAAATCACCGCCTCCATAATGGGGCGTGCCATGTATGGAAAGACGGTCATGGCCAGCATATTGATCAGGAAATGCTCGGTTGAGATTTGCCTGATTTCGCCCCGCTCGATCGATAGATAGAGTAGTTCATGAAGTTTTTGCAGCGGAAATTTCTTTACCTGCATCATGCCGGCAATACGACTGGGATTTTGCGCAAGTTCGTGAATGACAAACTGCGGCAGAAAAGGCATGTCATTCAATATCTTGATGTAGTTGGGCACAAAAAACCGGACAAACTCGGGTACATTGTCTGCCCGCTCAAGAGCCACGGTCATCGAAGGCAGAATCTTTTCAAATGCCTCATCAAAAATCCTGGCAAACAGCTTGTCTTTCGACCTGAAATAATAATGCAACAAAGCTTTGTTGATACCGGCTTCATCGGCGATTTCCTGCATACGTGTGCCTTCAAGTCCTTTGATCATAAAGAGCTTTCGGGCAGCATCTAATATTTGTTGTTCAGTATTCATTGTATTAACCAAATAATTTAACCATATAGTTAAACCATACGGCAAAACTACAATAAAATTCTTCTTTGTCAAGTTTTTTTAAAATTTTTTAGTTGGGAACGTGACAGGTTTCAACTGAGGAAGTTGTATCATTTGCTTAAAAAGCAGGAATAGCGGTGCTTTTATTTGAAATTTTTTGATGTACTTTTGCCAAAAATTCATTCATGAAACAGTCCCTATTTTTGCGCAATCTTATAGTATTTTCCATCTTCACCCTGCTGATATCATGCTCTTCATCACCCGAAAGCAAACTGATCGGAACATGGAAGGCTGATGTTGTCAACATCAATTTTGACGAACAAAAGGCAAGTCCTCAAATGGTTCAGCAGGTGGCTGAGCGCGAAAAACAAACCATTTTAAAGTTTACGAACGACACCTCACTCAACATCATCGACAACAACGTTACCCATCGCACGGTATGGAAACTCGATGCTGATCAGAAAATCTGGTACCGTTTCGAAAATGACGGCCCTGCCATGAATGAGTTAGGCACCTATGTAGACGGAACCATTAAGGCCGAAAGCACCACTGCCCTCGGAACCATTGAGATTGTTTATAAGAAACAATAATCTTTATTTGGTGTCATCAACCATTTCAAGGCTATAGAGAATAGCCTCCATCTGCCTTAAATAATCGCGTTTGTCTTTGTTGGGTGCATACACATAGCCCTCAACGGTAATCAGCCGTCCGTGTTTTTGATCAACAATAGTATAGGCCAGGTAGGGACCAGCCATAAAATCGCCAACAACATTCCAAACCCCTCTGTTTTCGATGGCAAAATCTGTTACGAAATGCGATACGCGCTTGATTTCGGGTTTGATAAATTCTTTGTCGGTCGACATAAATGAGCCTTCTGAAGGTCCTGGAATAAATTTCTGCAGGAGCGAATCTCTCACCTGTATGATCCGGTTATCGCTCAGATCGAGCGTATCGCGATAGGGTAAAGTGTAAAGAATCAGTCCCTGGCTGTAATCCGCTACTTCCTTGCGAATCCACATAAAATTACCTTCGTTTTTAGCCACAAAAAAACCTTCAGGAATCATCAGCTTAATGCCAAGCGTCTTGCTTACTTCTTCGATCACTTTATAATCTGCAGTCGGACGGTATATGTTCATCAGGCGCTCACGTTCAGATTTGTCATACAAAAGCCTGATTCCGTCTTTTTGTTTTTCGAACGCTTCTACCCATTGCTGCTGACTGGCAGCTGCAATTTTAACCACGCGTTGCGGTTTCGACCACAAATCGGTTCTGGTTTCCACCACTGCTTCATCCAGCTTTGGATCAATTTCGACAACCAGGATGTTGCGGTGTTTTCTGAACATGTCAGAGAGATTACTCACATTGATGTTTGCAATTCTGAACAAGGCTTCAGGTTGTGGAAGTCCATATTGTTCCTGACCAAAATAATTACGGATGGCTTCTCCGGCCATACCTTCCCATTGGTCTTCACTCTGCGTAACAACCAATAACTCTGAAGTTGCGCCAACGGACCGTGCGATTCTTGGCGTAGGCTCTTTGCATTGGGTGAGGAACATAACTAAACCCAAAAATCCCAGGATAAGTCGAAAAGAATGTTTCATGACAATTTGGTATTTTGATGAACTGCACAGCAGGAAATATGCTCATCACAGCGCACTTTCAGCTAAAGCGCATACTTCCGAAAGACCAAACGCAAAAACGTTCTGTTTTCGTATAAAACCCACTGCTTTTAGCGTTAACCTACAGTGGCAATTTTGAGTTTCTGGCCTGGTTTTATACGAGACTTGTTGCCAAGCTTATTGAGTTTTTTGATCTGGTCCACTGTTACTCCATCATATTCGCGGGCAATATCCCACAAGGTGTCACCAGAGCGAACAGTGTGAATGATATATTTGCCGCTGGTTTCGGTGCTCTTTGCAACTGGCTCATCCGGCTTGTAAACGCGAAGCTTTTGTCCGGGACGAATTACATTTCCGGAAATACCATTCCATTCGCGCAAATCGGTCACCGAGCATTGGTATTTTTTTGCAATCAGACCCAGATTTTCACCTGATTTCACGACATGAAAAGTTGATGAGGACGAACGTTTTACAGGTGTTTCACCTGCCTGCGCCATTGGAGCTCCCGAACTGTAAACAATGAGTTTCTGACCGGGATAAATAGTTGTTTTGCGCATATTGTTCCAGGCTTTGAGCTGATTGATACTCACCCTGTATTTTCGCGCGATGAGTCCCAGATTTTCGCCACTACGGACAATATGCACACTGCGGTCGCTAACTTTTTTGATTTCTTCAAGCAACTTTTCGCGCTCAACACCTTTTTTGGTTTTAAACGCATACAGCTCTGTTTCGTTGTTGAGATAGGCTCCAACGTACTGCGATGGAAGTCTCAGTATATAAGGGTTTTCAGTTGAAGCAGGAATGATGTCTTTTTTGAACTGTGGATTGAAAAAACGCAAATCGCCCATGGGCACTCCCAACATTTCGTTGAGCTGGTCGAAGGACAATACATCCCGAACGGTTACCGTATCTGTTCCACCCATGATGATGCCGGGATGAGTTGGGTAAAGATTGTGCTCTGCTGCATAATTCATCACATAATTAACCGCGATGAAGGCCGGTACATAGCCCCGAGTTTCGCGCGGCAGGAAAGGCCAGATGGCCCAGTAGTCTTTCACGCCACCGGCCCGACGAATGGCACGATTCACATTTCCGGCACCTGAATTATATGCCGCCAGCACCAAAAACCAATCCTGATAAATGTCATAGAGGTCGAGCATATGCTGGCAAGCAGCTTCTGTAGCTTTATAAGGGTCGTAGCGGTCATCTACCAGCGATGTTACTTTGAGCTTGTACACTTTTCCTGTTCCATACATAAACTGCCACAGACCTTTGGCACCCATGTGCGATCCGGCAGTTGGATTGAGTGCCGATTCAACAACAGCCAGGTATTTCATTTCCAATGGAATATCGTATCTGTCGAGTAATTCCTCGATCATCGGGAAATAAACATATGACAAACCCAGAACGCGGCTTGTGAGCTCTCGCTTTTTTACTGCATATAAGTCGATAAATGACCTGACATGTTTATTATACGTGAATTGTATGGGAGTTTCGCGGTTCAGCGCTTCAATGCGTTGGTTATAAATGCTATCGGCAAACTGTGGCACTTCAGCAGGCTGATAACCAAATTGATTCACGCTGGCCGAATCGAGATAGAACAGGCTGTCGTTAAAATATTTAATTCGGAAAAGGCTGTCGAGCATCTTCGTAATTGGCGAGTCTTCGACAAAAGCCAGCCCGGAGTTTTGCGCTTCAATTTCGTCATCAGTAAGCCCTGGGATTGAATCAGCTTCAGTAGCTGTTGTGTCCATCAGCATTTCTTCTACCTCTGACTGCGCCAAAACACGGGCACTTAACAGTACGAAAATAAACACGATAATGGTAGCGAATGTATTGTGTTTCATGACAAAAAAATCAGAAAATTTGAACAAAATTACATTAAGATGATTTGCCGGAGTTTATGAACATAAAAATCAATCAACAGCAGTCCGTTGATAACCAAAACGCACGCTATGCATGTTTATTGGACATACATAACATCAAATTCACTTAAAAGGTATGTTGTGATCAGAAATTATTTTTCGTCTTTGTTTTTTTCTGATGACTTTTCCTCATCACCGCTGATTCCTTCTTTGAACTCCCTAACACCGCGACCCAATCCGCGCATGAGTTCAGGAATTTTCTTGCCGCCAAACAGCAGCAACAAAACCAGGACGATAACAACTACCTGCCATGGGCCTACAACCCCTAAAAGAATTGATAAGTTCATATGAAATTGGTATTTTCCGTGGCAAATATACAACAAAAACGATAGGTGCTTTGGGCCGATTGTTTACCTTTGGACAATTAAAAAAATATCTGGATTTTTATGAAAGCACTTTTTTCATTTGCAGTTTGCAGTTTTTTGGTCCTGATCGGGTTTCAGGGTCATGCGCAAACGCAAAAACAGCCTGATTGGCGCAAGCTTCATTATTTATCGGCAGAAGAAATGTCGTTACCTGCAACAAATAACGTCAACTTCACAGAAACCGATCCACCTGAGGGAGGCGGCAGGATGGTAGCAGAGTTTGAACCTATGCAGGCAGTATTGATTCGTTATCCACTTGGCATTCCATATAGTGTAATTGCTGAAATGGCATCAGATCTTCCTGTCATCACCATTGTGAGCAGCAACAGCCAGGCCACGCAGGTTCTGAATCTCTACACACAAAACGGCATCAACACCGACAATTGTTCATTCCTGATTGCAGCTTCTGATTCGTACTGGACGCGTGATTACGGCCCATGGTATGTTTTTGATGGCAACAAACAGCCTGGTATTGTTGATTTTCCATACGACAGACCCAGACCCAATGACAATCTAATACCTGTAAAAATGGCTGAACACCTTGGAATCAACCTTTACGGGATGAACCTGGTGCACACAGGTGGCAATATGATGGTCGACGGACGCGGCATGGCTGCTTCAACCGATCTTGTTTATGAAGAAAACACCAATTACACCACACAGCAGATTCAGGAAAAGGTGGAAGCCTATCTTGGTGTAACACGCTATGATGTTACCATCGACCCGCTTGACGATTACATCAAGCACATTGATTGTTGGGGTAAATACCTGGCTCCTGATAAAATTCTTATCGGTCAGGTGCCCGAATCTGATTATCGCTATGCTGACTATGAAGCTGTCGCCAATTATTTCGAAACTACGCCATCAGCTTATGGTTATCCTTATAAAGTATACAGGACCTATTCGCCCGGAACCTCACCTGGAACTCCTTATACCAACTCTTTGATTCTCAATAATAAAGTTTTGGTTCCACTCACAGGCAGCCAGTGGGATGACGAAGCAATGGCTGTATACGAAGAAGCCATGCCGGGATACGAAATCATTGGTGTGCCATGGGGAAGTTGGTATAATACCGACGCTTTGCACTGCCGAACCAAAGGCGTTGCCGACCTGGGCATGCTGTTTATCGACCACCGTCCTGTTTATGGTACGATTGAGTGGCAGGACTCCGTTGCTGTAACGAGTAAAATCATCCCCTATTCGGGCGAGGCACTTGTGACAGATTCGGTTTTGGTATTCTACAGTATCAATGGTGGTAATTACCAGACCAGCCTGCTTACAGCCGATGGAAATGATATGTATACCGGATATATCAAAGGTTATTCTGATGGTGATACTGTTGATTATTACGTTTTTGCCAAAGATGAGAGTGGCCGAAGGCTCTCACAGCCTTATATGGGCGCATTAGATCCGCACGAATTTATCCTGGAAGAAAATACAACTGGTTTGTTAACTATTTCTCCAGACACACTCGTTTTCGATTGGGAATTTGAACGCACCTTCTCCATCGCCAACCAAACCGGCAGTGATGTCACCCTCCAATCTATCGAAAACATCACGCCTGAAATTCAATTTGCCATGATTGAAGACGAAAACCTTCCGGCAATGCCTTTTGTTTTGCACGATGGCGAAACACTTCCGGTGCTTGTTACTTTGTTAATCCCCGTTGAAAGCATAAATCCGATTAATTATTACGATGAAACCATCCGAATCACTTCCAGTGCTGGCGTACAGGATTTGCCGGTAAAAATTAACATGGACCTTGTGAGTGGAAACCAGGAGTTGAACAGGCTAAGCATGCTTCAAATATATCCAAATCCTTTTACGGGTAGTTTTACCATTGAATTTAGTTTATCTGAGGCCGAATTGACTCAGATCGAGCTGATAGACCTGACTGGTAGAGTCGTTGCTGTTGTTATGAACCAGACGATACCTGCCGGTATGCAAGTAATCCCGTGGGATGGACGACTTGAAAAGGGAGTTTACTTCTGTCGCATCAATGCTGGAAACCAGACCTTGATTCAAAAAATCATCAGGCAATAGCAGCCTAATTGATAAAAACTGAAAATCCCATCCGATTGTTCGAATGGGATTTTTTATACCAATATCTGACTCAGATAGATCGCCATGGCCAGCGAGGCCAGAATGATCCAGAACGTCAGGCTCTGAGGCAAATCATCCTTTTCGGGATCGTAATCGAAATCACTTTTTTTCATGGAATGCGTATTAATAGCTAACGCTGATGGTGACAAAGATAGATAAACTTAACGAAAAGTCAATCTCTAAAAAAATCTGCAAAACCTTTGGCTTATGGAAGTTTATCTAGTCGTACACCATTTTTAAATGCCACAATAAAAGCATCATACACCTTGTTTTGGGATCTTATGCTATTACGTTTAACTACTGCCTCATCATAAGAGGCAAAGTTGCCAATCGTGTATATGAAATAGCCTTTGTGTGTCGACTCCATGATTTCATCCTGGGGAAGGTTGTAACTTCTGGCCAGCTCAGCTGTGGATATTTTGTGTCCATATCGAGCTCGAATTTGCACCCTGTATTCGATTCCATCTGATTTGATGTATTGGGGTTTTGGAGTCTCTTTTACCACTTCGATTTCAGGTTCTTTGACTTCTATTGGTGCTTCAACATCCAACACATCTATCACCCTGTTAAACGCATTGGTGCCCTGTGGGTTTTGGTTGCTTTCGGGCTGAACAGGCTCTTCTTCATACTGTGGCATCGTGATCGGCACAATTTCCTGATCATCTTCGGGCACCAGTTTAACCTTACCAATTCTTCTATTGAAAGTATAAGCTATACCAAGTGATGTATGATTGTATACATCATACTTAAACATGTTGACATAATTATCCAACAAATCAGAATTAATTCCTCTGTTGGCTGACTCCAATCTGATTGCCCAATTATCATTCAGGTGAATATCGACACCAAAACCACCCAGTAAAAGGCCTTCGAGTGTGCGACCACCTATACCTTTACCATTTCCAAAACCAAGCGTTGAAACAGTTTTATTGCTTCCGAGCTCGTAGACGGTTGTGTTATAATTCAACAGACCAATACCAAATATCACATGAAATGAAATTGGTTTATCTCTTAAAAATCCACCTATCAAATTATTAAGATTGACAGCGGTGCTCAGGTTGAATTCGATGAGTTCTGAGTTGAAATACTTCTTCCAGGCGCGACGGGTACCTGCCAGTTCAGAATAAAGTCCTTGCCCACGGATACTGAAAACAGGGCTGATGGATCGTTCGAGCATCAGATTGCCACCAAAACGCCATTCACTTTCGTAGTTAGTGACAGGATAATACTGGTATTGCTTCATGTCGCCAAAAAACAAAGTGGGACCACCCCCAACACTCAAAGTCCACCTTCCCTTAAAAGAACTCCCTTCTGTAACTGTCTGATTACCAATTTTTGTAGAGCGTGTATAAGTTGATTGGCCGCTGAGTGACGATGTAGCAACCCCAAAAAACATTACCAGAAAACTAATAACGATTCGTTTGTCAGATAAAAAGGCTCTCATTTTGGATGGTGGTTATATGCGGAATTGGGCAAACGGATACTTTAGCGGCTAATTTAGGCAAGAAATACAGGGCAACAGACTTTAAAAAAAGAGGTTTATAAACATGAATATGTTCATAAACCCCTACTTTTGCTCCAAAAAATAAGTGTTTTTATTTCAACCAGGCTTCAACCGTGTCGATTTGAAGAGCCGGAATGTCCAGCTTGTTTTTCTTACGAAGTCCGTTCAACTTTTGCATCAAAACAGCCGGTTTCTCTTCCTTAAAAGCCTCAAGACTTTGGTAACCTGCCTGCACAATCCATGTGGCCCATTCTTCCGGAACACCAAGTTTCACAAAATCTGAAGTTTCAGCCATTTTTTTCACCTTTTCAGGACGCATCTGAGGAAATAACAGCACTTCCTGAATCGACGACTGACCCGTGAGCAACATTACCAGCCTGTCGATACCAATTCCCATGCCGGAAGTCGGCGGCATACCATATTCGAGTGCGCGCAAAAAGTCCTGATCAATAAACATGGCTTCGTTGTCGCCTCTTTCCGAAAGACGTATCTGTTCTTCAAAACGACGGCGCTGATCGATCGGATCGTTGAGCTCAGTGTAGGCGTTTGCTACTTCCTTTCCGTTGATCATCAGCTCAAAGCGTTCTGTGAGTTCAGGATTTTCGCGGTGACGTTTACACAAAGGTGACATCTCAACCGGATAATCGGTAATGAAGGTCGGCTGGATATAATTGGGCTCGCATTTTTCACCAAAAATTTCGTCGATCAGCTTTCCTTTGCCCATGCTTTCATCCGTTTCTATTCCGAGTTTGGCACACACTTCCCTCAGGCCGGCCTCATCCATGCCCGAAACATCGAATCCTGTATGTTCCTTGATGGCATCGAGCATGGTAACGCGCTTAAAGGGACGCTGAAAACTGATTTCATGGTCACCAACCTTCACTTTATCGGTCCCGGTTGTTTCTTTTACGGTGCGTTCGATCATGGCCTCGGTGAAGTCCATCATCCAGAGATAATCTTTATATGCTACATAGATTTCGAGCACCGTAAACTCAGGATTGTGCATGCGGTCCATGCCCTCATTCCTGAAGTCTTTCGAAAACTCATATACGCCATCAAAACCACCAACAATCAGCCGTTTGAGATAGAGTTCGTTGGCAATCCGCAAATAAAGCGGAATATCAAGTGCATTGTGGTGCGTAACAAACGGACGAGCAGAGGCTCCTCCCGGAATGGGTTGGAGAATTGGCGTCTCTACTTCAAGATAACCATGTTCGTTGAAGAAATTTCGCATGGCATTAATGGCCTTGGTGCGCTTGATGAAGGTATCTTTTACCTGCTCGTTTACAATCAAATCAACATACCGCATTCTGTAGCGCTGCTCCGGATCGGTAAAGGCATCATAGAGCTTGCCGTCCTTTTCTTTAACGATGGGCAGTGGCCTGAGCGATTTGCTCAGCACTTTCATTTCCGTGACATGAACTGTTATTTCACCCATTTGGGTTACAAACACAAAACCACGTACACCGATGATATCGCCAATATCAAGCATCCGTTTAAACACATTGTTGTAGAGGGTCTTATCCTCTCCCGGACACAAATCATCGCGTTTGAAATACAGTTGGATACGGCCTGCGCTGTCCTGCAACTCAACAAAAGAGGCAGCTCCCATGATGCGTCGGCTCATGATGCGACCCGCAATCGAAATGTCCTGGAAGGCATCCTTGTTTTCATTAAACTGCTCAGTAATTATTTGGGTATTGGTGGTCACCTCAAACTGTTCCGGAGGATAGGGATTGATCCCTGCCTGGTATAGTTCGGCCAGTGATTGTCGTCTCACTTGTTCTTGTTCGCTCAGCATCAGACTCATATTGAAAAAATTTCGGCAAAGATACGCAATCTGCACAAAAACAAAGCCCGCCAATTGGCGGGCTCTGAAGAATTTATCGGGCTGTTAACAGCAAGGACTATCTTTTAATAATCAGCTTGCGGCTTACCCTGATGCTCCCATCTACTACCAAATTGTAAGAACCAGATGGCAGATTTGTCAGGTTCAGCTCGGTTTTACCTGTATTTGTTGTGAGTTGTTTCTGTTCAAAAACGACGGTTCCGTTGGCATCAAAAACTCTCAACTGTACATTTTGACTGGCTTTGCTTTGCAAATCCATGACAAATCGACCATCGCCAGGATTTGGATATACTTCCAGACTGATGGCTGTGTTTTCATTGATGCCAGTGCAGTTGATAAAGTCAATCATCACCTCATCAGAACGCTTCACGCAATTGTTTTCGTTGGTGAGTTCTACCCAGAATGTTTGTGCACCATAACCAACACCTGTGGTATCGGCCGCAATGCTTTGCGTTGTTGCACCGTTTGACCATAAATAGGCATAGCCTTCGAGACCGGCATCCAAAATAGCCTGATCGCTACCACAAATGGTTTTGTCAGGGCCAAGTTCAGCCAGAGGAGGTAATTCGTTAAAGGTAACCTGCATTGTATCTGCATTCACACAGCCATACTCACTCGTAACCTGAACCCAAATTTCATGTGTTCCAAAGCCCAATTGTGCGCTTCCCAGTTCAAGTTGCTGGCTGGTTTCGCCTGTAGACCACAAATAGCTTGCGCCTTCGTTGGCAGCATCGAGCATAATGGTTTCTTCGCCACAGGCAGCCATATCAGCACCCAAATCTACAGCAGGAATTTCGCCGATAGTAACCATGAGCGTATCAGTGTTTGAACAACCATGCTCAGAAGTGACTTCAACCCATATTTCGTGCATTCCTGTACCAAATGTGGCAGCCGATACTTCGAGTGTGGCTGAAGTTTCGCCATTTGACCACAGATAGCTTGCACCTTCCATGGTGGCATCCAGCATCATGGTCTCATCACCACACAAATTGGCGTCTGCTCCCAGCTCGGGTTGTGGCAAGGGGTAAACTGTTATTGTAACAGGTTCGCTAGAAATGGTATCCATTTCCACAATCATATTTGCAATATATGTCGTTGTTACCTCAGGACTCAACTCAGCAAATTGTGTTTCAGCAACAACTTCTCCTTCAGTAGTTTTCCAGAAATAAACAAGATCTCCGGAAGTACCTGTTGGTTCGGCTACCAAAGTAGTTGTGTCACCGGCGCAAATTTCTGAAGGTTCAGCAGTTGCGGTCAGGTAAATAGAAGACACTTTCAGGTGCAAGGGCACGAGTGATAACAAGTTATCCGGATCGTTATTGGCAATCTTGAGGTTTGCATAGTAATCGCCTTCTTCTACATCAGTTGCGTTAAAAGTAACCGTAATTGTATCTGTTGCACCAGCAGCAATTACACCTTCGTTTGGTGTATAATTCAGCCAGCTGATTACGTTGAGTGTATAATCTTCAACTTCACCGTAGGTAGTTGTTCCACAAGGACTAACTTCGCCGGTATAGGTGATGCGGATACGTATCCGGGTTTCACCTGAAGGGGTTCCTGTTGGTGGTTCGATCATGGCAGTATAAGGTCCGTTTCCTGGAGTTCCGGAAACAACAACCGGTTCGTCATCAAAAATACCGTTCTGATCCCAGTCGACCCACACACCACACTGATCGCTGCTATATGAATTTCCATTGGTAACGGTAAGCATCAATGGCTCACCCGTTTTCACTTCTGCAGCCATATAGGTATAGTCGCTGTAGCCGTCTTCGCCACTGCTGTTATTGATCGTCCCCAGCTCAACCTGCGAAATAAACTCATCGCCACCACCAGACGCAGCGCAATAATCGTTAACTTCACGATTCACATCGATTATTTCTGAGCTAACGCTATACAACAAGTCGAGCTGTCCTGTATTAGTCACAATCAATTGTTTGCTGCCGATTTCACCGGGTTGGAGCAACTGATACAAACTAGCCGGGTCTACAGCGATATGTGCATCGCCCCATTGAACAGAAGCACGCGAAGCACCACTTTCGCCATCATTTTCATAGGCTGCAGTAACGCTGTAGCTATAGATGCCATAGTCGGGAAGTTGGTCGATGTAGGTCGTATCTTCGGTAGTGCCCACCAATTCATTGTCGCGATAAATGTTGAAGTGAAGGAATTGAGGTGCTGTAACATAATGCCATTCGAGACTGGTTTCGCCAGTTTCAAATTCCACTACAGCTGTGAGTTCAAACGGACGGCTGAGCGCATTGGTTTCGTAAGGAGAACAGAAAGACATGACATGACCCAAACGGTTGTCGGGCCATACTGGGAACACTTTGCCACCACGGGCATCAATGCCCAGGTAATCGCCCATATAGCCACCTGCAAGTCCTGGTATAGGAGAAGGAGTAAAAGCGACGTCTGAAACTTTAAAATCTTCCCAGGTTTCTCCTGCATCGTAACTATTGGCGCAATAAACCTCGCATTGTGTTGGGAAAACATTGCGGTCATCATAAAAAATGGCACTCAGGATTCCGTTTTCAGGGTCGCAGGTAATCCATGGCATATAATGCTCTTTACCGACCCCAAATTCATCCTGATTAACTCTGACAGGGTCCGACCAGGTAATGCCCTGATCTGTTGATTTGATCATATAAACATCGATGCTGACATTTTGATTGACACCGGGCTCACCCACGTTTGTCCAAACGACATAAATATTTCCGTCATTTTCTCCACCCGAAATATCAACTGCCATCGACGGGAAGCTGTTAACACGGTGGTTTTTGCTGGTTTCGGTATTGCGAATACCTCTGATGTTGTTCATGATGCGAATGGCCGGATCCCAGGTTTCGCCGCCATCGAATGAACGTGCAAAACCAAGTGCGCCTTCGTCTGACGGCCAACTATTATAAATTGCCCAAACTGCATAAACTTCACCATTAGGTCCGGTTGATAAGTTAACTCCCTGATTGTGACTTCCGGCATTAACGGCTGTACTGATTGGTGCACGGGCACTCCAGGTCTCCCCGTCATCAGTAGAACGTGAAACAACAATTTCGTTATCGTTTGGTCCACCAAAATCAGTCCACGCGTTGTAGAGGTGTCCTTCGTATGGTGAAACCGGGCTGTTGTCAATCCAGAAATGATTTTTGTCAGCCAAAGATCCTGGGTTTGGAGCAATGGTTTTGCGTGTCCAGGTTTGGCCCTGGTCGTCGCTAAAAGCAACACCCTGTCCTCCAGGGTTGGTGATATAGTTCACATACCAGCGTCCATTTAACCCCATGGCAACAGCCGGGTCGCCACTATTACTTCCACCTGCTCCTTCAACCTCACCTTCCCAGCTTTCGCCAGCATCAAAAGTGTAAAAGTCATTAGCTCCATAGAGACTGCCTACAGGGTTTTGCGTGGAGTTGTTCGAGTTGAGAACATTGTCCGGATCGAGCGGATTGACAAAAATCGAGTTCTCACTTTGGGTAGAATTGATATCAGTTACCGGCACATCCGGAGAGTCGTCAGTTACAACTGAATAAGCCTTAATCTTACTCCCGGTGAATACAGCCTGAGGGGCACGTACATCAGGATTAAGGGTATACAATCCCTGGCTGGCCAATCGCTGATAATATCCATTATTGTCGATACGGGTATCGACCATGTGGCGTCTTTCGCGCTCAGTTTTACTGTCGTTGCTTATCACCCACTGCAACCCTGCAGCAAGCAGCACAAACGACACCAGGAGAAGAAGGGTAAATTGTTTTCTCATT
Organism: Bacteroidales bacterium UBA5536; assembly: GCA_002426795.1. Classification (GTDB taxonomy): domain Bacteria; phylum Bacteroidota; class Bacteroidia; order Bacteroidales; family F082; genus UBA5536. Next base: position 98,018 of record DINQ01000011.1, read on the forward strand.
TGGGTATAATTTGAAATGAATGTTGGTGAATAAAGCCCAAAAATAAGCAAAAAATAATGCGGGCTAATTTTTACAGTTAAATCTCGTGCTTTTTTGGTGGCAACAAGCAAGCACGGAGTACAGAAAAATGAAAATTGCGCAAAAAAAAGTAGATGTAAAAAGTTTCGCTAAATCCTAACGGTATATCTTAGGAATAGTTTCACCATTGATGACACGCAGGCCATTCATGGCCAGTGCTTTTAGTTCATCTTCGCCCGGATAAACATGCACTGGTGCTATCCTGTGAACACGCTCGATAATTTGATTTACAAAGTACTTATCATGGGCAATTCCACCAGTAATCAGGATGCCGTCAACCTGGAAATACAATACTGTAGCCATGGCCCCAATTTCTTTTGCAACCTGGTAAGCCATAGCATTATAAACCAGCTCAGCTTGCTTGTCTCCGGCCTGAACTCTTTGCTCCACTTCGTAGGCGCTGTTTGTTCCCAGGTATGCAACCAATCCGCCTTCCCCCTTGATCATCCTGCCCACTTCTTTCAAAGTGTACTTTCCGCTGAAGCAAAGCTTTGCCAAAGCACCAACAGGCAGACTTCCAGTTCGTTCAGGTGAAAATGGCCCATCACCATCAAGACCCTGGTTTACATCAACCACACGACCTTTTTTGTGCGCTCCAACGGTGATTCCACCACCAAGATGCACCACAATCAGGTTCATCTCTTCATATTTTCGCATGATGCTTTTGGCATGCTGCCTTGCCACTGCTTTTTGGTTGAGGGCGTGAAAAATAGATACACGAGGCAACAACGGATGGCCCGATAAACGTGCGATGTCGTCCAGTTCGTCAACCACAACCGGATTGGCAATGAAAGCCTGTGCATCAGGGAGTGAATTGGCAATATCGAAAGCGATCAAACCGCCCAGGTTGCTTGCATGCTCACCAAGTGGACTATTGCGCAAATCGCGAAGCATGGCTTCGTTTACTGTATAAACCCCGGATTCTATAGGTTTAAGCAATCCACCTCGACCTACAACTGCGCGAATGCGATCTAGCTCGATATCAGATTCCTTGAGCTGATTCAGTATCAATTCTTTGCGAAACTGAAATTGATCAGTGATTTTTTCAAAAGGCTCCAAATCCTCGGCCGAATGACGAATGGTTTTGATAAAAATCGGGTCAGTTCCTGAGAAAACAGCAAACTTGGTGGATGTTGAACCTGGGTTGATCGTAAGGATGCGAACGTCTTCCGGAATTGTCATAAGCTTAGCTGTTTGCGCTGTCAGTATTTTTTATAAGCATCAACTCATTTGGCGGTTAATGCAGCAAGGGCAATTGAGTAGAGTTTTGTTTTGGTGCTGTCGCCACGCGATGAAAGCACGGCCGGAACCCTTGCTCCCACAACGATTGCGCCCTGTTCGCCACCAGCTAACTTGGTGTTCATTTTATAAAACACATTGCCCGATTCGATATTGGGGAACACAAGACAGTCGGCATCGCCAGCCACCTGGCCACCCACTTTCTTGATTTGTGCACTTTCGGGGTCGATGGCAACATCCAATGCCAAAGGACCATCTACCCAGGCACCTTTGATTTGTCCTCTATCGGCCATTTTTGAGATCAGTGCTGCATCAACACTGGATTGTATTTTAAATGAAACCTGCTCGCTGGCTGCTATTAACGCAACTTTTGGTTTTTCAATTCCAAGCGCGTGAGCTGTATTGATCAGGTAATTGGTGATGGCAATTTTTTCAGGCATTTCAGGAGCAGGCAAAATAGCTACATCACCAACAATCAACAGTTTATGATAGTTCGGGTTTTCCAAAACAGTTACATGACTCAGAATTGCACCTTTGTTCATCAGCCCGTTTTCTTTGTCGAGAATAGCACGCATATATTTGTCGGTACTCACCAAACCTTTCATTAAAAGATTGCCCTGACCTTTGTTGATCAACTCTACAGCCTTGTATGCTGCTTTCATTTCATCCGGTTCGTGCACAATGGTAAATTTATCCAACCCAATCTGGTGCTCCTTGCAAACTTTTTCTATTTCGTTTTTGTCGCCAACAAGCGTTCCGTCAACGAGTCCCATATCAATTGCCATGCTCACGGCGCTGACAGAATGTTCATCATTTGCATATGCGGCAACGAGTACCTTTTTTTTGCTGCTGCGCAGCGCTTCAAACATTTGGTCGAGTTTGGTAATTTCCATAAAATCAGGGTTATTGCGTTCTATTGTTAATTTCTTCACATGAATGCTGCAAAAGTAGGAATTTGACAGAAACCTCACAACCAGTCCGATGAAAAAACTAATCCGAATAAAAATGAATCATGTTGACGATCGCTTTGTTACAAGCCTCGCAAAACACATCACCCTTAAATGTCTTCATCAGACAGTCGATTTTCGGCCTGTAAACCCCATGCGCCACATAACCTCCTCCTTCATAAACTCCCAGGATGGTCGCCATGCTGTCAGCGGCAGGCGTGGGGATTGGGGTTGAAGGATCCATCATGGATTTCCATTTGCTGTCAAAATCGACCAGCGTAGTCAGGTTGGGCTCCCAGGGCTCAACATCCGGATTATAAAAGTCACTGTAAGAGGTAGATGAGTCGTAATATTCGTCGCCCAACCCAGCAAAAGCATGACCAAACTCATGTACAATGATTTTGGATGACAAGTCATTTCCACTGGCACTCAGGCTGTAAAAATTGAAAATGCCGCCTCCACCATATTTTGTTGTATTGGCCAGGATATAAATCTGGTCGTAGGGAACCTGTCCGGCCAGATTGCGCACGGATTTATTGTCGTAAGTCATGCAATAGCGCTCGCTATCAAATGTATAAAAACTGCTTGAAAGTGCAGTTTCTGGCCAGTAATCATCAGCTGGCACCGCAATTCCGGTCTCAAAGGATGGCGCCAAAACTGCTCTGATGCGAAAGCGGTCTTTCAGTTGTTTGTAAGGTTCAAACTCGAGCAAACTCTCAGCCAAGCGCCGGCTGTCGTCGATAAATTTGCCCAGTTCATCCATGGTATAACCATCAGGTAAAATTACGATGTCGACAGCATGTGCCGGATCGGCCTTGCCAAAAACATCAAAAACAGGCCATTTTGCTTTTTTCACAGGCTGAATAAAATAATTGTCTGGGTCAATGTCCAGTCGAAAAATGGTATCCCATTCCCCCGAAAACAACCTGCTGTATAACAGCACCTTTACTGGCATTTTCGGAAATGGCATGAGTAAGGTTTCGCTCAAACTCCGACTGGTAGTTTTAGCTTCCGGTGTTGTTTGCCATTCACCAAATAAGCTGCTGAAGCCACGCGAATAAATGCACTGCTTTGTTGTCGCATCGAAAACTTCGAAAAAATATTTCCCATACCGTAAAGTGTCGATCAGATTCGTTTTTGAGCCTCCCCAAAAGGCTTCTTCTGACAAAGATTCGATTGCAACCCATTCGCTGTTGCTAGTCCCGGCATGCACGTAATCAATCCGCAGACTGTGGCTGGTGAAAAGGCTGTCGAACTGCGCCTGGGTGGCAAAGGGAAGACAAACAAGCACAAGGAATAAAAATCTGGTTTTCATGTGTAAATAATTTTGATTTCATAGGTCAAATAGAATATCTATGTTTTTTCATTCAAATTGGGCATATTACTATTCTTTTGGATATTTCATTTGACAAGATTTAGTTTGATGCTGTAAATTTATATTTTTTGATGTAACCAATCACAGCTTACAGCGTCATAAGTGCAGTATGGAGCAAATCGACGATTTCAGTTGTATCGATCAGGTTCTAAAAGGCAACAAAAAGGCCTTTGGTATGCTTGTCGTAAAATACCAGGACATGGTTTATACCATTGCTTATCGGGTTTTGCAGCAACGTGAAGAGGCTGAAGATGTTGCACAGCAGGTGTTTGTAAAGGCTTTTCAAAAACTGGATTCGTTTCAGCGTACGGCACAGTTTTCGACATGGCTTTTCCGGATCGCCTACAATGCTGCCATCAGCGCACAGCGAAAAAAAGGGGCAATATCAGCGATACGCACCATTGAATTGAAGGAAAACCTGAAGGCAGCAGTTGAGTTTGAAGATGAAAGCAGCAGTGAAGACGAACTTGAGCAACTGGAACAAGCACTGGAACAATTGCCGGCTGCCGACAAGGGCATCATCAGTTTATACTATTTGCAACAGCAAAGCGTTGATGAAATAAGCCAGATAACCGGACTGAGCCAGTCTAATGTCAAAATCAGATTGTTCCGTATCCGAAAAAAACTGCAGGAAATGATGCAGCGAGAAGTAAAAAAATCAACCAGACTAAGCGTATTGCTATGACACAGGACCAACATATCGACAAACTTTTACAGCAGCTCAGACTCGAAAAAGCACCTGAAGATTTTGCGCTCGACGTGATGAAACAGATTGAGACATTGCCTGAGCAGAGCACCGTACAGCAAGAGATAAAGCCAGATCGGTATTTTCTGTTGCTAAGTCTCATCGCGGTAGCCATCACCTTAATTTTCACTCTCGACCTAAGTTTTGTTTCAACCTGGATCAGCATGAGTAGCAGCCTGATCAATCAATTGCTCCAACCCAATCAGCATGAGCTCACCAAACTGCTGCAGACCATTCAAAGCCTGCCTTCACTTGCTGTGATTGTAGCTTTGGTGATCAGCGCCTTACTTGTCTTTGAAAATTTAATTTCAAAGAAAATATCAGACAAAAGCCTGTTGATGTAAGCTTTAGACACGTGATTTTTTCGGTAAATTTGCTGACATGTTACCATTATCACTGGTCGGACCTATCGAAAAAATGCTCTCCATCCACCTGCAAAAGGAAGGCTTGATTACCCAAACCCAATCAGTTGGCGGGGGATCCATCAATGAGGCATGCCGGCTGCAATATGAGGGTGCCAGTTTTTTTGTCAAATGGAATCGGGCAGCAGCATTTCCGGAGATGTTTAAAAACGAAATAGACGGCCTTGAAGAATTGCGCACCGCCAAAGCAATCAGAATACCCGAAGTTATTGGCACAGGACATACGGAAACCACTGCATTTATTCTGATGGAGTACATTGAGCCTTCAAGACCAGTGAAAGGCTTTTGGGAATCGTTTGGTTATAATTTAGCATCCCTGCATCAAATATCTCAGCCTCAATTCGGAAACCATACATCCAATTATATTGGTTCATTGGCGCAGTCGAATCTACCACATGATGACTGGGTTTCATTTTACTGGAATGAGCGACTTCTTCCACAGCTCAAAAAGGCAGAAAAGAATGGGCGAATCTCGGCTGCAATGCGCAAAAAATTCGACAAACTATTTCTTCGTCTGCCCTCGCTGTTTCCCGTTGAACCTCCTGCCCTTTTGCATGGTGATTTGTGGAGTGGAAACTTCCTGTGCGACCGTAATCAACAGGCCGTTTTGATAGATCCTGCTGTGTATTATGGATTTCGTGAAATGGATTTGGCGATGACGAAACTTTTTGGGGGATTTGACAGTGCATTTTACGACGCCTACCATGAAGCTTTTCCGCTCGAAAATGGCTGGCAAAGCCGCATCTATTTATGTAATCTTTACCCGTTGCTGGTGCATGTAAACCTTTTTGGAGGCGGCTATGCGCACCAGCTTGATTATGCAGTTTCAAAATATATCTAATCGACTTGATTCGGGCTGACTTTGATTTTTTGATTCATATCTATCAATATCCTCCTGCTCCTGATTGGTAATATGTGTGAAAAAGCCTTAATTTTGTCGGCTTGATTCGGCTATATTGAATCAATTTCAACACCTTGCATATGACCACAGATCACACCGAAGAATCCGGAAAAGAAAAAAAATCACTCAATTTTATTGAGGCCATCATAGAAGAAGATATCCAAAACCGCAAAAACGATGCACGGGTTCACACGCGCTTTCCGCCCGAACCAAACGGCTACCTGCACATCGGCCATGCCAAATCGATTTGCCTGAACTTTGGGTTGGCAGAGGAATACAACGGAAAATGCAACCTGCGTTTTGACGATACAAATCCTGAAAAAGAAGACACAGAATACGTTGACTCTATTATGGAAGACGTACGTTGGCTGGGTTTTCAATGGCACGGCCAGCACCTATACGCTTCAGACTATTTTGACCAGCTTTTTGAGTGGGCCTTATTAATGATCCGCCAGGGCAAAGCCTATGTTGACGACCAGGCGCAGGATGTCATCAGCCAGCAACGCGGAACACCAACACGTCCGGGAATTGAAAGTCCATTTCGTAACCGTTCAGTTGAAGAAAACCTGGATCTTTTCATGCGCATGAAGGCAGGCGAATTCCCCAACGGATCGCGTGTGTTGCGCGCCAAAATCGATATGGCCTCACCCAATATGCACATGCGCGATCCGGTGATGTACCGCATTCTTCATGCCGAGCATCACCGCACAGGAAACAAGTGGAAAATCTATCCGATGTATGATTATGCACACGGACAAAGCGACTACCTCGAAGGCATCACCCATTCTTTGTGTACACTGGAGTTTGAAGTGCATCGTCCATTGTACGACTGGTTTCTCGATCAGGTAACTGAAAGTGCTTACCGCCCGCGACAGATTGAATTTGCCCGCCTCAACCTCAGCTATACAGTGATGAGTAAGCGCAAATTGCTCGAATTGGTCAAAAAAGGTTATGTAAACGGCTGGGACGATCCACGCATGCCTACCATTGCAGGTATGCGTCGCCGTGGTTATACACCAGCTTCGTTACGTGCTTTTGCTGACCGGATTGGCGTTGCCAAGCGCGATAACACCATCGACGTGGGATTGCTTGAATTTATGGTGCGCGAAGATTTGAATAAGATTACGCCCCGTGTGATGGCCGTGCTCGACCCGGTAAAGCTTATCATCACCAATTATCCTGACGGACAAACCGAAGACATTGAACTCATTAACAATCCCGAAGATGCTGATAGCGGAAGCCGAATGGTTCCTTTTGGCAAAGAGTTGTTCATTGAGCGCGATGATTTCATGGTTGATCCACCCAAGAAATTTTTCCGCCTTGGCCCAGGAAGACAAGTCAGACTCAAAGGCGCTTATGTGATTCAATGTGAAAATTTTGAACTGGATGAGCAAGGACAGGTATCCACGATCTACTGCACATATGATCCCGAAACAAAGAGTGGTTCGGGCAGCAGCCAACCCAAAGTAAAAGGGACTTTGCACTGGGTTGATGCTTCAAAAGCCATTGATGCCGAAGTTCGGCTTTACGATCGTTTGTTCAGCGACGAAGATCCTGCTGGACATAAAGAACAGGATTTCCTTGAGTTTCTGAATCCTGACTCCCTTAAAGTGTTGCAAAACTGCAAACTTGAGCCCATGCTTGCTACTGCAAAAGCAGGAGAAAAGTTTCAGTTTCAACGCATTGGCTATTTCTGTGTTGATCCTGACAGCAAAACAGACAAGCCGGTATTTAACCGCACAGTATCATTAAAAGACAACTGGGCGAAAATGAACCAGCAATAATAGCAATATTAGTGCTGACAAGAAAAAAACAACATAAATAGCGAAACTATTTCATGCTGTTTTTATACCTTTGCAGCCGCAATGCCCGATGGTGTAATTGGCAACACGTCTGACTCTGGATCAGAAGAGTTCAGGTTCGAGACCTGATCGGGCAACAAAATCCTCTACGATAAGTAGGGGATTTTTTTGTTTGAGCAGGTCGAGAAGTAAAATCCCGAGAGGCATTGCCGATTCGGGAAGACCTGATCGGGCAACAAAATCCTCTACGCAAGTAGGGGATTTTTTTGTTTGAACAGGTCGAGAAGTATAATCCCGAGAGGCATTGCCGATTCGGGAAGACCTGATAGGACATTATGAAAACGAAAAGGTTACGGAATTTTGCTCTGTAACCGTGTTTTTGGGTTGAATTTGGAAATTGTCCGTCAAAACACCTTACACGGCCCGGCTCCACACCAAAGCGATGAAAGTGTCAGAATGGCTGGTATTTAACGAATCAGATGTTATTTAAAAAAGTGTACAAATCATCTTCCTGATTCAGGTTGAGCTTCTTTCTGAGTCTCGATCGCCCAATATAAGCGCTGGATGGCTGAATATTCAGTATTTCTGCGATTTCTCTGGAATTCAGTCCGATTTTCAGATAGGCACACCAGCGCAGGTCGTTGCTGGATAAATTGGGGAATTGTTCTTTGAGCTTTTTGAAAAACTCCTGATGCAACTCATCCATTTGAATTTCAAAGGTTTTGTCCTCCACCGAGATATAAGATTCAAGCAGGCGCTGCATCTCACTCAGTCTGATTTTAGTCATATTGGGTTCCTTCAATGCGATATTGCATTTTTCTTTGAGCAACATCAGCAGGCGGCTCTTGTCTTCATTGTCTTTGGCTTTGGTTGCCAATTCAACAGTTTTGATTTTTAGCTGATCCTTCACCTGCTCAAAATCTGCCTTGATCCGCTTTTGTTCCAGCAGCACCAGTTCTTGTTCGTGTTTCTCAGCCTGGCTGCGGAGCGATTGCTGTTCTTTGACCAATAATTCGGCCTCTTGTCTTCTCAAAACTGTTTTGTGTCGGTGATGAATCAGGAAAAAGCCCAGCAAAGCCAGCAGAAGATAAGTTGTGTAAGCCATCCAACTAAAGTACCAAGGCGTTGCAATCCGCACGGTTATAGCCAGACTATCTGTCATCTCTCCGTCGACGAGTGCTCTGACCAACAAAGTATGCTTGCCACTTTTCAGGTTGATCAGTTCAATAGAATTATCCTGATTCCATTCGCTCCAACTGTCGGTTGTTTTCAGTTTAAATTGGTATTGAACGTCATTCTGATTAGGCACAATACATTTCACAATCAGACTATTGAGTTGGTATGGAACTTTAGCGTTTTCGAAATAAACCGCTTTTTCAGTACTTCCAACAGCTTCAATTTCTCTCAAAATCACTTGATGTGAAACAGTATCCTTTTGCGCTTTGGCTTTGAGGTGTTCAAGTGCAAACCCGTTGTATACAGGATAGAAATGATAGTCGGCATGAAGTGGTTTGCCAATGTAAAACCCGGAAATCAAATCCTCTACCTGTGATTCGTTTCTCTTTGCTGTTTGTAAGGTAAATTTCTTTTCTAAGGCTTCGTATGAATACACTTGTTGCTCCGTTACAAGCTGAATATGTTCGTCATTTTTCGAGAGAGCCACATGGTCTCCCTGGAACTGTGTGTCGGGAAAAATCTGTCTTTCGTTTGGCACTAAATCAGCATCAAGTGTGGTTCGGATAACACCAAAATTCGGAATATTCACCCAAAGTATATTATCTTTCTCGATGATAAGCTGGCTGCATGAGCCATAGATATACTCCATCTTTTTAAAAAAGCTCCAGGAGCCATTATTTTTTTTGAAAATGGTAATCCCATTGTAGTTTCCGGTTAACAGAAAATCACGGTATGGCACCATGGTGAGCACCCCGTTTTGATTACCCAGTTTTATAAGTTTGTTGTCCTGGTAAACAAAAAGACCCTTATCATGCCCAATAAGCAACGACTGATCCACATTTTCAAGCGACCACACTTGTCCTTCAGTTCCTGCAATTAGCTTAAAGCGATAAGCCTCGGTGTTGTCATTCAGATCTGTCCACCTGCTTTCATAAAGCCCCTGATTGGTGCCAAGGTAAAACAAGTCATTAAGAACCAATCCTGTTGATCCGGTTCCAAAATCGCCGTTGTAATCAATAAAATAGGTTGTGTTGTTTTTTAGGTCAAGGGTTGATATGCCATAATCCATCCCCATCCAAAGTTTACCTGATTTGCTGTAATGTAGGCTCAAGATGGTACTGTTGGGTAATCCTTTGTTTTTGTTGACATGGTGAATGATATTTCCTTGATAATCAGCAATGAATAACCCCTGTAAAATAGTACCGAAAGCCAGGTAACCTCGATTGATTTGCTCAAAACTGAAGACCCTTGCTACTTTCAACGCCTCTGACAACTTGTTTTTCAATGGACTGAGCTTGCCATCAGCAAAAACATACAAACCATCACTTTTGGTGACCAGAACAAGCTCGTTGGCGTGCTGATACATACCAGCTATCTCCAACTTGTTTTGCTCAGGATAGTCGAAAAGCTTCCTGAGAGAAAAACCTTCGAACAGAAAGACACCTTCCTTTTGGTCAGTAAAATAAAGGGAGTCGTTCATTGAAAAGCTCCCGCTAAATCTGCTAGGAGCAGAGATTCTTGTAAGTTGTTGGTTTTTATAAATGTAAATATTTTGAAAAGAGCTAAACGCTACACCAGCTTCGAGCTTGTGAACATGCCAGAACTCTTCGTACAAATCGCTGACATCTTTTTGAAACGGATACAGGGAAGTATATTCAAAAGCCTGATATTTATTTTTTTTCCAGATGCCAAAATCCAGGTCGGAACCTGTGTAAATGGTCGAATCGTTAAGCACCAGAAGTGAGCGTGTAAAACCTTTGCTGCCTTTGAATGTACTCCAGTTTTGTCCGTCGTATTCAATCAAACCACCATCAGCCGCCATGTAAACTATGCCATTTTCGGCAGTGGCGATCGCCCATACTTTTCCTTTGTTGGCATATTGGGCGGGTTTAAAATTTTGCAGCAAGGGAACACCTTTTTCGGGTAAGCCCTGCCCTATTGCAAAACTACCTGAAAAAAAAACAATCAATAACAGTATAAATCTGTTGTTCAATGAATAAAAATTAATTCATGCAAATATAACAAGGAAAGCCACCCAATTTGGTAGCTTTCCTTGTGGATCAAATCTTAGTTAATGACCAGTCGTTGTGACTGAACTTTACCTTCAGAAGAATAGATTCTCAAGAAGTATACGCCTTGTTTGAGGTCATCAGTGCGGAGTGTTGATGCATTCACTGTAGCAACAATATTTCCGACTGCATCGTAAACTTCAATTTGGCTTACATCACCTTTCAGTTGAACCATACCACCTTGTTGAACAGGATTCGGATACAGACGCACCTGATCTTTTTTCAGATCTTGTGTTGAGGTAACATCACCACGGAAGAAATAGAGGTTATCGAGGTAGATGGTTTGAGCGCCTGATCCCCCGTCAAATTTAAACTGGATCACATCGGCAAGGTTAACGCCTGCAAAGGCTGTCAGCGGAATGTTGTAGCTAACCCATTGATTGGGTGTAATGGGCATTGCATAGGCAGTTTCAACCGGACCGGTGCTGATGCAATAAATATTCACGGTAGTAGCATCGGCTGTCCACATATCAACATGCAAGGTTTCCATAGCAGTAACATCAAGCGCACTTGCAAACTGGGTTCCCTGGTAGTTGAAATTGGCATATCTCATGGTTTCATTGCCTTCGATGGTCACGTAAGAAACGATGGTTGATTGCCCCCAGTTTGGATTAAAGTCGGTGCCGGGAATGTTGGCATATGCACTGCTGTAAACTGACATCACATCATCAGGATTGCGGGCCGGTGGAACGGGTGCAGCAGTGGTTGGTTCGCCAGGTGTTGCACCTTGTGGGTTGAAGGTGATGTTGTCAAAATAAACCACATTGTCTTGTGTTCTTCCACTCAAGTCAAAATCAGGGAAAATGACAATCTGATCTAGCTGGCCTTCACCAGCTGGCGGGTTGGTGTAAGCAGAAAAGTTGAATGTCAGCTCTTCCCATTGGTTAACAACGGTATTGGGAACTTTGATTTCAACCTGCGCCCAGCCTGTTGAAGAAACCAGTTTAACGCCTACATCGCTGATTACGGATTTCCAAACCATTACTTTAATGGAATTGTTGGTTGCATCGAGCACAAAAGCACCTAAATCGGCACCATGCATGCTTTCGCAGCCAGCCCATGGATTGCCTGTCTGAAGAGCCGTAAATTTCGCAACTGTAGCTGAAGTGTTAGCACCTGTTTGGTCAGGATTGGCGATGATTTCAACCGGAGGGTTGGCATCATTTTCAAAAACTGTCCAGGTCCAGTCGGCGCCATTTCCGCCTGGTTCAAAGTTGATCGGCGCATTTTGAGCAAATGTAAATGCTGCAAAGAGCATCATCGAAAATAAAATAGTAAACTTTTTCATAATAGTAGATAATTGGTGAGTGTTAATTGATTGGGATTTATTTATTAGTAATCTGTGATTTTTGTTTTGAAATGAGTTTTTTAATGGCCAGTTTGGGTGTTCTGTCGATCTTAAACAGTCCCCAGTGCTTTTCGGGCTCCATAGGTTCGGCCGAACCTTTCCAATATTCGTCAAATGCCTCGAAAAAGAAAACCAGTATATTCTCCTTTTCAACCCATTGCATGAGCTTTTCGAAATAGATTTTTTGGTATTCTTCGTTCACATTCTCAGGATTGATGCCTCTTCCATTTGAATTGGTTGCCCATCCGGCTTCAGTGATAATCACTGGTTTATGCGGAAATTTGCTGGCTACCGCACGATAATTATCCTTGGTATAATCCAAAGATTCTGATATATGCTTATACTCCCAAACAGGATAAGTATGAATCGAAATGAAGTCGACAGCCTCAGCCAGTTTATCAAGTTTAAACAGCCAGGGCAGATAGTTTTCGCAAAAAGTGACTGGTTGTTTGGCTCCTTTCTTAACCATTTTCACGTATTCAGTCACCTTGTGTTCGGGCACATAATGATCTGTCCATTCCACACAGGCTTCGTTGCCCACCGACAGTGAAAAAATAATATTGGGATACTGGTTTGCAACTTCGATCATTTTTTCGATCTTCGACTTATTGCTTGCCGTGTTTTTTTCTAACTGTTCAGAAGAATAAACGCCACCATTCCACGGACAATTGAAGTTATTCATCTCGGCTGTGATATAAGTGCCCAGCATAACTTTAAAATCAAATCCTTCTTTGCGAATCACATCCAGTACGGTAGCTGCATGTTGATCATAATCGAAAAGGCGAAGGTATTTCCAGTGTCCTTTAAGCAGCAAAAGATCCTCCTTCACCTCATCGTAAGACGGATAGGTGCCACCTGGATTCTGACCATTTCGGAAGCCAGAGTAGCAGATAGCACGGGCCTTTTCCAAATTTAACGCCTTAAAGGTGTCCATTGCCATATTTTAGTTTTTCATTCTTGTCCCAAATGCCCCAATAAGCGCCCACTTCCCCTTCGGCTCCAACTTTCCAGTCTTCGTCGAACGATGAGAAGTAAAACACCTCAACGCCTTCATCCATAGCCCAAAGCTGGGTGTTGATGAAATACTGCATGGCATTGTCCATCGATGGAATGGCCCCGCCCAAAGTTTCGCCTTTACTGGGCCAGCCTGTTTCGGTGATTATCACACGCTTTCCTTTGGATGCCGCCAGGCGGAACATACTTTGCATATGCGGCAGTGAATAGCGAAACTCTGTTCCTTCCCAGAATGGATAACAGTTGGCCAGAATCACATCGCTCACTTCGGCAATGCGTGGTCTTTTCACAAATTCATAATATGCATCAACATATCCTACCGGAACATGCGGGATGGCTTTCTTGACGTTTTCGATACGAGCGATCAAATCATCTTCGCTGAGGTCTTTACGATAAAGCACTTCATTTCCAACTGCGGCAACGTCGACAAGTCCTTCGTTGGCCAGTTTGATCAGGCCTTCTATTTCCTGCTCATTTTTCTCTTCGTCTTTTCCGAGCCAGGCACCAACCAGCGTTTTCATGCCCATTTCTTTTGCAATACGAGGAATGATTTCATTGCCTTCTATACACGAAAAAGAACGAACCCAGCCCGAATAAGGTTTCAAAATAGCCATTCTCCTTCTGATCTGGGACTCAGGGATAACATCTCCTGGTTTCTGACCTTCTTCGTAAAGGCTGAAACAGAAACCATGTACGCCACCATAAAGGATTTCTAAAAACAGATTGCGAATATCCTCGGGAGATTTATCTGCTAAAAAGTTTTCTCCTGCCACACCACCTGCATGTTTATAGCTCAGGTAAGTTTCTTTTCTAAATGACATAGTCTTGATGAATTGAATTTGATAACAAATTATTTGATTTCGAATTATAGTTTTCCTCTTCTCCTAACGAGCTCTGCACTGATTTCGTTAGACCTTTCTTCTGTAAGGTCGTACTTCCACATCACCAAAATGGCCAATGCAGCAGTAATCGCAGGAATTGTGATATCGGCAATACGGAGATTGGTAATGGTTTCGGCGGTTTGTGTTGCTGCACCACCATCAAAACCCACAAGTTTCAGAACCAGACCACCCAATACCAGGGCAAGTCCTTGTCCGAGTTTCACCATCCACCAGTAAATAGCTCCAAAAGTGCCTTCTTTACGTGGCATCCCATTGTTTAACTCGTCGAGGTCGCAAACATCAGCTGTCATGCTCATCATCAGCGTGAACAAGCCACCGATACCAAACACCATCAACGGAATTGGCATGAACATCAACCATGGATTTGATGGATCGAATCCCCACCATTTCAGGACGTATCCAAAAATGGAAATCACTGTTGAGATGATAAAAGCTTTTCTTTTGCCCAATTTGTTAGACATCCAGGTGATGACCGGAATGATTAAAATGGAGGTTGCGAGTGCGCTTACTGTAGAGAACCATGCTGGCCAGGTGCCGGCTGCACCGTAATCGCCATTAAACATATAAAATACGATGATGAAATAGCTGAACGAAGCCACCATCTGGAATCCGTTGAAAACCAAAAATGTAGCACCACAAAGTCTGACGAAAGGAATGTTTTTTGAAATCAAGATCATGTTGTGGAACAGGTCTTTCAGATTTTTGAACAGATTCTTAAAGGTGATATCAGCCCGGTTGGTGAGGTTGGTTTGGTCAATTTCTTTACAAAACAGTGCCGGCATAACCCCCAGCACCACACATGCGGCACCAACAATGATGGCCAAACTGCGCACCCCAACTGCCTGACTTTCGAAAAGGTCTTTATCGGCAATCAGCACCCAAAACCATGGCACAATCATCCAGGCAAATTGCCCGATGGTTTGCGAAAAGCCCATCAAACGTGTCCGTTCTTTATAATCTGATGTCATTTCATAACCCAGACCAATCAGTGGAGTAGAGAAGATGGTGTTTCCTGTCAGATAGATCATTGAAAAGATCAGGAAATACCAGAAGTTGAACATTTCCGAGTTGTTTTCGTCGAGCTGCCATAACACAGCAAACAAGGTACCACTAAGGATGGCTCCGGCAAAAATATACGGTTTTCTTCGACCCCATTTCGACTTTGTATTATCAGAGATATATCCCATGATTGGATCGCTGATCGCATCGTAGAAGCGCGGAAGCCCACCAAGAAGTCCGGCCAGGAATGGGTCCATGCCGAAGGCTGTAAGTAAGAAAAATGAAAAAACCCCTAAAGCTCCGGGTAACAAATTATTGACGAGATGTCCCGCGCCAAAAGCTGCTTTTTGCCCCATCGGGACTCTGTCGACTAATGCTGTTTTGTGTTCTGACATTTCTTGAGTTTTTATTGTTTTTAAATACGATTTCTATTGGGAATGACGATCGTTTGAAGTGCATTAGCCTGAATGGCAAAGGTTGTGTTTTCTTCGCCTAGTGACAGTTCAATGCCTTTGGCTGTATCGGTTGGATTAAACACAACTACCACAAATGATCCATCGGGGTTTTGCGCTGCAGTTACCATGATTTCGCCGTCGTTGTTCACGAATCCAATGCGCACTGCATCAGGTCTGATGTATCTGCTGAAATGCGCCATGGTGTAATATAGAGGTGTCAAATAAACTTCATCGTTTTCAGGATCGACAATGACCGGCGCCGTGCACCAGTTTTTGGCCCAGTTGGGTCCGCCTTGTCTGTCCAAGACCATGTTCCAGTCGATCCAGCCGTCTACCCAGTTGTTGAGGCATCCGATAATGTCTCTGGCATAGCGGTAAACGGGAACATATTTGGGGTGTAGGTATTTCTGGTCGTCCGGCGCCCAGTCCCATCCCCAGTCTTTTGCTTCTTTTGACCAATACCAGGCGTCGTCGTTCCATCTTGGCACCATTGCATCGATACAGGCTTCCGATTGAATCAAGTGCTTTTCGGGAGCCTTGTTATGGGCATACTGCAGTGATTCGGGGAAATAATCATAGGTGCTGGCGTACCAGTGTACGGCTGTTCCGTCGTAAAATTCTGCGGCTACTGAATCATCAAACATCACATCTACCCAATGTTTGAGTTCGTCACCCCTGTTTTGGTCGTAACCTAAAATTTTGACACTGTGTCCGTCGGCTCTCAATTTTGGTACCAGGTGATTTTTTACAAAATCATTCTGTTCTTCGGGACTAAAATGCATGCTTTCCCAGTTGTTGTTATTGCCAAGCGGTTCGTTTTCTACCGTAAAGCCCCATATATCAATCCCTTCTGCCTTGTATGCCTCCAGGTATTTCGAAAAAAACAATGCCCAGGTATCGTAGTATTTCGGCAATAATTTTCCGCCTTTCCAATCCTGATTGTCCTTCATCCATGGTGGAGCGGTCCAGGGTGAAGCAAGAATTAAAAATCCATCTTTTGACACCTTCATGGCATCTTTGATCATCGGAATCAGATCGTCTTTGTCTTCCTGAACAGAAAACTGGCTCAGGTCCATATCTTCGGCTACGGGTGCATATGAATAGTTCCCAAGCGAGAAATCGCACGAATTCATGTGTGTTCTTGTCAATGAATAGCGCGCTCCTGTTTCACCAAAGTAGGCTTCGATTACTTTGGCGCGGTTATCAGCTCCCAGCTGGTTCAGTAAATAGGCTGATGACTCAGTAAAGGCCCCGCCAAAACCGGTTATTTTCTGAAATTTTTCTTCTGGTAGCAAAACAACTTTTGCAGTTGTCTCGACGGTTGGAAAATCAGTTACTTTTTGAAGTTTACTGCCACTTTTGGCTGTTTCAAAAACTTCAACCTCTAACACTTTGGGTTTATCGCAACTACTCATCATCAGCGAAATTAACAATATGACTGTCAAAGACCTCGATATTGGTTTCATAAAATAGTTTTTAATCATTCTTGCTGTGTTTTGGTTTCTATTACTGTTGGAGGAACCCGTACATCTTGAAAAAGTGCGTTGATATCGCCATTGTATGTTTTGGTGATTGCTTTGCCATCCCGCGTGAGGCCATCGAAAACACCGGCATCTACCAAATCCCATAAAGCATATTTGGCCTGCGACTGAAGGTTGATCAGTCCGAAATGGTTTTCAGAACCCAGCGGATTGGCTGCGTCTTTCCACTGCTCATCGAAAGCTTCGAAGTAGAAACAGCTGATACCGGCCTGATCGGTCCACTCACGAACCAGTTGATAATACAAGGCAGATTTATATTCGTCTGTTGCCCTTGAACCTTCGTTGCCATATTGCCCGTTCGACAAAGATGCCCAGCCTGTTTCGCCAATATGCACGGGCTTGTTCAGGTTAAGGCTGTGCATATAATCCACCACGCCCTGGTATTGAGCTTTGGCATAAGCCAATGAACGCATCATGGCGGCATCAATTTTTTCCATATCTGTCATACCGTCTTCTCCTTCGCTGGCATACCAGAAATCTGGGTTGTAGTGGGTATCGTGCATGGGATAGGTATGCATAGAGATGTAGTCGACCGCTGCTATCAATTTGTTGAGATCGTCAACATGGTAATCGCTGCTACCTCCACCCCAGGAAGCAAAGTTGTCCGAACTGGTAATCCACAAGTCTTTTGGCAATTCACCCTCTTGTTTGAGCTGCTGCAAATGGTTGACCCATTGGAGGATAATTGCTGGCTCAACATAATAATTCCAGGCCCATTTCACCATGGCTTCATTGCCTACCGCGATGATTTTAACAATATCGGGATACTGTTTGGTCAGTTCAACAGCCCGGTCAATTTCAGTTGCATTGCGTTCGCTGTTTTGGTTGCGGATCCTTTCGGGCAGATCTGTCCACGCATTCTTGCAGTCGATCCAGGCGCCAAGCATCACATACATCTCGAAGTCAGCATCTTCCTGTTTCAACTGACGAATTGCCTCCAGGATGTTGGCGGCCTGTGGAAGATGTACATTGTAGGTTCTGAGAATTTTGATGCCCATGGCCTGCATGATTTTCAGGTCTTCTTTCAGTTGGGCAATGGTGGGTTGTATGTCGCGTGTATTTTGTCTGTATCCACCATAGGAAACAGCCTGATAAAGGGGATTACCCAGAATTTCAGCAGCTGTTTTATCGTGGCTTTTCTGACTCGATACGCAGGAAATCGATAAAAAAATCAGGCACAGTGCGCTCAGGAGTAATAATAATGGCGCGAACCGTTTTGATAGTTGAGTGAGTGTAAAAATTTGCATATGCCTGATTTATCTTGAATATTTTATCACTGTATATTTATCACTGATTTTCGTTGTTTAATCCGAAGCCGTTGCAGCTTTTTGTACTTGATTGTCAAATATTTCAATAACTTTTTTGGGGTTACGGTCAACCGTGTAAAGTCCCCAGTGTTTTTCAGCTCCATCCGGATTACCGGGATCGCCTTTCCAATCCTCGTCGAAAGCCTCAAAGATAAAAGTGGTGATATTCTGTTGTTTCGACCAGGCCAGTAAGTCCTTGGTATATTGCTGCTGCTTTTCCTCTGATGATCTTTCACCAAACTCAGATGCTTTGCTGGCCCAGCCGGCCTCAGTAATCACGATTTGTTTACCAGGGAGCGCCTGCATTACTTCCTTCACATTTTGAATGGTCCAAAACATGGAGCTGTCGATATCCTTGCCTTCCCAAACAGGATAAGCATGAATCGACACGAAATCAACCACTTCCGAAAGTTTCTTTCCGTGATCGGCCCACCATTTGTAGTTGTCGGCAACGGTAACAGGCTGTTCGATGGCGGCCTGTACCTGTTTCACGTATGAGATGATCGTGTCAGTATCCACTTGATGGTCATTCCATTCCACTAAAGCTTCATTGCCAACATTCACAGCCACTACAACATCTTTGTATGTGTTTGCGAGTTCTATCCCTTTTGCAAGCTGCACTTTGTTTAATTCCTTGTTGGCATCGAGTATTTTCTGAGGGATTGGTTCGGTGAGCCATGCGCAGGTTTCGTGGGCGCTCAACTCAGCTTTGAGCCAAATACCCAGCAGCACTTTGAATGCAGGCATCTGCTCTTTGATAACCTCAAGTACCATTTGACTGTTTTCATCGCAGTCGTAAAGTCTGATCAACCTGAAAGGGGTCTGGGTTTTCAGTATCTGCAAATCTTCCAGAATATCTGCTTCACTGGGGTTTATGGCGCCATTTCCACGATCAGGATGCTGTCCTGTTCTGAAACCTGAGTAACAAACAGCTTCAGAATAACCATTGAGCAGCATAGCATTTGTTTGCAATGGAGCAGGCACTTGCTTTTCGCCTGTGTTAGCCGCCTGCTTGTTATTGTTATCGCAGGACGCCATAGCGAGCAACAGAACAATTATCATATACCCTTTTCCTTTTGTCATCGATTGTGTCAGGTGTTACAATTTTCTTTTGATGAAGACTTCAATCTGCCCTATCGCTCCGCTGCGGTTGAAAATCTGTTCGCTGGTTTCACGGTCAAGCTGGTGCCCCGCAATTTTCACAGAACTTCCGTCAGCACGCAAAATATGGATGCTTTCATGCTCAGACAAATGGTAAATCACCAACGTCTGGCAACAACTGAATCCAAGCTGGCCTGCTTTGAGTATTTTTTGTTTTTTGTCGCCTGAAACCGAATGGTACTCAAAAAGTTGTTCTGTTTTCAGGAATTCCTTTTCGCGCAAAAGTGAAGGTTTGAAATGCAGGCAACCTCCTTCGACAAAAACACCAAGTTCGCCAAGATGTACCAAAATATCTTCTTTTACCTGTCCGGTCATGCCAGGCTGTTGTGCGCCACGGTGTTTTGGCGTGTGCGAATAGGGATCAGTCGGGAAAGCACCATACAAAGCCGGCGATTTATGCACGCCGATGCCAGCATCAATCTCGTAATAATGATCGAGCAATTTACCAACAACAACCGGGTCAGCATTTTCATTGATCGCTTTCAAACAGTTTTCCTGAACGGCCAGGTGCAATTTCGAAACCATATGCCAATAGATCGAGCCCAATCCCTCGTAGGAATAGAAAGTGCCCGAACGGCCTGTAAAGGCCTTGTGGTTAAATACTTTTTCGAATAAACTGACAAGTTGTTGTTTTTCTTTTTGCGCCAGCGCTGCAAATTCACCAGCATTCAACTCATTGAGTGCTTTTTCCAGATCACGAGCATTCTTGAAATTACCATTGAAATGATAGCCGCCCAAAATATCTTTTTCAACAATAGATTTGTTGCCTTTCTCCAACATTTTGCAGATCAATTCTGAAGCCAATGCGTCCTCTTTTGGAATGATGTTTTTTTGCAGGAATCCCGGCAACTTCTTATTGGGATATAAGATATAGGTATACTGATCTTCTCTGAATAAAGCACTGCCCTTCAGCCCATTGAGCACATCGAGCGCCTGCTGTGGCTGCAAATATCCTGAGCTGAGCACAGCCACCTGCCCTTCGAGCATTTCGCTCAGGTGGGCATATGAAATTCCCTCTTTTGTTTCAACACGCAAATTATAGGCGTGATACAAATTGTCAGGTCGTTGGTTGGCCCGAATAGAATGTTCGATAAATTCAAGGCTGAGTCGGGCAAAGGTTTTCAGGCCAACCAGAGAAATACTTCTTTTCTTTCCCCAGAAACCATTTTCATAAATCTGCCAGCGATAATCCGAGGCAGCTTTACCCAATCGGTCTACGATGGTTTTTCTGTCATGATCATTGATTTTTCCCGACAAAAGAGAAGTGTTTTCTTCAAAAGTGTCACGAACACTGTGATACAGCGCTGCCAACTCGCTTGATATCTTGTAGTTGTCGGCTTCGGCACTTTCGAGCAATTTGTCCAAAAACTTCATGAAACGATGCAGGTAATACAAGGTTACCATCGAAACACCATTGCCTACAAGGGCATTATTGGCGTCGTTCCATTCAGGCCGCTGGGTATTCATCCAGATACCAGCTTCGGGGATGAAGTTGGAAAGTTTTGCAAGCACCGAAGCCAGAATTTTCTCCAAAAAGCTCACATGGTAAATTCCTTTGTCGCCAAGCGTGAGCAAAGCACCATCAGCTCCAAGTTGCTCTCGTCTTTCCCTCACTTTCGTATCCCAATGATGGTCAAACGAGATGGTATCTTTCGGGTTTTCGAGAATGCTGCTGTAGGGCTTGATGAGGTAAGGAACGGCTGCATACACAAACCATTCTTTGTCAAATAGTTGCTGCAGGCTGCCTGGCTCGTATTGTTCTGCAATTTCAAAGAATTTTTGCAGGTAAATGATCTGATGGTCGCCCCAGTATCCAATATACGACCATGGATTATCCGGTTCTATGGTTTCCCAGTCGAAACCGTCTTTGGTCACACGGTAAGGGTTGTATCCGTCGAAAGTAGAAGCATTCAGAAATTTGAAAATCATGCCACTGATAAACTCAGGATAGGCATGCGCAAGGGCTTCCCAGTTTTGAAACAAGTCACGCCAGTTGCCTTCGTAATCAAGTATTTTAGAGCCATCTGTTTCACTTTCGGTATTGATTGAGAAGTAGTTCCACGGACGGCTGGGATCGCCATGGCGACGGCTGAATTTCAATGGCAGATATTCCGTTGAAAGCCTGATCAGATCAACATCCTCAGTGCTTTGGAGAGCCAACCGCAGAGTATTCAGGGTAAACACTTCGTCCAGATTGGCGAAAAAATCCTGGTGGCGATCGAAAAGCTCCTTGTTTGCTTTTTTGATATATCCTACAAAGTCTGGTTTGCCAATCTCGTAATTGTTGTCGAACGTTCCTCCACGCATGATGTTGAAGAGCACATTGGAGAAATGTCTCGTATCGTTGAGCTTATCAGCTGAACATTGCAGACCATCAGCTCCGGCAACCAGCTGAATCAGGCTTTCAGTTCCGGCATCCACATCACGCTGCACCATGTTTTCCAAATCAGACTCTGCAACAATTTGTCGACTGAGGCTGACAACCTGTGCATACGTTTGGTTGACGTTGGCCACGATCATCCACTTCTTTTCCGCCTTCGCCGGAAGAGCCAGGTCTACCGACAGCAAATACGCACCTTTTTCACCTTTCACATCGGTTTCTTCCTGCAGTTGACCTTTTTTTCTGAAAGTGCCAAGTTGCAAAGAAGAAAGCAGGTGCAGGGGTTTGTCGAGTCCCAGAGCCCATGCTACATTGGTTTTGAGTGCTTCGCTTGGTTCGGCTTTATCGACGATGATAGCACTCAAACCAAAAATACCCAAACCAGACTCGGGCTCCAGTTCGCTTCGTTTGTAGGCATCAACCAGGCTACTGGTCGATCGTTGCAGATCGCTGGGAACGCCATAGGGCATGATATTTTGAATCCCATCGACCATGGTCAGCCGGACCTCTTCATCACCCAGGTTCACCAATTGCGCTTTGCGCACAAAGCCAAAGCTTTTTGACGAATTCCACTGATAACTGAAAGCAAGCCCCAGGTCGTGGTTGATCTCTTCGAAAATAATTTTGTTGCCATGGGTGCTTTTATAAAGGTTTCTGCTGATTTTGTAGCGATCAGCGAACCGTTCTGAAAAAGGCTCCCACATCAACACGCTTCCATTTTGCTTTACCTGAAAAATAGATTTGCTGCCTGTAACATCGGCAAATTCGGTGAGTTTGTCTTCCGTATAGTAAGGAAACAAGGCATATTCAGGGTTTTTACGCCCTGCACTGAGGCCACCGTTGCTCGATATAAACATCCAGTGATTGGAATCACTGACAATGCTCATAAAAAACGGGCGGATAGCATCATGATGCGTTATTTTAAAATAGCTTTCATTATCCCTCTCTACAACCTCCATCTTCACTTTGGCGGTCAAGCTTTCTTCGGCGTTTACTGAATATGCCATGTTTTATTACTATCAAAAATAAGTTTTAATAACAGTTATTTACTTTGCTGTCTTTTAGTCTATTGCTCGCGATATACTTTTACGTAATCTACGATCATTTTCTGCGGGAATGGTGTTTCAGGCACCGGGAAACCAACGTAGTTTCCGCCAACTGCAACATTCAGGAGAATGAAAAATGGCTGGTTGTACACCCATTCGCCGGGCACATCACCACGTTCGATCCGCTGATACAAGTAGTCGTCGACAAAAAAGTCGATTTTGTTTTCATCCCACTCTATGGCATAAATATGGTATTCCTTATCAAAGCGATCGCCAAGTAAGGTGTACGATTTCGTGATGGGATTTCCACCGGAATAGCCAGGGCCATGGATGGTTCCATGCACTACATTAGGCTCCTGACCTCTCATTTCCATGATGTCAATTTCGCCACACTGCGGCCAGCCGGCAGTTTCTATGTTCTCACCAAGCATCCAAAATGCCGGCCAAATGCCGGGTCCGTAAGGTGAAATCAGACGGGCTTCGAAACGGCCGTATTTTTGAGCAAACAGGCCTTGCGTTTTGATTCTGGCTGATGAAAAAGTGTTGCCACTACGCACAGCCGTGATAACCAGATTACCTTCACCATCAAGCGAGACATTCTGTGTATTCTTGGTGTAGCTTTGCAACTCCTGGTTGCCCCAGCCACCGTCGCCGGTACCAAGGTCATAATCCCATTTGTTGACGTCTGGCAAAGTTCCGGCCTGACCATCAAAATCATCACTCCAAACCAGTTTCCAGTTACGCTCATCCAGTTTCTGAACATCATCAGTTTTGCAACCAAAGAAATTCACCATGAGCAGCAGAGCGGCAAAGAAGCCCAAACTCTTTATGATATTATATTTCTTCATTTTCATGTGTATATAGTTTATTTTTAATCGGTTAATCATGATAATTATGCATCATTTCTATTTACCGAAATAAAGATTGTCGACATAAACAGTGCCATCTCCAACAAACTTGAACTGAATGGCATCACTCAGATTTACAGGAGAAAAAGCAGATAACGGGATATCAACGCTCCCCCAACCACTCGTTGGAACAGTTAAGTCGTAAGGTGTTTCAACCGGTCCGGTACTGATGAGAAAAATCTGGAAAGTAGTTGAATTGGCTGTCCAAAAGTCAATATGAAGATACGTCATACCCGAAACATTCTGGCTCGATCCGAACTGGATGCCCTGGTAGTTTAATCCGGTCATTTTGTAGGTGTTATTGCCTTCGATTTGGGTTTGTGTAGTCACTGTTGTCTGTCCCCAGTTAGGGTTCAGGTCGGTGCCTGCAACCACTGTATAGGCGTCGCTGTAAATGGCAATCACGTCAGCAGCATTCACGGTCGGGGTTGGAGCAGCCGTTTGAGGTTCAGTTGGTGCCGGACCACTCTCCTTCGAGAAGTAGATGTTGTCCAGATAAATATCCCCATCGCCGTCAAATTTGAATTGAATGACGTCAGCCAGATCGACTGGCGAAAAAGCAGTCAACGGAATGTCGATGCTCGACCAGCCAGAAGTCGGAACTGTTAATGTGTAAGGTGTTTCAACCGGACCAGTACTGATAAGAAACACATTGAGTGCTGTTGAATTGGCAGTCCAGAAATCCAGATGCACCGAAGTCATCGATGTAAAATCCTGACCACCATTTAGCGCAATACCCTGGTAATTCAACCCGGCCAACTTAAGCGTATTGTTACCCTGAATCTGAACTTCAGTCACCACAGTGGCTTGTCCCCAGTTCGGGTTCAGGTCAGTTCCTGGCAACACTGAATAAGCATCGCTGTATACAGCAATCACATCGGCAGAATTGGCTGTAGGAGTTGGTGCAGGAGCAGATGGTTCTGTTGGATTGGGCGTGCCAGCTTTGCTGAAATAGATGTTGTCGAGATAAATATCGCCACCACCGTCAAACTTCAACTGAATCACATCAGTGAGATCGACTGGCGAGAAGGATGACAACGGAATGTCAACGCTAGCCCAACCGCTTGTAGGCACTGTTAAGGCATACGCTGTTTCAACCGGACCAGTACTGATCAGATAAACATTCAGCGCAGATGAATTGGCTGTCCAGAAATCCAGGTGCAAAGTCGTCATAGTTGAGAAGTTTTCGCTGCCAGCCAACGCTATTCCCTGATAATTTAAACCTGCGTATTTGAGCGTGTTGTTACCCTGAATTTGCACTTCGCTTACTACAGTTGCCTGTCCCCAGTTAGGATTCAGATCAGTACCTGCCAATACAGAATACGCATCGCTGTATATCGCAATCACATCAGCAGCATTTGCGGTAGGTGCAGGAGCTGCGGTGGTAGGTTCATCACCTGGAGGTGGTGGTGTACTGTCGCCATAGAAGAAGATGTTGTCCGCATAAAAAACAGGCATGTTTCCATCTCCATTGGAGAAGATAATCTGCATGAGCTTATCCCTGCCAGCCAAGCCGGCAAATGAAGCAAAAGGAATATCTAAACTGATCCATTGCTGGGCCTGTGAAGCCGGGATGGATGTGGTGTAAGCACCTGATCCATCAGCTCCCTGATTCACCAGTTCAATTTTAAACTCAGCATTGCCAGCCATCGCATTCGGGACGAATACATCCAGGTGCAATCCAGTCATTGCAGTGGCATTCACTGTTGGTGCACTAAACTCTATACCTACAAAATTAAAGTTGGTATATTGAAGAATATGGTCGCCATTAACCTCAAAATCAGCTGAAAGAGTGGTTTGATAAGGTGCCCAGTAACCATTGTAGTAGTTTACGGGAACATTTGTGTAAGCATCACTGAAAATAGAGATAACTTTTGTTGGGTCATTTTGTGGAATAGGTGCCTGTGCAAACTCGCCGGCTGACTGTACACTGAGTTGGCCTTTAGCTGCAACATTGCCTACCTGCGCTGTGATCTGCGCTACCCCGGGTCCGCTTACAACGGTAACAACACCAGATTCATCCACTTTGGCAATGGCTTCGTTGCTGGTTTTGAAGTTGAAATAAGCCGGAGTGAGGTTCACGGCCTGATTGATACCTGTGGGCAGGTTGAAAATAGCAGTGAGGCCATCGATGGGTTTTGCAACGCCAACGAAAGCTGTTTCTGATTTGTTTTCACCATTGAGGATGGTAAACTCGGCATGGGCAAGTGTACCCAGTTTTTCGAATTTGAGTTCATCAATCCAGAAGGTGTAACCCTTTTCGTCTTCAGGTCCTTCAGAATAGAAAAACATCCCCCGTTCGGCCTTCAGCTTGGAAGCATCAGGAATAGGAATGATGTATTTCTTCCAGTTTGTGTTTACGGCCAATCCATTAATTGTAACCTGATAGGCTGATGCTCCCATATCGTTGCCAAAACCAACAACGTCGATATTGGCAGCCTTGGTGGCTTTGGCCCAAAATGTCAAGGCGTCGTAGCCTGACAGGTCGCGGGGCGACTCTGTGAAATAGGCTCCGCCTGCATAAGCACCTCTTGGATCGCCTGCATCCGGCACTTCAAAACGCATGGAAGCAGAAGAATTGTCGTAGGTAACTTCGCTATCTACATCAAAGGCGGTAGGTACTGCACCTCCAAAAGAGGCGTAGTTGAGGCCGGCACTAAACCCATCGATGAAAACATCTGGATTGACAGGTGCAGTAGCGGGTGTCAGATCATCAAACTTGCGCTCACAGCTCAGCAGCATGACCGAAAGCAGTCCCAATGGGATATATTTTAATAACTTATGAAAATTCGTCTTCATCTTTAAAGTTTTTTAATTTCCGATATTAATAAGGATATAGGTTCTGATTTCCCACTCGTTGCCGTTATCAAAACCAACGGCAGTAGGATCAGGAACGAGTGCTCCGCTTGGATCAGTCATATAAACCGGTGCATAGCGTGGTGAGTACTGGTCGAGTGTACGGTAAGTTCCGCGGATACCTATTCTGGTGTTTGGCAAATCTTCGAGCCAGCCTGGAGGGGCTACACTTGTTGACAGATCGGCCATAACTTGCAAGGGGAATGTAAGGTTAAAGTCGCGGTGGTAGTCATACGGACCCCAGTCGTTTACTTTAACAAAGGTGCTAAGGGTAGTGCTCTTCCAGATCATTTTTACATCGGCTCCCAAACGTTTGATCAGGCGCACATCGCTACCGTTTGCCTGTGCATCACCGGCATAAACATTGGCTATGAATCCAAATTTTTTGTTGATCTTAGAAACGATGCGTGCGTTAACTTCCCAAAGGTCTTGTGCCGGAGGTGCCCCTGGGAAAGCAAATGTTGTACGTCCGTCGGGTAAAATACCAATGGCTGCATCCTGTGTTGTTGGCAGATGACGATAAACAATACCAGCGCTGATGGCGAGGTGTGCATCTTCTGCTTTGTCACTGTCCCAATCGTACATCCAGGTGCCAGGGGTTGGGTCGTAGGTAAACAACAACTCACCCGAAACCTGCTCACGATTCGAACGAACTACGAATGGATCGTCGAGGATATTGCGCGGTCTTCCGGGAGCAGGTACGCCAGCTGGAATTGGGCCCTCTATAGGCTTTTGCCAAAGGAAATTAGGTGCAATTTGCAGGTTGCCGATATTATAGGCAAATCCGGAAAGGAAATTATATTGGTTTCCACTGCCACTGTCCTTGAGTCGCCAACCGGTAAAGGTTTTAGTGTAATCGGCCCCGCCCTGGGCAACAAGCCCCATGGCTGCAGATTGTGCATACCATTTAAACCGGCCACCGATGTAAGAGATCTTCAGTTTTCCGCCGAAATTATCCTGCGACTTGATTTGATCCTGGAAAACGGTATAAGCACCTTCTTCGCCACGAACAACCTGGAATGTTCTTCCCTGCAATGGTTGACCGGCCCAGATACCTCCCAGATCAATAACAAATTTGCCAAACTGTCTGTTTAGATGCAAAGTAACTCTCCTTGTTTTAGGCTGTGGAATGGCAAACGAACTTTCTGTGAGACCCAGCTGATCGAGGTCTTCGTGGTAAATTCCGGTTATCTTGGTTTTACCAACAGCTCTGGAATATTTAACCAAAAGAGCAGCGTTTGCACCCCACCAAAGTTGAGGACCAAAAGCAATTTTAAGACCTTCGAGACTCTGCTTTCCTTCCATTTCAAAACCGAAAGGAGCAATACCATTATATATATCAATGTTAGGGCCGTAATTGGCTTCTGGATAAAGGCCGAAGAAATCGCCCTCGTAACCCCAGTGATAATGTCCTGTCCTGTAGAAACCATTCATGGTAAACCATTTACTGTCCCAGTGATAAGAAGCACGATAAACCTGAAGCCTGTTGTTCGATTCCAGTCGCACATCACCATTGTCACTGTTAACTGTGACCGGACGACCTCGGTTTTCATAAAAAATTTCATCAATTGGATTAAGTGCTACATTGCCAAGCACGTTGAATTCGACATTGGCTCTGAAGCTGGATGATGGATTGGCTTCGACACCAATATAGAAGGACTCCATATGATCGAACCCAAGCTGATCAGGATATTTGGTGCTTCCGGGAACCGCATCTTTTGGCGTGGCAATAAGTTCACCTCCTGTATTGAAAGTAGACAAGTCGGCAGTGAACCGGCTTAGTCTTATTTTACTATTTTTTTCACCTTCGAGCGCTGCCTTGTCACCACGGGCTTTCAGCGCAGCATCAACGACCATGATATTGCTGAAATAATTTTCCATCGAAGCCGGTGTCATTCCGCTGGCATAGGGATTGATTTGGTGAACCTCTTTTAAAGCGTAATAAGCTGCACGTGGATACAACTGATAGTGGCCCATTTCATCGGTAGGTCCTTTGGCGCAAATTCCAAACCACTCCTCGTTCATGTTGTTGATTCCGGGGGTATAATCAAACTGATATCCCCCATTCGACCATGAAGCATGCGTATCGTGTACACTTAGATCACTTGTCTGGCCAAATTTCCACCAACCATCACTAAATTGAAAAGTAAAACCCCCAATCGAGTTTCCAGCCTTTCCAAGTCCGGCAGCATTGGCATAAATTTCATGCCAGTTGGCCACATCATACATAGCCTGAGCCTGCTGATCTTCCTGGTTGGTTTTCACATTAAAGGCATCAGAGCCAAATTCTGTCAACAGGATCGGTTTATCAATTTTTTTGCGTGCTGTTTCGTACAAATCGGTAAATGAAATACCCCGGTAAGTATTTACCCCCAGAATGTCAATGTCTTTACACTCCTCAACAATGATATCAAGAAACAATAGATCTCCGTTACAAATGGCCATTGGATGATTTTTATCAATGGCTTTCATTTCGATAACTGCATCATTAAACAACTTGTACATGTGACGGGCGGCGATAGTTGACTCCCTGTCTTCCAATGGAATGTCTTCTGTTTCAGCACCTTTCCAAAAAAGTCCGTAGTTGTTTTCGTTACCCAGTAAGAAGAGCAATACTCCTGGAGTATTTTTGTATTCTTCGACTAGCTCCGTTACTTCCTTAAGCAACAAAGCTTTCACACGGGGATCGTTATAATCGGTGTGAGGCTCCCAGGCTCCGTCCAACGTGAGACCATAGCGACCAAATGAGTGGTTGAGCATGGTGTATATTCCATAGTTTTCGTAGATATACTGAATCCATTTTGGCTGGATTCCGGTATAAACACGAATGGTATTTACGCCCATGTTTTTTAACAGTGACATTTCGTCGTCAAGAGCTTTTTTGATGAAATCATCGGGTTGTGTCCATAAACTATAGGAATAATTTGTCCCAATTGGAAAATAATCCCAGTTCATGCCGTTTACCATGAAGTCTTTTCCGTTGACCTCAAGTTTCATCCCCTTTTCATTTTTTTCAACAGTCACCTTGTCAGCTTGTGCCCAAAGTGAGATTGAAAAACCTAAAAAGACGAGTAAAAATGTAAATTGTCTCATACAGGCTTTTATTTTAAATTGTAAATATTGATTGGATGCGTATTGTTTTCAAACCGAGTGATGTAAAGATAGTACATAAAAATTTTAATAGGTATATATATATTACATATACAAGCTATGATCTGTTCAATGATTTAGAAGTTATTAATTTCAATGTATTCTATATCAATGTCTTAAAAAATGTTAAATATTTCTTAACTAAATAAAAAAGTTTTTTGGCTTGTATATATAAAGTAGATGTTTTGCTCTATGAAAATACTTTTAAATGTCTTTTGCTAATTTCAGACCAAAAGTTTCAGAAAAAGTCAGTTTCAAAATTCGGTTGCAACTGAAATTGGTTATTCTTTTTACTAAGAACATCACAAATATTTAGATTTACCATATTATTATCAGATTTTACACCTCAATATTACCTATTTTAAAATATCTCTTTCGATAGCCAATATTCATTAATCATTGATTTACTGTTATTTAAATACATATCTCAATGAGTGATATAATTCTAATTGTAATATTTTTTTAAAATACCATTTTCGTACTGATCTGTTTATCTGATGCTTAAAAAAATAAAAACTCAATATTTCCTATTCAGAATTTGCTTTTCATCAAGGTTTACATTTACTTTGTAAGAAAAATAAGCCCATGAAATATTCTTCCAAACTCAATGAGTTCGATATACTTGACTTATTGAACGAGTACCAGTCGGAAATGCGGAAACTGAAACACAAAATGGATTTTGTGAAGCAAAAAATAGCTGACCTGGAATCCCTGTATCTGTCCATCAAAGGAAAGAAAACAGCAACAGCTCCCGTAGCTGAAACTCCAGAAATCGAAGCTACAGAGTCGCTTCCCAAAGAAAAAAAGGCTGCTACCGAGCCTGTAAAAAAGGCAAGGAAGCCTTATCCGTTATCTGCCTGGGATCAATTTATTTTACAGGCCATTGAAGAAAACGGCCGTGCGACCCTTAGCAAAGACATCTACGAAAAAACCAAAGAAAAAGCCATTGCTGCCGGTATTTTTGAAGATGAAGACAAGGCCAAGGCCAAAGTAAACCAATGTTTGGTTAAGCTTTCGAACAAACGCCACGACATCCGTAAAGTAAAACACAAAGGACGTGGACATGCTTATGCATTGCCAGTTTGGTTCGATGAAAGAAACCGCCTGATCAGGGCACATGCGCTCAAATAATTGAGTGCTCTGTCTCGTCAAAAAATTAGCGCCAGTTAGCTGGCGCTAATAAAGTTTTTAATTTAATTGGGTGCTTTTGACAAGATCAGCCAAAACCATAGTAGCTTCCACCACGCTCTGTGCGTCGTTTGTGCGTGTTGTCGATAACCTCTTTTTTCTGGGCTTCGGAATAAGAATCCCACTGTGCTACTTCCTCTAGCGACCTGAAACATCCTACACAGATTCTATCTTCATCGTAGGTGCATATCAATTGACAAGGTGATTTTATTTTCTTTTTGAGCATTTATACAATCTATTTAATCTGGATAGAACCAACATAACATCCTGTCCGATCTATTTGTTCAACATTAATTGGTTATAGCAGCTTCCAACTTTGCTAATCCTCTGGTTTTAGTTCCAAACCACACATTACCATCAACATCAACCGCAATTGAAGTAACCCAGTCTTCGGGCAATCCGTTGGCAGAGGTGTAACTTTTGAATTTTGTTCCGTCAAATGAAGAAACGCCATACTGAGTGCCAAACCACATTTTACCGGTTGCATCTTCGGCAATAGCATCCACGCGGTTATAAATCAATCCGTCAGATGTGGTAAAATCAGTTATTTGGTTGCCCTCAATCATGCTTACACCGGCAAGTGAACCCACCCATACCCGATCCTGCGAATCAAGATAGAGATCAACAATAAAGTCTGCCAAAGGAATATCAGCCAAATAGGTTTGCCAAATATCGTTTTTGAACATCGAAAGTCCAAACTCAGTACCAAACCATTTGTTCTCTTGTTTGTCTACCACGACAGCTCTCACAATATTGTAAACCAAACTATTCCCCTCGTCTTTCACGTAATTAATCCAATCAGTACCATTATAATACGAAACTCCTTTCCCGGTTGCAAACCATGGATGTTCCTGCGCATCGAGTGCCACACCAAAAGTGTAGTCGTAGCTCAGCCCATCGGTCGTAGTAAAGGAATGCCATTGGTTGCCAATGCGCGATGAAACGCCAAAAGGTGTTGCAACCCAGATTGTTCCATCCACAGCCGTAGCAATTCCATTCACCTGGTGGTGGATAAGTCCCTGTGGTGTATTATAATTAACAAAAGACTGCCCGTTATAAAAAGAAAGTCCAAATTCTGTTCCGATCCAGATTCCATCAACACCTGGCTGAATGCAGCGCACATCGTTGTTAATTAATCCGTTTTTAGAATTTAAATACGACCATTTTTCATTTGAAACAGGAGGACTGTCATTTTTTGTACAACCAGCCATCAAGAAGCTGATAAGAACCATTGCAAGAATAGGGTTGTGTATTTTCATGACCCGAATTTTGGTTAAATAGTTCTCCAAATGTACAGTAAAACAAAAGAAAACTCAAACACTTATGACAAACAGTTCAATCAGATCACTTTTTCGTCGTGTAAATTCATCCTGATGCGCGAGGCAACAATATCAATAGCCACCTGATTGGCGCCGCCTTGTGGGATAATGATGTCGGCGAAGCGTTTGGTCGGGTCAATAAACTGCAGGTGCATTGGCTTAACAAAGTGCTCATAATGCTTCAATGCGTCAATAAAAGTCCGGCCGCGTTCTTCAATGTCGCGCCTGATGATGCGCATCAGCCTGTCATCCCCGTCGGTATCCACATAAATTTTTATGTCCATCCTGCTGCGCAGTTCCGCGTTCGTAAGCACAAGAATTCCTTCGACAATAACTACCTTGGTTGGTTTCACAGGTACTGTTTCGGCCGACCGGGCACAACTTACATAAGAATAAACCGGCATGGGGATTGTTTCACCCATCTTGAGCCTGTCGATGTGATTAATCAACAAATCAAATTCAATAGATGCAGGATGGTCAAAATTGATTTTTTTTCGTTCCTCAGCGCTCAGGTGACCATTGTCTCTGTAATATGCATCCTGCGATATTACTGAAACAGAACTATTTGGCAGGGCCCTGATAATTTTTTTTACGACTGTCGTTTTGCCTGAGCCAGAGCCTCCGGCGATGCCAATGATCAACATGTGATAAATACAGTGTTGTTGTGGAAACAAATATAGAAAAAAAAGCAGGTAACCTTCAGCAAAACATTTTATTGATAAGAAAAATCTTCACTTTTCGGCTGAGAATAAAAAAGGTGGATCACCCCAGGCAATCCACCACCTTATTTGAGAAATACTTCAACACAAGTTGTACTTTCTTGGTAAGCGCCCAAATCCTACAATAAGAAGCTCATCATGATACCTGCGGCAACTGCGGAACCAATTACGCCGGCAACGTTTGGTGCCATGGCATGCATCAGCAGGTGGTTTGACGGATCGTATTTTAAGCCTTCAAGCTGAGCAACACGCGCGCTGTCGGGCACTGCCGAAACGCCAGCAGCACCAATCAGCGGGTTGATTCTATTGTCTTTACTCAGGAACAAATTCATCACTTTGGCAAACAAAACCCCTCCGGCAGTTGCCACCATAAACGACAAGGCTCCTAGCACGAAAATCAAAATCGATTCGCTGGTCAGGAAGACATCTGCCTGCGTAGAAGCTCCCACCGTAAGTCCCAACAAAATAGTCACGATATCGATCATACTGTTGCGGGCTGTGTCGGCAAGGCGCTTTGTTACACCACTCTCTTTGAGGATATTACCAAAGAACAACATACCAAGCAACGGCAGTGCGCCGGGAGAGATAAAGGTCGTCAAAATCATCCCGACAACAGGAAACATGATTTTTTCCAGTTTGCTCACACTACGTGGAGGTTTCATGCGGATCAACCTTTCGTGCTTGGAAGTAAGCAGGCGCATGATTGGTGGCTGAATCACAGGAACCAAAGCCATGTATGAATAAGCCGCAATGGCGATTGGGCCAATCAGGTTCTTTGTTTCATATCCATGCACAATGGTCCCGTTAGCCAGTTTCGACGACAAAAAGATAGCCGTTGGACCGTCAGCACCCCCAATGATACCAATTGAACCAGCTTCAGGCATATTGAAACCCAGATAAAGCGCGCCCAGAAAGGTCATAAAAATACCCAACTGTGCAGCTGCACCCAACAACATCAGCCTAGGGTTTGAAATAAGTGATGAAAAATCAGTCATTGCGCCAATACCCAAAAAAATCAATGGCGGATAAATCCCTTTCATTACCCCATAATAAAGGTAGTTGAGCACACTCCCATCCTGGTAGATTCCCAGTTGCAGGTTAACGCCACCATCCTGAAAAAACGGAATATTTCCGATGATAATCCCTGAGCCGATTGGAATGAGCAGCAAAGGTTCATAGTCGTAGCGGATAGCCAGATACATGAAAAACAATCCTACCAGGATCATGATCAGGTTTCCGGAAGTGGCGTTACGAAAACCAGTAAAAATGATAAATTTCTCGAGTCCACTGATGGTTTTATCAATGGCAAATTGCATAAAATGTCCATCCTGCACTTGTGTGCTGTCGGTTACAGTAACTGTATCCAATGATTCATCCGTTAGCTTCTCAGCCATCCCCGGATTGTTAACAATCAGTAGATTGAGTAACGTAAGTGTAATCAGAACAACAAATACGGTAATCGCTTTTTTCAGTTCCATGTCCTATTCCATTTCCATTAACACATCACCTTGCAACACACTGTCGCCCATTTTCACCTTCAACACCTTGATGACACCATCTTTTTCGGCCAACAAATTGTTTTCCATCTTCATGGCTTCATAGATGAGGAGCTTATCGCCTCGTTTCACCTTATCGCCTTCCTTGATGAAAATTTGCATGATATTGCCCGGAAGTGGCGCAATCACCTTGGTCAGGCTCGTTGCAGCCGGTTTCTGATTTCTGCCGATTTCGTGGGCACCAGTAGGATTTGAAACATTGGAGCGAACCAGAATTGGCGTTTTTGACTCGGTTCTTTTGCGTTCAATTTCAACTTGGTAACTTGTGCCATTTACCTCAATCTCAGCCAATGGGCCGTCCAGCTTCAGGACTTCCACTTCATAATTATTTCCGCTGATCGTAAATTTAAAACTTCTCATTTTGCTTTTTTTAGCGATTCAGGTTTCTCAATCCGTAAATTTTCGAACTCCAGGGCGAATACGTCCTCGATACTTTTTTAATGGTCAGCACGTTGCTTTCTTCGTCGTGCAATTCGCTGGCCAGGTACAAGGCAAGACTGATGGCTGCTGTTACTTCACCAGGGATGTTAAAATCCTGGTCTTTCTTGCTTTCGTCCAACTTGCCCTGACGCCGCAACTTGAGTCTTATTTGCATGTTCAGCAGTTTCGAAATGCTGTCGAACACATAATACAAAATCACAAGTGCCACAAAAACAATAACATAGCCTACCACTGAAATAATTATCCCTTCAATAAGCGTTGTTTCAGGCACTTCGATAAAATCTGTCAATAACATCATGATCGTATCGGTTTATAAAGGAATGTTTGAGTGCTTTTTGGGCGGATTCACATCCTTTTTCGTTGCCAGGGCGCGCAAGGCACGAATAATGCGGAAACGGGTGTTGCGCGGTTCGATCACATCGTCAATGTAGCCAAAACGGGCAGCTTCATATGGGTTCGCAAACTTATCGCGATACTCCTGTTCCTTTTCGTTTACATAAGTGGTCCGTTCTAGCGGATCTTTGATTTCCATGATTTTGCGGCCTTCGAGCACTTCGATGGCACCGGCAGGTCCCATGACTGCAATTTCGGCTGATGGCCAGGCGTAATTGATGTCGCCACGCAGCTGTTTCGAACCCATCACGTCGTGGGCACCACCATAGGATTTGCGAAGTGTGATAGTGATTTTTGGCACAGTAGCTTCTCCATAGGCATACAGCAACTTGGCACCATGAATGATAATGCCACCATATTCCTGACCACTTCCTGGTAAAAATCCCGGAACATCAACGAGGGTAACAATAGGGATATTGAAAGCATCGCAGAATCTGACAAAACGTGCAGCTTTTCGTGAAGCATCAATATCGAGCACGCCTGCAAGGAAATTTGGCTGATTGGCAACGATCCCAACAGGCATTCCGTTGAACTTGGCAAAGCCAATCACAATATTTTTAGCATAATTCCGGTGAATTTCCAAAAATTCACCTTCATCGACAATTGCGTGAATCACATCCGTTACATCATAAGGCTTGTTTGGATTGTCGGGAATAATCTGGTTCAGCCCCTCTTCCATCCTATCGATCGGGTCGTTGCACTCTGACAATGGCGGATCTTCCAGGTTGTTTTGTGGCAGATAGCTCAGCAGTTTTCGGATCAGCAACAAGCCTTCTTCCTCGTTGGTGACCACAAAATGACTCACGCCTGATTTGGTTCCATGGACCCAGGCACCACCCAGATCTTCAGTTGTAATATCCTCACCTGTAACTGTTTTGGTAACTTTAGGACCGGTAACAAACATATAACTCGATTGCTCGCTCATCAGTACAAAGTCGGTGAGGGCTGGTGAGTAAACAGCACCGCCTGCACAAGGACCAAAAATAGCTGAAATCTGAGGCACTACGCCCGAAGCCATGATGTTGCGCTGAAAAATCTCGGCATAGCCGGCCAAACTACGCACACCTTCCTGGATACGTGCGCCACCACTGTCGTTGATCCCAATTACGGGAGCGCCAACCTTCATGGCCTGATCCATCACTTTACAAATTTTGGCCGCAAAAGTCTCTGACAAAGAGCCACCAAACACCGTAAAATCCTGCGAAAACACATATACGGCGCGGCCGTCAATGGTTCCGTGACCTGTTACAACGCCATCACCCAAATATTGCTGATCGGCCAGGCCAAAATCAGTTGTCCTGTGGGTGACAAACATATCAAACTCTTCGAAGCTTCCTTCGTCGAGCAAAAGATCAATTCGTTCGCGTGCTGTAAATTTTCCTTTTGCATGTTGCGATTCCATGCGTTTTTCGCCACCGCCTTTTTTTGCTTCCTCGCGTTTATCAAGGAGTTCCTGAATTTTTGATTCAATCGACATGGATATGTGTTTTATGATTTATTCTTGTCTTCGCAAAGCTCGGTGAGCACGCCAAAAGTCGACTTTGGATGCAGGAAGGCTATGTGCAGTCCCTCAGCTCCTTTTCGTGGTTGCTCATCGATGAGTTTAATGCCTTCATTTTTGGCTTCGGCCAAAGCATCTTCCAAACCATTCACCGCAAAAGCGATATGATGGATGCCTTCACCCTTCTTCTCGATAAACTTGCCAACAGGACCTTCCGGATCGGTACTCTCGAGCAATTCGATCTTGGTTTGCCCAACTTTAAAAAAAGCGGTGCGAACGCGTTGGTCTTTTACTTCTTCGATCGCATAACATTTTGTACCAAGCAATTTTTCGTAATACGAAATTGCTTCATCCAATTGTTTTACCGCGATTCCAATATGCTCAATATGAGTAGGTTTCATGATAAATTATTTTTGTGAAATTTTTCACAAAAGTAGTATTATTTTCCGACTCCTTTCGAAAATGAACAGTTATTTTTCAGTCTTACAGCAATTTTGAGAAATTTAGAATGTATCTAGCTAAGGATTTTTTAGTATCATTGTAATGAAATTACCAACCCATGAAAACTAGATTTCTTTTTTCGTTTGTAATTGGTCTGCTTTTCTGTCAATTTACTGTTGCCCAATCGTTTAGTGACATCAGAGCAGGCCTTACCGGGGTTTCGGAAAGCAGCAGTGGCTGGATGGACACCGACCGTGATGGCGACCTCGATGTAATTGCATCAGGCGAATTTTACCAGGGAGACAAACGCTCCATTGCTTTAAAGACTTATCTAAATCTTCGCAACGATAAATTTTCGCTCAAGGCAACATCACTGCCCGACTTTTACCGCGGTGATTTTGACACAGCTGATTATAATCTGGATGGCATTAACGACATCGTTATTGTAGGTGAAAAAAATGACGGGAAACGTTTTGCTTCCATTTATAAAGGATTGGGAAACGGAAATTTTCAGCTGAGCGGTGTGCGTTTGCAGGCTGTGCGAGACGGGTCGGTCAGTTTTGCCGACTATGATGCTGATGGCGATGCTGACCTCCTGATTACCGGCGAATCCGACAATGGTCCGGTGACTTTATTATACAGAAACGACCGGAATGAAAAGTTTTCACTGGTTAAAACCGACCTCGATGGCGTAAGAAGGGGTCGTGGAATTTGGTTTGATTACAATATCGATGGACTTCCGGATATCATTCTCACAGGCATCAACACTGGTGGTCAGGCTTTTACAGCTTTATACGAAAACAGCGATCAGGGTTTTGTAGCTGTAGCCAACGATTTTGTGGCACTCAAAAACAGCAGTATCGCTGTGGGAGATGTAGACCAGGATGGCGACCCGGACGTTTTGTTGCTTGGCGAATTGCAGAGCGGTAAAATCACGACCCGGCTTTACCGAAACGATCGCGAAAACGGCTTCAGTCAGGTACTTAGCCCTTTTGTAGCGGTGCGTTCTGGATTTGCCGACTGGGGCGATATGGACCATGATGGCGACCTTGATCTGCTTATCAGCGGGGAAGGAAGCGATGGTCCTGTTTCGCGGATTTACCGCAACGACAGATCAGGCGGTTTTGTCGACATCAACGCTGATGTTATACCATTATATATGAGCGATGGCGAATGGGGCGATTATAACCAGGATGGCAATCTCGATTTTATCATTTCGGGCATGGCTGTGGATTATTCAAATTATACCCGCATCTACCGTAACAACGGTGTAATCAAGGAAGCACCTGTATTTATTGCTGAAGAACCAAGCGAAAACATCTGGAACAATCAAACTGTCGTTCCTGAGCGGGACGAACCCATCTATTACTACGTTTACTCTTCTACTTATTCGGATCTGTTTGATGTGGGTAAAAAAGAATATGTGGTTTTTGTGAGTCCGGTGAAACGGCCAAAAGTACAATATGAGATGGAAGAAAAATTCAATCAACTCATTATCAAATCTTACCCTGCATGGCCAAAAATTGATCAGGGAAATATAGTTGCCATTGGATTTGCAACCAAATCAGCTGCAGATGCCTCGCGTGCCAGGGTGAAAAGTGAATACACAGCCAATGGCTTCAAAGTAATCGAAATCAACTGGTAAGCTGATTTGTTTTGGCATTTAAAAATCAAGACAAATCCTGCTATTATTTGTGAACTTTCTTGATGAAAGCTTCCACCTCAGGCACGCCTCCCTGGTAAACCAAATAGCCATTATAGGGTTCGCGATCGGTAATCTCATCATTAACAGGAGTTAACATCAAGCGTTTCACCTCGGCAGGGTCGTTGGTTTGACCAAGCACCCAGCTGAGCTTCACCCAGGCCACTTCGGGC
This sequence comes from Bacteroidales bacterium UBA5536, assembly GCA_002426795.1. Lineage (GTDB taxonomy): Bacteria > Bacteroidota > Bacteroidia > Bacteroidales > F082 > UBA5536. Next base: position 137,272 of record DINQ01000011.1, read on the forward strand.
AACATATTCCCTGCGGGAATGATTCCTTTGGCCATCATATCGCGGCCTGTATCGTACACGAACATGTGTACGTAACCCCAAATAGTCTGCAAGGTCATAAACATGTGAACACCTTTTGCATGCGCTCTTTCGATGGCAGGATACAACTCTTTGTTGACGTGGCCCAGTCCGGTTCCAACAAAAATAATTCCTTTATATCCAGCGTCGATCAGGGCATCCAGTGTATCGGGCCGCATCCCCGGATAATAATACAACATGGTGACCTCATCGCTGAAATACGGCATGATTTTCACATTGCGGTCGTTGCGTCTTTTGTGGTAAGTTTTGTGTATGGGTGTGATTTCTTTGCGGTTGATCATCGCCAGCGGCGTATCACCTATGGTGCGGAATGTTGAACGGTAACTTGAATGCATCTTGCGCACCCTTGTGCCCTTATGCAACAAGCCATATTCGTCTGAAGTCGGCCCAAACATACACACCATCACTTCTGCAATGTCTGATTGGCCAGCTGCCTTCATGGCATGCATCAGGTTGAGCGCAGCATCGGAACTGGGTCTGTCGCTTGAGCGTTGAGATCCTACCAAAACCACCGGAACCGGAAGATTTTGGCACATAAAAGTGAGGGCTGCCCCCGTATGGTGCAATGTGTCGGTGCCATGCCCAATTACAATACCGTCGACGCCCTGCTCTATCTCTTTACCAATAGCCTTGGCCAGCGCGATGTATTGTTTGGGACCCATATTCTCACTGAAAACGGCAAAAAGCTTTTCGGTTTCCAGGTTACAGATATCTGCAAGTTCGGGTACTGCGCCATATAATTCACCTGGTGAAAAAGCCGGAATTACAGCTCCTGTGCGGTAGTCTAACCGGGAAGCAATGGTGCCTCCGGTTCCGAACAGTTTCACTTTTGGGAGGCCAGGCGTAACCGGAAACTGCTTTTCAGGAATCTTGTAATTGGCTTTCTTGTAGCCCGTTTCAACAATCGAGATAACAGTTTTTACGTCGATTCCAATATTATATCCTGTGGGAATTTTAAGCACAATATGCTGATCATCATCATTTTCCGACCTTGGCAGTACTGTCCCAACGAATTTTCCTCTGCTGGTCTCGATGGACGCCTGACCCCACACGCGGGTATTAAACTTTTTCAACAGCCCAAGTGCTTCTCCTTTGTATCCTTGAAAAATATCGTCGCTCATGCCTGATTTGCTTTTACGGCCATTGCCAGTTTGGTTAAATCAATATTTCCGGTTGCCAGATTTCGGAGTTGACCCATGATCCAGTTATGCCGGTGCTGAGATTCGGGTTTTTTGGGGTTGACCTCAAACTTTTCACCCACAAATGGCAGTTTAGCAAGGATGCTATCTTCGTCTGTCTTTTTAAACTTGAGGGTATTGAGCAGCGAATCAAAGTCGAGCCGTGGATGAACAATCAGCTCTGGAAGCATACGCCAGGCCAAACGATAATCGAGTTTGTTTTCTTTCAGAAAAGCAAAGAGATGAAAGATGGTCTTCATCTTGAACTTGTCTTTTCCGGCCTTACCCAGCTCATGTTTGAGTTTGTGCCCGATGAAAGTCCCGGTGATTTTTGGGTCTATCCCCAATTTCTCATGCATATCGCTGATGAGTGGGTATAAGTTTTTCGAAAAAATGTAGGTATAGGTATCTTCGGGAACGCCCCATTTTTTAAGTTGGTGATAGCGTTTGATCACATCTTCGGGCATGTTTTTCGAAAGATTATCTATATAACTATCGGCCAATGGAATGGGTGCTGAATCGGTGTCGGGATACATGCGATCGGCACCAGGAAGCACACGTTCGAAAATGGTTGTTCCATCCGGTAACGATTTTCGTGTCTCAGGTGGAATGCCATCAAGAGCCATTTTGCAGCGCTCTTCAATGGTTTCAATGGCAGTTTTCATGTCGTCCTGTGGACCCCAGATGAGCATGAGGGCATCATTCCCGTTGGCCTTGAGCTTTTTACCCATCAATGTCCACTGAGCTTCCGTTAAGGCAGGAACAAGCATTTCGTTGTGCAACATATTGGGCTTTTCGAGACAGGCAATAACTTTGAGGCGATCGCTCAGTTCGTTGGCAAACATCTTACCGGGTTGCGTAAAATGAGACAATGCCCCTTTGAAGTTTGGCAACCTGATGATTTTAATATCATGTTTCAGATCAGTGGCCTGCTGTAAGATATCTGGCAGCGGCTCGATTGTTTCTGCATTAACATCAGCAACCTGCACCTTCCAGGCTGAGGAGTCGGTAATGCGTTCGGTAAGTTTATTGCGCAAAAGCAACAGCGACCATTGCCTGAAGGCCTCATTGTGTGTGAGCTCAGGAATCCATTTGGTGTGCGCCACGCCTTTGATTTCGACACGTGTACCGCCTTTGCAGCTCACGTTTACATCTTGCCGGCCGGCACCAATTCCGGTGCGCACTTTACCAGTGCTACGGTTCAGGAAGCGGATATAGTCACAGGCTTCGTGCACTTCATCGGGGTTCATGCATTCAGGGTATGTCACGGTCTCGATGAGTGGCATTCCAAGCCGGTCAGTTTTATATACCCGTTTATGGCCTATATCTGAAATTTCGCGGCACGAATCTTCTTCGATACTCAATTGAATCAACCTAATGGTCTTGTTACGCAATGGAATTTCACCTTCCACACCAATAATGGCTGTACGTTGAAAGCCGGTGGGGATGCTGCCATCAAGGTATTGCTTGCGTGTGATATGCACTTCGCCTACAATATTGAGTTTCGAAAGCAACGAAATTTCGATGGCAATACCAAGTGCTTCACGGTTGATCGGAAACGGTGGCGTATCGTCCACCTCATAAGTGCAGGCAGTAGCATTTTTAATGCGGTAAACAATCTCTTTGCGTGTTTTAAACTCCATCAGCGCTGTGCCATCATACTCACCCAACTCACTGAGTGTCGGGCGCATGTGCCGAACAATTTCGGCATCATACTCATGGCTTTTGTTGTAAACGCCAGCCGGGCAATGACAAAACAGCTTTTCTTTTGTAAGCAGTTGTTGGTGTACTTCGAGCCCCGACATGAAGCCGATGCGGTCGTAATCCTGTTGCCTGGCTTCATTGCGTGGCACGTATCCTGCTTCTGCGCGGCTACGCTCGTAATTGGCCTGTGCGTCGAATGATTTGTCCATTTTCGAGAATTGATTCAACGGTGTTTCAAACCTGTAAAAATAGCGGAAATATCTGCCCGATCGACACTAAATTGATTCTAAATAAGTCGGTGGTCAGAGGCAAAAAACAAAGGTTTTATACAGCATAGCCCAGGCTTTCACAATTAATCTTTTCTGGTATTGCAAAACAAAATAAATGAGGTGCCTGCTGAAATAACATACCGGCAGCTTATTAATATCCAAAATGCTATTGCTTCTCTATGTATTTCCGTTAGCTTTCTAACAGCTAAACCCATGGAAAAAATCATGTACTTTTGCAGCACATTCAATGTAGATGAATCAGAAGCTCCTCGTAACCGCCGTTTTTGTATTTCTGCTTGCCGCATCCGGACTCCATGCGCAAAAAACGGTCATTCATATCGAGCGCGCCAAAGTAGCCAATTACGATGTGAAACTTGGCAAAGACATTCAAAGGTTGATTGGCGACGTGAAACTGCGGCAGGATTCCACCATTTTTTATTGCGACAGCGCTTATTTGAATGAGAAGACACGCAATTTTGACGCCTTCGGAAATGTGTATATCAACGTAAACGACAGTCTCGACATCTACAGCAAACGACTCAAATACAATGGCGAAACCCGTGTTGCCGAATTGTTTGAAAACGTAAAAATGGTTGATGATTCAACCATACTCAACACCGAATACATGCTTTACAACCGCATTACACGTGTTGCCACCTATCCCAACCACGGCGTGATTACCAGCGGCGATAAAAAACTCATCAGCGAGAAAGGCTATTATCATTCGGATATCAAGGAATTTTATTTTCGCAAAGATGTGGAGCTAATCACTCCTGACTATACGGCTTATTCTGATACGATGGTGTACAACACCATTACAGAAATTGCCTATTTCCATGGCCCATCGGTAATACGGAGTGAAGAAAATACCCTCTACTGCACCTTTGGCTCTTATGACACCCGGAAAAACCAGGCGCACCTGAAAAACCGGCCGAGTATCTTCAGTATGAAGCAAACGCTGACTGCCGATTCGATGTTTTATGACCGTAACACAGGATTTGGAAAAGCCGCAGGAAAAGTGGAGATTGTTGACACCAATTATCAGGTGATCGTGAAAGGATCGTTTGGTCAGATGTGGGAAGATGAGGGCAAATCGTACGTGACTGACAGCGCGCTGGCTATTACCTACGACAAAACCGATTCGCTGTTTATGCATGCCGACAGCCTTTTCCTTTATTTTGACAAGGAGCGTGAGGCCAAACAGATGCAGGCATATCACAAAGTACGTTTCTACCGTACTGATTTGCAGGGAAAATGCGATTCGCTGGCTTATCTCATGTCGGATTCCACCATCCGGATGTACCATGATCCTGTGCTTTGGTCAGAAGAAAACCAACTTACGGCCGATTCCATCAGCATTGCGATGCGCAACAAAGCGGTCGATAGCCTGGTGATGTACAACACGGCATTCATAGTGTCGCAAGACACCATCAAAGGCTTTAACCAGATTAAAGGCAAAAATATGGTGGGCTATTTTATGAAAAACGAACTTTATAAAATTGCTGTTGATGGCAACGCACAAACTGTGTATTGGGTTCGCGAAGAAGATGGCAGCCTGATTGGTGTCGACCTGTCAAGATCGAGCACCATGGTGATCAAATTGTTTAACAGCCAGATCAGACGCATCATTTATCAGAGTTCGCCCACAGAAGTTATGTACCCGGAGAAAGAATTACCCGAATCCGAATCAAAGCTCAAGGGTTTCAGGTGGCTCGATGACATCAGGCCTGTGAATAAAAAAGATATTTACCGTTGGGAAACCGCACCGGTACCTGTTGAGGAAAATCGCAGAAGAAATTAATACTCTGATATTCCGTTTCTAAAACACACTGAAACGCACATACTTTTTCGGATTCAAACGAATATCCTCAAGCAGTTTATTGAGATCAGCAGCTGATTTCTGCAACTCGATGTACAATGAGTCGTTGTTCATCAGTTGCCCCATCGAACCCTGACCGTTATTCATTTTCTCAAGCAATTGTTGCAGGGCTGAAAGGGAAGCATCAGCCTTTCGCAAGGTTCCCGCTATGTCAGCCACAGCAAGTGAATCGCTAAATTTGGCCGTGTTGCTCATGATGCGGTTGAGGTTGTCGCTGTTTTGCTGGAAGTTTTTGGTGATTTCGTCCACATTATACAAAACCGATGCAATGCGCGTGCGCTGGTTGACTACCATTGAATCGATGTTTGAGGTAGTGCTTTCAAGGTTTTTAAAAGTGTTGCTGATGTTTTGCAAACTGGACAAGATATTCTCCTTGGCATTCTCGTTGAGGATGGTTTGCATCACCACCACCAAAGAATCGACTGAAGAAAGCAGGCCTTCTGCCTTGTTTTTCAAAGGAGCTACCTGCGCATTTACTTCGTCCATCAGGCTGGCTTCTATCGAAGTAGCCAAAGTATCGCCATCTTCCAAAAGTTCGGATCCGTTGCCCAATTGCAGATCAATAGCCTTTGAACCCATGAGGTCAGAACTGAAGATGTGTGCAATGCTGTTTTTGGGAATCGGAAATTTATTGCGGATAGAGAGCTCGATGATGATGTCGCCATTCATGCTGGGATTGAAATACAGATCGCGCACCTGACCAACCCGCAAGCCGTTGATGACAATCGGATTTGACCTTACGAGGCCATTCACTTCGCGGTATTTGGCATAGAAAATCCGTTCGCGCGAAAAAACATCTTTCCCTTTGAGAAAATTGAAACCCCACACAAACAAGATAAGTGCGGCAATGAACATCAGGGCAACAATATAGGGTCGTTTAGCTTTCAAAATAATGGTTTTTTAAATGAAAAAATTCCAACTCGCTTTTATTTGGCAGCATGACAAATATAAGACTAAATGGGCGAAAAGTCACTTTGCTGCACAAAGAAATTATCCTTTTCATGGCTGCATCAGTTTTTCAGCCTCTTCGATACTCGTGCGTTTTCCTTTGATAAAAGCCACCACAAAAGCATCACTGTAGCCCTTTTTCTGCATGGCCTGTTGGTGCCTGATGGCCTCTTCTTTGGAAGCAAAACTGCCTGAAGTATATTTAAACATGCCATTGTGCTCATATACATCAGGCTGAGAAACATTTTTAAACCGCTGATCGCTGAGCGGGATTTTTTTTGTGTTGGTTGCAAACTGCACCTTGAACACCACGTCCTGATTTACATTTGTGCGTGGTTTTGGAGCAGGTTTCTCCGTTCGTTTTTCTGATTCCTCTTCTTTCAACACATCGGGCGTGAGAATGGCTTTTTCTTCGTAACTGAGCTGAATGGGCAAGGTGTTTTCACGTTCGTAATCCTTTTTAAAATCTCTGAATGCCCGATAAATGGCAGACGCCATATAGGCCTGACCCTCATCCGACAACAAAAAAGCTTCCTCTGCGGGATTGGTGATAAAACCCAGTTCAACCAGGACACTGGGCATCGTCGTGCGGTAAAGCACCAGAAATCCAGCCTGTTGTACACTACGGTCCTTACGTCCGACACGATGTGTAAACTGCTCCTGCAAGTTCTGCGCCAACTGCAGGCTCTGGTGTTTCGATTCGCTTTGGTAAAGTGTGAAGGCAATGTACCCAGCCGTACTATTTGGGTCGAACCCTCCATATTCATCATCGGCGTTTTCTTCGAGCAGGATGGCTGCATTCTCAAGTTTTGCCACCTCCAGATTGGCTTTGCTACGGTGTTCTCCCATCACATACGACTCTGCACCTGAAACACTTGTGTTTTTACTTGCATTGCAATGGATGGAGATGAAAACATCCGCGTCGTTTTCGTTGGCAATGGCAGCACGACGGTGCAATTCGATAAACTCATCGGTAGTACGAGTAAAAATCACTTTCACATCAGGCAGGTTTGCTTTGATGTAATTACCTGTTTGCAAGGCTACTGCAAGTGTGATATTTTTCTCTTTCGACCGCTTGCCAATGGCTCCGGGATCTTTTCCGCCATGACCCGCATCGATAACAACTGTTCTGATTTTGGTACCACGCTGTGCCATCAGTCCATCGGGCACAAGGATTAACAAGGCACATACAACAAACAGCAAAAGCAAGCGTTCATGCTTTAGCTTAGGCAGTAAAGCTTTTTGAAAGTATATTTGCAAACCAAAACTTTTCGCATTCATTGCTACAAAATTAACCAGAAACGCACATTGTCAGCCGGTAAACCATACAATATTTTTCAGCTTGCATTCCGCAGCCTGCTGCCGATTGCGGCTTTGGCGCTGATTTTGGCTTTCCCACTGCTGAGTATATCTGGCTCTTTTCCAAATCAAAACGCAAAAAACGGCTACTTCGTATATCCGGATTCTCTGGTGAAAGCTGATTCGATCGTGCTGCCCGACACAATATCCAAAGCAGATACACTTTTGCGTCAAACAGACTCATTGAGTTGGATGCTGCCCGATACGTTAGTAAAACCTGATATCCTCGACAGCCTTGTTGGCCGTGACACCCTGAAGCTTAACACAAAAAAGCAGGGTACACGCCTTGAAACCAAGATTGACCGCACGGCAAAAGACTCAATCATTCAGGACCTGCAAAACCGCAAAGTTTATTTGTATGGTGAAGCATCAATTGTGTATGGCGACATCAAATTACAGGCCGCCTATATTGAGGTAGATTTTGCGAAAAATGAAGTTTTCGCGCATGGTGTTCAGGATTCGACAGGCAAACTGATCGGCACTCCGGTCTTTACCGAAAGCGGACAGACTTTCGAATCTGAAGAAATCACCTATAATTTCGACACAAAAAAAGGCCTTATCAGTAAGGTGTTTACCGAGGATGGGCAGGGCTATCTACATGGCACGCAGGTGAAAAAGATGCCCAACGACAATATCAATATCCGGTCAGGTTCGTATACAACCTGCAACCTGCGCGAGCACCCGCACTTCGAGTTCAGGTTCAGGAAATCAAAGGTAATTCCCGACAACAAGATTGTGACAGGACCGGCTTATCTTGTGATTGAAGAAGTGCCCACGCCATTGGCCATTCCTTTTGGGCTCTTCCCAAACAACAGCGGACAACGCTCAGGTATTGTAATTCCCACCTATGGGGAATCGTCGAACCGCGGTTTTTACTTTGAAAACGGTGGCTATTACTGGGCCATCAACGACCGCATGGACCTAAACATTTTGGGTGACATTTACACGCGCGGCAGTTGGGCCATTAAGCCAACTTTCAGGTATGTGAAACGCTACAAGTTCAACGGAAGCCTGAACACCAGCTACGCCATCAACATCACCGGCACTGAAGGCTCGCCCGATTATCGCAAAAGTCGTGACTTCCGGATCAGATGGACACACCGCCAGGATGCCAAAGCCAGACCAGCCGGAAAGTTTAGCGCCGACGTGTTTATCGTGAGTTCCAACTTCAACACCTTTAACCCGGTGACCACAGAAAACTACCTCAGCAACGAGTTCAAATCGAGTGTGGCTTACCAGACCAATTGGGACAACAAATATTTCCTGACCATGAATGCCAGTCACAGGCAAAACACCAAAACCAAAATTGTTGAGGTGACATTGCCTGAGCTCACTTTCACTGTCAATCGCCTCTATCCGTTGAAAAAGAAAAACCGCGTCGGAAAAGGCAGAGGGTACGAAGAGTTGAACGTGAACTACACGGTAAATGCACGTAACAGCATCAGCCTGCCCGACAGCATGTTGTTTAAACCCGATGCTATCTCGAAGATGCAAAACGGTATCCAGCACAGCATTCCACTCAATCTGCCTATCAAGGTGATGAAATACTTTACGCTCACCAATTCAGTAAACTTTACTGACAGAATGTATTTCAGCTACAAGCGCAAATCGTGGAACAATGACACCTTGTTTAGCAACAACGATACCATCGTAGGGTATGTGAAAACTGACACCATTCAGGGCTTCAACAATGTGGCTGACTTCAATTTCTCCACCAGCCTGACAACCAAGATTTATGGCATGGTCAACATGCGAAAAGGTCCCATCAGGGCCATCAGGCATGTGTTTACACCCCGCATCGGATTTAGCTATACGCCCAATTTTGGCAGCGAAAGCTGGGGTTATTACGATACTTACATCGATGGCGAGGGCATGGAACAGCTTTACAGCAAATATGAAGGCGCCATCTACGGATCGCCGCCCAAGGAGAAATCGGGGCGCATCAACTTTGGCTTCAGCAACAACCTCGAAATCAAGATTCCTTCGCGCAAGGATACCATCACCGGATTGAAGAAGGTTGTACTCATTGAAGACCTCAGTGTATCGGGTAGTTACGACCTTTCGCGCGACTCGCTCAACTTCAGCTATATTACCATGAGCGGGCGCACCAAGCTGTTCAAAAACCTCAATGTACAGTATTCTAGCAGCTGGGATCCATATGTGCTCGACTCATCCGGCAGGCAGATCAACCAGTTTGAATGGGATGTAAACCGCCGGCTACTGCGCAAAGACCAGACCACCTGGAACTTTGGCATCAACTGGAACCTGAAACAATCCGATTTTGCCAAGAACAAAAAGAAAAAAGGAGAGGAACAGCCCAAAGAGTCGCGCTTTGGCACAGAAGAAGAGTTGGCTGAAATCAATCAGAATCCGGAGGACTATGTTGACTGGGCTGTGCCCTGGTCGCTCTCTTTTAATTATAACCTGCGCTATTCCAACAACATCAGCTATCTGGGCTACGTGCGCAGCGAAGATAAAAATGTGGTACAAACACTTGGAGTCTCTGGCGAAGTAAATATCACACCCAAGTGGAAATTTACCTTCAGAACCGGTTGGGACTTTAAGGCAAACGACTTGTCGTATACTTCCGTGAATATCTACCGCGACCTGCATTGCTGGGAGATGCGTTTCAGCTGGATCCCGTTGGGTGTGCGCAAAAGCTGGAACTTCAGCATCAATGTGAAGGCTTCGGTGCTGCAAGACCTGAAGTTGAACAAAAAGAAGGATTTTAGGGATATTTAGGAGAGTTTGAAGTTGGTGCCGAAATTTTCTGGTGTACTCAACTTAGTTCTGTTTTTTATCGTATAATTAATTTGAATTGATTTAAGACGAACCTCATGCTTCCTAAAAACAAGAAAATATTTGTGTTTTGTATTGTTTTGGGTTTTTTTGTGATAAACGCCAATGCACAATCAGAAAGTACCAGTCACCCTATTGACGGCAATCGAATCAGTGATTATTATTGGTTTGCTAATTTCGACACTATTAAGAATCGGGAATATTTAAATAGAGGCATCTTGCTTGATTCAATTTCAAAAAAACCACTTAGACTGATTGAAATCTTAAACTTAAGGTCATATAAGTGTAAAATTGACTTTATTGAAATAACTGGTGATACTCTTAAAATACGAATTTTGGATGATGAATATCTGACAGAACAAATAGGAACTGCCGGAGCAGATTGTTTCATGGCTGAAACAGTTTATACGTTGACTGAAAACGATCTAATTCATTACGTACGATTTGATATGGAATATGGTTCTCATGCGGGTCCTGGCTTATACAGCAGAAAGGACTTTGAAAGAATGATCAGAAAATGACACTAGGTATTGAACTCGTATCGAAAATTTGTCAAAAAAATAAAATCTTCTCCCAATAGTGTTCGTCAATCTCAAATAAAAGTTTCGACACGTTATCCCTATGTCCTATTAATGGCACTGTGCATTGAAATGAAAATTATAATAAATTTGCTTTACATTAATTAAGTACTTAATTTTGTACTTTATTAATTACTTAAAAACGATAAACACCATGATTGCAGCAAATTTTACAGAGTTTCGGACAGAATTAAAGAAGTACCTTGACAGTGTTGAAAACAATCATGAAACCTTGGTTATTAAAAGGAAAGCGGGCAAAGGCACTGTTTTAATCTCATTGGACGAATATAACTCAATGATGGAAACGGTTCATTTATTAAGCTCAAAAGCAAATGCTGACAGACTCTATGAGTCCATTCAACAGATGAAAAACGGAGAAACAGTAACCCGAGAATTAATTGAAGATTAATGAAAATTACTTTTTCGAAAAATTCCTGGGAAGATTATGTTTCCTGGCAGGATACTGATAAAAAAATATTCAAAAGGATAAATCAATTAATAAAAGACATTCAACGAACTCCTTTTCAGGGAATAGGAAATCCTGAACCACTAAAATATGATTTAGCCGGATTTTGGTCGCGGCGAATTGACCGGGAACACAGACTTGTATATCAAGTTATTGACGATGAGATTTTGATTTATAGTTGCAAATATCATTATTTTTAGGCTCCTTAATCCAAAGCCAACTGATAATATTACAGGGTAAAGTATAAGGTACAGCCAAAACCTGATACTTGTGGAAAACACTTATTTCATACACAACAAATTTAGCAGTAGAATTGCTAAAAGATTGATATATAAGTTTATCATCTACAATTGTTGTGTATCTGTTAATTGGAAATGATTTAGGGGAAACAGGGCAAATGATTGCAGCTTCATTATTCTGCCTGTTTTTAATAAAACAACTATTTACACTGATCAAATCAACGGTTTATTTCCTGAAAAAGATAGAATTTAAGGGTGACAAGATTTATCTATTTGTCGACAGATTTGATAAAGAGTAAAAGAGATTTGAACTTGACATCGTTTCAACAAGAATGCAGATTCACGAATTGATTTTTCCTTTCACACGAAGCGGCCGTAATTTTGCGCTTAAATATAATGTCAGAGACCCCAATTTAAAAAAATACGTAACTGTTTACACTCAATATGAAAAAGAAGGCTGGAATATTGATAAGTTCAAGGAGGTTTATTCAATGTATGGCAAAATAAAGGGGGTTCCTGCAAATATTGATTCATTTAATAAATATGGTATACTAGATTGAGGAATTCGTGCATTCTCTCCCCTTTTTATTTATCATCTCGTTTAAAAGGAATAGTTTTGAGATGATAAAATTCACTGAAAAATACCATTAATACGCTATATTTCAAACAGATAAAGTGCTATTTGAAACTATTATCCAAACTATATATCGATGAAAATGTTTCTGAATCTAAAACACTGGCAAATTTTTAGCCTTTGGATACTGGGCACAATACAGGCCGTATTTCTTATGCACAGTTTTTTATGGCCAATTTCATTTGCCATATTCTTCATGCTGGTTTTCGGCTGGGTGTATTCGATTGGCAAGGTGTTAAACGAAAAAAATCGGACTATTACCAGAAAACTCAATATTTGGTCGGTTATCCTGCTGATTTCTTTCATTCCATATTGGATGTGGGCTCTACAAATGCATTCAGATGCGCCAGAAAGGCAGAACGGAATAATTGTATTCACGAGCTTGGTTTTAAGTTCGATTGCCAATATCAACATTGCCATCATTGCAGCAAAATCGATCAAAGAAAAAGAAAAACAGCATTCGCAAAATTTTTCTGATTATTTCATTGAATTTATACTCATCCTATACCTGTTCATCGGTGTATGGGCTCTGCAGAACCGCCTGAATAAATTAGTCAAAGAAAAGTAAGCGTCGATAACAAATAGAAACGATTCGCCAACCTATATCAACCCCTTATCGCTCAGGGTTTTTTCGAGTTGTGCATGATTCTCCCAGAATCTGTCATGGATTTTCAGCATCACCGACTTATATTTCGGATGATCTTTCAGTTTTTTCATCAGGGGGTCTTTCTCGCTAAACAACAAAATCCAATACTGAAAATTCTGTTTAGTGGCAAAGATTTCATATTGCCCGATGGCTAAATCAGGTTTGCCTTCGTGCAGGTACTTCATGGCCAAACTGGCCGGTTGGTAAATCGATTGATCATTTTGACAGTAGGTATCATAGGCATCGAAAAAAACCTTTGCCTCTTCGTGGAAACCCATTTTGTCGTATACCAGCCCAATCTTGAGGTCTTCTTGTGGATAAATATTGATGCCCTGACTTTGAATACTTGTTTCAAACATCCGGTAGAAATAGTAGGCGCTGTCATATTTTTCGCGGAAATAGTAAAACTTGCCTACTTCCTGCATGATGTCCAGTCGGGTGGTGTCTTTCTTCCATTCTGCCAACAGTTCATTTGTCGCCTTTTCCATATTCTGGTGTCTTGGATATTGGATAAAAACCTTTAAATAAGGCGCGTAAAAGTTTTTTGGGTTATAATCCAATGCCAGGTTGATATACTTATCTGCCTGATCTACAAAGCCATTTTGGATGAAAGCATTGGCAAGGTGCAAATAAATATAGCTTTTGCCTACTGAGTCGTTGGCCTGAATGTCGAGCTGAATACCCAACAAGGCGTATTTCAAATACTTGCCTGTGTCGGGAATGACACGCGCATACAAATCGGCAAGAATCTGCACTACAGGAGCCGAATTGGGATTGTATTCCAGCGCCTTTTCAAGATAGGGAACAGCTAACCGAAACTCATTGATTTGCATATAGTAAATCGCCTTGGCGATGAGACTTTCGGCCGAGCGTGAATCGTACAGCAAGGCTTTGTCTGCATAATTATTGATACGCTCAGTGTATTGTTTTTCAGTTTGGTAAATATCTAAGAAATAATAGGATATGGCAAGTTTTGCATAAACAAGGGCAAATTTGGGATCTTCGGCAATGGCCTTTTCAAAAAGCGGAATAGCCGCTTCCAATCCTTCTTTGGTCTCGGTTTGGTAAGGCACCAGCGCTTGTAGATAATAATCATAAGCCGCCATGTTTTCGGTAGGTTTCTTGTCGATTTGTTGCAGCTCGGCAGGCGTTACTGTCGCTTGTATGGCATCTGCAATTTTTTTGGCCACTGCATTTTGCAGGGCAAAAATGTCCACTACTTTGTGTTCGTACTGTTCGGCCCAAATGGGTGTGTCGTCAGAAGCCTGAACCAAATGGATGTTCAACAAAACCTGATCGCCAACCCGCTGACCACTGCCTTCGACCAAGTAACTGACATTGAGTTCATCAGCGATTTCAGAAGCGGTTTTGTCAGTGTTTCGGTATTTTTCGACTGATGTCCGGCTGATGACTCTTAAGTCTTTGATTTTTTGCAGTTTGCTGAGCGTTGATTCCATGAGTCCGTTTACAAAATAGAGGTTGCCCGAATCGCTGCTCATGTTTTTAAACGGCAGCACAGCAATCGACTTTATTTTGTTTTCGCTGGCTGTTTTGGTCTCCGGTTTTCGAACAAAGAATACCGTCAGTGCAACGACAACCACCAACAAAGCTGAAACAAAAAGCGGCAATCGGTAGCGTTTAGTAATGCCGGGAGTGGCTGTTTCTAACACCTCATCCGTTTTTCCTTTTCTAACTTCACCTGGCGGATATCCATAATTTTCGCGAAAACATTTGATAAAGTAAGAGGTATTTCCAAACCCAACCTGATAGGATATTTCAGCAATACTGAGTTCGGTTTGCTTGAGCAATTCCTTCCCTTTTTGCAGGCGAATCTGACGAATAAACTGGCTTGCCGACAGATGAGTGTGCTTTTTGATTTTTCTCAACAAGTTTGAACGGCTCATGTTCATTTGCTCAGCCAGTTCCGAAACCCCAAACTGCTCATCACTGAGATGATCCAGAATAATGGCTTCGGCCTGCTCGATAAATTCACCTGTAAATAATCGGTTCGTCATCTTCTTTGTGTCGGGGCGAAAATAGCTATTTTTATTCAAAGACCTTCCTTCTTACTTTTCGACATTTTGATCGTTCAACGTGTCAATTGCGTCATAATTGATACTTCTGCGTCATAATTTTTATGCTTCAAACAAACTTGATACAACTTGCCACATAGGCATTAGTTGGTGCATCAAGCATTGCCGGATCTTTGCAGCAACAAATTTCAATTATTTAATAATAAATCATTTACATCATGAAAACAATAAAATTCAATCCCTTTAGAATGATCCTTTCACTATCATTGCTTGTTCTTTTTATGACCACAGCTTGCACACAGCCGGCAACAAAAGGCACTACTAATAATAAAGTGCAAACAACCACAGAGAAGCCAACCATAGATATCCACACTGCAGTGATAACCGGAAATTTGGAGGCTGTTAAACAACATATCGCGGCAGGAAGCGACATTAACGTAAAAGAACCAATGAGTGGTTCTACACCTCTAATGTCGGCTGCAACTTTTAACAAACCTGAAATAGCCAAAGCGCTGATTGATGCCAAGGCCGATTTGTCGATCAAAAACAACGACGGATCAACGGCTTTACATACAGCAGCTTTTTTTGGTCGTATCGAGATTGTGCAGATGCTGATTGATGCCAGGGCCGACAAAACAATTCGCAACAACTTTGGCGCGACTGCCAGGGAAAGCGTGTTGGGAGATTTTGCCGAAGTTAAACCCTTTTATGACATGCTGGTTCAGCAATTAAAGCCAATGGGTTTCGAGCTGGATATGGATGAGCTGCAGAAAGCACGCCCTGTTATTGCCATGATGTTACAATAATCAAATTGCAATTTGAAGATGACAACACAAAGAAGATACGACATCGATTGGATAAGGGTGATAGCCATTGGCTTATTGCTGATTTATCACATTGCGATCATATTTCAACCCTGGGCATTGTTTATTGGTTTTATCCAAAGTGAACAGCCGGTTACAGGGCTATGGACACCCATGACCATGCTCAACGTTTGGCGAATCCCGCTCCTGTTTTATGTGTCGGGCATGGGCTTGTATTTTGCCATGCAAAAACGCAGCTGGAAACAACTGCTGACAGAACGTGCCAAACGAATTCTTTTGCCTTTTCTATTTGGGGTTGTTGCTATAACACCATTACACATGTTTGTTTTTCAGAAATACTATCATATGCCACTTACCTATTATCCTTCAAGCGGACATTTGTGGTTTTTAGGAAACATTTTCGCCTATGTGTTGCTACTTTCTCCTTTGTTTTACTATTTGAAAAAGCACGAAAACGGGAAATTCAAACAGGCAATTTCAAAGCTTATGTCCTCTCCCCTGGGGCCGCTTTCGGTGTCGGTCTTTTTTATCCTGGAACTCATCCTGGTGAAGCCTCAACTTTTTGAACTCTACGCACAAACCTGGCATGGGTTCTTCATCGGTTTGCTTGCGTTCCTGTTTGGTTTTTTGTTTGTTTATAGTGGCATCTCATTCTGGAAAACTCTTGCAAAATGGAGGTGGCTTTACGTCGCATTAGCTGCAGTTCTGTTTTCGGTGCGCCTATACGGTTTCGATTCGGGCATTCTTTATTACCTGAAAGCCATTGAATCAAACAGCTGGATATTTGGTGTTTTCGGACTCGGATACCAATACCTCAATAAGCCGTCGGCCTGGCTGAGCTACCTAAGTCAGGCGGCCTATCCGGTTTATATCATCCATATGTTTGTGTTGTATGGCGCAGCTTTGGTCATTCTGCCCATGAATCTTCCTGCTCTGCTCAAGTTTGCTTTGGTGAGCGTATTCACGTTTGTGGCTTGTTTCGCTACTTACGAGTTCATCATCAGAAGAATGCGTATTTTAAGGCCTTTGTTTGGGTTAAAAAATAAAACGATCACCATTCAAAACACTTTAGAAACAGATCATGCATCTCAACTCATTAAATAGGAATGAGTTGTATTCATTGTAGTTAAAAAAAACAAATCCATGAATCACAAAGGAATCAAACGAATGATAAGAGTTGCATTGCTAATAGGCACCATCACTTCCATGTTTTTTGTGCCCTGGCCTTTGGTAAAAGCGCGGCTGACACCCATCCCTAATACCGTTCAGAACCAAGTGAATGCCGCTATTGGCATGGGCTTCGACGGTATTATTGTGTATGTGGATGAAGCAGGCAAAGCACCGGCTTTTTACACAGCTGGCTACAAAAACACGGAAAATAAAATACCAACTGATCCTCATGCCTTGTTCAAGATTGCAAGTGTCAGCAAATTGTATGATGCGGTTGCCATTACCAAATTGGTTCATGAAGGACATTTATCGTTAGACAGTACGCTGGCATTCTATATGCCTGAACTTATAGGCCATATTGAATATGCAGAAAAAATCAACTTACGGATGATGGTGCAGCATCGAAGCGGTATTCCCAATTTGACCAACACACCTGATTTCTGGATAAACCCACCCAAAAGCAACGAAGAAGCGCTGGAACGTGTGCTAGATTTACCGGCCAGCTTTAAGCCCGATACAGACTACGAATATTCGAACACCAACTATTTATTGATTACGATGCTTATTGAAAAAGTGTCGGGTAAGCGTAAATTCCAATACATCAAAGAGAAAATACTGGATCCTCTTGGCCTGAAAAACACCCACGGTTCGATACACGATGTCAATTTAGACGACCTAATGAGTGGATATTATGTGGGTGTTGAAGAAGACATTAAATCGGCCGATTATGGTTCCATGCTAGCCACTGCTGACGATGTGGGCACATTCGTGCGTGCCTTAAATAATGGTTCGGTGTTTAACGAAGGCGAACAGGAAATCTATGCTTCCATTTATGTATTTGATCATACGGGCTTGATTCCGGGTTATCAAACCATTGCAAAATACCACAAAGACCTTGATGCGGTTGTTGTTCAGTTTACAAACACAACAGATTTTGATGGATATAACTGGAGCTTGTCGGAAATTGTTTATCACCGCATTGTGAAAATACTGCGAAGAGAAAACAAAACCATTTCAAATTAACATCATGATAAACTGTTCTATTTTGATTCATTCACTAAAAAATCCCATCGAAAATTCTACACTCCATTATTGGAAATGACGTAAAAATCAAAAGACGTTTTTAGGAAAATCAACCACTTGCAGCTGTTGTTCCTGAAGGATAAACGAATATTTTCCTAATTTCGTGACTTGAAGCCATTGTAAACCCATAAACCCCTAAACCCCTAAACTCCCCATGAAAAAAGTCATCAGTACCACCAACGCCCCGGGCGCCATCGGCCCATACAGTCAGGCCATCGAAGCCAACGGATTTGTCTTTATCTCGGGCCAGATTCCCATCGATCCGGCTGTTGGAAAAGTAATTGAAGGCGACATCACAGCCCAAACCGAGCAGGTGATGAAAAACCTGGAAGCCATCCTGAAAGCTGCTGGCTGCGACTTCAGTCATGTGGTTAAGTCAACCTGCCTGCTGAGCGACATGGCCAACTTTGCCGCCATGAATGCTGTATATGGAAGCCACTTCAAAGAAAACCCTCCGGCCCGCGCTGCCTTTGCCGTGAAAACACTGCCACTCAACGTGCTGATAGAGATTGAGATGATTGCTTGGAAAAGTTAGGAGTTGGAAGCCCGAAGTCCGAAGTTGAAAAAGCAAAAGCTTACATTTTCAGCCAATTACTGATCATCTGTTGGCCATGCTGTGTCATATACGATTCAGGGTGAAACTGCAAAGCCCGCACATCCAGGGATTTATGCCGGAAAGCCATGATGTTTCCCAATTTATCAATGGCAGTTGGCAACAGGAATTCGGGCAGTTGGTCAGGTTGTACCACCCAGGAATGATAACGCCCACATACGAAGGTATCTGGTACGCCATCGAAAAGTGGATCTTCTACTTTTGTACGAAGTAACATATGATCCATACCGTGCATGCTGTGATTGAGCTGCCTTAAACCGGCACCAAAATGCAGCGCCAAAGCTTGATGGCCCAGACAGATACCCAAAATGGGCGTTTTGCCAGCAAAAAAGGCAATGTGCTCCAACAAGCTGCCCGACTCTCCTGGCAAACCAGGGCCTGGTGAAACCAGCACCTTGTCAATGTCGGCCGGAAATGATTTAGGATCTATATCGTTGGTAACGATCGTAAGCTTGTGTTGCACACCACTTTCACGCAATAATTGAACCAGGTTGAAGGTAAAGGAATCGAAATTGTCAATCAGCAGGATGTGCATAGTATTTGTTTCTGCTACAAAAATATGCTTTTCAGACACAGTGTCAGAAGCAGTTTAATTTCAAAAAAACCGATATTCCACAACGAAAAACTATCTTTGGGGCACATCACCAAACACATCACAATGGAAAAGAAACGCGTTACCGGCATAGGCGGTATTTTTGTTCAATATGAAAACCCCGATCAGGTAAAAGACTGGTATGCCAAACACCTTGGATTAAAAACTGATGCTTACGGAACCACTTTCGAGTGGCGACAAGTTGACCAGCCCGAAAAGAAAGGCTTTACCCAATGGAGTACTATGGATAAAAAGTCAGATTATATGGCTCCGTCCACAGCAGGGTTCATGGTCAACTACCGCGTTGAAAATCTTGAATGGCTGGTCGAAACCCTGCGCAAGGAAGGCGTAACTGTTCTGGATGAAATAGAAACCTACGACTACGGCAAATTTGTCCACATCCTCGATCCGGAAGGCATCAAGGTAGAGTTATGGGAACCGGTAGATGAGGAGTTTGACGGAATTGCAGAGGGAAAAACGAAATAAAATCAATAGTCAAAATTTAATATTTGCACACAAATCTTTCGACCCATTAATCGTTGAATCTTGAATTTTGAATTTTGAATCATCCCTTACTGGAGTTCTTTCTGATGTTTTAAGTTAATTTTGCATTTGATAAACACGATTACACCTATTTAAAAACTTCCAAGATGAAACTATATCCCATCGAAACTGGCAACCTGAAACTTGATGGCGGCGCTATGTTTGGCGTTGTTCCCAAAGTACTGTGGCAAAAAGTGTATCCCTGCGACGAAAATAACCTCTGTAACTGGGCCATGCGCTGTATGCTTGTGGTGGATGGCGACCGCCGCATCCTCATTGATAATGGTATTGGCAACAAACAGGATGAAAAATGGCTCAGCCATTACTACCTAAATGGTGATGCCACGCTCGAAAATTCTTTGGCTACAGTTGGTTTCAAGCCCGAAGACATCACCGACATGGTGATCACGCATATGCATTTCGACCATTGCGGTGGTAGTGTAAACTGGAACAACGACAAGACCGGATTTGAACTGGCATTCCCGAATGCCACTTACTGGACCAGTAAGCAACAATTTGAATGGGCCACCAATCCAAACCGTCGAGAGGAAGCATCCTATCTCAAGGAAAACATCCTGCCCATTCAGGAAAGCGGTCGCCTGAGGCTCATCGAAGAAGAAGGTGAATACATCCCCAACATCACTTTTAAATTATACAATGGCCATACCGAGGGTCAGGTAATACCGCACATCGACTACAATGGCAAAACCGTTGTTTTCATGGCCGACCTCATGCCGTCGGCAGCACATATTCCGATGCCCTGGATCATGGCTTATGATACACGTCCACTCGACACTCTCAAGGACAAGGAGCGGTTTTACGCCGAAGCTTTGGCCAATGACTACATTCTGTTTCTGGAGCACGACCTCTACAACGAGGCCTGCGTGCTGCACGAAACACCCAAAGGAGTGCGGGTGAAAGCATCCGGCAAGCTGGCCGAATTCGTATAAAAAAGGGCGTTTAGGTAATTATCCTAAAACTACAGGTAACATCACCGCATCCAAAGCCTCCCGGTTGAGGTTGAGCGGGATTTTCTTGCTGTCGCAAAACTGCACGAGTGACTGTGTACTCAGGTTGCCCACCATCTCATCAGCTGCTGTTGGGCAGCCGCCCAGTCCGCTGAAAACCGTTTCGTAGCTGCGCACGCCGGCTTCCCAGGCTGCCTCTATTTTGGGATAAGCCAATGACGGTTTTGTGTGCAGATGCAAACCAAAATCGACATCAGTAAATGCAGGAATCAACTTCTCATATACTTTATAAATCGTATCTGGAGTGGCTTCGCCAAGAATATCAGACAAAGGCATCCGTCTCACTCCCAATTGATACAGTTTTTCAGCCCCATCAATCACCATCTGTATGCTCCAGTCGTCGCCATAGGGATTGCCCAGAGCCATTGAGAGGTAAATGACCAACTGTCTGCCTTTAGGGAAAGCCAATTCCGTGATTTCTTTCACAATGCCAAGTGCCTTGGGTTCGTCGGCATTGAGATTACGCTTTAAAAAAGTGGGTGAAATCGAAAAGGGATACGTCAGACATTGCACCCGCTCGCAGCGCAAGGCATCTTCGGTGCCGCGTTTGTTGACCACCAACACCATGATCTCAGCCGGGTTGTCAGGCAGGTTCATGCCCAGCACCACATCGCGGGTATCCGCCATTTGAGGAATCACTCTGGGCGAAACAAAACTCCCCACATCAAGCGTGTTGAAGCCTACCTTGAGGAGCGCGTCAACATAGGCCAGCTTCCTGGCCGTCGGGATAAAAGTTTTGATGCCCTGCATGGCATCGCGTGCTGTTTCTGTGATATGAATCATTTTCTTAAAGTTAGATGTTGGAAGTCAGGGGTTAGAAGTTCTTGGAATGTTAGGAAATAATTGGCCCACCAAATGAGCCTCCAACTTCCAACATCCAACTTCTAAAATCCTTACTAACTTCTCCCCGAAAGTGATTTCGGAATACGTCCCTGATGAATGGCCTCCGACCGGAGTTTGCGACCCACAATGCGCTCTACCATTTTCCCGGTCTCGAGAAGCCTGTCAATGTCCAGATTGGTTTCGATGCCCATTTCGTCCATCATTACTGCCATGTCCTCTGTTGTAACGAGTCCCACAGCCGACGATTCCTTGTAATAATATTCTCCAGTACCCGAAACAGGTACACCATCAACGAAGTTAGCCGGCTGCCCGCCGATGCCTCCCATGGTCGATTCATAGTTGGTCATGCCTGCCTGCAGAGCTGCCAGCACATTGGCCAGACCCCAGCCACGGGTAGTGTGCAAATGCACAATGTGTTTGTGAGGATTTTGAACGCGATCGAGCAGCATCGAGAAATATTTGTACACCCGATCCGGTGATGCAGAACCATCATGGTCGGCGTGTTCCACATCGTTGGCACCGATCTTGAGCCAGCGCTCGGTAAAATCGATGGCCTTACTCATTTCTGTTGGGCCTTCAATAGGGCAACCCCAAATAGTACTTACCGTGCCGTTTACCTTGATGCCGGCGTCGTGTGCCATGGGGATATATTTCTCGGCCATTTTGAAATAGTCTTCAATGCTAAGTCCTGAATTCTTGAGTTGATGCGACTCACTTGTACTAACCATCAGTAAGATACGGTCGGGGCCATAACCGTCTTTCTTAGCCTGAATAGCACGCTCAACAGCTTTCTCGCGAATGGTGATGGCAGTCAGGCTGGCATTGGGTAAAAGGTGAGCCACGCGTTTGCTGCTACGCAACTGCTTGAACAAATCGTCTGCATCGTTGAACTGTGGCATGCCTTTGGGATTACCAAAATTGGTGACTTCGATATGCTTAAATCCGCAGAGTAACAACTCTTCGGCCAGCCATAGCTTGGCTGCAGTGGGAATAAATTTCTCTTCGTGCTGGAATCCATCGCGCACTGTGATGTCGCCAAGAACAACTTTTTTCGGATAATTCATCATTGGAATGGTGTTTATTTTTGTGCTTTCTTTCAGTGTAAGCATGCTAAAATAGACAGATAAATCCATCTGTGCAAATGACATGCAGTCGTTCGCATCACCTTTTGTACTTTTTAACATTCGCCAACATGCTTGACTACAAATTGCTAGAATTTTATGTGAAGGGAAACATTTCAACCCGCTTCTTTGTTTCAATAAAGTAAAGATTCAAACAATGAAAGTTGGAATTATTGGAAGTGGAATGGTTGGAGCTACCTCGGCTTATGCCATCATGATGCGAAAAGCCGCGAGCGAAATTGTGTTGATTGATGCCAACGCCAAACGGGCAATTGCTGAGGCACAAGACATCTCTCATGCGGTGCCTTTTGTGGCGGCTGCCGAAGTGTATGCCGGAAATTACGACGACCTGGCAGGCGCCAAAGTAGTTGTAATTGCTGCAGGCGCCAACCAGAAACCGGGTGAAACGCGCCTGAACCTGATGGAGCGCAATGCCGCCATCATGCGCGACATTATCACGCGAACAATTGCTGTGGCTCCAGATGTTATCTTTCTTGTTGCTACCAATCCGGTCGATATTATCACGCACATTTGCATCAGTATTGGCCGTGAATTGGGAATTGCCACTACCCGTTTTATTGGCAGCGGAACAACCCTCGATACGGCCCGTTTCCGCTCATTATTGGGCCAGCACATCGGTGTGGATGCACAAAATGTGCATGCTTATGTTTTGGGTGAGCATGGCGATACGGAAGTGCTCGTCTGGTCGACGATTGACATTGGCGGCGTGCCATTGGAGGATTTTATTGCTTTCAGAAACATCACTTTCAACGACAAAATCAAGCAGCAAATTGAAGACAACGTGCGTAACGCCGCGTATCAGATCATCGAAGGCAAAGGCTCTACTTATTATGGAATTGGAGCAGCCATTGCGCGTTTGGTTGAAGTGATCAACCGCGACACACGTGCTGTGCTCACCATCAGCACCCTGGCTGAAGACGTTGAGGGGGTAAAAGATGTGTGCTTATCGCTTCCCCATCTGATTAGTGGCAGCGGCGACATGGGCGTGTTGCCCGTGCAACTGAATGTGAAAGAAAAAATGGCTCTGAAAAGAAGTGCCAGCCTCATCCGCGAAAAAGTGGATGCGTATTTGCATCTATAGACCAATCAATGTTTTGAAGCTCTAAGGCTGTTGTGAAAATGGATGATGTTAGTCAGGGAACGACTGAGAAATATTTTGAGTTCAGTTGTCTTGTTTTCTCGTTCCAATGTCATCTCTTTTGATTGTGTAGTGGCTGCACTGATACTTGGTCTGTTTCCGGATGCCAGACTTACAAAGAGGAAAACTAAAAGTAATATTGCAACGCGAAGGATGAATTTTTTCATGGCTATTGTTTTTGTCAGATTGCTGTGCGATTCGCTTACTGTTTGAAAATCTTACAACGAAACATCTTTTTTTTGATGCTGCAAAGATGCATTGAAAGCCCTATGCGAATCGTTCGGAATGATAAATCAGTACCTGAAAGTTGGAAATCGAAACGCATTTGCAACTGAATAGTTCACGCGTTCAATACTGTAGCGGTCTTTCATCCAGCACTTTACAGAAAAACGAACGCGTCTTTCGAAAATTACCATGATTCGGTTTGCACCATGTACCGCCAAACAGCGACCCAGCGATCTTGAAAATCAGTACAAACAAAAATATCTAGTCCTTTTTCACGAAAGTTTTTCTCATTAATGCGGTAGTGCATTTCGAAAGGCACTTTTACCACTGCGGTCGTTTCGGACTGATCGATCTGCGGACTTTGGGTCTGGAAAAAGTCGATAGTGGCAAGGCGCATGAAATCGCGGTAGCTCTGCACGCAGGCATCACGTCCTTTGATCTGTCTGCTGAAATCGGGGCTGTTGAAAACAATTTCCTCGTGAAAGTATAGATCAAATCGATCAAATTGCTGCTGAAGCCATGCCTCATTGATAGCCTTCATCAATTGCTCAAGGTATTCAATGTCATCAGATTGTGCCATGGCGATTGTATATTTCGTTTTGCTTCAACTTCCTTGCAAATATACACCCAACGCCCCATTATGTGCTCCACTATTTTGCCAGTGCATGGAGCATTCCGCTGAAAACGAATCCATGAAATGGCATCACGGAATACCAATAGAGCCTGCCCCAGATGCCTTTTGGGCGGAAAGTAGCCGTTTGGAAAAGCACGCCGTCGTGCAACTGAAACTCAAGCCAGGCTTCGCCGGGAAGTTTCATTTCGGCAAACAACAACAATCTTCCCTCCGCTTTATTGGCATACAGCACGCGCCAGAAATCAAGCGCATCGCCTGGTGAGAGCTGATCTGGATGGGTGCGTCCGCGCCGAAGTCCAACCCCGCCCCACATTTTATCGAGCAGTCCGCGCAGTTTCCAAAGCCAGGTGCCATAATACCAACCGGTTTCACCACCGAGGTTCCATATTTTATCGATGGTTTGCTGGGTATCATTGACTTTGAGGCTTCTTTTGTCGGTTAAACATCCGTATTCCGGCACTTTGATAAATTCGGTGAGGTTATGATCGAAACGGCCACTGACGAGTGAGTCTTTCCAGCTTGAAACGGTTTTGTGGGCATCGATGGCAGTGAAACTGCGTTGCAAAGCTTCCTTATAACTGGCTGGTTCAACGCCAAGAATTTGGTTGATATTACCCGGCCGGCACACTACTTCTACCTTCATGCTACTTACCAATGCTGTGGCCAGACGGTAAGAAGTTGAAGTGATAAAATATAACCAATACGACGAAAGTCGGGGCGTCATCACCGGCACGGTATAAATCCAGCGTTTGAGTCCGCGTACCCTCGCAAAACCCTCAAGCATCTCTTTGTAGGTGAGAATATCAGGCCCTCCAATGTCGAAATTCTGATCGAATAACTTCGGATTAAACAGGCTTTTTTCCAGAAAACTGATCACATCGCGGATGCCAATTGGCTGGCACCGTGTGAGCAACCATTTTGGAGCCACCATCACCGGAAGTTTCTCTACCAGATCGCGGATAATTTCGAAGGAGGCGCTCCCCGAGCCGATGATGATACCGGCCCGCAAGGTTGTCAGGTGAAAGCTGCCTTGGGCAAGTGTTTCTTCAACGGCTTTGCGCGAAGCCAGGTGTTTCGAAAGAGTCTGTTCGTTTACAATCCCGCTCAGGTAAACAACGTGCTTTGCCTGCGTATTGGCCATTGCTTTGGTGAAATTCTCGGCACTCCGAAGTTCAAGCTCCTGGTAATTGCGCGCGTTCGACATGGAATGAATCAAATAATAGGCACCATCAATATCCTGTGGTATATTGGACATGCTTTCGGCAGATAAAAAATCGACCTCAACCACAGAAACATGTTCGCGCAAACTTTCAGGTGGATCGAAGCGGTTTTTGTCGCGCACGCAACACACGACGTGCAGCCCGTTTTTGACAAGAACAGGCAATAAACGCTTGCCGATATAGCCGTTGGCGCCGGTCAGAAGTATTTTCATGTGTTTTTTTCAATTTTGTTTGCCAGTTATAACAAACATTAAGGTAACGAGTTTTATTGGTTAGGGTTGCGCAAAGGCTTCTATTTACAAAGGGTTGAAAAAGTATTCATCACAACTGGCTTGTTGGAATGGTAAAATAGAAGCTGGATCCTTGCTCGAATGCACTTTCTATCCATATTTTACCCTTATGCTGATCGATGAATTCCTTACATAAAATCAATCCCAATCCTGTTCCTTTTTCGTTTAAGGTGCCAACTGTTGATTGGGCTTCGGCGATGCTAAACAGTTTTTTTATTCGCTCTTTGGGAATACCGATGCCATTGTCGTGGACTGAAAAAAGACACTGATCAGTTGTATTTTCGGCAGTGATTTTTATTGAACCTCCTGGTTTGGTAAATTTAATGGCGTTCGACAATAAATTTCTAACCACAGTAGCAATCATGGCCTTATCGGCGAAAACAGTATTGCCTGCCGGTAAGTCAATATTCAGGCTAATGGATTTTTGTGAGGCGTTGGCTTGTAGTAGCAAGATGATTTCTTCAACCAGTTCGGTGAGATCGAACATCATAGGGTTGAATTTCATTCGTCCTGTTTGTGAGCGTGACCATTCCATGAGGTTCAGAAGTAAGTTCATGGCGCGGTGAGACGATTGCAGAATGATTTCGGCATATTTCTCTATGTTTTCTGTGTCCTTTTCTTCAACACTTTCTTTAAGGATTTCACTGAATCCGACAATTGAATTGAACGGACTTTTTAAATCGTGGGCAATAATTGAGAAAAACTTGTCTTTTTCAGCGTTAAGAATGTGCAGCGACTGATTTTTGGCGGTAATGGCTTCTTCGAGTTGTTTTCTGTCGGTGATGTCAACTACAAGCCCGCGTAAGCCAACAATTTTATTGTCTTTCATCACCGGATTTGTATAAATCAGTGCTGGAAATGTTGAGCCATCTTTTCTCAACATGGTATATTCGCGGTTATTGTTTCTTATTCCTGTAAAGCTTTCAGCAATACTTTTTACCACCCTTTCTCTTTCTTGTGGCACATGAAAATGATTCGATTCGAAGCCGATTAATTCAGCCTTATCACAATAACCAAGCATTTGGCAGGCTTGCTGATTGATATAGGTGACCCGGCCTTCATGATCGAGTTCGAAGATGATCTGAGGCAACATTTCGGCCATTTCCCTAAATTTCTCTTCGCTTTCGCGCAGGGCAGATTCAATTTTTTTACGATCAGTGATGTCTCTTGTAACGCCATGCAGTTCAACCGAATTGGTTGCATGGTTGAAATGGTAGCTTGTAATTACTTCAGTAGAAACCACTGAGCCATCTTTGCATGGTTGGTCCACTTCGTTGGTATAATATTGCTTTTTGTTGCTGCCCGATGTCAGGAAGACTTCTACCTGGACATTCATGTCTTTGGTTAAAATGGCAGCGTCTTTCGGACTTAGTGCGGCATGAAATGGCTGAGCCATTATTTCTTCTGCGGTGTAGCCGCGCAGCCGTTTCACCGAGGGACTTACATAGGTAAAACGCAATGTTTTGGTATCGAGGGTCCAAACGACATCTTTCATGTTTTCGGTAAGCAGCCGATACCGCACTTCATTGGCCTTCAAAGAATCCTCAGCCTTTTTTCGGTCGTTGATATCTGTCAGCATGGCAAAAGAACCCACCACTTTTTGGTGCTGATCCTTGTTAGCACTTGCCGAGATAAGCATCCAATGACGTTTTCCGTCTTTTCGGATGAAGCATCTTTCGTAAACGGCATCATGGCCTTTCATGCGTTCAACCATTTGTTGCCGGTGGTCGGCCAGTTGATCTTCTGCCAGGAAGGATTCAAATTCTTTTCCCAGCAGTTCGTGTGTTTCGTATCCAAGCATTTGTGCCATGCGCTTGTTCACAAAAATCAGAATGCCATTATTGTTCAGACTCAAAATACCTTCTGAAGCCGTTTCAACAATCAAACGGTATTTATGCTCGCTTTCCTGTAGTGTTTTTTCAACAGCCTGGCGTCTTTTGAGCTCGCGCTGAAACTTACGTGCATTGGCGTAAAAATAATAGCTTAGGCTACCTACAAAAACCAATACCGCTAAATAAATGAAGAGAATGGTCCAATTTATTGGTTTTGGTTTGTTTTTATTGTCCTGATACAATAAGTCATCAGCTTTAAAATCAGCATCAATCATGCCGAGTGATTGATAAATCATGATGATCGATTGCCAACGATTTGGATTTGTGTATCCCAATTCAACAACAGCCGGCAGAATAAATTTTTCGGTATGTTCGGCTTCAAAGGTGAGGTGTTCGATGCTGTGGCGTTTGCTGTAACGGTTGTAAATAATCCGGATTATCTCATCCTTGTTGTTCAGGGCATATTCCCAGCCTTTAAGTGTTGCCGCGCGAAAATCTTCGACTAATTGGGGATTTTGCCTGATCATTTGCTCGCTGGTAAACAGCAGATCTCCATAAAAATCGATACCGCCCATTTTGGGATCAATGGTTGTGAATGCAAAGTTCAGTTTGTTCAGCAAAAAAGGTTCATCAGTAGCATAGGCAGATATGGCATCAACTTTTCCCTCTACCAGGTCGGTTACGTCAAATGCATGCCTGATGATATTGCAATCTTCCAACAGTATACCTTCATCTTTCATAAATGCGATAATGTCGGCTGCATTTGGCTCAAGGGCAATCGTTTTGCCAATGAGGTTGTGAATATGGTTGATCCCCGCACTTTTTGATGCCAAAAGCACTTGAGGCGAGTGTTGATAGATAGTGGCCAGAACAATCAAAGGAGCTCCTGCTGCTCTGTACAAAGCAATATCGGATGTGGCTATTCCGAAATCAGCCCGCCCTTTTACAACGGCATCAATAGGATTTTGACCTTCTTCGGCTTCTATTAAGTTTACTTCCAGTCCTTTTTCTGCATAGAATCCTTTTTCAACGGCCGCATAATAGCCTGCAAACTGAAACTGATGCTTCCACTTTAATTGAAGTGTTATTTTATTCGTTTCCGGATTGTTGGCCATGAGGTATAAAGTCCTGAACGACATGAATATCAGCAAAGCTATAAATAGAAGTAACTGTTTCTTATACTTGTGTTTCATAACAGTTTAGTTAAAGAGAAGGTGCGTTTTATTTCGCTTGTTGAAGAACAGTTTGATTGAGAAAAATAGATTCGTCAGTTCGTAAGTAGAGGTTTAATTTTGCGGTCTACCTATAATTTACCCATTAATGAAAATTTTGGGGAGGATAAAACTAAAAGCAGATCCTTCTCCTTTTTTACTTTCTACCCAGATTTTACCATGATGCATGTCGATGAATTCCTTGCAAAGGACCAAACCAAGACCAGTTCCCCGTTCTTTATTGGTGCCCGAGGTGACGTAAGTGGAATCGACCCGAAAAAGTTCCTCCATGGCTTCTGCCGGAATACCAACGCCATTATCCTCAACTGACACTTTTGTGCCTTGTGCATTTTGCGTGGCGGAAACGGTAACTTTTCCACCCGGGTGGGTAAACTTGAGGGCATTCGAAACCAGGTTACGTATTACCGTGTCAATCATGGAAGAATCAGCAAAAACTTCAACGAGTTCTGAATCGCGTTTTTTCAAGCTGATATTTTTCTTAGTAGCAGCGTCGGCATAAAGCAGAATAGTTTCGTCAATCATGGCCGAAAGATCGAAACGCGTAGGTTCAAAACTGATGCGCCCTGTTTGAATCCTTGACCATTCGAGGAGGTTATTGACCAGGGCAACTGCCCTGTTGGCGCTATCGTATATAATTTCCGCATATTTGTTCAGATCCTGGTAGTTATTTTCTCGCAATTGTTCGACAAGAAGTTCGGCGAAAGACAGTATACTGTTGAATGGGCTGCGCAAATCGTGTCCGATAATGGAGAAAAATTTGTCTTTGGTGGCATTCAGCTCCTGCAGTTTCTCTTTGCTTTCCATCAATTCCTTTTCAGCTATCTTCAGATTCGAGATGTCAATCAACGCAACAAAACATTGATCCGGATGTTGGGTTATCATTCCTGTAAGCCATAAACATCGGGAAGCGTGATTATTGGGCAACACCATAAGCTCAGCATTCATTTTGCTTTTAAGAGCGAAAATATCATCGAGAAAATTCCAAAATTTAGGTTTAAAGTCTTGTTGAATAAACATATCAAACTGACTGTTAAACAACTTAAATCGATCTTTGCCAAGCAATTCGGCTGCCCGGATGTTAAGCTCTACAATTTCTCCTTGGGGTGTGAGGGTGATATAACCCGATGGTGCCATGTCATACAAAAGCCTATACTTAGTAACTGCCTCAGCAGCAACTTTATGAGCTTGTTCGAGCATGCTGTTTTGCATCTCCAGCTCTATCTGGTGCACCTCCAATTCGTGAACCAGCGCCTGCATCTCCGCTTTGTTATCAACATTTTGAATAATTGATCCTTTGGCTTTTAAGCTTTCTTCTGCTTTTTTTCGGACCAAAGAATTTGAAGTTTTTTCAATTTGGTTTTTCATGGATAAATTCTTTTAAGAAGAATCTGCTGACTTATTATTTGCACCCGAAGAACTCTCCTTTTGCCTGAGTTTTTCATTGGCAGCCATTAAAGCATGTTCCAGTTTTTTCGATTCGGTGATGTCGGAGAAAGTAATGACTAAACCATCTATGCGGTCGTCGAGCGTGCGATAAGGCATAATCCGAACATCGTACCAGTTTTTGTCGGTGGTCGAAATCGCCCTCACAACCGGAATCAGGCTTTGCAACACTTTCGTGGCATCTTGTCTGATCTCGGGGTATTGCAATTCGCTCACCAAATCGGTAAAAGGGCGGCCCATATCTGAGTTGCGCAATTTAATAATTCGGGTAGCCTGGTCTGTAAATCTTCTGATATTGAGGTTTTTATCAAGAAACAATGTAGCAATTTCGGTGCTGTTGAGCAGGTTTTTCATGTCGTCGCTCGAGCGTTTAAAATCGTTGACCTTGCTTTGTAATTCGGCATTTACAGTTTGTAATTCCTCGTTCAGGCTTTGCATTTCTTCTTTCGAAGTTGTGAGTTCTTCATTGGTTGATTGCAATTCCTCATTGGTTGATTGCAGTTCCTCGTTGGTCGACTTCAACTCTTCTTGCGAAGTCTGCATTTCTTCACGCGTGTTCTGAAGTTCCTCGTAGCTTCTTTTCAGCTCTTCTTCAAGCTCAACAATTCTTTTGTTTGACTGCTGATCGATGTTTTTTTCAGGGACTTCCTTCAATTCAGATATTTTCTTCTGTTTATCAAACACCATCAAAATCAGTTCATTGATTGAACCGTTGGTTGTTATTTTTTGCGTAACAACATTTACATATTGTGCTTGGCTGCCACTTCCGATTTTAATGTAGGGCGATACAATTTTCTGGTTCGACTGCAGTGCTTTCGACAGGGCCGTCGGGATGGTTTGTTTCAGTCCTGGACGGGCCATGTAATAAATATTCCAGTTGGCCTTACCTGCAGGCAACTCGAGGTATTCTTCCGTTTTGCCGGAGATATAAAGGATGTCTCCATGATCGTTTACCAGCACACAGGGCGGTGCAAACTCTTTGAGGATGAGCTCCTCGGCAATTTGCTGAATATTGTCGTATTTGTTTGTCTGCGGCTTTTTCTGCGATTGGATTTTGCTGGTAAAATAAGCGCTCGGGAAACCCGTCAGCTGTGTGATATCGCTATAATCGACACGCTCATAAATTTTGGTTCTTGCATGTATTTCCTTGAACAACCTGCCATCATTCCCAGGCGACTCGGCTGAACCCAAAATCAGTATCCCATTCGGATTGAGGATATAATTGAACAATAGCATCAATTTCTTTTGAAGCTCAAACTCCATGTATATGAGCATATTGCGACAAGAAATGATATCGAGTTTGGTAAAAGGTGGATCCTTGATAACGTTCTGTGGTGCAAAAACAATCATCTCGCGTATATTGCTTTTCACACGGTAGCCATGGTTTTCGGGCACAAAAAAACGGGAAAGTCGCTCAGGCGACACATCTGCTTCGATATTGCTTACAAAAAACCCTTTCCGGGCTTTTTCGATGGCGTCAGCGTCAACGTCAGTTGCAAAGATTTGCAGAGTCAGTCCACGCGGAGTTTTGCATTTTTCGAGCGCTTCTTTAAATATGATCGCCAGAGAAAACGCCTCTTCACCGCTTGAGCAACCCGTTACCCATGCCCTGAGTATGTGTCCATCGGGGAGCGATTCAAACAAATTAGGCAACACATTGTCTCTCAGATATTCCCAAACATCACTGTCGCGAAAAAAGCTGGTAACACCAATTAGCAATTCCTTGAAAAGAATGTTGATTTCCTGGGGATTTTGCTGTAGCAGTTGCACATAGTCACTCATTTTATCGATCTGGTGCACGCTCTTCCTGCGATCAATCCGCCTGAGCAGGGTGTTCTTTTTATACAACGAAAAATCGTTTCCGGTTTCCTGCCTCAGCAATAAGATAATTTTCTCAACTTCACTGATCGGGATATTCTTCAATCCCTGATAATTCGGATTCAATGGCGCAAAATAGAGATAATCCAGCAATTTGACCGGTAATTCCTGTGGAGATGCAACAATATCAGGCAACACAGCATCGATGGCATTGAAGGGCATGCTGTCGAATTTGGCCGTTGAAGGTTCCTGCACCAAAACGAGGCCATTTTGTTCCTTGATCGACTTGAGGCCTATACTGCCATCAGCTCCCATCCCCGAGAGCACAATGCCGATACTTTTGCTTTGCTTATCCAGAGCCAGAGAACGAAAGAAAATATCGATGGGCAAGCGTAGGCCGCGTGCTTCTGTCGGTTCGAAAAGCAGTAACTTCCCTTTGCGGATGGTCATGCTTTTGTTAGATGGTAACACGTAAACATGCTTCGGTAATACCACCATTCCGTTTTGCGCTTCCATTACTTTTAAACTGGTAAGCCTTTGCAAAAGCTCAGGCATCATGCCCACATATGTTGGGTCGAGGTGCTGAATCACAACGAAGGCCAGGTGTTCCACATCGGGCAAATGCCTGAAGAACAACTCCAGGGCTTCCAGTCCACCCGCAGAAGCGCCTATCCCAACTACCAAAAACTCTTCATCGTTCACAAGAACAATTTCTTCTTTGCTTTTTTCGTCTTTTTCTGTCCCTTTTTCCTTTTTATTTCCCATATCACGCACTTAATTAACTACAGCTTTTATTTGGCAATCAAAATTGCCCGCCTGTTGCCTCACTTAACCCGGCAACTTATTGTTTCACATATTGAATAGTAAAAGATTATAATGCCCCTTTAAAAAGAAATTCCACCCAAGCAGGAGACAATCCCAAATTTAATCCCTAATATTCAGGTTTCAACAGCTGAGATAAAGAGTTGGCTATTGCGGAGTCATCAGTTCGCTCATCCATTTTCCCATGCTAAGTTACGACTTTTTGCATGTCAGGTCCAGAAAATAGTTTTTATACGTGTGTTGACTTAGAAAATTGATTGCGAATCGGTTAAACTTTACAAATCTTACTAATAGGTATGGGTCAGGCTAAGGAGTTTCAACATCGTTTTCCAGTTGCGTGTGGTGGCGGCAGTTTGCAGTCCCGATTCGAAAAACTGATTACTCAGTTTGCTTTTGTGGTAGCTTCCGGGAATGTGCAGATACACTTGTCTGTCGACTATTTTAAAACGATCGGGAGCAAAAGAGACTTCCGCCAACTTACTGGCCAGCTCTTTCTGAGGAATATTCCCCAAAACCGTAACAGTCAGATGATTGATGTTTGGGTTCTCTTCAAGGACAAATGGGTTTTTCTCGACAAGCTGCGTCAATTCATCTGCCAAAAGGATCACCACCGGCACATCGAATCCAAACTGATGTTTTATCGCCTTGGTCAATTGTATCTGTAAATCAGTGATTTCTGTTTTTTCGGTAGTAAAGATTATATTGCCACTCTGGATATAGGTTTGCACTTCGTCAAAGCCTATATCCAGACATAACTGCCTGAGTGCTTTCATCGGGATGATGCGGTGCCCGCCAACATTGATGCCGCGCAAAAGGGCGATGTAGGTAGTTGTTTTCATGCCTTAAAAGTAGAAAAAACAATCCGTTGGACGTTAGGCCCTGCGTTTTGGCTATTTTTGTCCAAAATCAAGCCCGTGAAAGTCCTTCTTTTGGTAATTGGCAAAACAGACGAAAGCTACCTAGAACAGGGCATACAAAAATATGTGGGTCGTCTGGTACATTATCTACCTTTCGAAATGAAGGTAATTCCTGATCTGAAAAAACGCAAAAGTCTCTCCGAAGCACAACAGAAAACAATGGAAGGCGAACTCATACTGGCTCAGTTGCAGGCTGGCGACGAGCTCATCCTGCTCGACGAAAACGGACGTCAGTCCAGCTCACGTGCTTTTTCGGAAATACTCGAAAAACACATGATCAATGGCAGCAAGCGACTGGTTTTTGTGATTGGAGGTCCTTACGGATTTTCGGAAGAAGTTTACAAAAAAGCAAACGCTAAGCTCTCGCTTTCAGCCATGACTTTTTCGCATCAAATGGTGCGTCTCATCTTTGTGGAGCAGCTTTACCGTGCACTCAGTATCATCCGTGGTGAGCCTTACCACCACGATTAAGCAGTTTGTCTTTATGAAATGAACTACAAAAAAAGCCTAGAAAACCAGCTTTTTCGGTTTAGGATTATTTGCCTTTTTCGGTGTTTGCTTAAACATACTCGAACTCAACGAAAAGTAAAACACGTTGGCCTGCAGACCAGCATAAGGTTTGTTTCCGGCTTCATCCACATAGTCTTGATTGTGAAACTCGCTGAGGTAATATTTGAATTTCAGATTTAATCCGTAGGGAAACTGAACCCCAACGATGAATCCATGCTGAAACATCTGCTGGCGGTCGCTGAACCAGCCAGATATTTTGTCAATTTTATCACTTCCATCAAAGGTTTTCTCTTTGTAATGGACCGGCAATTCTACTTCGTAGCCGCCATAGAGGAAGAATTTCCGAAGATTTCCCAGTTTTAATCCTACGGGAATGCCTGCGTTATACGACCGGAATTTCTTTTTGTACGACATGGGCTGACCAGCTACTGTTTGAATATAGCCATCGTAAATGTATCCCACATTCTTGAAAGAGAAGCCCGCAAACAGCCCAAAATGATCGCCAAAATCTGCATTCAGGTTGGTCTGAAAATTAAAAAAGGGCGACCAGCGAAGGGTAGCATCTGGCGCTTTTCCATTGTGATCTATTGCCGCAAAAGAGAAAATCATTTCACCTCCCGAGCTGATATATGTCTTGGTTTGCGCATGCACCATGCCGCCAAACATGGTGATTATAAGAGCAATAAGTGTAATTTTTTTCATGGATTTAGGTTTTTGGAGTTGTGAAAACTGGATTGTTTTTACAGCAAATATATCATTCCATTTGAATTTGAAAGTCATGAAATCGTTTTCATATTGAAAAATTTCAGGAAGCATAGCTTACCAAACGAGGAGCTTCTCAATAAAATATGTTTGCTTGCCCGAGAGTTTCAATACATACAAACCGGGTTCCAGCTTTCCTACGAATAATTGTACATCCTGTTGTTTTTGGGCCAGTTCAGTAGAGATCACCTTTCTGCCGCTGTCGTCAAAAACATCCAGCAACAGCTTTTCTTCAGCTACTCTTTCAAAGTGGATATGGAGCATGTCGGAAACCGGATTGGGATAAACACGGATGAAAGAATCGATATTTTCAACCACTCCGGTGCATGCTTTTATCTCGATCATTTCGCTCACCGAAAACTGATTTGTCTGTGCACCATCCGAAACCGTTAGACTAACCGAATAAACACCAGGTACATCGTATTGCACCAAAGGGTTTTGCTCGTCGGATGTAGCAGGATTTCCCCCTTCGAAATGCCATTGAAATGTTGATGGAAGCCGGTTGAACACAGAGGCAAATTGCACACTTTCTCCCGCGCAGATTTCCGTGCGATCTGCAACAAATTTGACAACCAGTGGATTGGTTTCATAACCAAAAAACTGCAGGTATTGCTTCGCCAGTTCAGCACGATCAGGTCCGTCGAAAGTGAAAAAACCACCAAACTCCAGCGTGGATGCAATGGTTTTGTAGCGAACCGAGTCGAGGGCCACCACAAAGTCGAGCCCGCTGTTTTTGTCGCGCAACCAGGGCGTCGCAGGATCGAGAGCCACCAGATTCTCGCCCAGTCCGTCGTCACCTGAATATTTCATGTCAAAGCCTTGCAGTAAGCTATTTTCGATACCTTGTAAAGTGTCGGCCGGCGTTTCGTTTTGAAGAGCCGCAAAAGAACCTTCTGCCCTGAAAAATGACCTTAGTTGGGTTGCCGGATTCAGCTTGAAAAACGAGCCGGCTTCGAGGTAAAGGTTGCCTCCCTGCTGCAGGTAGCTGACCAGCAACGCATCTTCTTCAGATGTGAGCACATGGTTTTGAGGCATGAAACCCAGCGACAGGAAAACGATTTCATAATTCATCACACTTTGATCCAGGTAAAATGCACGGTCAAAACCAACATTGTTGGCTGCAATTGCCTGGCTCAGGTACATCGATGAATTGTGGTTTCTGTCAAGATCTACCAACAAGATGGGTATTCCGCCAATCTCCAACGGGTAATCCTGTTCCAGCAACACTTTCTCAGCATTGCTGATGCGAAGATTAATTGTTGAAATGACACCTTTTGGTGCAGCAGCATTCACTTTTACCCTGAACGCGGCCGTTAGTTTCGACAGGCCTTCAAGTGGCATGGTCAATACCGTATCTGGTCCTAGAATGGCAGTATACGCATCCGGAATGTCTACTTGTATGCGCAAAGCGCCGGCCGATACCAATCCCTTGTTGGTGATCAGAAAGTTGAGCGTAGCCTCTTCACCGGGATCAAGTAATTGGTTATTGCCATCCACAACTACCGGTGCACCCGTCTCGACCTGCACAACACCAACCTGAAAATCAGAAAAGTAATGCTGCTGCATATCGCCGGTATTCAGGTTTAAGACAAGCGTAATTTGCTGGCCCCGTCTTATGGTGTCGCTGACAATTACACTAAATTGCTGATCAACTGCTACAGAGTCTCCAGGAGCAATGTCTTCCAGCTGCAAAACATTCCCTATTGGCATCGCAATCCCCGAAAGACTGCTCAGTGTGAGTTTGGCGTTTTGTAAAGTGTCGTCGCCATAATTTCGTACAACCGCAGTTAAAGGCACAACCATGCCAGGCGTCAGAAAATCAATATGCTGCGAATTATACAACTTCAGGGCCGGACCTGGAGTCAGCAACAAGCTTTGCTCATCAAACAGCCGGTTTGCATCTTCAACCCGCACAATCACTTCTCCCGCGTGGAAAGCAGAAGCAGGAACGTGCATGATGCCATCTTCCGTTAACTGTAAATCAGCAGGCACCTCCGATGGCATAAAACCAATACTTTTTCCGAATGAAGGAAGTTCACCAGTCGAAACACTATAGAGCGTGCTGATTCTGTCACCATCGCTCAGGCCGATCACGGGAGAAAAAGCAAAATCACGGTTAATGGCGCCATAGCGGTTTATGATGCTTCCATCCGGGAAAATTGTGGTTGTAAACGCAATGGGTGTTGCATCCGATTCGGCTGAGATACGCCACCTGAAAACCAGGCTGTCTGCAGTAGGTGTATAAGAAATATAATCGCCTGTGTGATAGATGCCCAGCTGATAATTCATATATGCTGCAACGGCACGTACCTGACGCAAATAAGTCTCATCATATAGCAGGTAATAATAAGGCATGTCCTGTCTGTCGAAAAGCAGATAGCCATTCACATGCATAAACAGGGTGTCGTATGTTTTGCCGTAAAACGGGAAACTAAAGGGCAAAGGTACAGCAGCATATCCCTTGGTATAGTCAGAAGGCATCAGCGGAAAGCCCTGCAAATCTTCAAAATCGCCATGACTTTGAACCTCGTGGTATTTCCTTTTCAGCTTCCAACTGTAAGGCGCTGTTCCTCCGGCAACCTGCCACTGAATACTCGTATCCTGCACGGCTGAAAGCACAACAACCGGACTATTTTCTATCTGTGGCAGCTCCACCTGCTGCTGCACATCAACATAAGCAGTGGTTGTGTTGTTGTCGAGAATCGTCATGGGGAAAGCTGTAGCTGCATATTCAACTGGTGAAGAGGTTGAATAATCTATCACCGAAAACTGCTCAACACGGCCAAATCCAATTTGATCAGGATCATTTTCGTCAACCATCAAAAACACCCTAAATGGTTGCTGTGAATTGATATAGCTCAACAGAGGCGTGATGTCGAGACCCAGCTCGAGCGTTTCACCTCCGGCATCGGCGCGGCCTTGCATTGGAAAATCGCCTCCCTGAAAATTGAAAACCGAAAAGGACATGGAATGTTCTGGTATGGCACGCGCTGTGTCAGCAGCCACGCCTGCTCTCAGTCGAATTCGGCCTCTTTTGTTGTATGAAATGGTCGTTTTGATGGTCAGCAACGGTTTGGCAAGCGTATCAGGATGTATAACATGCACCGAATTGTTCCAGATACCACCTTCGCCATATGGAATAGCCAGGGTGCGATAAAGCATATAGGCAAACCCTTCATCGCCCCAATTGGTGCCATAGGAGTTCACAAATTTCAACCCACCGATCTCCCAGTCCTGCATGTCCACCATACCATCGCCTGTGATGTCGATGTCGTTGGTGAACTTGCCATCGTTGTTCACGTCATACCGGATAGAATCGTTGTAACCCACGATAGTCATCGCATGCGTAGCTTCAGGGCCATAAAGCGTGAAAACATGCTTTCCGGCCTCGGGGGTGCCTGCCGGAAGAATCTTTAAAGCATATGCCAAGCCGGTGTAAAAGTTAGCCACACCCCCAACTTCCGCGCCTTCCAGGTGATTGTGAAGCCAGTTTTTCAATACTTCCAAACCTTCAGGAGTTCTTACCTGGATAGAACTGGCTCCAGAAATGCGGTTGCGCATAGCTTTATAATAACTGTCGTATCCACTCATCCAATGGTATTCATCATCGAGCGTGATGGGGCCATAAACAGCTTCGGTGGGTGTTCCGGCATCATACAAGATATCATACGTATGGAAATAACTAACTCCGCCGCCGTAATAAGGTGCTGTCGCGTTTTGAAAATTCCACACAAAATGATCAGGATAGAGGTTAATGCTGGTGTCGGCCGGCAGATTGCGCAAGCGGTTGATCTCGTAGCAAAAATTGTAGCCAACAGAAGATGCCTGTCCGCACGATGCTCCCTGCTGCGAAAAAACCGGTCGCAAATAAGGGAAAACAGCATTATCAACCTCAATGGGCAAATCAGTTTTTAACCGACTCTTATTAACCTGTAAAGGTGGAAAATCAGGCAATTGCGCGTCTGGTTGAAGAGTCAGTTGAACGGACGTTCCAACAGTATAGAGTTTTTCTGCTGTTTGTTGGGCATTGACAAACAAACAGTTAAATAAGAGAAATATGCAGAATATTAGAACCGAAGTTAGTTTCATTTACAGCTTGCTATAGATTGTAGTTAATCGAGTTAGATGAGTCATCTCCATCTTCACAAAGATACAACCAAAGATGAAGTCAACACAAATGACAGCCTATCGCACGAAAACCCTTATCAGAACACTATGTGAAAAATTCAGCACTTCGCATCCAGGGCGGATTCTTTTCGGCAATTTTCACATAAACAGGACATGACGGAATATGCGCGCCGGGCATATAGCCAGTACTCATCAGAAACTCATTCACGATTTCACCACCTGTGAATTTAAAGGTTTTTCGGAAGAGTTTCGTCCATTGCTCGCGTGATTTTGGATGATGCTGATCGAGCCAGTTTTTAAAGGATCCAAATTCAGCCTGCAATTCCCTCATCACCCTTGCATTGTGTATTGCTGCATCCACTTTCAGTCGGTTGCGGATAATCCCTGCATCCTGCAAAAGGCGCGACCGGTCCTGTTCTCTATATTCGGCAACTTTTGCAATGCTGAATCCTTCATAAGCTCTATGGAAATTCTCCTTTTTATTGAGGATGGTCGTCCAACTTAGCCCGGCCTGATTGATCTCCAGAACCAGTCTGCCAAACAGCTCATTATCATCTTCAATTGGGAAACCATAGGCATGGTCGTGGTATTGGCAATGCACATTGTCAGCATCCATCAGCTTCACAGCGTCACAATAGCTCGTTGGTTTTTCCATCTTGACACGTTTTAAGCCGCAAGTATACAAAAAAACCTTTTTGGCCTTTGTCCAGCAATTATTCCGTTACAGTCAGCCTGTTTCCTTCGGAATGGGCAGCAAACTCAGGCGCATACATACACTGGATTGTGGCAAAACCATTGTTGAATTGTCCGGATTGCTCAACATAATATGCCCTTTCAATCACAAATGTGCCTTTGGGCAGAAAATCAAAGAAGAGATCGGTCGAGGCATCGTGGCTACTGGCATAAAATCCCAGGCTGCCCTGGTATCGATATCCCGAAAGCTGCTCGATCGGTTCAAGGGTCGCAGCACGCTGGTCTTTTACATGGATAAACTCCATGTCGCGGTCGGTTGTCAGTACCATCCGAACGACAAGTTTGTCACCAACTTGAAGTGGATTTTTCTCCAGTGCAACAAGCACAATCTTTCCGTCAACGACTTTTTCAACAAAAAGTTCCCTACGGATGGACAATGGCGACTGATAGGATTCCACCTCATCGGCAGGCAGCAAATATTGCCTGAAAAGTCCTCCCCAAACCAGGTGGTTGGTTTGATTTTCAACAGTTAGTTGAGCCATTTCTGAATGAATCTGACCAGCTTGCCAGTTTTTCTGAATAAAACCTGTACCAGCCTCAGCATCTGAAAAATCAATTTTTTGACCGCCAATAGTCAGGTTAACCGTTTGATTGCCTTCAGTCCAGTTGCTTCCCTTGAGTAGCAATGCATAGATGGCTTCGGCAGTGGCGCGACTGTTGCTCCAGCTGTTGGTCCGCTTTTGAGAAAGCAGCCAGCTGCGCATGGGATCCGTTTCGTTGTTGTCGCCGACAATCTCATCAAATGCCGTGATTAGTAAAACCTGGTTTTCAGTAGTAGCCTGATACCAGAAATATCCCTGTGTCTGCTTCCAGTAAGTACCCAGTTCTTCGTTCACAATGGCGCGTTCGCGCAGCGAAGCAATGATATCCTGTGCCGCAGTTTTACGACCAGAACGATGCAATACGAGCGCCGTCATGGCCTGCATGCCGGGTTCAAAGCTGAGCCAGTCTTTTTCGCAATGGCTCAGGAAAAAACGAATGGCGTCGTCGCTGTCACCTTCTGTTGTATGCAATTCGAAAAAACTTAAGGCATAAAGGTCTGCCAGATGGCTGTATGAAAGCTTGTATTTCTCCAACTGGTTTTTTTCACGCATTTTGACATAATCCGCGATTAATTCCTGTTGTAAATAAGTCAGTGCCTTTCGCGACATATTGTTGGCGATCCGCATTCCAGTAGTCGATAAGCGGTCTTCTGCAACACCCATCTGCCTGAGCTGACCCAGCCCCTGAACGATGGTTCGTGTAATATACCGGCTTTCGGGCATGCCTTCGAACCAGGGCCATGCACCGCTCGGTAACTGCAATTTTTGCAATTGCTGCAAGGCATTCTCCTGCTCGTAGCGCATGCGGTTCAAATCGAACAGCAGGGCAATTCTCTCCTTTTGCTGCTGCTCGTTCAATGCATCCATCACCCAGGGTGTTTCGAGCAATACAGCCGATTTCAGCTGCTCATCCTTTTGTAGTTGCGACAAAAATGCGTCTGGGCTTTGCTGCTTCCAGCTTTCGATATGGTGCATCAAAGCCGGAATGGTGCCTGCAATATGACTTGCCAGGCTGTTGGCATAAAAGCGATAAAACAACTGATCGGCATTGGTGCCTTTGTCGCTTTCGATGTAAGGCAAGGCCTGCACAGCATACCAAACCGGGTTGCTACTGAAATTGAGGACGAGTTGTTTGGTCTCTCCCCTGCCTTTTGCCATGCTCTCGAAAGTGAATGTTTTATTACTTTCTGCTTTGACCTGCATGGGCAGCGCTTCGGTGAGCATCACCTTGCGGTTGAGCACCGGAAGCAGTTTTTGTTCACTGTCGGTAAACACACCAGCCGAAGCGTTGAAACGCAAAGCCAGCAGATTGGTGCTGGAGTTCGGCGCAATCTGCCATTTCAGCACACGGCTTCTGCCGGGTTCGATGCGCACGAAAGGCTTCTGCTGGTTGTCAATGATCAAGGATAATGGCTTCATCGACAAGGCATCAAACACCTCCAAAGAAGCAATGCCTGTAATGGTTTCATTACCGGTGTTGACGATACGTGCAGCCACCCAGGCGGTGTCTCCTTCGTAATAGAATCGTGCTGTGTTGCCCATGATCATCAGTGGATGCGAACTGCTGAAACTGTATTCCTGCAGCCCGTAATTGAGGCTTTTATCGTGTGCAAAAAGCATCAACTTCCATTTTGTCAAAGCATCAGGCAGGGTGAAGCTAATTCGCACGCGGCCTTCGGCATCGGAAATCAACTGAGGATAAAAAAAGGCTGTTTCATTGAAATTGGTCCTCACAACAGGTACATTTTCCTGTTTTGGTGCAACTTGCTGTTCAGTTACAGGAGCATCCTCCTCATCCTCCACTACTGAATAAGTTTCAGCCATTT
Source organism: Bacteroidales bacterium UBA5536 (assembly GCA_002426795.1). Taxonomy (GTDB): domain Bacteria; phylum Bacteroidota; class Bacteroidia; order Bacteroidales; family F082; genus UBA5536. The sequence goes on from DINQ01000011.1 coordinate 180,012, forward strand.
CGGCCATCACCGGCATGGCTTTGTCCATCATACCGTTCATACGAGCACCCCTATAGAAAGAAGGGTAAGCGTTAAATCCGAAAAGGTTCAAAACAGGCGGTTGAACAGGCATCGGCTGATCGAATCCGTAACCGGGATAAATCGTACGGTAGGTTGTATACGTCTGAAAACCATTGTCTGAAGACCAGGAACGTGCCGGAGCCAGTTGTGGCAAAATATCGAAATTCCAGTTGTGTAAAGCAAACTGATCGAGCGAGGCATCATACATCCCGGTGAGCATTTCTGCAATAGCTGGCTGATCTTTAGCGTTGTGAATAACCAGCTCCCAACTTTCTTTGGCTCCCGGCGACAACACATCTCTTTTGCTGATGAGCTCGATATCCAGTTTTCGGTTGTCGAAGGGAATATCAACGAGTTCGTTTGTCTTGAAAACCCGGTTATGCCGCACCATCACAGCCTGAAAAGCGAGTTTGCCACGATCCGACTCCTGCACGTTATAAGATATTGTTTGTTGGTTCCCGTTGATTTTGAAACGTTTACTCATGCGCAACGTGTCGCCTGAACGCACCTCAACCAGTATCTGGCAGGCTGCGGCAGCAGAACCAAACGTAAATTGCAGTGTTTCTCCCGGCTGGGCCTTTTGGGCACTCAGGTTCGAGAAAAACAGTTTGCCTTCGGGGGCTTCTTTTGCGCCAGGGTCAAACAACAAAAAACTATCGACAAGCTCAACCAATTGACCAAAATCGTCCGTGGCAGTCAAAGAAACCGCATAGCTTCCCTGTTTCCAGGTTAGAGCTTCCCCGGGAAAAAGCTGACTGCTGCCATCAATCATAAGCGTATCGCTGAAAACAAGCGTTTTGGGGCGTTCGAGCGGATTGGCTTTTTCATAGAAATTATCAAGCGGAAATAACAAAGACAAGCTGTCGGATGAGATCAGCTGGCGATCAGGAGTTGCCCAAAGGGGATCGCGTTTGACATTAGGTTGCTCCAAACGCCAAAAATGCCGGACTACCTGAGTATTTACTGATTCATTTTGCAGGTTTGTTGCCTTGGCCTGATATTCTTTAAAAGCTCCCTTTCGTACAAAAGAAGGCACATTTGTCGACAGCAGCAAGGCGTTTTCGGCAGCATTGAGTATGAAAGAAGCTGATTGTGATTCACCTTGCTTGTCGGTTACAGTTACCTGGATGTTGTATTGAAAAAGCGGTCTTCCACTGCGGTTGAGCTGTTTGTCTGCGGCCAGCACAAAGCTGAAGTCGAAGCTTCCGTCCGGGTGGGTAAAGTCTTCGCACGAAGCAACCAATACGCTTTCACCACCCATTGGCGGCATGTAATACCAGGGACGCCAGAAAGGAAAACTGACTTGTCGTTCCACAGTATAAGTATATGCCGCGCTGTCGATTCCGAAACCCGCAAAAGCCATGGCAGTGCCTTCCAGCTTCACAGTTTCACCCAATCTGAATTGTTGGTCAGGACTTTTGATGTCAACCTCAAAAGTGGGTCTTTTGTACTCTTCAACCAGGAAATTTGTGAATCCGGATTCGTTCCTCAGACGCATACTGCCATTAAGTCGACCTGAGGGGATGGAGAAACTCCCTTCGAAAGAACCATAATCGTTGCTTTTCAACTCCATCGATGCAACCAACTGCTGGTTGACATCTAACAGCTCAACTATCGTTTTCTTATTGGCAACAATCTCGTAATCCAGCCCTTTTGACTGCAGCGTTATTCCCTTAAAATAGATTTGCTGTCCTGGGCGGTATATAGCCCGATCGGTAAAAAACCAACTGCGTTCACGAATCTTCTCACGGTTTTTTCGGCTATACAAATCGAAGTAATTATCGCTATATAAGGTGTCCTTTTCGGTGTACAACTCCACGTAAAACGACTGGCTATTGGGCAAACCCAGTGACTGATCTATTACAAACGCTCCTTCTTTATCTGTTGTCAGACTCTGCTTGATTTCAGTTACATAAGCTTTTTTGTCGAAATCGTAACGGCGCATCATCACATTGACTTTCACATTTTTGATGCCTTTTCCGCTGTTGCGGTCGAGCACGAAAAACTGGTTTTGGGCGGCCGACTTGTGTGAAACAAAACTCAGGTTGCTGACCTGAAAACTGGTAAAAACTATTTGATTCAACTCTGTGTAGGAAGCTTCGGTAGAAGCCATTAGCACATAAAGTCCGGTTTCCAGTTTGGGCAAATCGATAATGGTTGTGTGCTCACTGTAATCTCTTTCGAAAGGCAGGCTGAGTGTCCATGATCGGATGGGATTCAATGCTTTCAGAGATTTGATTTGTTCTTCCGGCCCATCAGATTCCATGATACTTTGCAATGCTTCGGAAGTAGTACGAATTAGCCTGAAAGCCGGTTTCGTTACGTTTTTATAGAAAAGCAGAGCCGGGATGGCATTGCCGGGCGTTTCAGCGCGCTGCACCGTGACCTGCAATTGTTTGTCGAGTATGGTTGCCTGCAAAATCTTACAACTTTTGGCTCCACGGCTGTCGGGAAAAGCCTTGATGGCTGCTTCACAGATGTCGAGCGCCATCTGCTTATTGCCAAGCAGCGTGCTATCCGAGGGATTATTGTTTTGTTGATCCACCAATAATGTGGCCCGTTTAACTGCAACGTCAGTCATCACAGGATAGTTTTTCGATGAAGTTTGCAACTGCTCGAGTGCCATTAGAAATTTTTCCTCAGCGACTGTTCTGTCGTTGGCCAGATCTTTCACCAGTTCGAGTCGGCGCAGATCGTTGTATACGAATGCTTCATAGTTTTTGGCAATCAGGCTATTGCGGACCAATTGCTGAAGCAGTCTCAATGCTTTAATTTGGTTGCCTTCACCTTCGATTTTTGCGATACCAAAGTCAGCCGCAGGCATCCAAAGTTCAGGCTGATCAAAGCCGAAACCGGGTTCTGGTTTTTGCAAACCAGCATCATTTTGCAGGTAATAATCGAGCAACCGATGCGCCAGCACATCGAAAAGGGTTGGTTGCAGACGAAAACTTTCCTCATGATCAGGAGCAAGCAGAATTGCAGCATATGTTTGGGCCGGGATGGTATCGAAACGGTTGAATGGCGGTAGTGATGCAGTGTATGATGCTTCTATTTCGTGCTGCAGCTTTTGTAAATCCCATTGGTGCATATCTGCTTCGTTGTTGCTTTCGAGTGGAGTGCGGTCGAGCAACATATATTGGTTCTGCGAGTAATAGGTTTCATAAAGTGCTGCAACTACAGAATGTAAAATGGCTGATCCGGCTTCATCGAGCAGACCAAACTGCGATTTTGCGTACTCAATGGCCGCAATAGTTGCATCTTCCTGTGTTGGCTCCATCACTTTAAAACGGTAGATGATGGCTTTGAGCAACTGCGGATTGTTTTTTTCGGCCAGTGCCTTGTCGTGAATTACGTCCAGTTTTTCAGCTGCCGATTTGGGTAATCCTTTCTGCATCAAGAGTTCAATATCTGCCCAAAGTTTATCGTAATCGGCAGGTTCTGAAGGTGCAAAAGATGGAGCAACCACCATCAGGACGATAAGTGGTAGAGCAATTCGAAAATAGCGTTTCATTGAATTCATAGCATTAGTTGTTTGTGCAGCTTGGCTTCACAAAGATGGCAAATTTCAGGCCAAACTAAAAAGATGAAGCTTTAGTCTTTCCGCGATCGGATTGGATTGAGCAAATTTCTGTATTCGATCAGCTCCATTTTGATGCTTCCGACAATCACTTTGGCTTCGGCCAGAATAGGCAGATGATTTTTGTCGTCTGTTACCCATACAGTCACCGGATAAGCATCAGCGAACACTTCGCCAGTGGCCATCATGGGTGAGATTTTCAAACAGCGGAAAGTTCCCAGACTTGTTTGGATATATTCGATGCCTCCGTATTTGATTTTGCTCACATATACTGAGTCGTCCAGGAAAAAATCGAGGTAATAACTGCTGTCTTTATCAAAATCGCTGATGCTGAGTGTACGCATGAAAAACAGGGCCGACACAAAATCCTGGACATTTTCGGGAATAGGTTTGCTGGCTGTGCGACTCACAGCTGTTCGCTGATCATGGTAAAAATACACATCGTCGTCTTTGAAATAATCACCCTCTCGGGTGCGTCGCACAAACAGATAAGGAATCATGGCTTCCTTGTCGACAAAACTCTCGAATCGGTCGCGCACCTTATAAAACCAGTTGAACGCACCTTTGCTTTTACCCTCGCCCACGATGTGCCAGACTTCACGATCGAAAAACGGTTTTTTGTAAGTTTTCACCTCAATAGTTGCTTCGCCGGCAACCACATTTCCGGTGAGCAACGAGCTATAATAAACACTGTATCGGGTAAACTCCTTGTCGCCAAAAGCCAGATTGGGTTGTGTGTGCAGGTTTTGAGCCGCTGCCGGCAAAACAGACAACAGCATAAGCAACAACAGCCAAAAGAAAATCCGTTTGTCGGTCGATTTTTTCATCACAGACATCATCCTTGCAATTCCTGTGCCATTAAACAACCACATTAATGATTCGGTTTGGCACCACAATGATTTTTCTGATCTGTTTGCCTTCGATCCACTTTTGCGCCTCGGGTGATGCAAGAGCCGCCTGTTCGATATCCTTCACCGGAAGATCAATGGGCAGTTCCAGGTCGAAACGTTTTTTGCCATTAAATGATACCGGATAGGTAAAAGTGTTTTCTACAAGGTATTGTTCATCCCATGCCGGAAAACTTTGCTTCACCACACTTTCGTCGTGGCCCAACAAATGCCAGAGTTCTTCGGCAAGGTGAGGAGCATACGCTGAAATCAGGATAACAAGTGGCTCAAGCACTTCACGTTTGTTGCATTTAAGATCGGCCAGTTCGTTGGCACAAATCATAAAAGCCGAAACAGCCGTATTGAATGAAAAACGTTCGATGTCTTCTTCAATCTTGCGGATTGTCTTGTGCAGAATCTTCAATTCGGCCTTGGTAGCTTTTTCGTCAGTGACCTCAAACTGCAGATCGTTGTTATGGAACAGCCGCCAGAATTTGCGGACAAACCTGAAAACACCCTCGATGCCTTGCGTATCCCAGGGTTTTGATTGCTCTAAAGGCCCCAAAAACATCTCGTACATCCGCAAGGTGTCGGCACCATATTTTTCTATTAACTCATCCGGATTTTGGACATTGTACTTCGACTTCGACATCTTCTCAACCTCATTACCACAGATGTATTTGCCATCTTCGAGTATAAAGACAGATTCTGAAAAATGAGGTTGCCATTTTTTAAATGCCTCAATATCAAGTATGTCATTGTGAACAAGACTAATGTCAACGTGAATGGGTTCGGTAAATTCCTCGCGGCCTTCGATGTTTTTCGATGCGAACAAAGGAACATTTTTCAAAGCTGGTTTTTCTTCAAAATCGGGCACATGCTCGCCCTTGAGGATACGCGAAACCTTGTCGAAAACCTGATCGATGTTTTCGAGTACATCCCTGATGGGAATCAGCAGCAGGCGATAGCCTTTTTGGCGACAATATTCTTCGTAAGGATGCACCAGTTTTTCAAGTGCCTGCACCCTTCGCACTTCGATGATTAACTTGGCGTCTGGGCTGAAAAAGTCAAATTTGCGGTGACCATCCTTGTAATCCCTGATAAACTCCACACCCATTTGTTTGTTGCGCAGCCGTTGCCAGATGTGAAATTCAGCCATTTTCTCAGGATTGACACGGTAAACAAAACTCGATCGCCCCTGAATCATCCCCTGGTTGATCATCTTTCTGAAAGGCTCATCTTTACATGCCAGACCTATATCAAAAAGGAACATATTCCAGAAACGGCTGTAAATCAGGTGACCGGTTGCATGTTCGGCTCCGCCCATATACAAATCAACCTGTTGCCAGTAATCGTTGGCCTCTTTGCTGAAATACGCACCAGAATTCCACGGATCCATATACCTCAGGTAATATCCGCTCGATCCGGCAAAGCCCGGCATGGTATTGGTTTCGAGTGGGTAGCCATCTTTTGTCTGCCAGTCTTTGGCGCGCGCCAGAGGTGGTTCGCCCGATTCTGTTGGCAGATAGGCATCTACCGGTGGTAGGTGTAGTGGCAGTTCCGTTTCGTCGAGCATATATGGCATGCCATCTTTGTAATAAACCGGGAAAGGTTCGCCCCAATAGCGCTGTCGGCTGAAAATTGCATCACGCAGACGGAAATTAGTGCGTGCGCTACCAATGCCTCTTTTTTCGGCTTCAGCCACAACAGCCAGAATGGCTTGTTTTACATCCATGCCGTTGATGAAACCTGAATTGATCAGTTCACCTTCCTTGGCATCGTAGGATTCCTCCCAGGTCTGAGGATCAGAAGTCGCTTCGCCAGCCTGTTTCACAACCTGAATGATGGGAAGCTTGAAATGACGTGCAAAGGCAAAGTCGCGGCTGTCGTGCGCCGGCACAGCCATAATAGCGCCCGTCCCGTAGCCCATCAGTACATAATCGGCAATCCAGACCGGGATTTTTTGGTTTGTAAAAGGATTAATTGCGTAGGCTCCTGTAAACTGCCCGGTAACTTTTTTCACCTCAGTCATGCGCTCACGCTCTGAGCGGTTTTTGGTGCGGTGGATATAGTTGTCGATGGCATTTTTTTGCGCTTCGGTTGTGATCTTTGTCACCAACTCATGCTCAGGCGCCAACACCATGAAAGTTGCACCAAAAATTGTGTCGGGGCGGGTAGTAAAGACTTCTATAACATCTTTGGAGCCATCGAGTTGGAAACTGACAGTACCGCCCACAGATTTCCCGATCCAGTTGCGCTGAATGTCTTTGATCGAATCGGCCCACTCAAGGGTATCGAGGCCCCTCAGCAAACGATCAGCATACGCCGTAATTCGCAGCAACCACTGCTTCATCGATTTGCGTTCGACCGGATGACCGCCGCGTACCGAAAGGCCATCGCTCACCTCATCGTTGGCAAGCACCGTGCCCAACTCAGGGCACCAGTTTACAACGGTATCAGCCAGATAAGCAAGCCGGTAGTTCATCAGGATTTCCTGCTGTTGGGTTTCGTCCATCGCCTTCCATTCTGTTGCCGAAAAAGAAGCATGGTCGCTGCAGGCGGCTTCAACCGATTCGCTTCCATTTTTAGCGAATCCTTCAATCAGCTGGCTGATAGGTTCTGCTTTGTCGGTTTGCTTATTGTACCATGAGTTAAACAGCTGAATAAATGTCCATTGCGTCCATTTATAATAGTGTGGATCGCTGGTACGCACTTCGCGGCTCCAGTCGTATGAAAAACCAATTTTATCGAGCTGCTCACGGTAACGGGCAATATTTTTTTCGGTTGTTATAGCCGGATGCGTTCCGGTTTGGATTGCGTATTGCTCTGCTGGCAATCCATAAGCGTCGTAGCCCATGGGGTGCAATACATTGAAACCTTTTAATCTTTTGTAGCGGGCAAAAATGTCGGATGCAATATAGCCCAGCGGATGACCCACGTGTAAACCTGCCCCCGAAGGATATGGGAACATATCAAGCACGTAAAATTTTGGTTTATTTTGGTCGATATCAACCTTGTAGATTTGGTGTTCGCGCCAGAAATCCTGCCACTTTTGCTCAACAGCTGTAAAATTGTAATCCATATAATTGTCAGGGTAATTTCTAAAATTCTTTGTCTTAATTTTTTAATGTGTGAAACGGCAGATCCAACAGTGGAAATTGCTCCCAGCCATTGTAATCGTAATGCCACCATTCGGAGAAATAGACCTCAAAGCCATGTTTACGCATGGTGTTGATGAGCAAGGTTCTGTTATGAATGGCGGTTTTAGTTGCATCTTCACAAGTGGGTGATGCCCGTCGTGTGAAGTTGTCATATTCTGTCGGCATTTCTAGTTCTTCGCCGGTTTTCAGATCGATGAGCGTCAGGTCGATAGCTGCGCCTCTGTTGTGCCGCGAACCATGCCAGGGGGCTGCGACAAAGAGTGTGTCGGGATACACTTCGTAAAAACGCAAAGTGGCAGTATAGGGTCGGTAAGCGTCAAATATTTTCAGCCCAAGACCATTAACCGCCAGTTCCTGCTGTACCGCCTTGAGTGCCTCGGCTACCGGTTTGCGCGCAAATGCCGCTACTTCGGGATAGATGACTTCGCCCGTAAAATTATTTTTGCTGGCATAACGGATATCGAGAATCAGGTTTGGGATGAAAGCACTCAGGTCGATCATTTCCATGTCAGCATTCTCTGCAACTTCCTGCAAATAAGCCTCTTTGGTATTCGTTAAGGGCAATCCATAGGGATTTCGCTTGTCGGTCTGCTGTGCGCTGGCCGAAAGTGCGGCGAAAGCCAAAAACAAAATCAGTATACGCATGCTGTTTGCCTTCTGTTTCAGCCTGCGAAGGTATAAAAAAGGAGTGTAACGATGTATGCGGGAGAAAGATGGATAAAATGAGGCAAAAATCTGTCAGAGAAATAACAATACAGTGAAGTTTATTACTTTTACGCCATCAATGATCCAGCAAGAAGAATCATATAGCCGCCGTCAACTCCGAAGTTCCTACCTCACTTCGGTTATCAGCATCATGTTGGTGCTCTTTATGCTTGGATTGTTGGGCCTGCTTGTGTTGCATGCACAAAAACTCTCTGATCACATCCGTGAAAATATAGGGTTCGAGATTATCATGAAAGACGATGTGAAAGAGGCAGACATCCTGCGCCTGCAAAAAATGCTCGATGCCACACAATACGTCAAATCAACCGCCTACATCACCCGCGAGGAAGCCACCAAGCGACTCAGTCGAGATCTGGGCGAGGACTTCATTCAGTGGCTTGGCGATGAAGAAAATCCCTTGTTGCCTTCCATCGATGTGCGTTTCAGAGCCGCCTGGGCCAACAACGACAGCCTCACCCGTATCGAAAACATGCTGATTGCCAATACCGAAGTAAAAGAGGTGTATTACCAGAAATCACTTGTCCACCTCATCAACCAAAATGTGCGCCGCATCGGTATTATCCTGTTCGCTTTGAGTCTGTTACTTTTGGTAATTGCTATTGCGCTGATCAACAATACCATCCGGTTATCAATTTATTCAAAGCGTTTTTTGATCAAGAGCATGCAGCTGGTGGGTGCTACCGAAGGATTTATCAGACGGCCCTTTGTTTTTTCGTCCATTTTGCAAGGATTTCTGGGCGGATTATTGGCCGTGCTTTCGCTCACGCTGGTATTGTATGCGGCTATTCAAAATATTCCTGAACTGACGCAATTACAAGACCTAAAAATGGTCGGCATACTGTTTGCCTCCATTCTGATAATGGGCATGTTGCTCACCGGACTTTCCACCGCCATCTCGATCAACAAATACCTCAGAGCCAAGACCGACAAACTCTTTGCCTGATGAATTTGCCATTGAGTGGACGAAAAAATTGTACTTTTGACCAAATTTTTAACGGATGAATACCCAAAAAAAACCTACCAAAGACAAGCAACCCGAAATTAATAAATCGCAGGCATTTGCTTTTACCAGAGAGAACTACAAATGGGTTTTTATTGGATTGGCCTTTATTGTGGTGGGTTTCCTGCTCATGATTGGTGGCGGATCTGACAATCCGGATGTATTCAGCGAGGGCATTTTCAGCTTCCAGCGTTGGACTTTAGCACCCTTGCTGGTTTTGATCGGCTATGCCATCGAGATTTATGCCATCATGAAAAAACCTCGCGACTAAGACATGAGTATTATACAGGCCATCATCATCGCCATTGTAGAAGGCATCACCGAGTTTTTACCGGTTTCTTCAACCGGGCACATGATTATCACCCAAGAATTGCTGGGCATCGAAATCACTGAATTTGTCAAGGCTTTTACCGTTAATATCCAGTTTGGCGCCATCCTTTCGGTGATTGTGCTTTATTGGAAACGTTTTTTCCAGACCCTCGATTTTTATTACAAGCTTTTTGTGGCTTTTCTGCCTGCAGCTGTCATTGGGTTTCTGGCAAGCGACTTCATTGACAGTCTTCTCGAAAATGTGGTCGTTGTTGCTGTAATGCTTGTTTTGGGTGGTATCGTGCTGATTTTTGTTGACAAATGGTTCAACAAACCAAAAGAAGACCAAACCATTACTTATCCTACGGCCCTTAAAATCGGTTTTTATCAATGTATTGCGATGATTCCGGGTGTGAGCCGCTCTGCTGCTACCATCATAGGCGGAATGACCCAAAAACTCGACCGCAAAACCGCCGCCGAATTTTCCTTTTTTCTGGCTGTACCAACCATGTTTGCTGCCTCTGCCTATAAGCTGCTCCAAAACTATAAAAGCATCGACAGCACCAATATTGATTTATTGCTGATTGGTAATGCGGTAGCTTTTGTCGTCGCCCTGATCGCGATAAAAACATTCATCACATTTGTAACCCGTTACGGATTCAAAATCTTTGGCTACTACCGCATTGTGGTTGGAGTAGCTATCTTGGTGCTGATTGCCCTGGGTTACGACCTAAACCTCGTATAATGTCCTTTCATTTTGAAGAAGGAGAAGTGTTGCTGGTTGACAAACCCAGCGATTGGACTTCCTTTGACGTGGTCAATTTCACCCGCTCGCTCATCAAGCGATTTCATAAAATTCCCAAGCTTAAAGTAGGGCATGCCGGAACACTCGACCCACTTGCAACCGGTTTGTTGATTCTCTGCACAGGCAAAATGACCAAACGTATCCAGGATTTTCAGGATCAGGACAAGGAATATACTGGCACGATTCGCCTGGGCATGACAACACCTTCTTACGATCTGGAATCGGAGGCTGACGCAACATTTCTAACTGACAATATCAGTGCCGAGATGATTGAAAAGGCCCGCCAAAGTTTGGTAGGCGATCAAATGCAGATGCCACCAATCTACTCAGCCATCAAAATCGATGGCAAACGCGCTTTCCTCTACGCCCGCAAAAACAAGGATGTGCAACTTACAGCCCGATCGATCCGAATCAATTATTTTGAATTAGACACAACTAGTTTTCCAGATATCAAATTTGTGGTTGGCTGTAGCAAAGGCACTTACATCCGTAGCCTCGCACACGACTTTGGAAAAGCACTCAACAACGGTGGCTGCCTTGCTGCCTTGCGCCGCACCAAAATCGGAGATTTCAAGGTCGAAAACGCCTTGACACCTGAAGACCTGAAAAAAATGATTATCGATACAGCTCCTGCAGCCGGTCTGACCGAAAATTCCTGATAATGACGGAATAAGACTTTAATTACTTGACTTCGGCACGATATTGGGTTACCTTTGCAATCCACTTTTTCAAGCAAGGCTTAAATTTTGCAAGGAATATTACACAGGAAGTTGGAAATTAATTAATTAAGCTAATGAAACTATCGCAATTCAGGTTTAACCTGCCTCAGAATCTTATTGCTAGTCACCCTCCAAAAAACCGCGACGAGTCCCGTTTGATGGTTTTAAACAGAAAAGACAAAACAATCGAACACCGAATTTTTAAAGATATTCTCGAATATTTTAAAGATGGTGATGTATTTGTTTTAAATAACACCAAAGTATTTCCGGCGCGACTTTATGGCGAGAAAGAAAAAACCGGCGCCAAAATTGAAGTTTTTCTGCTGCGAGAGCTCAATCGCGAAAGTCGTTTGTGGGATGTACTGGTCGATCCTGCACGCAAAATCAGAATAGGCAACAAGCTCTATTTTGGGGATGACGAGTCGCTCGTGGCGGAAGTGATCGACAACACCACTTCGCGAGGACGAACACTGCGTTTCTTGTTCGACGGACCTTATGAAGAGTTCAAGAAAACCATTCAGGCTTTGGGCAAAACTCCGCTTCCAAAAATCCACGACCGTCCTATCGAACCGGAAGACGAAGAACGCTACCAAACCATTTATGCCAAGCACGAAGGTGCTATTGCTGCTCCAACGGCCGGGCTCCACTTCAGCCGTGAGCTGATGAAACGTTTAGAACTGATTGGTGTTTCATTTGCCGAAGTAACCTTGCATGCAGGTATGGGAAACTTCAGAACCATTGAGGTTGAAGATCTTACCAAACACAAAATGGATTCGGAAGAGATGTTTATCACCGAAGACAATGCCGAAATCATCAACGATTGCAAAGAAAGACGCAGCACGCTGGTTTCTGTAGGAACAACAACCATGAAAGCACTAGAAACTGCCGTAACCATAAGCGGCCGCATCAAACCGATGAACGGATGGACCAATAAATTTATTTTTCCACCCTACGAATTCAGCATGGCCGATGCCATGGTTACTAATTTTCATCTGCCAAAATCACCCATGATGATGCAGGCCGCCGCTTTTGCTGATTATGACTTTCTGATGAAAGCCTACAAAGAAGCGATTGCCAACAAGTACCGTTTCTTTACTTATGGTGATGCCATGCTGATCCTATAGAAACATCAAATATTTTACCCAAAAAGGCTGACGCTAATCGTGTCAGCCTTTTTTGTTGTTGCCCGTCAGCCATATGAGGCAATTTTCTAATTTTGCGCCATGACAAATCAGGAAGACTTTTTTAAAAAAATAACATCCCATGCCAAAGAGTATGGTTTTGTTTTTCAATCGAGTGAGATCTATGACGGCCTGAGCGCCGTTTACGATTACGGCCAGAATGGCGTTGAACTCAAAAACAACATTAGGTCCTATTGGTGGAAATCAATGGTACAGTTTCACGACAATATCGTGGGTCTCGATGCTGCGATTTTTATGCACCCAACCACATGGAAAGCCTCCGGACACGTGGATGCATTCAACGATCCATTGATCGACAACAAGGACTCGAAAAAACGCTATCGTGCCGACGTGCTTGTAGAAGATCACATGGCCAAAATTGCAGACAAAATCGCCAAAGAGGTAGAAAAAGCGCGCAAACGTTTTGGTGATAGTTTTGATGAAACCCAATTCGTTTCAACAAATGCACGAGTTCTTGAATACCAGGCACAAATCGATATAGCCTCTAAACGTTTGTATGGTGGCCTGGAAAACAATGACCTGGCCGACATCAAGCAACTGATCGAAGATTTGGGTATCGTTTGTCCAATTTCAGGCTCACGAAACTGGACCGAAGTGCGTCAGTTTAACCTGATGTTTTCCACACAAATGGGAAGTACAGCTGAAGGTGCCAGCGAAATTTTCCTGCGCCCCGAGACGGCTCAGGGTATTTTTGTGAACTACCTCAACGTACAAAAAACCGGCAGGATGAAGCTGCCTTTTGGCATTGCACAAACTGGCAAAGCTTTCCGCAACGAAATCGTTGCACGTCAGTTTATTTTTCGCATGCGTGAGTTCGAGCAGATGGAAATGCAGTTTTTTGTCCGCCCAGGCGAAGAGCTCCAATGGTATGAATACTGGAAGCAAACTCGCCTGAAATGGCATCTTTCGTTGGGTATTCCTGCCGAAAAATACCGTTTCCACAATCATGAAAAACTCGCTCACTACGCCAATGCTGCAGCTGATATCGAATTTGAGTTTCCATTCGGATTCAAAGAACTCGAAGGCATTCACTCACGCACCGATTTCGACCTGAATGCACACCAGAAATTTTCAGGCAAAAAATTGCAATACTTCGACCCGGAAACCAATGAAAGCTATGTGCCATATGTGGTAGAGACCTCCATTGGGCTCGACCGCATGTTTCTGGCGATGCTGAGCAATGCCTACACCGAAGAGCAGCTCGAAGACGGTTCGGAACGTGTTGTCCTCAAACTCCCACCGGTATTAGCACCCTATAAAGTAGCCATTTTGCCGTTGATGAAAAAAGATGGCCTACCCGAAAAGGGCCGCGAAATCATGGACATGCTCAAGCACGATTTCATGTGCCATTACGAAGAAAAAGATGCCATCGGCAAACGTTATCGCCGTCACGACGCCATCGGTACACCATTCTGTGTAACTGTTGACCATCAAACGCTTGAAGATCAAACCGTGACGCTGCGTGATCGCGACAGCATGCAACAGGAAAGGGTTGCCATCGATCAGCTGGCACATATCATCGGCACCAAAATCAGACCGAAATATTGATAAAAATCTGACTAGAGACCGCTGTAAGAAATTGCAGCGGTTTTTTTATTTGTTGTTAAAAGCTGTCATGGTACGTTCGATACCCAAAGTAGCAAAACTTTTCACCATTTCGACAGCGTCATCCAGCCTGGGAAGGATGATTTCTTTTTCCTGGCGGCTCCATTTGCCCAGCACATAATCCACTTGTCGGCCACGCGGAAAATCGTCGCCAATGCCAAATCGCAATCGGGCAAACTCATTTGTTCCCAGTGTTTCGATGATGTGGTTGAGGCCGTTGTGGCCCGCATCGCCACCTTTCTTTTTCATACGCAAAAGGCCAGTTGGCAAGGCAATGTCATCTACCACCACCAACACATTTTCGATTGGTATATTTTCGTTGCGCATCCAATATTGAACCGCCCTGCCACTCAGGTTCATAAAAGTGGTCGGTTTGATCACAACCAAACTTCTGCTTTTAAACTTCAGCAAAGCGGTTTGCGCAAGCCGGCCTGTTGAAAAACTTCCACCAAGATCAGTACACAAATGGTCGGCAACCATAAAACCAATATTGTGGCGGGTATCATCGTACTCAGCACCAATATTTCCCAAACAAGCTATGAGGTATTTCATGCGCAAAAATTGACGAAAAAAGGCATAAGGCCTTTTAAAACCCTATGCCTTTTGATGTTCTGTAGATTGAAGTTATTCTTTTGCTTCAGTTTCGGTTGCAGCTTCTTCCTCTTCTTCGGCAAGTGTAAGACCGCGGGCAGCTTTCACATCAACGATAACGGCGCTGGCCGGATCGAGGAATGTAACGCCCTCTAGTTTCATGTCGCGAACTTTGATCGACTGACCAATATTCAATTTTGAAATGTCTAACTGGATAAAATCAGGCAAATTGTTTACCAATCCTTTAACTTTTACTTTCGTAAGTTTCACTTTCAGTTTACCGCCACGAATCACACCTGGAGAAGTTCCAACGGTTTTAACGGGAAGCTGAACAGCAACTGGTTTGTTCTCGCGTACCAGCAGAAAATCGGCATGCAATACATGGTCACCAACCGGGTGATACTGAATGTCTTGCAAAATAGTCTGATACGTATTTTTTCCGATCTCGATGTTGATCAGATAGGTTTCAGGGGTGAAAAGAATGGGTTTAAAATTGGCTGCTTCAGTTGTGAAGTGTACCTGTTCGGCACCACCATACAACACGCAAGGCACTTTGCCGGCATAGCGCAGCATTTTAGCATCTTTTTTCCCTACGTTCTCACGAAGAGAACCGCTCAATGATACTGTTTTCATTTTTGAATGATTTAAATGGATTATTTAGTTGAAAACTGAAACAACGAACTGATTGACTCGTAGTTCTCGACACGTCGGATAACTTCGGCAAACAATCCTGCTGTTGACAGTACTTTTATTTTATCACTTTTTTGTTTCAAAGGAATGGTGTCTGTAACCACGACTTCGGTAAAAGGCGATGCTTCAATCCGTTCGTAAGCCTTACCCGAAAAAACCGGATGTGTGCAGAAAGCACGCACGCTGTTGGCACCATTTTCCATGATCAGGCTGCCGGCTTTGGTGATTGATCCTGCGGTATCGATGATATCATCGATCAAAATGATGTCTTTACCAACTACATCACCAATCAGCGACATGTCTTCAATCACATTGGGTTTTGCCCTTTGCTTGTAGCAGATCACGAAACCTGTTTTGAGCATCTTGGCGTAAGACGCTGCACGTCGTGTTCCGCCGGTGTCAGGCGAAGCCATGGTTAGGTTTGGAAGGTTCAAACTTTGGATGTAGGGAACAAAAATGTTGGAGGCATACAAATGATCTACCGGAACATCAAAAAATCCCTGGATCTGATCTGCGTGCAGGTCGATGGTGATGATGCGTCCAACGCCTGCATGTGTAAGCAGATTGGCTACCATCTTGGCAGCAATACTCACTCTTGATTTGTCTTTGCGATCCTGACGCGCATAGCCAAAATAGGGAATGACGGCAATGATTTTTCTGGCCGAAGCACGACGGGCGGCGTCGACCATCATCAACAATTCGAAAAGATTATCGCTTGGAGCAAAGGTTGATTGTACCAAAAACACATCGCGGCCACGCACATTCTCTTCGAGCGAAGGCTGAAATTCACCGTCAGAGAACTCTGTTACAATCGTGTTTCCGAGCTCAGTGCCATATTTTTCGGCGATTTTCTGGGCAAGGTATTCAGAAGCCCTTCCTGAAAAAATACTTACAATCGGCTCTGGCATAGCAGTTTATGTTTTGGTAAAAACTGGGTGCAAAAGTATGTATTTTAAGTGGAAGCACAAAATTTCTTTAAAAATAAGCATGAAACCTGACGCTACCTCGAAAAGAAAACAGGAAGATGATAATTTCAATAACAAGTTTTTTTGGAATAAAATTTTTTTACCTTTGCAGTCCCAATTCAACAAGAAAACGCCCGGATGGCGGAATTGGTAGACGCGCTGGTCTCAAAAACCAGTGAGGTAACACTCGTGCCGGTTCGATCCCGGCTCCGGGTACAAAAGGAAGCTCAAGGGCTTCCTTTTTCATTTATAGAGCTATGTTTACAGTATATGTGATTAAAAGTATCTCAAGAGATTGGTTTTATGTAGGCCAAAGCAACAATCTGACCAGACGCATAGATCATCACAATCGAGGCTAAAACCGATCGACAAAAGCGTATCGGCCATTTGAGTTGGTACTTACAGAAGAATATCCTACAAGAAAGTTAGCCAGGGAAAGGGAAAAGGAACTAAAAAGCACAATGGGGAAGCGATATATTAGAGCTTTGTACGGGATTACACAGCAAGGATAACTCTCGTGCCGGCCTGTCTAACTGGCGTTAGCCAGGTAGATTCGATCCCGGCTCCGGGGGTACAAGAGACGGGGATGTCAAGCAAAAAGCTTTGACATCCCCGCTTTTTTAGGCCACTTCCTTTTTGGTATATTGAAATACCAGCCAGATGAGTTGAGCAATCAGGAAAATCACGAATCCATACAAAGTTGTTATCATCGAGATTTTGAGTCCGCCGGCAACAAGGGCCGGCGAAATATCACCTATTTGCTGAATGGCCTCAAAGGCTTCATACAATCCAATGAGTTGGCCCAGAATTCCGAATATCAGGCCGAACAATCCGATGCCACGGATGAGCGAACAATTTGTGTCGAACCGGTTTTTTCGGTCTGACTGCATCCATGTGATGACAGTTTGAATAATAAGTACGAAAAAGACCAGTGTAAGTATGCCCATAAACAGCGGGCCACCTTCATAAAATAATCGTGCCATTTTGATAAAAGTTTAAATGTGTGATTCAATTTGTTTTCCGGTTAGGGCGGCCACCAAAACCCGGATTCAAAAATAGGCCTTCATGAAGGCCCCATGCAAGGTTAAAAACCCTCTTAAACCTGTATTTCATCGATTTTTTTGAGACTGTTTCGCCTAATTAATGAAATTTGTGTCATGAAAGCACGTACACAGTTGTTTTTTTGGCTTGGCATCCTGATTCTGTTTTCGCTGGTCTTTAACCATTATTTCAGGAGTATTTTAGAAACATTTTATTTTGTTGCCATGTTGATGCCAGTGGTGGTATCTACCAGCTATTTCTTTAATTATTTTTTGATCCCCCGTTTCCTGCACACACGCCAATACCTGAAACTGGCACTTTACGGACTTTATATGCTGATTGTTTCTCTTTATCTCGAGATGATCGTGATCATGCTATCCTTTATATTACTGGCTTCGTATTCCTACGACAATATGAGTCCGGTTACTTCTGATGTATTTGTGCTCACCTTAAACCTTTATTTTATTGTTCTGCTATTTACTTTTCTTCAGCTCATATTTGGCAGGCAAGTTGACCAGCAGATCATCAAAAAATTGGAGCACGAAAACAAGAAACTGGTCGATGACAGCTTCACTGTCCGGTCAGACCGCCAATTGAGAACCATTTTATATAACGAAGTCCTTTTCATTGAAAGCCTGGCTGATTATGTCAAAATTCACCTCCATGACGACAAATTTGTCATTACAAAAGAGCCGATCAGCAAACTGGCTGCTCGTTTGCCGGCCAATTTCATCCGCGTGCATCGGTCATTCGTTGTCAACCAGCAAAAAGTCACACAATTTAACCGTGAAGAAGTGACTGTTGGTGAACGAAACATTCCCATCAGCCGCACCTACCGCAAAGAAAGCATGGAAAAGCTCAAGGCTGTGTAGATCAAATTCGGCATTCTCAATCACAAAAGCCAAAACTACCTACTCAATCTGCGTTTTTCACCGCGCTGAAATAGTTGGGTTGTTGTTTTTACCGTCAAAACGTTTATCTTAGTAGCATCAATAAACAGCAACTTCATATGAGCGACCATCCAACAAAAACTTACACCAATGGTGAGATTACCGTTATCTGGAAACAACACAAATGCATTCATTCTGCTGTCTGTTTCAAAAGTTTACCCACGGTTTTTGACCCACGCAAACGACCCTGGGTCAGCATGGACGGCGCATCGACAGCACAAATCAAAGAAACAGTTTCAAAATGTCCGTCAGGGGCATTGAGCCTCGAAGAAAACAAGCCACCCGAAGCCGAAGAAAGCAATCGTCCTGCCTCGATGCACATTACACCCAACGGACCAATTTTGGTAAACGGACCTGTGGAAGTAAAGGATGCCAAAGGAAATAAAACTGTCTACAACAAAATGATTGCCCTTTGCCGCTGTGGCGCCTCTAAAAACAAACCTTTCTGTGATGGGTCTCATCATATTGTCGAATTCAAAGATTGAAATAACATAGCTTATGAACAAAGTAGTTAAAAATGCGCAGGAAGCCATTGCCGGTATCAGCAACAACATGACTCTGATGCTGGGCGGATTTGGCTTGTGCGGAATTCCCGAAAATTGTATCAACGCATTGGTCGAGAGTGGCGTTACAGGTTTGACCTGCATCTCAAACAATGCAGGTGTCGACGATTTTGGTCTGGGTTTGCTGCTCAAGAAACACCAAATCAAAAAAATGATTTCGTCCTATGTTGGCGAAAATGCAGAGTTTGAACGACAATTGCTGAGTGGCGAACTCGAAGTTGAATTGAACCCGCAAGGCACGCTGGCCGAACGCTGCAGAGCCGGTGGCGCAGGCATTCCAGCCTTCTTTGTGCCTGCTGGTTTTGGAACAGAAGTAGCCGAAGGCAAAGAAATCAGAGAGTTCAACGGCAAAAAACATTTGCTGGAGCATGCATTGGTAGCTGATTATTCCATCGTGAAGGCCTGGAAAGGTGATACACACGGCAACCTGATATTCCGGCACACGGCCAACAACTTCAACCAGGCCATGGCCATGGCAGGGAAAATAACCATTGCCGAAGTGGAAGAGCTCGTTCCTGCTGGCACACTCGATCCCAACCAAATCCACACTCCCGGGATCTTTGTACAACGCATCTTCCAGGCAAGCAATCTGGAGAAACGCATCGAGTTTGTAACAACCTCACGCTAAAACAGCATTAAAAAAAGAAATTTATGGCACTTGATAAAAACGGAATCGCAAAACGCATCGCGCAGGAATTGCACGATGGCTATTATGTAAATCTCGGAATCGGCATCCCGACACTCGTAGCAAATTATATTCCGGAAGGCATGGAAGTGATCCTGCAATCGGAAAACGGACTTTTGGGTATTGGGCCGTTTCCCGACAAGGAACATGTTGATGCTGACCTGATTAACGCAGGAAAACAAACCATCACCTACACAACAGGAGCAGCCTTTTTCGACTCGAGTACCAGCTTTGCCATGATTCGTGGCGGACATATCGACCTCACGGTTTTGGGCGCTTTTCAGGTTTCTGAAAAAGGCGATATCGCCAGCTGGAAAATCCCAGGCAAAATGGTGAAAGGCATGGGGGGCGCCATGGATCTGGTGGCTTCGGCTAAAAACATCATCGTAGCCATGACGCATACTGACCGTGACGGAAATGCCAAACTACTTGTAAACTGTGATTTACCGCTAACAGGTGTTGGATGCGTGAAGAGAATTGTGACAGACCTGGCAGTGGTAGACGTAACCGAAAACGGTTTCAAACTGCTCGAAAGGGCACCTGGTGTGTCGGTTGAAGAAATTATAGCCAAAACACAAGGCAAGCTAATCGTTGAAGGTGAAATTCCGGAAATGAAGATTTAACTGAAGAATCATCTAAATCATAAAAAACAGCGGATTAACTAAATTGGTTTACCCGCTGTTTTTGTTTTATATTCAATTATTTGCGCGGAATCAGCGCTTCGTAATCTTCTACCGTTCCGTTGTTCAGGCAGGTATCGATGATTTGATGACCAAGTGGAGAAAGTTCTGGGGTGCGGTATTGCTCCAGCTCTTTCCTGAAAAATTCAGTAAGGATGGCAGCACCTTTGTTGTAGCCTTCGAAGCCCACTTCAGGTTGTTTGTAGGTTTTGAGGAAACGTGAAGGAATCTTGGCGCCTTCGATGGTCAAAAACTCAAGTTCGTAACCCAATAACGAACATGGCGCCTCGGAGATCTGATCGGGCCTGAACTTGGAATTGCCGCGACGTGTGAGGTATTCACGCATCAACAGCTGTGCCCTGAATCCTACTTTCCAGGTGCCTACAAACTGATTGGGGGTCAATACATAACGGGTGTCGGTTTTTTCCGCAATTTGCTCAAGCAATAAATTGGCATGGCGCACCTTTTTACCGGTTGCAAAAGGCCAATACGAGCCAACGCCTTCGCTTTCCATACCTTTGCCACTGCTGATGATGCTGGGGTTGGCATGTCCGCGGGGCGAAACCAAACGCCAAAGCCAGGCCAGTGCCGGAGGCAAAATGTGAAACAATCCCAGAATGCCATATGTAGCTTCTTCGGCAGTACAAGGGGGGGTGCGCACACCAAAACTGCGAACGTCGATGTGAACTGGTGTGTCCACTGCATCGAAGAGTTCGCGGGGCACGATTACGCGCGGGTTTGGACAAGGCTTTCCGGGTGCATCCTGTATGTGATTCCAGATCAAGGCAGTTCCTCCTGGATGGGTATCAATGTTCAAGAACAACAATGGTTGAGTGGCATTGATGGTGATCTTTTCCAATACCGGATCAATCCCGTAACCGGTGATGTTGTCGGTGCGGATAAACCAGGCATTTTCACCATCGAGTAGTCGCAATCTCTTACTCTCGGTTTGAATGTTGCGGTGCACAGTTGCCATGTCGTCGCAGATGGGACGGATATCACAGAAACGTGGAATCTGTATGGTGCGTCTTTCGCCCGTGATGACGTTGGTACCAATCAGGACTTCGCCATAAGGTTCGCGCACAATGTGTTGCAACATTTCACTCTTTCCACCACCGCTGGCGCCTTCGTGCATAAAACGGGTGACATTGTCATATGGGCTAACCGATTCAACTGCAGAACAGTGTGTCGTAACCCAGCCTTCTTCTTCGCCCAGTGTGAGCAGCACACCATAAATACCTTTTTTGGCACTTGGTCCGGGATAAAGGTTGTAAGAAAACACCTCGTACACTTCATCCAGTCGGTTGTGCACCACGATTTGCTTGCCATTGAAATGGGTGTGGCGGAAAGGCGGTGCTACATAAACTATGGACATGATTTTTTCGCCGGAAGGAATCTCACTGACAGGAACGATTTTTTGCAACATCGCCAGTCCCATCGCGAAAAAAGCTGCATTGGCAGGAGCAATGGCCATGCCAAACGGACTGTTTTCGTACATGCCGATTCTGAAGAAGAAATAGGCCAAATCCTGCCCGGCAAGCCAGTCGAAAGTTTCTGTTCGCAAAGCATCAAAGGGAACGTTCATTCTGGATCTAAAACGTTCTTTGTCAGTTGGTTTATCGTCAGCTATGAGCATGGTGTCCGGATCCCGGCGGCGCATGTATGCTTCAGGATAATTGACGGAAATACCGTTACTCACCCGATGGACAATGGCCTCGGTGACGCGCCCTTTGCCGGGAATTTCGTAATTAACCTCATAACTCAATTCCTTTCCAGGTCCGGTGGCATCAGCAGCAATGTCCTGATACTTTTCATAAAGCTTTGCACTTTTTGCCTTATCCAAAAGTCTCAAGGCATCTGCAGCTAAATGAAATTTAAATTCTGTTTTCATATCTTGGTTTTATAAGATTCTTTTAATTGTTAACAAATTAACAGATAAAGCTGCTGATTGTTTACCATAACAGCTAAAAATCGTCCTATTCGCTGGTGGAAACGGTTGCATAAACCAGTCAAAATTTACCTTAAAGGGGAAGACAAAAGGTGCAAAAAAGTACTTCTTGTAACTATTCGAAACGGATGACAGCCTTTTGCTCAGGAGCCAGATCGAACCAGAATATCAGCTCATTGCCAACAGTCTTCGTGTTTGGCACAGGGCCGTTTACGTTCACCGAATGAGCGTTTGTTGTCAGGCTGAGGCCATAAACAGGTTTTGTACCTTGATTAACGAGCAATACAGTTCCATCAGCCTGATAATCAACGGAAACATCATGTAATTGTTCTGTATAATTGAGGAGTCTGGTTACGGTTGCGGGCAGCAATTTATGTGCCTTATACAGATTTTGTAATCGTTCGAGCGCCTGATTAAAGGCCGGTTGGGCCACGATCATGCCAGTGGAATCGTATGTCCAATATCCTTTGTGCGGTTGCACCCAGGCTGGATAAACATGTGCCAGATAAATGCCCCTGAAATCGACAAGGTGCTGAAGTCTTTGTTTACTAAAATAATAGCCCCACAAACGGGGTTCGGGCACTTCGAGGGTGCCTGTTGTTGACCACAGCATTCCATCATAGTCGTCCGGCAAAGGTGTAAAAACCGGGTCAGGGAACGCATCTCCAAATCCTGGATAAGGCTGCAGAAGTTGTCCGTCAAAATTCCAACTGGAGAAAGGAGACACATCCTCTGCATAGGGATTCCAGAAATAGCGGATGCCGTATTTCTGCCAGAACTTCCTCGTTTTGAGCTTTGAATAATGCAATAGGCCATCACAAACCAGGTCTTCGCGGTTGCTCACCGATTTGTTGTCGTAACCATGATCAATCCAGACTGATGATCCAAAATGGCTTTGCATATAGGATAGCGAGGTGCGCAGGTTCGATTTGGTGGAGGTGAACTGTTCGGGCGTATGCAGGCAGATTTCGTGGCCGGCCTGGTGCAGCTGTTTAACGAAATAACCAAACTGACGATCTTCCATCAAGCTGGCGTGGGGCGTTGTAAAAATACTATCGCTGATTTCGGTGTTTGTAACGGCATCAGGATTGTTATAAAAGATACTTTTCGTTACCGGGATACCATATTTCACAAAGCCACCAATGGCGCTGTCGGCCTCCACGATATCCTCACGGCCAAAATTGACTGCTCGTTGCGTGCGAAGGTCTGTCCAGTCGGCATGTTCGGTCCAGGCAATGGCCGCCTCATACCCACTGTCTACAGGCATCAGCTGAGTCGTGTATCTGGGTTCATATCCTATCAGTAATTTGAAATTGCCCATTACTTCCGTATTTCTCTTGATTTTGACTGCAGAAACATCCACAAAATAGTTGGTACTGTCTTCAATCAGCGGAAAGTGTATCAAGGGATGATCGCGGTAATAATCCAGGTTGATGAGCAAGCTATTGCGTTTGGTCTGGTATTGCATGGATGAAATTCCGGGGTTGTGGTAAGTGCCGAGCAAACGCTTGCTGTGTCCCGCGAAAAAACCTTCTTGTTGCAAATAATATTCCGCCTGAAAATCAGCTGTATCCACTAGTCTGTTTTTTCGGAAGATGCGACTGGGCTGCTCCAGCATTTCAATTAGTAAGGCCTGTCTGATCACATGGCCTTTTTTTCGGTAACGTGTATGGAGTTCAAATTGAACGTTAGGCGAATCAAAGCTTGTTTTGATAATGAGTTTGTTGTTGCTGTACTTGTTATTGCTTCTCAGAATAATCTTGCGGGTATCGCCTGTATTGCTCACACTTTCTTTCCGCCAGGTGGCTGATTCTGCGCTCATAGTATCCTTTCCGACAAGCATTTGCGAAACAACCTGCAGGGGTTTTGTGAGGGCTCTTCCCCGTCCATCAGCAATTATAAGTGACTTGCTCTCGCGAAACCACTGCAACTCATAATAAGCGTTCAAAGCCAACACCATAGGTTTTCCAGTTGCATAAGCTTCCTGAACCGGATCAGGAAAATATGAGGGTAATTCAGTTGTTTTCAGCTGTATACTGGCATTGTCGGCATCGAGTTGTTCGCCAGCCGGATTCCAGAGATAGGTTTTCAGTTTGGTACCCTTTGCATAGTCGGCTGGGATAACCACGCTGTCTGTGCATCGAAACCACTGATTTGCCTCTTTGTAAAACTTTGCAAGTGCGATGGCATACCAATAGACCAAGCTATCGTTACGGTTGAGGGTCAGCACATAAAAGGCTTTATGTGGAGGCTGCGTCATCCGAAACCATGCATCAAAACGGATTTCTAAAGGTAGTTGTACTGGTATTTGAGGAATAGCCAGTTCAACTCCCAGACTGTATTGTCGCTTTGGCAAAACCTGACCGATAAATTTTCCGGAAACAGCAGTGCTGTCAGCGACAGTTGTGACGCCAAACCATGGAGAAACGGCTGTTTGCGATTCAAAATCGTTGTAAAAATGCTGTGCTGAAACAAGAGCAGGAACAAGCAACAGCAGCGATAAAAAAGATCCTAACAGTTTACGTGGTTCAGGCATAAGTTTTTACTTCCACTTCACCTTTCAATACCCTCAGCGCGTTCAAAGCGTGGGCTTCCAGATCGTTGACTGAAGGATACAAGGCCATTGGCGCCAGTTTTCCAACCCGCTTTTTCACGTTTTCAAGGAAGAGTTCGCTATTGAAGATATTGCCCGACAAAATAATGGCATCTACTTCTCCTTCGAGGGTAGCGTAGTGCGAAGCAATTTCCTTACTCGTTTGATAGGCGCACGCTCTGGAGATGAAAAGTGCTTTTTCGTCGCCCTCGGCTATCATTTTGTCAATCACCTGAATAGAATCTGTTCCCAGGTAGGCCGAATAGCCACCTTTTGAATTGATCATGTCGAGCATCTCTTTTTGGCTGTACTTTCCGCTGTAGCAGGCTCTGATCAGTTGGCCCATTGGCAGGGTGCCAGAGCGTGTGATGGAAAAAGGTCCACCGCCATCAAAGGCCTGATTTACATCTACTACCTGTCCTTTTTGGTGGGCACCAATTGAAATGCCACCTAGTCCTACGTGGCAGACGATGAGGTTCAGTTCTTCGTATTGGCGGTTGATCGACTTGGCATATTTACGTGCAAAAAACTTGTGGCTCAGGGCGTGAAAAATCGACTTACGAACAAACATCGGGTGGCCTGTAACCCTTGCCAGGTCTGACAATTCATCCACCACAACCGGATCGGCCATATAGGCATTCTTCCCAATTCGCTGCGCAATATCGTAGGCAATCAGTCCGCCCAGATTGGTTTCATGCATGCCCGTAACGCCAACACGCAGATCTTCTACCATTTTTTCATTAATCAGGTAAACGCCTGATTTCAATGGCTTTACCAACCCACTCCTAGCCATGATGATTTCAACCAGATCTACCTGAAAATCGTTGCGCGCCAATTCGTGAAGGATGGCATCGCGTCTGTAGGGCATCTGATCGGGAATGTTTTCAAACTGCTTTAGTTCTTCTTCCGGATGCTTGATCGTTTTCAGAAACATGGGTTCCGTATTGCGGTAAATGGCAATGCGTGTTGCCCTCACTTCGGGATAGATGACCAGGATTTTCTTTTGCAGCATGGGTAAATTCTTTGATCTGACAAAGTTAAACTTTCTGTTGTTTTGCACACCAGCAATTCAAAATTGCGTGTTGGCAAGCTCTTTCTGTATCATTCGCGGACTACATATTGCGCCTGTACTGACCGCCTACCTCAAACAACGCTTGCGTAATCTGACCCAGTGAGGCATATTTGGTGGCTTCCATGAGCGCTTCAAACACGTTTTGGTTGTGGATGGCAGCCTGTTGCAGTTTTTTTAGCTGGGATGGTATTTCGTCCTTCCAGCTCTTGTGCAGTTGCTCCAACATATGAATCTGGTATTCTTTTTCTGTTTTGGTGGCCCTGATTACCTCGCCCGGAATAACAGTAGGTGAACCTTTGCTCGAAAGGTAAGTGTTTACACCAATGATGGGCAATTCGCCGCTGTGTTTCAGGGTTTCATAATAGAGCGATTCTTCCTGAATTTTTCCGCGCTGGTACATGGTTTCCATGGCACCCAAAACACCTCCGCGTTCCGTGATGCGGTCAAACTCACTCAAGACAGCTTCTTCAACCAGATCGGTCAACTCTTCGATGATGAAGGAGCCTTGTAATGGATTCTGGTTTTTGGCCAGCCCCAGTTCGTTGTTGATGATCATCTGGATGGCGATGGCTCGGCGCACCGACTCTTCGGTTGGGGTGGTGATGGCTTCGTCATACGCATTGGTGTGCAACGAGTTGCAGTTGTCGTAAATGGCATAAAGTGCCTGCAATGTGGTGCGGATATCATTGAAATCGATTTCCTGCGCATGCAGCGAGCGTCCTGAAGTCTGGATGTGGTATTTCAGTTTCTGTGAGCGTTCGTTGGCGCCATATTTGTTTTTCATGGCTTTGGCCCAGATGAGCCTGGCCACACGGCCGATTACAGAAAACTCCGGATCGATGCCATTGGAAAAGAAGAAAGACAGATTGGGAGCAAAATCGTTGATGTCCATGCCACGCGACAGGTAATATTCCACGTAGGTGAAGCCATTGGCCAGCGTGAAAGCCAGCTGACTAATCGGGTTGGCTCCTGCTTCGGCAATGTGATAGCCTGAGATAGAAACAGAATAGAAGTTTTGAATCTGATTTTTGATGAAATAATCCTGCACATCGCCCATGAGTTTCAGGCTGAAGTCCGTGGAAAAAATACAGGTGTTCTGTGCCTGATCTTCTTTCAGGATATCGGCCTGCACGGTACCACGCACCCTGCAGATGGTGTCGGCTTTGATTCTTTCGTACACATCGGCCGGAAGCACCATGTCACCTGTTACGCCAAGGAGCATCAATCCCAAACCGTCATTTCCATCGGGAAGTTTTCCCTGGTAGGCAGGTCTTTTGGTCGCTTTTTGCCGGTAGATTTCTTCGATGATGGCATTCACCTCTTTCTCGAGACCATTTTTCTTGATATAAAGCTCACATTGCTGGTCGATGGCCGTGTTCAGGAAGAAACCTACGAGCGTTGGAGCCGGTCCGTTGATGGTCATGCTCACGCTGGTCTTGGGGTCGGCCAGATTGAAACCTGAATAGAGTTTTTTGGCATCATCGAGACAGGCAACCGACACGCCTGCATTTCCGATCTTTCCATAAATATCAGGTCTGCGATCGGGATCTTCGCCATAGAGTGTCACCGAATCGAAAGCAGTTGACAAACGACGGGCAGGCATGCCCAGTGATACATAATGGAAGCGGCGGTTGGTGCGTTCGGGACCACCTTCGCCGGCAAACATACGTGTGGGATCTTCCTCTTCGCGTTTGAATGGGAAAACACCGGCAGCATAAGGAAATTCGCCGGGGACGTTTTCTTTGAGCACCCAGCGCACTATCTCGCCCCAGGCCTCAAAACGTGGCAGACTCACTTTCGGAATCTCCAGCTGCGAGAGCGAAGTAGTGTGCGTCTTGATCTTGATTTCCTTGTCGCGCACCTTGAAAATATAGTAATCGTCCCGATACAGTTTTTTCTTCTCATCCCAACTTTCGATGATCTGCACGCTCCTGGCATCGAGTTGTTGTTTTTCGTGCAGCATCAGCTTTTCGAGTGCAGCGGTATCAAGCGCTTCTTCTGTTTGTTTCGTCAGGCCAATGGTTGTTTTGATACTCTGATAACGCTGCGCAATGCGACTTTGTTTGAGCGCCCAGTCGTTGTACTGGCGCACCGTTTCGGCTATCTCACTCAGGTAACGGATGCGCTTGGGCGGGATGATAAACAGTTTTTCTGAGAGGTCATCGGGCCGTGGAAGCTGGCTTTCAAAATGCACGCCTGTGCGCTCCTGAATGGTCGAAAGCAAAGCCAGATAAAGCTCGTTCACACCCGGATCGTTAAACTGCGAAGCGATGGTGCCAAAAACCGGCATGGTATCAGGATGTTTGTCGAAAAGCTGGTGGTTGCGTTGATATTGTTTCTTCACATCGCGCAGGGCATCGAGGGCGCCGCGTTTGTCGAATTTGTTCAAGGCAATCAGGTCAGCAAAATCAAGCATATCGATCTTTTCGAGCTGCGTGGCAGCGCCATATTCGGGTGTCATCACATACAGTGATAGGTCGCTGTGGTCGATGATTTCGGTGTCGCTCTGGCCAATGCCGGATGTTTCGAGGATGACCAGATCAAATCCGGCAGCCTGTAAAATCACCTCAGCGTCTTTCACGTATTTCGACATGGCCAGGTTGGATTGTCGCGTGGCCAGCGATCGCATGAAAACACGCGGGCTGTCGATGGCATTCATGCGGATTCGGTCGCCGAGCAAAGCTCCTCCTGTCCGGCGTTTGGATGGATCGACCGAAACGATGCCGATGGTTTTGTCTGGCTGGTCGGCCAGAAACCGTCGAACCAGCTCATCTACCAGACTTGATTTACCAGCACCACCAGTGCCGGTGATGCCAACGACGGGCGCTTTTTTTTCGGTAATATCAGGCAGGTCGTCGATGAAGTCGCGCACAGCTTCGGGGAAGTTTTCAGCTGCCGAAATAAGTTGTGCAATGGCTTTGAAGTCTTTTTTACGAATGTCTTTGATACGGGGCTTGATGTCTTTGCCTGTCGGAAAATCAGCTTTTTCAAGCAGATCGTTGATCATACCCTGCAAGCCCATCGAACGGCCGTCGTCGGGAGAGAAAATACGGGCAATGCCATATTTGTGCAATTCTTCTATTTCCTCGGGCAGAATCACACCGCCGCCACCACCAAAAATCCGGATGTGACCGCAGTTGGCTTCTTTGAGCAGATCGTACATATACTTGAAATACTCGATGTGACCACCCTGATAGGATGTGATGGCAATGGCCTGCGCATCTTCCTGAATGGCGGTGCGTACCACCTCGCCCACCGAACGGTTGTGGCCCAGGTGAATCACTTCGGCACCGCTGGCCTGAATGATGCGCCGCATGATGTTGATGGCGGCATCATGCCCATCAAAGAGGGAAGCTGCCGTTACAATTCGGATATGGTTTACGGGTTGGTAGGCTTTGATTGTTGGTGCTTGCATGGAAGATGTGTTTTTGAATGACAAATATAGTTTTTTTTGAAGTTGGAAGTTAGAGGTTAGCGGTTAGAAGTGACATAGGGGTTCAGATTGAGGGTGTCGATTGGTTGCCTGCGATCTATTGGATATTTTATTTGGGTACAAACAGAAATGACCCCTTGATGTTGTGATTTGTGATGGGTAAGCGTAACACCCACTTGTGTAAATGAAAAACTGCGAATCAGTTGCCGAGTAAAAAAAGACTCCAGGCTTCACAGATGAAAACCAATCAATGTGAAGCGCCTATGTATTTTCGGAAGCACTCTTTTTTTGCCTTGCCACATAACCAGTCGAAAAAGGGTTTGATCAATTCTTTTGATCCTTTCAACTTAAAAACCTGCTCTGGATGATGGCGGTTTACCCGGGAAAAATTGGATTACACTGATCTCGAAAAAATCTTAAACCACTTCCAGTTATCATCATATGATGCCAGCTAATGCACGAGTCAGTTCAATATTCAATGACTTTATAATAAAAACAATTTGAAAACCAGAAAATCAATACCTTTGATCTGGTAATTATAATGAGATTAGTTGATTAAACTGGAGAGGTTCTCAAATACAAACCTAATCAGCCTGTTGCTATCAAGGTATAACAAATGATTACGATCTATACCATATTCTTTGTTGTTACAACTTTAATATCTTTTTTCGTCGCTTTTTTTGCCTGGCAAAGAAGATCAGTTAAAAGTGCGAAAGAGCTCACTCTACTGATGATAGGGGCTGGATTCTGGACATTTTTTGTTATGTTTGAAACCGCTGCTACAAGCGTGGCAGAAAAAAGTTTCTGGTCAGGCTTCGAATATATTGGAGGACTCTCATCGCCCATCCTTTATCTGATTTTCGTCTTTCGCTTCACTGGCAATGACAAATTTATCTCTACCAAATATATCCTACCGCTGTTTGTAATTCCGGCAATTACCCTGGTACTTGCAATAACCAACGAGAAACACCACTTAATTTGGACGGGGTTTTCATCAATATCTGAGAAAACAAATATGATGATTTATTACCACGGAATAGGGTATTGGATTGGTAATGTAGCTTATAGCTATCTTGTTTTTCTTTTGGCATCCGTCCTGCTTTTAAAATATATTATAACTCAGGTAAGTGTTTTTCGTCTGCAAGGAATCATTATTCTCATTGCTGGTCTATGTCCGTGGATATTTAGCCTGTTTTATATTTCAGGGATCAATATTGTTCCCGGTTTGAATATTACTCCGGCCAGTATCATCCTAACAGGCTCA
This sequence comes from Bacteroidales bacterium UBA5536, assembly GCA_002426795.1. Lineage (GTDB taxonomy): Bacteria > Bacteroidota > Bacteroidia > Bacteroidales > F082 > UBA5536. The sequence goes on from DINQ01000011.1 coordinate 210,538, forward strand.
CTTTTTGCCTTTGCCATCTTTTATACACGCATTCTTGATTTGGTTCCGGTGGCCCGCAAAATGCTTGTTGAAACGATGCCGTATGGAATATTGGTGCTTGATAATCAAAAAAGAATACAGGATATAAATGGGGTTGGTTTGTCTTTTTTGGGAATTCTGAACAAAAACGTCATCGGGTTTCCAATCGAATCTTCAGGTGCATTATATTCAAATTTGTTGAATGCGGCTCTTATGGGTGATTCTATCGATAAAATCAAAATCCAGCATGCAAATGGGTTTAAAACATTCAGCATCAATAAGTATGCAATAGAAAAACCCCAGGGAAGTCGCTTGATTGTGATCAATGACATCACGAAACACATTCTGGCTGAGGAAGAAATTAAACAGAAAAATGAGGAACTTCAAAAAGTCAATGCTGAAAAAGACAAGTTTTTCTCCATCATATCGCACGATTTAAAATCTCCTTTTAATGGAATGCTCGGTCTTTTGGAGAGTTTATCAAATGACTATTCAGATTTTTCAGATGAAGAACGAAAGATCATCATTCAATCATCTCATCAATCAGCAGCTAAAGCATATAAACTGTTAAACGAATTATTGGAATGGAGTAGGTTGCAGAACAATAAAGTTGAGATAAAAAAAGAAACAGTCAACCTGAAAGAAATTATTCAAGGAAACATTGACATTTTAGAAAGTGCAGCAGTAAAAAAGGAGATTTCAATTATCAACAAAATAAACCAGGATACCTTTATAACGCTTGATGTAAACTCTATCAATACGGTTGTTCGCAATTTACTGAATAATGCTATCAAATTCACTCCTACAGGCGGAAGTATTCAAATTAGCGTTGAACAATCCGAAAGCAATTTTGAACTAAGTATCGCCGACACGGGAGTTGGTATGAGCGACGAAACAATCAGCAAATTATTTCGGTTGGATGAAAACATTACCATGCCAGGAACAAATAATGAAAAGGGAACAGGATTAGGCCTAACCATTTGCAATGACATTGTGAAATTAAATGGCTGGAAAATGACTCTTGAAAGCCAACTGGGGAAAGGCACTACGTTTCGGGTTTTATTGCCCAAGTTTATCCAGGAAGGCAGTAACGCGCTTCATTAGCCTTGTTTTATCTTGTATTTCGTGGCAGTGGAATTTTTTTCGTATGCCAGTTCTTCAAAACTTCAAAATCTATTGACTCGCACAGATTTGGCTGACCTTTAAACGCTTGATCAATTTTCGGAATACGCATTTTTTCACCGTGATTGGTACTTGATTAACCTCATTTCATGGATCAACTTTGGTGATTTCTGACGCCCGTGCAGAGTGTATGAAACAAGAAAATAATCGCACAAACACCCGCTAAATCCAGTATAATCAAGAGGCGACTGCCAAAAAAACATCAATACCATTCTGAATAAATCTGTATTCTGAACATAAACCCAGAAAGCTGTTTTTATAACCAACATCTTTTTCAATCATCGAATATTCGGGTTTATACATCTCAATTTCAGTATTTTAATATGGATTTTTGTAAAATTCATTTTCTTATTTAGAATTATTCTATTTAATTTGCAAAAAACTAAATGAATGATGTCTAAATCTACTTCACTACTTCTATTTACATTTTTGATCGGATTGATAACCACAACCTTGTTCTTTTCGGGCTGTAATGCCATTGAAGATATTTTTTCGGGCGACGAGGATGAAGTTGCCGTTTATGCCAATAAATTTGAAGTTAAACCTTTCGATGCTGTTGAAATTACGGTCGAAAATGTGTTGCTAAACGCTACTGCGATTGATGGAACGATTAATGGAGTGGGTGTAAAACTGCACAATTTCGAAGAAAAACTGGTATTTATCATGCCTGATTTGCCAGTAGGTGAAGCATTCCTCAACTTTGATATCAATAATCAAAGTCTGGAAGTTGCGTTTAATGTGTTACCTCTTCCTGTAGTGAATGATCCGGTTTCGTATATTGAATCATATGTTCAGGAACAGCAAACCCAAATTACGGCAAACATTGCCAGCATTGAGCAGCTGATCCCAACAGCTGAACAGAGTCTGTTTGCCGATGAGCTTCAACGTGTTGAGGATCTGATGGCTGACCTTGAAACAAAACTTCAAACGGCAAACGCAGCCGAAAAACTGCAAGCTGCACAGTTTATCGAAGTCAATAAATCAGATATCACACAACTGAATCAGGCCGTAAATGACTATTTGGATGCCGTCCGCCAACTCTCACAAGGAAAAAGCATATACGACAATGAATCTGCCTTTAACACCGCATATGCCAAGTTTGTTTCGGCACGCATCAAGCTCATTTCCGAAGCCAGAAAGATTATTGGCTGGACAGCTACCGGCGCTTTGGCCGGCTCCTGGTTTCCTGCTATTGGCACCGGCCTTGGCGCCGCCCTTGGCGCAGGATATGGCATTGGTAATTTCCTGATAGCGCTGCAGGCCGACAATATTGCGACTGATAAACTTCTTGATTTTGAATCTATTGTAGAAGACATTGAGGTTGGCAATAAAGCAACTTTGCAATTCACCAACAAGCAGAAAAAAACAGTCACATTCAAAGGAAATTATCACAACCTCAATGCGCAATACAGCAACTCCTCTATGAGCAACATTCAAAGTTTTGCTTCCTATCTCAATGTTTTCAGGGGACTGTTCGATGATATCAATGCCTTTCTGAATGATATGCTGCAGATAAAACCAAAAGTATTGTCAGAACTCACAGCCGTTAAAACAGCCAATAGAACCATTCACGCCAATTATCTTTCTGTTTCAGCTATTTCGAACAATAAAGTTTCGGTGGCAGTGCAGAATGATGACGGCGAATTCAAACTGACATTTTCAACCGAAGAAACAACAGACCAGGATTTTACCTTTCAACTGAAGTATGCCTTCAATGGCTTTAGCGAACAGGAAATCACGGTTGATGCCAGCTTGTCTGTTAATGCAGATCCATTATTGGGTGTTTGGGAAGCAACCACAATCGAAGGAGAAACAATCGGTGTTTGGTACACCAATTATTATGATGAATGCCCGAATATTATTGGCGGTGAACATGTGACAGAACTTTATACCTGGGAATTTACCGAAACAACTTTAGATGTGTTTATTTCTGAAGCCTGGAAAACATATGTTTATGAGTCCTTGTACTATGAAACATGCACCTATGATGGCTTAACAATTGAAGATAATACTAATACGGATAACGTTACCTTTCTATATTATGTTGAAGACAATATCATCAAGGCCTCTGACGGAGATCAGGTAGAAGACATCACCATTGTCAGCCTGACGAGCAACCGATTGGTTGTAAGTATTGTTGGTGAGGAAGGTTCTTTTCTGATAGAGTTTGAAAAGCGATAGTCTTGATGTGAAGTAGTTGGTATTGTTTAAAATCAAGGTAGTCGTTTTTAAATTCTAGCGGAATCAGCAGCCCCGGTACGTTGTGGCAAAGTCGATAGGCCAAAAACACACATTAACTTTTGTTGAGAAATTGATAAATTTAGCTTCATTTATTTTGCTTTTTTTCAACCTGCTATTTAGCGTTAAGACTTAGCTCACTTCTTAAAATCTGAGGGTCTAAACCACTCAAATATTTCTTCTTCTTGTGTGTTCCAGCCCAACAGCCAGGCTGTGAGCCGGTCGACCTGCAGCCTTTGGATATCATAATCAACCCGCAGCATGATGTCGTTGGGGAAAAGTTCGAGGGCTTTTGCATGGCGATCAGCCGTTTGGGCATAAGTAGGGTACAAATCCCAGGCACCATACAGGTGTAATATTTCGTGCGCAGCAACAGCCGCCAAAGGCATGGGCGAACCGTTGTCATAACGCTGATAGAGTAAAACGCCCTCCATAAAATATTTCTGTTTACGCATACCACGCGCAAAACGCATGGCATACGAAACCCCATCGGCCCGCGCAAAAATGACCAGTTGTATGTTTTTGGCCGCATATTGTTGGCTGAGTTGCCTGTAGGCACGCCTGGCATTGCGGTAGCCAGCCTGGCGCAACACCTGAAGCACCCAATCTACGCGCTCTTTGCCACTTCCGGTGCCTTTTTCAATCACCGGCACCTCAATGGTGTTTTCCTGCAGCAAGGCATGGTTTTTAAACGACAAAGGCACCTGCCATTTTGCTGCCTGCTGCACCAGCCAGTTTTGCGCTTCCTCCAGCGCTTGAATCGAAGCCTTCTTTTCTTCCTCGGTCCATCTGATATCAGCCGTTTCGATGAAACAATACACCGTTTGCGACTGACCAGAAAGCTGATAAGCGCTACCGGCTTTCCAGCTGTCGTTGGGTTGGGCAGAGAGAGGGCCAGAAAAGCCAAAGAAAATGCAGATAAAAACAAGAAACCTATGTTGCTTTCTCATATCATTTTATCGAGAATAAATCAAAAGTACAAAAACGTTTTCTCATGGTCCAACAATGATGACGCAGTAGACTAGTGATTTTTATTCAAACCAATTCTAAATGCTAAAAAGCTGCAAACTAGCCTAAAAGCTGTTTATTGAAAGTGATTTGAAGATTATTTCCCCGCTCATCGGGTGTGAATCAGTCTGTTAGATTTTCAGCGCAGCACTTGTTTGTGCAGAAAATATGTAATATTGCATCAGAAAGTGAACCAAAACAGTCTCTTATGACAGCACAAATTATATTTGCAGGGGCGCTCCTCGTCACACTTGGAGTGTTTGCCTTTACCATGCGCCGCATTTTTCTGTATTTCAAATTTACCAAAAAGCTCCCGCTTAACGATATTCCAAAACGCATCATGGTCACGCTCAAAGTGGCCATCGGACAGACGAAGATTTTCCGTCATCCGGTGATGGGATTGCTGCATGCATTAGTATTTTGGGGTTTTCTGGTCATCCTGATTGGCAGCATCGAAATGGTGATCGACGGCCTCTTTGGCACTGAACGGGTGTTTGGTGTTTTAGGCTGGTTCTACAACTTCATCATGGCTTCGGGCGATGTGTTTGCCGCTATTATTGCGGTGGCGATTCTGGTGTTTTTGTTCCGCAGGTTGTTTATGCACGTGAAACGCTTTTACGGCCCCGAGATGAAACCCGTTTCGAAAGCCGACGCCAACCTGGCTTTGTCTTTTATCCTCCTGCTGATGCTGAGCCTGTTGGGAATGAACACCTTTTACTTGCTTGAAGCACACAACGAGGCTCATGAAATTGCGGGCTTTTACCCGGTGAGCCAAAACCTGGCTGACCTATTTGCCGGTATGTCTGATGAAGGCATTATTTTCTGGCATCATTTCAACTGGTGGGCACACATCCTTTTGATCTTTGTGTTCGCCAATGTGCTTCCCTACTCCAAGCATTTTCATGTGTTTATGTCGGTTCCCAATGTGTTTGTGAGCCGCATCGAGCCGCTGGCCAAAGTGGCTAACATGGACAACATCACCCGTGAGGTCAAGCTCATGCTCGATCCTTCTGCTCCCATGGATGCTGGTGCCGACGAACCCATCGAGAAGTTTGGGGTTTCGGATGCCAACGATGTGAACTGGGTTAATTATATGAACGCATTGTCGTGTACCGAATGTGGCAGATGTACGGCTGTTTGTCCGGCCAACATCACCGGAAAGTTGCTAAGTCCGCGCAAAATCATGATGGACCTGCGTGCCCGTATGAAAGAAAAAGGCCCGGGGTTGATCAAAGAAGGAGCATCCTTCGACGATGGAAAAACACTTTTGGGAGATTATATCACAACCGAAGAACTGTGGGCCTGCACTTTGTGTAACGCCTGTGCCCAGGAATGTCCGATCAACATCAACCAACCTTCCATCATCCTTGATATGAGGCGTTATCTGGTACTGGAAAAATCTGAAGCGCCTTCCGGACTGAACACTGCTTTCGCCAACATCGAAAACAATGGCGCTCCATGGCAGTTCTCACCGGAAGACCGGATGAATTGGGCGGAAGACCTTTTCTTGAAAAGTAGGCAGTAGGGCAGTTGGCAGTTGGCAATATGGAAATCAAAAAGAAAAGTAATCATTATTCGCAATAAACACCAAACTCTTAAACCCAAAAACTCCAACCATATGCAAAAAGGTTTTCGTGATTTGATTGTCTTTCAAAAAGCTTTTGCTTTCGCGATGGACATCTTTGAAATAACGAAAACATTTCCGAATGAGGAAAAATTTGAGTTAACGGATCAAATCAGAAGATCGTCGCGAGCCATCTGTCGGGCAATTGGAGAAGGATACAGAAAAAGAAAGTACCCAAAATACTTTTCAAATAAGATGCTTGATGCAGATATGGAAAATTCAGAGACACAAATATCCCTTGATTTCGCAAAACACTGTGGTTATATTTCGGAAGATGAATATTCAAACTTGATAAATAAATCCGAAGAAATTGGAAGAATGTTATATTTTTTGGCTGAAAATCCAGAAAAATTTGCGCCGAAAAATAATGCTGAGCATTCGTGAAAAATAATAGTCAAAAATAATTTGTAAAGAAAAATAAAAGCTCGATATGACAGAAAACATGAGCGTTCTGTATTTCATTTTTCTTAAAGAAACATTTATCTGGGAAAAGGACTGCCTACTGCTTTCTGCCGACTGCCAACTTAATTAAAATGAATGTGTTATGATTGAAAAAACAAAAATACAGGTTCCAATACTTGCAGAATTAGCTGCAGAAAACAAACAACCCGAATGGCTTTTCTGGGTGGGTTCGGCTGGTGCTTTCGATGATCGTTACAAGAAAGTTACACGTGAGTTTGCGAAGCTATTGACTTATTTTAAAGTGGATTACGCTGTTTTGGGCATCGAGGAACTCGATAGCGGTGACGTGGCGCGCCGTGCCGGAAACGAAATGCTTTTCCAGATGCAGGCATTGCAAAACATCGAAATCATGAATGGTTATGGCGTAAAAAAAATCGTCACCTGTTGTCCGCATGATTTCAACACATTGAAAAATGAATATCCCGAACTGGGCGGTCATTATGAAGTATGGCACCACTCTCAGTTTCTGGCTGACCTGATTGAAAAAGGCCGTGTGAAAGCGCCTTCGTCAATGTTTTCCGACAAGAAAATTGTCTTCCACGATCCTTGTTACCTCGGCCGAGGAAATGGCGAATACGCAGCCCCACGATCGGTACTCGAAGCCATTCCTTCAGCAAAAGTGGAGATGAAACGCAACAAAAGTTTTGGGCTGTGCTGCGGAGCTGGTGGCGGTCAGATGTTTAAGGAAGCCGAAAAAGGCAACAAGGAAGTGTTTATCGAACGCACCGAAGAAGCCATCGAAACAGGTGCTGATATCATTGCGACAGCCTGCCCGTTCTGTATGGTCATGATGACCGACGGCATCAAGTACAAGAACCAGGAAGAGCGCATGAAAAACTACGATATTGCAGAACTGCTCAGCATGAGTCTGGGATTATAGCTTATTTTATCATGGAAGGCTTGCAACAAGTGGAGCAGTTTATTGCTGCGCAGGCACGACCTCAACGTTCTTTGCTGTTGGCGCTGCATCAGCTGCTTCTGACCTATCCCGGCATAAAACCTAAGGTCCGTTACGGACTTCCGTTTTACGACCAAAACAAATGGGTTTGTTATCTCAATCCATTGAAAAAAGGAGGTGTTGAAATGGGATTTACGCGTGCCAACGAAATGCCTGAAATGGCTGAGTTGCTCAACAAAAAGGGACGCTCACAAATAGCCGGTATCGACGTCTTTGAACTGAATGAAAATGTAATCGAAAAGATTGATCAGATCATGCAATGTGCTTTGCAGCTTGACCGGACTCCCACAGTGAAAAAGAAAAAATAAACCTCACTTACCCGAAACGAACCCCTTCCTTTTCGAGCGCTTTTTTTAGTTTTTGTAAAGATGAATCCAATTCGCTAAGTGCTTTTCGCATGTCAGGATGCGGTTTCCCGATGGCTTCTATCGTGTTAAGGGCGTGATTGATCGACTCAGCCGCTTCCAACAAACGCTGTTTCGAATCAGCCGACTTCACTCCTTGGTTACGTCGCTGCAGATCCACATAGTTGTTGTACAATACAACAGCCCTGTTGAAGTAGTTTGTAGCCGTATTCATCAAATCAACCTGCCTGTTGTATTGGGTGATTTCGATGTTGCCGGTCAAAAAAGCATTTCGACTTTTCAAAGCAGGATGCAACTCACTATAGGGTGCTAAGCGCCGCCATTCGGCCAATAGTTTTTGCTGTAAATTGAGGCGCTGGTAGGCAACGATAGAGTCCTCGAAAGAAAAATAGGGCTGGTATTCTTCTGGCTTGAAACCACCCGATAAAAACTGCCGGTGTGAAATGGGTTTGGAACTAAACTGCCACATCGGATCGAAAGGCATGTGTGTTTGCACCATCTTTTCGGGTTTCACCATGAAATAGGACGTATCGAAATGGGGTTTGAAGCGCCTGCCATCTAACAAACCTGCTGCCCAGGTAGGATCGAACAAAAACCAGCCTTTGCCCGGATTAGCCGCTACCCATGCATGTGGAATTTCGCTCACCTCGTTACCTTGTCGTGTATATCCACTGATGATATAAGATGGTATGCGCAGCAGGTGAAACAGGCTGTCCATTATTCCGGCATAGCCTTCGCATACACCTTTTCGGCGAGCGAATGTCTCGGCTGTGATTTGCGCTTGCAGCTGGTCGGCTTCCCTTTGCGAACGCAAAGCACTCACATCATAACGAATATTGTTGGCAATCCACCAATAAGCTGCCGCTGCCTGCTGCGGTTGGTCGTCGAAATGCATGCTGATAAACTTTGATAGCTCATTAATTGTAGAGAAGTTGCGCTGTCTGTTTTGAAAAGTCTGTTCAACACGCTGCCAATCAGGTTGCTGTGCAAACACCAAAGTTGGAAATACTATAAAAAAGAAAAGCTTTCGCATCCAAGAAGATTATCCACCATTAACGCTCTTTTTGATGACATATTTTATAACAAAAGCCAACAAAAAACCCGCAAGGAAATCCCTGCGGGTGATTGATTGGTTGTTTTTAGTCTTTAGCTGTGCTTTACTAGTTTGTGATGTTAGCACTGTTCGAAACCGTTGCTTCGTTCACAAAATAGAAGGTTTTACCGCCATATGTCGCGTTGCTCACCTTGTAAGGAGCTACCTGAATCAGACTTTGACCTGTTCCAAGGCTACTCAGGTCGGCCGAAGTAAACTCGCAGCTGCGTGCATTGCCGGCCAAGACTTTCAGCACGCTTCCTACCTGGAAGTAAACAGAGTCAGCATTGGTGACAGAAGCAACCGTGAGAGTATATCCCGATTTGGATACATCAGTACTGCTTGTGATGGCGCCAACCGTTGGAAAAGGTGCCTGTACAGTGTGCGAAAATGCTGGAGTGTCACCATTTCCGGCCACATCCCAAACAATGGTATTACCCAGATCGATGCCTGTAGGGGCAGTTAAAGAAGGGGTAAATGTGTAACTGTTGTTGCTGTTCTTAGTCAGCGTATTGCCGTTAAGCTGCACGGCGCCTGCATCGGTAAGTGTGCTGTAGCCATTGCTGGTAAAAGCAGCCACGCCAACACCAATGGTTGTTGTGATATCGCCAATAGGTGTTGATGTAATATTGGTTGTTTTGATGGCTACCAAAGTGCCCGAACCCAGTTGTGGGGTTGGGTTAGTGCCGGTATTTGTATTGCCCGGATCGACATTGTCGTCATCTTTTTTGTTGCAGGAACCCAAAGTAAATGCAGCCGCAAACAAAAGCGTGAAAGCATAAATGCTCAGATTTTTCAAAGAAATGGTTGTTTTCGTTTTCATATGTGTACGAGTTTTTGAGGTTTACATGTTTCACTGACAAAAGTATAGCCAGAAAACAGCCACTTTGCTAAGTAAATTACACCATTTCGCTAGGGTAAAAAACGTAGAAACATAAAAAAACCGGAGTTTTTTGGCTCCGGTTTCAAATAACATGATCAGATTTTATGCAGACTTGATGGTTTTTACGGCTTCGATAAACTGTGGCAGCACCTTGAATACGTCGCCTACAATTCCATAATCTGCGGCTTCAAAAATAGGCGCTTCGGGGTCTTTATTCACGGCCACAATTACTTTTGACGAACTCACGCCACCCAAATGTTGGATAGCACCCGAGATGCCCAGTGCAAAATAGAGATTGGGAGCGATGATTTTCCCGGTTTGACCAACATGCTCACCATGAGGCCTCCAGCCTTCATCTGAAACAGGGCGCGAACAGGCTGTTCCGGCACCCAGAAGCGCAGCCAGCTCTTCGAGTTGCCCCCAGTTTTCGCCCGACTTGAGTCCGCGCCCACCAGAAACAACAATTTCTGCATCCTGTAACAGGATTTTACCGGTTACCTTATTGGTGCTCTCTATTGTTGTAGCAAAATCAGCTGATACAAGGCCTGCATCAAATGTTTCTATACTGGCAGCTGTTGCCTTTTCGACCAATCCGAAAGAGTTTGGTGCCAGGGTCAATACTTTAACGGTGGAATTGATTGATACATGCCCAAAAGCCTTCCCGGTGAAAACAAGTTTTTTCACTACAAAAGGTGAGGTTGTTACAGGTAAACCCTGCACACCTGCAGCCAGTCCGGCCTTGAGCCTGACTGCCAGGCGCGGAGCAACCGCTTTGCCCAGGTTATTGTGGGCCAGAATCACAACTGTGGCGCCTGCTTTGACAGCGGCAGCCGAAACAGCTTTGGCAATGGCCTGGTTATCGAGGCTGTTAAAGCCTTCGTTGGTATCGGTGTAAATCTTGCTGATGCCATAGGCTCCCAGTTTTTCGAGCTCCGAAGCCTCAACGCTTCCCAATGAAAGCGCAGCCACAGGTAGTTGCATGCTTTCGGCCAGTGCCACAGCATATGAAGCCAGTTCAAAACTGACTTTTTTGAATTTTCCGTCCCAGTTTTCGGTATATACTAATACTGACATAGTCTTTCTCGTGTTAAGTTTTACAATACTTTGGCTTCGTTGTGCAACAGATTGATCAGCTCACCGGCCTGGTCTTCGGCAATCATTTTGCAGGCAGCCTTGGGCGCCGGTAGTTCAAAGCCGACAAATGCCGTATGTTCTTCTGCATCGGCTGCAGCTACTACATTCAATGGCTTTTTGCGCGCCATCATGATGCCTCGCATAGCGGGAATCCGTGGCTCTTTGGCGATCCCTTTCTGCACCACAGCCAATAAGGGCGTTTGCATGCTGAGTGTTTGTGAACCACCGTCAATCTCACGACTGATTTTCAAAGCACCATCAGCCAATTCGATGCCCGAAACTGCCGAAACAGATTTCATGTCGAGCATTTCGGCCAACATACCCCCTACTGCAGAACCATTGTAGTCAGATGCTTCGATACCGGCCAAAATGAGATCAAATCCTGCTGCAACCTTGGCCAGCTGACTGGCAACATACCAGGCATCCTTGGCATCGGCATCAATGCGGATTGCTTCGTCGGCACCAACAGCCAGGGCTTTACGCAGTGTGGCTTCGGTTTCGGCACGACCAACATTGGCTACCACGATGCTTTCAATTTTATCGGCATGCGCTTCTTTTAGTTCTACTGCGCGGGTCAGTGCCAGTTCGTCCCAGGGGTTGATAATCCACTGCACGCCGCTGGCATCAAAGGCCGTTTTATCGGCGTTGAATTTTATTTTGGTTGTTGTGTCGGGCACATTTCCAATCAAAACCAGAATTTTCATAAGTATATGTTTTAGTTTCAAAAATCAGTCGAAGCCACAAAGATAGTAACTCCTTTTATATGCATAGAGTTCTTGTTTATTACGGTTCGGGCAAGTACCTCGTCAAAAATGACAGACTTAAATGTCAGTTTGGACTACTACTTCAGCAAGTCTCTCGAAATCACAATTTTCTGAATTTCGGAGGTGCCTTCGTATATTTGTGTGAGCTTGGCTTCGCGCATCAGGCGTTCCACATGGTATTCCTTCACATACCCGTAACCTCCGTGAATCTGCACCGCTTCCGTTGTTACTTCCATGGCAATGTCGGCTGCATATTGTTTGGCCATGGCACTGGCCACGCCAAAAGGTTTTCCCTGGTCTTTGAGCCAAGCTGCTTTTAAGCAGAGGTTTCGGGCATTTTCTACCTTCACTGCCATGTCGGCCAGTTTGAAAGCAATGGCCTGATGGTTGGCGATCACCGTGCCAAAAGCCTTGCGTTCTTTGGCATAGGCTGTTGCCCTCTCAAGGGCTCCAGCAGCCAGTCCGAGTGCCTGAGCAGCAATGCCAATTCGGCCGCCTTCAAGCACCTTCATGGCAAATTTGAAACCGAAACCATCCTCTCCGATACGGTTTTCCTTCGGGACTTTCACGTCAGTAAACATCACCGAATGGGTATCTGAACTGCGCATCCCCATTTTGTCTTCGTGTGGTCCAAGGCTGATGCCGGGCGTATTTTTGTCAACCAGCAAAGCGTTGATACCTTTGTGTTTCTTCTCGGGATGCGTTTGTGCAATCAAGACATAGGTTGATGCCGAGTTGGCATTGGTGATCCAGTTTTTGGTACCATTCACCAGGTAATAATCACCTTTGTCTTCGGCTGTGGTTCGTTGGCTGGTGGCATCTGAACCTGCCTCAGGTTCGGAGAGCAAAAAAGCCCCGATTTTCTCACCTCTTGCCAACGGTTTCAGGAATTTTTCTTTCTGGGCTTCGGTTCCATATTTCTCAATCCCATAGCAAACCAGGGAGTTATTCACCGACACGATAACGCTGGCAGAGGCGTCAACTTTGCTCAGCTCTTCCATGGCCAAAACATAAGAGATGGTATCCATGCCGCTTCCGTCGTATTTGGGGTCGACCATGATGCCCATAAAACCCAGCTCGGCCAGGTTGCGTACATGTTCAGTAGGAAACTCCGCTTTGGTGTCGCGTTCAGTCACGTCTTTGATCAGTTCGCGCTGGGCGTAGTCGCGGGCAGCCTGTTGGATCATCAACTGTTCTTCGGTAAGTTCAAAATTCATGTTTATCTTATTTTTTGGTTTTTATTCTGATTCGTTTTCAGACAGCTGCAACTGCTTTATGTGTGACTGAGCAAGTTTGAACTCAGAAAATAAGTCGCTAAAAATCTCGTCGACTGACTGTATTTGGTGGATTAAAGCGGCCACCTGGCCAATCTCAAGTTCGCCTTGTTCGAGGTCGCCTTCGAACATGCCTTTTTTGGCTCTGCCTCTTCCCAATAATGCTGAAAGAGTCTCACGATCAGCACCACAAAGTTCGGCAGCCTTTACCTGTTGGTAAAAAGTATTTTTAATCAGGCGAACCGGAACCAATTGTTTCAGGGCCAATGCAGTAGCACCATCTTTGGCTTCGATGATACTTTGTTTAAACGCCTGATGGGCCGAAGATTCGGCGGCTGCCGCAAAGCGTGAGCCTATCTGCACTCCGGCAGCTCCCAAAGCAAAAGCCGCGAGCATTTGCCGTCCATTTGCAATACCTCCTGCTGCAATCACCGGAACATTAACGACCTCCCGGATTAGTGGAATGAGTGTCATGGTGGTAGTTTCTTCCAATCCGTTGTGGCCACCTGCTTCGAAGCCTTCTGCAACAACGGCATCCACCCCAGCATCAACAGCCTTTACAGCAAACTTCTGGTTGGCAATGACATGCGCAACAATTCTACCTTCCCTTTTAAGCAGCTGCGTATATTTTGCCGGATTCCCAGCTGAAGTAAAAACAATGGGTACTTTTTCGCGCAGAATAATGTCGATCAGTTCATCGGTTTGTGGATACAACAACGGCACATTCACGCCAAAAGGCCGGCTGGTAGCTGCTTTGCATTTCCGGATGTGTGATTCCAGCACTTCAGGATACATCGATCCGGCGCCGATCAGTCCAAGACCACCTGCATTGCTCACCGCTGAAGCCAGCCGCCAGCCACTACACCAGATCATGCCAGCCTGGACGATGGGATATTTTGTTTTGAAGACTGCGTTAATCATCAGGATGCCCTTTGGGAATTTTTTATTCCTCCAACATAAAATCGTCGTTCATCCACTTAAGCATGGCATCCACGAGGTTATAGGCACCTATCCAAATATCCCGAATTGTGGCATCGAGCATATAGCAAGGTGTCGTGAAGACCCTGTTTTCGGCATCGAAAACCACATCGCCATGGGTTGTTTCAAGGTGTGTGCCTCCCATTGCTTCGATCACATCAATGGTTGCCTGCTCGTCGCCAATGGTAACGTCAACATCGCCCAAAACTTTTACAACGAAGGTGGGAGAAATACACATGGCACCAATCGCTTTTTCGGCGGCAAACATATCGCGGATCGCTTTTTCCACTTCAGGATTCACTTTGGCTTCGGCTCCATCAAAGGCAACTGTAGAAAGATTTTTGGCTGCACCAAAACCGCCTGGGAACAGAAGGGCATCAAAGTCAGCCTCCCTAAAATCACTCAATGGTTTTATTTTTCCCCGTGCAATGCGTGCTGATTCTACCAACACATTGCGTTTCTCATGCATTTCTTCACCCGTTAGATGATTCACAACATGGTGCTGCATGATGTCGGGCGCAAAACATTCGTAGGAAGCACCTGCCTGTGCAATGGCAAGCATGGCAAGGGTAGCTTCGTGAATCTCAGCACCATCGTACACTCCGCAACCGGAAAGTACAACTGCGAATTTTTTCATAGTCAAATAATTTATTTCATGTTAACGGTCAGCTCTTTTGTACACGATAGCCACAACAGTAACATCATCGCCACCCATATTAATGGTCATGCCATAGGGCCTTTCTTTTGGGATTGCGATTTGAGCATCACCGGCTTTGCCAGTCAGTTGCTGCCAGATGGTAACGGCCTGATGCACTCCCGTTGCGCCTGTAGGATGTCCCCAACCAATCAGTCCACCGGTGGTATTCATTGGTATTTTACCAGTGCGCGAGGTGTTTCCGGCTGCCACATATTCAGCTCCCTTGCCTGGTTCGGCAAGTCCGAGTGCTTCGGTTGCCAAAACACCAGCTATGCTAAAACAGTCATGGGTTTCTACTGTTGCCACCTGATCAATACTGATGCCTGCCATCGCGAGGGCTTCAGCAGCAGTTTTTTTAATGGTGGTCAGTTCTACGGCACTTGGCGGGTCGTTGGTGATATTTCGCGTCAGCTGCGCCCAACCGACGATCTCAACTGCGTTTTCTTTAGACACACCAAGTTTTTGCAAACCTTCCTCACTTGTGATAAGGATGCCCGAAGCGCCATCAGAAACCTTGGAGCAATCAAGTACATTCAGATGATCGACAAAAGCTGCGCCATTTGGCTTCATTTTATCGTAAAGTGCTTCAAGGTTTTCGCCGCTGTTGTGGTATTCTTGCGCTGTTGGGTCGAGACGGGCATTTTCCATGGCATTGACAAACCACTGCCTCATGCCTTTGCGTGCATAATCGAATCCGTATTTTTCGTAATAGGCTCCTGCCCTGTCAGAAAACTGTCCGGGGAAGAAGTAAGCATGTCCTTTTTTTCTGTTCTGGAACCAGCCTGCCCCTGCCAGAATATCGGCTCCATAAATAGCTTTTACGGTATTTTGGACCTCAACACCCATCGACAGTACAACGTCGGACATGCCGGTTAGTACCGAGCGCATCCCCGAAACTAGTGACAGTCCGCCCGAAGCGCAGGCACCTTCAACACTCAGCGAAGGTTTGAACTCCAACAGCGGATCAACAGTTGCTGCAAAACCGCCCAGATGTGCCTGTTTGTTGAAGCGGGCGGCCATGAAATTACCGATGACTGTTTCATCTATTTTGTCTGCTCCGCCTATCTGCTTTACCACCCCTTTACCGGCTTCGCTGATGTAATACTCCAGTCCGGGACGTTCTTTTTTGGGGTTAAACTCTTTGCGGCCGGTTCCCATCGAAGTGGTGTTGAACCCGGCTGTCATGTATATTTTCTTTTGCATTTTTTTCATAAGGCCATGATTTATTCGAAATAATTATTGACCGGGCCATAGGCATGGAAAAAGCCGGTCAGCATCACTGTATTTACATCCTGCTCGTTGTGGGCCACCTTGTCAGCCACCAGTTTTCGGCCGATACGGTCGGAGTTACGTCCATATTGTATGGCCATATCTCCCCCTGTCGTTCCAAGACTTTTAACGGATGCAAAATAGGGCTTGAAATGGCTGTCGCTATCCTTGATGCGAACGGCAGCTTTCCAGGGTAGATAGCCTTCGGGCAGGGCACCCAGCTCGGCATCGCATTTAGCAGCAAACTCACTGATAGCGATATAGGCTTTTGATTTCACATCAAATACTGCCACAGGTGCACCTCTTTCATATTTGAGGAATCCGTCTTTCTGCGCGCCGCTCGACATTTGTCCGCCCTTGACGCCCATTACCATCATTTCGTCAAGCAGATCGCTGTGCAGGTCTTCATCTTTCAGGAACGGATTCATGACCTTCATGATGAATTGAACCACATCAACACCAACATAATCGATCAATTGGAAGATACCCATCGGGCGTACCAGAAATTCCTGACTGACCTTATTGACCATATAAACAGCCTCATAGAGCGGGCGGCCGGAAGCCAGTTTCTGGGCCTGCTGAATGCCGTACAAAGCATCGCGCATGAAGTGTCCGTTGCCAATAAAGCCTGCAAAGTCATTGCTGGGTACAACTACTTTCCTGAGTGCTTTGGCATAGTCAAGCGCGAACTGTTTCATTTCTGCCTGCGTATTTGCAGTAACAATCAATTCAACGAGTTTTTGCACGGCCGGGGGGTTGTAGAAGTGGAACCCCAATACGCGACCATTGAGTCCGGCTTCTGCTTCGATGATGTTGATTGGCACCGAGGAAGTGTTGGTAAAAAACCAGGCTTTGTTGGGGTTGTTTTGATCGACCTGTTTCAGAATTTTCACTTTCAGGTCTTTGTTTTCAGTTACTGCTTCGAAGACAAGCGACGACCGATAAGCTGTTTCCATGGCAGTGGTTGGCCTTACGATCTGCAACACATCGTTCACATATTGGTCGATGATGTCATAGTTTTCGATCAGGTCAGCCCGGTCAGCGTACATCTGACGGAGCCATACCGTCTTCTTCTCTGCAATTTTCTGTACCTGAGCGCGCAGGTAACCGATCAGTCCTGCCAGTCCATCGTCTGAGAGATCGATGGCATTGAGCACAAAGGTTTTTCCTTTGTTTTCAGGTTTCAGGCTCAGATCGGCCATTTCTACTGCTGTGAGCAGCAGAATGCCACTGCCCATTTTTCCGGCAGCACCCAAAACGGATACGTGTTGAAGTTTTTCGTCGTAATTCATGCTATGATAGATTTTGGATATTTCATTTATTTTAATCCCACTGTGGCTGGCGTTTTTCGAGGAATGCTTTCATTCCTTTTTCGCCTTCGGAGCGCGGACCAAACTGGAAGCCAAAGTACTCGGCTTCGAGTGCGCATCCCTGTTCGAACGACATGCCTTGTCCGGCGCGGGTTACGCGTTTCACTTTTCGTACCGCCTGAGGGCCTTTCGAAGCGATTAACCTGGCCACTTTCATCACATCTTCAGCAAAGGTTTCGGCGGCAAATACTTTTTGTACCAAACCGATTCGGTGAGCTTCGGCTGCATCGATCATTTCACCGGTAAAAAGCATAAACAGCGCATCACCTAAACCCACAAGCCTTGGCAAACGTTGTGTACCAGAGTAACCAGGAATAAGTCCAAGGTTCACTTCCGGCTGTCCGAATTTGGCTTTGTCCGAAGCAAGTCGGATGTCGCAGGCCATGGCCAATTCAAGTCCACCACCAAGGGCAAAACCATTAACGGCTGCAATCACCGGGAAAGGTAGCTGCGAAAGCGAATAAAAAGTCCGCTGACCGCGCAGGCCAAAAGCGGTTCCCTGTGCTGTGGTTTTGGTAACCATTTCGGCAATATCAGCTCCGGCCACAAAGGCCTTGCCTTCGCCGGTGAGAATCATTACCCTAATATCTTCATCGTGTTTTACCTTGGCTACAAGCTGGTCTAATTCATCAAAAAACGCTGTGTTTAATGCGTTCAGGGCTTGCGGTCGGCTGATGGTCACGTGCAAAATACCATCTGCGTTGTTAAGTTTTAGTATTTCAAAATTTGTCATGACAGAAAATTGTTTTTTGATTGGTCAAATTTAATCATTTTTATGCATTCTAAATAAGCAATTCGCGTATTTCGGTGGGTCAATTAAAGTGTTTTAACATTTTACGGGGATATGCCATTTTGTGGCTTTTTAGAAATTTTTAACACCTGACTGATCGAAGATACTTATTTTTGTATCGTGAAAAATCCGGTATTCATACAATTTACAGCTGTTTTGCTCGCAGCACTGATGTTTGTCAGCTCTGTGGGCATTACCATGAATGCCCATTACTGTTTTTCGACCAATACTTTGCAAAAAGGGCTTTTGGCTGCCAACCTGAAATGTAAGCACGAAACTGGTAGCTGTAAAGCAGAAACCATGAATATGGATAAGGTCGTGCAGGATTGCTGTACAACTGAAGTGAAAAAAAATACTGAAAAAGATTGCTGTAAAGATTTTTCCTATTACGTGAAAATGGCGACGGATTTTGATTTGCCAAACGTAAAAATTGCTTTCAATCAGTTTTTGCAGTTCTCGTTGAAAGTGATCGACTTGTTGTTACCCGTTTCAACAGATGAAAAACCAACTGCATTCAACGAATTCCCCGACACTCCTCCACCATTGAGTGGGTTGGCCTTACTCGTTCGGATTTCCCAGCTTAAAATTGATCATTATTTGCTTTAAATCCTATTAAAGATCTGACAAACAGATTATTAATTCATTTAAAGTCCAGAAATAATGTTAAAGAAAAATTATTTATTGATTTTTCTGTTGTTTGCATGTAGCCTGTTTTCGAACAATGTGCAGGCGCAGAAAATCAGTGGAAAAGTATTTGAACAATCGTCCGGTGAAAAAGCTCCGCTTCCCGGCGTAAATGTGTATTGGGCCGGCACACAAACCGGCACAGTAACTGACGAAAAAGGACGTTTCAGTCTGCAGGAGTTAAAAGGAGCTCATCAAATTGTTTTCAGTTTTGTTGGATTCGTAAACGACACCGTGCATGCGCCTCATGGCGGTGAAAGGATAGAGCATGTGATGGCGCAGGCACTCACGCTGGGCGAAGTAGACGTTTCGGCCAGGGCAAAGACCAATTTTGTATCGCGACTCAGTACCGTGAATGCCAAAACCATTACTTCGGGCGAGCTGCAGAAGGCAGCGTGCTGTAACTTGTCAGAAAGTTTCGAAACAAGTGCCAGCGTTGATGTGTCGTATAGCGATGCCGTGACAGGTGCCAAACAAATTGAACTACTTGGCCTCAGTGGCATCTATACCCAGATGATGAGCGAAAATATTCCGAATCTCCGTGGATTGGCTACTTCGTTCGGGTTGGGATATGTCCCGGGTAGCTGGATGGAGTCGATCCAGGTTTCGAAAGGCACTTCCTCAGTTTTAAATGGCTTTGAATCGGTGAGCGGACAAATCAATGTTGAATACAAAAAACCCGCAGAAAGTGAACGTTTTTTTCTGAACCTTTATCAGAGTCATATGGGGCGCAGCGAATTGAATTTCAACACCAAACTCAGGGTCAATAACAAGCTGACAACCGCCATTTTGGGTCATGTAAGTCACAACAGCACCAGACACGACGACAACCACGATGGTTTTCTGGATGACCCGCTTTCGACACAATACAATCTATTTGTAAGAGGCGAATACCGCACCACGCACTTCGATGCCCAGTTTGGCATCAAAGGGTTGAAAGAAAACCGTCAAGGCGGTCAACTGCGTTTCAATTCAGAAAAACCCCGCGACATCGAAAACGGTTATGGTATCGGGCTGCTGACCAACAGAGTTGAAGGCTTTTTGAAAACAGGTTTTATTTTTAGCCGGCCTGCTACCAGTCTCGGCATCCAGCAACAGTTTATCTATCACGACCTGAATGCCTATTTCGGGCTACGGGATTATAATGCTGAACAGTATTCTTACTACGGAAATGCACTTTTTCAGTCGTATATCAACGATACGCGCCACACTTACACAACCGGTTTTAGCCTGTTGTTCGACCAGTATAACGAGCAGCTCAACGACAGTGTTTTTAACCGGACTGAGCGCATTCCGGGTGTGTTTTATCAATATACCTACAGCGATGGCGCCAAATTCAACCTGATAGCCGGCATCAGGCTCGATCACCACAATACCTTTGGTTTTTTTGTGACGCCACGTTTACATATGCGCTACAGTTTCAATGAACATACAATCCTGCGTTTGTCGGCCGGTAAAGGCTACCGTACCACCAATATCCTGGCTGAAAACACTTCGCTGCTGGCCTCGTCGCGCCGGATTATTTTCCGCAACACCCCAAAAATGGAGGAAGCCTGGAACTATGGCCTCAACCTCAGCAAACACATCGACCTCAATAACCGGGAACTCACACTGGCACTCGATATTTACCGCACCGATTTTGTCAATCAGGTTGTCGTGGATCGCGATATAGACCCTCAACACGTTTTTATTTATAACCTCGATGGGAAGTCCTATGCGAACAGTATTCAGCTGGAAGCCAATTACGAACTGGTGAAAGGGCTGGATGTAACGGCAGCCATACGTGTGAACGATGTGCAGATGACCCTGAATAGTGAGTTGCAGGAAAAACCGCTTGTAAACAAGTACAAAGGGCTGGTCACGCTATCGTACGCCACCAATCTTCGGAAGTGGCAGTTCGATTTCACCACTCAGTTCAACGGCATAAGCAGACTTCCTGCA
This sequence comes from Bacteroidales bacterium UBA5536, assembly GCA_002426795.1. Taxonomy (GTDB): domain Bacteria; phylum Bacteroidota; class Bacteroidia; order Bacteroidales; family F082; genus UBA5536. The sequence goes on from DINQ01000011.1 coordinate 231,270, forward strand.
ACAGCAGCCAATCCGGAGCCATACCGACTGGAAGAAAAGTCGCCAGCCTACACCATTATCAATGCACAGGTAACCAAGTTTTTCAGGAAATGGAATGTGTATCTGGGCGGTGAAAACCTGACCAATTTCAGGCAGGAAAACCCAATTCTGGCGGCTTCAGAACCCTTTGGCGAGTATTTCGATTCGTCCATCGTTTGGGGACCTATCAGCGGTATAAAAATCTATGCCGGATTGCGTTACAGTATTGAATAATTTATTTTTAACCCATTGAACAGATAAAAAACACTAAAAAATAAACCATGAAAACTTTAAAAAACAGTATCAGTCTTGGTGTTTTGTTCCTGCTGATCATGCCATTAGCGCTCTTTGCACAGGTGAAAAAGAAAAGTAAAACTGAAAAAGTCGAGATTCAAACCTCAGCCATCTGTGGACAATGCAAGGATCGGCTGGAGAAAAACCTGGCTTTCGAAAAAGGGGTAAAATCCGTTTCGCTGGATGATGAAACAAAAATTATTACCATCGAATACAAACGTGGCAAAAACGACAAAGAAAAACTCAAGAAAGCCATTTCAAAAATCGGCTACGATGCCGATGATGTACCTGCTGACCCTAAAGCATACGACCGTTTACCCGATTGTTGCAAAAAAGGAAATGAGCCACACTAAGTCTACAAAACCAGTTTCAACTTCTCGCTGAGAATTGGTTTAACACCCAATATACCGCGAGATCACCAAACGTTGAATCTCAGAGGTGCCCTCACCGATTTGTAACAGGCGCTGATCGCGATAGAAGCGCTCGACAGCATAATCTTTCATGAGGCCATACCCACCATGAATCTGCACAGCTTCGTCGGCTACTTCCTTGGCAATTTCTGAACAATACAGCTTGGCCATGGCCGATTCCAGACCGAAAGGTCTGCCTTCGTCCTTTAGCCAGCAGGCTTTGTACAGGAGATTGCGTGCCAGTTCGATCTTCATGGCCATGTCGGCCAGCTTGAAGGCGTTGATCTGAAATTTTGAGATGGGCTGTCCGAACTGTTTGCGCTCCTGCGCGTAAGCCAAAGCCAATTCGTATGCGCCCTGTGCTGCGCCCAATCCCATGGCAGCTATCGATAAACGACCGGCATCCAGGGTAGCCAGCATGATTTTTGAACCCTGACCTATTTCTCCCAACAGGTTTTCTTTGGGCACTTTCACGTCGTCGAAATACAACTCGGCAGTATCCGAAGCGCGCCACATCATCTTATTGTGCATGGCAACGCGCTTGAAACCTGGTGTTTCTGCATCCACCAGAATAGTTGTAAACTGCTTTTTGCCATTCACCTCACTCGAAACAGCCTGCACAGTGCAGCCGATGTTGATTGAAGAAGCACCGTTGGTGATAAAAATCTTTGAACCATTGATGAGCCATTGGTTGTTAACCAGTTCTGCTGTCGTCTTTGATCCACGCGAGTCAGAGCCGGCTCCGGGTTCTGTTAAACCGAAACTCCAAAGAGCTTCACCCGTGCATAGCTGAGGCAGGTATTTCAGTTTTTGCTCTTCAGTTCCATAATAATACAAAGGACCTATGCCCAATGAATTGTGGGCTGCAAGCGTGGCAGCCTGTGAACCATCGATGCGCGCAAGTTCTTCCACAGCAATGATATACGACAAAGTATCGAGTTCCTGTCCGCCATATTTCTCGGGAAGATACATGCCAAACAGGCCAAGTTCACCCATTCGTTTGGTGAGCGCCACCGAAAACTCAGCTTTTTCATCCAGTTCCTGCGCTACGGGTTTGATTTCACGTTCGGCAAACTCGCGTACCGTTTCGCGGATCATTTTGTGTTCTTCTGACAGATCAAAGTTCATGGTTGTATTTTTTCTTTATATTTCTTGTTCACTTAAATGCACCAGTTGAATCTTGGTATCGACCATCTCGCCCTCCTTCACATTCACCTGATCGACTTTTGCCCTGGCCGGTGCAACGATATTGTTTTCCATTTTCATTGCTTCTACAACAAGTAAAACCGTTCCGCGGTTCACCAAATCGCCTTCTTTAACGTTGACTTTTAACACGCGACCCGGCATGGGTGCAAAAAGACTGCCCCCGGCTTCGTCTTCGCTACCCTGTCCGTAATCGATACTGTCGTTGAGCAAGTCTGTCCTGCGACACTTAAATTGCATGCCTCCGATGCTCATGAGGGTATCGCCCTCGTCATCTTCAGAGAAATACGCCATCTCTGGCTGATCCATCATGTTGAATGCAAGACATTTGCCGTCCCAACTGATCAGTGATGAAGTCACGACTTCCTTTTTAAACTGCAGCTGCAAACTGCCCGGTGAAAATTCATGAATCACAAGCTGAAACTCCTGCTCGTCAACTTTAACAGACGGCCCGGAATGGTGCCGCCAATAACCTATCTGAGACCAAACATCCACGGGATCAGTGCCTTGCCATTGATTTTTGTGCAGGTCGTAGAGCATAAATGCCGTCAGTTTTAGCGCATCAGGAAGTGCTTTTCTTTGCAAGGCCATCTGCTTCATCAGGGCGTCTGCTTCTTTTTCGCAAAAAGAGGTACTGATTTTGTTTGTGTCAAAGGCCTTGTGCGAAAGCAGCGCACGCAGATATGGCACATTGGTCTGTATGCCCTGAATCACATAGTTTTCAAGGGCTTTGATGGATTTTTCGATGGCTTGTTGCCGGTTCTCGGCATAGCAAACCAGCTTGCTGATCATCGGGTCGTAGCTGCTGCGTATTTCCGCAGGACCATCGATGCTGCTATCGATGCGGATATTGGTCCCCGCTGGCTCATGGTACAAAGTCATTGTGCCTGGCGAAGGCAAGAAGTTCCTGGCCGGATCCTCGGCATAGATACGGCATTCGATGGCGTGTCCGCGTTGTATCACCTGGTTTTGCTTAAAGCGCAATGGCATGCCCATGGCGATATACACCTGTTCTTCAACCAGGTCGAATCCCGTAACAAGTTCCGTAACAGGGTGTTCTACCTGGATGCGTGTATTCATTTCGAGGAAGTAGAAATTCAGCTTGTCATCTACCAAAAACTCGATGGTTCCGGCACTGCGGTATCCAATTTCGTGACAGATTTTAACTGCTGCCTCTCCCATTTTCTGCCGCACGGCTTCTGTAAGCGTTGGCGAAGGTGATTCTTCGATGATTTTTTGGTAGCGCCTCTGGATGGAACATTCCCTTTCGTAGAGGTGAATCGCGTTGCCATGCTGGTCACCGAGCACTTGTACCTCAATGTGGCGTGGGTTTTCGATGTACTGTTCCACATACACCGTGGCATCTCCGAAATAGTTTTTGGCTTCGCGCGAGGTGGTTTCAAGCACCTGATCCAGCTCTTCTGCTTTGCGAACGATCCGCATACCCTTGCCACCTCCACCGGCAGCTGCCTTGATCAGAACCGGAAACGGCAAGGTGTTGGCGTTGGCCCGGATATCGTCGAGCGAACCGGTCAGCCCTTTTGTGACCGGCAATCCACTTTTTACAGCAAATTCGCGGGCGGCAATTTTGTTTCCCATCAGCTGGATCGAGCGGGTATCAGGCCCAATAAAGATAATCTGGTTGTCTTCGCAGGCTTTCACCAGTTTTGGGTTTTCCGACAGGAAGCCATAACCGGGATGAATAGCCTGTGCGCCACACTTTTTGGCAATGGCGATGATTTTTTCTACGTTGAGATAGGTCGCAGAGAGTTCTCCATCTCCGAGCGGATAAGCTTCATCGGCCATGCGTTTGTGCAAGGCATCAGCATCATTTTCTGCATATATAGCCACCGATTGGATGTCCATCCGCCTGAGCGTACGCATGATGCGGATGGCAATTTCGCCACGGTTGGCTATCAGTATTTTTTGGATTGGTTGGTTGGTCATGATGGTTTCACCCAGTTTGGTTTACGTTTTTCGAAAAATGCAGCCATGCCTTCCTGGGCTTCTTCAGAAGCGCGCTGACTTGCAATGAGTTGTGTAGTGTAGGAATTTAATGACTCCTCTTTGAAGAGTCCGGTTGTCACGTTTTCAATGAGTTTTTTGCATTGTTGCACCGCCTTGGGCGCACTGGTGAGCAGCTGGCTGACATAAAAATGCTCCTGTTCGTCCATCTCGGCCTGAGGCGCTAATTTGTTGACCAACAGAAAGCGGGCTGCTTCCTGGGCAGAAAAGCGGCGACCGGTCAACATGAGTTCGCGGGCTGCAGCTTCGCCGCAACGACGAATGACATAGGGTGAGATGGTCGCCGGTGTAATGCCCAGCTTGACTTCGCTGAAAGCAAAAACCGTTTGTGTTTCGGCCAAAACGATGTCGCAGGCAGCAGTTAACCCATTGGCACCACCATAAACAGCTCCGTGAACGACAGCCAAAACTGGCTTGCTGCAGCGGTAGATCGCTTCGAACAGGGCAGCCAGTTTCTGTGCATCAGCCAGGTTTTCTGCCTGTCCAAAACCAGCAATTTCTTTCATGTAATGGAGGTCGGCTCCTGCACAGAACGAAGGCCCCTTTCCTTTGATGACAATGACCCTGACAGTTTCGTCGTTTTGTAAAAGATCGAATGCAGCAGCAATGTCGGCCATCATTTGCGGGTTGAGGGCATTGTGTTTTTCCGGTCTGTTGAGCCAGATGGTTGCCACGCCCTGATGCAGGTGCAGCTCGAGTGTTTGCATGCTTGTTTTCATAGGCTACATTCTGAATACACCAAATTTCTGCTCGGGGAAAGGCTGGTTGATCGAAGCCGCGATACCCATGGCCAGCATCTTGCGCGTATCCACAGGGTCGATGATACCATCGTCCCACAGGCGGGCCGTACTGTAATAGGCCGAACCTTCGCGTTCGTACTTATCGAGGATGGGTTGCTTCATCTTTTGCAGCTCTTCTTCCGACATAACGATGCCCTTGGCCGCCAGTTGTTCCTGTTTAACTGTTGCCAGCACATTGGCGGCCTGTTCACCACCCATGACTGAAATCTTGGCATTGGGCCACATGAAAAGCAGGCGCGGATTAAATGCACGTCCGGCCATGCCATAGTTTCCTGCACCAAAAGAGCCGCCAAAAATCACAGTGAACTTGGGCACATTGGCGTTTGAAACTGCATGTACCATTTTGGCGCCATCTTTGGCGATACCGCCCCGTTCAAAATCTTTACCGACCATAAAACCAGTGATATTTTGCAGGAAAATAAGCGGGATTTTTCGGGCGGTGCACAACTCGATGAAATGCGTCACTTTAAGTGCCGATTCAGAAAAAAGCACGCCATAATTGGCGATGATGCCAACCGGAAAGCCCATGATGTAGGCAAAGCCTGTGACCACCGTCGTTGCATAGCGTGCCTTAAATTCCTGAAAACGTGAGCCGTCGACCATGCGGGCTATGATCTCGCGCGGATCGACCAGCTTGCGCAGATCGACAGGCGCCAGTCCGTGAAGCTCCATCGGATCGTAGAGTGGTTCCTCTTGCGACATCAGCTCGAGGTGCTGTTTTTCTCTTGGGTGCAACGTTTCGAAGATATTGCGGCAAATCTGGATGGCATGGGTGTCGTTTTCGGCAAAATGGTCGGCCACGCCCGACACCGCTGTGTGTACATCGGCGCCGCCCAGCTCTTCGGCAGTAACTTCTTCTCCTGTAGCCGCTTTCACCAGTGGCGGACCTCCCAAAAAGATGGTGCCCTGATTTTTCACGATGATGGTTTCGTCGCTCATGGCAGGCACATACGCGCCTCCTGCTGTGCAGGAGCCCATCACAATGGCAATCTGTGGCAGGCCCATCGCCGACATGCGTGCCTGGTTGTAGAAGAAACGACCAAAATGGTCGCGGTCAGGAAAAACAGTATCCTGTTCAGGCAGAAAAGCGCCACCCGAATCGACCATATACACGCAAGGCAAATGGTTTTCCATCGCAATTTCCTGCGCACGCAGATGCTTCTTGATGGTATACTGTATATAAGTGCCGCCTTTTACCGTTGCATCGTTGGCTATGATGACCGTTTCGCGGCCGTGAATCACGCCAATGCCTGTGACAATCCCCGCCGAAGGGAAGCCATTGTTGTAAAGGTCGAAAGCCGCCATGGGCGAGAGCTCCAGAAAGGGCGTGTTTTTGTCGAGCAAGAGGTCGATGCGTTCGCGGGCCAGCAGTTTCTTTCTTTCCTTGTGCTTTTTAACGGCTTCGGGACTGCCACCGGAAGTGCTTTGCTGCATCCGTTCGTGGTAGGTTTTCAGCAGGGCTTCGAAGGCCGTTTTGTTGGCAACGAAATCTGCTGAGGAAGTGTCGATTTTTGTCTTTAAAATATACAAGTCAGAACAGTGTTAAGTGTGATGACTTCCGGCCCTTGCACCACATCAGGCGTTTCAGACCGAAAATCGGGATGGGTAAAGATAAAAAAAAATCCAATGAAATATCCATAAGAATATCATCACACCCACTGTAATGAAAATTCATGGATATTCCACCTGCCTGTGGCAGACAGGTGTGACCGATGAAATCAAAATTATTTACACATGAAAAGTTTTTTCACACATCATGAAACAAAGCAAAGTGTTTTGTCTACCGTCAGTTTAATACATTCTTGCGTTTACCTTTAAAATATAATATTTCACCCTTTATTTCATGACGTTTAAAAGATTTTAGGTGATTAGAGAATCATTGTCTACCTTTAAACCGTGACTCAACACAAAAGGTAATAGCATGCCGCCGAAGGTAAAATAAACCCAAAAAGACATGCAAGGAGCCTTTTGAGCAGTTGCCGGCCAACACAAAACCAAAACTGATGAAAGCCTTGCCATTGCAGCATATTTGGCGTTCTATCCGTAGCTATCTGCTTGAGCAATTTCTGTTTAGCCCCCTGCTGATTGCGCTCATCCTGAGTGTTGTCATCATCCTGTTGATGCCCAAGGCAGAACCCTATCTGCTCGAACAAACCGACCAATGGAAAGTAGAGAAAGTCGGTGGCATTTCCTTTTATTCAGACCTGGACGGAGACGGCGAAAGCGAATACCTGATCGAGTTTACCAACCGTGCCGGCAACAAGGCGTTGAAAATTAAAACCCAAAAAGGTATTTTAATAGACCAGTACAATTTTGATGGGTTTGCGATTCCAAAATCTCCCCAAGGCACAACATTTACCGCTGATTATGACCACAATGGATTTAAGGAGATATATTCCTGCTATTGGCGCAACGACAGTGTATTTGTCGACTATTTTAGCCCATTAGACCCCCGTGGTATGGAAAGGAAAATTTTTTTCCTGGATGTGATTAGCAACTATAGTTACGAGCGTGATTTCAATGTTGGTCTGGATTTTCCGCACGATTTCGACAAAGATGGTTTTGATGAATTGCTGTTCTCCATTCATGCCGGATTTTCACTTCAACCTCGCAATTTGTATCTCTTCAACAGGCAAAAGCAAAGCCTGATCAAATCACCACCTGCCGGTGTGAACTTTTCACCATATTTCCTTTTCGATATCAATGGTGACGGTAAAGATGAGTTGATGGGCTCGACAACTACCGTTGGTAATATTGCGCCAGATCAACCAATCCCCTATCGCGACAGCAGCTCATATGTGATGGTGTTGACTGCTGATATGCGGTTTCTGTTTGAACCCATTGAATTTACGGTTTATCCTTCTTCAACAAGCTGCATTCCTTTTATTCGAGAATCAGACACCTTGATTTTATGTTTGTTTTTTGACAAAAGCAATAAATATAATGGCAGCAAGTTGGTTCTGCTGAATACCAAAGGAGAACAACTGGACTCAAGACCTTTACCAGAAGCCAGTGAGCATTATGAAGCAAATATGTTTTATTCGGATCAGCGAAAAGTTATCATTTATTTTAATGGTTCTGAAAGCACTACTGTGTACGAAATGGGCAATGACCTCAAGCTCAATCACCTGAAAACTTTTGGATATTTTTATAGTCAATATAAATTTGATATGGATGAAGACGGTCAGAAAGAGTTTGTACTATATTCCGATGTCAAACAAGAGCTTTCAGTTGTCAGGTCAGATTTCTCCCATCAAGTAACCATCGGTCTGCCTTATGTTGAGACAACAGTATTCAAAGTCTCACTGCAACTAAACGGCAAGCAGCCACCAAAGATTTTCTCCCAATACGGTCCGGTTTGTTTGCTATATCAATACAACAAAAACCCGGCCTACGCCTATCGTTTCCTGGTGCATGTGGGTGTGTTTCTGCTGATGTGGCTGCTGATGAAACTGTTGCAATACCTGTATAAGTACCAGATTGTCCGGCAGCAAAAGCTGCAGCACGAGCTCACCCAATTGCAGTACCAGACCATCAGTCACCAGCTCGATCCGCATTTTATCCTCAACGCCATGAACTCGCTCACGGCCTCCATCATGGCACAAAACAAAGAAGATGCCTACACGCTGGCTGCGAAGTTCAGCCGTCTTTTTCGCGATACCCTCACCAGCAGCGATCAGGTGTCGCGCCCGCTGGCTGACGAACTGAGTTTTGTGGAAAACTACCTGCAGCTCGAGCAGAAACGCTTCAACAACAGCTTCGACTTTCAGATTCAGCTGGATGCTGCCGTCGACACAGAAACCGAAGTGCCCAAGATGCTGATCCAGAATTTTGCCGAAAACGCGGTCAAACATGGCCTGCGCCACCTCACCGAAGGTGGCTTGCTCAGCATCGAAATCCGCCAAAGCGACAAGCACATGCTCATCAACATCACTGACAATGGCATTGGCCGCGAAAAAGCACGCGCCCTGCAAACCAATGGCACCGAAAAAGGCCTCAAATTGATGCAGCAAATGGCCAGTCTGTACAAAAAACTCAAGGGCGTGAGCATCCACATCAACATCACCGACCTCAAAAACGAAAAAGGCGAAGCGGCTGGAACACAGGTATTGGTTGACCTGGACCTGGTTGCAAACGGCTAGTGATTTATTGATTTTTATATTTCGCCATCAGACAAAATGCAATTTTCATCCAACATTAATAAGTGTTCTAGTCATTTTTTCTATACCTTAAAATGAATTGATCCATATTTTATCCGTGTTTAAGTCATTGAAAGACGCGTAAAAGACGACTGAACTACGTCTTAACTACGTTTTAATAACGCAAAAAACATGACTCTCCTCCTGAATAAATCTATAACTGATCAAAAGCTCGTGAACAGGAAATTGACTTTATCCCCTAATAAAACAACACATTCAGCGCCGGCCTGCTGCTTTTGAGTGCATTGATGGCCTTGCTCTTGAGGCGGGTGTTGAAGCATTTCAGGTTTTTGAGGTTCGGCAGCTCATCTGCGGGGCTCAGGCTTTTGATGCTGGTGTTGTTGATAGACAGGTCTTCCAGCTTGTTGAGCGCAGCAAGTGGCTTGAGCGAGCGCACCTTGGTGCCGCCCACATTGAGCACCCTGAGGTTGGTGAGCCCGGCCAGCGGACTGAGATCGCCCACCTGTGTGCTTTCGAGGTTGAGCAGCTCCAGAGCTGTTAATTCTGCCAAATCGCTGATATCGGTGATCGGGTTTCCGGGCAACTCGAGCTCAATCAGGAACTGCTTGCCCTTCAACGGACTCAGGTCTTGCACACCACTTCCCTTGATCTGGAGTTTTTTTAGATAGGGCAGCTTGCTCAGTGGCACTATCGACTGCAGTGAGAGGTCATTTTCGATGCTGACCTCCTCCAGGTCGGTCATTTGCTGCAACTGCTGGGCATTCGGGTTCACATCAAAGGGTACATATTTCGCAAAAATATCGCGCCACTGCTGGCTCAGGTTCCCCCACCAGCTTTGCAGGGTTTGTGTCTGGTAAATGATCAGAAGCTGGGGCTGCTCGGCTTTCAACTGGGCGACGCCTGCCGCTGTCACCCTGCTTCCATCGGCGCGCAAAAGCTTCAGACTGCTGCGCTTGTAGAGTGGTTCCAGCTTCTCGACCCGTGTGTTCTCAATGTTGAGCTGCTCGAGGCTAAGGAGACTGCGTAGGGGCTCAAGTTCCGAAACCCTTGTGTTTGAAACATCCAGCACCTTCAAAAGGTTGAGACCAAAAATCGGCGCCAAATCGGTAATCTCGGTATTTGACATGAGCAGACTTTCAAGGTTGGTCAGTCTTCCGACAGGATCCAGGTTTTGGAGGTAGCTGTTGCCACTCAGGTCGAGCGACTGCATGCCAATCACCTCGTGCAATTCTTCGGTACTGGGTTCAGCACTGATGTTGGCCTGCTTGCTCAGGATGGCTTTCCAGTAAATGGGCAGGTTGTTCCACCAGGCTTTGAGGGCTTCTGTTTCGTAAATCACCAGCACCTTTGGCCGGCTGCGCATAAACTCTGTTGCCTGTTCTGTCGTAATGGATGTATTGTCGCAATAAATCTTACTAAGATTTTGCAGCTTGGCCAGCGGGCGCAGTGTATTCACTTTGGTATGACTCATCTGCACCAATGACAGTTCGGGCATATTGGCCAATACACTGATGTCGCTCACATCTGTATGGTCAAAATTGAGCAATTGCAGCGCGCCAAGGCCTGCCAGCGGACTAAGGTCAGTTACAGCAGTATTGCTGATGTCGAGCAGGTTGATATTGCGAAGGTTGCGCAAAGCTTCAACGTCTTTTATGGCTGTGTTGGACGCCCGCAAGGCTTCGAGGGTTTGTATTTCCGCAATGGGGGTCAGACTGCTGATGCCGGTATTGAAACAATAGAGTTTCTGGAGGGACCTGAAGCCGATCAGCACATTGAGGTCGGTGATGGGCGTGTTGAAGCAGAAAATCTCTTTGATATTGGTCGAATATTGCAAGGGTGTTAAATCGGAAACATCTGTACCACTGAAATAGATGGCGTCGAGTTTGTTCAGGTTGCGCAATGGCGACAGATCGCTCACCGGCGTGTTGGAACAGTCGATCAGCTGCAGTTCAGTCAATTTTGCCAAAGGTTCCAGATCCTGAAACTGTTGTTTGTAGCTGATGTTGATCTCTCTGGTTTCGGTAAATTGTCGCAACAGGCTATAAACGGGCGACAGTTCAGCCTTGACCGTGTCGGGCAGCCACTGCATCACTGTGTCGTTCAGATAAATCACCGTGTCGGGCCGATGGCCAAAAAGCTTCGGTCTGAAACTCATGGGCAAGGTATCAGCATCCACTACCATAAACGAATCCTGACGGATGATACCATACAATTGCAGGTGCACAAACGCATCATTGGTCAGGCCGAGGATGTCGGTCATGGGCAGGGTATCGTACACCATTTTGCCGCTGGCGAAAAAGTCTTTCCAGGCAAACGACATACTGTTCCACCAATAGCGCAGCTCTTCGCGTTCGTTGAGTTTGGTGGTGTAATAGCTCACGATTTTCAGCTCTTTTTTAAACGGGTCGAGGTTGATCTCAACAAAACGTTCACGGCTGTTCTCAATGATGTCGCCGTTTACGGCAATGGCATCAAGTTTTCGCATCAGGCTTACCTTGAAGTAAACAGAGCCGTCGGCTGCAATGAGCTGTTCAACCTTGCTGATATCAAAAGTGAAAACAGCCTTTCTGAAGAAGAAATCCACATCCTTCAGGTATGCCTGCACATCTTTGTTGATGGGCGTTTCGCGCTGATCGTCCAGATCGTCCTCAATCTGCACCTCTCCGTCTCTGAATATCTTGTCGAAGCTCTGGTTGATCACGATTTCCTTTTCCTGCACCGTGGAGGTCGGATCGCCGATGAAATTGAGGGTGCCTTCGAGGTATTTCACCATGAGCTTACAATCTTTCTTGTAATCCTCAATGGATTTGACATCCGTTTGTTCAGCCTGCTGCGCCTGCACAGCACCGAAACTTAAAAACACGAATAAAGAAAGTAAAAAATATCTCATCTTTAGGATTATGTTGTGGTCGATTGATGAATAAACTGATCCCGATTTCTTCGGCAAATTTAAGGCTGATAAAACATTAACAGGTTTTCTTTTTCTTTTTCGTTGACATACATCAAATTTGAAATCAGCCAGCCCGAGTTGTTGCCGGGTCTGTTGAACCACGAAACCTCAAAATACCAGTCGTCGATTTGGAAGATGTGAAATTTGAGTGTGTCGACACTTTTGAACTTCATATTACCTTGTTTCACTTCGTAAAAAAACAAGCTCAGGTAATCGGGCCGGTATTTGCTGGATGCGTAGTATTCAATCACTTCTGGCTGTTTGAACGCTTTGTAAATGTTCATGAAATCGAGCTCGTGGCTCATGGGGTGCAAGAAATGCTTTTCGCGTTCGGCCACTTCTCCTGTGGGGAAAAGCTTGCTGAAGCCCGGGTAGTAAATGTTGGTGAGCACCCATTTTGATCCCAGGTTTTCGCGTTCGACGGCCAGGATGAGCAAAATCTGCACTTCTTTGCCCTTAAAGACGAAGGTCGACGACACCTCAGCATACCAACGGCCACCGGTGAAGGTGAGGAAGTTGGAATCGGACGATGTAAGGTCTTCGATGAAATAATCGCGCAGTGTGCCTGCAGTGCGTGGATTAGACGCATCAAACAACAAAGGCAGAATGATTTTGCGCTTTTCGTTGTTGCGGTATTCCGGGTTTTTGGGGTTGTACTTTTTTCCAAACTGGTCTTCTTCGTTGTTGAACCTGCTGAAAAACTGGCTCATCTGCTTGGTCATGGCGTAGAGGGAGGTCTCGTCCATGTCGACATCGCCCAGGCTGCGCGACTGCGCATAAAGCTTTTGCGACTGTGATATCGTCAACAAAACAACAACGAGCAATATGCCTTTGAAAATCCAGCATGAGTATTTACACCCTGATACCATCATATCTGCTTATTTGAATGAACCCCGTCTGGTCATTTACCAGACGGGGTTAGGTTGTTAAATCAATCTCGCCATGGAGATTTGCAAGTCTTATTTACTGGTTTCCTTCACGCGCATATCGCCCAGCAGCACATCCCAGAAGCCGATGATACGGCCGCCAATCTGTGTTTCCTTGCGCTTTACATAAACGGTGATGTCTTTTTTGGTGGTATCTTCATACACCAGGTTGCCTTCCTTGTCGTAGCCCCTGAATTTCTGGAAGATCGTGATCACACCCACATAGGTGCCGTCAGGCTGTCGTTGCAGGTCGCTCACATATTCTATCTTGAACCAGTCGATCTCAACGCGGTCGTAGTTGAGGCGCATCAGGCGCTCGAAATACTGACGCACACCGTAGTAACTTACTTCGGGACGTGCAATGGACGAAACACCGATTTCGGCATCCTGCATGAAAAGTTCTTCGGCACGGTCGATCACACGGTTGGCTTCGCTCCAGGCGGTTGATTTGTTGCCGATAATACTGACGTATTTGCTCAGGTCGCGCACTTTTTCCAGCGCAAGGCTGTCGATGGCCTGTTTACGTTCCGGACTCAGATCATCCTGTGCTTTGGCCACAAAGGCTGTCAATAGGCTGAACAATACAGCCATTAATATGCTTGTCTTTCTCATTTGCTTACTTTTTTATCAATTCCAACTCCGTGATTTTTCCGTTGCCGTCGTATTTCACCTGTTCAATGGCATTGTTGTAGGTCTTTTGATCCTTCAGGTAATTGAGGTACTTCTGGATGGTGGTGGGACGGTCGTAATCATTGAATCCACCGGCCTGGCTGATGATAATCAACACAGGTACATCAGGCGAAGCAAAAAGGCTAAGAGCGCGCGAAATCTTTTCGTTGGCTGTCATCACATCGGGGGCTCCGGCAATGCCCATAAACTGATTTTCGATATTACTGTATTTCGCTGCCTCTTTCTGCAGGCGGGCTTCTTCTTCACGCCGCAGCCTCTCCTCTTCGGCTTTGCGTTGGGCATCAGCGCGGTCGCGGGCCAGCTTGTCTTCTACCTGATCGAGCAGGTTGAGCACTTCTTCGTCCTGCAGGTTCCAGGATTTAATGGTATTGAAACGTTTTTCTTTTTCGTCGAGGGTCCAGGAGGTCTCATCATAAAGGATGGCATTCAGGTCCTTTTTTGCCTGATCAACCTTTGCGGCATATTCCGCAGCAGCTTGTTCGCGTGCCAGTTTTTTCTTGCTCTTGCAGCTGGTCGTTCCGCCAAGGGCCATTAAAGCCACAAGTAAGACCAGACCAATACGTTGCAGACGGAAAACAACATTTTTCATTTGCATAATGGTTTGTTTATTTGATTGTTATCTCTTTCAGCTATTAACTTGGTTTTGGCAAAATTATTGAAAATTTAACGAAATTTAGCAGCCTGCCCTAAAATAGCCGGTTTAGGGCGCACAAACTTCTTTTTAAATCACGTTTTCTTCGGCTTACCTTTGCCTGGTGCTACGTCATTATAACATTCCCGTTTTTTTGCCCGAACTGGCTTGCCCGTTCAGGTGTGTCTTCTGCAACCAAAGCAGCATCACCGGCAGGCAGCAGCTGCCCGATGATCAGGCGGTAATAGCAAGCATTGAGGAGCATCTACGGTCGTTTCCCTCCTCCGACCGACATGTTGAAATCGCCTTTTTTGGTGGCAACTTTACGGGTTTGCCCGAAAAAACCCAGGCGCAATATCTTGAACTGGCTCAGCCATACCTAAAAGCAAAACAAATTCAGGGCATCCGCCTTAGCACCCGACCAGACTACGTTTCGCGCGAAAACCTGGTTTTTCTTGCCAGCTATGGCGTTAGGACCATAGAATTGGGTGCGCAATCAACTGACGACGCTGTGTTGCAGCTTTCCGGACGGGGACACACGGCCAACACCACCAGGAAAGCCAGTAACATGATCATTGAAGCAGGCTTCGAGCTGGGTTTGCAGATGATGATCGGTCTGCCGGGCGATTCACTTGCAAAGGCCATGCAGACAGCCCGCGATATCATTGACTGGGGTGCAACTGAAACCCGAATCTATCCCTGTGTGGTGATCCGTGAAACTGAACTGGAAAACATGTTCAAAAAAGGCAGCTTCCAACCACTTTCTCTGGATGAGGCCATTCATCAAACTGCTGTCATTTACCAGTTGCTCGAGCAGGCCAGAGTCAAAGTTTTGCGCATGGGTCTGCATGCTTCCGAAGAGCTGAATGGCGCAGGTCTTCTTGCAGGACCTTACCATCCGAATTTTGCAGAAATGGTGTTTACGAGGCTCTGGAAGCTGCAATTTGAGTCCGCAGACTGGCCCGAAAGCAAACACATCCAAATTGTGACGGCTCCCGGTCAACATAATTTTGCCATCGGTTTTCAGGCGACAAACAAGAAAAGGCTGGAACAACGCTACCAAAAAGTAGAGTTCGTCACCAATCCGGATCTGCAAAACCGTGCGTTCACGATTCAATCCCTCCCGAGATGATAGTGATTGCCGACAATCGCATGCCCGTAGCTGCCAAAAAACAGCTTACTGAACTGGCCAAACCCTTGTGGCTTGAACCCCAAAGCGCAGTTTATGAATCCATTGCAGCACATCCCGACATCTTTTTCTGCCAGACAAAAACTACTTTGATCGCGGCACCCAACATTCCAGAAATCTGGATAAAATGGCTGATCAAGGAGCAGGTTTCGGTTGGCATTGGGCAAAACAAACTGGCTTCAGCTTACCCACATACCGCTCTTTACAATGCCGTTGCCACAAAATATTTATTGATTCACAATTTGGGTATTACTGACCAAAGCATTCTGGGACAATACCTGCCTGAAGAGCGCATCGGGGTATCGCAAGGCTACACACGCTGCAATTTACTGGGTTTGGACGAAAACCAATTTATCACCTCTGACCGCGGCATCGAAAAAGCCCTGTTGGTGAGGGGGAAATCCGTTTTGTTTATCGATCCCAAACAGCTGGTTTTGCCAGGTCAGCAACATGGTTTTTTCGGGGGTTGCTGCGGTATCATGCAACAGAAACTGGTGATTTGCGGCGATTTCAGAAAGCTAAAAGAGAGCAGTGAATTGGAAGTGTTTGTAAATAAGTCAGGTTATCAGATCGTGACGCTTGGTAAGGGTCCACTAGTTGATATTGGAAGTTTGCTGTTTATTTAACCGTCCTCTGATTCATTTTTTCCAGTAGAATCTTTTCCATCAAGGCATAACCAGCTTTGTTCGGGTGCACACCATCATCGCCAAATTCCTTTTTCAATCCGCCTTTTCCGTCATTCATTTCTGAATAATAATCTACCCAAATCAGCTTGTTTTCAGCAGCATACTGGTAAAGCCTGTCATTCAGTTCAAGCACTTTGGGCGCAGGATTCAGTCCTGATCGCCAGTAAAAATCGGCAGCTGGCAAAACGGAACACAAAACTACCTGAATGTCATTGGCCTTTGCCAGCTCGCACATCGAAATGATGTTGCCAATGATTTCATCGGTGGTGGTCGTACCAGTGTTCTCTGCAATATCGTTGATTCCGGCCAGAATTACGACTGCAACCGGTTTCAAATCAATCACATCCTGTCTGAAACGCAACAACATCTGCGGTGTTGTTTGGCCACTGATTCCACGATCGACAAAAGGGTTTTCACGAAAAAAATCGGGGCGGTTTTCCTTCCAGAATTCCGTGATGGAATTTCCCATGAAAACAATCCGGTTCTGGTTTGGCTGCCTGTTTTGCAATTCAAGATTTTCCTGCTTGTAGCGGTTCAGATTGGCCCAATCCTGCGCCACAGCCTTACGAAAGAAAAACAGCATCGTGATTGACAACATGATCCAGGAGTATTTTTTCATGAATGAAATAATTTAAGGTGTAACACTCTTAGCGTCCTTTGATGACGGTTTATTGCGCAATTGTTGGATTTCTTTTTGCAATTCAAGAGCTGTCTGAAGGGCGTTTGTTATGGCTTCAGGATTGCTGCTCCGCAAATTTCTGGAACGCAGTTCGTTTCTCAGTCGTTTCCAGCTGCGGTGCTGGTAAAAGGCAAACAATCCAGCGTACGGGAAAGAAATCAAGACAAAAATGCTGCTGATCCAGCCAATGCCAGTAATACGCATCAACAGCAGCACCAATAAATACCAAATCGGATACAAAAAGAAGCTGATGCCAAAATTGAGTGAGCTCACAAACTGCGGATCTTTCACCTTCGAACTGAAATATTGCGGGAGCTTATAGGGCACAAAATTGACAATCCAGCCATAAAATTTAACAGGCAGCATCAATAAATGCCAAAGCAACTGAAGGTATATTGATAAGGTGGACCTGCGCTTGTCAAGCAGCGAAAACTCGCTGATGTTGAGTTGCCTGAGCTGTTTATCAAGAAGGGATGATTTTTGCATGAGTTGTGTAAACAGCACTTTATCAGTAACTTCCAGATTGTTGAGTCTTTTTGCAACAGCCTGTTCAATCAGAAAACGATCGACCCG
The DNA here is from genome assembly GCA_002426795.1 of Bacteroidales bacterium UBA5536. GTDB lineage: Bacteria > Bacteroidota > Bacteroidia > Bacteroidales > F082 > UBA5536. The sequence goes on from DINQ01000011.1 coordinate 248,504, forward strand.
AAGCAGGTTTTTATTTTGTTCATCCTGCACGGCAAGGTATGCCAGCCGACCCAACAAATGATAAGCACGGGCGTTTTCAAGTTCCTGAATATGAATTATTTCCTTTTTCAGCGAAACAGCCAGTTTTTCACGCAACTGCAACATGGTCTGATTGGGGTCTTGCTGGTATTGCGCATAATATTCAGCTACATCGATTGGCTGGCCAATGCGCAACAGCAGATGCTTGCCTGCCTTGTCGGGATGTTCATAATCAATCCCGAATGGCACGACGGCCAATGGAATTTTAAATTGGGTGGAAGCTGCCGTTTGGAAGGCAATGCGACTGATGCCTTTTTTAAGCGGAAGCAGCTGTTTACCCGGCGAAAAGGCACCTTCGGGCATGATGGCCAATGCCGATCCATTGTTGAGCAACCAGACAGTTTCCGCAAAGGTCGATTGGTTTTTTTCAACATTGGAAGCCCCGTCGCGCATGCGATATACCGGCAGGATGCGGGCAAAATAGAGCAATCGGGCAATCCATTTGTTTTGGAAAATGTCGGCGCGGGCCAAAAAAACCACAGGCCGGTTGGCGGCGAAAAGAATCGCCAGTGCATCCATCAAGGCATTTTGGTGGTTGGCTGCAAAGATGATGGCCTTGTCTTTTGGAATGCGCTCAAGGCCTGTGATGCTAACATTACGGTAGTAGATATGGTAATAAAACCTCACGGCCCAAAAAAGCAGACGATAAAACACAGAAGCGTGCCGGATGTGTCTTTTGGATGAGGTTTTAGCCATCGATCAGTTTTTTCAGGGGACGAAAACGGGCCCAAAAACCAGCCACACTCAGGCCTGCCATGATATGCCAGATGCCCCACCAGGCGGCAACGAAAGCCATGCCTCCCATCTGTAATTCGGACGGAAAGACTTTAGGGTTAAAGAGCAAAACCAGGCCCAAACCTGCATTTTGGATGCTCGTTTCGATGGCGATGGTGCGCCGGTCGGTGATATTGAGTCTGAAAAGACCGGTAAACAAATAGCCCGAGACCAACACCAACGAATGATGGATGAATACAATCACCAAAATCCATTTGATATAGGCCAGAAAATAGTCGTAATTGTTGTGAAAAGCCATCACAATGAATGTCGCAAAAAGCAGCAACGAAATATTTTGAATCGGTTTTCTGATTTTGGCAGTGAGTGCAGGCAGTTTTTGCGCAAACAAAATTCCGGCAGCAACCGGAATACCGAGGATAATCACAACCGTACGAAACATTTCGAGCGGATCGATAGAAATGGGTCGCAACAAAGGCGAAGTGGCCGCGTACAACCCTCCCCAAAACGCAAAATTAAGTGGTGTAACCACGACTGCCAGCACGGTACCAATGGCTGTTAGGCTGACCGAAAGCTCCACATTGGCTTTGGCAATACTCGAAATGAAATTGCTCACATTGCCTCCCGGGCAAGATGCAACCAGCAACATGCCAAAAGCAATTGAAGGAGTGATAAAATTCTGAAAAATGAGGATGGCAATAAAAGTAACTGCGGGCAAAACCAGGTACTGACTTGCCAAACCCACCAAAACAGATTTCGGACGCAAAAACACCTCTTTAAAATTTGTCCACTTGATGCCCAGCGCCACACCAAACATGATAGCGCCAATGGTCATGTTCATGAGGTGCAAACCTGCCGGGCTGAAATTGAGTCGGATCGAGTCGAGTACAAGTAATTCGTCGTGCATGCAGTAATCGTCAAATGAACACGCAAACATAGCACTTTAGGCGCGATGAAACAATTTATGGGGTAAAACTATGCATTCAAGGCTCTATCTCAACTTCCTGACCGGCAAAGCGAATATGGTCGCCTGCACGGAGTTTTTTTCTTTTTTGCAGTTCTATTTCTCCATTCACTTTCACCAATCCATCTGTGATACAATTGTTGGCTTCTCCTCCCGAATCGACCCAGCCCAACAACTTGAGCAGTTGGTTTAATTGGATGTATTCGTGCTTATCTAGTTGAAAAGTTTCCATATTATCACTATTAGGGTTGTGTGACGTAGCTGATGGCACCCTGCTCTGTCGAAAACACCTTAACCCGAAATCCTATGGCCTGATAAACAGCACTTTCAAACAAAATAGAATAGGCAGTAGTTCCGGGGTCTGTTATAAGGATACTTTGTTTCTTCCCACGTAGGATAGGTTCAAGTTGACCCAGATAGGCTACAATCTCAAACAAAACTTTTGGAGGAAATTTAAACCTGGCATCGCGGTAATCCGATAAAAGATTGTATCCCAACTTCGTGAATTCTTCCATGGCGAGTAGTTGCTGCCACACCTCTCCTATCTCTTCAGGCTGGATGATCATCCCTACATGCTTGTAGCGGATAATCTTCAATTCATGATCGATTGTCAGGGTAAAATTCATCGAAATTGAATGTATCGGTGTTGGTGTCCACAAATTTTTTTCCTTTGCAGAAAATGTATTCAAATATACATTTTTTCATCAATCGCAACTCATTAAATAACACCCCATTTAATTGACTAATAGGCCTCACAATTAGTATCTTAGACTCAAATATTTAAAACCCGGGAAGATTTTCCAATATTGGGAAGATTTCCAATATTATAAAAATTACAATAAACTGATATTTAATTAGTTAGAAATCTGGCCTAATCTTTGGCATATATAGAATGTAAATTCATCTAAAACTCCATAAAAATGAAAACAAAAATATTTACCATCTCTTTTGTCGTAGCAATGAGCCTGCTCATGCTATCTTGCACAAAGGATCGCACGCCTCAAAATCAGGAAAAGCCAACCAGCTTTCTTGATTTGAAAATCAGTCCATCCTTCAAGTTCGAAAACTTCGATAATGTGCAGACATCCATTCAGTTAGCCAATAACAAAGCAGCTGGTGTTGAGATCATTCAGATTTATGATGCACACCCCAACCAGGGAGGAAAGCTCATCCTGACAGGTGCTGCCGACCAAAACGGCACATTCAACCTGCCCATTCGTATTGCTTCGCGTTTGACCGAAGTGTATGTTGCAAAACTATCTTCGCTAGGGGCCAACGAATACGTGGCCGTTCCCGTAAAGGGAAACAGCATCCAGGTGAATTTTGGCACTACTGAAAAAACGGTTACCAGCATCGATCCATGGTGCGATTGCGATGCAAATCAAACTTTGCCAGATGGTTTCAATGGTGATCTAGAGTTAGAAAACGGTGAAACCCGTTGTGTTGCTCCTAACACGACTGTAACCATAAAAAAATTCAAGCTACACGAAGGTGGTGCGTTGAAGATTTGCGGTAATGTTACTATTCAAAAATTCTACGGCAATTTTTCTGGTGGTGACATCACGGTTTCTCCAAGCGGAAACGTGATTGTTCAGCAAGGCGGGTTGCCACATTCATTGGAAAACTACGGGGTCCTGACATTCTCCAGCAAGGATGTAGACATTGTTGGCTCACTGGTTAATTACGGAACTGTTTCTTCATCTAAAAAGATAACCGTACACGGAACATTTGAAAACAATGGTTCTTTCTCTACCACCTATGATTTCATCATAAATGAAAATGGAACAGTTACCAACAACTGCGAAATGCTCATCAACAACAAAGAATTTGATCAGCAAGGTACATTTACCAATAATGGCTATGTTTATGTTGATAAAAAAATGACATTTGAAGGGCAGACTACCCTTGGAAGTGGTAGTTTAATAGATACCAAGGATTTTGAAATCAAACATGCAAATGGAAATTACGTCAATGGCGTAAATACCTCGAACCCTCCTACAGCACAGATTAAGGCCACTGATGAAGGCCAGGTGAAAAATAATGCTGTTGTTAGCAATGTTGACCTTTGTGCAAACAATGCAGATTATGCAAACAATGCAGATTTTACCAATGTTACAACATGTGAAATTACCGTTCCTATTCCACAATGCGACGCCAATGTTGCTCCCGAAATTACAAGTTCACTGCAAATTGGTGGCGTGGTTGGTCAAGCCATTACTCCATACGTAATAACAGCTACCGGAACTGAACCTATCGATTTCAACGCATCGAATCTTCCTGCCGGATTAACTTACAACGACAACACCCACACCATCAGTGGCACACCTACAGCTGCCGGAACATACAATGTAGATTTATCAGCTTCCAACATGATGGGACAAGATAACAAAACCCTTGTCATCATTGTTACACAGCCAACAGCAGCACCTGTTATTACTAGTTCTTTAACAGCACAAGCCACTGTTGACCAGGCTTTCAGCTATACTTTGACTGCTAGCGGACAGGGACCAATCACCTATAACGTAGCCAATCTGCCTGCTGGCCTGACTTTTGACCCAGAGACACAAAAAATCACAGGTAGCACCGAGGCAGCCGGAACCTACAACATCACACTTGCAGCCACCAACGCAGGCGGCACAACTACTGAAACACTTGTTCTGACTGTTGGAACTCCTCCAACAATCACCAGTCCGCTCACAGCTTCAGGCACTGCCGGCGACCAGTTTGTAACCTATACCGTTACAGGAACAGGTTCACCAACCATCACCTACAATGCCACAAACCTGCCACAAGGCTTAACCTTTAACCCGGCAAACAACACCATCAACGGTACACCTCTATACCCTGGTGTGTATGAAGTTACGCTAACAGCCAACAATAGTTATGGCACCGACGTTCAAACTTTGGTTATTACCATTGCTGAAGGACTTCAGGCGCCAGAAATTACCAGTTCTCTTACTGCCAATGGCGTTCAGGACTTTCCGTTCAGCTACACTATTACTGCAACCGGCTCACAGCCAATGACCTATAATGCTACTGATCTTCCCGCAGGATTGACCATCAGCGGAAACACCATCAGCGGAATCCCGACTGTTTCTGGTACTTTCAATATTCCATTGACTGCCACCAATGCAGCCGGAGAAGACAACAAAACACTCGTTCTGACAATTGTTGCAGGTTCGGGCGACGACAGTGATGGCGACGGTATTCCGGATAATCTCGACGAATATCCAGATGACAACACACGCGCTTTCAATAGCTACTATCCAAACGAAGTTGATTTTGTCAGCGTTGCCTTCGAAGATTTGTGGCCAGGATACGGCGACTACGACTTTAACGACTTTGTGGTTAACCTCAACTATAAAATGGTGACCAATGCCAACAATGAATATGTTGACGTGATTATCCAGTACCAAATTATGGCCGATGGTGCCTCGCTCGACAATGGCTTCGGACTCGTATTCAACACCTCTCCTGACAATGTTGAAAGCGTAACAGGCTGCATCAAACTGGGTAATGCGGTGATGATTGATCCTAAAGGATTTGAAGCCGGACATACCAACGAAACTGTCATTATCCCGATCGACAACATCAATCCGATCATGGACGGCGGTATGGCCAATACCATCCCCGGCGGCAAGTATGTTCAAACGACTGTCAATACAGTTACAACACACTTTAGTAATCCACAAGCCAGCATTGGTACACCACCTTACAATCCGTTCATCTTTGTTGATCAGGTTCGCGGACACGAAGTTCACCTGAAAGACAATGTGCCAACAGAATTTGTTGATGAAGAATTGTTTGGAACATACAGCGATGCATCAGATCCGGGCAGCGGACTCTACTATCGCTCAACCAACGGTCTGCCTTGGGGTATCGAAACACCGATCAACTTCAACTACCCGATCGAAAATGCCGACATCCTGACCGCGCACCTCAAGTTTGCCGACTGGGCACAGTCAGCAGGTGTCGACTTCCAGGATTGGTACATGGACAAGCCAGGCTACCGCAACGATGAAAACATCTATGTAATTCCCCAATAACATTTTTGGAGCACCGCAGGTGCAAAGCCAAAACCGCGAGCTCATCACTCGCGGTTTTTTTATTTCCCTTCGCACTCCATGCCATAAACTCATTTGAGCCAGCGCATTCAGGATGCAAAAATTTCTTAATTTCGCAGCCCTATTCAAATACCAAGATTAACATGTTCAGAACTCATACTTGTGGCCAATTGCGCCTCTCAGATGTTGGAAAAGAAATTACTCTCAGCGGCTGGGTGCAGCGTGTCCGCGACAAAGGAACACTCCTGTGGATTGACCTGCGCGACCGCTATGGCATCACGCAACTTTTCCTGGAAGAAGGCCAAAGCGATGCAAAACTTTTTGAACAGGCCCGCAGTCTGGGGCGCGAATACGTGATCCGGGTGACAGGTACAGTTGCAGAACGCGAATCGAAAAACCCCAATATTCCGACTGGTGAAATCGAAATTCGTTTAAGTAAGCTTGAATTGCTCAACGCCAGTAAAACACCTCCATTTACCATTGAAGAAAAATCGGATGGCGGTGATGAGTTGCGCATGAAATACCGCTATTTGGATTTACGTCGCAACCCACTGAAAAACAACCTGACCCTCCGCCACAAACTGGCCATTGAAGTGCGTCAGTATCTTGACAAACAGGGTTTTCTTGAAATCGAAACCCCCTACTTAATCAAATCAACACCCGAAGGCGCACGCGATTTCGTGGTGCCATCACGCATGAATGCAGGTGAATTCTACGCGCTGCCACAATCGCCACAAACCTTCAAGCAGATCCTGATGGTTGCCGGTTACGACCGCTATTTCCAGATTGTACGCTGTTTTCGGGATGAAGATTTGCGTGCCGACCGTCAACCCGAGTTTACCCAAATCGACTGCGAAATGGCTTTCGTGGCACAGGAAGATGTACTGAACACTTTTGAAGGCATGGCACATCACCTGTTCCAAAGCGTAAAAGGCATTGACATTGGCACTTTCGAGCGCATGGACTATGCCACCGCCATGAAACTTTACGGGTCAGACAAGCCCGATATCCGCTTTGGGATGCAATTCGTTGAGCTGAACGACCTGGCCAAAGGCAAAGGCTTCAGTATTTTTGATGACGCAACCTTGGTTGTGGGCATTAAAGCCGAAGGCTGCGCTGAGTACACACGCAAACAGCTCGATGCCCTGACCGATTTTGTGAAACGTCCGCAGGTGGGCGCCAAAGGTCTGGTGTATGTTAAATACAATACTGACGGCACTTTCAAGAGCTCAGTTGATAAATTCTACAGCGAAACGGAACTCAAATCGTGGGCCGATCGGTTTGGAGCCAAACCTGGTGATTTGCTTCTGGTTTTATCAGGCGAAGAAGAAAAAACCCGCAAACAACTTAACGAACTGCGTTTGGAAATGGGCAACCAACTGGGACTACGCGATCCAAATGTGTTCAAACCGCTTTGGGTGACTGACTTTCCTTTGCTCGAATGGGACGAAGAAACAAAACGTTACTACGCCATGCACCACCCGTTTACCTCGCCAAAACCCGAAGACATTGCCTTGCTCGACACCGATCCCAGAAAAGTTCGTGCCAATGCCTACGATATGGTTATCAATGGTGTTGAAATCGGTGGCGGCTCGATCCGCATCCACGACCGGGAACTGCAGCGAAGAATGTTCAGTATTCTGGGCTTTAGCGATGAAGAAGCCCTGCATCAGTTTGGCTTCCTGATGAATGCCTTCGAATATGGTGCACCTCCACATGGTGGCATCGCACTTGGTTTCGACCGCCTCACAGCCATGTTTGCCGGTTTGGACAGCATCCGCGATGTGATCGCCTTCCCGAAGAACAATGCGGGTCGTGATATGATGATTGATTCCCCTTCGACCATTGCACAGGCACAACTGGATGAGCTGGCCCTGAAAATTAATAAAAAGGACTAAATACGCTTCTGACTGAAGTCAATAGCCTCTTTGTCAGGCAAAAGGTTCTTCAGGAATGACAATCCAACATACGAGGTAGGCCAGGATACCGGCACCGCCAAGCAGGGTAAACAACACCCAAATGAGGCGTACAATTGTTGGATCCATGTTGAAATAATTGGCCATGCCGTAACAAACACCTCCGATTACCCTGTTAAAGCGGGCACGGTACAAACGTCGTACTTCATTCATTTAATTGCAGGTTTTAAGGTTAAGAATTTAGGATCACAAATATGAAAAATATTCCCCAATCAACAAAAGACCATTCATAAAAACGTCTTGATGCCATAATTCGGATTTAGTCAACAATCAAACGGTGGCAAATTTTGTACCTTAGCAACCCAATAACAGCTCGCTTATGATTCCGGCCAATACCGTCGCAAGTATTATCGAAACTGCTCGTATAGAGGAGGTTGTTGGCGATTTTGTGAGCCTGAAACGCAGAGGAAGCAACCTGATCGGACTCTGTCCTTTTCACCAGGAAAAAACGCCTTCATTTACTGTATCACCAGCCAAAGGCATCTTCAAATGCTTCGGTTGTGGCAAAGCAGGCGACTCGACCAGATTTATCATGGAGCACGAGCACTATTCCTATCCTGAAGCGCTTCGTTATCTGGCCAAAAAATACAACATCGAAATAGAGGAACGAGAACAAACCGCCGAAGAACTGGTCGCATTGAATGAGCGCGAACGCATGTTTAATCTCAACAGTTTTGCACAGCAGTATTTTACATCGCAATTGTTCGAGCAGGAAGAGGGTCGTGCCATCGGTTTAAGCTATTTTAAAGAGCGTGATTTCCGTGAGTCTATCATCAAAAAATTCCAACTGGGCTACAACCCCGACCAACGAGATTCGATGAGTCGTTTTGCTGTCAATCAGGGTTATACGCCGGACATTTTGCTCAAAACAGGCCTCTCAACAGGTACTGAAGAGCGTTTGTACGATCGTTTTCAGGGCCGTGTCATTTTCCCCATCCACAACCTGACTGGCAAGGTAATTGGTTTTGGTGGCCGCATCCTGCAATCAGACAAGTCGAAGGCCAAGTATCTCAATTCTCCAGAATCGGAGATTTACAACAAGAGCAAAACCCTGTACGGCATCTATTTTGCTAAAAATGCCATCAGCAAACTCGACAACTGTCTGCTGGTAGAGGGCTACACCGACGTGATCAGTATGCATCAGGCGGGCATCGAAAATGTGGTTGCCAGTTCGGGCACTTCACTCACAACGGAGCAAATCAGGTTGGTGCGCCGCTATACCAAAAACATCACCATGCTGTACGATGGTGACAAGGCAGGGATCAACGCCTCGCTGCGTGGCACGGATATGATTTTGGAAGAGGGCATGAATGTGCGTGTTGTGCTGCTTCCCGAGGGCGAAGACCCGGATTCATTTGTCAGAAAAAACCGCACAGCCGAAGTAGAGGCATACATCAAAAAAGAATCGAAAGATTTTATCAGCTTCAAAACGAATCTGTTGCTCGAAGAAGCTGCCAACGACCCCATCCGCAAAGCTGGTCTGGTCAAAGAGATTGTTGAAACCATTGCCCTGATTCCGGATGCCATCTACAGATCAGTCTATGTGAAAGAATGCAGCCGGCTGATGGATGTGGAAGAGCAAACCTTAATGAACGAGCTAAACAAGTTGTTGCGTAACAGGTTGCGCAAGCAGCTTGATAAAGATGTTCCTCCGGCTACTCCAGAGACAGCCGTTGTGCTGCCACCCAGGCAAGTCGAAGGGCCGGAAAGTAAGCCAGGCTATTTTCAGGAACGGGAACTCGTGAAAATACTGTTGCAACATGGCAGCGAAACCTTGAGTTTTGAAGAAACCGACGAAGACGGCTTTCCTGTCGTTTACCGCGAAAGCGTTGCACAGTTTATCATTGACGAACTGGAAAGCGACAACATTTTCTTCGAGCACGAAACCCACCGGAAGATTTTCAACACCTACATCGCCTCACTCGATAAAGGAGTGATTCCGGAGCAACAACACTTTGTTTCAAACCCCGAACCTGATATTGCCCTTTTGGCTGTAGATCTGCTGAGTTCGCCTTACGAGTTGCATGACTGGGAACGTAAAAAGATTTTTGTCAAAAAAGAAGTGGAAGTGCTCAAACATTTTATTACAACAACGCTTTACAAATATAAAGACAGAATTATTGAAAATAAGCGAATTGAGATAAGTAACTTAATCAACTCAACCACAGATATTGACGAGCAGATCAGGCTGATTACTAAAAAGAAACAATTAGACGATCTGCGTGTCAAAATCAACCAGGCTTTGGGTATTGTCATCACAAAATAACAGCAAAACATACCATAAAAAAAACCGGAAATCCATTCTTGTCGAATCGATTCCCGGTTCATCTTTTGCAGCGCCGTAGCCCTTTCAAAAGATGGCAGATTACTGTTTTTTGCAGTTGTTTCTCTGGTTTTCACCTGTTCCACCCTGCTTTTAAAGGCTCACTTTCAACTGATTGCCGTAGCTATCTGTTTACTCGCTTGGCTTTCCCCATGTGCTGGCCTCCTCTCGAATAACCACCCATTGGTTTTTCCAGACTGTTTTTGATGCTCCTCAAAACTGGCCTTTTGCTTGCGCTTTTTCAACCAGTCTGATGTGGAAACATTCAGAAGAACGCTTTTGCAAGTGCCTTCAAGTCTCCCCATCCAGTCTGCCTTATCTTCACCTGCTGTCACAAATATAATCAATCAAGAGCCCTTTTGTCAACTCAAATACCACCCAACTTGTTCACATTCAATGAACAGGCTTTATCAACAATTGTTGAAAACACCGGAAGGGCTTATCATTTGCGCCTTTGGCGAAAAAAATCAGTGAGCAATTTGGCACTTTCAGCAGCCATGACACCTGTGCGGATGGCTGTTTTGGGGTGCAGCAGGTCGCCATATTGCGAGAAGCCACGCTTTTCGTCGTTTGCGGCCCAAACCACATTTGTCAGATGAGCCAGGTTCAGGGCTCCTGCACACATCGGGCAAGGCTCTAACGTGACATACAAAGTACATTCTTCCAGAAATTTAGACCCCAGAAAATTGGCAGCTGCTGTAACGGCCAGCATTTCAGCATGGGCTGTTACATCGTTGAGCAATTCGGTTTGGTTGTGCGCCCGGGCAATGACTCTGTTGTTGCTTACCACCACTGCGCCCACCGGCACTTCGCCTGTCTCAGCTGCCTTTTGCGCTTCTTTAAGCGCCTCGCGCATGAAGTGCGCATCCGAAAAAACACTTAAAGTCATTTCTTTTTGCGTTGTATTTGATAGCCCACCCATAACACCAACATGGCCACAATGAATGCCGGAATAAAAGAGGACTTGGGTTCGAACTGACTGGGATTGAGCACACCCCAAACAAAGAAAATCACATTCACCACAAAACCCAAAAGCACACTCGACATAGCAGAAACAGCATATTTTTCGGGATGTTTGTTGTGGAGTGACATGAGTGTTACAGGCACAAAAATTACAATAGTTCCAATGCCTACCACCATCAAATCAACAATATCAGGCAACAACAAAGCTAAAACCAGGGCAATCCCGCCAAAAAGCATAGTGGCCCAGCGAATCAGCAGCTGGCTTTTTGCAATATCGGTTTGTGGTTGGTTTCGCCAACCCTGAAAATCGCGCACAGCCGAAATAGAAATGATATTTAAAAAACTGTCGCCCGACGACATGAGCGCCGCCAGCAAGCCGGTAACGGCAAAAGCAAGAAAAAAAGGCGTTCCGTGGGCATGTAAAAAAATGTAGGCAGCATCGTTTGGGTTGATTTCTCCGCCTTGTACCAACCGTACACTCATCCCAACCAGGGGAAAAATAATATAAAAAGGTAGCATCCCCATTCCTGACCAGAAGCTCGCCCTCCTTGCTGTATTGGCGCTTTTAGCTGCCAGCATGCGCTGCCAGATATCCATTCGAACAAGGACAGAAGGTGAAAGGAAAAGCAACAAACCAACCAAAAAAGTTACGCCATAAAAGGTTCCGTTGAGCATGTTTGTTGGCAATTCATTCAGGCGGGTAAATGAAGCTGTATCTTGCCAGATTCCGGGAACGAAATTGAAAAGGATGAGCAACACAATCACTACAAACTGAATCATATCGGTATAAATCACGCCCGAAAGTCCGGCAATAGCCGTGTAAACAATCACAATGACAGCCGAAACAACAGCAGCGGTTTGATAACCAAGCCCAAAACCAAATTTGAGCAAGCTGGCCATGCCCACAAACTGCGCCGACAAAAGGAAAAAGAAAATAAAGATATTGACCCCGTTGACCACAGTTGAAAACAAGCGCCGAAATAGCTTTGAACTTCCTGTTGGACTACTGAATCTCGAAATCAGAAACTGCGGAAAGGAGTAAATCCGGTCCCGCGCGCCATCGTCCCTGATTTTGCCTGCATAACGCATTAAAAGCATAAAACCAGTAACATAGGCGATTCCAATACCTATTGCTGCAAAACCGCTCGAATAACCCATTGCTATCAGACCAATGGAGGTTCCTCCACCGACAAAAGTGGCCAGGGTTGTAAAAACCAGCGGTATCAGACTGGTATTTCTGTTGTTGACCAGATAGGTTTCGGGCTCGCTGTTTCTGATGTGCCGAAATGCCAACACCAGCACCAACAGGAGGTAAACAGCCATCCAAAAAACCATCCAGTTCATCAGCCTGTTTATTGTTTGATGAATTTTTTTGTCGTACTGAATTTTTCTCCCGACATCTGCAGCACGTAATTTCCAGGCGACAGGTTCTGAACCTCTATTGTCAGCCCTCCGTTTGCTGCTTTTGCATCAACTGTTTGCAACACCATTTTTCCCTGATTATCAAATATCTGGATTTGAACATCCGGCAAATGACCATTCTGTATAGTAACATGAAGTTGGTTCGTGGCAGGATTGGGGCTCAGTTTGATCTTCAGCTCGCTTGCATGAGCCTCGCTGAGTGAAGTATAAACATCAACATCCCAATGCGTGGTAAAAACCCCTCTTCCGTGCGAGGCAGCAATAACCGTCTGATCGCTCTCGCGCCAGCGCAGCATATCGACCCGTACATTGGCCATGCCATCGGTTGCGGGATACCAGGTGGTTTCATCGTCGAGCAGCATATTGGTTGTCCAGATACCCGTTTCGGTTGCCAGCATGGCCTGACCTGAGTTTTGCGGATGCAGCATGGACCAGCGAACAGGCATATCAGGCAGGTTGCCTTCTTTTTCTTTCCAGCTTTGGCCCCCATCGGTAGTCATCCAAATGCTTGAAACGCCATAATTGGAAAAACTGACCAACAATGTATCTTCAGATCCACCAACAGATACCGCAGAAACGTTCGCCATCGGGAAGTCTTCACTGCCGATTTCAGTTGTTTGCGCAAAACTGTTGGCATTTGTTACCTTGTATAACCTTCCGGAAGCCGTGCCAACAAACAAGGTTGAAGTCCCGGTAGGCGAATGGCGTGAAACGCAGATATGCGAAAATGGAACAGTGTTTAAGGTGCCTAAATCGACCAGGCTGCCTGAAACATTGCCGCCAACATTGGTAACGCGGTAAATCCTTCCGGCATAATTACCCAGAAAATCAACTGCATTGGCATAGAGGATATTCAATCGAGAGTCATAATCAGCTGGTGAAACGAAAGTACCACAACCCCCATCAATATAATCGTTTTGGTTGTTGTTTTTAAAGAAATAATAGCGGTTGTAGTAGATGGAAGTGATGAAAAGATTGGATTCGTTCTGGTCCCAAAACGTATAAGCGCCATCTCCCCCGCTAACCATATCATTGATGTCGAGGCTGGCATCGTTGAAAAGTAAACTTCCATTGTCCTGCAAACCACCAACAAACTGCGGGCTTCCGGCAGTTGGCTTGATATCGGCGCTGTAAAACTGTAGCGTGTTATAGTTTTGGTTACGTTCGATGAAAATCGGCACTGCCACATGGGCATTGGCCGACATGAAAATACCTCCATCACTGGTGAAAAGCGCTTTGGTCGGGTCGCCAGGCCTGAAAGCGATAAAATGCTGATCCGCATGCACATATTCATCTCCTCCACCATAATACATCAGCGACCAATCTGATAATTGGGTCCAGCTTTGACCACCATTCATTGATTTCCACAGATCGAGGCCACCAGTGAAAACAGCATTCGGATTATCGGGTTGCACCTTGAGGACAAAGGCGTGCCATGCAAGTGTGCTCCAATCGCTTGAAGGACGATTGATGGCGTTCCAGCTAAGTCCGCCGTCGGTTGATTTGGCCATATACCGACCGCGGTAATGGTAAAATCCATTTTCACTGTTCAGGTATCCTGCAGCAAATTGTGCATAAAGAATGTTCGGATCAGAGGGAGCCGCTGCGATGATGGTTCGTGCCGGAATATTGTAATACGATTCGCCCGAAATCGTGCTGTTGTATTGCGTATAGCTTGTCCAACTACCCGCTGTTCCTTCGTCCGACCACAGGATTGTGGCGCCGCCATTGCGTTGAAGGTTTTCCATTGTGCCTACAAATATTCTATTGTTGGACGCAATTTCAATCATGGCCGGTGCATAAGGCTTGTCTTCTGTGCCAGGAATGATGGGCAACACCTGTTCCCATGTAAGACCGCCATCTTCGGAGCGGTATAATCCATCTGATGGCTGACTTTGGTGCTCTTCGCCCTGATAGGTTCCTGAAACCACGGCTGCATACAAAATGCCAATGCCATCTTCTACACGCACCTCTACGTCCGTCACATAATCAAAATCAGCTGTCGAAGGCAGCAGCTCCCAGTTTTGTCCGCCATCTACCGATTTGAAAATTCCCATCCCCAATCCGGATGATTCGCGATAAATGATGCGCGCGGTCTGCGCTTCTCCCGTTCCGGCGTAAAATACCTGCATGTTGGTTGGATCGTAGGTCAGTGAACTGATGGCCATATTGGCGTAGAAGTCGCCAATGGGTTGCCAGACTTCACCCAAATCGGTGATGTTTTCATTGACCCATAAACCTCCGGTTACCGCGCCGGCAAACACTCTTTTGTTTTCGGTGTCATTTGGATCGAACATGACTGTTCGGGTGCGTCCGCCCATGGTGGCTGGCGTGCCTTGCCACAAGATATTCGCCTCGCGCTGAGTGGACTGCGACATTTCTTTGGTCTGTTCGAAGGCCGTGTATTGTCTTTTCAGGGGCACATAGCCCAATGCGGGATCAAGTGTTTCAAAGAAATTTTGCAGGGCAGCCATGTCGGGCCGGTCAGCCTTCGGAATGGTGTCGAGCTGATGAGAAGTAGTTGGCACCTGTTTGAGGAAATTGTGCAACCAGGCCTCATAAGAAAGTCGTCTGTCATTGTTATGAGCGAACCATAAATAAGCTCCTGTGGCAAGCACGAGTAGCATACCAGGGATCAGAAAGCGTTTCGAAAAATGTATCATGCTGAATAATTTGTGCAGTAATAAACTCTGACAAATATAGCAACACAATTGACACCTACATGTCTTTGGCGCAAAAGCAATTTGAAGCAGCGCCAGTTACGCTTGCCACGAAATGATAAACTATAAGTGAGGACTAAGCTTTAGATCAGCCGCAGGCGCGAACCATTTTTCCGTTTTTCAACACCGGAATCACCTGAAGCAGACCTGTTTGCAGACAATAATCTATATCAGCCTGATAACCCTTGCTTTGTAAATATTGCACGTGTTTACAACCCTGCAGTTTATCGCTGATATTTCCATTTTCAGAACCATAAAACTGCAAAACCAGCTTGCCGAAGTCATCCGTTTCAACAGCCCTTCTGTCGCCAATCATGCTGATCAGCATTCCGGCACAGAGTGCGTCATCCAGCGAAAACTGACCTGCAGTGCCCGCACAGATAATCGCCAAATCGTCTATCTGCTTCGAGAGGTACTCAGCCACAGCGGTGATATTCAGAAAACTTAATGCTATGACTCTGGAGGCGGATTCGGCTGCCTTGATGGCCAGGGTGCCATTGGTTGTTGAAAGGATAAGGGTTTTGTCAGACACTTCATCACGACTGTATTCAAGCGGTGAATTACCTTTGTGAAAACCCTCTATTTTCATCGCGTTGCGTTCGCCACCCAACAAAAACTGACCCGCACCGGCTTTTTGATAAATTGCTCTGGCTTCTTCAATTGTTGCCGCAGGAACGACGGCTTTTGCGCCATTACTCAGGGCTGTGGTGATGACAGAAGTGGCGCGCAGCACATCAATAACAACTACTGTTTTTGCGGCAAAGTCAATACCACCGCATTGTTGTGCGGTGGCAATTACTTGTATTTTCATGGGGACTATTTGCTGGTATTGGGAATATCGATTCCAAGGGAAATACCCAAACCTTGCGCAGTATGCACGAGTGCATTGTCGAGCGTTACAAAATTGGGTTGCGCAATGGCTTCTTTCAATGGAACTGACACAAAATAAGGATGACGATAAGCAACCATTTTTCCAAAATCGCCTTTGAGTACCATGTCGAATGCTTTGACACCAAACTGGGCCGACAAAACACGGTCGTAAGCAATTGGAATACCTCCTCTTTGCAGGTGACCAAGCACTGTTTCGCGCATGTCTGGTTCAAAGCCGGCCTGTTTCAGCTGTTTGATCAATGAGCGGCTAATACCACCCAGGCGGAGATTTTCGTACCCAACTTCGCTGCTCTTTTCGAAGACCATTTCACCATCCTTGGGCTTGGCACCCTCTGAAACCACAACAACGGCAAAACCACGACCACGGTGGAAACGCGATTCCAGCTTTTCCTTCACGATGTTGATATCATAAGGAAACTCAGGAATCAGACAAACCTCAGCACCACCGGCAACAGCTGCGTTAAGGGCTATCCAGCCTGCATAACGCCCCATCACTTCAACCACAAAAACACGGTTGTGACTCGCGGCTGTTGTTACAAGTTTATCCACTGCTTCAGTGGCAATTTCGACAGCTGTCTGAAATCCAAAAGTTGAATCGGTTGACGACAAGTCGTTGTCAATGGTTTTAGGTACACCAATTACGTTGAGTCCCTTTTCGTAAAGCAATTGCGAGATGCGTTGCGATCCGTCTCCACCTATACTAATAACAGCATCAATTCCGAGATATTGGATCTTACGGATCATCTCGTCTGAGCGGTCGATGGATGAATACGATCCGTCTTTATTTTTTACAGGCCAGGCAAACGGGCCTCCTTTGTTGGTCGTTTCTATTATGGTACCACCCTGAAAATGAATTCCTTTCACCACTTCAGGTGTAAGTACTTTCAATTCTGATGGCTCCCAAAGTACGCCGTTGAAAGCCTGAATACTTCCTAATACTTCCCAGTCTTTTTCCTGTGAAGCGCGTTTTACGATGGCGCGAATGACCGCATTCAATCCGGGACAATCGCCACCACCCGTTACAATCATGACTCTTTTCATGCTATAAAATTAATTTTTTCTGAACACCCCGTATACAAACGGAACTGCCAACGAAAAATAATCACTTCATATTTGAAATGAATATTAATGTCCTGGCACAATTCAAATTATTTTTCAAACTTCTCTCTTTCCTGTTTCTGAGTCAACTATTTTATCGTATTCATGCATAAAACAATAAAATACGTTTAATTCCCACAGATTGATGCCACAAATATAAGCAGATAGCTGCGACTTCAAATCAAATCAACAACAAAGCTAACAGAAGTTTGACCGCAATCGGTTGTTGGAAAAAGAGCGGTGTTTCCCATTATTTTCAGAAAACAAAAAAGCCCTCTTGTCGAGGGCTTTTCAGTGGTACCACCCGGGATCGAACCAGGGACACACGGATTTTCAGTCCGTTGCTCTACCAACTGAGCTATGGTACCAGCGTTTTTGGAGCGGCAAAGATAGGATAAAAATTGAAATGCAAAAAAGAAAATGCAAATTTTCGCGGCAAATGATCTACTTTCTAAATACTAATACGTCTGGTTAGTACTTACAAACCGATAAAATGTGATAGATTAGACTTACTTTTGTAGAGGAAAAACCGTAAAAGCTAATGCAACGACAACTTGTAATCGATTTGGGAAATACGCTTGCCAAGGCTGCTGTTTACGAAGGCAACGATTTGATCAGTCGCGAACAGTTTTCGACAGACACAGTACTGGTCGATTGGCTTTTGAGCCAAAGAAGAATTAAAAGAGCCATCATTGGTTCAGTAAGGCCAATACCCAAGGATGTGATGAATCTTTTTTCAGAAAATAAAGGATTTATCGTCCTTGGCCATGAAACTCCATTGCCTTTTCAGCTTGCGTACAAAAGCCCCCATACTTTGGGTCGCGACAGAATTGCGGCGGTTGCAGCGGCCTTCCATCGATTTCCGGGGCAAAACGTGCTTGTCATCGATATGGGAACCTGTATCACTTTCGACCTGATTGACAGCGAAGGCATTTACCGGGGCGGCGCCATCAGTCCCGGAGTCGGGATGCGTTTCAAGGCCATGAACCGTTTTACGGCGAGCCTTCCATTGGTCGAAGCCTCAGAAAGCGTTCCCCTTATCGGAGACACCACAGCCGGCTCGTTGCAATCGGGTGTGATGCACGGTGTACAGGCCGAAATAAGCGGTATCATCTCGGCATATGAAGGGATTTACAAAGAATTAACAGTCTTAATTGGTGGCGGAGACAATAAATATTTTGATAAAAGGTTTAAAAATAACATCTTTGCAGCCTCAAATCTTGTGTTGGAAGGCTTGAAGGTTATTTTAGATTTTAATGAAGATCAATAAGTTGAGAAAAGTTACCGTTTTCGTTGTCCTTTTTTTGGCCTGGATAAGTGTGAATGCGCAAACGGGGACCGACTCGCCCTATTCACGCTTTGGTATCGGGCAGCTCAAAAGTAAGAGCGCTAATACACGTCTCCAGGGAATGGGTGGCATTACCAATGCCATCAGTACCAACAGGTTTGTGAACCCGGGAAATCCAGCTTCATATACCGGATTCGATTCATTATCGTTTCTGTTTGATGCCGGTTTTAATATGAGTTCAGTCACTTACCGCACCACACTGCTTTCAGAAAAAGGCACCAATGCTACCCTGAATTATGTTTCAATGGGTTTCCCAATTGCACGCTTTTGGAAATCTGCTGTCGGACTATTGCCTTACAGCGAAGTTGGTTATAACGTTGTAGTAAGCGGCGAGTCGGACGATATTGGCAAGTATAACTACTCATTTAATGGTGCAGGTGGTCTCAATCAGCTTTTTATCGGAAACGCCATTGAGCTGAACAAAAACTTTTCAATCGGAGCCAATCTGACCTATGTATTTGGTAAAAACACCTCCAGCACCTTGCTCTATTTCCCAGACTCTACCTTGTATGCCAACACCAAGACTGAAAGCAGGCTGAGGGCCAACGATTTCATGTTTGATTATGGTATTTTATATAAAGGTAAGATTGGAACAGACTATCAGCTGAACCTCGGTCTCACCTACAGTCAGAAAATCAACCTCAACGTCAAACAGGAGACGCTGATCAGATCGCTTTTCGGCGGCATCGATGGCGGTGTAGAATATATTCTCGACACCATTTCTTATTCGCCAGAGCAAAAAAGCAAGCTTACGCTTCCGCAGTCGATTGGTTTTGGAGCCGTGCTTCAAAAAAGCAACAGATGGCTTGTTGGCATGGACTTTAATTGGCAAAACTGGAAAAATTTCAAGATTGGCTCAACAAACGACTCTCTAGAAAACGCATGGAATGTTGCCGTTGGAGCTGAATTTACACCCAACTTTACATCCATTTCAAAATACTGGAAACGTGTGACTTATCGTGCAGGTGCCCGCTATAACCAAACCTATCTGAAGATCTACGGAGAACCCATAAACGAGTTTGGCATCAGTTTTGGTTTAAGTATGCCATTACCACGTTCTTTAACAACGATCGATCTCAGTCTGGAAGTTGGCCGCGGGGGCACAACAGCCAAAAACCTGATTCAGGAAACCTTTGTCAATTTCACTCTGGGCGTTTCAATTTACGAACGATGGTTTGTAAAAAGAAGATATAACTAGCATCAACATAATATTTTATCACCATGAAAACGAAAGTAACAAAACCAATGCTGCTGATAGCGATGCTAACACTGGCAACAATGATGCAGGCAGCTACTTTCAAACTGCCAACAGCGGACAATCTTCCGCAGGACACGATGAAGAAATACGGCGAAGACAGCGTTGCTTGTATCACAAACATTTCTTTGTACCGCGAATTTTATAAACAATGGAAAGCCAGTGATTACACTAGTGCTTCTGTAAAAGAAATCATCAAACCATGGCGTTGGGTTTTCAAGAACTGTCCGTTAGGAAGTGAAAACACCTATGTTGATGGTGTAAAGATTATGCAATACCGTATCGAAAACGAAAAAAATGAAGCCAAAAAGGCTAAACTGATCGATACGCTGATGATGGTTTACGACCAACGAATTGAGTATTTCCCAAACCACTACAAAACAGGATTGCCACAGGAAGGTACTATCCTTGGACGCAAAGGCGTTGACCTCTACACCTACGATCAGGATCGCTACGAAGAAACCTATGACATTCTGAAACGCTCTGTTGACCTGGATGGGGATGCTTCTGATGGCACCGTGCTGATTTATTATTTCCGCAGTGTGATTAAAATGGCCCGCAAGGCAAAAATCGACAGCTCGGCCATTGTTGACGCCTACGACCAGGTGATCGACATTCTCGACCACAACATCAAAGGGCTTAGTGCTGCCGGTGATACCCGCTGGGTTGAGATATACAAAAACTACAAAGGCAATATCGATGCCACTTTTGAACCATTTGCCACATGCCCCGATTTGGTCCGAATCTATAAGAAGAAGCTGGAAAAATCGCCAGATGACATTGAACTGTTGCAAAAAGTTACCTCTCTGCTCGACAAACGCAGTTGCACCGATGATCCACTTTATCTGAATGCCAGCATCAAGCTGAATGAGTTGCAGCCAAGTCCTGAGTCTGCTTACCTGATCGGGAGGCTGTATTTGCAAGAGGAAAAATACAATGAGGCCATTCCTTATCTCGAGCAAGCTACTAAATCGGAAGATGTTGAACGCGCACACAATTCATACAAGTTACTTGCCGAAGTATTGCGTGCCGTGAAAAACTATCCCAAAGCAAGACAAATGGCAATGAAAGCCATTGAGTTGAATCCGAACGATGGAACTCCATATATAACTATTGGCGACTTGTATGCAGCAAGTGCCAAAGATTGTGGCAACAACGAATTTACCAGCCGTGTAGCCTACTGGGCAGCTGTGGACAAATACGTAAAAGCCAAACAGATAGATCCTTCTGTTGCCGAAACAGCTAACAAACGTATCGCCGACTACTCTGTTTACTTCCCTTCGCTCGAAACCATCTTCTTCTACGACTATAAAGAAGGTGATCCTTATACTGTTGAATGCTGGTACACCGAGCAAACAACGATCAGAGCCGCCAAATAATTTTAGCGTTGAAAACGCTTTACAAATATTTAGATTCTATAAAACTTCACATCATGGTTGTTGTAACAGCCATGATGTTGTTGTCTTGTGAGAACTCGCTGAGTGTCGTCAAGGAAATGACGCAACAAGATACCCTTGCAGCAGTTACAGCCTACGACATCAACTATGTGCGGAGCGATTCGGGCAAAATACAAATGGAATTGTTGGCTCCGGTGATGAATCGCTTTTCAGGGCCCAATCCTTCTATCGAGTTTCCTGATGGATTCGAAGCCTTTTTTTATGACTCTGTTATGCAAAAAACCTCGCGCATTAAAGCCGACTACGGCATCAGCAACGAAAACCGCAAACTGCTCATTGCCAAGCGCGATGTAGAAGTTGAAAATTACAACACGAAAGAAGTCCTGAATACCGAATCACTTTTCTGGGATCAGCGAAAAAAAATCATTTATACCGGTGCGTTTGTAAAAATCACTTCACCTGATAAAGTAATTTTTGGCGACAGCCTGACAGCCACAGAAGGATTCACCCAGAGAACCATTCACAACATCAGGGCGACACTCGAAATTGAAGACGAGCCAGATAGCCTTGCGAAACAATCGCCCAATTAATCTATCTTTGTGCTCTGGAATTTAATCAAGCAACCTTGGTCTCTGAACTGCAATTGATTTTTTTTACCCTTTTGTTCTCCGGCCTGTTTTCAGGGATGGAGATTGCCTTTGTAAGCTCAAACAGGCTTCGGATCGAACTTGATTTGAAAAAGGAAAAGTTTTCGGCCCGTTTGCTGAATGGTTTTTTCAAAAATCCAAGTCGGTTTATCGGTGCCCTGTTGCTGGGTAATAATGTTGCGCTGGTTGTTTATGGTATTGCCATGGCCAACATGCTCGAACCAGCCATCATCCAATTGCTGCCCGAAAGTATCAACAACGACCTGATGGTGTTGCTCATCCAAACGCTATTGTCGACCTTACTCATTCTTTTGGTAGCTGAGTTTCTACCAAAAATCTTTTTCCGCATCAATCCGAATGCCATGCTCAACGCACTGGCACTCCCCATCTGGATTTTTTATTACCTGCTTTACCCCGTTATTATCATCTACATCGGGCTGGCCGAACTCATCCTGAAATACCTGTTCAGGCTCGAACTCAACCGCGACGCTTACCAGTTTAGCACAGTCGATTTGAACGAATATCTGCGCGAATATGCCCCCCCCGAAGAATCGGAAGATCAGGTAAACCACGAGATTCAGCTGTTTCAAAATGCCATCGACTTCAGATTTATCAAACTGCGCGAATGCATGTTGCCACGCACTGAAATTGAAGCTGTTAAGTTGAGTGACAGCATCGAGTTTATCCTGCAGAAATTTGAAGAAACCAAGCATTCCAAGCTCCTTGTTTTCGAAAACAATATCGACAACATTATTGGCTACGTGCATTCGTACGATATGTTTAAAAGGCCTCAAACGATTGCCGAAGTACTGCGCAAAATTGAAGTTTTTCCTGAGACCTATCCAGCCAATCTGCTATTGGCGCGTTTTATTCAGGCACGACAGGCGATTGCAGTGGTTGTTGACGAATTTGGAGGAACGGCAGGTATTGTATCGATGGAAGATATTATCGAGGAAATATTTGGCGAGATAGAAGACGAGTTTGACGAGGAAGAAGATGTAGAAGTACAGCTTTCGGAAGATGAGTTCATCTTCTCAACAAGACTGGAAACCGATTACCTGAACGAGACCTACAAACTCAATATACCTGAATCGGAAGACTATGAAACGCTTGGCGGTTTTATTCTCCAATACCACGAAAGCATCCCTGAAATCAATGAGGAAATCACCATCGAAGGTTTTAGAATCAAGATTTTGAAAGCCAGCGACAACCGTGTTGAAGAGGTGCGTATAAAGGTACTGAACTGATAACCAAGCGCGAAAAAGCATGCCTCTGCTCCGATAAATTAGAATTTTCTCAACTTATCAACATGTATGTTTTTGGTTATTAATCTATTAACAGCATTTTAGCTCCGGACATATTTGTTTCATATTTATTTTCATACTTAGAGTTTCTGTTGTACATTTGCACCCTATTTTAAAAAGACAGAAGAATTATGGCTGTAATTGGAAAAATCAGAAAACGCTCAGGCCTTTTGGTGATTGTGATCGGAGTTGCTTTGGCAGCATTTATTTTAGGTGACTTTGCCAAGGGACGTGGAGGCCGGCACACAATGAATATTGGCGTTATAGACGACGAGGATATTAACATCTCAGATTTTAATGCACGATTCGACCAGAATGTTGAAGCAACAAAACGTCAACAGCAAAACGACCGGATCAGTCAGGAAGACATGTACCGCCTGCGCGATAATACATGGAACCAACTGGTTGAAGAAGTATTGATGTCAAAAGAGTACGACGAATTAGGCCTGGTTGTCACCCCAGATGAACTTTTTGACCAGATCCAGGGACCCAATCCGCACCAGGCAGTGATTCAAAATTTCACCAACCCCGAAACCGGTCAGTTCGACCGTGAAATGGTAATGAATTATCTGAAAAACCTCAATACCATGCCACAGGCCTCCAAGGATCAATGGCTGGTTTTTGAGCGTTACATCAAAGAAGACAGGCTCAATACCAAATATCAAAACCTGATTTCGAAAGCCTATTACATGCCCAAACAGCTTGCAAAGATGGCTTATGCCGAAAAAAACAACAAGGCTACCATTGAACTTGTAAGTGTAAAATACAGCACGGTTTCTGATTCATTGATTGAGCTGACAGATGCGGATTATCAGTCTTTTTACGATTCACACAAAAACGCTTACGATCGTCCGGCCATGCGCGACATTGAATATGTTTCGTTTGATGTAAAACCATCAGCCGCCGACAACGAAGATGCCAGCAAATTTGTAAACAGCCTGAAAGAAGAATTTGCCACCACCAACAACATTGCCACTTTTGTCAATGCAAACTCTGATGTTCGCTACGACAGCAGCTGGAAAGCCCGTACTGAATTGCCAGTGAGCATCGAGACTGTGATGTTTGAAAACGAACCAGGATTTGTTTATGGCCCATATTTCGAAAATAACGCCTATAATCTTGCCCGTTTGGTGGATGTCAGCTATCGCCCCGACTCATTGAAAGCCAGTCATATCCTGATTGCTTACAAAGGAGCACTTCGCAGCGATCAAGAACGCACAAAAGAACAGGCACAAGCCCTTGCTGATAGCTTGTTTGCTCTTGCCAAAAAAACACCCAGCCGAATGAAAGAGCTCGCACAAAGCTTCTCGAATGATCCAAGCGCGCAGCAAAACAGTGGCGATCTGGGATGGTTTAAAGACGGACAGATGGTTCCTCAGTTTAACACTTTTGTTCTGGATAATAAAGTGGGCACCATTGGCCTTGTTGAAACTGACTTCGGGTTCCACATCATCGAAGTAACAGGTAAAAAAGAAGATCAGAAAAAGGTACGTGTTGCACAAATCATTCACCAGGTTACACCCAGCACTCAAACATACCAGGACGTTTTTGCCCAGGCCAGTAAGTTTGCCAGCGAAAACAAAACCCGCGCCCAGTTTGACGAGGCCATTGCACGTGATGGTCTGAATAAACGTGTAGCACCTAACTTGCGCTCAAGCAGCTACCGCATCACCGGAGTAGAAAACCCACGTCAGATTATTCGCTGGGCTTTTGATGAAAACACCTCATTGGATGATGTTTCAACCATTTTCGACCTCGACAACTCATACGTGATTGCCGTTCTGACCAAGGCCAGCGAAAAAGGTATTGCTCCGCTTGATGATATCAAAGACATGATCAAGTCTCAGGTAATGAATGAGAAAAAAGGCGCTTTGCTGACTGAAAAAATGAAAGCTGCCGGAACTGATTTTGATAAAATTGCTGCTGATCTAGGTGGCGAACGCCAGTTGATTCCCAATGTAAGCTTCGATAGCAGGGTACTTCAAGGTTATGGCCAGGAAAGCAAAGTGATAGGTACTGTATTCTCCATGAAAAAGGGAGAAGTTTCGGAACCGATTGTAGGTACATCAGCTGCTTTCATCGTTAAACTCAACGACCTTACAGTGGCTCCCGATCGCGAAAACTACGATCAGGTAATCAAAGAAAAGAGCACAGCATTTGCCAATGTGATCAGAAACAATGGTCCTTTCAGGGCTATTGAGAAAACTGCTGACATACAAGATAACCGTCTGATGTTTTACTAAACAACATCAATCCATAAAGAAAACGCCTGGACAAAACCAGGCGTTTTTTTTATGTCTTCACTTTCTAGAGAATATTTAGTCTGTTGGCGTCTTGTTTCAAAAAAACGAAAAGCATGATAGTAAAAGCCCAGAGACTTGAACCTCCATAGCTAAAGAAAGGAAGCGGAATGCCGATAACAGGTGCAAGGCCAATCGTCATTCCAACGTTTACGGCAAAGTGAAAGAACAAAACAGACGCGATTCCATAGCCGTATATTCTGCTAAATGACGAACGTTGACGTTCGGCCAACAGAATGAGTCGCGTAAAGAGGGAAAGGTATAGCCCGATAACTACAAACGTGCCCAAAAAGCCCCATTCTTCACCAACTGTGCAGAAAATAAAGTCGGTACTTTGCTCAGGAACAAAATTGTATTTTGTCTGCGTTCCATTCAGAAAACCCTTTCCTGTTAAACCGCCTGACCCAATGGCAATTTTTGACTGGTTCACATTGTAGCCAGCTCCGCGCAGGTCCTTTTCAAGCCCCAATAGCACATTGATGCGTACTTTCTGATGAGGCTCAAGTACATGCTCAAACACATAATTTACACTAAAGACAAAGGCAGAGGCGACAGCCAGCAACGCCAACAGCCGTAAAATATTTTTCCTGTTGCGCTTCACAACAAACAAACTAAGGCCAAACAGTAACACAAGGCCCGGTATAACATATATCTGACTGGTATACAATGTAACTAAAAAGAGTACGGCAGCAACCAGAGCAACAATCATGATGAGCCCCGACATGCCTTCGCGATAAAGAACCAGAATGAACGCGCCAAATACCAAAGCCGACCCCGTGTCGTATTGCGCCAAAATCAGCACGGCGGGAAGGCCGATGATGATAAAACTAACGACTTGAGTCTTGATCTGCTTCACATCCGTTTGCAGTCTTCCCAGATAACTGGCGAGAGCCAATGCTGTAGCAAATTTGGCAAATTCGGCAGGTTGCAGCCTAAATCCACCGACCTGAAACCACGATTTCGAACCTGCGATAGTTGTTCCAAACAGCAACACCCCAATTAAAACAACGATCATCGTTCCATAAATCGGATAAGCAAATGCGTTGAAAAACTTGGCATCAATCAATAGAATCACAAAGCCCATTACCAGCGCCAATCCAATCCAAACCAGCTGTTTGCCATAACGCTGAGTCATGTCAAAAATACTCCGGTGCTCCTCGTCGTAAACCGCAGAATAAATACTGAGCCAACCCATCAGCACCAAGGCCAAAAACAGCAAAAAGGTAACCCAGTCGATGCTTCCTATACTACTCTTGTTATCTCTCATGGTAAAGGTGGTTCATGTTGCTCATTCAGGTTTGCTTCCATAATCCGCTGTTCGAGGGCAGTACGTTTGGTGCCGCCTTTCAGATACTTTTCTATCATCAGGCTGGCAATAGGTGCAGCCCAAGTAGAGCCAAATCCCGCGTTTTCTACCACAACTGAAATGGCAATTCGGGGTTTTTCGTAAGGTGCAAAAGCCAAAAACAAAGAGTGGTCTTTGCCATGCGGATTTTGAACTGTCCCGGTTTTTCCTCCGGCAGGAATACTATCTATTTTGTAATACCTGGCCGTGCCATGATCGCCTTCGAACACGTCGAGCATGGCTTCTTTGATGATGTCGAAATGCTTTGCGTCTATCCCTGTTTCTACATTCTTGGCCAGATCGGTATTCAAGCTTTCGTGATCTCCGATTTGTTTGATCAAATGAGGAGTGCGGTAATACCCCTTGTTGCCGATGATGGCTGCCATATTGGCAAGTTGCAAAGGTGTGAGCAAAATTTCACCCTGACCAATACTCAACGACCTCACCGTCAACGCGTTCCAACTTCCTCTGTAAACCTTGTCGAAATAAGCCCGTGAAGGAATGTTTCCCGAAACCTCAAAGGGGATATCGGTACCAAAGGTATGTCCAAATCCAAAATTGTACATGATTTGGTACCAATAGTCATAGGCATCCTTCTGTGAATTGAACTTTTTGTTGTTGAGGATACTTTTAAAAGTGTTCCAAAAATAGGGATTACATGAATTTTCGATGGCTTCCATCAACGCCAATGGGCTGTGGTGATCGTGTGTACACTTGATGGGCAGGCTCCTTTTTCCTTGACAGGTAAACATGGTTTGGGGTGTGATAGCACCGCTTTGCAAGGCTACCAGCGCGTTCACCATTTTAAAAGTAGAACCGGGCGGATAGGTTCCGCTGATGGCACGATTGATCAGTGGTTTGTTGGGGTCTTCAAGCAAGAGGTTGTAGTTTTTGCCTCGAACGCGCCCCACAAGCAGGTTGGGGTCATAGCCCGGACTTGTCACAAGAGCAAGAATTTCGCCAGTTGATGGTTCAATAGCCACAATACTGCCTGTTTTACCCTGCATGAGCGCTTCGCCATATTGCTGAAGTGTAGCATCAATGCACAGCACCAGGTTTTTTCCGGCAGCGGGCAAGGTGTCGTAGCGCCCACCCTGAAAACTTCCTTTCTCGCGGTTATACACATCAACCATCACGATCTTCATTCCCTTTCGGCCACGCAATTCCTTTTCGTAGTAATTTTCGATCCCTGATTTTCCGATGTAGTCACCCGAGCTGTAATAAGGATCTGTGTTGATGATTTTTTGACTCACTTCGCCAATATCACCCAAAATGTGCGCAGCAGCCGGAATCGGATAGCTTCGAAGCGTGCGTGGCTGGAAGTAAAATCCCGGAAATCGGTATAGTTTCTCTGCAACATATCCATAATCTTCCTTCGAAACCTGCTCCAAAAAAACAGACGGCCGGTAGCGGGAATACTTTTTTGCCTTGTTAAGACGCTCATTGAACACCGATTTTTCGATACCCAGCAAACGGCAGAACTCATTGGTATCCATCTGCTGGAGCTGTCGGGGAATAATCATCAGGTCGAAAGCAGCCTCGTTATATACCAGAAGCTTGTTGTTACGGTCGAAAATATTTCCCCTGGCAGGGTATTGTGTGATATACCGTAAAACATTGTTCTGCGACGACAATTTGTAGGATTGGTCAACAACCTGCAAAAAAAACAACTTGACGATAAAAGCCAGTGCAACTGCAATAAAAATAAAGATGACAACATATTTGCGTGCTGCCAGATTGTTGTTTGCCATTTTCAAAAACTTTCGTTGCAAAAATAGGCATAAGAATGCTGCCACAGCCAGCCCTATACGTCACAATTATACATAAAAAAACTGCCACGAATTTTCTTCGCGGCAGTTCTCTTTTCGTGTAATTGATTTAAAAATTCTTCTCTTCGATGAGGTTGCCATTTTCATCCCACATGTACCAGGTGCCTATTTTCTTTCCTTCAGCATAATTCATCTCGTAACGTAACACCCCATTGTCATCCCAGATAAACCACTTTCCGTGTTTTTGGTCATTTTGGTATCCGGCCTCACCTGTTTTAATTCCTTTTTCATTCCAGGTGATCCATATTCCGTTCTTTTTCCCATGGCTCCACAGTCGGTTTTCTTTTACTTTGCCATCTTTAAAATAGTAAACGGAAGTTCCATCCTCCTGACCTTGAACAAAGTTTCTTTCCGATTCGATTGTTCCATCGCCATATGTGGTGGTTTGTTTTCCCGTAAATAAGGCGCCATCCTTGTAATATCCGTCTTCACGTTTCTCAAGCTGCTGCGCAAACAGTCCGGTAACCAGGAATAAAAAGCATCCAACTACCAACAATACCTTCTTCTTCATGTGTTTTAATTTTTAAACGAGCAAGCAACGGCAAATCCTCGTTGGACTATCAGGGATGCGTGACCACGTTGTTTTGCTATGATTATGAACTTTTCTAGACCAAATATACAATATTATTCCCTGTACCTCATGCCTTTTCGTGATAAATTCTTACCGGGAAAAGGTGTGCACAAAAAAAAGACAAACTGCATCAGCCAGCTTGTCTAGTTTAAATCTCATTGATGAAGGGGATTTTATAAGCCCTCAGGGTTCAGTTTCACCTCAACAACATTGCTGTCTTGGGTCATAGTAATATTGTTGACCTTCACTTCGCGATAGGAGATATAATTAACCTTCAGATTGCATTCTCCCACTTTTACATCTTTCAGGGTGAATTCGCCGTTCAGGTCGGTATAAGTTTTCAAGTCGGTTCCTTCCACCTCAACCACAGCACCTACAAGAGCCTCTCCTGTAGCTGCATCAAGCACAGTGCCACTCATGATGCTTGTGGCAGCAGGAGCCTTGGCTTCTGGTTTGCTGTCGTTTGTGGCAAATGCTGTTGAAACGATGGCGATGAAAGTAATAACGAACAAAGATTTTATCAGATTTTTCATTTTTTCAGTTTTTAATGATGATGCAAAGATAGGGTGGATGCATCCCATCCTCCGTTAAGATAGCCTTAACTTTTGTTTAGCTTAATTTTAAGTTATTGTTAAGGCCTGGGGATGATGATCAAATCTGATTCGACTTCGTTGCTGATGTTTAAAGCCCTGTCAATCAATTTAATTTTAAACTGAATGGTGTCGAATTGTGAAAGAGGATTTACCACAAAAAGCTCATCTTCGATAATGCCTTTGATCGGTCGATGCTGGTCTTTGCTGATCAGCGGTGGAACCCGTGCGCTGAAAGTGGAGGTGTCGAATTGTTGCAAAACAGGGTTCCACGACAACAGCGGTACTTCTACCATTCTTCCGTTTTGCCTTTCAAAATACCTGATGATCAGGTTGTAATAGTACTCGCCGGACCGGTGATACGGGAAAAGTGTGTCGCCCTGATCAAGGCCGATGTCGCCATCGCCATCGCGATAACCGATCTGCAACAGGCCTTTTTCAATGGTTCCGGTTTCGACATCCTGTAAAAAAACAAAACCTTCATAGGTAATTTCTGGCTCAACTGGGTATTCCTCCAGCTTCCTGCAGGATGCAAGCAACAGAAAAAGTAACAATCCTGAAATTAAGACTACCTTTGTCATGTTATTGAAAAATCGTTTGTAAAAGTACAATTTTCCGCGTTGAAACGCTTCGTCAAATGGATGTAGAGGAATTTCAGAGGACAATATTTCGCCTCGAAAGCGAACAGGAATTTAATCGTCTGGCCTTATGGCTTTATCATTTTCAATACGCAAACCTCCCTGTTTATCAGCAGTATTGCAATTATCTGGGCGTTCATGCCAGGCAGGTAAATGCAATAGAAAAGATTCCTTTTTTACCTGTTGATTTTTTCAGAACCCAGCGCGTTTGCAGCACGGCTCATAAGGCCGAATTGGTCTTTAACAGCTCAGGCACAACAGGAAATCAGACCAGTTTTCATGAAGTACCGTTCCCATCGATTTATGAAAAAAGTTTTACCGAAGGCTTTATCAAGTTTTACGGACCAGTAGAACAATACACGGTTTTAGCATTATTACCCTCCTATCTTGAGCGAAGCGGTTCATCCCTGGTTTATATGGCCGACCAGTTGATTCGCATGTCGAAAAAGGCTGAAAGCGGTTTTTACCTGAACGATTTGGAAAAGCTGTCAACAAAACTCAACAAACTGAAAAAGCAACGAGTTCCTGTGTTGCTTCTGGGTGTTACCTATGCGCTGCTTGACCTGGCAGAACAATTTCCACTCGAATTCCCTGAGCTGATCGTGATGGAAACAGGTGGCATGAAGGGCCGAAGAAAGGAAATGATCCGTGAGGAAGTGCACCAGCAACTTCGCCATGCTTTTGGTGTATCTCAAATCCATTCGGAGTATGGCATGACCGAGCTGCTCTCACAGGCATATTCAAAAGGCAATGGACAGTTTGAGACACCTCCCTGGATGCAGGTTTTGATTCGCGATACCAACGATCCGCTTTCCTTGTTGCCGGCAGAACGAAGTGGCGGCATCAATGTGATTGACCTGGCAAATATTTACAGTTGCGCCTTCATTGCCGTGCAGGACATTGGTGTAAAACATCAGAATGGCAGCTTTGAAGTGCTGGGGCGTTTCGACGACAGCCAGGTAAGGGGCTGTAATTTATTGGTTTACTGAAATTTTTATCCAAATAAACCTTCAGACAAATCGGCTGTTGGCTCTATCAGGCGGGCATCATCCTGGCTGACCTGATTGATGCGTGAAGAAACAGCATACAGCTCCATCATTTCATCCGGAAATGGCTGAAGCAGGGATTCGAGCCTGTTTTCGTCTTCTTCTTTGAGCCATTTTTGTTCGTCTTCAGGCACCAAAATCACGGGCATGCGTTCGTGTAAACCTTCGATCAGCTTGTTTGCTCGCGTAGTTATGATGCTAAATGTGTGCAACATGTTTCCATCTGGTTGATTCCATTGTTCCCAAATACCCGCCATGGCAAAAATTTCATTCGATTTTAGGAATATCCGGTATGGCTGCTTTACGGCTGAATTTTTCCATTCATAAAAACCATTGGCCGGAACGAGACAGCGCTGTTGTTTGAAAGCCTTTTTAAAAGTTGGTTTGGCTGAAATAGTCTCGCTTCTGCTGTTGATCAATTTAAATGCTGAACGGGTATCTTTTGACCAAGATGGTACCAAGCCCCATTTAAAAAGTTGCACTTTCGAAGGGTCGACATTGGTGATGACCGGAAGCAATTGTCCGGGTGCACAGTTAAAAGAAGGTTTGTAGCGCTCATCAAAAACTTCCGTATTGAATCGTTCGCTGATTTCTTTTCCTTTGACTGAAAGTTGAAAACGTCCACACATGATCATCAGGTTTATTTCAAATACCGGGGAAAAGCCATCTGTAAAATCTTTTGATGGTCGAAAGCCAGTTGTGGCAAATTCTCCACTTTGAACCAGCTCACCTCAGCTGCATCATCGCCAGCTTCAGGGATTTGATTGTCCTCTGAAAAACCTACATAGGCCACCGAAATTGTTCTGTGCCGGGGGTCGCGATGTGGATCACCAAAAGTATAAAACTGTTCGAGAGCAATCCCTTTCAAACCGGTTTCTTCTTCAAGTTCGCGGATGGCTGCGCTTTCGAGTGATTCGTCTATCTCGATAAATCCGCCAGGAATGGCCCAATAACCCTTAAATGGCTCGTTACCACGCTTGATGAGAAGCACAAAATATTGGTCTTGTCGCTTTTGAAAGACAATACAGTCTACTGTAACTGTCGGGCGCGGATAAGAATAGGTAAAGGGCATAAGGCTGTTTTGTGCGAAGATACAACCCGCATCAAAAAGATAAAAGCCACCGAATGAAATTCAGCGGCTTTATCTAAGTTCAACCAACACAAAATTACATGTAGTATGAGAAAAAGAACGACGGAGAGCAGGCGCTCTCATTGATTATTTTAATTATTTTAATGCTTTTACAACAGCTTGTGTATCAAATGGAATGTCGTCGATATAGGCTTCATTATTCATTTGAATCAAAGTATCAGCCTGTTCGATCATGGTATGATCTGCAATATCGGCTGTGTTGAAAGGAATATCATTGATGTAGGATTCTTCTGTCATTTCGAACTGAACGTTCAAGGCATTCGACTGCAAAACTTCACTTTTGATGACATAGGTGTCGAAAGGAATATCATTGATATAAACTTCCTCTTTCATATTTTTCTTCAGGTCGTCAGCAAATAAAACTGTGCTGAACAAAACTGCTGCGATGAGGGTGATGGTACGTGTTTTCATTTTATATATTTTTTAAATCTTAGTTACTGTGTTTTACGCTTAACAACAATCAATCTACGTGCCAAACTTTATATAATATTGATTTTGTAATATTTAATTAAATTAATGTGTACTAGACAAATTGGCAAAACTGTACGCTACCAATCAGTTTTTGTACGCAAGCGAACAGTTTGTCAGCTTTTATTTATCTGAAAACAGGAGCTTAAAAAAAATGGGAAAAAGCAACCGATTGCGGTCGAGGATTGGTTGCCATTCAACTGACAACTTGTCTAACAGAATTGGGAATACGTTTTATTCAGCAAAGCCGGAAATGACAATCACGATTTCACCTTTTACTTCAGCCTGGCCAAAATAGTTGATCAATTCGGCAAGGGTGCCGCGGACAGTTTCTTCGTAAATTTTGGTGAGTTCGCGTGAAACAGTCGCTTTTCGGTCAGGACCCGCAAATTCCAAAAATTGCTGTAGGGTTTTCAGCAAGCGGTGTGGAGATTCATAAAGTATCGTGGTATAAGGTTGATTCACAATCGCCTGAATTTTTGTTTGCCGTCCTTTCTTGTGGGGCAAAAATCCCTCAAAAACAAAGCGGTCGGCCGGCAATCCGGAATTAACCAACGCCGGAACAAAGGCGGTGGCTCCAGGTAAACATTCTACTTCTATTTGTTGCTCCACGCAAGCTCTTACCAACAGGAAGCCGGGATCGGAGATAGCTGGTGTGCCCGCATCGGACACCAAAGCCATGGTTTCTCCACCCTGCAATCTGTTTACAATGCGGTTGAGTTGTTGGTGTTCGTTGTGCTGATGAAAAGCCAGCATGGGTTTACTTATTTCTAAATGGCGGAGTAAAATACTTGTTTTACGGGTGTCTTCGGCCAGAATAAGATCAGCCTCGTCACGCAAAATCCTGATGGCGCGCAAGGTAATGTCTTCGAGATTTCCGATCGGTGTGGGAACAAGGTATAACTTCGACATAGGTGCCAGGTTTATTTTTTGCTTTTATCTTGAAACCATTTTTCCAGTTTGGCAGCACCGCTGTTTATGGAGGTATAAAAAGACAAAGCAGTAAAAACTACAACAACAATAACAGTTATAATAAA
This sequence comes from Bacteroidales bacterium UBA5536, assembly GCA_002426795.1. Taxonomy (GTDB): domain Bacteria; phylum Bacteroidota; class Bacteroidia; order Bacteroidales; family F082; genus UBA5536. Next base: position 282,660 of record DINQ01000011.1, read on the forward strand.
TAGAAAGGTCAACATCAGCGATCAAATATTTTTGTGGAACTGGCATCAACAAATTGCCGGATCAAACCAAACAGGCTTTCGTATGCTGTAAATGGCAGCTTTTCTTCTGTGTCGGTAATTGTATGGTATTCAAGATCTTCATTTCCACGGGTAAACATAAAAAATGCCGGAACTCCTTTCTGATAATAGGGGCAATGATCGCTGTTGCACGACTCGCCACCCATTCGGATATCGGCAAAAAACTGTTCCTGTCTGTTCAGGCTATCAAGGCAGTGCGACTGCAACAGGAATTGCTTTCCGTTTACAACCGAAAGACCTTCGCTTCCCGTGCCAACCATGTCGAAATTGATTAAAAACCGCACATTTTCAAGTGGAAAAAGCGGGTTTTCCGCATTGAACTTCGACCCCATCAGGCCGGCCTCTTCACCAGACAACAGGATGAAAACCATGCTATATCGTCCGGGATTTTTCGCATAATACCGGGCAAAATCAAGCACTGCTGCTGTTCCGCTGGCGTTGTCGCTGGCACCCGGGAAAAAAGTGTTTTTTCCCATTCTACCCAAGTGATCGTAATGAGCTGTCATCACAAAAAAACTATCAGCTACGATTGCGCCGGGCACATACCCAATCAGGTTTACCGCTTCATGCTGCTTCAATTTTGATTCAATATGCACACGACACCATTTTGCGCTATCTGAAAGGGCTTGCTTGCGTATTTTTAGCCGAACAATATTCTCTTGTTTTTCGGCATGCGAAACATGCCACCACATACTGCCAGAAACAGTTTGTGCAAGCGTTTTAACTCCCGGTATACCTTTTCTGTAAGCATTTGAGAGACTTTCAGGAACAATCACCAGCTTGTTGGCAAGTTGGTTGGTGTCGATGAGTTGGTAAACAGAGTTAAGCTGCGAGATCGTATCAGGAAGGAACACCAACTGATATTTTGCGTCAACAGAAGCCATAGATGGATATACAACAAAGTCGATGCCTGGCACCAGCTCACGTCCATCTATAGTAAAGTCAACGACTCCGGGAAAGGTGTTGATATCGAATGAGTAGGGTTGAAAATAGTCTTTTCCAAAACTCATCAGTCCAGCCTTTTTCATCTCTACGGCCAGGAATTCAGCTGCTTTTCTGTCGCCATTGTGCACATATCCCCGCCCCTGCATTTTAGGGGAAGCCAGTGTTTTAACCGTTTGCTTGACAAACTGAACATCCTGTGCGTGTGTTACCGAAAACAAGGCAAACAGCATAAAGACGAGGATAAAACAGCGGGTTTGATAAAATTTATTCATGCGCATCAAACTTTCGTTCTACCAATCCCATCAATTTTTTAAAAGCCAGCGAATCAGCTTCCCACTGGTCGTTTACCTTTTTTTCAATCAGAAAAGTCTTGGCGCCAATATAGCTTTTAAAGCTGTTGAGTTCGTCAATGGTTTGGTTATATTTTTCGAGACTTCCGCCAAAAAGCTCGTTTACAAAGAGAAATTTCTCGTTGATGCCAATGGCCATTTTCAGGTCGCTAATAGGTTGACGCTGGATTTTTGCAGCCACGCTGTCATCTTGTTCCTTCACCAGTTTATCTGCAAGGCTTTCAGCAGCTTGCTGACCAAACAGATCGATAGTAGTCCGTGGCGATTCAACTGTTTTTGCAGGTGCAACTACTGTTTTCGAAGGAGGTGCAACTACTTCAGGCTCTGGGAATTTTTCCGGAGTAATAGTGTTAGTTTTCTCAACTGGTTCAGAGGCTTTAAGTGCTGGCACAGGCACTTCCACCTGCTTTTCCTGTTGTGGAATATCATTTACCTGAACTTCTGCCTGAACTGGAATTGAGGGCGGAATGCTGTTATCCGCCTTCACAACTGGTGGTGCTTCTTTTTGCAAGGTTTGTTCGCTTTTTTCATCAAAAACCGGTGACCGATCTACCTGTTGTTCAACACCAGGTTGGTAAGCGCAGACTGCATCGTACATCTTTCGAAGGCGATCGACCATCACATCAAGATCAAGTTGTGCAATTTTATGCTCATTGCGCTCAATAAAATCAAGTTGTCTCCCAATCATCGTCAGGTGGTTGCGCAATGCTTTTGTCAATTGAGAAGCAACATCGTATTGCAGCTTTGTATTATTCATTCGATTAATCCTTATTTTTGCCAAAATGTATCATAAAAGTACAAAGAACCCCAACATAAGCCCGTATGTTTCTTGAAAAAGATACAAACAGCAAGTCGAGAACAGGCTGGATAGAAGTCGTTTGCGGATCGATGTTTTCCGGAAAGACTGAGGAACTGATCCGACGACTTAACCGTGCCCGCATCGCTAAGCAGCGTGTTGAGATTTTTAAACCTCACATCGATAAACGTTATAGTGAGGAAGATGTTGTTTCGCATAACGCGAATACCATCCGCTCGATACCCGTTGAAAGCGCATCCCAGATTCTGTTTTATGCCAATGAGGTGGATGTGGTTGGCATTGATGAGGCGCAGTTTTTCGATGATGAACTGGCGACTGTTTGCGCCAGACTGGCAAACAATGGGGCTCGCGTGATTGTAGCTGGTTTGGATATGGATTTCCAGGGAAACCCTTTTGGTCCGATTCCCAAACTGTTGGCAATTGCAGAGTATGTTACCAAAGTGCACGCCATCTGTATGCATTGCGGGAATCTGGCGCATTACTCACATCGTACCATTGCAGGCGATAAACTGGTAATGCTGGGCGAAACAGAAAGCTACGAGCCATTGTGCCGCAAATGCTTCAACGAGGCACGTAAAAAAGTTTAATTTTTCTCAATCAGGCACAACGGCCTTTACTAAGGTGCTTTTTGTATTTTTGCAGCGTGATAAATTTCAACAAACATGAAATCGCCATGATGCAGGAATCACCAGGAGAAAACGTTAGTACTCTAAATCATGGCACATTCCATCAGAGCTAAAAACGAATAATTAATAACACATGAAAAAATTCTTAATTGTACTTATGCTTGTATCGGCCTTTGCTGTTCAGGCTCAGGAAAAAGCCGAAACCCTCATTCTCATCAAAACCAGTTATGGTGATATCACAGCCAAACTGTATAACGACACCCCCAAGCACCGCGATAATTTTATTAAACTGATCAAAGAAGGCTGGTACAACGGTTCGGTTTTTCACCGTGTGATTCAGAACTTTATGATTCAGGGTGGCGGAAACGCCCGCGGTGTAGCCGATCCGGGCTATACCATCGATGCAGAATTTGTACCGGCTCATTTTCATAAAAAAGGTGCCTTGGCTGCTGCGCGCATGGGCGACAATGTGAATCCACAGAAAAAATCGAGTGGGTCACAGTTTTATATCGTACAGGGACAGAAATTTGATGCCAATGCACTCGCCATGATGAGTGCCCGCAACGGCATTACCTATACCGATGAACAAAAGAGAACATATGCTACACTTGGCGGAACTCCTCATTTGGATGGTGCCTATACCGTTTTTGGTGAAGTGGTCTCAGGTTTCGATGTGATTGATAAAATTGCAGCCGTTAAAACAGGACCTGGTGACAAACCGCTCGAAGACGTTAGCATGACCATTGAAATACTCGAATAAAGCAAGCTGAATGAAAGAAAAAATTGAACAGATTCTTGGCGAAATCAATGCCTTTGAAGCAAGCAGCAAGGAGGATCTTGAAAATTTCCGGATCAAATACCTGAGTAAGAAAGGCTTGATTCCATCGCTGTTTGGCGATTTCAAACAGGTAGCTCCCGAGCAACGCAAAGAAATAGGAATGCTCCTTAATGACCTGAAAAATCAGGCACAAGATATCATCAATAACTTGCAGGGCGCTTTTGATCAACAGTCAAATCAAAAAACGTTGATCGACACAAGCCGTCCGGTTTCTCATTTTTCAGGAGCACGACACCCCATATCAATCGTTCGTCGTGAAATCAACAGCATTTTCGAACGATTGGGTTTTGTGATCAGCGAAGGACCTGAAATTGAGGATGACTTTCACAATTTTTCGGCGCTCAATTTTCCGCCTGAACATCCGGCACGCGATATGCAGGACACATTTTTCATCCACAAAGACCCGGATGTTGCGCTGCGTACACACACCAGTAGCGTACAGGTTCGGGTAATGGAACAGGGAAAACTTCCTGTACGGATCATCGCTCCGGGTCGCGTGTTTCGAAACGAAGCCATTTCGGCCCGTGCACATTGCATCTTTCACCAGATTGAAGGCCTGTACATTGACAAAGATGTTTCGTTTGCCGATTTAAAGCAAACCTTGTATTATTTTGCCCAGGAATTTTTTGGGCCATCCACTAAAATTCGTTTCAGACCATCCTATTTTCCCTTTACTGAAACCTCAGCCGAAATGGATGTTTCTTGTAATATCTGCGGTGGATCGGGCTGCAACATCTGCAAATACAGCGGCTGGGTCGAGATTTTGGGTTGTGGAATGGTTGACCCGAACGTGCTGGAAGCCTGTGGTATCGACAGCAAAACTTATACCGGTTTTGCCTTTGGAATGGGCATTGAGCGCATCACCATGATGAAATACCAGATCAACGACCTGCGCTTATTCTTCGAAAACGACCTGCGCTTTTTACAGCAATTCGAAACACATAAGTAGTCAATTATTCATCGACAACACCCAGTCGCAAGGTATTACTGGCTCCCTGGTTCCAAACAGGCGTGCTGAGTATGTGTATGATATAATCGCCTTTACCGATAAGGTTTTGCGCGCGAAGAATGGCATTCATCCGTTCCATCAGTTTGCCGGCTTCATCCAGTCCGTCCTCATAGAATCCCTGAACTCCCCATAACAGATTCATCTGACCAAGCAGGTATTGACTGCTTGAAAAAACATACAGCTTGGTTTTTGGGCGATGTGCAGCAAGACGCAATGCGGAATATCCTGTATGGGTAACGACAATAATTGCTTTGGCCAGTGTTCGTTGCGCCAGATCGCAAGCGGCATACAACACCGAATCGCTTGTAAACCGAACTGACAGTTTGTCGACCGGTTGTATGTGTTTGTAATAGATTTCCTCGTAATCTTCCATCTGGTTGATGATCTGTTGCATGGTCGCCACCGTTTCAACCGGATATGAACCTACCGAGGTTTCTCCGCTGAGCATCAGCGCATCAGCTCCGTCAAGGACAGAATTGGCCACATCGCTCACCTCTGCCCGTGTTGGGCGAATAGATGTAATCATAGCCTCCATCATTTGGGTAGCCACAATCACCGGAATGCCCTTTTTCTGACAAAGCTTGATCATTCTTTTCTGGGCCATCGGCACCTGTTCCATCGGAATTTCAACACCCAGATCACCGCGGGCAATCATAATACCATCTGTTTCGTTCACAATATCTTCTATCACTGCAAGGGCTTGTGGCTTTTCAATTTTCGCAATAATCCGCGGTTTGTTGGTGCAGGGATGATCCAAAATGCGCTGCCTGAGCTGTTTGATGTCATCTGCTGAACGTACAAAAGAAAGGGCAATCCAATTGACAACATTCTGGTCAAGAATAAACTGTAAATCTTTTAGGTCTTTCTCTGTCAGAGAGGGCTGGCTGATACGGGTATCGGGCAGGTTCACACCTTTTCTCGGCGCAATCATCCCTGAGTTGACCGCTTCGAGCAACACCTCATCTGTTCCGTTCGATGCGATCACGCGCAGCATCAGTTTGCCATCGTCAATCAGCAGTTGATCACCTTCTTGTACATCTATGGCAAAATCATCATACCGGATGGAAACTTTTTCAGGTGTGCCTTCCAATTCTTTTGTGGTGATGGTAATGCGGTCGCCACGCTGCATCAAAAAGGGTTCGTCTTTCAGGTCACCTAATCTGATCTTAGGACCTTGCAAATCAGCCAAAAGGCTGATAAATGTTTTGTTGGTTTGGTTGTATTGCCTGATAGTATCGATCACCTGTAAATGGTCAGCATAATCACCGTGCGAAAAATTCAGCCGACAAACATCCAATCCAGCCTCTATCATTCGATGTAAAACTCGAGCATCCGTTGATGCGGGTCCGATGGTTGCGATGATTTTTGTTTTCATTGAACGTGTTGTTTTATTTTTTTGGATAACGTTTGTTTTGGTTCTTCTGTGTTTCAAACTCATGCAGTTCAATCTGTTCGAGCAAGGGATCAATGCCTTTTATTTTTGATTGTTCAATTACAAATGCATGCACGACCTGAGGTGCAGATCGGATATTTCGCACAGCTGACTCCAGTTTTTCCTCGTCAACAGGATTGCGGATAATCAGCAAATAATCGGTTGTTACCGGAAGCTTAAGCCACCGCAGTCCCTTGTCGTTGATCGAAACAAGATTGAAAACATTCATGTTTTCTCCCTGATCGTAAAGATAAAAAGCATAGCGCGCATCATCCTCCGCATGATCGGGGACAATGTCTTCAAACTTTCGGAGATTCAGTTGCAACAGCTGATTGATGTGCCAGGCCAGCTTATAATCAGGAAGTGTTGTGTTGATGCCAATCACATGAATATCATCGAAAGGATTGGTACTAATCGTCAGTTTTCGGTTGCGCATGCGAGGTACTTTTGGGCAAAGTTAACCCCAAATCGGAGATAAACCAACAAGAATCACTGGTATAAAAAACCTGTCTCACTGTTAAAATACCAATAAACTATATTGAAAATAACTGGATGTGAATACCTATTGAGCCGGTTCGTCAATAATCAAACCTTTTTCAGTCATGGCATTCCAGGCTTTTTCGGCTGCAAGTTGTTCTGCCCCTTTGATGGAAAAATCTTTGGCTTCTCCATAAGTCGTATTGTCGACGACCAGGCGCACATTGTACATTTTGTTGTAGCCTTCGCCAGTTTCGCCCAACATTTCGAAATCGAGCTGACATTTTTCCTTTTGGGCCCACTCAATCATCTTGCTTTTAAAGTTCACATCGGTTTTTTCAAGCGATTCGAGATCGATATGAAGTTCGACGATGCGTGAAATAATGATGCGGCGTGTAAAAACAAATCCCTTATCGAGGTATAAGGCACCAAGGAATGCCTCAAACGCATCGCCATTCACCGAGCGGTAAACGGCTTTATTGTCTTTTGAGTAATTTATAAGCTGATCGAGTCCGAGTTTTTGTGCCAGTTTGTTCAACGAAGCCCTACTCACAATACGAGCACGCATCTCGGTGAGAAAACCTTCGTTTTTGTATGGAAATTTCTTGAACAAATAATCAGCAATGGCTGCACTAAGGATGGCATCACCCAGAAACTCCAGCCGTTCGTTGCTAAGTTTATACCCGTTGAGGGTCTCGTTTGCTGCCGACTTGTGTTTGAATGCCAGCTGATACAAAAAAATATTTCCGGGATAGAACCCGAAAATATTTTTAATAGATTGAGAAAGTTCTTTGTCAGCAGAAAAGAGTGCTTTTACGCTGTCTTTAAGTATCAAACCGCTTAAATTTTACTGAACAAATTTCTTGAGAATAATGGAAGCATTGTGGCCTCCAAAGCCAAAAGTATTTGTCAGGGCTGCCCTGATTTCTCTTTCGCGTGCTTTACCAAAGGTGAAATCGAGCTTGTTGTCGATCTCCGGATCATCGGTAAAATGGTTGATGGTTGGCGGTACGATATCGTGTTTCACGGCCAACAAGGTAGCAATTGCCTCAACTACGCCGGCACCACCCAACAGGTGACCTGTCATCGATTTGGTTGAGTTGATGCTCAACTTGTAGGCATGATCGCCAAAAAGTTTAACAATTGCTTTAGGTTCAGCAATATCTCCAAGCGGTGTTGAAGTACCATGTGTATTAACATGGTCGATATCCTCAGGTTTTAAACCGGCATCTTCCAGTGCACGTTTCATGCTCAGGTATGCGCCGAAGCCCTCAGGATGTGGGGAAGTCATATGGTTTGCATCGGCTGACAATCCACCACCGACCATTTCGCCGTAGATTTTGGCGCCACGCTTTACAGCGTGTTCCATTTCTTCGAGGACGAAACCGCCGCCGCCTTCGCCTATGACAAAACCATCGCGGTCTTTATCAAAGGGGCGTGACCCGGTTTTTGGATCATCATTGCGTGTCGAAATCGCGTGCATGGCATTAAAACCACCTACACCAGCTTCATTTACAGGCGCTTCCGAGCCTCCCGCTACAATCGCTACGGCTTTTCCGAGGCGGACATAGTTGAAAGCATCGATGAGTGAATTGGCTGAAGAGGCACAAGCTGATACGGTAGCAAAATTCGGCCCGCGAAATCCATATTTGATAGAAATATGACCAGCTGCAATGTCAGCGATCATCTTGGGAATGAAGAAAGGATTGAACCTGGGTGTCCCGTCTCCGGTTGCAAACCCACTAACCTCTTCAATAAAAGTCATAAGCCCGCCAATGCCTGACGACCAGATTACACCAACTTCATCCAGGTCTGTATTTTCAGCATTCAAACCTGAATCAGCAACGGCTTCATCGGCTGCAATAAGGCCAAACTGCGCAAACAGGTCATATTTGCGCACATCTTTCCGGTCAAAATAGTCCTTCGGATCATAGCCCTTTACCTCGCAGGCAAAGCGGGTCTTAAATTTGGAGGTATCAAAGCGGGTAATATCGGCTGCACCATTATCGCCCCTCTTCAATGCTTCCCAATAAGCTGGAACAGTATTTCCGATCGGTGTAATGGCACCTAAACCTGTTACTACTACTCGTTTTAGCTCCATAAAAAAATGCTTTAGGCTTTGTTTTCTTCAATGTATTTGACAGCATCGCCAACAGTACCGATCTTTTCTGCCTGATCGTCCGGAATAGCAATATTGAATTCTTTTTCGAATTCCATGATCAATTCTACAGTGTCGAGTGAATCAGCACCCAAATCATTGGTGAAGCTAGCTTCATTAGTAACCTCTGAAGCTTCTACGCCCAATTTGTCAACGATAATTCCAACTACTTTTTCTCTTATTTCTGACATAACTTTAATGTTTTTTTAGTTAAACAGGGTGCAAAGTAAGTTATTAAATGAAAAAAAAACAACAAAATTCTTTATATTTTTGATTTACAGACAGTAATATTTAGTTGAGTCACTATTAAACCTGCAAAAGACAGTATAGTTGATGTCTAATTATCTTCTGTTTTGATAAAAAAGACATACTCATGCATGATCGGTTAAAGTAATGTCTTTAAGCAATACTGCTGGTTGTGGTATGCCTCGCGGTGAGGCGCTGCACGAAAAATTGTATTTTTACCGTTGCTGACATGCCTGTTTACTTAAAAAGAAAAATCAAATTTTTATGAGCAATAACCAACCCAAACTGTTCTTACTCGACGCAATGGCACTGATTTACAGGGCTTTTTTTGCACTAAACAAAAATCCACGTATCAACTCAAAAGGTCTCAACACCTCTGCGATTCTGGGATTTGCCAACACTTTGTACGAAGTGCTTAAAAACGAGAAACCAGACTATATCGGTGTTGCTTTTGATAGCATTGGCCCCACTCAGCGTCACATTGACTTCACAGACTACAAAGCCAACCGCGAAAAAATGCCCGACGACCTGGCTGCGTCCATTCCGCATATTATCGAACTGATTAAGGCCTTTAATATCCCTATCCTGATGGTTGAAGGTTATGAAGCCGATGATGTGATTGGAACACTTGCGAAAAAGGCAGAAAAGGAAGGCTTCCTGACCTATATGATGACACCCGATAAAGACTTTGGTCAGCTGGTTTCTGACAACATTTACATGTACAAGCCTGCACGTGCAGGTGAAAAGGCGGTCATCTGGGGTCCTGCTGAAGTTTGCGAACGTTATGGTATTGAACAGCCGGAGCAGTTGATTGATATTCTGGGATTATGGGGAGATGCTTCAGACAATATCCCCGGAATACCCGGTGTAGGCGAAAAAACCGCTGCCAAACTGATCGCTGAATTTGGTTCTATTGAGCAACTAATCTCCAATACCGACAAGCTCAAGGGCAAGCTCAAAGAAAATGTTGAGCAATTTGCCGGTCAGGGTCTGCAATCGAAACAATTGGCTACCATCATCACCGAAGTGCCGATTGAGTTTGAACCAAATGCCCTGAAGCTGGAGGCACCTGATATGCAAAAATTGCAGGAGCTTTTCGATCTTTTTGAGTTCAGAACCTTCGCCCGCCGTATGATGGACGACGCCCGCAAGCAAGTTGACAATGAGGTGCAAAACGACCTTTTCAGCGCGCTGGATGAGGAAGATGTAGCGACTTTTACTTCAGACAAAAAAGATATTTCTTCGACCAAGCACCAATATAAACTCGTTGATAATCAAAAAGATATTGAAGAGCTTGCTGATTTATTGGGAAAACAAAAATCCTTCTGCTTCGACACGGAAACTACAGCCATCGACGCGCATACAGCTGAGTTGGTGGGTATTTCGTTTGCGATCGAAAGTCACAAGGCTTGGTACATCCCGCTTCCAGAAAACTACCAGCAATGCCTCGATCGTTTGGCGCCACTGAAAGCTGTTCTGGAAGATGAATCCATCGAAAAAACAGGTCAGAATCTCAAATATGATATTTCTGTTTTACGCTGGTATGATATCGAAGTAAAAGGGCCTTTGTTCGACACCATGATTGCGCATTACCTGATTGAACCCGATCAACGACACAACATGGATTTTCTGGCAGATACTTACCTGAATTACAAAACAGTACCAATCGAAGAGCTGATTGGTAAAAAGGGAAAAAATCAGGGTTCGATGCGCGATGTGGCTTTCGACGAAATCAAGGAATATGCTGCTGAGGATGCCGACATCACACTTCAACTGCGACAAAAACTCGAACCAGAACTTGAAAAACAAGGGGCCAGAAAACTATTTGAAGACATAGAAATGCCGTTGGTACGCGTGCTTGCATCAATGGAAGCCGAAGGCGTACGAATCGATATTGACAGCCTGAAGGTAATTGGCGACACCATGGCCAGAGAAATTGATGACCTTGAACAAGAGATTTATGCACAAGCCGGCACACAATTCAATATCGGATCACCAAAACAGCTGGGCGAAATTTTATTCGATAAAATGGAGCTGGTGAGCAAAGCCAAAAAAACCAAAACCGGTCAGTATTCTACTAGTGAAGATGTTTTGTCGAAACTCCTGCATGTGCATCCCATCATTCAAAATATACTTGACTATCGGTCGCTCACCAAACTAAAATCGACCTATGTCGATAGTTTGCCAACACTGGTCAATCCACGTGACGGACGCATTCACACCTCCTACAACCAGGCGGTTGCAGCCACCGGTCGCCTCAGTTCGAACAATCCAAACCTGCAAAACATCCCAATCAGAACAGACCGAGGGCGTGAAATCAGGAAAGCCTTCGTGCCCCGCAACAAGGATTATATTTTGCTGGCTGCCGATTATTCCCAGATCGAACTCCGGATTATCGCACACCTGAGTGGCGATAAAGGCATGATTGAGGCTTTTAATGCAGGCCTTGACATCCATACTGCCACCGCCGCAAAGGTTTATGGCGTGCCTCTTGAAGAGGTTGACCGTGATATGCGCCGTAATGCCAAAACGGTGAATTTTGGCATTATCTATGGCATTTCAGCCTTTGGACTCTCGGAGCGGCTGGGCATTCCTAGAGGTGAAGCCGCCGATATCATCAAGAGCTATTTCAGGGAATATCCTGGCATCAAAAACTACATGAACGAGCAAATTGAGTTCGCCAGAAAACACGGCTATGTTGAAACCATGCTGGGCCGCAGACGCATGTTGCGCGACATCAATGTATCGAACAGTGTTGTGCGAGGTTTTGCAGAGCGAAACGCCATCAATGCACCTATTCAGGGCAGTTCAGCCGATATGATCAAGATTGCCATGATCAGGATACAACAGGAAATGCAACAACGAAAAATGCTATCTAAGATGATCCTTCAGGTGCATGACGAATTGGTGTTTGATGCCCACCTCGATGAGTTGAACACCCTCAAACCACTGGTTGAAAAACACATGAAAGAAGCTTTACTCTTATCAGTGCCCGTTTTGGTGGAGATGAATACCGGTAGCAACTGGTTGGAGGCGCATTAATCAATATACCAAATTACTTCTGCTCCCAGCTTGTCCCTTCCTTGCCGTCTTTTAATACAATACCCAATGCGCCCAGCTGATCCCGGATCACATCGCTGGTGGCATAGTCTTTCCGGGCACGGGCTTCCTGCCTGAGCTGGATGATGGTTTGCATCAGTCCATCCAGAATATCATTTTCTGCACCGCTTTCTTCCGAAACCAAACCAAGTACTTCGAACACAAAAATCCGGAAAAGCTCCTTGATTTGATCCAGCTCTTGCTGATTAAGCGAACTATGTCCGTCCTGAACCGAATTGATCAGCCGCACGGCATCAAACAGTTGTGCAATCACCATGGGGCTGTTGAAATCGTCGTTCATGGCATCAAAGCAGCTTTGCATCATCTTTGCAACACCCTGTTCCTGCGCATCTTTTTTTGCCGTCAGTTTCGACAGGGTTTCTGCTGCTGTAAGGAGTTTTTTCAATCCTTTTTCGGCAGCCTGAAGTGCCTCGTTCGAAAAATCGAGGGTGCTGCGGTATTGTGCCTGCAGAATGAAAAAACGGATGGTCATCGGGCTGTAGGCTTTCTCAAGCAATGGATGATTACCAGAGAAAAGATCCATCAGCGACATGGCATTACCCAGCGATTTACCCATTTTTTGCCCGTTGATCGTAATCATATTGTTGTGCATCCAATAACGCACCGGTGCTTTGCCATTGGCAATGGTCGATTGCGCAATTTCAGATTCATGGTGCGGGAAGAGCAAGTCCATGCCGCCTCCATGAATGTCGAACTGATCGCCCAGGTATTTGCAACCCATGGCCGAGCATTCCATGTGCCAGCCCGGAAATCCATTGCCCCAGGGTGAAGGCCAGCGCATGATGTGTGCCGGTTCGGCATTTTTCCAAATCGCAAAATCAAAAGGGTTGCGTTTGCTGCTCTGACCGGCCAGTTCGCGGGTATTGCTGATCAGGTCTTCAATTTTTCGTCCCGAAAGCACGCCGTAGTCATGCTCGCGGTTGTATTTCTCCACATCGAAATAAACCGAACCTTCCGCTTCGTAAGCAAAACCTTTGTCCAGAATTTGCTTCACCATCTCGATCTGCTCGATTATGTGACCGGAGGCATGTGGTTCGATGGAAGGGCGTTTTACGTTCAGCTTGTCCATCATCTGGTGAAACTGCACGGTATAAAACTGCACCACTTCCATTGGTTCGAGCGCTTCAACACGTGCTTTTTTGGCAATCTTGTCCTCGCCTTCGTCTGCGTCATTTTCCAGATGTCCAACATCAGTAATGTTACGCACATAACGCACCTTGTAACCCAACAATGTCAGATACCGAAAAACCAAATCAAACGTAACAAATGGCCGGGCATGACCTAAGTGCGTATCACCATAAACAGTAGGACCACACACATACATACCGATGTGTGGCGCTTTCAATGGTACAAAGGTTTCTTTTTTGCGGGTAAGGCTATTATAAATCAGAAGCTTCTGCTCTTGGAATGATGGATTCATGTTTTAAAAGGCTGAAAAACACTGCAAAGAAACAAAATTTAACGCTTAAAACGGCATTTCGAGGGGCAAAAGCAGAAAACCCATACATTTGTAAAATAATTGTTAATTTAATAACACAAAACCATATGGAACGAATTTTAGTGATTGGATGTTCGGGTCAGATTGGCTCGGAACTGACGCTTGCCCTGCGCAAAATTTATGGCGACGAAAACGTATTTGCCACGGATATCAAACAAGCCCCAGCCGACATTCTCGATTCGGGTCCATTCCATATACTGGATGTTTTAGATTACAACAACCTTTTGCATTTTGTGGTGCGTTTTAAAATTACGCAAGTCTATAACCTGGCAGCAGTGCTCTCGGGCAATGCTGAAAAAATCCCACAACAAGCCTGGGAAATCAATATGAAAGCCCTGATGAACACCCTTGAACTGGGTCGTGATTCAGATGCAAAAAAATTGTTTTGGCCAAGTTCTATAGCCGTTTTTGGCCCAACAACGCCACGGTTCAGCACACCACAACTTACTGTAATGGAGCCAAATACAGTTTACGGAATCAGTAAATTGGCTGGTGAACGCTGGGGCGAATATTACTTTCGTCGATATGGCGTCGATTTCAGAAGCCTCCGCTATCCTGGCCTGATCAGCTACAAAACCGAAGCTGGTGGTGGCACAACTGATTATGCTGTTGAAATATATTATGAGGCTATTCGCAACAAACAGTACAAATGTTTTTTGAGCGAAGACACCGCCTTGCCCATGATGTTTATGGATGATGCCATTCAGGCTACGATAAAATTAATGGAGACAGACGCCTCCAAACTTTCACTCCGCTCGTCGTACAATGTGGGTGGCATGAGCTTCACCCCGAAAGAGGTGGCTGCGGCCATTCAGAAACACATTCCTGATTTCCAGATTAGCTATGAACCTGATTTCCGACAGGCCATAGCCGATTCGTGGCCAGCCAGCATCGACGACAGTGTTGCCCGCAATGACTGGGGACTAAAAGACAAATTTGACCTCAGCAGCATGACCAAAGTAATGCTGACGGAAATAGAAAAGAAACTAGCATAGCATCATTTTTGCAGGGCGTTGACATTCAATACACTCGATGAATATACACCCGTTTAAAAATACCTAATATTGGGTATTTTTCATTATATTTCGGATATTTTTGTCTTTTATTCTTTTATTATAATATCTTTGCAACATCACTTAAAAAAAAGAAACATGAATCAATTAGAAGAATTGACCATCGCAGAAATCGTTGCAAAAGATTTCAGAACATCAGATGTGTTTCGTAATCACGGAATTGATTTTTGCTGTGGTGGAAAAATACAGCTCACTCAAGCAGCTAAACAACATCAGATAGAAGTTTCAAAGTTGGTGGATGAAATAAAATCTATACAAAATAATGAAAACGCACAAACTCATGATTACTACAATTGGCAAGTCGATTTTCTTGCTGATTACATAGAGCAAGTACATCATCGCTATGTGGCAAAAGAAGTTCCTGTATTACGCTCCTATCTTGCAAAAATTGCTGAGGTTCATGGAAAAAACCACCCCGAACTTAAGCGTGTCGAAAAACTGTTTGATGCTTCAGCAACAGCCTTGATATCGCACATGCAGAAAGAAGAAAAGGTGCTTTTCCCACTCATTCGCAAACTTGCTGCAATTAATATGGACACCACTAAAGCTGGAAAATCAGCTTATATTCCGGTTCATAACCCCATTGTTGTGATGATTCAGGAACACGAAACCGAAGGAAGCAGGTTCAAGGAAATTGCCAGTCTCACACAAAACTATGCTGTTCCCGCAGATGCTTGCAACACCTATATGGTTGCCCTTTCAAAACTTGAAGCTTTTGAAAAAGACCTCCACTTGCACATTCATCTCGAAAATAATATCTTGTTTCCGAAGGCTGCTGAACTGGAAAAACTATTTTTGCAATAAACCTGATACATATGTTTTCAAAAGCCTGCAAGTACGCTATCAAAGCCATGATTTACCTGTCAAGCCGCTCCGATGAGAACCTGAAAATCGGTCTTCGCGAAATTGCCGAAGAAATCGATTCACCAGAACCATTTACAGCCAAAATCATGCAGACTCTGACCAAGCAACAGCTCGTAAATTCAACCAAGGGACCCCATGGAGGTTTTTTCATTGAGGCAGGTGCACCAGAAATAAAACTAATAGAAGTTGTAAAAGCTATTGACGGACTCCAATTTGTTTCTGGTTGCGGTCTGGGACTTAAAAGATGTTCAGAAACTCATCCCTGTCCCATTCATTTTGAGTACAGTCAAATTCGCGACGCTATGTTAAATCTTCTCGAACAGCAAAGCATTCAATCACTTGCAAATGAGCTTCAAGCCGGGAACAGTGTTTTGAAACAGCATCTTGATTAATTTTTTATTTATTAATAGATATTTTGATCTTTTAATCTTTTATATCAAAAACCATGAAAACCACTTTCAATTATACCATCCGTTTTATATTAGTTTTTTCATTTGTTACAGCATTTTCAGCTTGCCAAAAAAAGGAAAAAGCTGGTGAGGACTTAAACACTGAAATCATTGGCGAGACCAATGCAATATTGACACATGCACCCGAAGTACCGCCGCATATCACTGCCAAGCATAACACAAAGGTGATTGTTAATCTCGAAGTTATTGAAAAAACCATGCGCCTGGCCGATGGCGTCAACTATACATTTTGGACATTTGGCGGAAAGGTTCCTGGGAGTTTTATCCGGATAAGACAGGGTGACCTTGTAGAGTTTCACCTCCACAATCACCCCGACAATATGTTACCTCACAATATTGATTTACACGCCGTTACAGGCCCCGGAGGCGGTGCTGAAGCATCCCTAATTGCGCCCGGAAAAAGTGCACAATTCAGCTTTAGGGCACTCAATCAAGGTTTATATGTTTATCATTGTGCCACAGCTCCGGTAGGTATGCATATCGCCAATGGGATGTATGGCCTTATTTTGGTTGAGCCGCTCGAGGGTTTGCCTCCTGTAGATCATGAGTTTTACCTCATGCAAGGAGAATTTTATACCAGCAAACAACAAGATGCAAATGGTCACCGCGATTTCGATATGCAAAAGGCTTTGGACGAAAATCCCGATTTTGTCGTGATAAATGGTGCTGTTGGAGCGTCAGCCGGTGAAAATGCCATGCGTGTAAAGGTGGGCGAAACTGTTCGGCTTTTTGTTGGCAATGGAGGACCAAATCTTGTTTCATCTTTCCATGCCATTGGAGAAATTTTCGATCAGGTAGCAATTGAAGGTGGTTCGCTGATCAACGAAAATGTACAAACAACCTTGATTCCGGCTGGTGGGTCAAGCATCGTCGAATTTAAGTGCGATGTTCCGGGTACTTTACACCTTGTCGATCACAGTATCTTCAGGGCATTCAACAAAGGAGCTTTGGCTCAGATTAAGGTTGAAGGAGCCGAAAATCATCAGGTATATACTGGTAAACAAAGAGAGGACGTATATCTTCCTGAAGGCTCCGCTGTTCAACATATCACAACTAAAGAGACTGCTGATGTTGCAGTTGTGTTGCCTGAAAAAACTCTTGAAGAGCGTCTCAGCGAAGGCCAAACCCTTTTCAATCAAAACTGCATGGCCTGCCATATGGAAAATGGCAAGGGCATAGCGGGCACCTTTCCCCCGCTTGAAAATTCCGACTTCTTACAAGCCCGCAATGACAAAGGCATTGGCATTGTACTACATGGTTTGCAAGGCGAAATTACAGTTAATGGCACAAAATACAACAACATAATGCCTGCCGTAAAACTCTCTGATGATCAGGTAGCCAGTGTGTTAACTTACATCCACAACAAATTTAACAACGATAAGGTCTTGGTTAAAGCTTCGGATGTAGCTGACTGGAGATCAAAAAATGATTGATATGCATGCCAGCACTTTTCTTGTCGCCATTTTTATTACGCTACAAGCCTTTAGCCAGGAAAACACCATGGTTTTGGTGCCTGATGGGACGTATAAGCCATTCATTAAGGGCGATTCAAAACAGATTTCCGTGGCATCTTTCTTCATCGACGAGAAGCAGGTTAGCAATGCCGATTTCCGAAAATTCGTTAAAGAAAACCCCCAGTGGTCGAAAGAAAATGCGCGCAAACTATTTGTTGATTCAGACTATTTATCACAATGGGAAAGCGATTCAACAGTTTCAAAGAAATCAGCGAGCGGAGCACCGGTCGTAAATGTGTCCTGGTTTGCTGCAAAAGCATATTGCGAATGGACAGACCGGAGGCTTCCCACGCTGGACGAATGGGAGTATGTTGCCGCATCATTGCCATACAATTCTACTGACACCAATTCAATTAAAAAACTCATTGCAGATTGGTATAGTAGAAACGACACAAAAAGCAATTACAAAAATGCTATGGGCGTGTGGAATATGCATGGAAAAGTGTGGGAATGGGTATATGATTTCGATCGCATTCAATCCAATAGCGATTCCCGAAACAAGGAAGAAGTGCCTGCTGGATTTTTTTGCGGAAGCGCTTCACTCAATGCAAGTGATGCTTCCGACTATACCAGTTTCGTTCGGTATGCATTCCGTTCAAGTTTAAAAGGAAATTATACTGTTCGAAATCTGGGTTTCCGGTGTGCAAAATCAAAATAATAACTATCCAAATAACTAAAACCTGATGAAACTCTTCATTATAACCATTTTCGTTGGCACATTGCTAATGGCGTGCCAACAAAAAGAATCAGCTTCATGCTGTAGTATGCCGACTCAACCAAAAAACGAAAAAGAAGTGACTAAACTGCCAGAAACATCACTCTATCAGTTGGATGATGCTTGGCAAACCCAAAAGGGAAAAGAACTTAAACTGGAAGAATTTGCCGGAAAACCTACCGTAATAACGATGATTTTCACACATTGCGAATATGCTTGTCCGATGATGGTAAGCGATTTAAAGGCGGTTGAAAGTCAGTTTTCGGCCGAAGAACGGAACAAATTTCAATTCGTACTCGTCAGTTTCGATCATATTCGCGACACACCTGAAAGATTGGCTACATACGCTGCTGCGCAAAAGCTTGGCGAAAACTGGACATTACTTCATGGCAGCGCTGATCAGATAAAAGAGTTGGGTGTTTTACTCAATATCAGCTTCGAACAATTAGAAAACTTACAATTTGCACATGTAAACCGCAAAATATTACTCGATAAAACGGGTAGTATTGTTTACAGCATCGAAGGACTGGAAACCGGACGCGAAGAAATGGCCGTGGAAGTGAGAAAAGTTTGGTAAAAGCAAGTTACTGCACTTTACCAATCAACGATTTAGCCACCTCTGCAAAGCCGTTAACATCGTCTTCATGGGTGTCGAATGAACACATCAGCCGAACTTCGTTTTTGCTTTCGTTCCACACATGGAAGAAATAGGATTTCTGCAGTTCAGCAATCAGTTGCTTTGGGATGATTGCAAAAACACCATTAGCCTCAACAGCCCTGCTCAACCGAATGCCTTCAATTGTATTCAGCTTTTGACCCAGTAACTGCGCCATTTGATTGGCATTCTGTGCATTGCGTTTCCAGAGATCGTTTTCGAGATAGCTTAAAAACTGCACAAGAATAAAGCGCATTTTGCTGGCGAGCTGCATGCCTTGTTTGCGGTTGTATTCGAAACCTGTGGCGAGATCTTTGTTCATGAACACAACAGCTTCACCGAACATCAAACCATTTTTGGTGCCACCAAATGACAATACATCCACCCCCAAATCAGCCGTCATTGCTTTGAAATCTATTTTCATCGCAACCGCTGCATTGGCAATCCGGGCTCCGTCCATGTGCAACAGCATATTGTTAGCGTGGGCAAAGTCGGCCAGCGCTTTGATTTCTTCTACCGTGTAAAGCGTTCCCATTTCTGTTGCCTGCGAAATGGTAATCAAGCGTGGCTGCACATGATGTTGAAAACCAAAACTATTTAGGAAGGGACGAATTTGCTCCGGTCGAATCTTTCCGTCTTCGGATTCGACTGTCAGGATTTTTGCGCCAGTAAACTTCTCGGGGGCACCACCTTCATCTTCGTTCAGGTGTGCCGAATGTGGCGCCACAACGGCTTCCCACGAGCGCAGCAACTGCTGCACAGCAAGCACATTGGCCCCTGTACCATTGTACACAAAAAAGGTCTGGCTTTGCTGGCCAAAGACCTCTTTGAAACGGTTTTGAGCCTGCTCCATCAAACTGTCATTTTCACCATAAGCAGGATGATGGCCATGATTGATTTGTTGCAATGCCTGCATCACTTCGGGAGATACACCCGACCAGTTGTCGCTGGCAAAACCTTTTTTAAATGAGGCGTCGAAATTCATTGTGTTGTATTTGGTTTGTGTGTTATAGCCTTAAAAATCAGAAGCTTGTTGCTTAACCAACTCCTTTGTTGATAGCAAGCCACAGGCGGCAAATATATCCTGTCCGCGCGAGGCCCTCACAGTGGTGCGAATACCTTTTTTCACCAGTCCCTCGCGAAACTCCTGTATGGTTTCTTCGGTCGAGCTGAGCAAAGGGGTGTCAGGAATGGGATGAAAGCGGATGAGATTCATGCGGCAACGCAAGCCATTGAGCAGCTTTGCTATTTCTTTTACGTGTTTTGGGGTGTCGTTAATGCCCTTGAACATGATGTATTCGAACGACACCCGGCGTTGTTTACCAAAATCATAGGACCGCAATGTTTCGATTACCTCGGCAATCGGGTACACATTTTCGATGGGCATCAGCTTGCGTCGTTCGTCGTGAAAAGGTGTATGCATACTCACTGCCAGATGACATTCACTGTTTTCGATGAAATGTTTCATGGCTGGTATCATGCCGATGGTTGATACCGTGATGCGGCGCGGACTCATTGCCAAACCCCAATCGGACGTCAGCACCTCGAGGCTTTTCATCACACCTTCTAAATTATCGAATGGTTCGCCCATGCCCATATAAACGATATTGGTCAGTTTTTCACGTTCCGGAAGGCTTGCGATTTGGTTCACTATTTCGCCTGCCGACAGCTGCGATTGAAACCCCTGTTTGCCTGTCATGCAAAACAAACACCCCATTTTGCAGCCCACCTGCGACGATACACACAAGGTAGCACGGTCTTCGTCAGGAATATAAGCAGCTTCGATAAATTTATTTCCTGCCGTTGGAAAAAGGTATTTTTTAGTTCCGTCTGACGAGGTTTGCACTGTTGTGTTTTCGACCAGTCCGACGGTATATTTTTCGTTGAGCAATTCACGTGCGGCTTTTGGCAGGTTGGTCATGTCGTCAAACGAATGGGCATGCTTCTTGTAAAGCCATTCCGAAAGCTGTTTTGCTGTAAATGCAGGCATTCCCAATGACTGCACAAGGGTTTTCAGCTGCTCGGGCGTTTTTCCAAATAAGGGTTCTTTTTCCATTGTCGCACTCATCAATCAGGATAATTACCAGAAAGAGGCATTCAGGTTAAAAATAAATCTCGGCCATGATGTTGTCGATATCCACACCTTTTCCAATCAGAATATCCCGCACTTCAACAACCATTTCGGCACTCCCGCAAAGGTAATATTTCATCCCTGATTTTTCCACCTCTTGTTCACGAATCCATTTGGTCAGGCGGCCTTCGTACAAACCAGCACCCGTTTCCTGCGAACAGCAACGGATGTAGTCATCGCCGAATGCAGCCATCATTTCTTGCTCAAAATAAAAGGAATCGCGGGCTCGTCCACCGTGAATCAGTTTTTTGTGCTGGTGTAATCCTGACCGCAACATAGAGCGATAAGGCGCCACTCCTGTGCCTGAAGCAATCCACCAGGCAGGTTCTTCATCGCCCAAAAAAGCCCCAAATGGAGCCGAAACATGAAGATTAGCACCTGCTTTTTGTTGCGCCAGCAAAGGGCTTAGCAAGCCATCGTGTTTCACGTTGAAGAGAATTGCCATTTCATCTTCTTCGGTACCGCTGCAGATACTGTATAGCCTGGGAGGAATCGACAAATCGGTCGTGATGGCAACAACCTGGCCTGAAAGAAATTCGTGCTTGCGCTCAAACTTAAGCGTATAAACCTCATTTCCAATCTCTTCTATTGCCTTTAATTTGCGATAAGAGAGCGGAAGCTTTTTAATGAAGCTCGAGAGGCCAGTATCCATAATCATGTTGCTTTTCGGCACAAAAATACAACATTCCTGACAATGGCCTCCCGTGGGGATCAATCAGGCCTTTTGTTCATCAGCTTTACTTTCTGACCACCTCCAACAGTGAAGGGAAAATGTGCTCAAAAAGGTCATTGGTACTGCCGTTGAAAACGCCGTCAGCATTTTGGTCAGAAACAATGGCGTAACGAATGCTTGTGTCAGGCACAGCAAAGGCTTTGATGGAAATCGGATTGAAATTATTGCCTTCAAAAACCACCTGGAAATCAGGTGTAGCACCTGTTATCAGCTGATTATCAACAAATGCCATGCTGTTTGTTGATTTGATTTTACTGAAGTATTGTGCCATTGAAGCCGAGTCGACCAGCTGGCCATCTGCGCTCCAGCCCAGATCTGCTTTGGTAATTTCAAACTGCTGGTTTGTCGATTGAAAAGACACCTTACTCAAGTCGGCCGGTGTTATTTTCAGCACTTTTTTGTTGCGATACGAATCGATCTTTTCCTGAAATGCTGTTTTGAGGAATCCATCAACAGCGTAAACATTGTCTTTTGAGCCCACGCGCACGAAAGTTGTTACTTTGGGCTGCTGACGTTGCATCTGGTTGCTGTTGGGTTGCTGACTGAAAGAAAATTTGCCATAATACAGCTCTGCCAGTGTATTTGATTTGTCTTTCACCTCCACTTTGATGGCAGTTGAATCGGTGATTTCGAAATTCTTCCAGTTTGCCTTTTTGGTTGCAGCAACACGTTCTGCATTCATGTCGACAAATTGCGAAAGGATGCCCTTCACCGATCTGGCATCGGCCATAAACTGTTTTTTTCCGTTAGAAACTGTCCATTCTTCACTCGAGCTGCGCGAAAGAGTGATCGGTGTTGCAGTTGTTGGGAAGTGGATTACCACCTGTTGCACAGCAGCTGTATCAATAGCCACAAGATTTTTATCGAAAGAACTTTCGGAAGTGTCGGTGAGCACGCTCACGGCATAAATACCTCCCAAAATCAGCAGGATGACAATCAAAGTCTTTGTGTTCAGTTTCTTAAACATAATCTACCTCCATTCTTTTAATACGTTGATTGCGACGGTATTGAAAACGGACCACGCCATAAATCAAAACCAGGATAATGGGCAAGAGGAAATTGAGCCATTTCAGGAAGGCCCTTCTGCCTTCTTCAACCTCTTGCAGCGGGCGTGAAGTCACTTCTTTGGTTCGCAGATCAATCAGTCCCGTATCGTCCGACAAGAAGTCGATGGCGTTAACCATCAGGCTCACGTTGTCGGGCTGACGCTGCTGCATCTGTTGCCCTTCGCCATTCACCGCAAAGTCGCCATCAGCAATCAGCACAATGCGCGACGGCATGTTGCCCACAATCTTTCCTTCAAGCACTGCGCCAACGGTTTGGGGGCCAAGCGGAAAGTCGTTGTTGGTCCATTCCTTATTCAGGTTGATAAAAGTGGGCGCTGCCACAGTCCCTGATTTTTCTGAAGTTTTAAGAAATGGCCTGAATATCAGATTGGTGTCGCCAACATAGCTGATGGTACTGGCAAACTGCAGCATTACCTGATTCAAACCTTTGGTAATTGGCATGTCTTCAAATTTGGTGATGCTCGGCCAGTAATGGAATGGGATCTGACGTGTAAACGTCATGAAACCACTCTGTTGCCGAACACCAACCGTACCGGCTGATCTGTCTACCACAAAATTCTTCTCTATCTTCAGGCCTTTTTCCAAGAGCCAGTCTTTGAGGTTTCCGGTGTTTACTTTTCCTTGCATGGTTTGCAGATCGGCCACAACCTGGTTGGTGGCAATGTAGAGGTTGCCCCCATTCGCCAAAAAAGCATCCAGCTTCGCCAGCTCACCATCGGTAAAAGTATCTGTCGGTGCAATGATGGCCAGTGTTTTGTAGCCTTTCAGATCGACATCCGGATTGTTCAGGTCAACAGGTTCTGTCTGGTACAACACGTTCAACTGCTCACCGGCCTGCACCATCGACTGCAGCGAAGGCTCTCCATTACCCTGCAACACGCCCACTTTGGGTTTGTCGATCACCGCGAGTTTTTTGATGGCAGATGACAAGGCGTATTCCATGGCGGCTCCGGGCTGTACCACAGGAAT
Organism: Bacteroidales bacterium UBA5536; assembly: GCA_002426795.1. GTDB lineage: Bacteria > Bacteroidota > Bacteroidia > Bacteroidales > F082 > UBA5536. Next base: position 306,445 of record DINQ01000011.1, read on the forward strand.
GAGCTCTGTGCGATCGCCCATGGCAAGTTTGGCACCCAGGAAAACCCGTTGTTGCTTCACCTGGTCTTTTTCGCGCACGTTGAGCATAAGCGGCTGAATGCCTTGCTGGGCGGCTTCCTGCTCAATTTTGGAGTCTGCGTTGGGGTTTACAAAAACAAAATTGACCATGCCATCAGAAATACTGGCGTATTCGGTAAGCATATCTTTGAAGTCTTCACGCACTTTTTCAATCTCGGGCTGACTGCCTTTGGTGAAATACGCGGTAACCGTCACTGGTTCGTCGAGCGATTTCAGTATGTCGCGTGTGGCATTGCTCAGGGTATATATTTTATCCGCAGTGAAATCGAGCCGCATCGAAAACCGGTCAGAAAGTACATTGACCAATATCAATGCCAAAGCGATCAATGCGAGCTGTGATGCTATGGTTCTTTTCTTTTTCATGACAATCGTTTTAATGCGTTAGTTTCGGTTTTTTTGCAGGATGGCTTCAGTGCTCACCAAACTCAGGAAAATGAGTGAAACAAAGTAGATCAGGTCGTTGGTGTCGATCACGCCACGTGAAATGGCATCGAAACGCGCACTGATGCTCAAGTAGTTGAATGTTTCGGCAACCAGTCCTCCGGTCGACATGGCCAGCAACGAAAAAATAAAGTGAAACAGAATTCCGATGGCCATTGCCAGCAAAAAGCCGACAATCTGGTTGTTGGTTAAACTACTGGCAAAAAGCCCGATGCTGATGTAAGCTGAGCTGATGAGGAGCAAACCAAAATAGCCTGAGATGGTTGCGCCGTTGTCGATATTCCCGAGGCTTGCTACCGTGAAATAATAGGGCAGCGTGAGCAGCAGGGCAAAGCCGATCAGCAGAAAAGTTGCCAGAAACTTACCTGCAATCACCTGCCAGTCGGTGACAGGTCTGGTCAACAGCAATTCGATGGTGCCGGTTTTGTTTTCTTCGGCAAACTGTCGCATGGTGAGTGCCGGGATAAAGAAAAACAAAGTCCAGTACGAAACTCCAAAAAACACCGACAAACTGGCTTGCTTCACGAAGAAAATATCGGAGCCAAAGAGCCAGGTGAAAAATCCGCTAAAGCCCAGAAACACGACCAGCATGATATAGGCTGTGAGCGAATCGAAAAATGATTGCCATTCTTTTTTGGCAATGATCCAGATTTTATTCATGAGTTCAGAATTTTATTTTCAACATCAAAAAAAACAGGACCGCCTTAGCTGAGCGTAAGCTCCCTGAACACATCTTCAAGGCGTGTTTCGATGGGGTTGAGGCGTGTAAGCACCCAATTGTTTTGTACACACAACATGAAAATGGCTTTGCGCGAACTTGCACCTGTTTTGCTTTGTACTTCGAAGGTGCCATTTTCTTTGTTGACAAAATCGACCATTTCGACACTCTCGAGCTTCATAAGCTGCTGATGCACTTCGTTGAGCTGGGCGTCTTCGATAGTTACATGCAGAATTTCCTTTCCGCCGGCATGTTTGCGCAAGGCATCGGCGGTGCCATCGGCCACAATTTTACCTTTGTTGATGATCATGATGCGGTCGCAGGTTGCTTCCACTTCGGCCAGGATATGCGAGCTGAGAATAACCGTTTTTTGCCGGCCAATTTTCCTGATGAGCTCCCTGATTTCGACAATCTGATTGGGGTCGAGACCCGTGGTCGGCTCATCCAGAATAAGCACTTCCGGGTCGTGAATCAAAGCCTGGGCAAGTCCTACCCGCTGTCTGTAGCCTTTCGACAACTCGGCAATTTTCTTGTGCTTTTCGCCTTCAAGACCACACACATGCACCATTTCTAAGATGCGCGCCTTGTGTTGAGACGGTTCAACGCCTTGCAATCCGGCAACAAACTTCAGGTAATCGATCACCGGCATGTCCGGATACAACGGATTGTTTTCGGGTAAATAGCCGATGTTGCGCCTGATTTCTTCGGGATGGTCGTAGATGTTGTAATTCCCAACCCGGATCGTTCCCGAGCTTGGCGTGAGATACGTAGTGATGGATTTCATGGTTGTGGATTTCCCCGCCCCGTTTGGCCCAAGAAAACCAAGTACTTCGCCCGTTTCTACCTGAAACGAAATGTTGTCTACAGCCCGTTGGAGTCCGTAGATCTTGGTGAGGTTTTCTACTACAATATTCATGAACGTTGGTTTTTTTTGCAAAAGAAATAAAGTGCTTTCAGAATTGAAAACAAGCACGGCAAGCTTTAACATTTTTTAACCGGGAAAACGAATCAACCGCCCTCCGGGAGTCGTATTCTGTTGGCAAAACACTCCAAACAGTTGCCATTGATTGCAAAAAACCAATACTATGAATCGGTTTGCATGATCTTCAATAACGCATCAAAATTCGCTACGGGTAAGCTGCACCCATTTTGGTCGCAATAATAAAACCGGAGACTTCCAACGTCATTTTTTTCACGCAACACAGGAAGGTCATTTTTCGATCCGGCAACAATCATCACTTCGGCTGATAGCTTTCCCATCAGCATGCTGGCTGCTGCTGCCTTGTCATCTCCGGTGAAACAAACCATTTTCTGTGCTTCAAGCATCCGCAAAGCCCTTGCCCAATGTGAGAACGAGCTGGGAAAACGTTTCATATCAGGCATCTGGTTGGCAATCATTTGGCGGGAAACAGCCATCAAATGCGCATCTTCGAAAATCATTCCTGCCTTGATGAGTGCCATGGCCATGGATGCGTTTGACGAAGGCATCACATTGTCATGGTTTTCAAAGGTCTCAACCTGAAGTTGGTTACTGTTGCGCCGCACATAAGTAAAACTTTGTTTTTCCTCGTCGAAAAAATGGCTGAAACAATACGCTATCAGTTTTTTGGCCTGCAAGGCATATTTTTCCTCAGCACTATATTGAAAGAGTTCGAAAAGCGCATTGATATAGAAGGCATAATCGTCTAGAAACCCATTGATTTTTGCCTGACCATTTTTCCAGCTTCGTTTCAGATCGCCTTCACCATCCAACAAATTGGTACTGATCGCATGATTGATCTTTTGTGCCATGTCGAACCATTTTTTTTCGCCAAAAACGGCAGCTGCTCTCACGAGTCCGGTCATCAGCAGTGCATTCCACGACAGCAGGCATTTGTCGTCGAGGCCTGGTTTAACACGCTTGTCTCTGGCGGTTTTCAGTTTGCTGGAGCTGTCTTCAATGATTTGTAAACATTCTTGCACTGACATCTGGTGTTTTGCTGACAAAGACTCCAAATCCATTGCCCTGACCAATACATTTTTGCCGTCTTCCCACAGCGCCTTTTCGTCAATGCCATAATAATCAGCCATCAGCGCTGCGTTTTCGCCCAAAATCAAGTCCCATTCGTGTTTTGTCCACACGTAAAACTTCCCTTCCTCTCCTTCGCTATCGGCATCAAGAGCCGACATGAACAAGCCTGTTTTTTCAGACAGTTCAGACTGAAGGAAGTCAATAGTTTTTCTCACAACCTCTTCAAAAAAAGGATTTTGATTTTGTCGCCAGGCTTCGGCATAAACGGTTATCAGCTGGGCATTATCGTAAAGCATTTTCTCGAAATGGGGCACATGCCAGCGGCTATCGACCGAATAACGGGAAAAGCCGCCACCAATCTGGTCGAAAATACCGCCTTCTGCCATTTTGATGAGGCTGAGATTGAGGTGTTCTGCAAAACGGGCTCTTTCAACCTGGCCGGAAAGAACCGCTTCGAGCATGAGTAAATCGGGCAAGGGAAACTTGGGTGCACCCTGCGTTCCGCCCTGATTGTAATCAAGCTGTTTCAGTAATTGTTCTGTAAATTCAACAGCCCAGTTTGCATGCAAAGAATCGACATTGATTTGCGCTGTTAACCCATGATTGGCTTTGATGCCTTGTGTAAGCTGATCGGCTTGTTCGAAAAGGTCGGGCGACTGGCTTTCGAACAGCTGTGAGATTTGTTGCAAAACACTCATCCACTGATCCTTCCGAAAATAGGTTCCGCCCCAAACCGGCCTTCCGTCGGGCAGGGCAAAGCAATTAAGCGGCCAGCCTCCACGGCCACTGATGAGCTGAACAGCTTCCATGAAAAACTGATCTACATCAGGTCGTTCCTCACGATCCACTTTCACGCACACGAAATGCCGGTTCATCACTGCTGCCACCTGTTCATCTTCAAACGATTCGTGTTCCATCACATGGCACCAATG
>DINQ01000015.1 GCA_002426795.1 Bacteroidales bacterium UBA5536
CTTGTTCGCGGCGTGGCTTGTCGTCACCAGAATAGCCTCCGGATCGGGGTTTGCGGTCGCCTTCGCTGCGGTCATCGCGCGAGCGATAGGGCCTGTCGCCTTGACGGTCGTCTCTTTTTTGATCGGGTTTGCGTCCGGATTTTTCCTTCCACTCTCCTTTATTCGGGCGACTTCTGTCGTCGGCCTTGCCTTCGTTTTTTCTCAGCTTCTCGTCATCACGGCTGATGCGTGGTCTTTTACCTGACCGTTCGTTGGGGTTCATTCTCAATTATTTTGGGCGGCAAAGGTAGGGAAAAGTTGGAAGTTGGGGGTTAGAAGTTAGAAGTTTGTTTGTGGAATGAACAGGAAAAGTTGGAAGTTGGGGGTTAGAAGTTAGAAGTTGTTTGTGGAATCAACTAATCGCTGTTTTATGGTTTTAACGTGGGAACAGGAAAAAGTTGGAAGTTGGGGGTTAGAAGTTAGAAGTTTGTTTGTGGAATGAACAGGAAAAAGTTGGAAGACCGAAGTCCGAAGACCGAAGTTTGTTCATGGAATCAACTAATCGCTGTTTTATGGTTTTAACGGGGGAACAGGGAAAAGTTGGAAGTTGGGGGTTAGAAGTTAGAAGTTTGTTTATGGAATCAACTAATCGCTGGAAGATGCACGAAGCGAGTCAGCGCGAGGCGGGGCACAATAACCGATGCCGATGCCTGAGGCTCTCGAAGGCGAGGCACTCGAAGGCGGAGGCAGAAGGTCTGAAAGTCGAAGGTCAGCGCGAGTCAGGGCAGTTGCGCGAGGAGGGGCGGATAACAGGCGTTTACTCAACGAAACGAGGATTAAAAGTCTTGAAGTTGGAAGACCCCGATGGCTGAGGCTCCCGAAGCCAAGGGAGTAGAAGCAGGAAGATGTTAGTCTTCGGAACAAGACAATTGCAGACTGCTCTTCAAGTGGTAGTTGGGACAAGTTATTGGTTGGAGGTTGTCGCGAGGGGGTTTTTGCGTTCGAAATAGAAGGCGGAACCGGCGAAGAGTGTAAAAAGCAGGGTATTTAGTGCCAGACGGCCATAGACAGGCAGTTCAGCTGTTTGCAATGCCACCACATAAATGAGCATGGCTGCCACAAAATACAACAACAGCCGCCCCAGCTGATAGGGTATCGGGAAGATGCGTTGGCCCCACCAGAACGAAACGGCCATCATCACAGCATAACAGCTGAAACGCGCCCAGGCTGCGCCCACATATCCCATCAGTGGAATCAACAGGATATTGAGCCCGATGGTGATGGCAGCACCCAAAATGGAAATGAGGGCGCCGTTGGAGGTACGGTCGGTGAGCTTGTACCAGACTGACAGGTTGAAGAAGATTCCATAAAAGAGGTTCGCCATCAGGATGATGGGCACAATGAATATTCCCTCGCGGAAGCTCTTCCCAATGAAATACTGAAAGAGGTCGAGATACAACATCACGAGCAGGAATATCAGTAGTCCGGTCACCACGAAATAGTTCATCACACGGGCAAATAGTGAAGGCGCATCTTTCTTCTCGGCTTCCGCAAAAAAGAAGGGTTCGGCTGCATATCTGAACATCTGTATGAAAAGTGTCATGAGCACGCCCAACTTGAAGTTGGCCCCGTATATACCCAGTTCAGCCATGGCCGTAGCCTGATCGGGCAGCAAGTATTTGAGCAGGATCTTGTCGATGACCTCGTTGACCATTCCTGCAAGTCCGACCACCAAAACCGGCAGCGCATAGTTCAGCATGGGACGCACCAGCTTTTTGTCGATCTCCCATCGGTATTGCCGCATCTGAGGCAACAACATCAGCAGGCTGAGCAGGCTGGCGACAAAATTGGCGATGAAGACCCAGATTAACAATCCTTCGTTGTGCCCAAAAAGGGTATCAGAGATGGCTATGCTCACTTTTGGAATGGCCAGGATAAAAATCAGGTTGAGACCAATATTGACGGCTACGTTCCAGAGCTTGATGGTGGCGAAGCGCCGTGCCTTGTTTTGCTTGCGCAACAGGGCAAAAGGAATAGCCGTTAAGGCATCAAGGGCAACAATAAGCCCGATAAAAATGACATATTCCGGGTTGCCCGAATAGCGGATGGCCGCGGCCATGGGTTGGTAGAATAAGAGCAACAACAATAAAAATACGCTGCTCGAAAGCAGGATGGCGCTGAAGGCATTGTTGAATACTTTGATGCTGTCGTTCTTTTGGGCATAACGGAAGAAAGCGGTTTCCATGCCATAGGTAAGCAGCACCAGCAAAAAGGCAACGTAAGCGTAGAGTTCTGTGATCTGTCCGTAAATGTCCTCGGCAAAAACGCGTGTATAGAGTGGCACCAGGAAATAGTTGAGCAGGCGTGGGATGATGGTTCCCATGCCATAAACGGCCGTTTGGCCGGCCAGACTCTTGATCGGGTTGTGTGCCATATGCATGGCAAAGGTAGCGCATCTGGTGAATCGTGCAAGGGGTTGATGGAGAAGTTGGTGCTGAGGATGATGATGGTTGTTTTTTCTGCCAACAAAAAAATGGCTGACTACAGTGTTGCAGCCAGCCATTTGGGTTCAATCCGGAAGATGTTGATCTGTTATTTGATGAATTTGTGGTAGCTGTGTTGTTGGTTTGCGTCGGTTAACTGCAGGATATACAGACCCTTCGGCAATTGGCTGACATCAATGCGCAGTTCATTGTCGCTGCTGCGCAGCGGGCTGTTGTTGCCTGCCTGCAGGCGTCCGTCCACACCAACAATCTGCCAGGTGATTTGGGTTTCTGCTTTGGGTTTGAGCGGAATACGAAGCTCATCGCGCACCGGGTTGGGATACAGTGTCCCTGCTTCAAACAACATTTCTGGTTTATTGATGCCGGTGATGCTGTTGCCATTGAAGGTCATGTTCACCTGGGCCGTGGCGTTTTCGCCTGTGAGATCGATGCGCATGCGCTGAGCCGATACGCCACTCAACTCAGGATAGATAAAGTAAATGCCCTGAGCCAGGTTCGCGAAGCTGAAAGTGCCATCGGCATTCACTTCGGTGAAGCCAAGGCTCTCGTTGGCCTCGTTGTACAAAAGCACTTTGATCTTGTCCATGAAGCCATCGCGTACCGCGTTGTTGCTGATGGTGCCATTGATGCTGTTGTTGCCCCAGGCCATTGCTGCTGCCGTTGCAACCAGGTTGATGTTGTAGGGATTAGCAGGCTCACCCAGACTGATGACCGTGGCCTCTTCCCAGTTGAGCACATCGCCATAATAGGTTGGCATATAGCCATCGAAATTCATGCTGATGGCATACAACAGGAAGTTGCCCTGGGGCACATACGGAAACACATAGATACCGGATGAGTCGGTTAAGGCGACATCGAAGAAAGGCATGTAGTTGCCAATCGTGTCGACGCTGAAGAGCAACACCAATCCCTGAGTGACAGGCAAATTGCCTTCGAAAACCTGTCCGTACAATTGTTGGTAAATGATGCTGTCGCCCACCACAATCATCTGCGAGGATACCGCGCTGCATTGGTTATCGTCGGAGGTAAAGAGGTTCACGTAATAGATTCCCGGGTTTTCGTAGGTGTGCGAGACCTGTTGTCCGTCGGCCATGCTGCCGTCGCCAAACTCCCACAAATAGGCAGCAGGAATGTCTGTGGAGTGATATCCATTGAAAAGCACTGAATTGCCGGCTTCCTGATAGGTGAAATAATTGTAACAGGAGGCATTGTCTCCGACCATCACCTGCTCGCACCAGCTGCTTTGACAGTCGTTGCCTGCAATAGTCAGACAAACCTGATAAGTGCCTGTTTCGGTAAAGACATGCACCGGGTTCTGTTCGTTGGATGCTGTGCCATCGCCAAAATCCCACATCCAGCTGTTGATTCCATTGCCGTAAGAAAGGTCGAGAAACTCATATGTTAATTCGTTCGTGTTTGATGCCGGATAATACACAAACTGTGCGATACAGCCGGCTGTGTCGGCCGAAATCACAACCGGTTCGCAATAAGTTGAGGTGCAGTTGTTTTGGTCGCCCGATTGAATGGTCAGGCACACATTGTAAACACCAGGCCCGCCAAAGGTATAAACCGGGAATTGTTCAGATGAGACAGAGCCATCGCCAAAATCCCAGCTCCAGCTTGTCGGGTTGCCGATGCTGGTATCCCAGAATTGCATGGTCAACGGATTGGGATACAGGCTGTCGTTTTCAGGTACCGGAAAATAGGTAAACATGGCCTGGCAACCCGGTTGTTCATTACCAACGACTACCGGCTGGCAAATCACATCGTAGCAGGTTGAATCGTTCGACATGACGGTGAGGCAAACATTGTAAACGCCTTGCTGGCTATAGGTATGAACAGGATTTGGGTCGTAAGCGACGGAATTGTCACCAAAATCCCACATAAACAGTGTTGCGCTGCCCGTTGCCTGCTCTGTAAACACCACCTGCAGCGGCAGATTGGGGTCAATGATATATGAAAAGTCAGCTATGCAGCTGCTGCTGTCGCCAAGCATTATCAGGGCGGAGGAGGTACTGGTGCAGCCAATCAGGCTGTCGATGATGGTGAGCGTCACCTCATACATTCCGGTTGTCGCGTAGGTATGCGATGGGTTTGTTTCGGTTGAAGCCTGACCGTCGCCAAAATCCCAGATCGATAAAAATTCGCCACCTTCGGATAAATTGATGAAATCGACTGTCAGGTTGCCTGTTTCAACAAAACCAAACATTGCCAAACAGGCCGGCGGCACGTCACCACCAACCATAACCGGCAAACACAATATGTCCGAACAGCTGGAATCGGCTGAAGCAATGGTCAGACAGACATCATAAACGCCTTGCTGCGCATAGGTGTGCACCGGATTGGGCTCATTGGAACCCGATCCATCACCAAACTGCCAGTCAAAACTCAAATCATTTCCGGAAGAAAAATTGTTGAATGCCACGGCATAACCCTCGAGCAGTTGATAGTCGAACATTGCCTGGCAATCGCCCCCTCCCCCATTCTGACAAATCACAAAATCCTGTGTGATGGTTGTGTTGTTGGGGCCAAAGGGATGCGTGTAAACAATAGAATCGCCGCAGGCATAGGTTGAAATCAGGACAAAGCCTTCGGGAATGTTGTTTTCGATGGTCAGTGCATATATGCCTGCCTCATTGGTATACGTAACAATGGTGCTTGTGCTGACAGAATCTGCACCAAGCTGCACAACAACCATCTGTCCAGGAACCGGAGGGCCTTGTGGAAAATCGAGGGCAACCATGCCCGAAACTGAGAGTTGCAATTGCGCAAAACTGCCAAGCGACAGCAGCAGGAAGAGAAGAAGTGATAGCTGTTTTTTCATGTCGTAAATTTTATGTCGTTAATTATCGTTTTGCTTTAATAATTCATTTTCTGAAAAAGGTTGCCTGAATTTATCTCACGAAACCAACCGCCAGCCTCAGACTCAGGCTCCAGGGGGCCTTTTGGATATTGGGTGTTTCGTACACAGAGTTAAAATAGTAGACGCCTCCGGGTTCAATTTCAAAGATCAGTTTTTTTGTTTGAACAGCAAAACTGAAGCCAGCGGCAATTTGCCAGTTGGTTTTGATGCGGTCGGGTGTTATCTGGTTGATCTGGATGAGCTTGTTGCGGCCAATATCAGGCAGATAAGTGAGTTTTTTGGTGTTGACAAGTACGGCCAGTCGGGGGCCAGCGCGCAAACCCATCCGCCAGTTGTTGTTCCTTACAAAGTCGTAACCCAGCATCATCGGCACGAGTAAGTACACATGCTGTTTGTAAATTTTGGCATAGGTGGTTTGAACCGCGTCGTCGTAGGCCTCAGCCTGAGAAGTGTAAACCGTGGGCACCAGGTTGTATTGCTGCTGATCCCAGGCAAAAGTCACCGAATCGAGCTTGCGAAAACTTCCAAGGTACTCGTTGTATTCGGTCGCATATTCGTAATGGCCTTTGCTCAATGACAAGGCCAAACCAACACGCAGGCTGTATTTGTCGTTGAAGAAACGTCTGGCATAATCCACTCCCACATTGTGGATCAATTTATTGTTTTCGATGATGTTATAAATCATTTCCGGCCTGTAATACACATACCATTCGTTGCCCTTTTTGTAAGAAACACGATGCGGTATGGGGTCATTTTCCTGAGGCAGCTTCTCCCCTGCGTCCTCCCCCGGGCTCTCCCCTACCGCAATGGTCGTGTCACTGGTCATGACATCCTCATTTTCAACTTCTCGTTGGGATTTTTGATCTAAGTCCAGGGACAGTGTTGGGGCTGTGTCATTCGGCAAGTAGGTTGGTTGAAATAGCAGATTCTCCTCAGGCTGGGAGGTTGCAGGCTCAGATTCCGGTTGATTTTCAGTTGAAGCTTGATGCACAAGGTGTTTATCCATGCTGGCCACAACAGAATTGGTTGAAGTTGCTTTTTCAGCTGCCACGGCAGCGTCAGGTGTAAAATGATTCAGTGTCGCACTTTGGGAGCTTTCATTATGGTTACTTGCAGGAGGAATAGAATCTGTATTGAGTAATGATAGGATTTCTGTATTATCAGGCTGAGGCAGGAATTCAGCCGAAGGTTGACGCAGAAAAATGAAGACTGCGGCCAGGATCAACAGGAAAAGCAGTACAATCATGCCGGTTTTTAATCCGGAAAAGTTCGTTTTTGGGCTGGCTGCCTTTCCTGCACCGGCAGCTGCCTCCAAAAATGCCTCACGCCCTTTCCTGCCGGGTGTTGGCTGATATCCGCGGAGCGACTCGCGCAACCATTTATCTGTTTTTTGCTTATCCATTTTGTTCCTTTTGTAGTTCTACTTGCTCTTGAGCGGCCTTACGTCGCAGAAAAGCTCTTGCTTTTGACAATTGCGATTTGGAAGTGTTTTCGCTGATGCCAAGCGTTTCGGCGATCTGTCTGTGCGAATACTCCTCAAATACATAGAGGTTGAGCACCGTTCGGTAACCTGAGGGAAGTTGCTGCAGCCATTCGATCAGCATTTCCGGTTCGGGACGGAATTCGGGCTCATCCTCTTCTTCCTCTTCTGGTAACACGAACTGAAATTCGCTGCCATTGCTGAAAAGCTGTTTCGATTTGGCCTTTTCGCGCAAATGCAGCAAAGCGGTATTGACGACAATTTTCCTGACCCAGGCTTCGAACCTGCCTGGTCCGTTGTAATCGAAATCAGCCAGGGCGTTCAGCATCTTCATCAAGGCATTCTGCAGCACATCTTCAGCCTCTTCAACCGAACCGGCATAGCGCATGCTGACGGCCAGCAAAGCCGGAGCCGAGTGGTCGTACCACTCTTCCAGCGCCTGACGATCACCTTTTTTCAGACGCTCAATAAATGCTGATCCGATCGGTTGTTGCATGATGCGTTTGCCAAATTAACACCAAAACAGGCAAAGGTTGCCTGAGTCTTGATAAAAAAACAGCTCAATCAAAAAATATTCAGGTTACTTCCGGTCTTCTCCGCTTGCAGGTAAAACGATGGTAAAAGAGGTTCCAACACCCGGTTCAGAGCGGAAACTGATGTTGCCGCCCGCAGCTTTTACAATGTTGTGCACGATAGATAAACCCACTCCCATCCCACTCGATTTGGTGGTAAAATTGGGTGTGAACACCTTTTTTTGCTCAGCTTCGGTCATGCCCTTGCCATTGTCGGTGAGGATAATTTCGATGTTGCTTTCTTTTTTCTGCACGAAAATATCGATCAAGCCATCCTTTTTTGTGCCGATGGCCTGCAAGGCATTTTTGAGCAGGTTGCCAAGCGCACGCCCCATGTTTTTCTGGTCGGCTATGATCAGGCAAGGCGCTTTTTCTGATACATTTAATACGATCTTTACGTTTGGCGACTCGTTGTAGAGCACGATGATCCGTTGTAAAAGTTCCGCAATATCAAATTGTTCGGGATTATTAACCGGCATGCGGGCAAAATCGGAAAAAGCAGAAGCGATGGCATTGAGCGTATCAATCTGCTCGATGAGCGTATGGGTAGTCTGTCTGACCTTTTTTTCGATTTCAGGATCGTTTTCGTCCCAGGCCCGTTGCAGGTATTGCACGCTCAGACGCATGGGCGTCAAAGGGTTTTTGATTTCGTGAGCGACCTGCTTTGCCATTTCGCGCCAGGCCGATTCGCGTTCGGAACGAGCCAGCAAATCAGCACTTCTGGCCAGTTCGCTAATGAGCTGATTGTACTGCCTTACGAGCTGCCCGATCTCATCGTTGCCTTTCCAGGAAATGGGTTCGTTTGTTTTATCGATGCGTACTTCTTTCATTTTGGTCTGAATCATCTGCAAAGGCAGTGTCAGGCGGCGCGAGAGGAGCAGCATCACCAGGGCAGATAGGCCAGTGAGCAAAATGAAGATATTCACGTAGGTGAGCAAAAAGGCGGAGATTTCGTTGCGCAACTCCGATTCGCGCGCAAAATAAGGCAGGTTGAGGTAAGCCCGCAGTTTGCCCTCGCTGTCGCGGTATGGAATGTAAGAAGAGTAATACGTTCCATTTCCTATCTTCTCCTGGTGTAGGTAAAAGAGCGAACGGCCTTCTATCATGTTTTCGAAAGCATCGGGATTCATGCGCCGCGAGAGCAAATTTTTATCGAATATTTCAGGGCGCGATGTCGCCAACAGCCTGCCATCCAGGTCGTAAAGATTGATGTCGGAGAAAAATACCAATGAGAATTTATTTAGGATTTCGTAGAGATAATCTGTGATGCCCGGATCGTCAAGCGATTCGTTTTTCATTTTGTGTTCGAGCTCGATCAGGATTGAACGGGTTCGTTCGGCCAGGAAATCATCGTTTTTCTGGCTGTAGAGGTTGCTGATGAAAAAGACCGAGGTGATACCAATGACCGCAAAAGAAACGCCAAGTGCAGACAAAATCAGCAGCTGGAGTTTGAAACGGAAGCTCATGGTTTGACTGAACCAGTAGTTGTTCTGTTTCAGGCCAAAACCAATTAGCAATACACCAATAATTCCAAGGAAAAACACAAAATAAGAAAAAGGAGAAATGAGTTCGATGAGTTTTTGGCCGGGCTTGCTTACCACAAGCATGCGTTTGCTGCTCAGCAGATAGTTGTAATGCCTGTATTCGCCGTCATTATAGAATCCTTCTGTGGTCTGAGTCATTTCCTGCAGATGCGGCGGGTAGAGGAAACTTCCGAATTTGTAGACCAGCAGGCTATCCTGGTAATTGGAAAAGGAATAATTGGAAAAGTCTCGGGTAAAACCTTTGCTCTGGTCGATAAGCAGTTCAGGATAACCCAATCCTTCGGGAATATATTTGAAATAGAATTCGAGGTAGAGACTGACATAATCGAGGGAATCATTCGTGTTGCCAGCTAATTGGATTTTGGCCAGGTAGTATGGTCCGAGCAGATTGTCGTCGATATAAAACAATGAAGAATCGGCCACTGCTGTGCCAAAGCTGCGTACAATACCATCGAAATAATCGGCACAACTCGTCAGGTAATTTTCTGGCTGAATCATGAGTTCTTCGTCAGGCCGACAAATTGTTACAGTAAGATTATATCGATCAAAATAGCCTTTTATATATCTGTTTTTCAGATATTTAATTGTATTATCGTCTCCAGTTTCTGACGCCTGGTTTTCATCCTGCAGTAAGGAAACTATGGTAGTATCAGCTTTTATTTCCGCTGCCAGATCAATGTAAAGGTATTCGAACATGGGGTCTGATTCCAGCCCCAGCTTAAAGGCAGTGAGTGCCTGTTCGCTATCTGATTTCCTGGCACTGATTTCGTAAAAGACATCCGTCAGCAGGAAAGAAAACAGCAACAAAAACCAGACATACACAGAAATGCCATACCTGGAATCGCCGAATTTGACCTGCAATATAAACAAGACAAACAGTAAGTTGCCTGTTACAAAGGCAATAAATTGCTGAGGTAGCAGATTTCGCCATAAAAAAAAGCAAACTACTGCGATGGGCAGATAGACCAATGTCAACTGGCCAAATTTATCATCAGTAAAGAGTAATAAACTGAAAACTCTTTTGATAAAGACAAAAAAGGTAATTGTGAGAGCACTTACGAGTGCAAAGGCCAGGTAGCTTTCGAGGTCGAAGCGAAACAAGCCGGTGTATGAAAGTTGGTCAGCCGCGTGGTATATCAGCTGGTTAATCACGAAAATAAAGAGGGAATAAGACAGCAAAAAGAATACCGTCACTACAGAAAAACGAAGCAGATTTTTGGTGGTCGTCACACCGGGAGTTATCATACGATAAAGTGCAACAGCGATAGCCCATAGCATCTGTACATCAAGTAATAGCGCTCCGAAGCTTGTTGAAGGGAGCAAAAAACCAAAATAAAAAGAATTGAAAATGGTGGCCTTACTGATACACAAATATGGTAGAACCAAGGCGGCAAGGGCACGGATCAATACTGCTGCAGCTACAAATATGATGAGCACTAACCAGTGTTTTGGCGGTCTTTGTCCAAACAAGCTGAAGATACTGATTCTGGCGAGTACATACATCAAAGAAATCGTCAGCATCAAAACCAGAAGCGTCAATACCGACACCAACATGGTTGGCGTTTGATCCTTCTCGAATTGCACAACAAATAAGGCCTGGTCATTTCGGTCATAAACCGTTTCCCCAGCCTGACTCAGGCTGACAATACGGGCTTTGATATCGGGTGAAAGCAAGTCAGCGGAAAATCCATTGCGCAGGAAAGAATTCTCAATCGGATAATTGACATAGATTGTTGTGAAGAAAAGTGCTACACGATTGCCCTGATCAGCAAGATTCAATTTGCGTGTCAGGTAAGACCCGTTTTCGAGTTCTACGATTGTATCCTTCTGCTGTGGTAAAAGTGAAATCAGATTTATATCAGGGACAAAATGATTTGTAGACCAATAAGTCAGTGAATCGTATTCGAAAATGAAAATGTTTGTTTGCGGAAAGAGCTCCTCAAATTTAGTACTCCAGTTATCTTGTTTTGCTAAACTATCTTTTTCGTGTAATTTCAAAAGTGTTCTTGCAGCCGCGTCAAACTGATCCTGGTATTTCCAGATTTCACGTTCTAAATGACTGGTGAGGTATTTTTCACTTGTTAGGTAAGTGGCATACCAATTAAGTCCGGCGAGTACCAGAAATGAAAAAAGCAGTAAATAGACCTTCCATTTCACAGACTTTACCATACTGCCATATTTATTCTCCTGTATTTCAGTATTTTAATTCGCTTCAAATTTCAAGCCAAATAAATAGAATATACCGCACTTTCGCGGACTAATTGAGGCTAACGCTTATAAAGAGCCAAAATACGCAGAAATCGCCTTAAAACGCAAAATTTGGGCCCAATCTTTTAGACAAGATAATACAAAAAGGAATTTATTTTTTGGTAAACGTGTAAATCAGGCTAGAATACTGGCCTGACTTTCTTGCGTAATAATTTGATATTAAACCATTTATGAATGCTTTGGGTAGTGCTAAATTCTTTTTCATGTACTTTTCACTCAATAATGACACATAAAAGGCGTCCCATTTCATCGGATATGTTTGGTGTTGCAGCCATTTGTCTTTTGGGAACACTTTGCGAATACTATCCTGATCAAAATGGTATAAATGCCGTGGTACATCATATCCCGCCCAATATGCCATATAATGCTTAGCATCCCATGAACGAAGATTTGGAACAGCCACAACAAGTTTTCCGCCTGGTTTTAAAACCTGGTAAAGAAAATCTGTTTGTGCATTCAAGTCAGGCACATGCTCGAGCACATGCCACATGGTGATAAGATCAAAAAAGAGCTTCTCATCTTTCAGCTCATCTATAGATTTATAGATTCTAGATTCAAGTCTTTTTTCAGAAATATCGTTCGCATGCAAAGATGGTTCAACACCCGTAACCTCCCAACCGCTATTTTTTGCAATAAGTAAAAAGTCACCTATCCCACAACCAATATCAAGCAGTTTTCCCTTATTTGTATTTGCGTCTGCAATACTCAGTTTATTTTTGAGATTTCTCTTCTTGACCGCATTGTAAATTTTTGCCGTCAGGCTCGTGTTGTTTACCTGGTGACTTAAATAGTTTTCCGTTTCATAATAGCGACCAAGGTTTTTGGCATCCGGAAACGGTTCAGTAAATACAATGCCACACTGTTCACACTGATAGAGTGAGAAAGTTTCCTTAGTCAAAAAATAATCTTTAACTGATTTAACAAAGCGCGTATTTTCACTTGCACAAAAAGGACAGTCGGTTTCGTTTATCATCTGTAAATATTTTTGATTTCATAGGTCAGTCCCGAAAGTTTTCGGCAATCCATAACTTTTCATTCACAGTTGGTATGATGATATTCGTATGGATATTTCATTTGTAAATAATTCATTTCTCTTCGTCACGCACAAACGCCCTCGCGAACCCACGATAATATTTTGAAGCGAGTATCATTATTGTCAGTTTGAAATCACACATGTTTGTTTCACGTGGAACGTTAATTCTATCTTCCTAAAAATACAGCCAGTACAGAAACATCTGATGGAGAAATTCCACTGATTCGACTTGCCTGTCCAAGTGTTTCGGGTTTCAGCTTACTCAACTTTTCACGGGCTTCGAATGACAAAGACTTCAAACTTTGATAATCAAAATCAGGTTTCAAACGCAGTTCTTCCAATCTACCCAGTTTATCGGCGATCTCTTTTTCTTTGGCAATATAACCTTCGTATTTAATCAGTATTTCACTTGCTTCGTAGATCTCGGTTTGGTCATGAACATCCGCAGGTACACTAAATTTTAATTCTGGCATGGCTTCGAGCAGGTCACTCATTTGTACCTGAGGACGAAGTAGCAAGTTTGACAATTTTACCTTTTGCTGTAACTCCGGAGTTCCGTTCTTCTGTAACATGGCATTTACACGGTCAGGATCAGCGCTGGTATTTTTAATCGTAGCAACCAAATGATCAATATGCTTTTGTTTTTCAATAAACTTATTGTAGCGGTCTTGTTTAGCAAGCCCCATTTTGTAAGCTAGCTCTGTTAGTCGTGCATCGGCGTTATCCTGACGAAGTAAAATACGATATTCTGCACGGCTGGTAAACATCCGGTAAGGCTCATCTACTCCTTTTGTGATTAGATCATCGATTAAAACGCCAATATAGGCATCGGCACGACCCAAAATGAATGGATCAAGCTCATTAAGTTTGAGATGTGCATTAATCCCCGCCATCATTCCCTGTGCTCCTGCCTCTTCGTAGCCTGTAGTTCCATTAATTTGCCCTGCAAAATATAATCCATCTATTAATTTTGTTTCTAAAGTATGTTTTAGTTGTTGAGGTGGAAAGTAATCATATTCGATGGCATAACCAGGCCGGAAGATTTTCGCCTGCTCAAATCCTTCGATCTGGCGAAGAGCCTTCACTTGGACATCGTCGGGTAGCGAAGAACTAAAGCCATTGATATAATACTCGATGGTATTCCAACCTTCGGGCTCGACAAACAACTGATGAGAATTTTTGTCGGAGAAACGATCGATTTTATCTTCGATGCTTGGGCAATACCTTGGGCCAACACCTTCAATCCGTCCGTTAAACATGGGTGAAAACTTAAAACCGGTTCGCAAAGTATCGTGCACCTTATTGGAGGTATAAGCCATATAACAACTTCTTTGCTTTTGGAGTTTGGGTTTTTCCAGGTAACTAAAACCACGTATTTCTTCGTCGCCCGGTTGTTCTGTGAGTCTTGTAAAATCAATGGTGCGACCATCAACTCTTACAGGCGTTCCCGTTTTCATTCGACTGGCTTCAAAACCCAGTTCAACCAGTTGTTCGGTAATACCTGCACTTGGCCGATCGCCCATCCGGCCGCCCCCAAAAGACTTTTCGCCAATATGAATAACACCGTTTAAAAAAGTTCCATTTGTCAATACTACTGCTTTACAGTAGATGGTTTGCCCCATGGCTGTTCTGACGCCTTTAATCTTTTTGTCTTCTACAATCAGACCCATTACAGTGTCCTGCCAAAAATCAACATTTTGGGTCTCTTCCAGCATTCTTCGCCATTCCAGAGAAAACAGCATGCGGTCGCTTTGCGCTCTTGGACTCCACATTGCAGGCCCTTTTGATTTATTCAGCATCCTGAATTGTATCATAGTACGATCGGTGACGATTCCTGCATATCCACCCAATGCATCAATTTCACGTACTATTTGTCCCTTCGCAATCCCACCCATAGCCGGGTTGCATGACATCTGTGCAATTGTTTGAAGGTTCATGGTAATCAGCAGCACCTTGCTTCCCATATTGGCAGCAGCTGCGGCAGCTTCAGATCCTGCATGACCTGCACCAACAACGACAATATCATAATGATCGAAAATCATAAGTTTTCAGTTTAGGTTTATGTTCCACGTGGAACAGCACGATTAGTAAGTTAAATAGTAATCAGTTAAGCGGGTACAAAGATAGGCATTTCTGTTCGGCAGCACGCATGGAGACAATTTCTTCCGGAGACTTATCCTGGAAACCTATCAAATGAAGTACACCATGGATCATTACTCTAAACAATTCTTCTTCAAAAGCAACATTGATTGCTTCAGCATTATCTGAAACCCGATCAACACTAATATAAATTTCGCCAGAAATAATTTTTTCATCCTCACTTTGATCGAAAGTAATTACATCCGTGTAATAATCATGGTTCAGGAAATTCTGATTCATTTTCAGCAAATGATCATCGCTACAAAACAAAAAAAAGACCTCTCCAGTCTTTTTTCCAAAGGTCCCGATCATCTCATGTACCCAATTGAGTGTCGTAGCCGAAACTTCTTTTGGTACTTCAACATCAATCCCGCCTGTTATGATCATGTTTCAGGTTTTTTTCTGAAATATTACTCCTAAAATAATTTTTAAGTAAGGATGAGCGCTCATTCGCGATCTTGCTGAAGATATTATTGCGTTCAAACTCCAAACTCAAACAATGTTTCTCAGGAATAAGCTCCAATCTTTCACTTAACAAACTCATTTTCTGTACATTAGCGTCATCAAATGAATTTGAAAAAAGAGAGTCAGTTTTCCTATATCCGTTTTCGTCAAGGATAAAGCGAAAAAAAACACCATTATGGTTTGCTACCACACTAAGAGCGAAATTATTAATCATCAGCGTAGAAGAAAACAGCTCGTACCCACCTAACAAGGCACCAAGCAATATTCCTTCTGACTTTTCCCCTATGCCCAATTCTTTTAGAATTTCATCCAAAAATTGCTCAAATACATTGAGTTCTTGTTTCGCATTGGTAATGACCAACTCAGTTTTTAGGGTACGATCCTGCATTTTTTCGAAGTAAATATCCGTTAACTTTCTTTTTATAATACGGTTGCAAGTCCAAAGGCGATAGGCGCAATCTTTCTTGCTGGAGCTTTAATATGCTTTTATACTCGAAATCTTCCACAAGGTTTCCAAAATTTTCACCTTTAAATTCATTTGATTCTCTTTTTTTCTCCTGTTCACGCTGTTGCATTGCTTTCTCTGACTCCAACATCCTGGTTTCTATCTCTTTCTGACGTTCCATCAATCTGGAGTTCACCCGTTTATTCACAAGGTCTTCTTCAAGTTTTTCCATTTCTTCAATAATCTGTTGAAGTCCGTCTTCGTTCAGCAATCCTTGAGATTTAAGCTCATTTAACATCTCTTGCATACCCTGCCGAATTGCTTCTTGCTGAGCCGCCATGCGCGCCAATTCCTCGCTTTGTTTGCTTTTCGGATCCCCATTTTTTCCAGACTGCGCCTCTTTTCTCATTTGATCAAGCTGCTTCCCCAATGCTTCCTGCATTTGACGCATGTTTTGCATACTTTGCTGACCCTTTTGTTGGCCAGGTTTAGGTTGTCCCTGACTCGGCATCCCACTTGGCATTCCCATGCTATTCTGCATGTTTTCGAGGGATTCAGAAAGCATCAAAGCCAGCTTGTTTATGGCCATCAGGCTGAACTGCTGACTCCCCAATGCCTTACTTTGTTGCGCATCTTTGAGTTGCAGGAGCGACTCGCTTACCCTGAACCTTACATTTGCCAGCTCGTCGAAAATAAACTGCTCAATCATGGGCTGCCTCGCAGCAAGTGCTTTGAGCGAATCCTCAACAATGCGGAAATTCTCTTGAAGCTCTCGTTGCTGGGTCAAAATACCTGGTAAAGAAGGATCGTCTGCCCGCATACTTCCTAACCTTAGCATCAGATCCTCTTGATTGAGTGAGGAACGAAGAACATTTTCGAGTAGTAAACGCATCGCGTGAGCATCTTCCATTTGTTGTTCCATCATGCTTGCTGCCATCGACATTTGCAACATATTGGCCATTTCTTTCATCTTTTTTCCTGCCTTTTTTTTATTGGTGTTCGCTCCTGAATTGTTGTTCATTTTCATTTGCTCACCTGCCTCTTCCATCGCATCCTGAATTTCTTCTTCGGTTTGATCAGTATCTTCAAGTTTAAAAGGACGTTCCAGGGCCTCATTCTTTTTCTGAATTGAATCAAGTTCCTGCGTCATCTTTTCAAAAGCATCCTGGTCTTTTTTGAGTGAAGAACTGTCGCTTTGATCTTCACTTTTCTTCATTTCAGCTTCCTTTTCAAGTTTCTCACCTAAATCCTGGAGCTTTTCTATCAGCTCATTCATGTCTTTCTCTACTTTCAGTTGCTCAAGCAGTTTAAGGTTTCTATCAAGCAGGTCCTCCATTTTAGTCTGATCTTGTTTTAATTGTTGGAGCATTTCCTGCATCTTTTCTCTTGGCATGTCTTCTAACAGTTTTTGCAATTCCTCCATCATCGCTTTGAGTTCATCTGGAATCACCTCTTCCAAAAGCTGATCAATCCTTTCCTGCTTCTTTAACAGCTCCTCCGAGGAGGTTTCATTCTCCTTTTCAAATTGTCTGCTTTCCATTCGCTCTTTGTTCAATTCTTCCCATTCGCTTTGTGCAGACTGCATTTTCTCCTGCAACTGGTTAAGCTTTTGCTTGTCGTTCCAGTCGAGCTCCTTTTTATTAACAAGATCCTTCAATAATTGATCAATTTCTTTTTTGATATCAGAGCTTTCATTTTTGAGGTTTTCAATACGTTCTGCGATTGCTTTGTCCTTTTGTTTAGCTATTGAATCAATCTCGTTCCTTGAAGGTACAGCAACGACAAAAGCTTTTGACTGTCGCATTTTCGCGCCATTAACCGCATCGTTGTCACGAACTTCAAAATGCCCTGTAAGCTGATCACCCGCTACCATATTCAGGCTGTCGAGATTGAGTGTAAAATAGAAATCCTGACGAAGTTCAGATTTTGATACAGGAATCAGGAATTCAAAAATATTGCTCTCTTCCTGACTGTCAGGATCCACAATCTGATATTTGAATTTCAGATCGGTAAAGCCATAGTCATCCGCAATAATCCCTGTAAAAAAGATGTTTTTGCTGAATTCTTCACCCAGTTTTTCGGCCATAATATCCGGATAGGCATCCGGAATCATTTCTACTGTAAAACTGAGTTGCTCGCCGTTTTTACTGAAGCGATTGATTGGCCTTATTGTAAAATTTTTCTCACTTCTAATATCTTGCTCCGTCCTCCACGAATTATCATTCCTCTGAAGCCAGGATGAGTCATTTTGCTCACTCAATAGCAAGCTATCCGTGTCGCGGGCAAAAAATTGCCATTGTATTTGCGTACCTTCCGGGACAGCCAGGCGGGTTTTTTCTTTTAGACGTTGTTGTGGCAAGCCCGTGTACGCAGGAAAAACCAAATCGCTTTCGAAGCTCATTAATATGGGTTTGGGTCGTACTTCGAGCAGTAAACTTCCACTATTATACTTCCCTCCGCTGATACTAAATTGTAAAGATTTAGCAGGTTTCCGAAAAGTATAAATAAACTGATTGGCAGTCAATTTTTGCATCTGGTATCGACCGCCATTTAACTCCACAAAAAACTCATCAGGGAAAGCTTCTCCCTTGAGCAATACCTCTAGTTGAAAATCTTCATTTTGAAGCGTAGACAAGTCAGTGTATGGAAACACAACTTCAAACGGGAGCGGTTTTATATAAGTTTTATCAAAACGAAGGATTCGTTCAGCAGGTTTTGAAATAAAGGCAGGCAAAAACAAGATGACAGCCAGCAGAACCACAACTGGCACAACAGCATAGCGCAATATGTTCAGGTTACTTTTCAGGTTAACAGCCTGCACAAAAGGAACAAAACGCATCTGTGAGATGCGTTGCTCTAATGTCGCATTTAATAAATCGCTCTGCGCATCGTGATCGTTTTTTCTCAACAATTGCAGGGTATTCACAAGTCTGTCATTCACTTCCGGAAAATGAATCCCGATAAGTCTTGCGGCTTCTTCCACCTGCATCTGTTTTCGGTAGCGAATTAACTTATAGGAAGGAATTGCCAGGTAGAAAATAAAAACAAACAAAAAAACTGCGGCAAAAAGTAACAACAAAGTCAGGCGCATCCATCCCGGGAACCAGCCAAAGTATTCAAGAGCATTGACCACCAAAACCAAAACACTCAACAGCATGGCACTCATCAGGATGCCCCTGATCAATGCATTGAGGTAAAACTTTTTTATAAAGGCTTCTACCCTGTTTATCAATGTTTTAGTAACTTCAGTCATATGATTGCCTCAGCAATTTTATTGCACAGTGAAACGATTCTAAATAATCCTTGTTATTTTAGCGGACAAATATACACATTGCTTAACGAAGCGACCTCAAGTTCTTAAACACCTCCCCAATGAAAAAGTTTTACTTTCTTGTTATTTCAGTATTTCTGATGGGTTCGGCATGGGCTCAGCAAAACGAACCATTTCACGACAGCCGTTATTGCCGGCATTTTCCCGAGCAACACGACACACCTGAATATGCCTATCGCAACGACTGGCAAAGCGACCTTGTACATGATTATGACGTGACCTTTTATTTTCTCGATATCAATGTGAGCGCAACGAGCATCGATGTCAGTGGCACGGTAGAAATTCACGCCAGGGTAGTTGCAGAAACTTTCGAAACCTTTGCTTTCGAACTCAATCAAGACCTAAGCGTTGAAGAAATCATCTTCAATGATGTTGCAGCGTCAGACTACACCAGAGACGGTGACAATGTACTCGTTACGGTTCCTGCTTTGGCTGCAGGAGATACTTTTGTTGCCAAAATTACCTATGGTGGCACACCTCCTACCGGTGGATTCTTCTCCGGCATCACAAATGACTATTCGAACACCTGGCAAAAGAACATGACCTGGACCCTCTCAGAACCCTTTGCAGCAAAAGACTGGTGGCCCTGCAAACAAGTTCTAACAGACAAGGCCGACTCGGTGTGGGTTTTTCTGACAACTGCCAGCAATACCATGGCCGGTTCAAACGGATTGCTCACCAATGTGACAGACATGGGCGATAATCAGTTTCGTTATGAGTGGAAATCGAATTATCCGATTGCCTATTATCTCATTTCTTTCGCGGTTTCCGATTATCAGGATTACAGCATCTATGCCAAGCCCGAAGAAATGAATGGCGACTCTATTTTGGTACAGAATTTTCTTTACAATCACCCGAATTATCTCCCTCAGAATCAAACCAACATCGATGCAGTTGTGCCTATGATTGAACTCTTCTCTGATCTATATGTGCTCTATCCTTTCAAGGACGAAAAATATGGCCATTGCATCACACTGCTCGGCGGCGGTATGGAGCACCAAACCATGACAACCATTGGTGGCTGGTCGTTCAACCTGGTATCGCATGAATTGGGTCATATGTGGTTTGGCGACAATGTAACCTGTGCAACCTGGAGCGATATCTGGGTAAATGAGGGTTTTGCCACATACAGCAATTATCTGGCACAGGAAAAACTCAATGGCTGGAATGCCGGTCAGAATTTTATGATCGGAACACAAAATAATGTTATGTCATCTTCGGGCGGAAGTGTATACGTGCCGCCGTCTGACGCAACTCCCGACAACATCTGGCGCATTTTCGACGGACGACTCTCCTATGACAAGGGAGCGGCTATTATCCATGTATTGCGTCATGAAATCAATAACGATACCGTATTTTTTGATGTAATGTCGACCTACCAGACCCTGTTTAAAGACAGCACAGCCACTGGCGATGATTTCCGCATGGTGGCAGAAGAAGTAACAGGTTTGGATCTGGAGCAATTCTTCGACCAATGGTATTATGGTCAGGGCTATCCAAAATACGACATCGAGTGGTATATGACCGGCGATCACCTGGATATGTTTGTTACACAATCCACCTCTTCGCTGACTCCTCTTTTCCAGATGACCATGGATTACAAACTGACTTTTAGCGACAATACCGACACCCTTGTCCGGCTTTATCAGCAAACCAACCTCGATCATTTCGTAGTACCAGTAAGCAAACAGGTAACCTCCATACAGGTGGATCCGAACAACTGGACTTTCGAACGTGTTAACAGTATCATTCTCGGTCAGGATGAACTGATTGGAGACAAGCAATATTTCAGTGTTTATCCCAATCCGGTTCAGGATGTACTGCATGTAAACCTGACTTCACTCAGCGACCATAGCAATCTTTTCATCACAGATATGTCGGGTAAAACAGTCTTGACCTACACGCCCGAATCACTCACTAACCAAATAGATGTCAGCGTGTTACCTAATGGCACATATTTGGTGTACCTTCGCAGCAATGGTGAATCGCATGTGCGAAAACTGATCAAATAATATTTGAAAATATAAGGAACGGTAAACAAAATGCCGTTCCTTTTGTTTTCAACGTTGAACCCAAGGGTTTAGCAATGGATGTAGAGCAAAACCAGTTAATTACAGGCCTGCGGGCTGGTGACAAAAAAGTGTATCAAAAGATTTTCGACACTTTTTACGAGCCGCTTTGCAACTATTGCATGTCGCGTATCCAAAGCCAGGAAGACGCGGAAGAAATTGTCCAGGATATTTTTGTGAAATTATGGGTGAAGCGTGATGAGTTAAATATTGCGCAATCGCTTCGGGCCTACTTGTACCGGATGGCACTTAACAAAATCATCAACTATACCGAGCACCACAAGGTGAGGCGCATCCATCAGGCCGAAACGCTGGCCACTCATTCTCCTCACAATGACCAGATTTCAGTGATTCAGGAAAACGAAATTCAGCAAATCGTATTTGAAACGGTGGATAGTATGCCTCCGAAAAGACGGGCTGTTTACGAATTGAGCAGGCACGAAGGCCTGAAATATGCAGAAATTGCCGAACAGTTGGATATTTCAATCAAGACGGTTGAAGCTCACTTGTCCAAAGCGCTCGAGCAGCTGCGCATCGCTTTAAAAGATTACCTGCCCGTTTTGATGGCAACAATTTCGCTACTGCATGGTATTTTTTAACACAATCAACAGTATAAAACTAAGGGTATTGGGCAGCCAGGCTGTCTAAATATCGTAAAAAAGTATCCAAACATACGTGGAAAAACCAGACGAAAAATATATCTTACTAATTACCAGGGTTCTGGCTAACGAAGCGAGTCCAGAAGATCATCTGGAATTTGATCGTTGGTTGGCACATGACGATAAGAATGCTGAGATGTTTGCCCATTATCAGGCTGTCTGGTCGGTTGCACCCAAGGCTGAATCCAGGTTGAAAGTTGACAAAAAAAGTGCATGGGATGTTATTAATCAGCGCATTGATGTTGAGGAAGCTCAGATAGAAAGGCCCGTAAATCCAGTAAGACCCCGGCGTCGTGTTTTGTATGCTATAGCTGGCTTAGCGTCCATGTTGTTGATTTCATATGGCATTTTTTCTGTGTTTTTTAGCAGTCAGCCAGCCCCGATGATCGAGCAGTTTGCAGAAACAAAAATGAACAGTCCCTTGTTACTCCCCGATGAGTCACAGGTTACACTCAATGCTGGTGCATTTCTTTCCTACCCTGAACAATTCCTGGCCAACAAAAGAATTGTCGAGTTGCACGGTGAAGGTTTTTTTGATGTAGTGCATGAGGTTGAGAGGCCTTTTGTCGTCGATTTAGGATCAATCGCCGTCAAAGTTCTGGGTACCTCTTTCAATATTGCGCAATCTGCCGATCATCAAAACATTATCGTTTCAGTAATCAGCGGAAAAGTATTGGTTTACAGCACCCAACACGAACCCAGGCAGCAAGTGATTTTGTCGCAGGGCGAACGTGCAGTTTTCGACCAAAACACCTTGACCATTTCAAGGGAACATATTCCAGACTACAATTTCCTGGCCTGGAAAACAGGTATACTCGAATTTGACAACACTCCACTCCCTCAAGTATTTGAAGCCCTTGAAAACACTTATCAAGTAAAAATAGAGACCGATCATGATCTTTCGTCACTGAAACTGAAAGCCTATTTCGAAAACGAAAAACCGGCTGATATTTTCACAACCATCAGCATGCTTTTTTCGCTTGATATTGAACAAAAAGACAACAAATACATTATCAGATAGGTACCTGACAGTTAAAAGCACTTTATTTGCTGGTCAGGCTCGCTGAAATGTTGACCAATTACTGCAACCACCGATCGTATGAAGCATTTCTTACGTTTGACATTTGTTTTTATCTTAATCAGTTTCAGGCTGTTGGCACAGAATACGTCGCCAGCTGTCATCAACTTTGGTGCTGAAAATGAGAAACTCAGCAGTGTGCTCGATCGTCTTGCGGCCAATGGCAGCGTCAATATCACCTATAATGCCTCCGATTCCGCTTTACAAATTCCGGTGAGTTATCCGCAAACAAGAGATTCGGTAAAGACGATTCTTGCCAATATCCTGCAGGCGGCACACTTCACTTTCGAACAGGTTGGTAACCATGTGGTTATTCTGAAGTCGACACAAAGCAGCACTGGCATGCACATGCCAAAGAAAAAGCCGATTCTAAACAAAACAGCTCAAATAAATACGACTCCCGATACGATCATCCAAATTGTTACAGTGCCGGTTACCCGCTACGACACCATTGTAGTGCGTGATACGGTGGTTAAAATAGAGACGCGACTCGTGCATGATACGGTGTTCATGGAGCCTGCTGCGACCAATAAAACCAGAGCCAGGAAAACTGTTTCACTTTCGCGAAATGTTTTTCAATCAGAAGCTGAACGACAAAACACCTGGTCGCTGCTGCTTTCTGCCTCTCAAATGACTTCCGGCTATCAGATATTAAGTGAAATTACGGGGAATCCTGGCTTGGAAAAAGCCACGAGGTCGGAAAGTTTATCGATGAAAAATTTTGGTTTTGGTGTGGCGGCACAACTGAACATGAACAACCTTGGTTTACGGGCCGGTGTTGGTATCAGCAGTTTTTCACGTTCTTTTTCCTATGATGAGCTTGTCCGTACCGGCGGTTTTTACAACATTGATACCATTGATGTGTTTTACACCGTTATTGGTTCAGACACCACCTGGACCTATGTTGCTGATTCCTCTTATGTGCCTCTCGAACAGCGTGAAACCGTTTATGATCGTCAAAACCGAATCGTATTCCTCGAATTGCAGCTTGGCATGCAGTTTACCTTCATCCGTTCGAATAATTATAGTTTTTATGTGGATGCAGAAATGCACCTGGCTACGCCTTTGCTGGTCAAAGGGAGTTCGATCGAAAACGCAGCCGGATATCCCGCGATTGAGTTGAATGCTGCAGACTACAGCTCTTGGTTGGCTGCCTATCAGGCCGGTATAGGCATGAAATATGAATTGTCGAATTGGGTGGATCTGTATGCCGAAGTATTTTACAAACGTTTCACCGTCCAGGATATCCCGAGCTATCCCGTAGATCGGAGATTGCACGGTGGTGGATTGCGGATTGGAATCCTGTATTATTTATAGACCGATGTACCAAAAAGTCTTTACATATCATCCGATAAGTATGTGGTTCCTGACCCTGGTTTTTGTGGTTTTACTACAAATGCCATCTAAAGCCCAGGAGCCGGTTGAGGTGGGTGGACTGATCACGCAGGATGCGGTCTGGACGCCTGACTTCACCTATATTGTGGTCGAAAATATCCGTGTCATTTCTGGTGTTCGATTACACATCCAGGCCGGCACAACGGTGAAAATCAACCAGGGGAGAGGTATTACCATTGAAAACGGACAGCTGCACATCACAGGAACTGCAACAGATTCGGTTCGCCTTGTTGCCAACCGGGCCGAAAACGAAAGCTGGAACTGGTCGGGCATCACCATCAGCTCAATTGAAGGCGAAGGAAACGTGAAAATTGAATACACACACCTTTCTGATGCATTAGTAGGCATCAAGGCTATCGCCAGCGATCACCTGTTGATACAAAACAACCAAATCATTGAGAACAGAAATTTGGGGATTAGCCTGACAAACAGCTCAGAATGTATCATCCGAAACAACATTATCCTGCATAACTTTCAAGGCATCGAAATTTACGCCTCCGACCCGGGCAATGTATCAGCCAACAATCAGATTCTAGCCAATAAAATCGAAAATACCACCACCAACATCATTATCCACAACAACAATCATGGCTCTTGCCCCGAAAACATGATCGACGGAAACCTGATCCAGCGTGGTATTCATGGCGTTTGGCTTTTCAACAACAGCAACGGCGGATCAGGCCATGCCACGGTTCAAAACAATTTCATTATCAACAACGGCACCGCCAATGATGGCTACGGAATCTATGTTTCAATGGATTCGACCATTGTGCAGAACAACATCCTTTGGCAAAACACAACAGCAGTTGCATTTACCGAAGCAACTAAATGTCACTTTTTGTATAATAGCCTGACAGCTAACCGAAACGCCATCAAAATTCGCAATGGAAGCCAGCTCATTACCGTCCTCAACAACACCCTGACCCTCAACACCAGCCAGATTGTGCAACTGAGTGAAACTGAAGATTTTGTTTTCGGGCGAAATAATGTCTTTGGCAACCTGCCTGAGGAAGCAGCTTTTGTAAATCAGGGCGCAAATGGACTGTCGATACCAGAAAATTTCTGGAATACCAATGACACTGCCTATTTGAATAAACTCATTTTTGACCAAAACGACAATCCATCCATTGGACTGGTTTCGTACCTGCCTGTCTTGTCAGAGGCCAATACTGATGCCCCCATGGCACCTCCCATCATTCTCAAAAGCCAGTTGGTGAACGGCCAAACCCTATTGAGCTGGAGCAAAAGTCCGGAATCAGATTTGCTGGGCTATCGCCTCTACTACGGAACTTTTAACGACTATCGTTTTTCTGACTCGACAAACCTGGTCAGTGACACAACTTTTACTTTGCAGGGCAATCTGCTCAACAGTCAGGTGGCCATCACCTCCCTCGATCAGGAAGGCAATAGCATACAGGCTCAGGTTTTGGGACACCAAAGTCCGTTTTCCTTTGCAACAGCCTATCCTTATGCCGGAAAAGACAGTACAATTTGTTCGACAGAAACTGAATTTCTGCTGGCCGAAAGCACGGTGCCCATCCAATACGATTCCATCGTTTGGAAAAGCAGTGGCGACGGACAGTTTAGCAACGTAAACCAATTGAGACCAGTTTATTCTCCGGGTAATTCAGATATTGATCAGGAATCTGTTGTGCTGACGTTGGAGCTTTGGAAAAACAACCAACGACGTGTTGATGACATGTTGCTCCGCATTAAAAAACCTCCTTTTGTGTTTGCCGGCAACGATGTGCTGATTTCGCCCGATTCGCTTTTCACTGCCAGTGAAGCTCTGTTGCTGCAAAGTGAAGACCTGCTTTGGGAAAGCCTGGGTGATGGCAGCTTCGATGATGTTCACAAACTCAAAGCTACCTATTTCCCCGGAGAAGCAGACATTCAAAACGAGTTGGTTACTTTGGTGTTGCATGCGCTTACAACAAGTTGTGGCACAACTTCTGATACCCTTCAGCTGCTCATCAGACCAGCCTTCAGCGTGCAGGGATTTGTTTCGGCTCATGGTATGCGTCAGGCCAACGTTCCTGTTCTGGCGCTTCGTATCAACCAGGATGAACGCATCCCTGCCAGTACTTTATCTACAACTGAAACAGATGGCTCTTTTCGTTTCGACAAGCTTTTTGCGGCCACCTATGTTTTTTATGCCATCCCGGATACTTTTGCCGGACAGCAACTGCTGCCAACATATCACGTCAAATCAGAGCGCTGGCAACAAGCATATGAGCATCGGCTGCTTGGCGATATTTATGATCTTGATATCCAACTTGCTAACTGTGAAACATCGCTACCCGAAGGGATTGGATCCATTACTGGGTTTTTCGGCTCACCAGCTTTCGGCGCTCAGGATTTTGATGTATATTGTCAACCCTGGTTTGGGGATGACTCTGCTATAAACTATTGTTCAACAGGCCTTTCGAATGCCACTATTTTGTTGTTTAGCCAAAGTAGAGACCGGGTTTATCGTTTCGCACTCACCGATGCAGAAGGGAAATTCAGTTTTGGCCAGCTCCCATATGGTAATTACCTGCTCGAAGCAGAACTGGCAGGATACACATCCTCATTTTCGCAAATCATCCGCCTGAGCCCCGATGTTCCAATCGTTAACGATGTTTCGCTTCAGATGGCTCCGGATAACAAAATCACCATCAGCGTCCCTGCTCAACCTACTGTATATCAAACATTCAGGGTTTATCCAAATCCAACCAGTCGTTTTGTTATGGTTTCGGACCTGGATCGAATGAACGATCAGCAAGTAACAATCTATGCCTACGATGTTTATGGTCGCTTGTATTTCGAGCGCATCCAAACCGTTCAAAGCCATTCGTTGCGTATCGATCTGCAGTCACTGCCCGGTGGACTTTACCAGATGTTGATTAAAAGCCCTTCGCAGCAGTTCTCTTTCCCTTTGATAAAACAGCCCGAAAGACAATAAATCTCGATAAAACTAAGGGTGTTTGGTTGCACAGGTGTCAGCTTAAGTAACAATTCTATCTTAACAGGAGAATCATTGGATGTTCAGTACATGAATTGGTCGTAATTTTCCTTTCATCAAACTGAGACCGGTGGGTCGTGACTGTCAGAAGCCAGGCAAAAAGCGCTGCAATCATGTTTTGGTCTTGGGGAAATCCAATTTCTGAAGTCCCGTCCCACCAACTTTTAATACCTTTGCGGCCAAATTCAGACCTTTATGACAAACAAACCCGTTCGCGTACGTTTCGCGCCCAGTCCGACCGGACCGCTCCACATTGGTGGTGTTAGAACTGCTTTGTATAATTACCTGTTTGCCAAACAGCATGGCGGAAAAATGATTCTCCGCATCGAAGATACTGACCAAACACGTTTTGTTCCAGGTGCCGAGCAGTACATCATCGATTCGCTGGCCTGGTGTGGCATTCAGTTCGACGAGAGCGTGGTGAATGATGGCCCTTTTGGTCCTTATCGCCAGAGCGACCGCAAAAGTCTGTATGAGCAATACAGTGACGAGTTGGTGGCCTCAGGAAACGCTTACCTGGCATTCGATACGGCCGAAGAACTCGATGCACTGCGTAAAGCAGCTGAACAAGAGAAAAAGACTTTTATCTACAATGCCGAAACGCGCAAATCGCTTCGCAACAGTCTCAATATGAGCAAACAGGAAGTGATAGATCGCCTGAAAGACAACGAACCTTATGTAGTTCGTTTCTTGATACCGGAAGCCAGCGAAGTAGTGATGAACGACCTCATCCGAGGGCAAATCAGTGTGCGTACCGAGACTCTTGACGATAAAGTACTGTTCAAATCGGATGGTATGCCTACATACCACCTGGCTAACATTGTTGACGATCACCTAATGGAAATCACGCATGTGATCCGTGGAGAAGAATGGCTTCCCTCGCTTCCATTGCATGTTTTGCTGTATGAGGCTTTCAGCTGGGAAAAACCAGAATTTGCGCATTTACCTTTGCTGCTCAAACCCGATGGCAACGGTAAGCTGAGCAAACGCGACGGCGACCGCCTTGGTTTCCCGGTTTTCCCGATGGAATGGGTTGACCCGAAAAGTGGTGAAAAATCATCCGGCTACCGCGAGAGTGGCTATTTTGCTGACGCCTTCATCAATATGCTCGCCTTGCTTGGCTGGAATCCGGGCACCGATCAGGAAATATTCACCATTGACGAACTGATTGCAGCCTTTTCGCTGGAACGAGTTGGCAAATCGGGCGCTAAATTCGATCCCGAAAAAACCAAGTGGTTTAACCATCAATACCTCGTTCAGAAAAGTGATGTCGTTCTGGCTGAACAATTTATGCCGTTTCTTCAAGAAAAAGGTGTTGAAGTTAATCCTTCTCAGGTCGAAAAAGTGGTGGGTCTGGTGAAAGAGCGCGTGCAGTTTGTAAAAGAACTTTGGGAAGAAAGTTATTTCTTTTTCGTTGCGCCTTCAAGTTACGATGAACAGGTAGTGAAAAAACGGTGGAAGGAAAACAGCGGGGCTCAGCTTACCGATCTGGCCCAGGTTATTCAGGCTGTCGATCCCTTTGAAAGTGCTGCCATTGACGAAGCCATAAAAAACCACATCACTGCCAATGAGCTCTCGATGGGTGCCGTGATGAATGCGCTTCGTTTGTTGCTCGTAGGTGCTGCAAAGGGACCCCATCTGGGCGATATCATGGCCATTATCGGCAAAGAAGAAACACTAAAGCGTATCGAAAACGGGATCAAGATTCTTGGATAATAACTAATAAAACACTGCGCATGGCTGTAATTTCAATTGAAGGGATGGAGTTTTTTGCCTACCACGGCTGCTTTGCCGAAGAGCAGCTGATCGGCACCTGGTTTGTTGTCGATCTGTTTCTGGAAGTAGACACAACTACTGCCGAGCAAAGCGACCGCCTTGAAGAAACTGTCAACTACATGTCTGTTTATCAGCTTGTAAAAGCCCAGATGATGGTGAATTCGAAGCTGCTCGAACATGTTGGCCGACGCATTATCAATGCTGTACGCGATGCTTTCCCAACTGTAGAACATGCCAAGCTCAAAATACGTAAAATGAATCCACCCCTGGGTGGAAAAATGGATTTTGTCAGCTTAACCCTCGAAGGATGATGCGATTGATTGCACCCGAAATATGCCCGCGCTGCGGTGCCAGCTTCGATTGTGGCAAATCTGGCAAATGCTGGTGCTACGAAGTCGATACCAGCACCAGTCTGCTCGAAGAAATCAACGATACATACGACCGTTGTCTGTGTCCGGCCTGTTTGAACGAGCTCAACGAAAAAAGCAAGGTAAAAAACTTGGCCAATCCAACGGAATAATCTATCTTTGCACCCCTGTAAAAACGGTCTCGTGGCCGAGTGGCTAGGCAGCGGTCTGCAAAACCGTGTACAGCGGTTCGAATCCGCTCGAGACCTCACAATGGGAAAAAGGATCGCAACCTAATGTTGCAGTATAATGAAAAAGAGCTTTTTATGAAAGCTCTTTTTTTGTTTATGGCATTTCGTATAGTCAAATCAATTTCTACAAACAAAAAAATCGCCGGTTTTCACCAGCGATTCTTGGAGCCTTCCACGGGACTCGAACCCGCGACCTGCTCATTACGAGTGAGCTGCTCTACCAACTGAGCTAAGAAGGCGCAATATGTCAAACCCTCATTACATTGAGCTGCTCTTCCTCCCGATAACTATCGGGAGAGCTAAGAAGGCGCAATATGTCAAACCCTCATTACATTGAGCTGCTCTAACTCCCGATAACTATCTGGAGAGCTAAGAAGGCCATTTGTGGTTGCAAAATTAGCAATTTCGCATCATCTGAAACAAATCGCTGCTTTCATTTTTGTGTCAACTCCTTTCTTCTTCTTATTTTTGTAACCATAACACCACCCATTATGAAAAACCGCCTGCTTTTCGTCTGTCTCGGAAATATCTGCCGCTCTCCTGCTGCTGAGGCTATTGTGGCCAAAATGGCTGATGAAAAAGGATTGAATCTTGAAGTGGATTCAGCAGGCACTTCGGCTTGGCATGCCGGCGAAAGAGCCGACAGACGTATGCGTCTGACTGCCAGAGAAAGGGGTTACAACATCACTTCGATCTCGCGTCCGTTTATTCCTTCCGATTTTGAAGAATTTGATATGATTATCGCCATGGACGACCAAAATTACTTCCACCTGCGCGAACAGGCCCGCACCCAGCAGGAAGTAGAAAAAATTTTCAGAATGCGAGAATTTTTTAAAGACCAGTCCTTTGACCATGTACCTGATCCCTATTACGGAGGCGCAGATGGCTTCAATCAGGTGATTGACCTGTTAGAAGGTGCATCGGTAAACCTGATTGATCACCTCAGTAAACAGGAGGGCTGATGGGTGTAATTCGCTTCCTGACCATCGCTTTCCTGGCCAGTATAAGGTTGTTGATGACAGCTCCTGTTGCTTTTCTGGCCGGTATGAGCCTGACGGAAACGATTATTGCCGTCAACACAGGCGGACTGATCGGTTTTGTGGTGTTCTATTTTCTGAGCGACCTGATTCAATACCGCAGAAGCATCGGCATCAAAAACAACAAGCCTGTAAATTCCCGTAAGGCCGGGAAAAAAATCAGGCGCATCCGCCGGATTATCAGCTACCGTAACAAGGTCGGTCCCTGGCCACTGATCCTTACAGCACCATTTTTGTCGGTTCCGGTTGGCGCATTCGTGATCAGAAAGCTCTACAGACGATCGTTTTGGGTGTTTTTAGTTTCACTTTTGGTGATTCTGTTTTGGGGAACACTCTCCTGCCTGTTCTTTTCGCCTGTTGGCCTGATCTGATTTTCGCAAAGCAGCCATAATTTTGCTTCCCCGCGATTTAAATCCGGCCGATCCATGTGCCAGCAAGGTTTCAATATTCAAAATCACTTCGGGTGCCAATTCAGGTTCGATGAGACAGATGCGATACAAGACCTGCATGGCGTTGCAGCGAACAGCAATGGCATGCGATTCGCTGACCATCCAGCGCAGACAAGCGTCAAACAGTTTGCCCAGCTGCTCATCGTCGTCCTCGTCCGACAATTTTCCACTTTCGATAATCCGCAATAAGCTGCGTCGCACACTGTCAGATTCAGTTGCCAAAACAGCTTGTATCATTTGCTGTTGATAGGGGAGTAGCGCCTCAGATTCCAGATCGTATAAATTACTCAGCAGCCATGCAGCCCGCATTGCGCTTTGGGCATCACCCTGGTTGATAATCTCAAAAATAAGTGGTAACAATCGTTCGTCCTTCATCAAAAGGCCGCAAATCATTTTCATGTGGGCTTTCGAAGGGTGTTTGTTTAACAACACAAGTAATTCCGATTTTGCCTGTTCACGCGCTTCACCGGCCTCTTTCATAGCCTGTTGACATTTTATTGGGTGCATTTCGTCACCAAATGGTATCTTTGACAAAGATAAACATCAAATAGACTTCAATACCTCATATACCTTCAGAAGAATGAAACAAGCCTTTAGCCTCGAACTCAAAGTACGCGATTACGAATGCGACATGCAGGGCGTTGTAAACAACGCCAACTACCAGCACTATCTCGAACATGCACGTCATGAATTTTTACACGAGATCAAGCTCGATTTTGCCCGACTCAATGATGAAGGTATCTTATTGGTGGTGAAGCGCATCGAAATCGATTACCACTTTCCGCTCAGAAGTGGCGACATCTTTAATGTGACCTGCACCCCTGAGCGCATTTCGCCCCTGCGTTTTGGTTTTAACCAGCAGATTGTGCGCATCAGCGACAACAAACCAATTATTTCGGCCAAAGTGATCGGAACGGCCATCAACAAACAAGGCCGGCCATTTTTGCCAGAGGAAATCGATAAGGCCTTTCAAAACGAATAATAAACGGCTGCCAGCGTAGAAAGATTTGTCAGCGACAAGCTTCTGATAAAAACACCAGAAGTTTTATCTTCGTGTTTTGCTATACGGTGTTGCATGAAGAAATCTGTTAGCTTACTTTTTTTTATCCTTTTCTTTTCGACGCTCTGCGCACAGCAGCATGTATGGCTTCCGGCTGGCAGTGTTTTTCCTGCTCTGACGCTCGACTACCGCGAGCCGCATGTGGCAGGTTCGCTTTATGCCCTGCACAGCAATAAAAAGTGGCAAGACCGCATGTTTGCCAATTTTTCGGTCGGATTTAGCCGCAACATCATCCGCTGGACCAAAGACAATCGACAGCAAGAACTGGGTTTCGAACTGTTTGTGATGACCCAGTTTCTGTTTGAAAATCCACTTGGCCGCTTTCAGGTCAACCTCTTTTCTAATGAGTTTAAAGTTGGCGTGCATTACCAATGGCAAAACAATGAAAAGTGGCGCTACAGGCTCAGGCTCTACCATATTTCGGATCACCTGGGCGACGACTTTATCTACCGCTTTTTGGTGAACGACTACGTGGACAACCTCCGCATTTATGAAGTGCTCGATCTGAGTGTAGTCAGGCTTACGCCCCACTGGAAACTATATGCCTCAGCCGGAGTGATTCCGCATTCAGCCTACGAAAGGCTTCCATTGCTGGGCGAAATGGGTTTCGAGTGGAAGAAATCCATCAACGGCCACGACTGGTTACAATGGTTTGTAGGCGGGCACGCTCAGTTTGAGCAGGAAACAGGCTTTTATCCAGGTACACGACTGGCTTTCGGTATCATACTGGGCAAACCCGGGCATGCGCCTTTTACCATCCTGCTCGATGGCTATCAGGGCTATCTGCCTTTCAGCCTGTATGACAAAGTAAAAGTAGGCTGGATAGGAGGAAGCATCAGCTTTCAACCCATCAGAGGATGGTTCTGAGAAGCTGTTATTGACATCGTTTTATTTTCCCCATTTTTTTACTTTTGAACAAAACATATCACTTATTGTTTATCTTTTGAATTAAATTGTTAAACAACATATTTATCAAATAGCCCATAATAATCTAAAAATCATTTTTTTTGACAAAACATAGGGTAAATAACCATAATAGCTGTCTATAGCAATATCTTAAACAACTAATAACGATCAACTCATGAAAAATAGACTACTCACAATCCTCACGCTGCTGATCAGCATGACGATTTACGCGCAAAATCCGCCGTTTTCGCTGCAAGCAACCGTTTCGGATAATGATGTCCAACTCGAATGGTCCGAACCTTTAGATGGTGAAATTATTCCACTTTCGTGGACAACAGGTATTAATACCACTTCACTCGGCTATAATGGTTCTGAACCTTATGTTGTGGCTGCCAGATTTTCAGCAGCAGACATTTCATCATACGATGGAATTCCAATCTTTCAGGTGGAGTTTTTTGTTAATGAGGCCGGTGCTGACCTCAGTGTGAAGATTTTTAAAGGAACAAATGGAGATCAGGTGGTTTATGAACAACCCATTTCAAATGCCGTTGAAGGTGCCTGGAATTTGATAACTCTCAATAACCCTCCGTTAATTGACGGATCAACAGACCTTTGGATAGGCATTGAAGTTTTTCAAAACGGGCAACTGGTTTTTCCTGCAGGTATCGACACTGGTCCTGCTGTTCCGGGTTTTGGCGATATGATCAACTACCAGGGTTACTGGGAAAGTATTTATGACTACGGTTTCGACCAGAATTTCAGCCTGCGGGCTTATGCCTTAGCTGCAGACGGCAACCGCATCGCCATTGGGCAACCAACTAGCCCGGCGGTATTTTCCAAGCAGGGGGGAGGCGAAATCAGCACGGTGCCAACTGAACAAATTGCAGCGCCTGAGCGCTCTAATAGATCAGCAAATGCTGTTCCGGACAGTTACAATATTTACCGTAACAGCAGCCTGATTGGTTCAAGCACAACATTAAACTATAGTGATTTAAACCTGGAAAATGGAATATATACTTATGGCGTGACCGCCGTTTATGGCACTGATGAAAGTGCTCCCGCACAAACAATGGCTCAGGTTGGTTCACCCGATTTCATTGTCCTGCCCGAAGTTTTTGTTGACACCTTCCCCATGGGAACGATGGTCACACGTTCGATTGAATTACAAAACAACGGCACTGTGCCATTGATTTTCACTGTTGAACCCAGCAATTATTATGTTGGTTTGGATGTATATGATGGAACGGTTCAACCTGGCACTTCATTGGTGATGAATGTGTATTTCTACACTTACTCCTACGTTCCCGGAACCTATGTCAGTTCACTGGTATTCAACACCAATGATGTAGCTTTCCCGACTTATAACTACGACATGCAATTCACTGTCTTGGCTCAACCAGGCTTCTTCATCATTTCGGACAATATTGCGTTTGGCGATGTCATTATCGAACAGCCTGCTGTCCGGCAGGTTGGCGTGCACAATTCAGGATACGACACCCTGGTGCTCACCAATTTCGTCTCTTCAAGCCCGTATTTTGCAGCAGCCGTCGATTCATTGGTGATTCCACAATACGAAGCTGGATATATTCCGATTATTTTTACACCTGATGCTGTTGGTGATTTCAATGGGACACTCGAATTCAACACCAACGATCCCGAAGTGCAAGAATATACTTTGACCTTGTCGGGGTCCGGTATTGTTCCCTCACCTTTTAACCTGACTACTCAGATTGTCGATTCGACCAACGTGTCGCTTGCCTGGGCCGGTGTGAATGGCGACGAAGGTACCTGGCTCACATACAGCAGCGATAACTATTCAAATTCGGTCGGTCTGGTCGATTCAACTACCTTTGACATAGCAGCAGGTTGGCCGGCTGCCGTGCTTTCAGCATACGAAGGTCAAGCCATCACTTATGTAGCGTTCTTCCCGACTTCCGAAGAAACCACTTACACCCTCAAACTGTGGAGTGGCAACGACCTCTCAACCGAGATATATTCACAGCCTGTCACTGAATACAATCCCTACCAATGGAATGTTGTCACACTCGACAATCCAGTCGCGATTGACGGCGCAACCAGTATTTTTGCGGGCTTCACCATCAACCAGGCCTATTATGAGTTTCCTGCAGCATATGACGAAGGACCCAATGTTCCCGGCTACAGCGATATGATAAACCTCTACGGAAACTGGGAGCCCTTGAATGACTATGGCTTCTTCAACAATTGGATGATTAAAGCTTTTGTGGCTCAATCTGGCACAGCGTCACCAATCAATATTGCTGCTTTGCCTGAGTTAAGAAACACGGCCAAAAACGAGTCGCTCAGCCTGCATAAATATACCTTTACCATTCCTGAAAACAACGGGCGTTCAGTAAGTTCTCTTGATTTCCAGGGATACAATTTGTATCGCAATGGTTCGGTAATCGGCTCATTATTAACTGAAAACGAATACTTTGATGCCAACCTTGAACTTGGCACATATGAATACGGTTTGACTGCCGTGTACGATCAGGGCGAGAGCAATGCCATCAGCAAGGTGGTGCAGATTGGTGCGCCCATCATGGTGTTGAATCCGGCAGCGATCAACGATTCTGTCGAGTCAGGAACCATTGGTACTTTCCCGGTTAGTATCAGCAACCAGGGGATGATCGAATTGGAATGGTCGGTGGGCGAGCTACCCTATGGCGTCAGTTTTTCAGCCAACAGCGGTAGTCTGGCTCCCGGCGAATCGCAAAACTATGTGTTAACCTTTGA
Organism: Bacteroidales bacterium UBA5536; assembly: GCA_002426795.1. Taxonomy (GTDB): domain Bacteria; phylum Bacteroidota; class Bacteroidia; order Bacteroidales; family F082; genus UBA5536. The sequence continues at coordinate 35,409 of DINQ01000015.1, forward strand.
TGCGCAGCTGATGTATCCAAGTTTGCGTCAGCTTCAGCTTGTATTCGAAACCAACAACCTCAACGATCCAACAACGGTTTTACCACTCACCATTCAGGTAACAGGCGATGCCGCATTGGTATTCTCGGTTGATTCAATTGATTTTGGCATGGTTGATCTGAACGAGCAAATCATCCGTAGTTTCCAGGTTGTGAACAATACGCCTGTACCGGCATTTATCTATACCTACTCTTATGATTATCATTTCCAGGCCTATGCAACCAATTTCCATCTGCTTCCAGGCGATACTACCGATGTAATGGTGAGTTTCAGCGCGAGCGAAATTGGGCCATACAACGCTGATGTAATTGTTGAAGCCTATCTTGAGTCGGATCAGTATCTGTTTGAAATCCCGGTTTCTGCCTATGTGATACTGCCCATGCCATCTTCCTTAACCGGAACGCTCTCGAATGATACTGTTTCGCTGAGCTGGTATCCGCCCGGCATCACGCCCGGTTTGCTACAATATGGCAATGGAGGCATACAAACGGCTATTGGCTATGCAGGGCCGGGAACTTTTGAAGCTGCCGCTAAATTCGGTCCGGATATTCTAGGATACTACCCCAACGAATCGTTGACACATATTGGTTTCTATACCTGGTCTGATCTGTCCAATTTTACACTGAAGGTTTATTCAGGCGAAAATGCTGAGACTCTGCTCCTCGAACAGCCCGTTGAATCTGTTGCTGTGATGGGCTGGAACGATGTGGAACTTGTAACTCCTGTTCCGGTTGATCCTACAGGATATCTCTGGATTGGTTATGAACTCAGTCAGGATGATGTTGATTTTGCTGCCGGTGTCGATTTTGGTCCCGCAGTAATGGGTAAGGGCGACCTGGTTCGCCTGGAAGGTGAAGAATGGATGACTTTATCAGATTATGGCCTGCCTTATAACTGGAACATTCGTGGATGGGTTGGCGATAGTGCTGATTCGAGTATGCGTGCCCTCACTCCAGTTACAACAGGCAACTTCATGCCCTCTACACTCACTGCAGAAAACCTGCAAAAGGCGCCCTTTGCATTTACTCAAAGCGAAAACCGCAGTGTAAATAACGTCCTTCTGGGTTATAACATCTACCGCAATGGCCAGGCCCTGAACAGTTCACCTGTAAACGAAACAAACTGGACAGATGTGTTAACTGCACCTGGTGGCTATTTGTACGAAGTGACATCCGTCTTCGATCTGGGCGAAAGTCTGCCGACTTCGGTATTCATCAACAACGACACCACTGTGAATATGCCCGAAGGCTGGGATTACATCCAAACAGCTTTTGTGCATAACATCTATATTCCGGTAGAAGCAGCCATGCGAAGTGGCATGGAGATGTCGTCTGGTGACGTGATCGGTGTATTTTATCACATTGGTTCAACAGCCTATTGCGCCGGCGCTGTAGCCTATCAAAACGGGCAACTCATGATAACGGCCTATGGCGACGACCCAATGACACCCGAAAAGGAAGGCTTTGAAGTAGGCGAGCCCATCTACTGGAAGGTGTATATCGATAACCAGGAATACATTTACGACATGAATGTGACTTACGACGGTGCTATGCCTCAGCACGACGGAAAATACCACATCAATGGCTTGTCGATGTTGGCCAGCATGGAAACCACCATCCTGAATGTTGCCGAAGCAGGCATTTCAGAAGTGCGGGTATATCCCAACCCAAGTCAGGGAATCTACACCATCGCCGGACTGAATGCCGGTGACGAAGTACGCATCATGGATGCTACCGGACGTGTAGTTGATCAGTTTGTGGCACAACAAAACAGCACTCAGCTGCAATCGACCGCCAAAGGCCTCTACCTGATTCAGGTCAGCCGTGGCAACGTCATCGAACATAAAAAGCTCCTCATTCACTAACCACACTTTATTTGATACCAAAACAGAAAACGCCGCTCTTTTTACAAGAAGCGGCGTTTTCTGTTTTGGTAGTAAAGAGACAGCACACGATTACTGTTTGAATCCGCGCGCCTGATCGGTATCAACAATCACGAAGTCAAGCTTTTTCTGTAACAAATCTACTTTCTTTACTTTGATTTTCACCTCATCGCCCAGGCGAAAGGTTTTGCCAAAATTCTGGCCAATTACGCGGTAATTTTCTTCATCGAGGTAATAGTAATCGCCAGGCATTTCGTTGTAGCGGACAAGCCCTTCGCATTTGCTTTTCTTCAGTTCAACAAAAATACCCCATTTACTCACGCCCGAAATATGCCCGTCGAAGATCTTTCCGATCTTGTCCTGCAGATATTCAGCTTGTTTGTATTTCACCGAATCGCGCTCCATTTCAGCCGCACGGCGTTCCATATCGCTGGCATGTTTGCAGGTGGCCTCGTAGTCTTCGGCACTTACCGAGCCTTTTCCTTCGATCAGATAGCGTTCGAGCAATCTGTGTACCATCAGGTCGGGATAACGCCGGATAGGGGAGGTAAAGTGTGTGTAATAAGGAAAAGCAAGGCCGTAATGGCCGATGTTTTCGGTGCTGTATTCGGCTTTGGCCATGGTGCGGATGGCAACTGTTTCGATCAGGTTTTTCTCGCCTTTTCCTTCCACCGCTGTGAAAAGGGTATTGTAAGATTTCACTAGTTTTTGTCTTGAGCTGATGTTCATCGAATAGCCCAGGCGCGAAACCATTTGCACGAAAGTGTTCAGCTTTTCGGGATTGGGTTCGTCGTGCACGCGATAAACAAAAGTTTTGGCTTGTTGCTTTCCGCTCACCTTACCAATCTTTTCGGCCACGCGGCGGTTGGCCAGCAGCATAAAGTCTTCGATCAGCTTGTGGCTCTCCTGCTGTACCTTCACATAGGTGTCGATAGGCTTGCCGTTATCGTCGAGGATGAACTTTACCTCTTCGGTGTGGAAGTTGATGGAGCCATTTTTCATGCGTTGTTCGCGCAGTTTTGTAGCCAGGCCTTGCAGTACCATGATTTCCGCCTTATAATCGCCCTCACCGCCTTCGATCATCGCCTGCACTTCTTCGTAAGCATACCTGCGGTCGGATTCGATGACTGTTTTGCCGATCCATTCGTTCAGTATTTCAGCCTCATCACTTAACTCAAAGATAGCTGCATAGCAGAGCTTTTCTTCGTTTGGTCGCAATGAACAAACTTTGTTCGACAGCTTTTCGGGCAGCATGGGAATCACGCGATCGACGAGATACACAGAGGTTCCGCGTTCGTTGGCTTCCTGGTCGAGTGGCGTGCCAGGCCGCACATAATGCGACACATCGGCGATGTGCACACCCACTTCCCAATGGCCGTTGTCGAGCTTGCGCAACGAAAGGGCATCGTCGAAGTCTTTGGCATCAACGGGGTCGATGGTGATGGTGAAAATTTTGCGGTAATCGCGTCGTTTGGCAATCTCTTCGGCGCTGATCTTCTCGGGAATGGCAGCGGCTTCTTTTTCGACAGCCTTCGGAAACTCAAGCGGGAAGCTGTGCTCGGCCAGGATTGACTGCATCTCCACATTGTTGTCGCCGGGTTTGCCTAGCACCTTGATGACCTCGCCAAAAGGATTGCGCGATTGCTCAGGCCAGTCGGTGATTCTAACAATCACTTTATCACCGTTTTTGGCTTTGTTGAAAGCCGCTTTTGGCACGAAGATATCAACAGGCATATTGTTGCTGTCGGGCACCAGAAAACCAAAGTCTTTGGTAATGGTAAACACGCCCACATAATCGGTTTTGTTGCGTTTGATTACCTCCACAATCTGGCCTTCGGTTTTGCGGTTTTTGCGTTTGGGGAAGAGGTAAACTTTCACCTGGTCGTCGTGCAGCGCCTGAGCCGTGTTGTTGGCCGCGATGTAGATGTCTTCACCGCCGTCGTCGGGCGTAACATAGGCTTTACCGGTCTGTTTCATATCAACCCGACCCATCACAAACTGTTTCTTTTCGGCAAACTGACTGAGCATGGCCTTGCTGAGGATATAACGGAAAGGCCGCTCTTCGGAGAGCTTTCCATCTTCGAAAAGCTCAATCAGGATTTTATTGACGAGGTCTTTGCCAGCCTTGTCTTTGATGCCCAGCAACTTACTGATCTGTTTGTAATTGTAGGGTTTAAACGGGTTTTCACCAAAGATGCTGAGGATGGTGCTGGTGAAGGTGCTTTTTTTGCCGGTAGATGCTTTCTTTTTTGCCATGATTACTCTGCTAACGATATGTGGATAGACAGCAAACAGTGTTTTTCGCTGCCATTAAAAAGTGTGTTTTAAAACACGAATATAAGCATAATTGAAAGGGCGGGTGCTGCAAAAAATGTTAAAGTGCATGACAACTGACTTTCGCCCATCGTTTTCATTACTTGCTTCAAAAAAAGGCGTTGTTCTATCAAAGAACTATTGGATTGATCACATCTTCAGCTTATACTGCAGATTCGGGTTGGCTTCGCGATGGGCTTTGAGTTTTTGAACAAGCTGCTGAAACTCATCGATGTCGATGGGTTTGTGAATGTATCCGAAGGCCTCATAGGCCCGAGCCTTATCTTGATAGCGTGAGTAAGCCGTAACGAAGATGACATCGAATTTGCGAATCGGAAAACGTTCCAACAGGTCGAAACCGTTGCCCCTGGGCATGTCGACATCCAGAAAAATGAGATCTGGTTTGAGTTCTTTGATCTGATCCCAGGCGTGATCGATAATATTTGCCTTACCGACAACCTTCAGGCTTGGACAAAACTCTTTGATGATAAGTTAGATAGAAATGACGGCATCGGGTTCATCGTCAATAATAATGACTTTTAAGGGTTCCATGCTGAATGATTTTGCAAATGATTGGGGAAAATTACGAAAACTTTTGTTCCTCCCGACTCACCATTTTCTTGTGTAAGATCAACATACACCAGCCGTATGTTTGTTCCTTCCTGGGTGTTGATCAACGAGATGCGTCTGGAGATGATATTGGTGCCAAGCGAGCGTTTTTTACTACCTGATTTGAGTCGTTCGGCCTCTTTTCGGCCGATGCCGTTGTCGGCTACTGTTATTTTTAGTCCGTCTGCCTCATACCGTTCAAAAGAAACGGTCAGTTCGCCGGGTTTACTGCTGTGCATCATCCCGTGCCAGATGGCATTTTCAACGAGTGGCTGAACAATAAATACAGGTATTTTAACTTGATCGGCATCAAGTGTTTCATCAATATTGATTGAAAAGACAAATTTGTCTTTAAACCTGGCTGCTTCCAATTCGAGATAAAGCTGAAGGGCTTCTACTTCTTGCTTTACTGTGATTTCTTTTTCCTGCGAATTGTCGAGGACCTTGCGCATGAGTATAGCAAACTTTGACAGATAACGACTCGACGAAAGTTTATCATTTTCAAGAATATACCGTTGTACTGTATTCAGTGCGTTGAAAAGGAAATGAGGATTCATCTGGTTGATCAGGGCTTCCTGCCGAAACCAGTTCATGTCGTGTATCAGCTGGTTGTGACGCTTTACAACACGTATTCTCCACAAAAACAGCAATGAAATGATGAGTGAACCCATCAAGATGATCATTAAAATGAACCAAATACTTTCCCAATATGGTTTTAGTACTTCAAGGTGAAAAGAGGCACCTACCTGATTCCAGCTACCGTCGCTGTTCATCACTTCCACTTCGAAAAAATACTCTCCTGCAGGAAGATAGGGGTATTGTGCACTCGTTTTTTGGTTGACGATCCAATCGTTCTGGAGCCCGTTTAGGCGGTGTCGATAGAACTGTTTGCCCTGGTTGCGAAACGATACAGCGAAATAGTCAACCTGAAGGTTATTCTTACTGTAGGGCACTACCATGTTCTGGGATAATTCGGCAGGCAGGTTATTGATAGAAACGTTTGTAATGTATACAGGTATTACATTGTGTGGTTGTTCAAGGGCATTGGTCTGATACACATGAAAGCCCTCGGGAGAGCCCAGGTATACTTTTTCATTGAAAAGAGCAATCGACCTGACTTCGTTTGAAAACAAGCCATTTTTAGCATCAATCGAATGAATCTGCCGTGTGGTATCGGATAGGTTTCTGGGAAGCATTGATAAACCTTTGTTTGTGCCTACAAACAATTCAGATTGACCCATCTTTAGGGATAAGACAGAGTTCGACACCAAACCGTCTTTTTCCGAAAAACGGCTAAGCGAATCCCCAACCAGCAAAAAAAGCCCCGACCCTTTGGTGCCAATCCAAATAGAATCGTTGATACATTTCAGACACGTTATACGACTTTTCAAGTGCGGAAAACGATCGCCGACCGGTTGAATATTGGTGCCATTATAAACGTACAAACCTTCAAGGCCCGCCATCCAAACATTTCCCATATGGTCTATTGCGACGCTTTCGATTCTTTTACTGAATCCCAAAATGCGTGAAGAAGTGAAAATGATCTGTTTTTCGGGCGACAGGCACCATAAGCCCGAAAAGCCAGCCAACCACAAATTACCAGTCTTTGAATCGATCGCCATCTCTTTGATACCAAAGAAATAGCTTTTGGTGAAACCTGAAGTTCCTTGATCCTGATAAACCAACTTCTTCAGCTTTCCTTTATGAAGTTCATACAATGAACTGATGGTGCTAACAAGCAATCTGTTATGGATTGTGTCAAACAACAGACTGTTGATTTCATCGGTAGCCAGTTCAGGAAAATCCAGGAATGTAATAGTGTTATTTTTTTCTATCCTGGCCAATCGTCCGCTGGTCAAAGAGACATAAAGTACGCTATCGCCTACATTAACCATCTTTCCAATAGCCGAAAAATCCCTTCCCATATAGCTGGTGTAGGCTCTGGCATCGATCAATGGGATGTGGTAAATACCTCTGGAAAGTGAGGTAAGCCACAGGCCGTTTTCGTGGTCGAAACCAATTGACGAAACCGCATGACTCAGCAAGAAATGATCCGCCAATCTGTCAATATCCATGTTGACGAAGGCATACACACCATCGCCCGTAGTACCCACCCAAAGCTGGTTCTTGCGATCCACCTTCAGGCTGAGGATGGTGTTTGAAAATTCTCTGGTCTTTAACACCTTGCCTTGCATGCTGATTTCGTAAAGCATATTGTTGACCGAAACAATGATTCGATCGTTTTGGCACAGTGCAGTAATATTTTGCCGGGCAGGCTTTACGGGGAATTCAGGCAAATTGAAAGTAAAGGAAAGGGTGTCTTTTTCAAATAGAAAATGAAGGTTATTGGCTCTGATGGCGACATTCTGCTGTAAGGTGCCCTCTTCGATATAAAACAACTCAAAAAACGGGAAGCGATCTTTTTGTTTTACATAACGTAAACGCCCATGCGCATCTACTTCATATCGGCCTTTGCTCAGCAGGTTAAAACTCAGGGTGCCATCCTTGCCAATGTAATACGTCTTGATAATGGTTGATGTTCCTGAAAATGTGTTGTATAGGCTGTCAAGTTTGTCATTGTAAGCGTAGGGCTGCATTTTTTGTCCGTCGAACCAGGCAAAATGGCCCTGAAAAGTATTGACCCAAATGCGACCTTCAGGATCTTTCACTATGTCGAACACGGTCATTTCTGGCAATCCGCTTTCCTGGTCAAAAACCGTAAAATGATAGCCATCGAAGCGTGCCAGGCCCTGATCAGTGGCAAACCACAAATAGCCCTGATTGTCTTGCTGCACATCATATACTTCGGAAGAAGGCAGGCCGTGTTTCCCCGTAAACCTGCGGTAAACAGGTTCCTGGGCAGTAGCCTGCATGGCCAGGAGAAAAAACAGGGCAAGTATGATTTGTCGGCACATAAGCACTCAACTTAATGCACAAATCTAACTGATAATGACCGAACTTGCAAGGAGAAAGATTGAATGTTGCCAGGCTTTTCCTGTTTCGTCAAAAATACGATCAGTCGATAATGCCGCTTCCCAGGCAATAGTCACGCTCAGGGTGATACAACACACCAAACTGGCCAGGAGCTACGCCCGAGATTGGTGTTTCGGCTTCGACAGAAACTGTTTTGTCATCCACCAGATGAATTTTTCCGTGGTTGAACTCAGGCTGGTGTCTGATTTTAAAGCGTACAGCCTGACCTTCCTCCAGACTGAAATCCGGATGCAGCAATTGCATATCGGCCAGTTTAATGGTGCTTGTGTATTGGCTTATCGGATCATTCCCGTTCGAAACGTAAACAATATTTTGTTCAATGTCTTTTTGCACGACGAACCAGGGTCCACCTCCCAGCCGCAAACCCCTTCGCTGTCCAATCGTATGAAACCAAAATCCCTGATGTGTGCCCAGTTTTTTACCGGTCTCAAGCTCTATGATGTCGCCTTGTTTTTCGCCTGCATAGCGGCGGATAAAGTCGTTGTAGTTGATCTTTCCTAAAAAACAAATGCCCTGACTGTCGGGTCGGTGTGCGCTGGGTAGTCGCATTTCTTCAGCAATCCGGCGCACTTCAGGTTTTTGCAACTCGCCCACCGGAAACATCAGTTTGCTCAGTTGCGCATAGGTGATGCGGGCCAGGAAATAGGTCTGGTCTTTTATTGGGTCAGCTGCTGTGCCCAAAAAGTACCCGTTTTCGTTTTCAAGCACCCTGGCATAGTGGCCCGTGCTGATCTTATCGAATTGGTGTCCGAAGCGGTCTTCAAAACTCCCAAATTTGATCATACGGTTGCACATCACATCCGGATTGGGTGTAAAGCCATTTTTTACTGCATCGATGGTGTAAGCTACTACATTTTCCCAATACTCCTTTTGCAGGTCGACAATCTCCATTCGGCAACCATATTTCCTGGCGATATAGGTGGTGATTTCAATATCTTCTTCGGCCGGACAATCAACAAAGGATGGCTCATCCTCCATGCCAATGCGGATATAAAAAATAACAGGATCGTATCCTTTTTCTTTCAACAAAGGGATGGTTACCGAGCTGTCGACGCCCCCTGAAACCAATGCGGCTATTTCCATTCAACTGCTTTTTGCAGCGGCAAAGATCGCGATTTTTTCGGTTTTGAACGATTGTGCGAGCAAATGCCCTGTGTACAGTGATTTGAACATGAAGCCCTACTTTTCTGGTGTGTATTTGTTAAAACTCACGATCTGCGCGAAACTTTTGCGTGTTTTTTGTCGCAAGCGGTAATCTTCCGGTGCATAACCCAAGGTAATTAATAATCCTACAGACTTGTTTTTGGGGATGTCGAGCAAATTCTTCACGCCTTTTTCGTCGAACCAGCCCAACATGCAGGTGCCAAGATCCAATTCGGCTGCCTGCAGACAAAAGTGCTCAGCAGCAATGCCGATATCAATCAGCGTAAATTCGCGTTTTTTCAAACGTCCGCCCAGCTCGGTAAGCAATTTGGGCTTTTCGAGCACCATCACCACCACAACTGGAACCTGTGCCACAAACTGGTTAAAGCTGCCAAGCGGTCCTGCGGTGAGGGGAGCCAGTTTTTTCAATAGTTCGGGATCGTTTACCACCACAAAATGCCAGGGCTGGCTGTTGCTGGCCGACGGAGCCAGTCGTGCAGCTTCGAGGCATTGATGCAACTTTTCGCTTTCAACAGCTTTCTGTGTGTAACGGCGAACACTCTGGCGATGCAGGATAAGTTGGTCAAAGCTGGTCATCGGATACGTTTAAAGTGAAAAGTCTTTGCTTTTTTACCCCTGATATTCTCGATACGGGCATCCAGGGTGCTGTCGTTGAGCAGCGTGTAAATAATCCTGTTTGGATAGTCGTGCTGTGGATTCTCAAAAATCCAGCTGTTTTTCGTTTGTTTCACCAAAGGAAAGGGAATAGCGGCTCCTTTATTTTGATCTGAGACCTGTGCAAAATAGGTCATGGCGCCTTTTGAAGTTTCAATTTTGAGCTTTTCGCTGAATAAGGTGTCGCTACCGTTCAGACTAAAACCTCTCCCTTCGAGCACCGAATCATTCCGTGGTGCCCAATGCTCATAGTAAAGCATATTTCCTTCTGTCTGCCAAAGTCCGGCAATTTCGCCAATGTTAGCTTTGGGCGTTGTTTGGCAGCCAAAAAACAAAACAAACAGGCATGCTGTGGCCAGTTCCATCAGCATGCGCTGCAACTTTGTAGTCATTTTGTGCTTTACAGCAGCCATTAAAGTTTGTCCTTCAGCCGCTCGTGCAGTTTGGCTGTCTGGTCTTCAAAACCCTTTTTACCCAACAGGGCAAACATGTTTTTTTTGTAAGCTTCTACACCGGGCTGGTCGAAGGGATTTACGCCCAGCATATAACCGCTAAGAGCGCAACCCATCTCGAAGAAATAGATCAGCTGGCCAATCACATCGGCAGTGACCGCAGGAACACGCAGGCGGATATTGGGAACGTTACCATCCACGTGAGCCAGGGTCGTGCCCATTTCGGCCATCAGGTTCACTTCCGAAAGCTTTTTGCCGGCGATATAGTTCAATTGATCGAGGTCAGAATCAGCCAATGGAATACGCAGTTCGTGGTTCGATTTTTCAACCGAAATCACTGTTTCAAAGATATTGCGTAAACCTTCCTGAATGTATTGTCCCATCGAATGCAAATCGGTTGTGAAACCAACGCCAGCCGGGAAAATGCCTTTGTTTTCCTTGCCTTCGCTTTCGCCGTAAAGCTGTTTCCACCACTCGGTGAAATAGAAAAGACGAGGCTCATAATTCACCATGATTTCGATGGTTCTACCGCCATGATACAAAGCCTGACGGGCAGCAGCATACATGGCAATGGGATTTCCGTGTACTTTTTGTACGGCACGGCTCATAGCCTCCATTTTGCGGGCGCCTTTTACCAGCTCCAGAATATCGATGCCAGCCACAGCTATGGGCAACAAACCAACAGGTGTCAAAACTGAGTAGCGGCCACCCACATCATCTGGGACCACATAGCTCGTGTAGCCCTCGCTATCGGCCAGTTGTTTGAGCGCGCCTCGCGATTTGTCGGTGATGGCCACAATGCGTTTGCGGGCTTCGGCAACACCATATTTTTTTTCAATATGTGCCCGCAGCATCCGAAATGCAATGGCAGGCTCGGTGGTTGTGCCCGATTTGCTGATCACAGCCAGACTGTAGTCTTTTTTATCAAGCACCTGCAGCAGCTCGGTTAGGTAGTCTTCGCTGATGTTTTGACCTGCATATAGAATGGTGGGATGATCCTGCGGAAGCAGCTGCGCAAAATGATGTTGCAACGATTCGATCACAGCGCGGGCACCCAGGTATGAGCCCCCAATACCAATCACCACAAACACTTCCGATTTTTTACGCAGCTCGGCAGCATGATCACTGATTTGTTGAATAAAGGCATCTGTCGTTGCCGAAGGCAGATCAACCCATCCTAAAAAGTCGTTTCCAGCACCAGTTTTATTGTAGATTTTGCGGTAAGCCGAAACAATTTGCTTGTCGTATCCAATCAGCTGGTCTTTGCTGATAAAGCCATACAGTTGATCCAGTTCGAGCTTGATTTGTACCATGTGAATGCGATTAAATGTTTATAAAACGAAAGTGCAAAATTAAACAGTTCTGGCATATGATCGTTGCTTTGCCCGGGCACAAAAAAAAGAGGCGGAAACCAAACCGCCTCTCTTGAACCAAAAACCAAAATTTATGAAAACTCTTTAACGCACAATGAATAGAACATAAATTTGGTAAACCAAAAATTACATGGGATCATAAAGAACTGATGCAAAAATATAACGAAATTGCAGCATGGCCTGTTAACGAAATATAACAGTTGTTAAGAATTGTTAATGTCCTGTAATTCATGCAGATGAATGCGCTAATTTTGTTCTGTGAATAAACAGTTAATCGCCGGAATTATTGTTGTGATGACCATAGCCCTCATTGGGCTGATGGGCATTCAGGTATATTGGATTGGTGATGCCGTAAAAGTGAAGGAAGCCACCTTCGTTCGTGATGTAAATCAGGCCATTAATCATGTAGTAGTCACGCTCGAAAAAGAGGAAATGCAGCGACAGTTTGAACGTCAGGCCAAGCTTATGAACAAACGTGCCAACATCATTTCATCCTACGATTCCATCAGTCGAAGCATGAAGTCGGAGCTGCAAACGCCCATGACGATGCAGGAATACCAGAATTTTCTGCAGCGCAACATCATCGCACAGGAAATGATCCAGGAAATGATTTTTGGTTTCAAGCAAGCCTATAACCAGGAACCTGAGTTGCAACCGATCCGACTCGACTCGATGATCAGCAGCGAGTTATATAAGCATGGCATCAATACGACCTACGAGTTTGGCATTTACAGCCCGTCGCGCAATGCCATGTTGATCCAGAAAACCGGCCGTTATCCGCAGCAACTGCTTTCTGAAGGTTTTGCCTTCGAAATGTATCCCACGTTGGGTTCGCCCAGGTTGTCGGATCAGCTGTTGATGTATTTTCCAAATGAAAAGCGTTTTCTGATGCAACAACTTTGGGATTTGCTGGGCATTTCAGGACTACTCATTCTGGTGATTATTCTGAGTTTTTCGGCAACGATTTTTACCATCATCCGACAGAAAAAACTTTCTGAAATGAAAAATGACTTTGTCAACAATATGACACACGAGTTTAAAACGCCCATTGCCACCATTGGCCTGGCTTGCGAGGCCTTGCGAGATAAGGATGTGCAAAAATCGGATGGCTTATATTCTACCTACATCAGCATGATCGACGAGGAAAACAAACGATTGGGAACGATGGCGGAGCAGATACTGCAAACAGCTGTTATGGAGAAAGGCGAACTGCGTCTCAAACACGAAGCTGTTGATTTGCATAATATTATAGCGGAAAGTGTTGCTACCAAAAAACTTCAGGCCGATCAAAAAGGCGGAAAGATTTTACAGACGCTCAATGCTGAAAAATGCCTGGTCGAAGGGGATACTGTACACCTCAAAAATGTGGTTCTTAATCTGCTCGACAATGCCATCAAATATGCCGAAACCACACCTGAGATACAAGTGTCAACACGCAATATTCCGCACGCGATCGAATTAAGTGTAAAAGATAACGGGCCGGGCATCAGCAAGGCCAATCAAAAGCGTATCTTTGAAAAACTGTATCGGGTTCCTACCGGCAATGTACACAATGTCAAAGGATTTGGTTTGGGACTCAGCTATGTAAAGAGTATTGTCGAAAGGCATGGGGGAACTATCAACCTGAACAGTGAATTAAAAAAAGGAACTACTTTTTATATCCGTTTACCATTGAATGGAACGGCAAAAACATCATAAGTTATGGAACAACAGATTAAAGTTTTACTGACCGAAGACGATAAAAACCTCGGCACCATTTTAAAAGCTTATCTCGAAGCAAAAGGTTTCCCGACCACCTTGTGCACCGATGGACAGGAAGGTCTGGAGAAGTTTAAGCGTGACGATTTTCAGTTTTGCATCCTCGATGTGATGATGCCGGTGATGGATGGATTTGCGCTGGCTGCAGAAATCAGAAAGCTCGATAAAAAAGTGCCCTTGCTGTTTCTCACCGCCAAGGCCATGCAAGACGATAAAATTCAGGGCTTTGAGCTGGGTGCTGACGATTACCTGACCAAGCCGTTTAGTATGGAAGAGCTGCTGCTGCGCATGAAGGCCATTTTGCGCCGGTCAGCCGAAGATACTGTTCGGCCAACAAACTTTAAGGTTGGTAGTTTTTCGTTCGATTACAACCGACAGATGCTCACCAAAGATGGCGAAGAGAACAAACTCACCTCAAAAGAGGCAGAATTGCTTCGCCTGTTGTGCGAAAACATGAACAAGGTGCTTGATCGTTCGGTGGCACTCAACAAAATCTGGTACGACGACAGCTACTTCAACGCCCGCTCAATGGATGTGTATATCACCAAACTACGTAAATATTTCAAAAGCGATCCGCAAATCGAATTGATGAACGTACATGGTGTGGGCTTTAAGCTGGTGGTGAACGAATAGACTACCTGTTTTCCTTGTTATCGTTCAGCTTCATGTTGACCGAAGCAGGCGGCAACGAATACCGATTGTCGTTGATGATGTTCCAGAAATGATCCGATCCGGGGCCTTTGTCCTTGTTGGTCAGCACGATCAGTGTTTTATGTTGCGCCATATCACGGATAAAAAAGGTCCTGAAACCTTTCCACCAACCATAATGGTAAACAGCGCTATCCGCACCGCCCTTGATGCGCCATCCAAAGCCATAATTGTCAGGACGCCTCCGATGACGGGGACTTCCGGGCTCAAAGGCTTCTTTTAACTCATCTTTTGGCAAAAGCAAACCATAATCGAGTGCAAGGCTGAAAAGATACATGTCATGCACGGTAGAATACATCATTTTATCGCCCAGTACACCGTTGAGGTAGTCATTGCGTACCTTGATCACGCGCCGGCCTCTGAAATCGTAACCGGGCACTCCAACAGGAACAAAATCAGAAACAGTGGTGTCGTTGCGCATGCTGTAGATAAGCGAGTGCGTCATGCCCAAAGGTTTAAAGATGCGTTCCTGCATAAAATCTTCGAAATGCTGATGACTCACACGTTCAACCACAGAAGCTAAAAGGGCGTAATTGACATTGCAGTAATGAAAGCCGTTGTCGGGTTTAAAGTAGGGTGCAGGCTGGTATTCAACGTACAGCCTGATCATATCGTCGTTTAAGAGCGGGATGGTTTTGTCAGCCCATTTTTCGTGAGCCAGGGTTTCGTAGCGCGAGATACCCGAACGGTGGTGGAGCAACTGCCTGATCGAGATGCCCTCATATGGCCATTCAGGAATGTATTTCCTGACATCATCGTCGTATTGCAACATCCCGTTGTGGTGCAACAACATGATGGCTGCAGCGGTAAACATCTTCGAAACGGAAGCCAACTGAAACTGACTGTCGACCGTAAGCGAATCGCGATGTCGGCGCACATCGGCAAACCCAAAAGCTTTTTCGTAGACCAACCGGCCATTTTCGGCAAAAAGAACGGTACCGTTGAAACCAGTGAGTTTTTGAAGCCGGCTAAAAACACTGTCGAGTCGGTGTGATTGCTGCGTCAGCCGCGGTGCATCCAGGTCTAAATAAAGGCTGTCGGGTGGAAGAATAGACTGCAGCAAAACAGGATTGATTTTTTCCTGTTTTTGCCTTGCCTTTTCGTGACAGGCTGTAAGGGTCAAAGTAAATACTAAAAATACAGCAATAATCCTGCTCCGGCTATCCATCATCTATTATCTTTTCAGGAGGCCAAAAGTACGATTAATGAATGAAAAAATGCAGTTGCAGTGCAAATCCAACTACAGCGACAGGATCATTTTTTCCATTTTGGTGGTAATTTCGAGTGCGAGCACAGTGAGTTGTTCGTTTTTAATGCTCTGCATCATGGCCATTGGCTCCATGGCCGCCACTTCTATTGTTCCGTCACCCTGATCGATCACCAGCACATTGCAAGGCAACAGCACCCCAAGTTTGTCTTCGAGTTGCAGTGCTTTGTGCGCAAAATGAGGATTACAGGCACCCAAAATGGTGTAACGTTTGAAATCGGCACCAATTTTTTCTTTTAGTGTTTTGTCCACCTCAATCAGGCTGATAATGCCAAATCCGATTTCTTTCAGGGCTGCGGTAACTTGTTCTTTTACCTGGTCAAATTCGCCGGTGAGGGTTTTGCTGATGAAATAGCGCATGGTAGTAGTTGGTTTGTTTAACAAAAAATGTCAGCTTGCTTTCAGATGAAGCTTCACTTGCAAAGATAATCAATCTGGCAGTAGCTGCAGCAGGCATAAAATCACAAAAAGCACTTTTTCATGCAAGAACAAAACTCTGTGCAGACAGTTTTATTCGCTTGTTTGGATCAACTGAAAACCACCCTTTAGCAAAAAGTTATCCTGGTTATTGATTGATGCACCGGATTTTATGTTGGCAAAACCCTGATATTGAGCTTGTGTTTCCACCTCCAGTTTTTCAAAGAAAAGCTGATCACCTTCTTTTTTCCTGAAAACGAGGACGAATTGATGGTCGTCAGCTTCAATTATTGCGGTCTCGGGAAGAGCAGGCAGGTTTTTTTCTGCAGCTTCAATCGTGGCGGTCATAAACATCCCCGGAATGAGCTGTTCGAGCTGCCCTTCGGTGATGTTTACCAATACACTGACTGTGCGGTTATAGGTGTCGATGAGCTTGCCGATCCCTTCTACTTCGCCGCCGAAAGTGGGCAGACTGTTATCGGGCAGGCGCGCGATGACTTTACTACCTGTTTTGAGCAGAGGCATGTCTTTTTCGAAGACATCCAGAAAAAGCCTGAAACGATTGGTGTTGACCACATTGATCACTGCATCTTCGGGGTTGAGCCATTGGCCACTTGCTGCCATCACCTTGGCCACATAGCCACTGATGGGCGACTTGAGCCAGATGACCGGGCTGATCTCGGAAACACTGAGCTGACCAGGATCGAGCTGCATCATCCTGAGCTTTTCGGCCAGCGCTTTCAGGCTGGCCTGTGAAAGCTTGTATGCTGTTTCGGCCTGTTGCAGTTCTTTTGGCGAAGTGATTTGGTTGTCGGACAATTGCTGTTTTCGCTCCCATTCTTTTTGCAGCATGGAAGTTTGCAGTTTTGTTTCGAGGTATTGCTGCTGCAGTTCGATAAACATGGGATGCTCAATGGCAGCCAACCGCTCTCCTTTTTGCACCTTCTGGCCTTCAATGACTTGCAAGCTGACGACTTTTCCGCCAAAATAGCTTCCAACTATGGCTTTCGATTCGGGTGGCACATCGATATAGCCGTTGGCAGTAATGGTCGTAAAAAAGACTTTGTCCTGCATTTTACCCATCTCCATGCCGGCTTCATCAAATTGTTGCTGTGTGATGCTGATCAGCTCTTCTGCGGTTTCTTTACTTTGTTGGGCTTGCTCGCTGCTTTGGTCGCACGATACGGCAGCAATCATGAGCATACCTGAAAGCAATAGTGTATAGAATCGTGTAAGTTTCATTTTGATTTGATTTTTGGCTTAAAAAGTAAAATAATTGATATCGAGAACGGCGAGGTTATATTGGTGCAACCGATCGAAATAACCCAGTTTGATTTGGGTAGCATCGGCTATCGATTGCAGATATTGCTGGAAGTTGATTTCTCCGGCTTCGAGCGATTTAGTAGCAGCATGCATCAATGCTTCGGCCAGCAATACTCCCTGGTTGCGGTAGGCCTCAAGATAACTGTTGTGGATCTTCAGGGTTTCAACAAGTTTTTGCATTTTGTCCTGCAGTTCATACATTTCCTGTGCGTTTTCCGCACGGATGATGTCGCGGTGAATAGCAGCGGCTTTATTGTTGCCGTGTTTCCCGCTGAAAAATAAAGGAATACCCACACCCACCTGATATCCGTTGTATTTTTTGGCAAGTGGGCCGTTGTTGGTCCCCCTGAAATATTCAAGATGAAGGTCTGGCATCAGGTTGCGTCGGCTCAGCTGCTGGTTTTTTCCGGCAATTGCATCGCGCAGGGCAAAATGTTCGCGTGCGTGGTTCCAAATGCTGTCGGTAATGTGCGGAATTAAAGGCAGATAATCCTTTTGATCCGGCACAAAAAGTGAGTCTGTTTGCAACAGCGATTGCAGATGTTTTGCTGCTACCCTGATGTTTTGCTCCAGCTCAATGAGTGCGTTGGACGCTTCCAGCTTTCTGGCCTGGGCCGTCAGCAGATTCAGCTGGGAGATATCACCGGCAGCAAGGCTTTTTTGCAAGGCTAGAGCCACTTTGGTGTACAGGCTGTCGAGCTGCAAATAGTATTGCTTCACCGACTGCAGATAGACCAGCTCGTAATATGCTTTCGAAACATCCCCTTTCAGCTGCTTTTCTGTGCGTTCGAGCAGTTGTTGCTGTCGCTCTGCCAACATAGTTGCAAGCTGGTGACGTGTGGCATAGATACCCGGATAATCAAAGCTTTGCTGTATGCCCCATACTTTGAGCGGCAAGCCGTTGTCGGCGATATTGTTTTCGTCGAAATTGTAATAGACATTAGCTTTTTGGGGGTCAAACGCGGCTTTTTTCAACTGTAGCTGCTGGTCATATTGCAAACGGGCAGCCTTAACCATAGCATTGTTTTCGAGGGCAATGTTAATTGCACGGTCAACACTGATTTCATTTTGGGCCGAAATGCCCAGTGGAGCCAGCATCAACAGCAGCGTCAAAGGAGCGAGCGGGGGCAATTTCGATTTCTTGCGTTTTTTGCCTGTATTATCAAAGATACAGAAAAGTACAGGCAAAACGATCATGGTGAGCAGGGTAGCCGTTACCAGTCCACCAACCACAACGGTCGCCAAAGGACGCTGTACTTCAGCTCCGGCCGATGTTGACACTGCCATAGGCAGGAAACCCAGCGCAGCGGCAGAGGCTGTGAGCAGCACAGGCCTCAAGCGTTCGGATGTGCCACGGATGATCAAGGCCCGAATGTCGGTCATACCCTGCTTCTTCAGCTCTTTGAAGTGTTCGATCAACACAATGCCATTCAGCACGGCAATCCCGAAGAGTGCAATAAAACCGACACCCGCAGAAATACTGAACGGAAGGTCGCGGAGCCAAAGCAGAACAACACCTCCAACAGCTGAAAGCGGAATGGCAGTGTATACCATTAACGCTTCGCGCATGGAGCCGAAAGCCAGGTGCAACAGGATAAAAATCAGGAGCAATGCAACAGGAACGGCAATCATCAGGCGTGCACGCGCGCTGCGCAGGTTTTCGAATTGTCCGCCATAGTCGATGTTGTAGCCCGCCGGCAGATCGATTTTTTCTCCGATCAGTTGCTGGATGTCTTTCACAACCGACTCGAGGTCGCGGTTACGGACGTTTACACCAACCACAATGCGGCGGTGGGTGTTGTCGCGTGAAATTTTTGCAGGGCCTTTCGAAAAATGCACATCGGCCACCTCTTTCAACGGAACCTGATGTCCGTTGCGCATGGGAATGAAGGTATTGCGCAGGTTTTCGATATTGTTGCGGTAATCATCCTCGTAGCGAATGACCAGGTCGAAGCGTTTTTCACCTTCGAAAATTTCGCCTGCTTTCAGGCCTGCAAAAGCCATGGATATCACTTTGTTTACATCATCCACATTCAGTCCATATAGTGCCAGTTTGGTGCGGTCGTAGCTGATGGTCATCTCGGGCAGTCCGGCAACCTTTTCTACCACCACATCCGAAGCGCCTTCCACGGGTTCGACCAGCGTCTTGATTTTTTGCGCCAGGTTGTTGAGTACATCCAGATCTTCACCGAAAATCTTGATGGCCAAATCGGCGCGTGTGCCGGTAATCAACTCGTTGAAGCGCATTTCGATGGGTTGGGTAAACTCGAAATCGACACCTGGAATAACCGAAAGAGCTTCTTTGAATTTATCGGCCAGCCCATCTTTGGTTTTAGCCGTCGTCCATTCTTTGGCTGGCTTGAGTGTGATGATGATGTCACTTTCTTCCATCGACATGGGGTCGGTTGGCACTTCTGCTGCACCGATGCGACTCACAATTTGTTTCACTTCAGGGAAGGTCTTCAAAATCTGCTCCATCCGCGTGGTCAGCTCAATGGTATTGCTCAGTGTAGTTCCGGTTTTTAACACGGGCTGAATCACAAAGTCGCCTTCGTCGAGGGTAGGCACAAACTCGCCTCCCATGGTGGTGAACAAGCCAATAGCTCCCAGCAAAACACCTACTGTAAGCGAGATCACGATCTTTTTGTGGCTCAATGCCCAACTGATGGAAGGCTCGTAGGCTTTGTTGAGCAAGCCAATCAACCTTGTCGAAATGTTTTTGGTGTTCTTCGAAGGCTTCAGAAACATGGATGAAACCACTGGCACATAGGTAAAACCGAGCAGCATGGTGCCAATGAGTGCAAAGGTAAATACCTGTGCCATAGGTGTAAACATCTTACCTTCGATGCCTGAAAGCGAAAGGATCGGGATAAATACAATGATGATAATCAACTGTCCGAACATGGCCGATCGCATCAGTTTTTTGGTACCTTTCAGGGTGATTTTATCGATCATTTCCTGTCGCGCTACACCCTCCAGTTTGAACAACTCGTCTCTGTTGCGGGTGATTTGGTAGGCGATAAATTCCACGATGATCACGGCTCCGTCAATGATAATCCCGAAGTCGATGGCGCCCAGGCTCATCAGGTTGGCATCAACGCCAAAAAGGTACATCATGCTGAGGGCAAACAGCAAGCTGAGCGGAATGACCGAAGCCACCACCAATCCCGAACGGATGTTTCCCAGCAGCAAAACCACCACAAAAATCACGATCAAACAGCCCAGGATGAGGTTCTCAGCGATGGTGGTTGTGGTTTTTTTGATCAGGCTGCTTCGCTCCAGGAAACCGTTGATGTGAATGCCAGGAGGCAAGGTTTTTGAAACTTCCTCCACGCGTTTCTTCACGCTGTTGATCACCTCGTTGGAGTTGGCGCCTTTCAGCATCATCACCTGTCCAAGCACCTTTTCACCTTCTCCGTTGGCTGTGATGGCACCAAAACGGGTGGCATGTCCAAATTGCACTTTTGCGATGTCCTTCACCCTGACAATCACGCCATTTCGTTCGCGCACCACAATTTGTTCCAGGTCACTGACAGATGTAGCCAGACCCTCGCCCCGGATGAAGTAGGTTTGGTTTGTTTTCTCGATATATCCGCCACCTACGACTGAGTTATTGGTTTCGAGCACAGCATACACTTCTTCGATGCTGATATCCATTGCATGCAGCACTTCGGGATTAACTGCCACTTCATATTGCTTGAGATAGCCACCCCAGGTGTTCACTTCAACCACTCCCGGAATACCTGAGAGCTGCCGCCTGACCACCCAGTCCTGAATGGTACGGAGGTCGGTGATGGAATAAACACTGTCATAGGCAGGATCCACCTCAAGGATATATTGGTAGATTTCACCAAGCCCGGTTGAGATGGGCCCCATAAATGGCGTGCCAAAGCCTTGAGGAATGTTTTCAGCAGCCGACTTCAGTCGTTCGGCAATCAGTTGGCGTGGAAGGTAAGTGCCAATGTTGTCGTCGAAGACGATGGTCACTACCGAAAGTCCAAATTTTGAGATAGAACGGATCTCTTTAAGGCCTGGAAGATTGGCCATTTCCAGCTCAACAGGATAGGTGATAAAGCGCTCTACGTCCAAAGTGGATAGGTTGCGTGAAGTGGTGATCACCTGCACCTGGTTGTTGGTTACATCGGGTACCGCCCCGATAGGGATGTGTGTGAGGGAGAAAAATCCAAAGCCAGCCATGGCTGCTGTAGCCAGCAACACAATGAGCTTGTTTTGGAGACTCGACTCAATGATTCTGTTAATCATATCTCAACGTTTTTATTTTTTTGTTTGGTTTGATGAATCAGCAGTGTAAATATACTGCCTTTACCTGGTTCGCTTTGCACCTGCAGCTCAATATTAGCTAAACGACAGGCTCTGCTAACCAGCGACAGCCCCAATCCGTCGCCTTCTTTTCCTTTATGCTCCAGCGCATCAGCTCTGTAAAAAGGATGAAAAACCTTGGTCAGCTCATCTTTGCGGATGCCAATTCCCTCATCCTGAATGCTGATATGCAGTTTGTTGTCAACCGCTTTCAACACTATCGATACGGTTGCGGCATCGGCCGAATATTTGATGGCATTCGAAAGCAGGTTTTCGACAATGAGA
The DNA here is from genome assembly GCA_002426795.1 of Bacteroidales bacterium UBA5536. Classification (GTDB taxonomy): domain Bacteria; phylum Bacteroidota; class Bacteroidia; order Bacteroidales; family F082; genus UBA5536. Next base: position 56,967 of record DINQ01000015.1, read on the forward strand.
TCGAGCAGGAACGGATCAATGTGCAGTAAAAAGTCTTTTTCAGGTTCAAAAATAAGTTGCATGCGTCTTTCCTGAATTTTTTTGGAGTATCGCTGAACCACATCGTCGACCAGGCTCACGATCGAAATATCTTCGTGAATAGTTTGACTTTGGTAGCCATCCACACGGGCAATCAGCAGCAACTGCTCCACCATTTTCGACATGCGGTCAATTTCACTGATGCCAAAACTGACTTTCTCAATCAGTTCCGCTTTTTCGCGCGGTTTTCTTACTAAAACCTCAAATGTTCCCTTGAGCACTGCCAGTGGCGTTTTTAGCTGATGAGCCGCATCGGCGGTAAACTGTTTTTCGCGTTGCATACTTTGCTCAATCCGGTCGAGCAATTCATTAATAGCCGAAGTGAGGTCGAACAGTTCATCTTTGATTGCGGGTTGCGGCACCCTCGCATCCAGGTTGTTGTGGCTGATGCTTTTGGCGGCAGCAGTGATGGTTTTTACGGGTCTGATACTCTTGCCGGCCAGGTAGCGGGCCACCAAAAACAATAACAGGAGCGAAAATGGAAAACTCAGCAACAAGATGTTCCGGAGGGTATGTAGCACATGCAGATAGCCCTCGATGGGCACAGCTGTTACGATATAACCGTATGTTTTGCTTTTCCTGATTACCGGAACTTTGATTTGTCGCAGGTGTTGATCGTTCAGCGTGGCATTGAAAAATTTGTTGTCGGGAACTGTTTGGTCAAAGCCCAGTGTTTCAAGTTTAAGGTTGGGCGATTTGTCCATCAACTCACCTTTTTTTCCCCTGATTTCAACAAAAACGGGATTCACATCCGCTTCCTGATGCTCACGTTCTTCCCATTCAATCTTGTCCACGAAATAAACATGGTCATTTTTCACTGCAACTTCCTGTGCGTGCTTATTGGCTACTTTTTTGAGTTCGGTGTCGATATGCGCGTACACGGTCATCTCAACAACAAGGTAAACCAGCGCGAAAACCAACAGCAACAAGCTGGCTGTTGCCCACATATAGCTCAGGGCGATGCGGTTACGATAGGATTGGTGCTTCATGATTCACGCGCAATATAGCCGACTCCGCGGATGGTTTGAATGTAATCTTCGTTTTTCACAGAACCGATTTTTTTTCGCAGCGAGTTGATAAACACATCTATCACCGAGGTGTTGTAATCGAAATGGATATCCCATACATGCTCCAAAATGCGTGAACGCCTGCACACCTGATTTTTGTTGCGGATCAGGTATTCGAGCAGGGCAAATTCCTTGTGCGTCAGGATGATTTCCTGATCGCCCTTAAATACCTGATGCGTCGAGACATTGAGCACAATGTCGGCCAGTGTAAAGATAGCGTGTTCGCCTGTTTTGGGACGGAGTTGTACCCTGATGCGTTCAAGCAACTCCTCAAAATGAAAAGGTTTTTTGATGTAATCGTTGGCACCGGCTTTGAGCCCTGCAATGGTGTCCTGAAGCGTATCTTTGGCCGTCAGGAAAATGATTGGGGTCGATTGGTTTTGCTTGCGGATGGCCCGACATATTTCAAGGCCACTCATGCCGGGAAGCATCCAGTCGAGCAAGACCAGGTCATAGGCCTGGTGCAAGGCCATTTCAAGACCCAATCTACCGTCAGCCGTGTGCTGCACAATATATGATTCCTCCTCAAGACCCTGCTTCAGAAATCCTGAAATACCCGCTTCGTCTTCAATGATGAGCAACTTCATGTTGTGGTTTGTTTTCATTTTGGTGAATTGGCGTCTGCTGACTGAGCGTTTGTAACAAATTTCTGTTTGTTCAATTTCCAATCAGGCTGCAAAACTAACAGCGTGCATCTATACTTTTCCTTAAGACAATCTTCAGATTTGCTTAAATTTCAGCAGCACAAACCAGTTCGTCTACGATGAATGAGCTACTAAAGGTAATGAATAATGGTTAAAAGGATGCAAATGTCTGTGAGAAAACATATTTTAGGGATGGATGCTGAATTATTCGGACAGTTTAAGTGCTGGCATGTCAAATAGTTGTACCTTTGCAGCTCATTTCCAAATTTATTTATGCCCGATTTTAACGCCCTCGGATTGAAATCCGATCTTTTGAAAGCCATCGAAGCGCTTGGCTTCAAAGAACCCATGCCTATTCAGGAGGCAGTAATTCCTGTTTTGATTGAAAACCCGACCGACCTGGTTGGTCTGGCGCAAACCGGCACCGGAAAGACCGCTGCCTTTGGTTTGCCAGTTTTGCATCATATTGATGCCAGCCTCAAACAAACGCAGGCACTCATCCTTTGTCCTACACGCGAGCTTTGTTTGCAAATTACCAAAGACCTGACAAGTTTCTCTACGTTTTTGCCTGATATGCGCATCACAGCCATTTATGGCGGAGCCAGCATCGAAGGACAAATCAGAGAGTTGAACAGAAACCCTCAAATCATTGTAGCCACTCCGGGTCGTTTGCAGGACATGATGCGTCGTGGGAAAATCGACTTCAGCGACCTACATTGGGTGGTGCTGGACGAAGCCGACGAGATGCTTGATATGGGCTTTCAGGAAGACGTTGAAACAATTTTGGCGGCCCTGCCTGCTGAACGAAATATTTTACTGTTCTCAGCGACCATGCCTGCTGAGGTTGAACGGATTTTGAACCGTTATATGAAAAAACCCGTGATCAAAAGCATGGGACAACGCAACGCGGGCACAGCCAATGTGCGCCACAGCTACTATCTGGTGCATGCCAAAGACCGCTATTCAGCCTTGAAACGACTGGTCGATTTTCATCCGTCGATTTATGCCATCGTTTTTTGCCGCACCCGCGTCGAAACACAGGAGGTAGCTGACCTGCTGATGAAAGACGGTTACAATGCAGCAGCCCTGCACGGTGATCTGTCGCAGGCGCAGCGCGACCATGTGATGGGACATTTCCGTCAGGGAAGCCTGCAGCTGCTTGTGGCTACCGATGTGGCTGCGCGCGGACTCGACGTGAACAACCTGACTCACGTGATCAATTATAGTTTGCCCGACGAGGCAGAAACTTATGTGCACCGGAGTGGACGTACAGGCCGTGCCGACAAAAACGGACTGTGTGTAAGTCTGGTGAACATGCGCGAAAGAGGCAAAATACGCATGATAGAAAAACAGCTCGCGCAACCCATCCCGAAGGCCAAGGTGCCCACCGGAAGACAGGTTTGCGAAAAGCAGCTCTTCAACTATATCGACCGTCTCGAGAAAGTGGAAGTGAACCACGAAGAAATTGACGCTTTTATGCCCATCGTTTTCAAAAAACTGGAATTCATGGAGCGCGAAGAGCTGTTGAAACGATTTGTTTCGCTGGCCTTTAACCGTTTTCTGGATTATTACCGCGATGCCGCCGACCTCAATGTTGACGAAAGCAGCAGCAGTCCGCGCGACCGCTACAAAGACCGCGAACGTGGCGACAGAGACGGTGGGCGTGACGACCGCGGCCGTAACCAACGCAGGGGTGCACGGGAACACAACGACGAAGGCTTTCAGAAAATGTTTATCAGCCTGGGCCGAAAAGACAGCATCAATCCCGGCTCACTCATCGGCATCATCAACCAGATCACCCGCTCACGCGATGTACGCATTGGCCGCATCAAACTGATGGACAGCTATTCGTTTGTCGACATTGATGAGCGCGCTATCGAAATGGTTCAACAGGCTTTTGGCAACAAGAAAATGAACCCTGATGGCATTCGTATCGAAACGGTAAACGAACCGTCAGGTGGCGGTGGACGCGATTTTAAACGCGATCGTGATAACGGTGGAGGCAGAAAAGAACGCAAGAAAAAATACGAAAAAGAACCGCGCAAAGACAAGGGAAAACGAAAATCTAAAAAAGGATAATCGATTCCCGCTTGACTTAGCGAAAGCGGTTTCGTTTCAGGCAGATTGTACTGCAACCGATTGAAAAAGTTCTTGATTGTTAATCATCACTTGTCTGCCCCGGCCAGTGTTGAAATGCCTATTTTTGTTATTGCATTATCGCTTTATGACAGGAAAAGACGCCATCATAGGAAAACGGAGAGAGATTTTTGTCGTAGCAGCTGTCTTGCTGTTGTTGTCCGTTTTCCTGTTTCATAAAAGCATCACGCTTTTCCCGTCATACGTGCATGCCTGGACACAAAGTGACCGCTATGCGCTGGCTGTTGGCTTTCTCGAAAATGGCTTCGATTTCTTTCATCCGACTACGCTGAACCTGCAGCCCAAGTATCCACCGAAAATACCTTTAGATCATGCTGCCGGCATCACAAGCGTCGATTTTCCGGTAGTGGAGTATTTTGCTGCTGGTCTGATGTGGATCACAGGCATGCATCAGCCCTGGATATTTCGGGGCTTGGTGCTGCTGATAGCCCTGTTGGGTCTGCTGGCTTTCTACAGTAGCCTCCGAAAGTTGGGTCTCCCGATTGTTTTTGCAGCTTTGATGATGCTCGTTGCGCTTTTAGCACCCGTCCATTTGTACTATTTTAATGGTTTTATCCCCAGCGTTCCGGCTCTGGCATTGGCATTTATATCATTGAATAGTTATGTCGGTTATTTGAAAAACAATCGTTTGCGTGACTTCACTTACGCATTTGTTGCCCTTTCGCTTTCGGCACTCATCCGTTCGCCCTTTTTGCTGCCGCTGCTGGCCATGAGCGCCGTGCAGCTATTTGTGCATTGGAAAGATAAAACCCTGTTGAAAAGAGAAATGTTGGTTTCGTTTGTGGGGCTTACAGTGGTACTTTTTTACAGAATTTACAACTACTATCTCAGCACTGTTTATGGTTCCATGTTTATTTCGAGTTTGATGCCAGCTTCTTCGTTCGATACCCTGATTTCCCTGCTGAAACAAAGCTGGAATAACTGGAAATGGAGCTATTTCAGCCTTCCACAATATGTTGTTTTGGCTTTTGGACTTACACTTTCGATTGTGACATTACCTAGACGCAACAACCAGATAGCCAATCATTTGTTGGCTTTTGCAGGATTATACCTGTTGGCTGCGGTGGCGTATTTTGTTGCGATGGCACAACAGTTTCCGGCACATGACTATTACTTTCTTGATAGTTTTTTTATGCCCGTATTGCTGCTTGCTTCGGTTGGTTTTGCTGCTGTTTCGATCAAGAAACGTTGGGTGCATGCTTTCGCTGTCTTAGCAGCCTTTCTGCTTGTTGGCTGGATGTTGTCTGATGCCCAACAGGTGATGGAAAGACGTTATGCCTACAAAAGCTGGGACCGGGCCGAGATGACACGGCTCAACTTTGAAGGAGGAGAAGCCTTGCTCGAAAAGGCCGGAGTAGATGCCGGTGAAAAGATCGTCGTTCTGGATGCCTATACCAGCAATACGGCCTTGCTGTTGCTCAACAGAAAAGGCTATGCTGTGATCAATACCAGCCGACAAAACATGGAGGAAGCGTTAACAAAAGAGTCCAAGTTTATTGCTGTTCAAAATCGGTTTTTGTTTTCGGATGTGCTGCGCAATATGCCTGAACTGAGAAAGGTATTGTTGCCGGTTGCCAATAATGGACGTATTGGCATTTATGCCCGGCAGTCAGAACCCAAAATAATGCAAAACATTGACTTATTGGGTCTTGATCAGCAACACCATATCATGCATTTGCAGCCTTTACCAGCCGATACTTTTCAAGATGGCTTTTGGTGCCTGAACGAAGGGCAACAATTTCTGCCGCTGCTCGACACCACCATCAACGAAACATGGCCCAAGACAACAGTGTTGTACTTCCAGTCAAAGGCCAGGATATTAGCAGCTGAACAGCGCGGTTTTTCACTGGTACTTGATATTTCGGGAGAGGATGGTTTTCGCTACTACGACAGTTTTCCGTTTGATGCTTTTTTCGAAAACGAGCAATTGGAAACAGATCTTGCTGTGGTGATGAACCTACCTGAATGGTCTGCAAAAAAAACCCGGATCAAATGCTACCTCTACAACCCCAAGATGTATTATCTTTGCTTTAAGAATTTGACATTCAACATATTTGATTACAATAACATTTTACTAAACAATTCATTACAGAACAATGAAAAACATTGATCAGTTTAATTTTAAGGGAAAAAAAGTATTGGTACGTGTAGATTTTAACGTGCCATTAGACGAAAATTTTAACGTAACCGACGACACCCGCATCAGGGCCGCCCTGCCTACTATCAACAAATTGCTGAGTGCTGGAGCATCTGTCATCCTGATGTCGCACCTGGGTCGTCCAAAAGATGGTCCGGTTGACAAATATTCGTTGCGCCACGTTGTTCCAACGCTTGAAAAGCTGTTGGGAAAAAAGGTTGCTTTTGCCAGCGACTGCGTGGGCGAAGTAGCCGATAAAATGTCGCTGGCCATGAAGCCCGGCGATGTGCTGCTGCTCGAAAATCTGCGTTTCCACAAAGAAGAAACCAAGGGCGATGAAGCTTTTGCCCAGAAATTGGCCTTGTTGGGAAATGTATACGTGAACGATGCTTTTGGCAGCGCTCACCGTGCGCACGCATCCACTTCAATTATTGTTCGCTATTTCCCGGGTGCAAGCATGTTTGGTTACCTGATGCAGGATGAGGTAGCCAACCTGGAAAAAGTGACAAAGAAACCGGAAAGACCTTTTACGGCAGTATTGGGTGGTGCCAAAGTTTCGGGTAAAATCGAGATCATCAACAACCTGCTCGACAAGGTGGATAACCTGATTATCGGCGGTGGTATGATGTTTACTTTTATCAAGGCTATGGGCGGCAATGTTGGCAACTCGCTGATTGAAGATGAACTGCTTGATACAGCCCGCGAAGCGATGGAAAAAGCCAAAAAACTGGGAGTAAACCTGCTTATTCCAACTGATACCGTGGTTGCCGACAAGTTCGATAACGATGCCGAAAGAAAAACATGTAGTGTTAATGCCATTCCTGATGGCTGGATGGGTTTAGACATCGGGCCTGATACCATAAAAACCTTTACCGAAACCATCCTTGCCTCTCACACCATTCTATGGAACGGACCGATGGGTGTTTTCGAATTCGCCAACTTTTCAAAGGGCACGAACAACATTGCAATGGCTATCGCCAAGGCTACTGCATCAGGAGCCTACTCACTGGTTGGCGGCGGCGACTCAGTTGCAGCCATTAACAAATACGACCTGGCCGATAAGGTAAGCTATGTTTCAACAGGTGGTGGTGCCATGCTCGAATACATCGAAGGCAAAGAGCTGCCAGGTGTTACAGCCATCCTCGACGGAAAATAAAAACCACTTCAATTGAAATAACGAAAGGGGGCATTGGGCTCCCTTTTTTTATGCCTGAATAAATCAAGAATCCATAAGGGTAAAAATCAGCGCCATTAGTTTCCAAGAAGCAGGCAATCTGAGATTTTTATTACATGCCGGAGATGCTCAAATGTTAAAACAGACGCTAACGGTAACCTCAACTCCTAAAACCAATAGGCTGGAAAATATGTGCCTGCGATGTGTGTCAAAGTGTTATCCGTATCCGAAATAATCACTTAAAACACCAGACAGTTTGCGCTTGATACAAATGGTTTATTTTTAACACATGACCCTAACGGGTTAAATTCAATTCACATAATATAATCACCCATCAATGTAAGTTTGGCAATCTCCCTTCTGATTATTCGCTCATTTCTGAAGTGTTAATGAATCGCACAATAGTTAAGTCATCAATAGCGGGGGGAATTGAGGAAGATTTACACCCAATTTCTAATCTCCGGTCAACGCTCTTGGCACTTCCAACTTTTGCCTAACTTTGCCACTACCAAAAAATCCATATTCTCGCACATGAAATCAAACAAAAATACCATCCGGCTGATCAGCATTAGTCTTGCAGCCTTGTTGCTGGTGCTGTTCCTGATCTACAAAGACGACATCTTTGGCAGCAAAGACAGTGCACAAAAGCCATCCTCTGGCTATGCCAACGCAGTATTACCCGTCAAGGCGACTATCATGAAGGCGGCACCACTCACTGATAAGCTGATAGCTGCCGGCACAGTAATGGCCGATGAACAGGTGTCGATCGCTGCTGAAACCTCGGGCCGCGTTGTGAGCATCAGCTTTGAGGAAGGAGCGATGGTGAAAAAAGGAGACTTGCTTGTTACTATCAACAACAGCGACCTCATGGCGCAGATCGCCCGCAACAGCTATCAGGTGCAACTGGCCGAAGAACGCGAACAACGCCAGCGCAGCCTGCTCCAGAAGCAAGGCATCAGTCAGCAGACATACGACCAGGCCCTCACCGAACTCAGCACCCTCAAGGCTGAAGGTGCGCTCCTGCAGGCACAACTCGACAAAACCATGATCACGGCACCCTTCAACGGTCAGCTGGGACTGAGGAAAATCAGCGAGGGCAGTTATGTATCGCCTGGCATGGACATTGTGAGCCTTGCCAACACCCAACCTGTCAAGATCGAGTTCAGTGTACCCGAGCGCTATGCGCCCTTCATCACAAAAGGAAGCACGATCTCTTTCAGTGTCGAAAACCGGCCTGGCACTTTCGATGCTAATGTTTACGCCATCGAGCCGGTTGTCGACCAGCGGACCCGGTCATTGCCTATGCGGGCGCGCTATGCCAATACCGACAACCTTGTGATTCCGGGTTCTTTCGCCCGTATCGAGATCGACCTCAAAAGCAAAGAAGATGCCCTGCAGTTGTTATCCGAAGCCATCATCCCCGAGATGGGCACCAACAAAGTGTATGCTTACCGCAACGGCAAAGCTGTGCCGGTGATCGTTGAGACTGGACTACGCACTGTTTCGCGCATCGAAATCACCAATGGTCTTTTCCCCGGCGACACCATTATCACAACAGGGATGCTACAGCTACGTCCGGGCATGAACGTTTCACTCACCGAAATCGACTAAGCCATGAGCCTTTCTTCCATCAGTATCAGAAGACCTGTTCTGGCCACCGTGATGTCAATCCTCATCATCCTTTTTGGAGTGATCGGACTGCTCTCTTTAGGTGTGCGCGAATATCCGAGTGTCGATCCGCCCATTATCACCGTAACGACCAATTATGTGGGCGCCAACAGCGATGTGATTGAATCGCAGATCACCGAACCGCTCGAAGAATCCATCAACGGTATAGCAGGTATCCGCACACTGACTTCGGTTAGCCGCGACGGACGCAGTACCATCACCGTAGAATTCGACCTTGAAGTAGATTTAGAAACAGCAGCCAACGACGTGCGCGACAGGGTGTCGCGGGCGCTCTCCAATCTGCCTCCCGATGCCGATCCGCCCATCGTTGCCAAGGCCGATGCCGACGCCAACCCCATCATCTTCCTTAACATCAAGAGTGAGCAACGCACGATGCTTGAGCTGACCGATATTGCTCAGCGTACCTTCAAGGAAAACCTGCAGACCATCCCGGGCGTTAGTTCCATCGCTGTTTGGGGCGCGCAGGAATATTCCATGCGCCTGTCAATGGATCCTGTGCGCCTTGCTGCTTTCGATCTGAGTCCGCTGGATGTGCGCAATGCCCTCAGTCGCGAGAATCTTGAACTGCCATCGGGCCGCATCGAAGGCAATGCCATCGAGCTGACCGTGCGCACCCTGAGTCGGCTCGAGAGCCCAGACGACTTCAACAACCTCATTATCAAAGAAGGGGAATACGGCCTGGTGCGTTTCAAAGACATTGGCTATGCCGAGCTGGCTCCCCTGAACGACCGTACCCTGCTTCGCCGCGACGGCGTGCCCATGGTGGGCAATGCCATCATCCCCATGCCGGGGTCGAACAACATCGAGATTGCAGACGAGTTCTATAAGAGACTTGAGAAGATCAAAAAAGACCTGCCAGCCGATATTGAGCTGGGCATTGGTTTCGACAACACAAACTACATCCGTAATTCCATCGACGAGGTGGAACAGACCATCTACCTGGCTTTTGTGCTCGTGGTATTCGTGATTTTCTTCTTCCTGCGCGACTGGCGCACGACCATCATCCCTGTTGTCGTCATCCCCATTTCGCTCGTTGGTGCTTTCTTCATTATGTATGTTGCCAACTTCTCCATCAATGTACTTACCATGCTGGGACTGGTGCTGGCCATCGGACTGGTGGTAGACGATGCCATAGTTGTGATCGAAAACATTTACGCCAAAATAGAACGCGGTGTAAGTCCATTGCAGGCGGGCACCGAAGGCTCGGCCGAAATCTTTTTTGCCATCATCGCCACCACAGTGGCCCTGGCTACGGTTTTTCTGCCAGTGATTTTCCTGCAGGGTATTACAGGCCGGCTTTTCCGCGAGTTTGGCGTGGTGCTTGCCGGCTCAGTCATCATCTCTTCGTTTGTGGCCCTCACCCTCACGCCCATGCTTTCTACACGCATCCTCAAGAAGCGTGAAAAACACAACTGGCTCTATACTTCCACCGAGCCTTTCTTTAGCTGGCTCAGTGATGCCTATGCCCGAAGTCTGGCAGCTTTTCTGCGCCATAAATGGCTGGCTTTTGTCATCATCATTCTCTCTTCTGTTGCTATTTTTGGACTTGGCAGACAAATTCCCAGCGAACTGGCTCCACTCGAAGATCGCTCAGGTATGCGCGTAGCAGCTGTAGGTCCCGAAGGTACAACATTCGATTTCATGGACAGCTATGTCAAAGAACTGACCACACTCATCCAGCGCGAGGTACCTGAAACTTACGCCCTTATCACGGTGACTTCTCCGGGATTTGCAGCAGCCAGCTCGGTCAACTCGGCCTTTGCGCGTCTGCAGTTGGTCGATCCAGATCAGCGCAAGCGTTCGCAACAACAGATAGCCAACGACCTTGGCAAGGAGGTGTCGAAACTCACGGCCGTAAAAAGCTATATCATACAGGAGCAATCTATTGGCAACCAGCGTGGTGGACTGCCAGTGCAGTACGTCATCCAGGCGGCCAACATCGAGAAGTTGCGCGAGGTGCTTCCCACTTTCATCAATGAGGTGTACCAGAGCGGCGTGTTCCAATATGCTGATATTGACTTGAAATTCAATAAGCCCGAACTGCAGATTACCATCAACCGCGAAAAAGCCAATTTGTTGGGTGTTTCGGCACGCGACATAGCCCAAACCATGCAGCTGGCACTCAGTGGCTCGCGGTTTGGCTACTTCATTATGAATGGAAAGCAATACGAAGTCATTGGTGAGTTGCAGCGGATTTACAGAAGTGAGCCCCTCGACCTGAAAACGTTGTATGTGAAAAACGGCAGTGGACAAATGATTCAGCTTTCGAACCTGGTTGAAGTGACCGAAGAAACCAATCCTCCGGCTCTTTTCCGTTACAACCGTTTTATTGCTGCAACGGTCTCTGCCAGTCCGGTCGACGGCAAGACCATTGGTGATGGCATAGCCGAAATGGACCGTATTGCGGCAAAAGTGCTCGACGACACCTATAGCACTGCGCTGGCCGGTTCGTCAAAAGATTTTGAAGAAAGCAGTTCCAGTCTGCTATTTGCCTTCCTGCTGGCCATTATCCTGATTTATCTGGTGCTGGCCGCACAATTTGAAAGCTTCCGTGATCCTTTCATCATCATGTTTACTGTGCCGCTAGCTTTGGCGGGCGCCGTAATCAGCCTTTGGTATTTTGGCAAGACGCTCAACATCTTCAGTGAGATCGGCATTATCATGCTCATCGGACTGGTATCGAAAAACGGCATCCTGATTGTGGAGTTTGCCAACCAACGAAAAGCCTCTGGACTAAAGAAATCACAAGCCATTTTGGATGCCTCGGTGTCGCGCTTCAGACCCATCCTGATGACCAGTCTCTCCACCATTTTGGGCGCTGTGCCTATTGCATTAGCATTGGGTGCAGGCTCCGAAAGCCGTGTGTCGATGGGGACAGCCATCATCGGCGGCCTAACCTTCGCTACTGTGCTCACGCTATTTGTCATTCCTGCTATGTATGACTACATTTCGGAGAAAACAAAAAATGTATCCAATGTTGGTGAACTCATCGAAGAAACTGCTGCTGCTTCAACCCAACCCCCATCAAAAGAATCCTGATATGCATCCCATCAAATATATTTTTCAAAGCTATTTGGCTCTCAGGCACCGACTGCCTAATGCATTTGGTCTATTGTCTGCTATCCTCCTGACTTCGGTCTTCGGACTCCCGTCTTCTACTTTTGCACAAATTCTACTCACCGATACCGCCGCTGTGCGAATAGGACTCGTAAACAACTACAATATCCGGCTGGTGAAGCAAGACTTGGCCATAGCGGCCAACAACAACACACTGGGTAATGCTGGTTTTCTGCCTGAGGTAAACCTTACAGCCGGGCGAAGCAACAGTGTCACCAACGCCAAGCAGACCTTTCTGACCGGACAGACCAATGACAAGACAGGTGCCAAATCCGACGCACTGACGGCAGGCGCTCAGCTCAACTGGACCTTGTTCGACGGCATGCAGATGTTTGTGCGGCGCGACCAGCTCAACCTGCTTGAACAGCAAAGCGAACTGCAATTACAACAAACCATTGAGAACAGTGTATACGATATTTTGTCGAACTATTATGCATTGGTTTATCACCACCAACAACTGAAAGTGATTGACAAGAGCATCGAAATTGACCATGAACGCATGCAACTGTCGGAGCAAATGCTCGATATTGGTGCCGGATCAAGGCTCGAGCTATTACAGGCTGCCGTCGACCTGAATGCTGATAGCGCCATGTACCTCAACCTGCGCGACCAGATTGCCAAGGTACGGACTGCTCTCAATGAACTCCTGGCACGTGATCCTGCCACCAGCTTTAATGTGGCCGACAGCTTCGAGCTGCGCCAGGGACTCATGCAAGATCAGCTCTTGTCAAAGATGCTGCAGCAAAACAGCACCCTATTGCTCAGCCGTCAGAGTATTGAGCTGGCCGCCTTGAGTCTGCGAGCCATCAAAGGCCGCCAGATACCGACCCTGGGATTCAACCTGGGGTACAACTACAACGACCAAAGCTCCGAATCAGGATTTCTGACCAAGAGCACCAACAGTGGTATCACCTATGGCCTCAACGCGCAAATGACCCTTTTTGACGGGCTCAACCTCAGGCGCGAAAAGCAAAACGCACGCCTTGCGCTGGAAACCGGAAATTTGATGACCGAATCGATCGAAAGTGGCCTGAGAGCTACCTTGCACAGCCATTACAACAGTTATGTCAACCGACTGCAACTACTGCGCATGGAGTCACAAAACGTACTGGCAGCACGCGAAAACCTGGCTATTGCCACCGAACGCTTCAAGTTGGGCGATCTGGCCGGTATTGAATTTCGGGAGGCACAACGCAACTTCATGGAGGCCGAGGGGCGATTGCTGGATGTGAAGCTGCAGGTGAAACTCGAAGAAATCAACTTATTGCAACTCGCCGGCGAGCTGGTATTTCGCTGATTTCCTGTTCTGCATGCCCTTCTTTGTCCTGCTCAATGAATGCAGCATCCGGGAAAGTGCGCGAAAAGTGGATGCGTTTTTTATTGTTGCGTTCATCTGAAGAAAACTTTATCTTTACGGGCAAAACTGTTTGTCGGTTAGGTTTTCAGTCGGCACCATTTTTATCTGATGTACCGAAGGCAGCAGTTTTGGTTTTGTCATTGTTTATAAAAACCTGTGACAACGGGATGAAACAAAACAAGTAAGTGTCGTGAGTAAAGACCCAACAAACCAATTACAGGATTTACAAGTCATTCTGGAGGCCATTCCAGATGTGATTCTGGTGCTCGACCAACAGCAAAAGGCAACATATTGCTTTAGCAACGAAAACAGCTTACTTATAGAATCAGCCGATAATTGCACCGGCAAGCCGATCGAAAAGCTTGTTCCCTCCAACCTCATCGAACCCATTCAGGATGCCATCAAAAAAGCACAAGAATCAAAGAGCCCGTCTGTCAGTATACTAAAAAGCAAAGTACAAGACAAAACCATCTGGTATGAGTTGACTGTCAGGTTTATGCCCGATTATCATCTCCCTTACATCCTGATTGCACATGATGTTACCGAAAAGCAGCAGGCCGCCATCACCCTCCAGGAAAGCGAAACCCGATTTCGGGCAGTTGTTGAACAGAGTGAAGAAGGAATCATCCTGGTAGATGAACAGGGTAAGATTATTCTGTGGAACAAAGGACAGGAGAAAATTTGTGGATACAAAGCCGAAGAAATACTGGGCAAGACTTTGTGGGACGTGTTGACACAAATGGAGAAACCAGATGTGCGCGAAAAACAACGTAGCCACAAAAAGCAGTTACGCAACAGAATCAGCAAACTTCTCAAACAGCAGGACAAAAGTTGGCTCAACCAGAACCTGGAACAGGAGATCATCACGAAAAACGGCGAACTACATATCATTCAAAGCGTTTTCTTCCCGGTAGAACTTTCCGACCGCATATTGCTGGGAAGCATCAACCGCGATATCACAATTCAGAAATATAGCGAATTGGCTCTGCACGAAGGAGAGGAATATGTGCGCGCACTTTATGCCGACTCAACAGTGCCACTCATAGTGATCGACGGAAAAAACCTGCATATTTTCGACCTGAACCGTGCGGCACTGCTTCAATCAGGATTTGCCAAACGGGAGGATTTATTGGGCAAACCTTTTGGTGACCTGATTGCACACGATTCCCCAATCAGCAATAAAGAACTGGCACAGCATATCCGGCAACATACGGCAAGTGACATAGATCTGGAACTGGCACGACCCGACGGCAGCAGCTGGACAGCCAAACTCAGCATGATGAAGCTGGCCGTGACGGATGAGGACCTCATCCAGCTGACACTGATCGACATCTCGAAACAGAAAAAAGCCGCCAAACAGCTTGAAGAAACAACCATGCGCCTGCAGGCGGTATTTGCCGCCATGCCTGATACCATTTATGTGATCGATAAACAGGGTTTATATCGCGATGCATTTTACAACGAACAATCTCCTGCACAGCAAAAGCCCAGACTGGTAAAAGGCCTGCACCTCAGTCATGTGTTCGACGACACCAATGCGAAAAAAATCCTGAAAGCCATCCAGCAGAGTCTGACGGATGGAGCTATCCGTGTGGTTGATTATCAGGCCAAGACCAACGAAGGGGAGTTTTTCTACGAAGCACGCATCACAAAAATGGACGATAATAAAGCCATGATGATCGTGCGCGACACCACCAGCATCCGTGCCCTGGAAAACGACCTGCTTTACAACAATAAACTGTTACAGACACTCACGCAGCTTGCCACACGCTTTATCAACCTGCCCATCAGCCTAATCGATCAGGAAATCAACAACGCACTGGCTCAAATTGGCACCTTTGCCAATGTTGACAGGGCTTATATTTTTGATTACGATTGGCAAAACGACACCATGAGCAACACCTACGAATGGTGTTCTAGGGGCACAACACCAGAAATACAAAACCTGCAGAATATCCCCAATGGGATGCTACCGCAATGGGTAAAGGCTCACAAAGCAGGAAATATGACGGTGGTTCAGTCGATAGATGACCTCAATCAGGAAGATCCCCTTTACCAGATCCTGGAGCCACAGGGCATCCATTCGCTCATCACCATCCCGCTCATGCAGACGGCTGCTGAAACAACTGATGAAAACAAATGTATCGGCTACGTTGGTTTTGATGTAGTGGGTGCACCCAAAACATTTTCGGACAATGACTTGTCTATACTTCAGATTTTTGCCGAGTTGCTGACCAACCTCAAGATCAAGCAGAAATCCGACGCCTTGCTCAAGCAAAATCAGCATCTCATGCAATTGCAAAACGACCAGCTCATTAACCTGAATGAGCGTCTGCGCAAACAAAATGAAGAAATCATCATCAAAAACCGTGAACTCGCACGCGAGAGGGAGAAAGCCGAGGCCAGTGACAAACTCAAGACAGCTTTTCTCAATAATATCTCGCATGAGGTGAGAACGCCACTCAACGGCATCATCGGTTTTTCGCAGTTGCTCAATGATACTGATGCTTCCCCCGAAGATAAAATCGATTATGTAGATGCGCTCAACATGAGTGTTGAGCGGCTGACTGACACCTTCAACGACATCATGGATGTTTCCTTGCTGATGTCAGGCAATATGCCCGTCAATATCGAAACCATCCCGCTGCAAAAACTCATGGGCGAGATCGAAAAGAAACACCAGCAGCTGGCACAGGCAAAAGGTATCGAAATTCTTATGAATATACCTGCTGAGTTGCAAACCTTGACGATAGACGCAGACCGGGGATTCATACATAAAATCGTGAACGAACTCACCGGAAATGCTGTAAAATATACCCATCAGGGTTATGTGGAGCTGGGATACAATATGCACGATGATGAGCTCATGCTGTTTGTGAAAGACACCGGAATTGGTATCTCTGCCAAGGCACTCCCCGAAATTTACGAGCCTTTTTCGCAGGAAGACTATTCCACTACCCGCAGCCAGGAAGGTGCGGGACTGGGGCTAACCATTGTAAGAGGTATTGTCGACCTGCTGCAGGGAACCATCAAAGTAGACAGCCAACCCAACAAAGGAACAAAAATAGAAATATACATACCCATTAATGCCTCACGCGAAATGGAACTTAAAAAAGATTCACCTACCTTGCCAATGAAAAATCAAAATGACGAGTGGCCAACCATTCTGGTTGCCGAAGACGAAGACCTAAATATCTTGTATACCAAGCGCATCTTTAAACCACATCCGTTCAACATGATTTTTGTGAGAAATGGCAGCGAAGCAGTGAAGGTTGTTGAGGAACACCCTCAAATTGATCTGGTACTGATGGACATCAAAATGCCCGTGATGGACGGTCTGGAAGCGACTCGACTGATCAAAAAAACACATCCCAACCTGATCATTGTGGCCGTGACGGCCTACGCTGCCAACGACGACCGCTATATGTGCCTAAATGCCGGTTGCGACGATTATGTGACCAAGCCATTTAAACCAGCCGAACTATTCGACACCATCCGAAAATGGTTGCCTGCAGTTGGTGAAAAGTTGTAATGACTGACACCGGGATGTAGTAAAGAAAAAATAACCAGGCTTTTTTTTTGACCAAGTTCACTTCATGACAAAAAAGAACAAACAGACTCCACTTCAGCAGTATTTTGCCATACTGAATTCCGTTACGCAGGCTGTGGCTGTAACCAATAGTCAGCTTGAAACCGTATTTTGGAACGAGGCAGCCGAGGAAGAGTTCGGATATCCGAGTGATATGGTACTGAACAAGCAACTGGCTGTTGTTTTTGCTGACGAAGGGAAAGCCTTTAAAGAAGGAGTGAAGCACGCGGCGACAGCTGGTCATGAACCAACCACCACTAAAATGGTAGTCTACAGCCAGAGCCAGGAGCTTCACGACTGTCTGGTAACCCTCAAACCTATCACTTTTCCGGATGAAAGCGAAAAATATTATGTCGTCAGCTTCAGCCTCCGCGAAGAGCAGTTCAGAATCCTGCTCAACAACCTGCCCGACATTGTGATTATTCACCAGGATGGCATCATCCGTTATCTCAACTATGAGGCAACCAATCAGCTTAACTTACCCGAAAGTAAGGTTCTGGGCGAGCATATACTGCGCTTTGTTCATCCCGACGACCATCAAAAGATCATCGAAAGCATGTTGATGCGGAAAAAAGGTTTGGAGGTAGACGACTACGAAATACGGATTCAGCTAAACAAGGATAAACAACGCATCGCAATCATACGAACAAAAAGCATCCTCTTTGACGGACAGATTTCAACGCTGACCATACTGATCGATATTACCGAGCGCAAACAGATGGAAGATGCTTTGCGCGAAAGCGAAGAGAAATTCAGGATGTTGGCAGAATCAGCTCCTTTTGCCATTATGATTTATCAGGAAGACCATTTTGTGTATACCAATCCCGCAGGTCTGATTATTACAGGAATGGAAAAAGATGAGCTGCTGACGACACCCTATTACGAAATTGTGGCACCTGAATATGTCGAGCTGATTAAAACAAGAGGAAAAGACCGACAGGCAGGAAACGAAGTGCCACTTAACTATGAATTTCAGATCAGGCATAAAAACGGTGAAATGCGCTGGGTTTTCCTCACAGGCACACGTATTCATTACAATGGGCAGCCTGCAGGCCTGATATCGGTGACAGATATTACCAGTCGTAAACAGTCAGAAGAAAAAATTGAGGAACATGCCAGCCGAATCAAGGCTATCCTGAATGCCTTGCCCGACCTGCTGTTTGTGATGGATGAAAAGGGAAATTATATCGAATATTATGCCAATGAGGTCAATGCACTGGCAGTTCCTGCCGAAAATATCACCGGCAGTAACATCAGTGAGCTGTTTGATGCAGAGGAGACTCAAAGACAGCTGGCCTACTTCAAACAATGCTTGCACCAGCAGGAAACCGTTTCGTATGAATACGAATTGTATTTCAATAACCGGATGAAGCGGTTTGAGGCCCGACTCAGTCCAATCGACAACCATCGGATACTGGTTATCATTCGCGATATCAGCAAACGTCACGAACTGCAAATTCAACTCAATTACAGATCTGCACTCCAAAACCTACTGACACGTCTGGCCAACAGCTTTATCAATATAGAAGGTAAAAACCTCAGCGATATGATCAGTCAGGCGCTGCGCGAAATTGGAGAATTCACGCAGGTCGATAGGGTCTATATCTTCGATTATGACTGGGAAAAGCTAACCCTGACCAATACCCATGAGTGGTGCGCCGAGGGAATTACTTCTGAGCTTCATCGCAACCAAAATTTGCCACAATCCGAGTTCGCCGAATGGGTCGAAAAACATAAACAAGGCGAAATTGTGTATGTGCCAGAATTCTCGGTATTCGAACCGGACAGCTTCATTCGACAGCTGATAGATCCCCAGGGAATACAGTCACTTATCATTATCCCGATGATGAGTAGTGGAAAATGCATAGGCTTTGTGGGTTTCGACTCTGTTCGAAAAAAAAGAAAGTGGAACGAAAACGAAACAGATATTCTCAAGCTTTTTGCGGATTTGTTAGCCAATGTGCGCGAAAAAGCCGAGGTTCTTAACCGTCTCCACGAAAGCGAAGCGATCAATGCTTTCATCACGGCAAACATTGCCGATGCCGTGATGTTGACAGACCGTGGCGGCAGATTTACCTATGTTTCGCCCTCACATGAGAGAATCATGGGAAGGGGCCAGGAACTGATTGGGGGCAGCGTGTATGAGTTTGTGCATCCTGATGACCGGCAAAAGGTTATTGAAATGTTGCGAAAAGGGCGCAATACCGATGAACAATTTTCGGTTGAATACAGATTTCTGCATCCTCAAAAAGGATATATATGGATAGAATCGATCGGCAGGCGGTATTTCGACGACAAGAAAGACATATTCGGACTGGTTACTTCGCGTGACATTCATGCCCGTAAAACCATTGAAATAGAACTCAACAAGTTGTCGAGAGGCATCGAACAAAGCCCCACGTCTATCATCATTACTGACACCAACGGGCTGATTGAGTATGTTAATCCGGCATTCAGCAAAGTAACTGGCTATGCTCCTGAAGAGGTTCTGGGTAAAAATCCGAAGATACTCAAATCCGGCTATACGCGTCCCGAAGAGTATGCTGCCATGTGGAACACAATTTTAGCCGGAAAAACCTGGAAAGGCACATTCAGAACATTGCGCAAAGATGGCAGCTTTTTCTGGGAATCAGTTTTCATTTCGCCGGTGATGGATCCAGATGGAAAAATCACCCATTTCCTGGCTATCAAGGAAGACATCACTGAGCAAAAGCGCATCCGCGCCGAGCTGATTGCTGCCAAAGAAAGAGCTGAAGAAAGTGACCGGCTGAAGACAGCCTTTATCAACAATATTTCTCACGAGATCAGAACCCCACTCAACGGCATTCTTGGCTTTTCTGAATTGCTGGCCGACAATACCATTGAAGAGGAGGAAAAGCAAGAATTTTTGGCGAGCCTCGATCAAAGCAGTGAACGCCTTCTTAACACCATCAACGACATCATCGAAGTGTCCCTCCTGGTTTCTGGCAACAAGAAAGTAGTGCCGGTACAGTTCAATTTCAGGGAGCTCGTCAATGGGATTTATCAAAAATACCTACCTGCATTCAACAGGAAAAACATTGATTTCAGGATTGAGTACGACTCGGTAACAAAACAAATTCAATGTCGCACCGACCAGTTTATGATGGAGCAGATGCTTGAAGAACTGATCTCGAATGCATTGAAGTTTACCGAAAAAGGCCTTGTAGAACTGGATATCTCGGTAGCAGATGGTTTTATCACTATGGTATTGTCCGACACAGGCTGTGGTATTCCAAGGGAGCACCAAAACAGGATTTTCGACTTTTTCAGACAGGTGGATTCGTCGAGCAACCGCAAACACGAAGGAAGTGGACTGGGCTTATCAATCGCCAAAGGAATGACAGAACTGTTGGGTGGCGCCATCAGCCTCGATTCTGAAGTTGGTCGGGGAACGGTGTTTACGATTATTGTCCCAATGGTCTATGACGAATCTCTGGCAGGCGAAATAGGCTATAGCTTTGGCGATAAGATAAAAAAAGCCAAGAAAGTCCTGATCGTAGAGGATGATATTACTAATTACAAATACTTGTTTAGGGTGCTGAAACCCAATCAGCGCAGGCGATCAATCTGGGTGGTTGATGGCGATCAGGCGATCAGAGATTGCCAAACAGACCAGGACATCGGGCTGGTGTTGATGGATATCAAATTGCCCGGAATCGACGGTTTGGAAGCAACACGAAAAATTAAACAGCTCAGGCCTGATTTACCGGTAGTAGCCGTTACGGCCTATGCCATGGAAGCCGATCGCGACAAAGCCCTTGCGGCAGGTTGCGACGCATACATCAGCAAGCCTTTTACGCGTGACGAACTGCATCAGTTGCTCGATCATCTTGGTCTTGACAGCTAATTGCTCACAAAAGGATTTATCGATTCAAAATACCTGAAATATCACCGATTTTCAAATAGTGTCAAGGCGGCCTTTGTGTTTGGAATTCAATTACTTTTGCCGGCATTATTGAGCCGTAAAAAATTGAATTTCAAACGTTTTTGTTGCAAAAAATGACAGGTCTATGAAATGGATCAGGCAGGTTTATGACTGGGTTTTGGGTTGGGCCGATTCGCCTTACGGTGTGCATGCTCTGTTTTTATTGGCTTTTGCCGAAGCGGTTTTCTTTCCTGTTCCACCCGATGTACTCTTGATCGCCCTGATTTTGGGGCGCACACGCAAGGCTTTTTGGTTTGCAGGTGTCACCACAGCCGGTTCGGTTCTGGGAGCCATGGTGGGTTATGCCATCGGGTATTATGTGTGGGAAAATCCTTCTGGTGAGTTTACGGGTTTTGCCATGTTTTTCTTTAACCATGTGCCTGGTTTCACTGTCGAACTATTTGACCGCATCAGTGCACTTTTTGGTAAGTACAATTTCTGGGTGATTTTTGTGGCTGGTTTTACGCCTATTCCATATAAGGTCTTCACCATCACGGGCGGGGTTTTTCAGGTACATTTTGCCTGGTTTGTGTTGGCATCAGTCGTCAGTCGTGCCAGCCGCTTTTTTGTTATTTCCATGTTGATCTGGAAGTTTGGGCCGGGCATCAAAGCCTTTATTGATAAGTATTTTAATATCTTAGCAATTCTGTTCACCATCTTGCTGGTGGGTGGCTTTTTTGTTGTGCGGTATTTTATTGAATAGATCATGATTGAAATTACACCGACTGTATGGATTGCTTTTCTGGCATTTGTGCTATTGATGCTGGGACTTGATCTGGCTGTTTTTCACCGCAAATCTCATGAGGTTGGCATCCGTGAGTCACTGATCTGGACTGCCGTCTGGATTGGTCTGGCCTTGTTGTTCAACGTAGGTGTTTATCACTGGATGGGGCACGAAAAAGGCCTTGAATTTTTAACGGGCTATCTGATCGAAAAGGCATTAAGCGTCGATAATCTCTTTGTGTTTATCATGCTTTTTTCAATGTTTCAGATCGAACCCAAATACCAGCATAAGGTGCTTTTCTGGGGCATTTTGGGCGCACTGGTGATGCGGGCGATGTTCATTTTTACCGGAGTGGCGCTCATCAATCGATTTCACTGGATCATTTATTTGTTTGGTGCTTTTTTGGTGTTCACCGGAAGTAAAATGATTTTCCAGAACCATGATGAAGTGCATCCCGAAAAGAATCCGCTGGTTCGGCTTTTCAAAAAAATATTTCCGGTCACGAACGAATTGCATGGCGATCGTTTTTTTATCAGAATCAACCATCGGCTTTTTGCAACCCCGCTTTTTGTGGCGCTAATCGTTGTTGAGCTGACCGACTTGATTTTCGCCACAGACTCCATTCCTGCAATTCTGGCCATTTCGCATGATCCTTTTATCATTTTCTCCTCAAATGTGTTTGCGATTCTGGGTTTGCGTGCCTTGTACTTTGCCCTGGCCGGTATCACACGGTATTTTGTTTACCTGCGCTATGGTCTGGCGGCTATCCTGGTTTTTGTGGGGTTGAAAATGAGTCTATCGGGCTTTTATCACTTTCCGGTACTTTGGTCGTTGCTGATTATCCTGCTGCTTTTGCTAATATCAATCGCGACCTCACTCATTTGGAAGCCTCAAAAGTCCATACCAAAAGGAAAATAAACCTTAAAACAGGGCTTTTTACTATTTTCGCGCTTAAATGCCGATCATACCATGATTCATAACCCCATATTACTGACTATTCTCGATTTCCTACACCAAATGGCTACAATTGCCTGGATAGGTGGGATGTTTTTTAACCTGCTGGCTGTGATGCCAGCTGCTTCAAAAACCCTTGATCCACCAGTTCTGGGTAAGTTTATGCAGGCGCTGATGAAGCGCGTTCGGGTGATTGTTTATTCGTCACTCTTGGTGCTTTTTGTTACCGGGATTCCTTTGAAGATAGCCAGCAAATACTATGTGGCCATCATTCATTTCGGTACTAGTTGGGAGTTGATGAGTTTTGTAAAACATGTGTTGGTTGCCCTACTGGCGATCTTTGTTTTTTATGCCTTTGAACTGCTAAATCCACAAGTAGCACGACTGGCAGCCAAGGGCCCTTCGACCCAGGTTTTGAAACTCAGAGCCCGTCAAAAAAAGCTGGCCGGACTGTCCTTTTTAATGGCTATCGCTATTGTATTTATTTCGGTGATGATGAAGTATTTATAGAGCGTTCTTCTACTTAAGTCACACGATTAAATAACCACCATTTTCCACGGCCTGTATTTAGCGGTAAATGTCATTCTTTCGGATGTATTGTGCTCCAAAAGTCTTTGTAGTGGATTTTCAGTTATTCCGACATAATACTTATCGGCTGATTCCGAAAACAAAATGTAGAGGTAAAACATATGAAATGAAAAAAGGGGAATCAAACCCCTTTTATTTTTGCTCCCCCTTCAGGACTTGAACCTGAGACCCTCTGATTAACAGTCAGATGCTCTAACCAACTGAGCTAAGGAGGAATATTTTACTGATTGAGCGTGCAAAATTACACGTTTTTTACTTTGACACAAATTTTTTTTCAATTTTTCAAGACGATTTGTTATCAATTGGCTTTTCAAATCAGTTAAAGCACTTTTCAAATGAATAATAAACAGGAACAAAATGTCAAATGAATACCAAATCGACGAAGTCTAAGAAGTAATCTATTTTTGCTTTGGCTGATTTCCAATTAATTCCATTTCGCGCACAAAGTCCTCCTCATTAGCGCTTCCCCATGAATAGGTTGTGAAAAATGATGTCAGTCCCTGAGCGAAAAGACTATCTCCCATCGTAACGGAGATCAATTCCAGCTGTTGACATGCCCTATTTTTCTCGGTTTTAACTGAATCTTCCTTTTTATTTGCAGACTCATAATCAATTGCGTGTTGACTGAAAACCAAAACCTTATCGGTAATTTTTTCTACCAACGCGTCTTCAAAGAGGTTGTCGCGATCGCCGACAAACGAAACAAGACCACTGATCCATTGTTTGACAGATTGCTTTGCAACCAGTTGTAGTCCATTTTGTGATAAAAGGCTACTATCAACCAGTAATTTGACCGGATAAATCAACAATCCGGGATAAGATGCAACGCGTTCTGGGTTGTCATTTGTGAAAATGATGGTGGTTTTGTCAAATGGAATAGAAAGCTGCAGAAAACTGGAGGTTTGTTCAAGCAAATCCTGCTGAAGTGCGGCAAAAGAAACAGCCTTTTCACTGATTTCCGGGGTTATGTTTTTCGGTAGGAAGATTCGGATGTTATTCCCGACATCATTCTGCCATGAAAGAGTGTCGAAATGACCCGAAACGAAACGGAATGCTGTGGGACTAATGATTCTGCTGCGTGCAAAAGCAACCGACTGTCTGTTGTCACTGTTGCGGGCCCTGAGAACATCCGCGACAGAGGCGGAATTCCAGGTTGAGGGTGTTTGCAGATTGAGTAAAAATGAAGCCCTTAAATCAGGTTGTTCAAAGCATGGAAACAAATCGCTTCCACCGGGGGTGAGAGCACTCGCAAATGACTGATATGTCATAAGTAAGTTGTCAGATGAATCAACCAGAAAGCTAATTTCCAGCTGATTTTCGCCAGCATCAAAGTTTGAACCTTCAATCACAATATGATCGTATTCGATTCTGTATGGAACATCCTTTTCGTTGTGTTGGATTGATTTTAGCCTTTGTTTTGCATTTTTAAAGTCGAGAATGACGGCTTGTTGTGAATTCTGCAGAAAAAAGGAAAGCACGACATTGCCCGTGACAACTGAACCAGCATTGGGGAGGTCAAAATAGAGGTAATAGCCAATATTGCTGAGTTGTCCACTCCGGAAGGCATACAAATTGTACTGTTTTTCGGGCATGGTCAGTTCAGAAGTATTTGTTTGTCGGCAACGGATGCTTGTTGTGAGGATGATAAGCAAGAAAAAGAAATTGAAATATTTACGCATTTTTTGTGTTTTGATTCATTCAGAAAGTCAGCTGTTGGTAACTATAAACTGTAAATTGAAGTTTGGCCATTTATAAGCAAAGCCCTTAATCTCTTCCAAAGCTAATTCATTTTTTTACACCGAACTTTAACTTTTACTTTTCTTACATCGTTCTGACGGTCAAGCTGCCAGATGGCATTCATTGATAAATTGTGAATAAAACGTAAGCAAGGCATACAGCTGATTGGCCTAGAATATATATCTTTAGGGTTTAAAAAAAATTTATACCTCGTTATGAAGGTAAACCAACCCGTCAAACTGCTTCTAATAAGCGCTATTTTCTTGCTGTTCAGCAATATAATTTGGGCACAGCAGTCAGCCAAAAGCACTGTCGATGCCTTTAAGGTAACCATCACTTTTGCTGAGGCCCCACAAAATATACCCGTCGTATACAAAGCACCACTTAAATACAACAAAAATTTTGCCCTTGTGTTGCACATGGACAATGGCGATCCGGCCATAAGTACCCAGGTTTTACCTTATTTCAAAGGACAAAATGGCAATCCGGGGCTGTTTTTTACCGAAGGGCAGCAGGGTAGCAACCAGCCTTTTAAGATGGATGCTGTTCATTATTCATTCAACGAAGAAGGCATCGACATCCATGGCTATCAACCCGGCTATATGAACTGGGACGACCTGATCAACCTGTGGGCAGGAGAGTTTGGCCTGGTGTCGAACGGATTAAACCGTCCGCCTCTCGCTGATCCGGCAGTTGAAACACGCCGAAGCTCCAGCTATACCAAGCGGAAAACACTAAGTGGCACCATTCCTGGTGGAGCTGATATGCATGTGTATGTCGTGCCCGATGGACAGGCCACGCAGCTGCCAACAGCCAAAGAAAATTATTTAGCAGTCTATTACAACGGCTCAGGCTCAATTGCCAGTCCAGCCCGCGTAGAAAGTTTACCAGGCATTCAGGGAGTGCAACTGTCGCGCACGGCAGCCACTTCATCCCTCTTTAGCCAGGTGCAGGCTGTTGCCAATCAAAGCAATGCCAGCAACCATTACATCGCTACCTTTTCAATAGATGGTTTTGATACGCCAGGCTTTGGTTTTGACGAGTTCAAAACGCAAATGAACCAGGTAGTGGCTACCTACGGAAAAGACGGAAATAATACAATTTGGTCTACTTCCTCTTCCGAACTTTATGAATATCTGCGTATCAAAGAGCTTGTTACGGTAAACACAACAGTGAACAATAACATTGTAGAAATTACCCTTTCGGCCGACGAAATGCCTGAAAATTTCAGGTTTTACTGCGTAACACTGGTTGTTGAAGGCGAATCGAACATCGTGGACATGGTTGTTGAGCAACCAGAAACACTATCTACCTATGGTTATTCGGGCAGCAATGCTATGCTCAACCTGAAATGGAACGGCAAGGTGGTTGAAGATGCAGAGCAGCGCGCCACTGCAGCTGTTGAGGTGGCTGAAAACAGTCCCACCCAGGTCAATGGAATTGTAGCAATGGACTATGTTTTAATGCTTCCGGAAGGCACAGTGCAAGATGCTTTGCACGACAGACTATGCGCCCTTAACCAGATTGTTTACGATCCCGGCTTCTGTCCACCCAACGAATTTCTGGGAGCTGATACCAGCGCATGTGTAGGCTCCAAGCTCACTTTCCAGGCCCCTGATGCGGTTTCATATCTCTGGAGCACAGGCGAAACAACTCAATCGATCGATCTGGAAGTGAATGAGTTTACCGAACTCTGGGCACAGGTTACAGATGTGGGTAATTTCGTTTTTTCAGACACAGTACGGATTACACCAATCGAATTACCTATCGTAGAAATTAGCCAGTCAGCTGACACCATCGGACCTGACGAAGCAGTGACATTGGTCGCCAGCGGAGCCGAGACCTATTTGTGGGACAACAACAGCACAACACCACAAATAACTGTATCACCCGAAGCGACAACCACTTACCTGGTCGAAGGCACTTCTGCTGCAGGATGCACAGCCACCGCCGAGGCTACTATTGTTGTGCAGTACCTTACTTCGCTCGACTTTACCTATGACACCGTTTGTTTTGGCGATTCCACAACCTTGATCAGTCAGATCACCTCAAACGATTCGATCCTCATCAAAGAATGGGATCTAACAGGTGATGGCGTGTTTGGAGATGCAACCGGCGATACGATTAAGACCCTTTTTACTGTAGCCGGAGAGCGATTGACTGGTCTGCGTATTAAAACCAAAAGCGGTGCCATTCACATTCAATACCATGCTGTACCCGTTGCAGATTCACCATCAGTGAATTTCGATTTTGGCAATACCTGCGAAGGTCAGGCTGTTTTGTTCACAGATAAAACGGTGGCACAGCTTGGTCTTCCGGCCAGCTGGACCTGGGATTTTGGAGATGGAACCGGCAGTGACACACAAAACCCCTCTCATTTTTTTGATGGAGTGAGCACCTACGAAGTTAAACTGATCGTTACGACAAATTACGGCTGCACCGATTCTGCTTCACGCAACGTGAGTATCCGCACTGCACCTTCTATTGATTTGCGCACAGATGACGGAACCGCCGTGGCCGACGATCAGCAAATTACAATACCCGTTGGCGGCAGTGTCACTTTACAGGTTTTGAGTTCATACGACAGTCTGGAGTGGACTGGTGGTGTGAACACACCTACATTCAAAATCATCAACGAAGGATTTTTTGATGTAACCATTTACAACAATGGCTGCAGCAACAGTCGGTTCTTTAGTGTCGTCGAAAGTGGATTACCTCCAGTAAATCCAACTGAAGGAATCATGAACCTGATCACACCCAATGGAGACGGATACAACGACACCTGGCAAATCAGCGATCTGAATAAGATGTCTCCTGCTAAGGTATCAATCTACAGCAGATCAGGCCGGCAAGTGTATTCGACCAACGACTACAACAACGACTGGAAGGGTACATTCAACGGCAACCCCTTGCCCGAAGGCACATACTACTACATCATACAGGGAGCCAACGGAGAGTTATTCAAAGGTCCAATCAGCATCCTACGATAATGAAAAAAAGCTACAGAAATATACTCCTTCTTTCGGTCGTGATGCTCATTGGCCAGATTTTGCAAGCGCAGCAAATACCTTTTACGACGCATTACACCTTTAACCAATATTCGCTCGATCCCGCCTTTGCCGGTTCTTATGAAAACAAATCGATTTTCATCAACTACCGCCGCGACTGGGCCGGAATTGACGGAGCGCCTCAAACATACCGCCTGAATGGTTTTGGAAACATTTTTGGCAATATGTACCTTGGCGGAGAGGTCATGGTTGACAATACCGATATTTTTAACCGGCTCAAAGCCAGTCTTAACTATTCATACCGGCTTCAGATGGCTGAAGAGCAATTCCTGAGCGTGAGCCTCACCGGAAGTTTGTTTCAGAGTGTGGTGCGTTTCGATCAAGTGGTTGCCGATGTGGACGATCCCTTGTTGAAAGACCTCACACGCGTGACCGGCACCGATTTCAATGCCGGATTCAGTGTTATTTACAACCGCAGAAACCTCCATATCGGACTCGGAATGCCCATGATGGTTCGGACCAAAAACGCCTATCTGCAGGCTGCTGATGGCAAATTTGCCTTCGAACGTGCTTTTATGATGCACATCTCCGATCGCTATCAAATTGCACCAGACTGGGATCTACAAACATTTATCGTTTATCAGAAAACCGACAACGAACCTGGTTTCCTGGATATTTCTGGAACATTCATCTACGACAACCGTTACTGGGCCAGCCTCTTGTATCGCAACAGCGGTGTGCTGGCACTGGGTGTTGGTGGTGAACTGGGAAAAGGCGTAGTTCTGGGTTATACTTACGAAATTGGAACCGGTGGCATCAACAGTAAATCAGGCGGGGCACACGAAATCAGTCTGGGATTCCGGATGTCGGCCACGGGCGGCAAGACAAAATTCTATCAAAAACGTCACAAGGCTAAAAAACCTGCAAATTCACGCTGGGGCGATTACCGCACCGAACCTTACAAGCCCACCCCGATCGACTACAACAAAAGGAGAGAAAATCAATGAAACAGCAATACAAACACCTTCGTTTTATAGCCGGCCTCATGTTCCTTCTTTTGCAGGGCATCTGGCAAACAGCAGGCGCACAAACCGCACCTCCCGGCGTTCAGTTTATCCTGGTTTCTTTCGACCAGCCACCAACCAGTGTCACTGTTGAAAAAACACCACTGCGCTACAACAAAAAATTTGCGGTGAGTTTCCACAATGATGACGGAATAGAAGATATCTATTCTGTTGGTTTCCCATATTTTACCGGAATTAACAATGGAAGCACAAACTATCCGGGATTATTTTACACAGATGGATGCGGTAACCCCATCTCATTTAAACTGAGCTCAAACTTATACTCATGGAATGCCAATAATGATGAAGATATGCATTTCCCCGGAAATGGATATAATGTTGTGACCTGGCCTGAACTTGCTGTAATGTATCAAAACAACTGTGGTATTTATAACCATGGCTTTACTTCTGATGCTTTTACAGATGACCCGTTTATGAATTATAGCATTCGGCGAAATGAAAGTTACATTCGGCGACAACTGATTGATGTGACTCCTGGAGGTGTAAGGACACGCATTTTTGTTAATCCAAATGGGGCATCAGCATATACACAGGTTGCTTTTGATAACGGTTATAAGACTGCTTTTCTGCAAAGTGGTGGATTGGTTGGTGATTTTGGTGTTGATGTTACAAGTTTTAATGCCTGGGATCAAAACCTGGCATTGAATCGATTGATTGCTGAAAATATTGACTTACAAGCTATTGTTGATCAAAACGCGAATGCCGAAGGGGCCTGGTGGGTGCCGCTTTTTACCCACAGTATCGTTCAGCAATATCCACTTGCTGACTTTCTAAGCGACTTCGCCTATATTGCCAATACCTACGGTAGCAGTGGTGCGGATAATGTGTGGGTAGCAAGCGAGCAGGAAATCCTTGATTACCTTCGGGTAAATCAACTAACAACAGTCACATCCGGTGTGGCTGGCACCACGATGTTGATACAATTATCAGGGAATATCCCCACCGACCAGCGCTGGTATCCACTGAGTTTGGTTGTTGAAGCAACGGGAGCCACCATCACCAATATCCAGATCAACGGAGGCACAAACAATACCTTCACTGGAGTGGGTGAAAGCAATGCCCTCATCAACCTTGAATGGGACGGCTATGAAGTACCCGACATGGTTGCGCTGGCCGATAGTTATGTGACTACCGCTGAGCAAACCCAGACGCAATACGATTGCTCAATTGCGATGGATTATGTGCTTATGTTGCCGCAGGGAACTGACCAACAGGAGCTGAAAAACAGATTATGCGCCATTCAGGGTGTTACTTATGAAGAAGGCTTTTGCGAAACTTGTGATTTTACGCTGGGTGATACCCAGATGATCTGTCAGGGCGAATGTGTTACGCTTTCGGCACCCGAAGGAGAAGGAAATGTCTACCTCTGGAGTAACGACAGCACCACGCAGTCAATCACTGTTTGCCCGGATGTATCAACACTTTACTGGGCTCAGCTCACAACACCAGGAGGCTGTGAGGCTTATGCTGAGGTACAAATCGATGTGATGGAAGCTGCCGTTTTTGACCTGGGTCCCGACCTGGATGTTTGTATCGGTGATACGGTCTATTTCGAAACGCCCCTTTCCGATACCTATACGTATGCCTGGTATCTTGATGGCGTGCTCAATGCTGAAACAGGAAATATTTTGACACTGCCCGTAACCGACACGGTACAGGTAGTGGCGGAGGTGCTGGCTTCATCGGGATGCTTAAGTGCGGATACAGTAATGGTGTATGCCCAGATTGTGCCACTGGTTGAGTTGGGTGAAAACCTGGAAGCCTGTCAGGGCGATACCTTGTATTTTGATGGTCCCGAAGGTGATGGGTTTTTTTACCTGTGGTATGTCGATGGTGTTTTGCAAGGCAACAACACTCCAAGCTTTGCTTACCCGGTTTTCGATACTGCATTAATCAAACTTCAGGTTGAAACAGATGGTGGCTGCTCCGATGCTGACTCCTTGTTTGTGTTTGCCCTTGAAACACCGGAGTTCGATTTGCCGACAGACATACAGGTTTGCACAGGCGACAGCTTGTATATTGAAGCACCAACAGGAAGTGGTTACAGTTATGCCTGGTATGTTGATAATAACCTCATCAACCAGACAGGACCTGTTATGGGCTGGCTGGTTTCGGATACCGTAATGATCAAGCTGAGTGTGTTGGCTTCAACTGGCTGCATCGCCAGTGATTCGATGTTGGTTTTTGCACTGGATGTGCCTGTGATCAACGTTTCGCCTGACATGGCCGAAATTTGCTTTGGAAACAGCATCGACCTTTCGTTGACAGCTACAGGCGCTGACGGTTTTGAATGGTGGAACGGCTCAACGAGTCAGTCGCTTACATTTACACCTACAGTCAGCGACACAACCTATAAATTATGGGCCGAAGCAGTCAATGGCTATGGATGCACAGCTGCTGATACAGCCTTTGTAAGTGTTTACACAGTACCTCAAATATTGTTGCAAATCGATGCGGGAAGCAGTCAACTTTGCGCTGGCGACGAGCTTAGACTTTCGGTCGAAAGCAGCAACGGCACCCTGCCAGAGTATGTTGTCTGGAACAATACCGACACCGTTTACTTTGGAAATCAATCCGTGGTGTTTAACACCTTCGTTCCGGCACAAAATGGCTGGATCAAAGCCGAAATTGCTATTCCATCAGGCTGCAGCGATGCCGATAGTCTATTTGTCACTGTATTCAACAGACCAGAAATCACGATCAGCGCAGATATGCAAGCCTGTATTGGAGAGACCCTACAACTTGAAGCAAGTGGTGGGCTCAATTGTACCTGGTATGATGCCAATGGCATTGTTGGACAGGGATATACATATGAATTTGACCCCACTGAACCAGCAACCTACACGTTTTATGCAGTAGTTGAAAACGGTTCGCCACTGTTCTGCAGCCAAACCGATAGCGTTGTTGTGGTAGTACACGACACCCCTGTTGTTACAGTAAATGCTTCTTCGCAAAATGTGTGCAGTGGGTCGAATGTGGTGCTTACAGCAAATGGAGGCGAGAATTATACCTGGCCGGGTTTTACCGAAACGGGAAATTTGATCGAAGTACAGCCGACAGACACGACAACCTACGAAGTGATTGCAACCAGTGAATTTGGTTGTGCCGACACGGCCAGAATTACCATCAATGTTTTTCCGGTTACGCCAGTTACTATTTCAGGATTGTTGCCTGTCTATTGCCTTAATGATAGCCCTTCACAACTCACTGGCACACCCGAAGGGGGCTATTTTACCGGACCCGGTATGGTAGCCGGTGCATTCAACCCAGCCCTGGCCGGAGATGGGGTTCATGTAATTACCTATAATTATGGTAATGAGTTCGAATGCAGCAGCAGCGACAGTTTGGTCACCCGTGTTTTTGGTGGAACAACCAGCATTGATCTGGGAAATGATACACTCATCTGTCCCAACCAGGCTTTTGTACTTGATGCCGGCGAAGGCTTCTCACAATATTTCTGGTCGACAGGCGAAACAACACAAAGCATTCTGGTTTCAGGATTTTCTTATTTGCCCGGTACTACACATCAGATTTCTGTGGTCGGAAACAAAGAGGGATGTACGGCGGCCGGCAGCATGACTGTCGAAATCAGGGATGATTGTTTCATCGGCATTGGTGAGGGAGCTGCAAAAGATCATTTGCATATATCACCAAACCCAAACAATGGTGTTTTCAGCTTGCAGCTTCCCGAAAATACGGAGATTTACAAGCTGGAGCTCTTCGACTTACAAGGCCGGGCCTGTATGCCTGCGCTTATCAATCCAGATTGTGATGCCGCAGGTGGATGTACTTTTTCAGTGCCTGATCCGCAATCTGGCGTCTATATCCTGCGACTCACAACCAACAAAGGCATGATGGCTGCACGTCTGCTGATTCAATAAACTGCTTTTTTACAGGCATTTCATTACTTTTGCATCCTGAATAGTTGAGGAAAGCAAGGTGTAGTTTCTTTTTATGCAAACCTGAGCTTGTGCTGATATATTTACTTTAATAACAGATTATTACAAAAATAATACCCATGAAAAAAATACTCGGAATTGGAAACGCCTTGGTCGACAGCATGACCATGATTGAGGATGAAGCCTTGTTGTCGAAACTGCAATTGCCTAAGGGGAGTATGCAACTGGTTGATGCAGCCACCGCTGAAAAAGTAAAAAAAGCCTCTGACCACCTAAAGCACACCATGGCATCAGGTGGTTCGGCAGCCAATACCATTCGTGGCCTGGCCAAACTGGGCAATCCTACCGCTTTCATCGGTCATGTAGGCGACGACGAAACGGGTCGTTTTTTTAGTGATGATCTTAAGGCAGCAGGCGTTGAACCCCTTTTGTTCAGCAGCAAAACGCCTTCGGGTATTGCCCATGCCTTTGTTACCAAAGATGGCGAACGCACCTTTGCAACATTTTTGGGTGCAGCCATCGAATTATCGGCCAACCATTTGAAGAGCGAACACTTCGCTGGTTTCGATTATTTGTATGTAGAGGGCTATCTGGTTCAAAACCGCGAGCTTTTACGCAAGGCCATTGACCTGGCCAAAACCGCGGGCATGAAAGTAGCCATTGACCTGGCCAGTTTCAATGTGGTAGCCGATAATAAGGATTTCCTGAATGAGATTCTCGACAACGGAGTCGACCTTGTTTTTGCCAACGAAGAAGAGTCAAAAACCTTAACAGGTCTGTCGCCTGAAAAAGCACTCGACTTGCTGGCACAAAAATGTGAGATCGCTGTGGTAAAAATTGGCAGCGAAGGCTCCCTGATTAAAAAGGGAACAGAAACATACAGAATCAGCCCAATCAAGGCCAAAGCCATCGATACTACTGGCGCTGGCGATATGTATGCAGCCGGTTTTCTGTATGGAATCACTAATGGCCTTTCAATGGAAACAGCCGGACAGATTGGTTCAGTTTTGGCAGGTAATGTGATCGAGGTGGTTGGTGCCAATATGGATGACCAGCGTTGGCAAAAAATTCTTGCTGCAGTTCAGCAAATCAGGAGCTAAAGCATAATTCATTTCCTGGTATTGATGTAGGTTCATTTTCAGCCCGGTAAACGAAGGTCGTTTGGGTTAAAACTGCCAGATTATTGCGAGAAAACAGCTTGAAATAAAGAACTGTTTCGATTCGGTATAAATAAGCCCGTTTCTTTTTTTATTCTCCTGAAATGCCTACATTTGTCAGCCTGTTTTTGGCTTAAGTGATAATTTAACAGCATTTTATATGAAGATATTCCAAACAGAAGAGATTCGAAATGTGGCCCTGATTGGTGCTGCCAAGTCTGGAAAGACAACCTTAGGAGAAAGCATGCTCTTTGAGGGCAAAGTAATCAACAGAAAAGGAAGCGTTGACGACAAGAATACGGTATCTGATTACCGTCAGATTGAGTTGGATCGTCAGATTTCAGTTCATGCCTCGCTGCTACATACCATACACGAAGACCACAAGATCAATATTCTTGATGCACCGGGTTTCAGCGATTTCTCAGGCGATATCGTTGCTTGTGTAAATGCTGCTGACACTGCCATCTTAACGGTAAACAGTCAGGCTGGCGTTGAAGCTACAACAGAAAACGCATGGCGTCATGCTGCTGCAGCCGAAGCACCCGTAGTGTTCTTCATGAATCAACTCGACCACAACAATGCAAATTTTGATGAGTCGATCAGGCAGATGAAAGATTATTTCGGCGATAAGGTCACCGTTGTACAATACCCCGTGAACACAGGAGAAGGTTTTGATTCAGTGATCGACCTAATGCTGATGAAAATGCTCAAGTATAAGCAAGGCGGTGGCGAACCGGAAGTGTTGGATATTCCTGCAGAGGAAGCCGACAAAGCCGACAAGCTGCACCGCGCATTGGTGGAAAATGCTGCCGAAGGTGACGAAGCCCTGATGGAAAAATATTTCGAAAACGACACCCTTTCACTCGAAGAAACACGCACTGGCGTGCGCCTGGGACTGATTACCCGCACAATTTATCCTGTACTGTGTGGTGCCGTGAAACATGGTATTGGCGTGAGCAGGTTGATGGAGTTCATCGTGCATACCTGTCCTTCACCAGACAAAATGAATCCCCGGGAAACTACAGCCGGAAAAGCATTTCACTGTGACGTGAAAGAGCCTGCAGCCCTGTTTGTGTTTAAGATGGCCAATGAACAGCACTTGGGTGAGGTTTCTATGATCAAAGTGCTCGGCGGCACCATTTCCGAAGGTCAAGATATGATCAACCCACGCAATGGCAACAAAGAACGTATTTCTCAGTTGTTTGTCGTGAACGGCAAGAACCGTGAAAAGGTTGACAAAGTGGTAGCTGGCGACATCGTCATCACCATCAAGCTGAAGGAAATTCGCACCAACGACTCGCTGATGGATCCCAAAGTGTCCGATGCCGGTTTCAAACCGATCGTATATCCCGAAGCTATATTTACCACAGCCGTTAAGGCAGCCGCATCAACCGATGACGAAAAACTTGGCAGTGTGTTGCAGGATATGCACCGCACTGATCCCACCATCATTGCCGGTTTGTCGCGTGAGTTGCGTCAGCTGATTTTGCAGTGCCAGGGCGAATACCACATGAACACCATCAAGTGGTACCTGGAAAATGTACACAAACTGAATGTAGTCTTCTATTCACCCAAGATTCCGTACCGCGAAACCATCACCAAATCAGCAAAAGCTGACTATCGCCACAAGAAACAATCAGGCGGATCGGGTCAGTTTGGCGAGGTGCACCTGATGGTACAACCTTATACCGAAGGCTATAAAGACCCAACTGATTTCCCGGTTAGAGGCAAGGAAGAGCACACACTCAGCTGGGGTGGTAAACTCATCTTCGCCAACTGTATCGTTGGTGGTTCGATTGATGCACGCTTTATGCCTGCCATCCTCAAAGGAATCATGGAACGCCTTGAAGAAGGCCCACTCACCGGCTCATATGCCCGTGATATCATTGTGTATGTATATGACGGCAAAATGCACCCGGTCGATTCAAACGAAATCTCTTTCAAACTGGCTGGCCGTCATGCATTCAGTGATGCATTTAAAAATGCAGGTCCAAAGATCATGGAACCAATTTACGACCTGGCTGTCCGCATTCCTGAAGACATGATGGGTGCCTGTATGACTGACCTGCAGGGACGTCGTGCCATCATCATGGGAATGGATTCAGACGGCAAATACCAAATCATCAAAGCCAAAGTGCCTTTGGCCGAAATGGACAGATACAGCACTTCACTCAGCTCGATCACTTCTGGGCGTGGTACGTTCAGCATGAAATATGCTGAGTACAGCCAGGTACCAAGCGATGTACAGACCAAGCTGCTCAAAGAATACGAAGAAAGCCTCAAAGAAGAGGAATAAACTTCCTATTACAACACAAAAAAGCCGACTCAAATTGATGAGTCGGCTTTTTTGTGTTTCCATTTTCTAAATGGAATTCGAGGTGATAAGACAAAAAGGATGAATTTTTGAATATGCTTATTATTCTGGTAGTTTGAAAAATATTTATAGGGTTGTTTATTAAAGGGCTTTTATAATGCAAATTAGCCAATGGCACATATTAGCCATTTACGCCTAACACACTCCTTTTAAAGAAAACGCTGATCAACTGATATAAATTAACAAAGGGTAAGCGCTTTCCGCATTTACCCTTTGTGTGTTTTTGAAACAGAAGATGAATTAATTCTCTTTAGTTACGCGTGTAAATCAGGGATGAGTTTCTGTATGAATTGTTGTTCAGGTACCAGTCAGGATATGAAACACCTCCTGATTCTGCCCATTCAACAAATTTTAAATGTGCATTTTCAATGGAAACTGTTTCGATCGGATAATCAAAACTTACCGGAATATGTATTGCCCAGGGAAGATTATTTGCAGTTTGATAATATTTTCCGTTTGAAGGATTGGTGTCATCCTGCTGGGTTGAAAAAAGTGCTTCGTCTGCAAGGTCTGTATTGGCATGGCCCGACAGGTGAATCTCGTATCCCCTTAGCTGATTGGCAATAATAAACGGATTGTAGGGCGCAGTTCCCAATTCAGCCATTGAAAAGCTGCCGTCAAACGACACCACAACCTGCACACTTACTGGCTCATTGTAAGGCAATTCGGGAACTGTATTAACAAAACCTTCCAAATCAAACAGTTTGTGTGCATCGTCGAATACGATAATAACAGCCTTCGTTTGGTTGGCTTCGCTGCCATTATCGTTTAACGAAAACACATTGTCGTTCAAATCTTGTCCGCTTACTGCCGTAACCGTGGATGGACTAACGGGAAGTTCGAAGGCAAAACCATTGAGGAATCCAGCTCCAGTTGCTTTTAGCACAAAATTGCTTTTCATTTCAACAACCTTGTTTGCAGCATTTGTCACCACATTGAAATTGTAGTCAATCACCACATCGTTAAAATCGTAGTCGCCTTTGCCAGGCCATAAGTCTTCGTAAGCTAGTGTTGCATAAATATCCTTACCCGGACTATAATTGTTATAGGCTTTATCTGGATCAGAAGGATAGTCATCCGTTGAGTTTGGAACGCCATCGCCATCGTCATCATTGATCTCTTCGCCTTGCTGAATGATCGGGAAACTGCTCACATCACTCACGATACCAACTTTGCCAAGAGCAATAAACTCTGGACCATTGACAGAGAAATATCCAACTTGCCTTTCGGGTCCAATCAAGATACCGGTTACGTTGCGAAGAATTAGTTGTATTTGAGCGGGGCTGGCAACAGTGGCAGGTGTAGTGAGGTTTCCGGCAGAGGTTGTCCAAATACTCATATTCCCGATTCTCCAGGCCGAGCCCGATGTTTCTGTTTCGTCCAGCTTACAGTAAATTGTTTGCCAGCCAGCGTTTACTTCATGCTGAAATGTGGCCGAAAGGTCGATGGCCAGCACATTGTTTCCGTCAGTAATCCTAATATCGGCAATATTAGCCTGGGTGGCTGCTGCTGCCACCGTATTTCCCAAATAGTAATGATAAGCAATATACTGTCCATAAATATCGCCAGAAAACTTTGCAGGGGCAAGCCATGCTCTTACGCCACCCTGGGTGTCGAATCCCCAAATAAACTTATCATTTGGTCCGCCAGGTCCTTGCGTGAGTGGCGTATTGGCTGCATCTGAGGTAAAAACAGAATTGTCTCTATAAGGCTGCCATCCATCCAGTCCATTCTCAAAGTCGCTGATAATATCTGTAAATTCTGATTGACTGCGAGTGGCGGAGAGTTTCAGGCTTGGTGAATTCAACTCAAACTCATATGAAAAACTATTTCCCTGAAGCTTCACCATGCCCAAACTTATGCCAACAACATTAGAAGAAATATACAAACTATCCCCGGTTGTAGGCAGCGAAAGAACTGTCTGGTAAATACCTTGATCATTCACACCACCTGTGGACAACAATACACCTGACGCATCAGGATCGCCGGAAAATATAAAGAACTTTATCCTTTTATATTTTTCAGTACCATCACTGTTTACTTTTAGTACAATATCAATATCCTTTGTCGTATTGAATTGAAAACCATCAGGTATAATAATCGATTCAAGTCCCTTTGCAGGTTCACTTACATCAGATGATTTACTGCAGGACCCAAGAAAGATGCTAATTAAGAGGATTAAAGAAACTCCTATTTTTTTCATGCCTGGTATTTTAGCTAATTAGTCGTACCAAATATTATTCAAAAATTTAGCCAAACATTTTCACAACCTAATTAAATTAATCAAAGCGAGAAAAGAATAGGAAAAGACAGGGTATATTGCTTTATGAATTTATTTATTTTACTCATTTTTAGTAATTTAAATAATTGATGCGGAAAATAATAATTTCCAAAAAACTTACTAAGTCGTGAAAAGTATCACGCCATGTACTTACTGTTTCTCTCATAATGGGACGGTCTTCCTATATTGATACGGCAAGCGAATGGATTTCTCTGGCTCAACTTTCGTCAAAATGCATTTCCACGCCAACAGAAAAAAACAAGATAAAACATTGTATTAGTTACAATAACTATCAAAATCATTTTACCTTCGGGCAACCATTGCCGCAACTGTTGTCTCTAACAGTTAGTGAGCCTGAAAACCATGACATATTATTCCGAAAAGGAAATTATCGAAGCCTGTTTGCTCAACGACAGACTGGCACAAAAAGCCCTGTACGACCAGTACAAAGCTCAAATGTACACGCTGGCCTATCGAATTTCAGGGAATTTTGAAGATGCTGCTGATGTGCTTCAGGAAGGTTTTTTACTTGTTTTCAGAAAGTTGCACACTTTTCAAGGAGAGTCAAAACTGGGAACCTGGATTCACACTATCATCGCTCGTCTGGCCATAAAAAAAATCAAAGAAAATATTCATTTCGATGATTTAGAAACTGTAGAACAATATGCTGTCATCGACTGGGGCACAGCTATCGATGCCGAATACCTCGAAAAAGCCATTGCGGCACTACCGGATGGTTATCGCAGCATTTTCACGCTTTACGAAATTGAAGGCTTCAAGCACAGAGAAATTGCCGACTTGCTTGAGATTTCTGAAAACACTTCCAAAACTCAGCTTTTCAAAGCCAAGAAAATGCTTCGTGAAATGCTCAATCAACCAGCCCAATGATGGAAAAAAATCACCACATACTCGCTGAAGCATTGCAACAATTTCAGGCACATACACCGGCTGAGCTTGTCTGGACGCAGATTGAATCCAGTCTTCAGGATGAAGTGTTGTCAGATCTTTTAAACCAATTGCCAACCTTTACGCCTCCCGAAAACATTTGGGAAAGTATCGACAGCGAACTTTCGCTGCAGCACCATATCCGTCTACTCAAAAGACACAACCCGGCTGAAACTGTTTGGCAACAGATTCAGGCAAAGTTACATGCAAAGAAAAAACGTACTATTGCTATTTGGATTTCGCTGGCAGCAGCCGTTATAGTATTGGCTTATTTTGCTGTTTATCAGCCATCTCGCCAAACGACGATCCAATTTTCTGAAGAAAAAATCCAATGGCAACCCACTGCAGAATGGCAGGAAGATGATCTTGAAATCAACCAGTTGCTCAATCAACTTTGTAGAATAAATCCCATGGCTTGCAATCAGCCTGATTTCAAAGCCGGCAAACAGGAACTGGACTATCTCGATCAAAAAAAAGCGGAGATTCTAAAAAGGCTGAATGCCTATGATCAGCAAAAAGAACTACAGATCATGCTCACGCGAATTGAGTTGGAAAAAAACGAAATCGTCAAACAAATGGTCTCAAAGCTGCTATAAGGATGAAAAAAATCACACAGATTGGAGCGCTTCTGCTTTTTGTGGCAGGTCTGGCCGTTCACACTTGGCTCGACGCACAAACAACTGTGCAGGTTGTGACCAAAACCTTGTCGGGCGAAGAAAAATACGCAGCGGGGACAACGCTCACCATCAATGGCGAAAATGCCGTTATTTATGGCAGTTCCTACTCTGGTGAAACAATCCGTTATCAAATTGAAATCATCGCCAGACATGCCGATCAAAAAGTAGCTGAACAGGATCTGCAAAAAATGAAATGGATCAAAGGCCGGCAAGGTAAAAATCTGATCCTGAGAAACTATGTCGAACTCGATGTCAACGAATCACAGCCCGAGTCAAGCCTCAAGGTCGTTTATCATATTCAGGTTCCCGAAGCTTGTCCGCTGATCATCAACAACTATTTCGGCCAAATCAAGCTCACAAACATTCCATCAGCTGTTAACATCATCAGCGAATTTGCACCCATCCGGCTCAACAACATCAATGGAGCCATTGAAATTAAGTCAAAATTTGGGGATATTTCAGGTAGCGATTTAGGTGGGACAGTCAGCATAGAAGCCGAAAGAGCTGATATTGACCTGAAAGGAATATCCGGGCATCTTGTCATCCAGGCGGCTGTTTCCAACATCATACTGAACCAGTTTAAAAAGCTTGAAGGTCTGAACATCACAGCCGAAAAATCCGAAATTTCAATTGCAGCTAACAATACTTTCAGGTATTCTTTTGTGCTTGAAAATGTGGACTTCGATCCTCCATCCTGGATCGACTTTGATCCACCCGGAAAAGACCCGCGGCTGCGCAAATCAGGCTTTACACGAATACCTTTCAACCCCTTGATAGAGATCCATTTAACCGTTGGAACACTCGAAATCAAACAACAGTAATATGCAAAACATTGTAAACCATCGGCAAAAAATGGGCATCCGCATCATCACGCTGCTGTTATTGACAGGCATCAGCTTAACGCCGCTCAGGGCGCAAAACCAACAGAAACATCAATCCGACAAGTTGAGCAGCGACAGCGTGGTAGAGTATCTGAGTCCTTTGGAATATGCTTTCATGTTTCACGAAGAAAACAAATGGTTGCTGAAGACCAACTTCCTCATCGATTCGGATAACCATGGTGCGCAGAGTCTGAAAATCAGTTACGAACAAAAGCTAACTGAAGGTTTATCGCTTAATGCAACGCTGTTCAATTATACTGTTTTCAACCTGGGTCTCAATCCGGGGGGCTACTACAATTTTGGTCTCGAGCATACACTGGAGCTGCGTTGGTATTACAAAAACCGCTCCATGAAACAAGCGAAAAAGGCTTCTGGCAGCCTTTCGGGAGCCTATTTCGCGCTGGGGGCAGGCTACCGCAGCTTCCACACTTCAAACCTGAGTGCAACGGACTATAGCAACCTCGATTTTATGCCCGTTTTTGCCAAATGGGGTTTTCAAAGGCGTTTCTTAAAACGCGGCTATATTGATGTTGGACTAACCGCCGGCAACAATTTTTCGCTTAGCGATCAAATCTGGTCGAGCATGTTTTTTGGGACTTATGTAGATGTGGGGCTCGCCTTTGCCCGCGACAAACAAAAACTCGACCGCGATAAACTTTGTCCCATACTGCGTTGCCATGCTGCCGACCGTTTTATCGTGAAGACAAACCTGGTGAATATTGTGTCGCTGACTTACGTGCGAAAATCTCTCGTTGGCTTCATTAAACCCAATATTGCTGCAGAATACAAACTTGGCGATTCGCCCTTTTCAATCAATGCTGCTGCCCTGGCAAGAATCGAGTACACCAATGCTGCAAGCATCGATTTCAGAACCCTGAACCTAACGCCTGAGGTCACTTTGACAGGCCGATACTATTACAGCCTGAAGCGCCGCATGTTGCTGGGTAAGTCAGGTAATGGCTTGTCGGCTAATTACGTTTCGCTGGGCGGCATCTACAGAGGTTATTATGCCAAGTACTTTTCTGTTGGACATACAAGCAGCCAACGCAATTATTTCATGGGCGTACTTGTTCAAACAGGGATTCAGCGTCTGCTAACCGAGCATTTATATTTTGACATTTTTATGGGTTTGGGTTATGGCATACAGCACAATCATGATCTAAACTCCAACTATCGCCACAGCTATTCAAAAACTATTTTCGATCTGGGCATTAGTATTGGCTACAGATTCTGAGGGAAATTATCCATTATTGATTGTGAAATAGAAAGCCCTCACAAAACAAAACCCGAAGCTTCACTTTTTCTTCCCGGAATGGCTGAAATGAGCTTTTTTGTGTACGCCGACTGGGGATTTTGGAACAGATTGTCGGCTTCGGCCAATTCTTCCATGCGCCCGTTCTGCATCACCAATACCCGATCTGACATAAAGCGTACCACGCTGAGGTCGTGCGAGATGAAAATATACGTAAAGCCAAAAGTACGTTTAAGGTCGTTCAGCAGGTTGAGCACCTGCGCCTGTACCGATACATCCAGGGCCGAAACAGATTCGTCGCAGATGATCAGCTGCGGGCTCACGGCCAGGGCACGTGCAATGCAGATACGTTGCCGCTGTCCACCCGAAAACTCATGCGGATAGCGCCCATAATGAGCCGCTTCGAGGCCAACTTGTTCGAGCAATTCACACACTTTTTCACGTCTTTTATGTTCGTTTGTTTGCAGCCTGTGCACAAGCATCGGCTCGGCAATGGCGCTGCCAATTGTCAGGCGTGGATTGAGTGATGAATAGGGATCCTGAAACACAATCTGCATCTTTTGCCGTAAAGCCCGCAAACCGGCATGATTCAGTTTTGTAACTTCGATATCTTCATAATAAACCTTTCCAGAAGTTGGTTCGTGAAGTCGCAACATACTTCTTCCGAGAGTCGTTTTTCCGC
Organism: Bacteroidales bacterium UBA5536; assembly: GCA_002426795.1. GTDB lineage: Bacteria > Bacteroidota > Bacteroidia > Bacteroidales > F082 > UBA5536. The sequence goes on from DINQ01000015.1 coordinate 100,166, forward strand.
AACCTGATTCGCCGACAAGCCCAAGCGTTTCACCCGGATACACATCAAAACTCACCTCATCCACAGCCTTTACATGGTCGTAAACCCGACCAAAGATGCCCTTACGAAGTGGATACCAGGTGGATAACTTTTCGATGCGAAGCATCGGTTTTTGCGCGTACAATTGTTTGTGCTGTTCTTTTCGTATTACTTCTGTCACCTGCAGCTCGCGAATGATCTGACTACTGCCGCCCGGCCATTGGTCGTTTAAAAACTCTTTTACAACTGGTAGCCGTTTCAGGCGCACATGAAGTGGCGGACGACATGCCAGCAATCCTTTTGTATATGGATGTTGCGGATTTTGCATTACCTGGTCCACCGGTCCCGATTCAACAACTTTTCCATGGTGCATGACAGCTACTGAATCGGCCAGCTCAGCAATCACAGCCAGATCATGGGTGATAAAAATCATGCCCATGCCTGTTTCCTTTTGCAACTGCTTCAACAGCCAAAGAATCTCTTTTTGCACCGTAACATCCAAGGCAGTTGTAGGTTCATCAGCAATGAGTAAATCAGGTTTGCAGGCAATGGCCATTGCAATCATTACGCGCTGTTTCTGTCCGCCCGAAAGCTCGTGCGGATAAGCCCGCCAGATGGCTTCAGGTCGTGGGAGCTTAACCTGTCTGAAAAGTGCCAAAACCCGCTCATACACTTGTTTTTTGCTCATATGCTCATGCGCCAATATGGCTTCAGCGACCTGAAAACCACAGCGAAAAACAGGATTGAGCGAAGTCATAGGTTCCTGAAAAATCATCGCAATCTGTTTGCCCCTTACCGATTGCATCTCCTTTTCAGTTAAAGCTGTAAGCGAACGTCCGTGGAGTAGTATTTCGTCAGCACTGAATTTACTGTTTTTCGCATCGAGCAGGCGCATAATAGCCAGTGAACTTACTGATTTCCCGGATCCAGATTCACCCACAAGTCCAATGGTTTTTCCCTTATATATTTCCAGATTAATGCCATCCACCGCCTTGTTCCAGTTACCTTCGCGCAGAAAGCTAACCTGAAGCTGGGAAATTTTCAAAAGGGGTGTTAATGGCATAAAAACAGCGTTTGCTCAAACAAAAGTACGGTTTTTAACAGCAGAAAATGTTACCCTGAGCGCTGGTTTAATGTTTGGTGTGCTCAGAAATCATGCTGATTTGTATGATGAAATCGCATCTTTCCTTAATTTTGTTCAAACGAGTTTTGCGCCCCTCAGCTAATCCCAACAACAAAAGCTTACCAAAATGAAGTTTGGTTTTCTGCACGATTTTGTTTCACTGCTTTATCCTGAAGTATGTGCGGCCTGTGGCCAGGCTTTGTATAGATGGGAAAAAACGGTTTGTCTGCGCTGCGAACATCTGCTGCCGCACACTGGCTACGAGCATATTGCTGACAATCCACTGGCGCGAATTTTCTGGGGACGACTTGATTGTCATGCGGTAACTGCTTGCTTATTCTTCAGCAAAGAAGGCAAAACACAGCACCTCATCCATGAGTTGAAATACAAGGGAAACCGTAATGCCGGTCATTTTTTGGGAGTTGAACTAGGAAAAAGCATTAAAAACGCACCGCTGTTTGAAGGCATCGATTACATTGTTCCGGTGCCTCTGCATCCAAAAAGAGAGCAAAAACGCGGTTACAACCAAAGCGTGATCATCGCGCATGGCATTCAGGAAGTGCTGGGCACGCCCATCAGTCGCGACAACCTCGTTCGGGCTGTTGCCACCAGCACACAAACCAAAAAATCGCGGCAGGCACGTTGGGAAAATGTGAAGGATATTTTTATGCTAAAAAATCCCGATCAATTTGCCGATAAACATATTTTACTGATTGATGATGTGATTACAACAGGCTCAACGCTAGAGGCTTGCGGATTAAAATTGAAATCACAAACAAAGCTCAAATTGAGCATCGCCACAGCAGCCTGCGCCATTAGCTAATCTTTGCTGTTGACTTTTTTGGTAATTTTGACGGCAAATCACTGAAACATGCTACCCCTTCATTATCAAATATTAGAAACAATATTGCTGTTGGTCGTGTTGACTTCAACTAAATTTATTATCAGAAGCATCTTGATGCGGATTGATAAAAAAGTACACTTCAACCTGGAACGCAAACGAATCGCACACAAAATCATCAATTTGTTTCTGATTATGTTTGTTGTGATCGGGCTCATTGCCATCTGGAGCGTTGATCCGCAGCAGATTTTTCTCTATCTTACTTCAACACTGACCATTCTGGCTGTTGGTTTTATTGCACAATGGTCTTTCTTGTCAAACATTACAGCCAGTTTGATTTTGTTTTTTAATCACCCGGTACATATTGGTGGTCAAATCAAATTCATCGAAAAAGATTTCAACATTGAAGGCATTGTCGAGAACATCACCATGTTTTTTATGTACATCAGAACTGCCGAAGGAGAGTTAGTTACAATCCCGAACAATTTGGTTATGCAAAAAATGGTATCTGTTACACCCAAGAAAGTTTAATTGAATCATTTTGCATCAATTTGTTTTAACAAACTTGTGGCTTTCGATGCCCAAACTTCCTGCAATTGTCAGCTGGTAAATACCGGCTGGAAAACGCGAAACATCCAGTTGGTCATAGATCGCGCGCGATTCGATATTTTTACTTAAAATCAGTCTGCCGTTTAGATCATAAATCCTGACCAACAAATCATTCTGATCAGCCTGAAACGAGATTTGTAACCGATCCGAAACAGGAACCGGATATAGCCTTGTCCCATAAACCGATAAATCATTGGCTTCATTAATTGCTGTGATATTCTGCGGCAGCATTCTGAAATTGACAGGCACAACGAATCGTGGGTTCACCACATCATTGCTGTTGATGACCAGTTGTGCATTCATCAGCGTATCCTCCATGATAGCGTAGAGTTTCACAAAAAGCGTATCGTCCGACAGGGCCGCGGTCGAGCCAAATGAAGGATTTTTCAGGCTAATCCAACCCGGAGCCGGGGTTGTAGCCAGATCGTAAACCACCAAATGGTCATTTTCACCATCGTCTTGCAGAGCCAGTAAAACCAATTTGTTTTGCTGCCAGTCAGGCGTTACAAAAACATTTCCTACCAAATCATTATTTCCTGTTGTTGTTCCCTGAAAGCCTACTCCCGTAAAATTTCCTGAACTGGGATTGATACGGATAAAACTGATGGTTGAATCGGGATCAGAAAGATAAGAAGCCCACAAATAAGGTCCGCCTGGTGACCAGCTATCCCACGACAAGCCTTCGATCGGATATGGAATCTGATAAAAATTCAATTCATTTCCCTGCTTGTCAATTTCATTGATCACGCCCAATTCACTTCCCAGATAAAAAGTTTCAGCCTGCGGGTTATAGGCTATTGAAGAGCCCGTTATTCCCGGGTTGTAAAAAATATTCAAGACCGTATCGCCGATGGGATCGAGCTGGGTGATCGTATACTGCGTTACAGCATACAAGGAGTTTTCATCAGCGGTAATGGTGCGCCACGAGGAAAAACTTCCAAAAAGTGTATCCACATCATAAAGCGTATCCATATTACCAGAAAACTCGTAAAGAAATGTCCGGTCGTTGAGGGGGGATCTACCGGTAAGAAAAACACGGTTGTTCAAAAAGGCAACTCCTGAAATTTTGTTGTCATTCGCAGGTGTTAAACTACTCACATTTCTTGCCAGCAGTGTGTCGCCGGGCATATTGGCTGAGTCGGGCATGTTTGGATATTCAAGCGCCGCATACCAATTGAGAACGTACTGATCAGAAAGGTTTGAAATCACCAGGGCTATCTCAGCGGAGTCGCCAGGCATCAGGTCATTTTCGATAAAGGGAGGCGAAACAGAAACCACCGGACCAGGAATTCCACTGCTTTCGGGAGCCAGATCGTAGGCCACAACCCAATCGAGCTGGTCGTTGTTCTGTTGGTACGATGAGCCATGTAAGCCAATAAAAGCCACTTTTCCATCAATCAACTCATCCGAAATGGTAGCGCCAAGAGCGTAATCAGCTCCAAGATCGCCATTCGGATTCATGTTGACGCCTTCAAATGTCACACCAGTAAGCAATCCGGTTTCCACAAACATTTGGTAGGCAACCGGGCGCACATCACTTGCAGTATATTTCATCGACCAAATCCAAAGATAAGGACCGCCCGCTGTCCACACATCCCACGCCAGACCGGCAGCGGGCAAATCGTTGAGGAAGCTAAGCGTTCTTACCACATCACCCTGACGGTTGATTTCGTAAATCAGATTTCCATCGCCACTCACCCAAAAATGATCTGTTGCAGGATCGTAGGCCAACCCGCTTTGGTAATAAATGGGGCCTGGAATTTTGACTCCGGTTGGTTGGCCGTTACTCAAGTCGATCTGTCGAATCGTATCAATATCTGCCACATACAGAAATTCGCCGTCGTAACACATGTCCTTCCAGCTGGCAAATCCAAAAGGATAGGTGTAATAATCAACAAGTGTTTGTCCATCAGCACTTATTTTGTACAGTTTATGCTGGTAAGTATCATCCGGATCCGCACCTGTAACCCAAAAATAACCCTCTGCAAATTCAACGCCCATTAGGGTACGATCGGGAGTTGGGGTAAGGATACCTGCGTTAAATGTCATGAGCGTATCGCCCTGATTTTGTGCAAAAATGGGCACAAAAGGCAACAAGAAGAAAGATATGATAAGTAATTGGCGTGTTTTCATCGGGCTAATGGTTAGGTTTCATTGAACTAAACAGCTTGTTCAAAACTTTGTTCAAAGATAGCCAAATTCCACTTAATCAATCCGATGTGGCGGCAGGGGTGGAATGGTATCTTGTGCACGCCCCTCTTTGATCAGTTGCTCATTGTAGGCCGCGCGGTTTCGTTCCAGCTTTCGCTGCAGACGTGCCATTTCGTTGAAGAAATCGTACAAAGCCTGAATGGGGCCCTTGATGGTGAGTGGCGCCGGCCTAACGCCGACAAGGCTATTGTCGAGATCTTCTTCCAGTCGCTCTACTTCAGTTGGCTTGATCGACTCCATGTGCACAAAAAGATATTTAAAAGTAGGCCAGTCGTAAAAAGCTTTAACCACTACTTCCTGCATGCGTACGGTATCTTTTTCGAGTAAAATGAGTAATCCGTGCGGCTGTTGCAACACAGCATCGTTAACCACAAAAAGCTTCCGGCTGTAACCAACCGAAGTCACCAGCAAAGTGTCGTCACGATATCCATGTATGGCAAATGACCCATCTTTGTAACTGATCGTTCCACGATGTGCGAGCTTGCTGATGATGTGCACATTGGCAAGCCCGAGTAAGCTGTCGGCTGACCTTACAAATCCATGTAATGTCATGCGTTCCTGTGCCTCAGCAAGTTGTGATACAAACAAAAAAAGTATAAAAAAAAGGCCTTTTTTCAAAAGTGTGGATTATGCAACGAATTTAGGTGCTTCTGGCTAAACAGCCATTTTTACGGCTGATAAAAAATGTTAATTGCCTTAAATCTTTAGCAAAAAAGGCTTTGCCGGAACTTTATGCCAGATCAAGCAGCCAAAATTATCATATTCTGACAGCAGGTCCGTCAACAGCTTGGGGATTTACTTAACTTTAGACCGACAAAAAACAACGAGATGAAGTATGTGAAAAAAATACTGCAGTTTATTGCGGCAGGTCTTTTCCTGCTTGTGCTACTGGTTGGCATTTTTCTGTTTTATATCAATTTCAGTGATTATGCGCCGCTCAGCAAGGAGAAGTTGCGCATTACGGGAGGCGCATTTAAAAGCGAGATTTCGGGCGGGCAGTTGAGTCTGATTACCTGGAATATTGGCTATGCAGGGCTTGGAAAGGAGATGGACTTTTTTTATGATGGAGGAAAAAGTGTGATGGCCAGTCGGGAAAATACAGAAAACTGGCTGCAGCAGATCGTGCAATTTGTGGCAAAGAAAAACCATGTTGATTTCCTGTTGTTTCAGGAAGTCGATCTTGAGTCGAACCGAACCTATTATATTGATGAATCGCTGCAACTCGAGTCGGTACTTCCCGCATACGATGAAGTAACGGCGATCAATTACTGGGTTCCTTTTGTGCCGGCGCCGTTTCATCAACCGATGGGTCGTGTAAAAGCCGGCATGATGACGTTTTCGGCATACAGTATGCGCCAAAGCTATCGCCATGCCTATCCACAGATCGCTTCCTGGCCTGACAGGATGTTTTTGCTCGACCGTTGTTTTATCGAATCGCGCATAAAGGTCGAAAATGGTTTCGAATTGGTGATCCTCAATACACATAATTCAGCATTTATCGACGATCCCAAGCGCATGCAGCTTGAGCTCGAAACCATTAAAAAGGTGATGCTGGCCGAATACGAAAAAGGAAATTACGTGATTGCTGGAGGCGACTGGAACATGAATCCACCCGACTTCAGGCCAGTAAACGGCTATGGCGGACATCGTTTTGAAGCAGCGCCTGTGCATATTCCTTCAGGATTCTTGCCCGAAGGCTGGCAGTATGCCTACGATGCATCTTTGCCCAGCAACCGTCAACTCAACCAGCCTTACCTGAAAAAAGTGAGCGGTTCCACTACACTCGACTTTTATATTTTGTCACCCAATGTGCAGGCAACAGATGTACATGTGATTGATCTGGGCTTTGAACAAAGTGATCATCAGCCTGTTATGATGGAAGTCTATTTAAATTAAGCCTATGAAATGGATTCGTGTACTGATTGTCAGCCTGCTGGTATTTCTGGGGGTTGGGTTTTATATTTACCATTTTGTATACAACAAAGCACATCCGGATTATGAACAGCTGCAGGCAGATTTTGAAATAAGCGCAGTTGATTTGTTCAACGATTTCAAAACCGATGCTCAAAAAAGCGCTTTGCAATACAATGGCAAAATGATTTTGGTTTCTGGTGTTTTGACCCGTGTTGAGAAAGCCGATAGCACGAGCATCGCATATTTTGTGCTCGACGAAGGCATGTTTGGCGACGAGGGTGTGCGCATCAATCTGCTTTCTGATCAGGCTGGCAAACTTTCGGATCAGATTGACTCAACGGTCAAAATAAAAGCATTTTGTTCAGGTTTTAACGATACAGATGTTATCCTGGAACATGGTTCAATTCAAAAATAATTTCCGCCTCATGAAAAAACCTGCCTTTCTTTTCATACTTCTGATGATTCTCTTTTCTGCAATGCAGTCAAGTGCCCAAAAATACATCACAAAAAACGGTAAAATCAGTTTCTATTCAGATGCTCCGACCGAAAAAATTGAAGCCCACAACAACCAGGTAAACAGTGCGCTCGATATCAGCACAGGTGATTTTGTTTTCAAAGTATTGATGAAATCATTTCAGTTTGAGAAGGCGTTAATGCAGGAGCATTTCAACGAAAATTATGTGGAATCGGATAAATTTCCGAATGCTATCTTCAAGGGAAAAATCACCAATCTCGATCAGATTGACTGGGCCAGTGAAGGAAAATACACCGCAGAAATTGAAGGGGAATTAACAATACACGGTGTAACACAAAAAATTTCTGAAACAGGAAATTTTGAGGTCAATAAAAATGTAATCAACGGATATGCTGTGTTTTACATCTTTGTTGCCGATTACAACATCAAGATTCCTCAGGCTGTGATTACCAATATTGCAGAAAAAATTGAAATAAAAGTGGAAATTTCTTTAAACCCTTTGAACAAATAAATTTCTCTGTTGTTTAATTGACGGTTTTGGTTATACATTTCAATTTTCTCCTATTTGATACAGGCGTTTTGCTCCCCGCGAAACGTCTGTTTCTTATTAGAACATTTGCATTTAAGAAAATTAATATCGTAAATTGCTTTCCCAATTAACCAAAAAACACAATTGCTTATGAGTATGATGAAGGAATTTAAAACATTTGCCATGCGTGGCAATGTCATGGACATGGCCATTGGTATCATTATTGGCGGTGCTTTTGGAAAGATCATCACTTCGTTTGTCAACGATGTGCTGATGCCTCCCATCGGCATGCTGGTTGGCGGAGTTGATTTTTCTGAACTAAGCCTCAAACTGAGTGATGCCGTAATGGGCGAAGGCGGAGAAGTGGTGAAAGCTGCTGTTACAATCAATTATGGCAGTTTTATCAACACCGTGATCGACTTTCTGATTATCGCTTTTGCTATCTTCATGGTGATCAAGGGAATGAACCGCATGAAGAAGAAAGAAGAAGCTAAACCCGCTCCACCACCTCCTGGTCCATCAAATGAAGAAAAACTGCTGGGCGAAATTCGCGATCTGTTGAAGAAATAAATAGCAGTGCGCATCTTAAAACCAACTGCCGCAACAATTTAATATTTGTTGCGGCAGTTTTTTAGTGCTTTTAACTAACTTTTTAGTTAATAGAGTAAAAAAAAATTTAGTTCAACGCAAATTTGATCGGTAAGTTATACGAAACACGAACAGCTTCACCGCGCTGAGTTCCGGGGGTCCAGGCCGGCATGCCTGCAACCACGCGAATGGCTTCTTCGTCGCAACCATCGCCAATGCCACGCAGCAATTTCACATTACTTACACTACCATCTTTTTCCACAACAAAGTTTACAAACACTCGTCCTTGTGTACCTTTGGTTTTGGCAGCCTCAGGATAATGGATGTTTTCGGAAAGGTATTTAACCATTGCTTCCTTTCCGCCGGGATAAACCGGCATCACTTCAACAACTGGAAAAACATCATCCTGCGTATCTTCAGCCGGAAGATTTTCAGTCATTTTTGGTGATTCGGCTGGCATTTCCTGCGCAACAGCCACTTCTTGCTCTTCTTTTGCCGAAAAGTCGCACGACTGTATCATCAATGCCAGCAATGCAAAAGGCACTATTGTAATTAATTTCAACCATTTACGGGCTGGTTGTGTACCCTGTTTTTGATTCATCATAAGCATACGTTTTTTGATTAGTGAAACATTAAAAGGATTGGTTAACAATAAAATTTCTCCACCCAGACTAAAATCGAGCAATGCTTTCTGATAGTCACTTTTTTTGGTCTGAGATAGCGCAACGGCATCGGCTTCATATTCATGCATCGCCTTTATTTCGCTGCGGTAGATATAAAAAGCCGGGTGATACCAAAACAACAACTGGAGGATTTCAAAAAACAAAACATCCAACGAATGCATCCGGTTGGCATGTGCCTTCTCGTGCGTGATAATCTGGGTAAAGCGATTGTCATGTTGCAGCGTTTCGCATGCAAAAACCCAGTGAAAAAAAGAAAATGGTGCTTTGTTTTCTTTTAGGTGCACCCAAACCATCCCATTGAGTCTGCTGCGTTTGTTTATTAGAATCATGCGGAACAGAAAGCTCAATCTTAGTAATAGCATCAATGCTGTAAAAGCCGAAACGAATAAAAAAGCTTGTGAGAAAAAAGGCGTCGTTTCAACTGCGGAAATCACAAACTTATTTCCAGTGCTCATTTGCTGACCGGCACGAATGATAATCTCGGGCAATTGTACGGCCGTAGTGGTATGACTGAAATCCGAAACTAAAAACCAGCTTGATGGCATCAGAGGCAACAGCATCGAAACAAAAACAGAAAAAAGTAAATAATACCGATTGAAAGTTGGTTGCACATGCCGCCTGAGCACAAGGCCGTAGGCCAGGGCAAACATTAGCCAATAAATGGCAGCGCGTATGTTCCAATCGATGAAGTGTTCCACTTTCTAATTCGGGTTTTCGTTTGGCTTTTCCTGGTTTTCTATTTCATTTTCGATGAGTTTCTTCAGTTCTTCCAACTCCTGCAAACTCAGTTTTTTGTCGCGCGAAAAGAAAGACACCATTTGCTTCATCGAATTGCTAAAATAATCTTGCAACAAGGAGCGTCCGATAAAACGGGTGTAGTCACTTTTGCTGATCAAAGGATAATATTCATGGCTTTTGCCAAAGGTACTGTGCCCCACAAATCCTTTGCGCTCAAGTATTCTGACAATTGTCGAAACGGTGTTGTAAGCAGGTTTGGGTTCGGGCAGCCGATCGAGGATGTCGTTTACAAATCCTTTTTCGAGGTCCCAAAGTTCCTGCATGATTTGCTCTTCGGCTTTGGTGAGTTCGCGCATAACTAATTGTATAGTTTAATAACTAGTTTTTTAGTTTATTATTGTACAAGAATAGCTCAAATTGCAATGTTTGTCAAGAACAAAATCAGTAAACGGTCATTTACAACCAATTAGCGGTTTTTCATCGGTTTTTTCGGCCTGCTTCTTTCTCGAGCTGGTTGTACCATTGTGCTCCAAAACGCCGGATGAGCGGCTCCTTCAAAAACTTGTATAGAGGTAAACCTTCTTTTTGTCCTTTACGTTTGGCAGGTACGCAAATGCTCCATTGGTGGTAGTTAACATGGACAAACCCATTTTTTTCGACAAGCCGAACAGGATACAAATGACAGCTAACCGGCTTATGAAAGCTACACTTCCCGGCCCGAAAGGCTTTTTCGATCGCACAAAAGGCTGTTCCATTTTCGTGAAAAACCACAAAAGCACATTCACTATCATTGACGAGTGGGGTCACAAACTGCACATTTTCATCATAATCGAACACACCATTTTCTTCGACCACAGCAATGCCTTCGGGTCGCATATAGGGTTTGATGGCATCCAGATTGTCTTCGATATCGCCAATTTCATTTTCTTCGAGCGGGGCACCTGCATCCCCAGCCACACAACATTCGCCTTTGCAACGTGGCAAATCACAAATAAACTTCGCATCCAGAAAATCCTGGCTAACAATTGTATTGTCGATAATTATCATGGTGCAAAATTAAGTATTCAGCAAATAGTTATGTGTATATAGTTTTGTGAACCCTTTGTTTTCTTTGTGAATTAGTTAACAAAATATCCTTAATTTTGTCGGACAATTGCTGACAACGATAATTAAATCAATTCATTATAACTTTAAAACCATTTATTATGGCATTCAATCTGAGAAACAGAAATTTTCTGAAGTTGCTTGATTTCACTCCACAGGAAATCAAATTTTTGCTCGATCTTTCAGCCGACCTGAAAAAGGCAAAATACGCCGGAACCGAACAGCAACGTCTGGCCGGTAAAAACATCGCACTGATTTTCGAAAAAGACTCAACCCGCACCCGTTGCGCCTTTGAAGTGGCTGCATACGATCAGGGAGCACGCGTTACCTATCTGGGACCTTCTGGCTCACAAATCGGCAAAAAAGAATCGATGAAAGACACTGCCCGCGTGTTAGGTCGCATGTACGATGGTATTGAATACCGCGGATACGGCCAGGCCATTGTGGAAGAACTCGGAAAATATGCCGGTGTTCCTGTTTGGAACGGACTCACCAACGAGTTCCATCCAACACAGATTCTCGCCGATTTCCTGACCATGATGGAGCACAGTGACAAGCCATTGCACCAGGTTAGTTTTGCTTATTGCGGCGATGCCCGTAACAATATGGGCAATTCGTTGATGGTAGGCGCTGCCAAAATGGGCATGGATTTTCGTGCTGTTGCCCCCAAGCAAATGTGGCCCGAAGAAGCGCTCGTTAACACCTGCCGCGAGATTGCCAAAGAAACAGGTGCTAAAATCACACTTACAGAAAGTGTGGATGATGGCGTGAAAGGGGTTGATTTTCTGTACACCGACGTTTGGGTTTCGATGGGCGAGGCCGACAGCGTTTGGGAAGAACGCATCAAACTGATGTTGCCTTACCAGGTAAACCAGTCGATGGTGGAAAAAACAGGCAATCCAAAAGTAAAATTCCTGCACTGCCTGCCAGCTTTCCACAACCGCCAAACGACGATTGGCGAGCAGATTTATCAAAAATTTGGAGTTGAGGCCATGGAAGTAAACGACGAAGTGTTCGAATCACCTGCATCGCTGGTGTTTGACGAAGCCGAAAACCGTTTGCACACCATCAAGGCTGTTATGGTTGCCACACTGGGCAGCTAATCGTAATAGTATTTTCTTAAGAGCCCAATGACATGATGTTGTTGGGCTTTTTTATTTTCTCCCTTTCCACGACACCTTGATCAGGTTACCAGCCACAACAGAGAAAACAACATAGAAAGGATAGATGAGCTGAAGCGGAAACGACCAACTGAGCAAATATCGGCGCTTCATAAAACTTGAAACAGCAAGCAGGATAGGGTAGTCTACCAAAAACTTTAGCAAAATAAACAATAGGTAAAACAAGAACAGAAATGGCTGGAAAAATGCAGCGGCGAACAGTGAAACCAGACCAAAATTGAACAAGAAAACAATAACTGCCGGAAAGAAAATACTGGGGCTGGAATATGACCTGCTCTTCGAAACCCAGCGCAGCCGTTGTCTGAAAAAGTCCTTCACACTTGGCTGAGGAAAGGTGCGAACAATTGCATCTTCGTTCAAAACAAACGAAACTCCTCTTTTTCCGAAGGCTTTTAAAAATGCTTCCATCATGAAAACATCGTCACCCGAAACCAAACGCTGATCGGAGCGATGTGCCTGCGCTGCCATTGCAGCATCGCGTTCGAAGGCCATATTTGCACCATTTCCCATGGCCGGCCAGCCAACACCAGATGCACCGGCTGTGCTCCCAATCAGGCTCATAAACTCGAGTACCTGCACACGCTCGAATGCGTTTGAGGCCGGATCGAGAAGTACTGGTCCAAGTAATATTTTTGCCCCAGACGCCTGATGAGCCGCAACCATACTTTTGATCCAGAGCGGTGAAATCCTGCAGTCGGCATCTGTGACCAAAACCAAATCGCCGGTAGCCATTTGCAGGGCCTGCGATAAGGCCGCCTTTTTCCCTTTACCATCAGCAGTAAAAACCCTGCACTCAAACAAAGGATATTGGTGAGCAAAATCAATCGCTTTCTGCAAAGTTCCATCTTCAGAATGGTCATCGATCAATATCACTTCAAAAGCACTATTGGGATAATTTTGCTCAAACAAATCCTGAAGCAACGCTTCAATTTGTCCGGCCTCGTTACGGGCTGCAATCAATACAGAAACACTTTCGATGCTTATTTTGGTAGTGTTGTCTGGCGTACGGAGCCGATACCATCCAATGGTATAGGCCACAATGAGCAGCACATAAAGCGCTGCAATCATCTCAAGCACACGCAAAAGCCAAATAAGTGTTTCAACTTCCATTTTGTTCCCTCCTGAAAAATTTAAGCCTGTATACAAACAAAACGCCCAAAATCGCGGGAATGGCCAGGTTGATGAACCAAACAGCCGTGCTTGCCAGAAACACATTGATTTCGGTAGCAGCACTATAGCCGCCAAACTTCGTCAGCCACGTGCCAAAAAGATAAACACTCACGCTGCCTCGCACGCCCAACTCGGTCAGGGCAATGGTGGGTATCAAAGTAATCAACAGATACATAATTGCAGCCAGCATGAAGGCCGTCAAATAACTCAACGGGATCTCAAAAAACCATAGTAGCAGAATAAATTGAAACGAAAAAACAACATACCTTCCAACCGACAACAATAAAACCCTGAGAAGTTGCAAACGACTATAATAACTGAATACTTCGGCATAGCGCATCAAACGTTCTTTCTGTTTGTTGAATAGGGTAGCAATGACCAGATTCAGCAAACCCACATTGAAATACAACACTAAAATACCTGTAAGGATCATCAATATAGCAAAAACGAATCCGGCAAAAAGCCATGCGTGCAGGCTGTTTTCGACACCGTAATATATAGGCAGGTAAAACAAAACAGCCAGACTGCCGATCACAGCCGTTGTGATTAATTGCGCAAGGCTACCAATAATAGTCACCAAAACACCTTTGATGTGGCTTCCCTTTTTCAATATAAAAACCCTTCCCAAATAATCGCCCACACGGTTTGGTAAAAACATACTCACGGAAATCCCTGTTAAAACAGCAGTAAAACTTTGATTCAGTTTAACTTTCTCAATTGGAGAAATCAACAGATACCATTTTCTTGCCTCCAGTAAAAGATTGACCGGCATGAGAAAGATAGCCAAAATCAATATAGCAAGCTGTGATGTTGAATTGGCAGAAAGCATAAACTGTCCGAACAAATCAACAATATTTCGCTTTTCGACCAGTTGATCGTAAAGGTACCAGGTGGTTGCCAGGATGATCAGCAGCCGAAGTACCAGATTGGCTATTTTGCGTACTTTTGTTTTTGTCAATGCGGGATATTGAATATGGACAAACCAGCGTTATTGGCGATTTAATGATGCTAATTTCGGTAAATTATTGAAAACAGAACGAATTATTTTAGGAATAGACCCGGGCACCACCATTATGGGCTATGGTTTGATTGCACAAAAGGGCACCGAGATTTCGCTCATCGTGATGGGGGTGTTGAAGCTGCACAAATACACCAATCAGGCCATGAAACTCAAAAAGATTTTTGAACGTGTGCTCGAGCTCATCGAAGAATATCATCCTGATGAGTTGGCCATAGAAGCGCCATTTTTCGGGAAAAACGTACAGTCGATGCTCAAGCTCGGTCGGGCGCAGGGCGTGGCCATGGCTGCCGGTCTGTACAAAGACATTCCAATTTTTGAGTATTCACCCAAAAAGATCAAACAAAGCATCACCGGTAACGGAAACGCCTCAAAAGAACAGGTAGCAGCCATGCTGCAACGCCTGATGGAGTTTGCCCACCAACCCGATCACCTGGATGCTACGGACGGTCTCGCAGCCGCGGTTTGTCACTTTTTTCAGGGAAGCAAAAAGGCAACAGAAAAATCATACAGTGGCTGGGGTGCATTCCTTTCTGAAAACCCTGATCGAATCAAAAAATAACAATCGTTACATCAGTTTTTGATAGAACTGCCACCAGCGATCAGGTATCTCTTCGGTGAGTGCCAGGTCGTAATCCTCTTTTGAGCATGGGACAAAATGGTGTCGTTCATATTTCTTACGATCGGTGCGTCCAAATGAAAGATCGATCCACCAACGATCTGTTTTCTTGCTTCTTAGAAAAATAAGCGCCTCTTCGTGGTCTTCAATTTTTACGATGTATCTGGCAAAATCGGTAGATTCCTGCTTGGGCAAATCGTTTTTACGTCCCATGAAACCTTCCACAAAATACCAGATCATTTGGGCAATAAGCTGAGCTGTAATATTTTCCTTGTCAAAAAGCGGATTATATTCATAAAACCCAATTGCACTCAGTTTGTCGCTCATTCCAGCATATCGGGCAATACGACAAGCCTCTTCACCCGTAAAACCGTTAGGTCCGGCATTACCATTGCCTGGTGCATCGGCAGCCCTAATGGCAGAAACATCAAAACTCAACAGGTCAGCATTGCGAACCAAAGGCTCGGCATCTTCTGGCTTTGCCTTGATCATCCCGAGTCTGTATACATCAAACAGTAAGTTCTTCATCAAATCAACCGCTTCATGATCCACATAGTAGGTTTGATAACCTACATTTGTGAAGTTGAATAAATAATTCGGTTGATGCATGATGATCTTGCTGAGGTAAGATTGTGAACTAAGTTCAACCTCATCATCTCCAAGGTCAAAAATAGGGTCGATGGCAACAATGTTAACCAGCTGACCAAGATTTTCGTAGGCCAAATAATTGGCGTAAGTAAGGTCCTGACTGCCACCCAGAATAATCGGCACAATATTATTTCGGATCAAATGGCTCACTACCTGGCTCAACGCAAAATAGGTGTCATCGATGCTGTATCCCGGTTTGATATCGCCCAGATCAGCCATCTTTAAAGCAGACCAGTGATTGAAAAGCTGATAAAAGGCTTCCCGGATTTTTGCAACACCACCTGCACAACCTTCGTTGTTGACGGCATTCCGGTCTTCACGCACCCCAATCAGGGCCATTTGTATGCCGGTAAGGTCGGGAAAATGGTCTTTGGTATTATAGGCCAGGATAGATTCTCCCAAACTTCGACGACCAGGTCGTGGGTTGGATTCGCTTCTAAAAGGCTCAACGGGTTCAAGAAAAAGCTTGATTTCCATAAGCAGGAGCTAACGATTGTTTTGTCCTGCTAAAATAGCATTTTTTTGATCGGGAAATGAAAGCCAAAAACAAAATGAAGTAATGTGTTCAGGCAATTGATTCTAATCAACAAAACACGTTACAACATGCAGATTTACTTCTTTTTACGGACAAAGCGCTTTTTGGGAGCATTATCCGGATTTTCGACAATTTTAATGCAATCCTCATAAGTGAGTTTTTGAGGATCGGTCCCTTTTGGGATTTTATAATTGCTCTTGTTAAAAGAAATATATGGGCCGTAACGTCCGTTGAGCACTTTCATTTCTGCATCCTGTTCAAACTCCTGAATGATACTTTGCTGGGCTTTTTCACGCTTTTGCTCAATCAGCTCAATGGCTCTTTCGGCAGTGATATCAGCAGGATCATCTGTTTTCAACAGGCTAAAAAACTGACCATTGTGCTTTACGTAAGGGCCAAAACGACCAATAGCAACAGTCATTTCTTTTTCTTCGAATGTGCCCAGCGTTCGCGGGAAGCTGAACAATGCCAGGGCTTCATCCAAATCGATGGTTTCCATGGTTTGATCTTTGCGCAATCCGGCAAAACGCGGCTTTTCTTCTGATTCAGTATCGCCAAGCTGCACCATCGGACCAAAACGACCAACTTTTACAAATACATTTTTGCCCGTCTTGGGATCGACACCCAGTAACTTTTCGCCGCTAAATTTGCCGGCATTCTCTGTAGTATCTTCAATTTTTTTATGAAATGGTCCATAAAATTCGCTGATCATATGGTTCCATTTCTTGCGGCCATCGGCTATTTCGTCGAATTCTTTTTCAACATTGGCCGTAAAGTTAAAATCGATGATGCTGTCGAAATATTGGCAGAGGAACTTGTTTACCAGCGTTCCGATATCGGTTGGAAACAATTTCGATTTTTCGGAACCTGTGTTTTCGCTGGCAGTTTTCTCAGTAAGCTTACCACCTTTTAAAGTCATCTGTTTGTACTTGCGAATTTCGCCTTCACGGTCTTCTTTTACCACATACTCGCGTTTCTGAATAGTTGAGATGGTCGGTGCATAAGTAGAAGGTCGGCCAATGCCTAATTCTTCCATTTTCTTGACCAGACTGGCTTCGCTGTAGCGTGCGGGATGACGTGTAAAGCGCTGTTGGGCAGTCATCTCACTCAGATTCATATGTTGTCCCATTTTCAAAGGAGGCAACATTCCCTGACGATCTTCGGTGTTTTCGTCGTCTGAACTTTCCATATAAACCTTCAGGAAACCATCAAACAAAATCACTTCACCGTTGGCTACAAACTGTCGCTTATCAGTGGAGATACCAATGTTAACAACTGTTTTTTCGAGCTGTGCATCAGCCATTTGCGAAGCAATTGTGCGTTTCCAGATGAGGTCATACAGGCGTTTTTCCTCACTACTACCTTTGACTGTGGGCTGGTTAAGATAGGTAGGTCTGATGGCTTCGTGCGCTTCCTGGGCTCCTTTGGTTTTGGTGGCGTACTTCCTGATTTTTACATATTTGGCGCCAAAGGAACTGGTGATTTCTTCTTTGGCAAGATTCAACGCAAAATCGGAAAGATTAACAGAGTCAGTACGCATGTAGGTGATTTTTCCCGATTCGTATAACTGCTGTGCGATGCGCATGGTATTAGCTACCGAAAATCCCAACTTGCGACTTGCTTCCTGCTGCAAGGTAGAAGTTGTAAATGGCGGTGCAGGAGATTTTTTTGCAGGTTTTTTCTCGATCGACTCGATGGCATAATTTGCCGGAATACAGTTTTCCAAAAACTTCCGTGCATCTGCTTCTTTGTCAAAACGTTCTGGTAATTCAGCCTGAAGTTGATAAGTTTGTCCGTCCGATTCAAATGTAAACTGGGCAGTTACACGAAATGCGCTTGTCGATTTGAAGTTTTTGATTTCTTCTTCTCGCTCCACAATCAGGCGCACTGCAACTGATTGTACACGTCCTGCAGAAAGGGATGGTTTTACCTTACGCCAGAGCAAGGGAGAAAGTTCGTAACCCACCAAGCGATCAAGCACACGACGTGCCTGCTGTGCCGAAACCAGATTCAGGTCGATCTTTCTTGGATTTTCAATCGCCTTATTGATGGCTGTCTTGGTGATTTCATGAAAAACAATACGTTTTGTGTTGTTGTCTTTCAATCCAAGCGCTATATATAAATGCCAGGAGATGGCTTCTCCTTCGCGGTCTTCATCGGAAGCGAGCCATACCATTTCAGCTTCTTTGGCAAGTTTCTTCAATTCGCTGACAAGTTTTTTCTTGTCGGCCGAAACTTCGTATTGCGGTTCAAAGCCTGCATCAACATCAACGCCAAGTTGCGTTTTATTTAAATCCATCACGTGGCCATAGCTCGACCTGACAATAAAATCTTTTCCCAAAAACCCTTCTATGGTTTTGGCTTTGGCTGGTGACTCAACTATAACTAGATTTTTCAACATCGCATTCCCTTTCTTTGGCTTCTTTTATCGGAAGTAATAAATCGCTGCAAAAGTAGTATAATAACGTTTCAAAAAGAAAATTGTTAAATCGAACGTGTTCATTTGTCTGATTTTAAGTATATTAACTCATTACTGCAAATTTTTCGTGCTGTCATCGCTCTCGACATGCCACCTGTTTTGGTCGTCAATATGCGCTTTTCACCTGCTTGGAGATGCCGGGCAGATAGTGTAATTTTGCCCCTTGGTCAGAAAATCAGCTTGCTAAAAACACAAAAGCTGAAATGAGAAATCGATTCACTTTTTATCAAGAATATTAACATTCATGAAAAACCAGAAAAAAATCGCCATTATCGGTCTTGGATACGTTGGATTGCCCTTGGCCGTTGAGTTTGGCAAAAAATTTCAAACCGTAGGTTTCGACATCAACAAGCAACGCATCAAAGAGTTAGTAGACGGACACGATCGAACACTGGAAGTATCGGATGAAGATTTGAAAAACGCCAAACATCTTCAACTTACAGAAGCCTTGATTGATATTCAGGAGTGCCAAATTTATATTGTAACGGTACCTACACCGATCGATAAAAACAAAAGGCCTGATCTGACGCCTCTGCTAAAGGCATCTGAAACAGTTGGCAAAGTGCTGAAAAAAGGCGACATCGTTATTTATGAATCAACCGTTTATCCGGGTGCCACCGAAGAAGACTGTGTGCCCGTGCTGGAAAAAAACAGCGGATTGAAGTTTAATGTCGATTTTTTCTGCGGCTACTCGCCCGAAAGAATTAACCCAGGCGACAAAGTTCACACCGTTACCCAAATAAAAAAGGTAACTTCTGGCAGCACAGCAGAGGTTGCTGATGAAGTTGATGAGCTGTACAAAAGTATTATCGTGGCCGGTACCTATAAGGCCAGCAGCATCCGTGTTGCCGAAGCAGCCAAAGTGATTGAAAATTCTCAGCGCGACATCAACATTGCTTTTGTGAACGAGCTGGCAGTGATCTTTCAACGCATGGGTATCGATACAAACGAAGTGCTTGAGGCTGCCGGAACCAAATGGAACTTCCTTCCTTTCAGGCCAGGTTTGGTGGGAGGTCACTGCATCGGCGTTGACCCCTATTACCTTACACACAAAGCACAAGAATTGGGTTACAACCCCGAAATCATCCTGGCAGGTCGACGACTGAACGACAATATGGGAATTCTGGTGGCCAATCAGGTGATCAAACTCATGATCAAAAAAGATCACCGCATCGACGGCAGCCGTGTATTGGTTTTGGGCATCACCTTCAAGGAAAACTGCCCCGACATTCGCAACAGTCGCGTCATTGATGTGATCAACGAGTTAAAAACTTATGGATGCAAGGTTGATGTTTACGATCCGTGGGCCGATGCCGAAGAAGTGAAGCATGAATATGGCCTCAGTATCATGACCAAACCCGATGAACTAAAAGACAAGAAGTACAACGCACTGGTCGCTGCAGTGGCCCATCAGGAATTTCTGAACATGAAGCTGCAGCCTTTGCAAACAACCAATGCAGTAGTGTTCGATATTAAGTCTATTTTGCCAAAAGAAATGGTGGATGGACGTTTGTAAAAAACCCTGGACCTGTGTGGAGAATTGTGCCGCAATGGAACATGGAGTGTGATGAAATCGTTAAATGACTGCCTGTGACGAAATAAAGAAATTGAAAACCCGTTAATATTGCACCTAGCAAGCTCTTCCATGAATAACCCCAAACAGAATTTTGCCTTGATTGGCGCCGCAGGTTACATCGCCCCACGGCACATGCGTGCCATCAAAGATACCGGTAATGATCTGGTCGCCGCACTGGATCCGTTTGACAGTGTTGGGATCATCGACAGCTTTTTCCCGGATGCCAAATTTTTTACCGAACCGGAGCGCTTCGATCGTCATCTGGATAAGTTGCGCCGAGCAGGAAATCAAAAGGTTGACTATGTGAGCATCTGCTCTCCCAACTACCTGCATGATGCACACATCAGAATGGCACTTCGAAATGATGCCCATGCCATCTGCGAAAAGCCGCTTGTTCTAAATCCCTGGAATCTGGATGCGCTCCAGGAAATCGAACGCGAAACAGGTAAAAAAATCTTTACCATTCTTCAATTGCGTTTGCATCCATCTATCATTGGATTAAAAACACAGATTGAAAGCCTTAATGGTGCTGGAAAAAAACACCAGGTCAGTTTAACCTACATTACCTCAAGAGGCGCCTGGTATCAGCACTCATGGAAGGGGTCACCAGAAAAGAGTGGAGGCGTTGCAACCAATATTGGTGTTCACTTTTTTGATATGCTCACCTGGATTTTTGGCGATTGTCAACAAAATATTGTCGAAACAGCCACCGCATCTCATGCTTCCGGTCACCTCGAGCTGGAAAAAGCTTCGGTTGATTGGTTTTTGAGTATCGACCGTAATCATTTGCCAAAAATCGCAGCCGAAGAAGGAAAAACAACTTTCAGAAGCATTGTTGTTGACGGATCCGAAATCGAATTCAGTGGAGGCTTTACTGACTTACATACAAGTAGTTATCAGCATATTTTAAGCGAAGGTGGATTTGGCACTCAGGACGCACGCAAGTCCATTCAGATTGTGCACGATATCCGTAATTCCCCAGATAAAATCCTCCAAAATTGAGAAATGGGAATGTATCAATTTTTAGAGATTCTATTAATTTCGTCGGCTAACGTAAAAGGATAAAAGTGCAAGAAAAAAGGAATAATTTAGGAAAACACAAAAGACTGATAATCAGACGTAAAATTTTACGTTAGTCAGAATAAAAAATAATCCTATTTTTGTAAAAACAAGCCAACCCCAAAAACATCTTCTTTTTTTATGGACAACAATCTCGAAATTGCAATAAAAGCCTCTATTGAAGCCGGTAAAGCTATTATGGAAATTTACGCTACCGATTTCAATGTCGATTATAAATCAGATTATACACCCCTTACCTTAGCCGATACAAAAGCCAACGAAATAATCACCAGATCGCTTCAAATCACTAGCCTTCCTGTTATTAGTGAAGAGGGACGTCAAACAGCTTTTCACATCCGCGAGAACTACTAGAAATACTGGCTCGTCGATCCACTTGATGGCACAAAGGAGTTTGTTCATCGGAATGGTGAGTTTAGTGTGAATATTGCCCTGATAGACAATAAAATACCTATGATGGGAATCATTTATGCTCCAGTGAATGACATCCTATATTTCGGTGATCATTCTGGGGCCTGGCGTTTGATGCATGCAGAGGGTGTGGTGAAAGGAAACAGCAGTGTAGAGCACCTCAAACGCATTTCGGATAAACTTCCACTTACCCGAACTGAAGAAGACTTCACCGTCGTTGCCAGCCGATCGCACCTCAACCCCGAAACAACCAATTATATTAACGAAGTAAAGCGTCAGCACGATAATATTCGCATCGTTTCGCGTGGAAGCTCGCTCAAGCTTTGCATGATTGCAGAAGGACTGGCAGATGTTTATCCCCGATTTGGCATTACATCCGAATGGGATATAGCTGCCGGACATGCACTGATCCGTGCTGCCGGTGGAAAAGTTGTGGCACTTGCTGATCAGCAAACTGAGCTCGTTTACAATACCGAGCAAATGGAAAACCCACCATTCATCGCTTTTCCTCCAAAAGCTGACTGAACGAAACGTCATTCCTTTCTTTGAAATTCAAACAGCTGGCAGTCACTGACTGAACAGCTGGATTTTTTTTGCGTTCTTTGCAAAAATTTCAATGTCTGAAATCATGCCTGATACACATATCAATAACCTTACGATCAATAATTTACGCGAACTTGAAGCCGAAGCCATTCACATCATTCGCGAAGTGGCAGCCGAATTTGAACACCCTGTGATGCTTTATTCTATCGGTAAAGACTCATCGGTTATGGTTCGTCTGGCCGAAAAAGCCTTCTATCCAGGCAAAGTTCCATTTCCGCTCATGCACATCGACAGCAAATGGAAGTTTAAAGAAATGATCGAGTTCCGCGACCGCTATGCCAAGGAGAAAGGTTGGGATTTGATCGTTCACTACAATAAAAAAGCGTTCGAACAAGGCGTGGGTCCTTTTACCCATGGCAGTAAGGTGCATACTGACATTATGAAAACCCAGGCTTTGCTCGAGGGACTTTCAAAATATGGCTTTGATGCAGCTTTTGGTGGCGCCCGTCGCGACGAAGAAAAGAGCCGTGCCAAAGAACGAATCTTTAGTTTTCGTGATAAATTCCATCAATGGGATCCAAAAAACCAGCGTCCTGAGCTTTGGGACATCTACAACGCCCGTGTGCACAAGGGTGAATCCATCCGTGTTTTCCCGCTGAGCAACTGGACCGAACTCGACATTTGGCAGTATATCCGCCTCGAAAATATTCCCATTGTGCCTTTGTATTTTGCCAAGGAAAGACCCATCGTTGAATACAATGGAGCGCTTGTAATGGTTGACGACGACCGCATGCCCAAAGAACTCGCAGCAACAGCCAAAATGAGAATGGTACGTTTCCGCACTTTGGGCTGCTATCCGCTAACCGGCGCTGTTGAATCAGAAGCCGATACCATCGAAAAAATTGTGGAAGAAATGATGACCACTACCAAATCGGAACGCACAACGCGTGTCATCGATTTCGACCAGGAAGGCTCGATGGAACAGAAGAAAAGGGAGGGGTATTTTTAAGCTGTTGACTATTAGCAATAGCCATATAGAACATGATTCTTCTAATTCAATAATACCTGTTCGTGTGAGAAATTTCGGAACAACAATGAGTGATCAAAAGGCTAATATTAACGCAATCAGATAATAGCCAACAGATAACATCAAACAGCAATTGCAAATGACCCATAAACTAAACATTACCGAGTACCTAGACCAGGATCAACAAAAAGACTTACTCCGCCTGCTTACGGCCGGATCTGTGGATGATGGAAAATCAACATTAATTGGCCGCCTGCTTTTTGACAGTAAAAAGATCTACGAAGATCATCTTTCGGCTTTGGAACGCGACAGCAAACGCATTGGTCATGCCGGTGACAAAATTGATTATGCGCTCTTGCTTGATGGCTTGAAAGCCGAGCGTGAGCAAGGTATCACTATTGATGTGGCCTACCGCTATTTCAGCACCAACAAACGCAAGTTTATCATTGCCGACACGCCCGGTCACGAGCAGTACACCCGCAATATGGTCACAGGAGCCAGTACAGCCAACCTGGCCATTATTTTGGTTGATGCCCGCAAAGGCATCATTACGCAAACCAAACGTCATAGTTTTCTTGTTTCATTGCTGGGAATCAAACACATTGTACTGGCTGTGAACAAGATGGATCTGATGGATTACAGCCAGGATGTTTTTGAGCAAATATGCGATGCTTATAAACAGTTTACTACACCTCTTTCAATACCTGATATCGAATTCATTCCGCTTTCGGCCTTGAACGGAGATAATGTGGTCGACGCCTCAACCAATATGCCCTGGTACAAAGGAAAAAGTTTGCTGCAATACCTCGAAACTGTGCATGTGGTCGCTGACCGCAATTTCGATGATTTACGCTTTCCGGTGCAATACGTACTCAGACCAACGCTTGATTTCCGCGGATTTTCAGGAAAAATCACCTCTGGGATTCTCAAAAAAGGAGAAGAAGTGATGGCGTTGCCTTCCAGAAAAACCAGTCGTGTTACCCGTATAATCGGTGCACAAGGTGATACAGATATGGCTTTTCCTCCACAATCGGTCACCATAACCCTCGCCGACGAAATTGATATTTCGCGCGGTGAAATGATCGTGCATCCCGACAACCTGCCGCGTGCCGAAAGGCAGTTTGAAGCCATGCTGGTATGGATGGACGAAAAGCAAATGGATCCTTACGGGCAGTTCTTCATCAAACAAACTTCAAACACAACCCGTGCACGCATCGACCAGATCAAATACCGCGTGGATGTAAACACCTTAGAGCAACACCCGGCTAAAAACTTCTCGCTCAACGAAATCGGTCGGGTTGTCATTACCACCAACAAACCCTTCTTTTTTGATCCCTACCACAAAAATCATGGCACCGGCGCTTTCATCCTGATTGATCCTGTGACAAACAACACCAGTGCTGTAGGTATGGTGATCGATAAACTCAATGCAGGCGATTTATTTTCGCGTATTACTGACCCTGAAACAAAACGACTGGTTGAAGGTGGTCAAAGCCTGGTCAGCTCACAAGAACTCCAACAGCGTTACAACCAAAAAGGTGTAACCATCTGGATTACAGGCTTGCATGGAAGCGGAAAAAATATGCTGGCTTACACCCTTGAGCGACAGTTGTTCGACCGTGGTGCCACTGTTGTGTTGCTCGACGGTAGCACAGTCCGCTCAGGCTTGTCAAAAGAATTGGATTATTCACCAGCCGACCGGGCTGAACATATGCGCCGCGTGGCCCATGTTTGCCGCATTCTCAACGAACAAGGAATTATCACAATCTGCTCGTTTATCTCGCCACAGGAAAACATCCGGAAACAGGTAAAAGAAATCATTGGTGACGAAAACTTCCACCTGATTTACATGGACGCTGATCTGGCCTTATGCCGCAAAAACAAGCCAGCCCTTTATGAAAAAGCAGAGCAGGGCTTGCTGAAAAACCTGCCGGGTTTCGATGAAGTATTTGAAATACCCACAGAAACAAGCCTTACTCTTTCGCCGGTACAGGACTCAAAAAACATAGAAGTTATACTCGAATATTTGTCGAATAATGACATTTTTCCGGTTCATTAATGCCCATTTATCCACTATCTTTGTCAGTAATAAAATCATAATCTATTAAATCTAAGCAAATCATGTCGAAACAAAAGGGACCTATTTCTGAGTTTATCCAACATCATTACCGTCATTTTAATGCTGCTGCGCTTGTTGATGCAGCAAAAGGCTACGAAGCCCATATGGATGCAGGAGGAAAGATGATGATTACGCTTGCGGGCGCAATGAGTACTGCGGAACTGGGCGTTTCGCTGGCCGAAATGATCAGACAGGATAAAGTACAGATTATTTCGTGTACAGGTGCCAACCTCGAAGAAGATTTGATGAACCTTGTGGCGCATACCCATTACAAACGCGTGCCCAATTACCGCGATCTAAGTCCCAAAGAAGAGTGGAATTTACTCGAAAATGGTTTCAACCGCGTTACTGACACCTGTATTCCTGAAGAAGAGGCTTTCAGAAGGTTACAGAAACATATTTTCAAAATTTGGAAAGAAGCAGAAGCCAAAAACGAAAAATACTTCCCGCACGAATACATGTATAAAATGCTACTTTCGGGCGTTTTGGAACAATATTATGAAATTGATCCAAAACATTCATGGATGCTTGCTGCAGCAGAAAAAAACCTACCCATCATCGTTCCGGGTTGGGAAGATTCGACCATGGGAAACATCTTTGCTTCTTACTGCATCAAAGGCGAATTGAAATCGACCACGATGAAAAGTGGGATTGATTATATGGTTTATTTGTCGGAATGGTATCGGAAAAATGCCACAGGAAAAGGCGTTGGATTCTTCCAGATTGGCGGTGGTATTGCAGGCGATTTCCCAATTTGTGTAGTACCGATGATGTATCAGGATTTGGAATGGACCGATGTGCCTTTCTGGGCTTATTTCTGCCAGATTTCTGATAGTACAACCAGCTACGGTTCTTACTCAGGCGCTGTGCCCAACGAAAAAATCACCTGGGGAAAACTCGATATCGATACACCCAAGTTTATTGTCGAATCAGATGCCACAATCGTTGCACCATTGATTTTTGCCTACTTGCTGGGCTGGTAATAAACTAAAATGTACTCTTGAATCACGGGTATCCATTCTATCCGTGGTTTTTTGTTTTATACAGGTAACTCTACACTAAAAATGGTGCGCTCAGCTTCGTTTGAAACAAAGGTTACTTTACCACCAAGATATTGTTCGGCAAAAAGTTTGATGCTGTAAGTGCCAATCCCACGCGAACTTCCTTTGGTAGAAAAGGAACGCTGAAAAATTTGTAATTGAATTTCACGCGGTATAACTATTTCGTTTTTAACATGAAACCGAATGTTATCCTCATTTTTTTCTGCCCATAAAATCACTTTCTGACCTTCGCGTGAGGCCTCAATGGCATTCTTGAGCATATTGAGTAAGACACGTTTGAGCAGCACCGCATCAGTCGTTATCTGTAAAGCGTTTTCTGAGTGGCGAATTGTGATGGTTTTTTTTGAACTAACCTGGTGATGTTCTACTTGTTGCTTTACGTCAGTCATTACCGTATTGATGTCAATCGGCTGCTTATTAATTTTCAGCTCTCCCCGTTCGGCTGCCAAAAGCTGTCTTTGCGCAAGGATTTCTTCAATCAGCATATCGCTTAAACGAGATGCTATTTTAACATACTCCTTCGACTGCAAAGGATCTTCTGTGATCTCAAGAATTTCAATAAAACCCCTTAATCCACCTGCAGTATTAATGATATCGTGAAAGAATAGACGCTCCAAAACCTGTCTTCTTTTTTCGTTACTGATATCACTGAGTGAAAGAACAACAAAGCGCTGCCCTCCATAAATAAAGGGTGAAGCTGTTACTTCAAAGTCAAAAGAAACTTCTTTGCCATCCTGATTGGCAATGATTCGGCATTCCTTCACCACTTTCTGCTCTAATTCAAAACATTCAATAATGGCGTTCACGGCACCGCAAAAACGGCAACTTTCCGAGGTGCCGCATCCACCGGCCTGCTCTGTTGAATGCACACATTTCACCACTTCGCCCGGCCGCAAGCCAAGCACCTCGTCAATATTGTTGTATCCCATTGCCTGCAGCAGAGGCTTGTTTCCGTATACAACCTGACGTTGTTCGTTAAGCACAGCAGCAATATAAGGCAGGGCATTGATGATCTCGTTAACCTGTTTAAAACCCGCGAAAAGATTGTAGTTCTCAACAACGCTAACCTGTTCAGCACGCTCAGCTGGTGCAAAAAAAGTTTTCAATTTTTCTTCCATAAATTGGTCAGTGTTTCTTTACCAAAGATACGACCAAAATAGCAGTAAGTGGGCTCAAAATGAACGAAATAAAAAATAGCCATTGCTTTCCAATGGATGATTTCTTGGACAGTTGTTCCGAAATAACCAAGGCTGCAGCGTACCAGCAAACAAATATGATGGCGATCCAAATACTGTTCATAACTAATATAGATAATAGATGACGAATAACACTGGAATGAGAATTCCCAATAATGTCAGCCAGGCTCCACGTGCTGTGATGCCATCGCTGCCGCGTGGAATGAAAATTCCGCTGATGGCTAGAATAACCAGTGCCCCGGCAAACAAATCTGAAAACCAGGTCCAGTAAACCGATGGATTGTAATGCAGGTAGTTCATGTCGCGAAACATGAATCGTTTTTTTGTAAGTTCTACGTAGCCATTGCCCGTTTCCAGATCAATGATTGCGGTTCCACCATGTAAAAACACTTTTAAACGATCCGGATGGGGAAAATAATGCTTGCGGTAGTCGTCTCCAACCCCATATTTATCGAGGAGTTCAATGATTTCTTCACGATCAGGTTTGTGGTCGAAAGCTTTCTCATTGATTTCTTTTTCGATCACGATATAGTTGGGATTCCAATCGTTGCGGTGGTTGATGGCAATACCCGAAAGCGCGTATATGATTGTCATGCCAAAAAAGAAATAACCAAAATCGCGGTGAACAGCACGGTTCCATTTTCGCCATTTAAATGTCATAGATATATCTGCTTAAAAAAACCGAAAACCAGATCAATCAAAAAAAAATTGTCTGGTTTTCAATCTTTGAATAATAAACTTTTATTCTTCCACAATTTCGTATTCCGTGCAAACGATGGAATAAAAATGCAATTTATCAGTTCCCTGATCAGCCATCATTTGACGATAATTCGCAATCTGTTCGGCAGCAGCAGCGTCTTCGTGTTCGCCGGCTTCTTTTTCTTCAGGCGTCATTTCTTCGCCTCCACCCAGGTGTTTCTTTTCATCAATTCCGGCCTGGAGTTCTTCTTCCCATTCCTGCAGATAGGCTTCATCAACTACCATATCATCAACAATACCGGTAACAATGAAGTCATCGCCTTCATTTTCGGTATTGAACGCTGCCATATCTTCGCCAGTTGTCACTTTAACGCGACCCTCTTCTTCGGTGCTGATGAGGAACAGTTTTTTACCATCGTGTTTGCAGATATGGTCGGCAGTGCCACGAATAGTCACCAGTTTGCCTACAAGCTCGCCGGCCTTTTGGTCAAAACTACCAACAGTGACCTCAACAGGCACATCTGGTGTAAGGCTTGTCTGGTTTTCAGCTTGTTGATCGTCTGTTTTGGTTTGCTGATTGTTACAGGCTAAAAGAAAGATTGCCATCAGGCTCAGTAAAATTCCAATTTTTCTCATAAATATCCTTTAAAGTTTTGGTTTGAGGACAAATGTATAGCAAATCGGCCAAAACTGAAACAAGTTTTTTGTTTTTAATTGAATCTTAAAAATCTGGATTAGTCCGGAATAACCAATTCATCTTCAGGAATACTAATACCATCGTATTTTCTTTCGATCCCGTTTGAATAGCTGATGGTGATCACAAGCGTTCCATCTTCGAGATAACGCCGCCAGTCACCATTTTTTCGTCCCATGACATAGGCGCCTTTTTCGCGGACGGTACCATCCGGATAGTAGTAAACATGCTCGCCGTTGGGATTATCGTCGATAAATTTTCCTTCGAATGCCAGCTGGCCATTGTTATAATAGTATTTCCAGGTTCCATTGCGCATACCTGCCGCATATTCGCCTTCAATGCGCATATCGCCCGTCTGGTAAAACCAAAAACCTTCTTCGAGACCTTCGATATAATCGCCCTGAGTGATGATTTTTCCATCAAGGTCATATTCTGTTGTCACGCCATCGAGCAATCCGCTCCTGAAGTTTTCTTCCCGCAGTAAGGCACCATTGCTGTAATACCACAGCCATTTTCCTGCAGGTTTTCCGGCATTATCGTATTCACCTTTTTGCTCAATTGCCCCATTATCGTAGTAAAACTCCCATTCGCCACTACGCAGATCGTTGAGGTAATTGCCCTGTGCCTTGAGCTTTCCATTGGTGTAGTATTCCTTCCACGAACCCTGACGCTGGCCGTTTGCAGCAATGATACCCTGACCGACAATGATACCGTTTTTGAAAATATATGATTTTTCAATATTGCCTAATGAGTCAAATTCACGCCTGATTCCTTCGGCAACACCATTTCGGTAAGTTGCTTCAACTTTGATTTTTCCATCGGGAAAATAATCGCGCTTGAGTTCTAGTTTTGCCAGTTCTTCGGCTTGTTCCTGCTTTACACCATCCACAAACTTAACGATAGACTTAAGGTTACCATCGGGGCTGTATTCTTTGAAAAAGCCATTTTTCAGACCATGTTTGTAGTTTTCATCCGTTTTAACAAGTCCGTTTTCGTAAAACCATTTCCATGGACCATGTCGGCGGTTGTTGTTGTCGAAACGGTTGATGCGCTCACGATCAATAATATAGCCTTTCTGATAAGTCAACAGCTCATTGATATTTCCAGTGGTATCATAGCTGATGGCAATGCCGTCTTCGAGTCCGCTGCTAAATGGAATTTGCTGCAAAAGGCGGTTTTTTGCATCAAAACGCCTGGTCAAACCTTCTTTGATGTCGTTTTTAAAGCTTTCTTCGAGTCGCTCACCTGATAGATAGGTAATTCTCAACCCATCTTTCAATCCATTTTTGTAATTGATTTCTAAAGTTTTATTACCATTTTCGTCGTAAAAAATCCAGGTGCTGTCGAGTTGGAAGTTTTTTCGGTTTCCTTCTGATTTGAGCTGACCGTTTTCGAAATAGGTTCGCCAATAACCATCAGGTTTGCCATCAACCAACATGCCCGCACTCGATACTTGTCCGTTTGGGTAATAAAAACGTGTTAATGAATCACTTTTCTGGCCAAAAACACCAATTGCAGCTAAGCTGAACAATATGATAAGGCCCGCTCTCGACATGGTTTTAATCGTTGGATGAAGGTGATACTTTTCGTCCTGGAGCTACGCGTTCTTGCTTATCAAGCTTGAAAATATTGTCTTTTTTAACCTTCAATAAGGCTTTTTCGCCACCAGGTCTGATATAATAATACAATGTGTCGTATTTGACTTTCCCGTATTTGTCTTTCCATTCGAGAGCCGATATCTGGTAATTCTGGTTGGGGTTTAACACAAACTTGAGCTTTCTGTTTTCACCCGATTCAAATGAAACGTCCAACGACTTATTGTCATATGATTCGCATACACCAGGCGTCATTTTTTTGATGGTTATCAACTCAATAAACTTACCGTTTTCGAAATTGATTTTACCTGATGCAAGTTTTGTTTCTTCGTAGGTCAGGTTTCGCTGCAAAACCAATTCTGAAGAATTGTAAAACTGAACATCTTTCAAATTTAATCCCTGTGATTCAACTTTGCCACGCATGTATTGTGTAAACAAAATAGTGCGTGGAGAACAAGCTGAAATCAGCAGGATAAAACCCAATATAGAAACAATTTTAATTTTCATCATTTGTGCTTTAACTGGTTTTGGTATATTATTTTATAAGACCCATTTTAGCCGATATTTCAAGCATTTTGTCAATGGGTTTACGGGCTTTCTCAATTACTTCATCGCTAAGTAAAATTTC
Organism: Bacteroidales bacterium UBA5536; assembly: GCA_002426795.1. Taxonomy (GTDB): domain Bacteria; phylum Bacteroidota; class Bacteroidia; order Bacteroidales; family F082; genus UBA5536. The sequence continues at coordinate 131,275 of DINQ01000015.1, forward strand.
GGGCTTACCGTTTTTGAGTGCTGCAAGTAGTTTTTCGAGTGTATTCATTTTCATGTACGGACAATCGTTACAGCTGCAGGTTTCGTCAGACGGAACTATCAGAAAACTCTTTTGTGGCGATTGTTGCTGCATTTTGTGCAATATACCGGTTTCAGTAGCCACAATGTACTGTTGGGCAGTATCTTTTTGGGTGTAGGCAAGCAAAGCTGTTGTAGAACCCACAAAATCGGCCAGGGCAAGAACAGGTGCTTTACACTCGGGATGCGCAATCAGTTTGGCCTCGGGATTTTCTGTTTTCAGTTTGATTACAGCTTCAGTCGATAAGATGTCATGCACTTCACAGGTTCCGTCCCATAAAAGCATGTTGCGACCTGTCACTTTGTTGATATAACCTCCCAGATTTTTGTCTGGAGCAAAAATTATTTTTTCATTCTTCGGAAAAGATTCTACAATTTGTACGGCATTTCCGGATGTACAAATGACATCCGACATGGTTTTTACCGCTGCTGTGCAATTGATATATGAAATAACCTTGTGGTCGGGATGTGCAGCGATAAAATCAGCAAAATCTTTTGCAGGTGCACTGTCGGCCAGCGAACAGCCTGCTTCTAAGTCAGGTAACACAACAAGTTTATCCGGATTGAGTATTTTAGCCGTCTCAGCCATAAAGTGAACACCTGCAAACACAATTACATCTGCTTTTGTGTTGGCAGCCTGCTGAGCAAGACCCAAGCTGTCGCCTACATAATCTGCAATATCCTGTATTTCAGGAACCTGATAATAATGCGCCAGAATAACAGCGTTTCTGTTGCGCCGAAGTTCTTTGATTTCCTGAATAATTTCTTCTTTCTTCATTTTCTTCTTGCCAACTTTTCTGTCGGCATAATTTCGTTGAATGCAAAACAAAATTAACACAATTCGCCTATTCTCAATTTTGCCAACTGCATTACATTATATATATTCTTTTTATAAGTTTTAAATAAAGAAACAGTGTTTAATATGCTGTTAATAGCTGTAAAAAATTTGTGTCAAAAATTTGCAAAACTGACTTATTAAAACTTATAAACATCTTTTAAGCATACAAATTTAAGTAAATATCGAATTTACAGCTGATTATTATTTTGGGTAATGAAACAGAAAGTAAAGCATTGTGAATAACTCGGGTCAAAATTTGCCATCATCTGATGTTGAAAACATGTAGATAAAGAATGAAAAAAATGCTGATTGATGTTCATAAGTCCACAATTGATCACACTTATTAACAATTTCATCTATTTATTAAAAGTTGATAACAATGAAAAAGCTTTATAAACAACTCTGTTGTTTATAAGTAATAATATACTAATAGACAGACTTTTATGTAATTTTTAATTTCATTTGCATAACACATAATTTCCTAGTAATTAAGCCAAAAGAAACATTAGCCTCGAAAAATGAATAATTTTGTACCGAAAAAATATGAACAGGCAATATGAAGCAAAAAAGAGTTCCCATAGCAAGTGATCACGGCGGATTTGAAATGAAGACTTTTTTAATAGAAAAATTGCGCGCCAACGGCTACGAGGTGGTTGATTTTGGAACCCATTCAGCCCAAAGCGTTGATTATCCAGATATGATTCATCCTTTGGCCAGTGCCATCGAAAATGGGGAATTTCCGCTCGGGATTATTTTATGTGGAAGTGGAAACGGTGCACAGATGTCGGCCAATAAACATCCTCATGTGCGGGCTGCACTTTGCTGGAATATCGAATTGGCAAAACTCGCACGCGAACACAACAATGCCAATATCATTTCATTGCCTGGTCGTTTTATTCCTTTTGCCCTTGCCTGGGAAATGGTGGAAGTCTTCCTGAATACAGATTTCGAGGGAGGACGACATGCACAACGCGTGGAAAAAATCGGTAATTATTCATCAAATCAACAGCACCAATCATGAGTGATAAAAGTATCTTGTTTCAACAGGCTGCTGAAAAAATAGCTTTCGACACAGAGCATCGTCAAAAAATATCCTTCAACATTGGAAAATACGATCAGGCTGTTGTTTCAGGAAAACAAAGATATGTACAACTCGAACTGGCCAAACAACGCGCTGCCAATGTAAAACATAAGACATTGATGCAGCTCGATAAATATTTGGTGGAGTTCGAAACCAATTTCATCCGTAATGGCGGAAAAGTAATCTGGGCACGTCATGCCGATGAGGCAGTGCGACAAATCTCAGCTATATTGACCAAAGAAAAGGTAACCAAAGTGGTCAAGTCAAAGTCGATGACAACCGAAGAAATTGGTCTCAATGAGCACCTCGAAAAACTACATATCGATGCTGTTGAAACCGATCTTGGCGAATTTATCGTTCAGCAGGCCGGCGAAAAACCTTATCATATTGTTACACCAGCCATGCACAAATCGAAACAGGATGTTGCCGATTTGTATCATCTTAAATTTAACCTCGACGAACACAGCACACCTGAAGAAATTACGGCCTATACACGAAAAATACTCAGAGAGGAATTTCAGTCGGCTGGTGCAGGAATAACGGGTGCCAATTTTATTTTGGCCGATGTAGGCGGAATTACGCTTACCGAGAACGAAGGCAACGCCATCATGTCGGTTGCCTATCCCAAGATCCATATTGCAGTGGTTGGTATCGAGAAAATCTTACCATCTGTTGAAGACCTGGATTTGTTTTGGCCTTTGCTTGCTACGCATGGCACCGGACAGCATATGACGGTTTATAATTCCATCATTACAGGCCCATCGGCAAACAAGTTCGGCCCGGAACAGATGTTTGTGGTTTTGTTGGATAACGGACGGAGTGATTTGTTGTCGAAAGTGAAGCAAAGAAGTGCCCTTTCGTGTATTCGCTGTGGCGCCTGTCTCAATGCCTGTCCTGTTTACAAAAATATAGGTGGTTATACTTACGACACAACCTACAGCGGGCCCATCGGGTCGGTTATTACGCCACACTTAAAAAGTATGAACGATTACAAGCATCTCAGTTTTGCTTCCTCTTTATGTGGACAGTGCACCGAGGTTTGTCCGGTAAAAATTCCTTTGCACGAGCTTTTATTACTCAACAGAGCCGATGCTGTGAAAGAGGGTTGGACTTTGCCTTCAGAACGATTCGTGATGAAAACAGCCACCAGGGTGCTGAAAAAGAGATCGATGCTCGATATGACAAGTGGCAGCACAAAAAACCTTGTTTTGAAGTACTTTTTTAAGAAACAATGGGGTCCGCGAAGAACCATGCCTGAACTAGCTAAGAAATCTTTCAGTGAACTTTGGAGAGAGCAAAATGGAAAGTAGATTTTAAAAATGATTCAATAAAAAAAGGTTCGCACGTTGAAATGCGAACCTTTTTTTGGTGTGGATTTCTTAGTTGAGCATTTCGGCTACTTTGTTGCGAAGTTCATCGCCTCTGAGGTTTTTGGCAATAATGATTCCATTTTCGTCGAGCAATACCGAATGAGGAATAGATTGAACACCATAGAGTTTTCCTGCAGCATTTCCCCAGCCTTTTAAATCGGAAACATGTTGCCATTCAAGACCATCGTCTGCAATGGCTTGAATCCAATTGTCTTTTTCAGTATCGAATGACACGCCAAAAACATTGAAGCCTTTATCCTTGTAATCGTGAAATATGGCAACAATGTTTGGGTTTTCGGCACGACATGGTTTGCACCAGGATGCCCAAAAATCGACCAACAACAGTTTGGAGCCAACCACTGATGACAAAGCCACCATTTCACCTTCTGGATTTGGCAGACTGAAATCAACAAATGGCTGACCAACAGCAACTTTCTTGAGAGTGAGTACTCTTTCCTGAAGCGATTCAAGGTAGCTGGAAGGTGTTTCCGCATTAAAATTAATAACCATAGACTCCAGTTCATTCAAATCGAACTGATAAGTGTTACGGTACAAAAGGAAATGCGAAACAATGTCGTTGTTGTTTTGCATAATATAATCGACCAGAAACTTTTTCTTGTCTGCTTCAACTTTGTCGTAAGCATCGCTGGCAATCTGCATGGCCGAGTCGTTTTCTTGCCGTGCTGCATCCATATACTGCTGATAATAGGTTTGCATTTGTTGATCAAAATCAGCATTTTTTTCGTTGAAAGCATTGAATTTTTCCTGCAACTCAGCGCCAGTAACACTGGCTTCTCTGATATTATTTGCATCGGCTTTTACTGTGATCTGAGCTGGTTCAAGAAAAACAGGAATGGCTCCTCTAACGTCTTCGATGGTCAGGTATACCATTTCGGGGGCATCGATTTTTCCGCTTAAAACGGCTTTACCCTCTGTTACAACGGCAGAATCCATTTTTACCCATTCATCAGCAACATTTCTTTCGAGATGTATCATTTTTCCGTCTGCATTCGAAATTTCGGCCTTTACTGTAAAGCTATTATCAGCATTAGGAGATTGGCATGAAAAGCTTATCAAACCAATCATTAGCATGCCTAAAAAAAAGTAGTTTTTCATTTTAGTATCTGTTAATTATTCGACAAAACTAAAGCTTTTAAAGATAAGCCAACAAGAAAAAAATCAAATGTCACGTATCAGTCAACTATTTACGAGATGGCTTAAACAAATAGACCAACATTAATATGAGTACTTCGCTCACCGGAATCGACAAGATAACGCGCAATAATGTGCTTCCCAACTGTAATAAACTAAACGATTCACATACAAATAAAAACAGGTGATGCAGACTGATCAAGGTGATAGAATAAGCGAAGAACCACCGGCCTCCCATGGTAGAAAGATTTGGTAAGCTTGCGTTTTCAGGTTCTCTGGTACCTGTTACCAATCGTATTACCGAAGGCCGCATAAAAGCCAGGAACAAGGTAGCACCGGCATGCAATCCAGGCGTTGCCATGAAAAAGTCGACCAGCAAACCCGTTGAGAATCCTGCCAAAAGCAACAACCAGCCCGGTATTGAAAATGGAAGCAACAAGATAAACAAAGGATAAACATAAGGATTGATATAGCCACCTATACGGATATGATTCAAAATAAGCACCTGAAGAAGTACCAATCCAATCAGCCGCAATGCACCGAGAATTCCTTTATTCATTGGTATGCATTTTGGTGAGTGAATCTAATTCCATTCGTTGCTGATTTTCAATAATATAAACATCTTTTAACCGGTTAAAATCAGTAGATAGCAATATCCTTGCTGTGTTCATATCTCCGCCGTCTGTTACATATGCCTCTTCGATTGTTCCAACCATAATGCCTTCGGGAAAAATAAAGGAGTGACCGCTTGTTACTACCGTATCGCCTTGTTTCAATAAAATATGTGTAGGAATCTGTTCGATGGTTGCGTAATGATAATCGCCTCCATACCAACTCAGGTTGGCCAGCTGATCATTGTTTTTAAAGCGCACACTCACCGTAGCATACTTATGCAGCAGGCTCATTGCGGTGGAGTAATGTTTACTTACACCGATGACCATTCCTGCTATGCCGTTGGGAGAAACAATACCCATATCTGGCTTTACCCCATCGGCGCTGCCTTTGTTGAGGATGATATAATTGTTGCGCCTGTTGATGGTATTGCTCACCACCCTTGCAGCCAGATAATGGTAAATGGTGTCGGGTTTATTGCTGGCAATAGTATCTTCTAAAATGCTGAGGTAGGCTATCTTGTTACGCAGTGCAGCATTTTCGGCAGCTAGTTTTTCATTGGCCTGTTTCAATGAAAAGTAGCTCGTAATGTTATCTCCAATGCTAAATATTTCACCCGCAAAATCATTGGTGGTATTCACCACGACTGAGCGATGGTAATTACTGCTTTTGGTCAGCATGAAAACGGCAAAAGCTTCGAGCAGCAGGAAAAGCAGCACGAAATGGTGTTTGTGCAAAAAGCGTAGCAGATTAATCATGCTTCAAAGCCTAATAGATCAGGATAAATTACTTGATCAGGAAAGGGAATTTATCAAAGTTCTTCAGGGCGATACCGGTTCCGCGTGCAACAGCGCGCAACGGATCTTCGGCAACGTGCACCGGTAGTTTTGTTTTCAGGTGGATACGTTTATCGAGGCCACGCAAAAGCGATCCACCACCTGCCAAATAAATACCTGTTCGGTAAATGTCAGCCGAAAGTTCAGGAGGCGTCATTTCGAGTGCATTGAGCACCGCAGCTTCAATCTTGGAAATACTCTTATCGAGGCAGTGTGCAATCTCTGTGTAGTTTACCTTGATTTCTTTCGGAATACCGGTCAGCATATCGCGGCCGTGTACCGGAAAATCATCGGGTGGATTGTCGATGGTAGGCAAGGCAGCACCAACTTCAATTTTGATGCGTTCGGCAGTTCGCTCGCCAATATTGATGTTGTGCTGTTTGCGCATGTATTCTTCGATGTCGGCATTAAAATCATCGCCGGCAATACGGATAGATTTGTTGTTGACAATGCCACCAAGCGCAATCACCGCAATTTCGCTTGTACCACCGCCGATATCGATAATCATGTTTCCGGTGGGTTCCAAAACGTCAATCCCGATACCGATCGCAGCGGCCATTGGTTCATGAATCAGTCTTACTTCTTTGGCTCCGGCTTGTTCGGCAGAATCTTTAACGGCACGCTCTTCTACCTCAGTAATACCAGATGGAATACAGATGACCATTTTGAGTGCTGGCGGAAAAAAACGATTTTTGATTCCAATCATCTTGATCATTTCGCGCATCATGTATTCGGCTGCCTGAAAATCGGCAATCACGCCATCCCGCAAGGGGCGAATGGTTTTGATGTTTTCGTGTGTTTTGCCATGCATCATCATGGCTTTTTTGCCCACGGCAATGATTTTTCCGTTATCGCGTTGTATGGCTACAATGGAAGGCTCATCAACAACCACTTTATCATTGTAGATAATAATGGTATTTGCCGTTCCAAGGTCGATGGCAATTTCTTTATTCAGGAATGAAAATAGTCCCATTTTTAGGTCCCTTTATTAATGTTTAAAATGCCTGATGCCAGTAAAAACCATACTCATCTGCTGCTTGTTGCAGAAGTCGATCGAATCCTGATCGCGCACCGAACCCCCCGGTTGAATCACAGACCGGACGCCCGCTTTGTAAGCGATCTCGACTGAGTCAGCAAAGGGGAAGAATGCATCAGAAGCCATCACAGCATGATTGAGATCGAATCCGAACTCATTTGCTTTGCCAACGGCCTGCTTAAGCGCATCAACCCTTGATGTCTGACCAACTCCGGCAGCAACCAGCTGCTTGTTTTTTGCCAGCACAATGGCGTTTGAACGGGTATGTTTAACAATTTTGTTTGCAAACAACAGATCGTCAATGGTTTGCTGATCCGGACTTGTATCTGTTACAACGCTCAAATCGCTTTCATGCTCGGTTTTCAAGTCTTTGTCTTGTTCAAGCATGCCATTTAACACGGTCTTATATTGTTTTGAAGGAAAGGTAAACGCCCGTTGCTGCAAAATTATTCTATTTTTCCGTGATTGCAGGATTTCGAGCGCACTTTTTTCATAATCAGGAGATAATATAATCTCAAAGAAAAGATCGTTGATCAATTCGGCTGCTTCCCGATCAATTTTACGGTTGCAAATCAACACACCCCCAAAAGCCGAAACCGGATCTCCAGCCAGGGCATCACGATAAGCCTCAGCTACTGAAGTTCTGCTGGCCAGTCCACAGGCATTGTTGTGTTTCAGAATAGCAAAAGTCGTTTCATCAAACTCTTTGATCAGGTTGAGGCCTGCATCCAGATCGAGCAGGTTGTTGTATGACAAAGCTTTGCCGTGAAGCTGCACGAAAAGCTCATCCATATTTCCATAAAAACTGCCCTTCTGGTGTGGGTTTTCGCCATAACGAAGAGCTCTGCCAGCACCATAACTCAGCCGCAATCCGGCTGGAGCATCTTTTCCAAACCAGCTGTAAATGGCAGAATCATAGTGTGAGCTCACACCAAAAGCCAGTACTGCAAAATGCAAACGGTCTTCAAGGCTTGTTGAGCATTCCTGGTTGCGTAGCAGCTGGATGAGCTGTGTGTAATAGGCAGATGAGGGCACAATCAGCACTTCTTCGTAATTTTTGGCAGCAGCCCTGATCAGTGAAACACCACCAATGTCGATTTTTTCGATGATTTGTTGGTGGTCTTCGGTCACCGTAAGTGTTTCCTCAAAAGGATATAAATCTACAATTACCAGGTCAAATGCCGGAATCCCATACTTTTCCATTTCGAGAGCATGAGCCGGACTTGACTGTCGACCCAAAATTCCACCAAACACTTTTGGGTGTAGCGTTTTAACCCGACCACCTAAAATAGAGGGATAGCCGGTAAGATTTTCTACCTTCTCTGTTTGTTCATCCAGCTTTTTGATGAAATCGTATGTTCCTCCGGTAGCATAAATTTGAACGTCATGCTGTTTGAGTAGTGTGACAATCTCATCCAGATGGTCTTTATAATAAACTGAAATTAAAGCTGTTTTAATTTTTTTCAAAACGATGCTGTGTTTTTGTTACAAAGTGCAAGATTATTAAAAATCGCCGCCCAAAGCAAAGAATGATCGCGGAATTTTCGCAAGAATGATTACTTTTACGTTCTCCAAACTAGAAAGATGTTGTTAATTATCCGCCTCATCGCAGAAAGCTTTCGCTTCGCCGTTTCAGCATTGGTTGTCAACAAGGTACGAACAATTTTGTCGTTGTTGGGCATAACCATTGGTATTTTCTCGATCATCTCTGTTTTTTCAGTTTTCGACAGCCTCGAAAAAGCCATACGAGATAATATTAACTCACTGGGCGACAATGTGTTATTTATACAAAAGTGGCCATGGATGATGGGTGGAAATGATTATCCATGGTGGAAATACTGGCAACGTCCTGAAGCCAGTTTGCGCGAAATGAGCGAGATGCAAAAGCGCAGTTCGGCCGCTGATGCATTTGCTTTTATGGTTACAGTTAACAGAAATGTCAGCCATTTGAGCACAACGGTTGAAAGTGTTAGCATCAATGCCGTTTCGCAGGATTATGCCCGGGTGATGCCTTTCGACCTGGAGTCGGGGCGTTATTTTACGCCACTCGAATCGCAGAGTGGACGCAATGTAATCATCATCGGAGCCGAAGTAGCAGAAGCACTCTTTCCAGGTAAAAACCCCATTGGTAGATCAGTGAAGGTTTTTGGTCTTCGGATGGATGTCATTGGCTTGATGCAAAAAAGTGGAGACAATATTTTCGGAAATTCAAATGATAAATCTGCGTTTATCCCGATCAACTTTGCCCGAAACGTGATTGATTTGCGGGGAGTAGGTTCGAGCATCGTGGTGCGCGCCAAAGAAGGTGTTTCGAACGATGAATTAAAAGATGAGATAACGGGAATTATGCGCTCCATCAGAAAGTTGAAACCCGCTGCCGAAGATAATTTTGCCGTGAACGAAATGGATATCATCAACCGTGGTTTTGACCAGCTGTTTGGCGTGATCGCCATCGTCGGTTGGATTATCGGAGGATTTTCGCTCCTCGTTGGTGGTTTCGGCATCGCCAACATCATGTTTGTGTCGGTAAAGGAAAGAACCAGCCAAATAGGGATTCAAAAATCATTGGGTGCCAAAAACTATTTTGTTTTGCTGCAGTTTTTGATCGAGGCAGTGTTCTTGTCCGTTATGGGAGGTATTGTAGGATTGTTGATTGTGTTTTCTATTGCCCTAATAATCAGCAATACAACAAGCTTCGAAATGCTCTTGTCTCTCAAAAATGTGATGCTTGGGCTGGTTGTTTCAGCCTTTATTGGACTGGTTTCCGGCTTTATTCCAGCTTGGTCTGCCTCGCGACTTGACCCGGTTGAAGCCATGCGTTCAAATTTCTGATTAAAGTCCCGGCTACTTTTCACTGAAACCTATTTGTGGCTGAAACAGGGCAGGATTGATTGGGTAATAAATTTATTCGGACGTTCGCGCTTGTTTGGCGTGAAATCCTTGATTTTTATTGTTAATTTTACACAAATAAATTGGCAGCAATGGAAAACAGGTGGATATTGAAGCAAGCTGGTGAACCGCAGGTGATTAAGCATCTTGCGGAAGTGCTTCAAATCAATGAACACCTTGCCAACCTGCTAACACAGCGCAATATTGCCACCTTTGATGAGGCAAAATATTTCTTCAGGCCTCAGCTTTCACACCTGCACGATCCTTTTTTGATGAAGGATATGGACAAGGCCGTTAGCCGCGTTCTGCAAGCCATTGACGAAAACGAGAAAATTCTGATTTATGGCGACTACGATGTAGATGGTACAACAGCAGTGGCACTGGTGTATTCTTACCTGAAAAAATTCTTCAAAAAACGCATTGAGTTTTATATTCCTGATCGTTACGACGAAGGCTATGGCATTTCTTACAAAGGAATTGATTATGCTGCCGAAACAGGCGTAAACCTCGTTATCGCGCTCGATTGTGGCATCAAGGCTGTAGAAAAGATCAGGTATGCCAACGAAAGAAAGGTCGATTTTATCATTTGCGACCATCACCGGCCAGGCGACGAACTGCCACCTGCTGTGGCCGTACTTGATTCCAAACGTGCCGATTGTGATTATCCTTTCAAGGAATTGTCAGGTGCAGGCGTTGGGTTTAAACTCATTTCGGCGCTTGCCCAAAAACAAAATGAACCCGAAAAACTGGTTTACCAATACCTCGATCTGGTTGCAGTGAGCATTGCTGCCGACATTGTTCCTATCACGGGCGAAAACAGGGTTTTGGCATATTATGGGCTGAAGTTGTTAAATACAAAGCCACGTCCTGGTTTTGAGGCTGTGCTGAATTATGCCAATGTGGTACGACGCAAAGAAGAGGAAAAGCGCGAAAACAGTGTGCTTACGCGTGAACTGACTATCAGCGATTTGGTTTTTCTGATAGGTCCGCGTATCAATGCTGCAGGTCGCATCGAAAAGGCAAGCGATTCAGTGCGATTACTGATTGCCGATAAGATGAGCCACGCCCAAAAACTGGCCGAGGCCATCAACGATCTGAATACTGAGCGTCGTAGTCTCGACAACCAGATTACCGAAGAAGCTCTTGCTATGCTCGAGGCCGACAAAGAAAACAGAAAAGCCAAGAGTACTGTGCTATACAACGAAAACTGGCACAAGGGGGTTATTGGAATCGTTGCTTCCAGGCTCACCGATACGTATTACCGCCCTACCATTATTCTCACACGTTCTAACAACCTTGTAACCGGCTCGGCGCGTTCGGTAAAGAATTTCGATGTATATGATGCCATCGATCAGTGTTCTGATTTGCTGGAACATTTTGGCGGTCACAAATATGCTGCCGGCCTTTCGATGAAAGAAGAAAACCTTGAACGATTCAGGCAGAAGTTTCATGAATATGTTCGCAACCATTGCGACGATGAGATGCTGATTCCTGAAATTGAAATCGACCTCAAAATCAATTTTGGAGATATTGACGCCAAATTCATGCGGATTTTAAAACAGTTTTCGCCTTTTGGTCCTGGCAATATGTCGCCTGTTTTTCAAACCGATCAGGTAATTGACACGGGCCGATCACGCATTGTCGGCAAAAACCACCTGAAACTTGATTTAATGCAGACCACCAGTCGCAGTCAGGCTTTTTCGGGTATTGCTTTTCAGCAGGGCGAACATTTCGAGCGCATCCGCAGTGGCGAAGCATTCAGTATTGTATACCACCTCGAAGAAAACGAATGGCAAAACAGGGTCACGCTTCAACTCAACGTGAAAGACATTAAATTCAATTAAAAAAGATAGCCTTATTAGCTTTTTCCTTCCTGCAGGCCTTTGAGGTTGAAAGCAAACCAAATCATTACAAAACCGAAAAACAGCGCCAGCAATCCACTCACAATTACAAGTGTTTTAATAGCGGCGAACGGATTCAAAAGCAGCAAAGCTCCAAACAGTAAACTCACGATTGCATTTACCAGAAAGAAATTCTTGTTTGCGATGTTTTGCCCGATATCAACCAGCGCGATTAGCTGGATAATGCCTAGCACAATGGCCCATATGCCAATAAGAGACACAAAAAAGCTGATAGTTTCAACAGTATAGACCAAAATCAGAATCCCAAGTAAAAGTAATACGATAGCCTCAGCTAAGATAACACCGTAAGGAATTTGCTTTTTGGCCCTGTTGTAGGCCACGAAAGCAAAGATGATGCCTGCAAGTAAAATGATAATGCCCGTATAACGGGCCACAACGATCAAGGTGTCGTCAGGGAGAAAAAGGGCCAGAAATCCATAAATCAATGCGATTACGCCATTCAGCGCAAACGACCACCAATTGCGAACAATACGAGTTGACATAGCTGAAATTATTAATGAATTAGGTTGTTAGAACAGCATCAAAGATAACACGTCCGATGAGATAAAAACCAAATATTATCAGGCCGGCACCAGCCAGCTTATTGAAAAGCTGAATCATTTTTGGAGTCAGGAATTTTTTCAACGAAAAAGCCGCATAAGCTTTTAGTAAATCACTGATTAGCACAACGATCAGTGTTCCGCTGAAAAATGTCGTCAGCTTATGTTCGTCACCCCCCAAACGGGCCGAAATACCAACTACAACACCAACCCAGAAAATCCACACAAAGGGATTAACAATATTCATAAAAAAGCCTTTGGCAATAAATGTGATCCAGGGAGGCCCTTTTACGACGATCGGAAGGTCGTTGTTATCCTTGTCAGAATCATTATCCGTGTCTTTTGGTTCGGCCACTTTGCGGCTATAAGTCACGAGCCCGAATATAATCAGAACCACTCCTGCAGTGATACCAAACCAAAAATAATTGGAAGGCTCGGTCACAATCTGTATAGAGCCCATCAGGCACAAAACCACCATCAGCAAATCGTTGAGAAAAATTCCAAAGGCAAGCAGTGAAGCTGATTTGAAACCGCGGTGAATACTTGTCTGTACTAATGCAAAGAAAGCCGGACCAAAACCAAAAAAAGTGGCCAGGGTCAGTCCAAGAAGCATGCCTTCAAAAAAGAGATGACTCATTCCAAATTACTCCAAAAAACCTTTTTCGCGCAGATAGCGCTCCCATTCCTCAAGACGTTCGCCCTTGAGCACCCGCGGGAATTTGTTTGCACTGCCTTCTTTTCCTTTCATTTTCATGTAGTCGTAAAATACAGAAGAAGGAAGAATTTTAATAAATAATTTACTGATGGCCTCCATGCGTTCGACCATATAATCGTCGTTGAGCAGTTTGAGGCTTTCATCAATCTTTCGGATGGCGATGTCCGGATCAATCTGATCATCGGTTCCAAGGTACCACCGATGGGCAAACAAGGATCCGTGTCGCAATCCGGCAACCGAAAACTCTCTGACTTCAATATTGAACTCTTCCTGCAACAATTCAACGGCACGGTTCATGTTTTCCTGCGACAGATGCTCTCCGCACAAACTCAGGTAATGCTTGGTGCGACCTGTGATCACTATTTCACACTTGCTTACGTTGGTAAATTTGATGGTGTCTCCAATCAGGTAACGCCAGGCGCCGGCATTAGTCGATAGCAACAAGGCATACTCCACATCGTTTTTGGCCTCTTCGAGCGTAACAGTTTTGGGCTTGGGATACATATTGCCTTCATCATCGAAGTTCTCGTTATTGAAAGGCACAAACTCGAAATAGATTCCGTTGTCAACGATGAGCTCCATGGTGCGCTTGTCGAGGCTGTTTTGATAAGCAATATATCCCTCTGAAGCCAGATAACTTTCTGAATAAATCATTGGCTTACCGAACAATTTTTCAAAACTCTTTACATATGGCGCAAACGAAACACCACTGTGCACATAAACGGTCAGGTTTGGCCACAGATCATGAATAGTATTGAGGTTGTATTCTTTGATGATCCGTTCGAGTAAAATCTGCACCCAGGCAGGTACACCAACGATAACACCAATATCCCAGCTTGGCGCTTTTTTCACCATTTCGTTTAGCTTGGTAGCCCATTCGTGGGCTTTTGATATGCGCTTTCCAGGTTTGTAAAAATGCTGAAACCAAAAGGGTAGGTTTCCGGCTGTGATACCCGATAAATCACCGGCATAGTAGGTGCCATTGTATTGCAAATGCGTACTTCCTCCAATCATCAGCATTCCCTTTTCGTAAAAATGAACCGGGAAATTGTATTTCGAAGTGGAAACCAGCTGACGCACACTCGCGCGTTTGATAGACGAAAGCATATCAGCTGTTACAGGAATATGCTTGCTCGACGACTCAGAAGTCCCCGAACTCAGCGCAAAATATTTCACACGACCCGGCCAGCATACATAGGCTTCGCCGTTGAGTGCCCTGTACCACCACTTTTTGTACATGGAGTTGTAATCGAAAACAGGAACTTTTTCTCTAAAAGTATTGAAAACCTCATCGGAGTTGATGATTTTCTGAAAATCGTAATACTCGCCAAAAGCCGTGAATTGCGCTTTTCGCATGAGTTTTTTCAATTCACTTTTCTGTGCTTCAATGGGATTGAGTCGTTGTTTCTTTAGCTCAACAGGCATATTTCGCAACTCATAGGCCTTTTTGATAATCGTACCGAGTATGGGCATCATGTTAATAGTTGTCTTAGGCAAAAATAGGAAAAAAACAGATTCTTATTCTGCAGATAGCCTACTGGCTGATCGGTCGAGCGTTTATTTATTTAATTCACAGATAAACAAATAGTTGCAGCATTCAGTTTAAATAACATCAGTTTTGATTTAAGCGGGCATCCCGTTTATGATTGGATAAAATGCAACAAATCGTCTGTGGGTATTGGTTAAATTCGCTACTTTTCGGCTTAAATTATACTTATTATGGGCAAACTTGTCATTTTTTCCACACTATTACTGGCATCTTTATGTTGTCTGAATGTCCGGGCTCAGGAGGCAGCGAACGAAGAAAATAAGTCGGTTAAAACTGGTTGGAATTTTGGGCTTTTGCCAGCCGTTTCGTACAATTCAGATTTAGGATTCCAGTACGGAGGACTGATCAATTTTTTTGATTATGGCGATGGAAGCCGCTACCCGAATTATAACCAGTCAATTTATTTTGAAGCTTCGCGCTACACCAAGGGTAGTGGTTTATTGCGTTTTTTTTACGACTCTGATCAATTGATCAAAAATATCCGCACTACTTTCGATATGAGTTATATGCCTGAACAGGCTATCGATTTTCTGGGCTTCAACGGATACGATGCGGTGTACAACAGCGACTGGGCCGATCAGGATGCAGCAACTTACCGTTCGAGGATGTTTTACAAGCATCGCCGCACCATGTGGCGGATACACCTGGATATCAATGGACCTTTGCTTGGCTCCAATTTTCGCTGGGCTGGAGGCCTTGAGTTTTACGACATCAAAACTGCCTCGGTCGATATCGACAAACTCAACAAAGGCAAATCAGATGACGAACTCCTACCATCGCATGATCAAGTCCCAGGTCTGTTCGAGTTGTATCAGCGTTGGGGAATGATTCCTGAAGGCGAGGCTTCGGGTGGCCGCTTTCTGGCGTTCAAAGCCGGATTGGTTTACGACACGCGCAATTTCCAGCCAAGCCCAACAAAGGGTGTCTGGACAGATGTAATATTGTACGTGGTTCCAAAGTCGTTTTCGAATCTCGAAGAGGGATTTGCCCGTCTGAGCATCACGCACAGGCAGTATTTTTCAATCATCAACGACAGGCTGTGGTTTGCAGGTCGACTAGGCTGGCAATCGACCATTGGCGGCCATGTGCCTTTTTACGTGCAGCCACTTATGATTACTACCCAGCTCAAAGGCTCGTATTCAGAAGGCCTGGGTGGCCAGCGTTCGTTGCGCGGAATTATCCGGAACCGTGTGGTGGGCGATGCTTTTGTATACGGAAATGCCGAATTGAGAGCAAAAATTTACAAGACCCGACGCTTTAACCAAAACTTTTACGTGGCACTCAATACTTTTTTAGATGCTGGAATGGTAACTAAAAAAATTGATTGGATCGTTGCCACAAACCTCAACGACATGATTGATGACCCGGAAAATTACTTCAATACAGGAAGTGAAAAATTACACTGGAGCACGGGTGCCGGCGTTAAACTGGTGATGAACGAAAACTTTATTTTGTCGGGCGAATACGGTTTAGCGCTTGATCAGCAGGATGGCAGTAGCGGTTTGTACATCGGGCTAAATTATTTATTTTAGGGACAGGAATAGCATAAAAAAAGGAGGATTCAAATCGAATCCTCCTTTTTTATGTTGTAAATCAGATTATTGTACTGACACAGTCTCAACGCGCAAAGGTTGAGGTGTTGCCTTGTGAATGGTGAGTTCGTCAATCAGATTGGTCGCACCAGCGTATTTATCGATGATGAACAATACATAACGAATATCAACATTGATGGTGCGTTGCAGTGCAGGTTCAAAAGCGATATCACCGCTCATGGCTTCCCAGTTTCCGTCGAAAGCAATACCAATCAGCTCGCCTTTTCCATTGATCACCGGACTTCCGGAGTTTCCTCCGGTGATGTCGTTGGTAGTGAGGAAGCAAACGCGCAGTTCGCCATCAACGCCATATGGACCAAAGTCTTGTTTTTCAATCAGTTCTTTCAGATATGATGGAACAATAAACTCGTCGTTGGTGGGGTCTTCTTTTTCAAGGATTCCGTTCGACGTTGTGTAATAATTGTATTCAATGGCGTCAGCTGCCTGATAGTCCTGTACCGACCCATAGCTCATACGCATGGTAGAATTGGCATCGGGATAGAAAACCCTGTTGGGTTGCATCTCGCGCAAACCAGCAATAAACAAACGTTCACCTTCGCCCAGTGAAGCTTGTGCAGCGCGGAATCCACCACTGACTTCCATGAGTTTTTCCATGAAACCGTTGGCCAGTTCAAGTGCAGGATCTTTTTCGAGTGTACGTCGATTTGGGTTGTCGAGGAATGCGCTCAAACGTGCCTTGTCGGCAAAAATGGAGTTTTTAAACACAGCTGCAGCATACTGATCAAAGTCTCCTTTATATTTGTTAAACATCTGATAAACAATGGGCGTTTGCATGTTTACAGGAACTTTCTGATAGTAAAGTTTTAGCATTTCGGCCAGAACCTTCTCGTCTGCAGGTGCATAATAATCTTTAAAGTGCTCATCCAGGTCTTTTTTCATTGACTCAGCGGTTGACTTGAGCTGTTCTTCGCGTTCCTGCTTCATTTTTTCGGCCATATCCTTGTCTTTTGGCAGGGATTTTTTGTCGATGGGTTGCATCAGCTCCAGCAAGCTGTTGAATGAATTGGCATAGCCAACAATTTCAGCACCATTCAAACCGGCAAAACTGGTGTAAAGCAATGGTTCCACCGTTCCGCTCATGCCATCATAGGCTTTTTGCAGAGATTCAAGTACGTTTCCATATTTTTCTTGGCGAGTCGGATCTGCCTGAACCCATTGTGTAAACTGCTCTTCAATTTTCTGTTTTTCTGAAAAAACATCCAGTTTTTTCAAACCTCTGGTTTGTCCGATGAGGTATTTCCAGCTGTTGGCTGTAACGGCATACTTGCTGGCATACTGGATTTTAACCTGTTGATCAACATCCATAAATTCTTTCCAGGTTTCGAGTTTCTTGCCAAAGAGCTCGATGATGGCTGGATATTGATCGTTGAGCAAAAAGTTGACACCACTGCTGGTCAAATACCTGTTGGTTGAACCGGGATATCCCCAAATCATGGCAAAGTCACCTTTTTCAACGCCATCGAGGCTGATGGGCAGATAGTGCTTTGGTTTCATTGGGATGTTCTCTTCAGAATAGTCTGCCGGACTTCCGTCAGGTGCAGTATAAACTCTGAAGATTGAGAAGTCGCCTGTATGACGCGGCCACATCCAGTTGTCGGTATCTCCACCAAATTTGCCTACGGCTGAAGGTGGAGCACCAACCAGGCGAACATCTGTATAAACCTGGTATACAAACATATAATACTCATTTCCACCGAAGAAACTTTTCACAACAACATTGTATTTTCCATCTTCGGAAGCCACTTTTTTCAGGCGTGAACTAACTGTACGGATGGCAGCGTTGCGTTCATCCGATGACATTTCAGGAGTTACTTTGGCAAAAACGCTGTCGGTAACTTCTTCCATGCGCACCAAAAATGACACTGATAATTCCTGGTTCGAAATTTCTTCGTCTAAGCTTTTGGCCCAGAAACCATTGGTTAGATAATCGTGTTCGAGGGTGCTGTGTTGTTGAATCACATCGTAACCACAGTGGTGGTTGGTAAAAAGCAAACCCTGATCAGAAACAATTTCGCCTGTGCAAAAGAAACCCGAAGGTGTTGGGCTGTTTGATAAACCTACAACAGCGTCTTTCAGACTGGAGTGATTTACGCTGTAAATTTCTTCTGGTGTGAGTTGGAGACCTGCTTTTTGCATGTCGGCATAGTTGAGTCTTTCAACAAACATAGGCAGCCACATGCCTTCATCAGCATATGATTTGCCAAATGATGCCAGCATGAAAAAAGCCAGCACGAATAACATTTTTTTCATAAAATTTGGAGGATTTTGATTTGAGGTAAACATAAAATAAATTCAGCGCTAAAAACTAATCAGATAATATGCCACAAAACACATGTCATAGATTATCAAAATGTTAACGATTTTATTTGACATGTGCTTTGCGGGCAAATGTTCGGTATGGTTCAGGGGTTGTCCGGATTCGTACACTACTTAAGGCCAAGCATTTGTGGTCCCATCTGGAAGTAAATATCAACCGGAATACCTTTTTCAGTAATTCTGTCGAGGTCGGCCTGCAGTTGTGGTTTGATCACACCTTCTTCGGCTACCCAGGCTTTTACTTCTTCGTAGTTGCCATCGCCCTGGTTTTTCAGGATGAGACCCGCGAGTTTTTTACTGGCTGCCATCATTTTTTCGAGGTCGATAGAATAAGTACCTGCCTCGCTGCGTGTGAAAGCGCCTTCGTTGAGGAAGAAGTTGAAGCTAAGCATATTGGCTTTGCCATGCGCACTTGAAGCGCCGAAACGAACCGAGCGGAAAAAGCCTGCCATGAAGGTGACATAATTGTCCATGAGTTCGGTGTCTTTAAACTCACCCATTTCGTGCAGACGTGTCACGAGGTAAAGACCGAGTATATCGGCTTTGGCTTCTTCAACTGCAGAATATTGTTCCTTGAGGGCTTTGCGTACGGTTGATGTACCGTCGATGGTGTTTTTGATACCGAGTCCGTGTGCTACTTCATGGAACATGGTGTTGCTGAAAAAGGCATCAAAAGTGATGTGCTTACGCAATTCGGGGGCGATAAGTTCATCGGAAATTGGAACTAAAATATTGTCAAATTTGGCTTTCATGGCATTCTTCAACTGGAGCTTACGGGTGCCTTTCTGCAGTTGCACGCGCTCATCATTGGGCAGGTTGATGGCAATGGTTTTACCGGCCATATTACAGTCGCCACCATAATATACCACATCATAAGCGTTGAGGTCGGCATCTGATCCGGGTGTTTCCTGTTTATAAACATCATCCACCGGAAGCTGTTTTTGCAGTTCAGGCAGAAACTGTGCGTAGCGCGACAGGCGGTCACTCCAGGCAATATCTTTGATCAGGATGTACGATTCATGGGCAGCCTTATATCCAAACAGTGCATCTACATAATTTTCGATTGGTCCAATCACCAGGTCAACTTTGTTGTTTTTGACGTCCATCCAGGCCATGTCGCTTTCAAAATACTCATCGGTGCGCAGAGCTGTTGCGCGCAGTTTAAGGTAATTGGCAAACTCTGCATCGCCGGCCAGTTCGGCAGCCTGATCGAGCAGCTCAGCGGCTTTCTTGATTTCAAAAGCATAAATGTCATGATACCAAACACTTTTCAGTTTTCCGTCTTCATCACGTTGAATGACTGTGTATTGACTGGTTTTATTGGCGTCGTCGAAGGCTTCAAATTCTTCCTTGGTCATGTCAACAGGATAGAAGTTGGCACCGGGAGGCATAGCGCCATAACCATCGATAAAAGGTTTTTGGTTGTCGAGCTGGTCCCAGGGGCCATAGTTGATTTCGGCAAACTTTTTGGCTTTTGGGTTGTCGATGCTTGAGAGCAAGGCATTTTTATCGCCAAAATTCTGTTTCCAGAAGATGTCGTCCATCAGTTGTGCTGCGTCAAAAAGCAGTTTAAGCATCTCTTTTTCGTTGTCGCTCAAATGGCTGATATCGGCCGTAAGCGGAACTTCAACGTATTTATCAACAAGCTGGTCCATCGGATCTGCCTCTTTTGATTGTTGCTGTGTGTTTTGCTGACATGCCATTACACTCAAAATCAATAGCATGAGAAAGGGAATTTTTTTAATCATTTTCACGAAGATTATTTGGTTCTGCGACACGAAGATACATCATTTTTGTGTGAACTGTACCGTTTTTGACTGCTTTTAGCCATAGCATTGGCAGGTGAGAATCTTATACTTTTTACATTAAATATTGTAACAGCTACATATGTAGTCTGCTGTATTTTTGCACCATACACTCATTAAAACAAAATGAATATGAAAAAGTACAAGAAAAACTGGCAGATGAGCTTGGTGCTTGTTGCCATGCTAACACTGATCATCGGCTGCGAAAAAGCAACCACGAGCGAACTGCCCGAAAGCCAGACAGAAATTGAAAAGTACAATTATGTCAGTCCTGTCGAGCAGGCAATGGACGATCAAATGGGAACCATCAATGTTGAGGGATTGCCCGAATGCATCGCAAATTACCTTGACAGTTTGCCTGCTGAGCCATTGTCGGATGTTGAAATTTCGACCCTCAACTTTGTGCGCGAGGAAGAATTGCTTGCACATGATGTGTATGTTGCGCTCTACGATAAATACAAAGTGCCTGTTTTCAACAATATTTCGAAGAGCGAACAATTCCACACTTCGATGATTTTAGCTCTTCTGCAAAAATACAACTTGCCTGATCCGGCGGCTGATCATCAACCAGGTGTTTTTACTGATGAAGCTATTCAAAACTATTATAATCAGCTGATTGAGCAGGGAAATCTGTCACTCAGCGATGCCATTATTGTTGGTGAAACCATTGAAGATTTAGATATTGCAGATTTGATCAGTCACTTGGAGAATGATATTGACAACGAAGATATTACAGCCGTTTTCACGCAACTTTATAAAGGTTCGCGCAACCACATGAGGGCATTTTTTGCGCACATCAATTTTCGTGGACTCGACTATACCCCCCAGTTTGTTTCACAGGAACTATATGATGAAATTGTTGGCTCAGAATGGGAAATCGGCAACGGACTCTGCGGATGCCAATAACACCTTGATGATCCCCAAAAAAGGCATTTTAGCTTTGGTTTTTAGGTAAACTTTGGTTGTTTTTTTACACCCGTGGGCCGTCTCAGTTTTGGGACGGCCTCCTGGTTTTTAATAAATAGATGTAACGGCTTTTAGCGGATTGATAGAGGCTTTTTTAGCACAAACGTACGGGCAATATTGAAACCAAAATAGATATCACCCTTTCCCCAGCTTCCGGTTGTTTCGCTGATAAAGGCGCGATCGAACATGGCTTTCGCATTGCTAATGTGCAACTGAAAAACATGTCCGCCTGTTTCAATATCAAACCCTGCCGAAAAAACATCCTTTTGATTGAGCGTGGTCTGGTTGTCGGGAAAATAAAAATACTCTGCATTGAACGAAACGCGTTTGGTGAGTTTCAGCCTTCCGCCGGCTCCTAAAGCAAAGGAAGTATTTTGATCATTGCGTGTTGCCACAAGGTTCTTGTGAATCAGGGTAGGTGTTAGCTGCAGGCTCAAACTGCTGCTAAATTTACGGGCAATTAACAGCTGATTGACGTATGCCACACGTGATCTGAAATAATTTTTACGATCAGGAAACTGCCACTTAAGAGTGTTAATGGCCACCGAACCCACAAATGAAAGCGAGATAGGCATCACTTTGGCGCCGCTGCTTTGTCGCAGGAGTTTCGCTTTTACAAAGCCATCATAGGTTTTTTGCCAGCTGCTACGCCCAACTCCAACCGTGATAAAATCATTCAAACCGTATTCCAGACCCAGCCTGATGGTGGCCTGATCGAGACCAAAGAGTTCGTATGCACCGCTGTTGAGTGTACCAAAATTGTGTTGAATCAAGAAAAGCAGGTTTCCATTAGCCGGATTTTCAACCGATTGCCCGTAAACGACACGGGTTGTTTTGAAAGTTGCATAACTGTATGTTGTTTTGGCCACTGAGTCTGTTTCGAGCAGTTCGAACAAATCGTCCTGAGAAAAAAGCAAACTAGGGACAAACAAGAATAAAAAAAGTGCTGTAAGTCTGAGGTTTTGGTTGTTCATGGCAACGAGGGTTTAGTTTTCTAAGGCGCCTTGCGCAATCCAGGCATCGATCTGACTGATTTCACAGTCTGACAGCTTTGAACCACCCTGAGGCATGGCAGAATATCCAGCTTCGTGCTTGATGGCGCCCAGCAATCTTCCGCTGGCGGCAGCTGCAGCAACTGCATTGTGCGAATCGAGTTGAATTCCACCAGAGGCACCCGCACCAGCATGACAAGAAACACAATTGTTGTTGTTGAGAATGGGCACAACAGTCTGGGTATAGCTTACATTTTCGGTGTTGCAATTATCGCCAATTGGCGGGTACAAATCCTCTTCGTTGTCTTTGGCGCATGACACAAGGATCAGGCTCAGAGCGAGCATCAAAACAGAAATAAATTTATTGGAATGTTTCTTTAGTAATTTCATGTGTTTTTTGTTGTTGATTGTGTTTTTAATGGTTCGTCCATCGACAAAAATATCTGAAAGTTTGAAACAGCTACCATGTCAAGGATTTATTAATCGCAGAATGATTCATTGAATGAGAATTAAAATAGCTCCAACTAAGTAAAACAAGAAGAAAACAACATTGTTTAATTCAGCTTATTTTTTTTGTAATCATTGTTTCATATCTAGAAAATTCAATATATTTGCTCTTGCTGCATCTAAGATGTTGCATTTCAAACAACCAAAACCAAATATTATGGCAACAGTCGTTGTATTGGGCGCGGGTATCTCCGGACATACTGCCGCCGCTTTTCTCAGAAAAAAACTTTCTAAAAAACACAAAGTCGTAGTTGTAACCCCCAACTCTTACTACCAATGGATTCCTTCGAATATCTGGGTAGGCGTTGGCCGGATGACCATCGATCAGGTACGTTTCAAACTTGCTAAACTCTATAAGCGCTGGGGAATCGAGTACCACCAGGCGCGTGCGGTGAGCATTCATCCTGAGGGTGAAGCCGCATCAGAGCAGGGTTTTGTAACAGTAGAATACACTGATGAAACAAAAAAAGGTCAGACAGCCAGGATACAATATGATTATTTAGTTAACTCAACCGGACCCAAGCTCAACTTTGATGCTACCGAAGGTCTTGGGCCCGGCAAAAACACGGTTTCGGTCTGTTCATACGATCATGCTGCTCATGCCTGGGAAAGCCTGCAAAAAGCCATTGAAAAGATGAAAAACGGCGAAAAACAACGTTTCGTTATTGGTACAGGTCACCCGATGGCGACTTGCCAGGGTGCTGCTTTTGAGTACATCCTGAATGTGGCTTTCGAAATCAGGAAGCGCAACCTGAGCCATATGGCTGATATTGTTTGGCTGACCAATGAATATGAGCTTGGCGATTTTGGCATGGGTGGGGCACACATCAAACGCGGGGGTTACATCACCTCAACACGGGTATTTGCCGAGAGTTTCCTCAACGAAAACAATATTCACTGGATCAAACGAGCCGGCGTAAAAAAAGTAGAACCCAATCTGATTCATTATGAAACCCTGGATGGGGAAACGAAAACAATTGGTTTTGACTTTGCCATGCTGATTCCCGGCTTTGCAGGCGTTGGTCTCAAGGCTTTTGATCGCAATGGTGCCGATATTTCGTCAAAACTGTTTGCTGCCAATGGCCTCATGAAAGTTGACGCAGATTATACGCCAAAGCCCTACGAAGACTGGAGTGTAAACGACTGGCCCGAAACGTATCGTAACAGGGATTATCCGAACATATTTGCCCCCGGCATTGCTTTTGCGCCACCTCATGGCATTTCGAAACCGATGACGAGTAAAAATGGCACCAATATTTTTCCAACACCACCTCGAACAGGCATGCCATCGGGCGTCATGGGAAAAATCACTGCACTCAATATCACCAACCTGATCAACGAAGGAGAGCACGAATTAAAACACCGTGCCAGTATGGGACGCATGGGCGCTGCCTGTATTGTATCGGCCGGATTTGGCATGACCAAAGGGGCTGCAGCTACTATGACCGTTTATCCGATTGTTCCTGATTTTGAGAAATTTCCTGATTATGGCCGCGATATCGGATACACCATGGGCGAAGCCGGACTGGCGGGCCATTGGCTTAAATGGCTGATGCACTATATGTTTCTGCACAAAGCCAAAGGTTATCCTTTCTGGTGGCTGCTTCCTGAATAAAAGTGAATAAAATCGAAAAGATCAAAAAAAATGAAAAATAGACCCATCATACCCTATAGTGAAGAATCCTATCCGCCAGTCCCAACCCGTGGAACCAGATTCTGGAGAAGTTTTGTGCCCTGGCAACTCGTGCGTTTTTTTGTGCTCAACATCAAAATTATTCGTATCGTTGTTGGAGGGCACTCCTAACAGATTTTACATGTCTTGCGCTGTATCACAGTTTTGATGCGGCTTTGCTTTGGTAAACATGTAGAAACTCACTAGCTTTGTCATGCCAAATAAAACACAGCGCATGTCAAAGCAAGTATTTTACATTTGTCTTATTTCTCTGTTTGCATGGATTTCCATTTCCGAAGTAAATGGCCAGAACCATGAAGTGTCAGGAACAGTTATCACCTTGACCGGAGATTCTTTACACGGAATGATCGATCACGGTCAATGGGATTTCAACCCCAGGACAATCTCCTTTAAGCCCGAAGGGAAAAATGAATTCCAGACCTTCAACCCACTTGATATCAACTCATTTGAAGTAAATGGCGAAAGTTATGTTGGCGCTGTGGTGCAAACGGAAATAAGTCCGCGCTTGACCAGCCAACTGACCGATTTTCCGGAACTGCAATTCAACACAGATACGGTTTTCCTTCAGGAACTCGTTTCAGGCGATAAAAACCTGTTTTATTACAAAAACCAATTCGGACAGGAAAACTTTTATGTTTTCCAAAACCAGACATTTGAGTGGCTTATTTATAAAAGGTATCTTCAAACCGAAAACGGCCAGCGTCGAATCATGGAAAACAACAGGTATGTTGGTCAGCTGATCAATTACCTGAATGACTGTCCCGATATTCAGCAGAAAGCCGCAAAAGTGCGCTATTCGCGCAACAGCCTGCAAAACCTTCTGGATGCCTATTACCAATGCACGGGTGAACAGCCTGTTTACAGCGCGCAACAAACAAAGCTTAAAACCAATTTTGGCTTGCTTGGAGGCATGTCGTCCTATACATTGAATTTCAAAGGAGGTTCTTTCGACTACCTTTCAAAAGCAGATTTTTCCGGATCGGTACAACCCAGCCTGGGATTATTTTTAGAAATTGTCCTTCCCCGGAAACAGGAAAAGTGGTCTATCTACAACGACTTGCAGTTCAGGAAAATACAGATTAATGGAAATTACACAGAAGTAGTACACCAAAATCGCTTCACGCTTTATGAAACCGAAATCAGCTGTTCATACCTGACAATGAGCAATTTGATCCGCTACTATCTACCTTTTCAAAAAGTGAGGTTTTTTGTCAATGCAGGCATTTCGAATGGATATGCTGTGAGCAACACCAACAAAGTTCGCTCTACTTTGAGGTTTTTTGATACCACCCGTATTGAAGAAAAACCTGCGATGGACGGCATTCGTAAATTCGAAACAGCATTGCTGGCCGGTGCGGGAATGAGCTATAGTAAGTTTTCATGCGAAATCAGATCGGCATTCGGAAACGGCATGTCGCCCTACAGCGGTATCAAATCGAATACGAGTTATATGTTTTTTCTGATTGGATACCAATTTCATTAATCTTTTGTTGATCCAATAGTTATTTATGTAATTCCATTTATCTCCTATCACCTATTGATAATATTTGTAAAAAGCTGATTAATAGTTTTTTATTTACTGTTTGTAAGATATTTCGGAAGAATAATGCTGGTTCCAACAGGAGCGAGCTGACTGTCTTTTGAATTTTCTACTCAGATGCCCTTACTCATTTTGTATTTTTACAAAAAACTCAAAACATGGAGCACGTTAAGCAGCCGCACGAACAAAACACAAAGTTGTAGAAACGTGTTAATCATAGCTTTAATTTTTTTCAACATGTAAGCGAAAGGCAATGAAATTGTTGGTTGTTGCTTCCTCAAACAACACTTCGAAATCAAATGTAAAGTCTAACAGACACGTTTCGACGAAACCTAAGAAATACTTCTTTTTGAGTTTTATTTTCACCCGTTTGAAGCATAGGTTTGCGATGGTCAAGTGCCTTTATACAACCAAAAAATGGGGTTAAATAATTGAAAATAAGTAGAATTTGATTGTTTTTTAGCAATCAAAATCATGGGACAACAGGCCTAAAATCCAAACCGTTTCAAAGCTTTCTCAAATGAAAAGATCGGCTGCAATGCCATCGGCAAAAAATTTGCCTTGTTGGGTCAGAAAAAGTCGGTTAAGGTTGAGCACAAGTTTTTGGCTTTGCAGATAAGGTTGAGCCATTTTCTCGCAGTGTTCGCGGTAGTTTTTACCAAAAGCATTCTGTATTTGTTCCAGATCACAACCCCAGCTGGTGCGCAAGGAGGTCATCACATATTCGTCATATCGCTGGTCCAGTGTCAGTTCTTCCTTTTCGAAAACCGACTCGCTGATACCAGCCATTTCGATGTAATTACTCAGGTTCGACACATTCCACTGGCGAGAGATGCCATTATACGAATGAGCAGAAGGGCCCAGACCAAGGTAATTGGCTCCCAGCCAATACAAACTGTTGTGTTTTGAATAATGACCCGGAAGTGCAAAATTGGAAATTTCGTAATGAATGAACCCTGCTTTTTCCATGCGATGCATAAGCAATTCGAAATGGATGGCGCTCTGGTTTTCATCAACCGGTTTTAGCTTTCCCTTCCCAATTAAGTGAGCAAGTGGTGTGCGTGCTTCAACCGTGAGAGCATAGGCGGATAAATGTTTAATGCCTGTCGAGAGAAAAAAGTCGATGTTTGAGAGCCACTTTTCTTCGGTCAAGGTAGGAATGCCGTAAATCAGGTCGATGGTCAGTTTTTCGAAACCGGCAGCATAGGCATCGGCAATGACGGCCTTGGCGTGCGTGGCGTTATGAACGCGGTTGAGGTATAGAAGGTCATCATCATAAAAGCTTTGAATGCCTATGCTCAGGCGGTTAACACCGACTGTCCGAAAAGCATCAAGCTTTTCTTTTGTCAGATCGTCAGGATTGCCTTCGAGTGTGATTTCAACATCGGGATCAATGTTATATGTCGATTTGAGGCTGTTGAGGATTGTTGCGATTTCATCGGCCATCAGCATCGAAGGCGTGCCTCCCCCAAAATAAATAGTTTGCACGTTTTCATCGGCGAGGTATGACTTTTGCGAAGTGATTTCAAGTTGAAGAGCGTCCAGAAAAGCCTTTCGGTTCTTTTGCGAAGCCACTGAAAAGAAATTGCAATAATGGCATTTCTGCCTGCAAAATGGAATATGAAGATAAATTCCGGCCATAAGTTTATTTTCGACCCAACTGAACATTAACGTCGGGAATTTTGTTTAATGTTTCGGGAATATAATTACACAATCTTTGAACAAAAATTCTGCCTGGCTGTTTTTTCAGTTCAAAAAATGATTTAAAGCAATATTACACTAAACTAATTTAAAATCTGAATTTATGAAAAAAACACTTTTCTCTCTGGCTGCAATCTTGTTTGCAACGCTTGGTTTTTCGCAAAATACCGAATGGAAAATTGACAATGCTCACTCCAACGTAACTTTTGAAATTTCGCACATGGTTGTTTCTTCAGTAACCGGAAAGTTTCAAAGTTTTGAAGGCACCATTAAATCCGACAAAGATGATTTTACCGATGTAAGTGTCAACTTTACCATTGACGCAGCGTCTGTTAACACCAACAACGAAAAGCGTGATAATCACCTGCGCGATGCCGATTTTTTTGATGTAGCCAAATATCCCACCATCGAATTCAAAGGCAAGAAACTCGAAAAAATGAGTGGTAACAAGTACAAAATTACAGGCGATTTGACCATGCATGGCGTAACCAAAGAAGTTGAAATGGATGTGCGCTACAACGGCATGGTAAAAGACCCATGGGGAAACACCCGCGCCGGATTCAAAGTAAGTGGCGAATTGAATCGCACCGATTATGGTTTGGTGTATAACTCAACCCTCGAAGCTGGCGGATTGCTTATTGGTGAAACCGTTGATATCAACGTAAACCTTGAATTGATTAAACAGTAAGATTACTTATTATAGTGATTATAATTGGTCGAAATGCAGGATGAAAGTCCTGCATTTTTTTGTTACAGGAAGTCTAATTGTTTCTTTTCTTCAGTATGATTCGGAAGGTGGTTCCCTCATTAACAACTGACGACTTCACAAATATTTTCCCTTTGTGGTATTCTTTGATGATGCGTTTTGCGAGTGACAAACCGAGTCCCCAACCTCTTTTTTTGCTGGTATAACCGGGATTGAAAACCTGTTTGAAGACTGATTTTGGCATACCTTTTCCGGTATCGCTCACGTCAATCAGCAGGTGGTCCGATTCGTTCAGCAACTGCACTGTAATTTTCCCGTGGCCGCTCATGGCATCCATGGCGTTTTTGCAAAGGTTTTCGATCACCCACCTGAAAAGCGAGGCATTGAGCGGAATAATCAGGTCGAGATTTGGAGGCGCTTCAAAAACATACTCAATTTTGCGTGAGCTGCGTATGCGCAGGTAATCGATGGTTTCTTCGAGCAGGGCTATGATGTTGGTGGGCTCAAGCACCGGTGGTGAACCTATCTTAGAAAAACGCTCGGTGATGGTTTCGAGTCGTTCGATGTCTTTTTCCATTTCTTCAACGCCTTCAACTGGCTCCGGGCGCATCTTGAGCAGTTCAATCCAGGCCATGAGCGACGACAAAGGCGTACCAATCTGGTGTGCTGTTTCCTTGGCCATACCAGCCCAAACCTGGTTTTGTTCCGATCGGCGTGCATAGCTGAACAGCAAATAGGCAATCACCAAAAACAAGGCGATAATGATAATCTGTAGCAGCGGAAAAAACTGCATCTGTGTAAGCAAATCGGAACTTCGGTAAAAAATAAAGGTCTTGCCAAAATCGAGAAAATCAACTTCAATAGGCTTGTTTTCCGATTCCATAATGGAGATCTGCTGCAGCACAAAAAGACTGTCGTCGATGCGGCTGGCCGGCAAATTCCCATATTGCAGCACGTTACGTTTTGTGCTGTCGGTGATGATAACAGGCACACTCACCGCATTGATGGCTACCTCCGTCAGGAATGAGCTGACCAGGTCGTCGAGTACCGACTTTAACTCGCTGTAAATCAACGATTCCTTATAATACAAATATTCCTTTTTTCTGGGTCCAAGAGGAATCACAATGGGTTCGTAAATCGTATATTCTTTCAGCAAGGCTCCGCCAATGCTGTCGATATCCTGCTGGCCAAGAGGCAGGTTTACGGCCATTTTCACATGGTTTTGGTCGTCAGCAATGATGACCGGAATGCTCGTATTGTTTCGGATAATTTCCAGGTAAAAATTCAGGTTTTCGTTGGGTGAATCTGCCAGTAGCCGGCGGTAGGCAGTAGCTAACAATTCGACGCGTTTGCGCTCTTCCTTGCGCACTTCCTTGAAAAAGGCTTCCGTATAATTCATCAGGCTGGCTCGCTGCTGTATGGCATCGGCCCAAACTTTTATCTGGGTACGTTCCTGTTCGGCAAATCGGTTTACAAGGAGGTTTGTATAGTAAATTGAAGCGCTGATGATGATGAGCGCAACCACTGCAAGCAGGATTTTCCAGCGTTTCTTTTGGGCGTAAAGGTTCACAAGCCAGATGATTTTCTGTTGAACGTAACTATCGCCTGTAAAAGTATACAATATCAACGAAAGCCCTTCATTTGTGCATGGCGTTTTCGCAAGGACAAAACAAACTTCTCTCAATTCTGTTAATGGGCTGTGGATTCAGTGGTGGATTTGATGCAGTGAAATAAGTTTTTTTTTACATTTGCTGCACCTCACACAGCACACAGCATTTTTTTGCATTACCAACTTAATTATTACCTTATGAACAATTTTCCAAAAAGAAAAGCACTTGCAATTGGTTTGGTGCTGATTATGAGTATGTTTAACAATTTAATGTTTGCCGCTATGCCGGAATTAATTCCCCTGGAGGATTTCTTTAAAAATCCCGAACGCAGTTCTTACAACATCAGTCCCGACGGGAAATACATCTCGTTTATGGCTCCTTACGAAAGCCGGATGAATATTTTTGTTCAAAAAGCTGGAAGTGAAAAAGTTACCCGGCTTACTTCAGAAACCGACCGCGATATTTCAGGTTATTTCTGGGCCAACAACAAAAGGATTCTTTTTTTGAAAGACAATGGAGGCGATGAAAATTTTGCACTTTATGGTGTCGACATGGATGGTAAAAACCTCAAATGTCTCACTTGTTTCGAGAACGTGCGCACCCAAATTATCGACGACCTCGAAGATCAGCCCGATGAGGTGATAATTGGTCTTAACAAACGCAATGCCATGGTTTTTGATCCGTACAGGTTGAACATCAAAACAGGTGATATGGTGATGCTGGCCGAAAATCCAGGCAACATTCAGGGTTGGATGACCGACCACGAAGGCAAACTGCGCGTGGCTATAGCCATTGTTGATGGCGTAAACACCCAACTTTTATACCGCGACACGGAGGACCAGGAGTTTAAGCCTATCCTGACGACCAACTTCAAAGAGTCGATGAGCCCTGAGTTTTTCACTTTCGACAACAAACGACTTTTTGCCACCTCCAACATTGGACGCGACAAATCAGCAGCCATCATTTTCGATCCTGCCACGGCTACCGAAACAGAAGTTTTATACGAAAATGACGACTATGATGTGTCGGGCATCAGCTATTCGCGCAAGCGTAAAGTCATCACGGCTGCCAGTTATACTTCATGGAAACGCGAGAGACATTTCTTCGACGAAACCACACAGAAGATGTTTGAACGCATTGAAAATGAGCTAAAAGGATATGAAGTTGCCATCACAGCTTCTGATAAAGCCGAAGAAAAATACATCATCCGTACCTACAGCGACCGCTCAATGGGCGCGTATTATCTGTATGATCTGAAAAAAGACAAGATCACCAAAATCCAGGATGTGAGCCCATGGCTCGACGAAACAAAGATGGCTGAGGTAAAACCGATCGAATACCGCTCACGCGATGGCAAAACTATTCATGGCTACCTGACCATCCCCAAAGGAATGGAAGCTTCAAACTTGCCTGTTGTGGTCAATCCGCATGGCGGACCCTGGGCGCGCGACAACTGGGGTTTCAATCCTGAAGTACAGTTTTTAGCCAATCGTGGCTATGCTGTTTTGCAGATGAATTTCCGCGGGTCAACCGGTTATGGCCGCTCGTTTTTAGAAGCAAGCTTCAAGCAGTGGGGTTTGGCCATGCAAAACGACATCACTGATGGCGTGTACTGGCTGATCGAAAAAGGGATTGCCGATCAGGACAAAGTGGCTATTTATGGTGCCAGCTATGGTGGTTACGCAACGCTTCAGGGTTTGGTTGTTACACCAACTTTATATGCAGCAGGCGTTGATTATGTGGGTGTTTCAAACCTGTTTACTTTTATGCAGACCATTCCGCCTTACTGGAAACCCATGCTCGACATGATGTACGAAATGGTTGGAAATCCCGAATCGGATAAGGCGCAGTTTGAAGCCACCTCACCGGCCCTGAATGCGCACCGGATCATGGCTCCTTTGTTTGTAGCACAAGGCGCCAACGACCCACGTGTGAATATTGCCGAATCGGATCAGATTGTGGCGGCCATGAAAGAGCGCGGCGTTGAGGTAGAATACATGGTCAAAGACAACGAAGGTCACGGCTTTCGCAACGAAGAAAACCGCTTTGACTTTTATCGGGCCATGGAAAAGTTCCTGGCAAAACACTTGAAGAACTAACACGAATTATCTTAAAAAAAATCGCCTCATCTGGTTTTCCGGATGAGGCGATTTTCGTTTTAACCCTTATTGCTGCGGATGTTTCGCAAGCACTTCAATGGCCTTCACTTTGTCTTTTTCCAGTTGTTCTCGCAAGGCTTGCAGGTTTTCAAACTTATGCTCATCGCGGATGCGATCGATAAAGCTGATGCAGATTTCCTCGCCATATATTTCCTGGTCAAAATTGAAAATATGAACCTCAACGGTCAATTCCCCATTGGCAACCGTTGGCCGGTAACCGATGTTTCCCATGCCATCATAGGTTTCACCATTCAGATCGACCCGACAGGCATAAACACCGCCGGCAGTGATGAGCTTGTATTCATTCGGCGTTTCGATATTGGCTGTTGGAAAACCTATCGTACGACCTACTTCGTTGCCATGTACCACTTTTCCGCAGATGGCGTAATGATAACCTAACAGCTTGTTTGCTTTGAGTACATCGCCGGCCTCAAGGGCTTTTCTGATTTTTGTTGAGCTAACGGCAATGTTTTCAACATCCTGAGCACCAACACGTTCTACCTTGAAGTTGAAACGCTGCCCAAGATCATATAGCAATTTGAAATCGCCGATGCGGTTTTTGCCGAAATGATGGTCATAGCCAACAATGAGTTTTGCTGGTTTGATCTTTTCAACAATATATTCTTTGATAAAATTTTCGGAGCTGGTGCGAGAAAACTCTTTGGTAAACTCGATGATAATCAGGTTATCAATGCCAATTTGCTCAAGCCGCTGTATCTTTTTGTCCTGATTGCTGATAAACCGCAAACCCGAACTATCGATGTGTAAAACGATGCGTGGATGCGGATAAAATGTGACAACAACAGTTTCACCATTGATTTCGCGGGCATCGGCAATCATTTTTTTCAGAATAGCCTGATGCCCCAGGTGCACGCCATCAAAGGTACCAATGGTGACGATGGCGTTTTCAACAGCGACAAAATCGTTTATATTGCGGTATATTTTCACGTGATCAAATAAAATTTCGTTCAATTAAATACTGAGCAATCTGCACAGCGTTTGTGGCCGCCCCTTTGCGCAAATTGTCAGCTACAATCCACATATTCAGTCCATTCGTAATACTAAAATCGCGCCTGATGCGTCCAACAAAAACCTCATCGCGGTCTTCGGCTATAACCGGCATCGGATAAAGATTTTCAGAAGGATCATCCACCACAACCAAACCGGGTGTATTTCTCAAGATTTCGTAAACAGCCTCAATGGTGAAATTGTTTTCAAATTCAATATTTACCGACTCGGAATGCCCACCAGTAACCGGTACTCTGACCACTGTTGATGTAATGGCGATTTCGGGTGCCGACATGATTTTTCGGGTTTCGAAAAGCAGTTTCTGTTCTTCTGAAGTGTAGCCCGTTTCATCAAAATCGCCTCCATGCGGAATAATATTCCGGTGAATCGGATGTGGATATGCCGGTTTTTCGACCAGTATTCCGTTTTGCTCCAGGTTAAGTTGATCGATGCCTTTCACACCACTTCCGCTGACCGATTGGTAAGTAGAGATCACCAACCTTTTAATTTTGAATGCTTTGTGCAAAGGGTTGATGGCCGCCACCAACTGAATGGTGGAACAATTGGGGTTGGCGATGATATGGTTTTGGCCGGTAATGGCAGTTGCATTTACTTCGGGAACCACCAGGGGCACCTTTGTGTCTTTGCGCCAGGCTGAGCTGTTGTCAATAACACGCGTGCCAGCAGCAGCAAATTTTGGTGCCCATTCCAGTGATGCTGCAGCACCTGCCGAAAAGAGGGCGATATTGGGTTTCAGGTCCAGAGCCTCTTGCATGGAGACCACCGGATAGGATGTATTGCCAATGGTTTGCTGTTTTCCAACAGATCTTTCTGTAGCAGCTAAAATCAGCTCCTCAAACGAAACATGCTGTTCGTCAAGAACCTGAAGCATTTTATTTCCCACCAAACCAGTTGACCCGATAACAGCAATTTTCATGGATTTTTTCGATAAAAAAATTATACATTTACACAGCGGACATCAAGCTGCAAAAATATAAAATAATGAAAAGCATTCTCTTACTTTTTCTGATGCTGCCTTTTACGCTTATGGCGCAGCTTTCAGATGATTTTTCGGATGGCGACTTTAGCCAAAACCCAAGTTGGTCAGGTACCACCAATCTGTTTCAGGTAAACATCACTTTTCAGCTTCAACTCAATGCCCTCGAAGCCGGAACAGCTTGGTTGAGTTCACCTTATACGGCCAGTGGAGATGTGGAATGGCGCTTTTATGTAAGGCAGTCATTCAGCCCTTCGGGCAGTAATTACGGAAAAGTTTATCTGGTCAGCAACCAGGCCGATCTGAGTCAAAGCCTGAACGGCTATTATCTGCGTTTTGGGGAAGCCGGAAGCGAAGATGCTATCGAACTGTTCAAACAAAGCGGGACAACGAGTGAGAGTATTTGTCGTGGAACGAACGGATTGGTTGCAAGCTCTTTTGAGTTGAATATCAAAGTAATCAGAACACAACAAGGTGCATGGACAATCTTTGTCGATCCGGATGGGAGTGGGGTGTACCAGCAGGAAGCTACTGGCAGCGACAACAGTTTTGCACCGGGTGGATATTTTGGTTTTTTTGATACCTATACGGTGAGCAATGCAACAAAATTCTATTACGACAATATTTATGTTGGTCCGGAAATAGTCGATAATACAGCGCCAACTTTGATCAGCACAAATGCCTCAGATCCTTTTACCGTTGAACTGCAGTTCGACGAAGCACTTTTAGGCACTTCGGCCCTGAACATGCTGAACTACAATGCCGATGGCGATCTGGGAAATCCCAATGCCATCATGTTCGGGTCGAACAGCTCAATTGTGCAATTGATTTACAATGCATCGTTCGAAAATGGCCGGTTATATCAACTTTCAATTTCCAATATTTCCGACTTGGCCGGAAATGTTGCACCAATTATACAAACCTCTTTCAGCTATTACGAGGCGCAAGCCAACGATGTTGTGATCAACGAAATCATGGCCGACCCATCGCCCATTGTGGGTTTGCCCGAATGGGAATACGTCGAATTATATAACCAAACTGCCGTTGATATCGACCTGAACGGCTGGACGTTTGTTGCGGGCACTTCTGAAAAACCTATCGAAGGTGCGAGCATTCCGGCAAACGGGTATCTCATCTTGTGCCACGAAGACGGACAACCAGCCATGGCTACTTATGGCAATGCTTACGGATTCAGTAGCTTTCAGTTGACCAATGCGGGCACAACTTTGCAGTTGCTGAACCAAAACGGCAACTTGATTTCATCCGTAGCTTATACCGACAAATGGTACAACGACCCGGCCAAAGCCGATGGAGGCTGGTCGATCGAGCAGATTGATCCCGCTAATTCGTGCGGCGGGCGCAACAACTGGACAGCCTCTGTGAGTCCAACAGGCGGCACGCCCGGAACGCTGAATTCGGTGGATACGCCCAATGTTGCAGCACCGGCTGTGCTGCGCTACGAGCTTGTTAATGACAATAGTTTGCAGATCTTTTTTGATCAACAAATGGATCCGGCATCTTTGTCGATTGCAGCAAATTATTACCTGGAAGCCGGAAATGTCAATCCAACAACAGTGAGTACCAATCCCGAAGATGCTACTTTTGTAGAGTTAACTTTCGCAACGCCATTTGAGGCTGGAAATATTTATAAACTCATCATTTCAAACTCGGTGATGAACTGCGCCGGACTTTCTGTGGCCGAAAACACTTTTATTTTATTCGGTATTCCCGATGCCGTTGAACTTAATGATGTGGTGATCAACGAAATTCTCTTCAATCCGCTGGGCGATGGCGTGGATTATGTAGAAATCTATAACCGGTCGACTAAGACGCTCGACCTCAATCAGTTGATGTTGGGAAGTGTGCGACAGACCATTCCCAATCCTCCTGATACTATCTTGAAGGAAATCACTGCAGACAGCTATTTGTTCTTGCCACAAAGTTATGTCCTGCTCACAACGAGTAAATCGATTGTGTTGTCGCAATACACCTCTGAAGATCCGGATGTTTTTGTAGAAATGGCTTCTTTCCCGACTTACTCCAACGATGCAGGAACGGCCATTTTAAAAGCAAAAACCGGCCAGCTGATCGATCTTATTGCTTACACCGAAGACATGCAATATCCGTTACTAACCACAGCTGAAGGCGTTGCACTTGAGCGGATTTCTTTCGACAGGCCATCTGACGATCCGACAAACTGGCATTCGGCTGCCGAGAGTGTTGGATTTGGCACGCCGGGATACCAGAATTCGATGTTTATGGCGCTTGTTACAACTGACGATGCCATCAGCGTTACACCCGAACTCTTTTCGCCTGACAGCGATGGCCGCGACGACGTGACTTCGATCGCCTATGCTTTTGATGAAGCCGGATATACCTTAAACGTTTATATTTTTGACGCCAGCGGACAGCAACAACGTCATCTGGTTAAAAGCATGCTGGTTAGCCAAACAGGCGCTGTTAGCTGGGATGGCCTGGACGAAAATGGCAACAGGGTTCCTATAGGCATTTATGTAGTTTATGCGGAAGCTTTCGACCTGAATGGTAGCGTTAAATCATACAAAAAAGCCGTTGTTGTGGCTTCAAAATAGGACTGTTCAAAACAGAATTTTGTGGGTTTCCGTTTTTCCATTTATGTTTAGCTGGAGCAGATAAAGTCCGCATTTCGGATGAATATCAGGCATAATAACCGAAAGTGCCTTGCAGTGTGTGCCTGCTGTCCATGTGCCGAAATGCTGCTCCGAAATTTTTCTCCCATCTGACTGGTACAGACAAAATGATATTTTGGTGTTCTCTGTCAATGAAATTGAAACGACTGAGTGTTCGT
Organism: Bacteroidales bacterium UBA5536; assembly: GCA_002426795.1. GTDB lineage: Bacteria > Bacteroidota > Bacteroidia > Bacteroidales > F082 > UBA5536. The sequence goes on from DINQ01000015.1 coordinate 168,331, forward strand.
TAACAGGATTCGGAAATACCTGAACCAAATTTTTCATTTCAGACAGGGCATCATTCGAAGCTGTGAGCAACTCAGTAGCACCCATATCAATCCGGCCGCCGATGATGCGCACAACACCATGGAAATCAACTGCAGGCAGCTGCAAACCTGTTGTATCTGGTGTTCCGGCATTCCAACACGGGCTGTTTACGGTAAGGTCGATTCCCTCCATCTGTGGATCAGCATTGAGGTTGTTTTCGTAAATGCCATGAAAAGTGCTACCGCCAAACCAATCTGTTCCTCCCTGTATGTTGCAATACCTGAACGTTGGCTCAGAATATACATCCCAGATCCAGACCTGCGAACCCAAAGTGTCGCCAGCTACATTGTTCCACAGAATACTATTGGTCATCACAGGAAAAGCATATTCATTGCAATAGTAACCGCCACCCATAGCAGAGCTGTTGTTGATAATTGTCAGGTTGGTGAGTTGAGGCGAAGCCGTGAGACAGGCAATGCCACCACCAAAGAACATCGAACTGTTGTCTTCGACCACCAGGTTGGCGATGCAGCGATCAGGTTCTGAGCGCAGAAAGCCGATAGCGCCGCCCAGCGCGCTGTAGTTGTATTGGAAATGACCATTTACAAAGCGCGGATTGCTTTCTTCAAAGGCAGTGGCTCCTCCTACACCGGTAGAGGCGTTGTGATAGCCATTGATGTTAAAAAGAAAGGGGTTGGAGGCCATGAAACAGAATCCGCCGCCATAACCATAATACATGCCGTCGTTGCCGGCAAAATTGTTTTCAAAAACCACATCATTCATCCGGATGTGGGCTTTGTTGGCGTAAATGGCGCCTCCGCGATGGAAAGCATAATTGCTGTAAAAACTCGTATGACTGATGCGGATTTTACTGAAATTGTCAATACGTATGGCGCCCCCATAGCCATTGATGGAGTCGCCGGCTGCTTTCCCGAAATAGAAAAGGCAGTTTTCAAAGATGGACGAATCGTTGGTGGCAGGTGTTTGTTCAAAGCGAAGGCCGTTCCAGCCGCCATCCGTTGAGTGGAAATTGGCAAATCCGGTGGTGTCGGTTTTCGAAAACAGGATGGGTTGTTCAGCAGAACCTAAGGCCAACAATGAACCTTGAACATGAAGGCTGAAATAGCCCTCGAAAAGTATCGTTGTTCCGGGATCAATCGTGAGCTGCTGGCCGTTGGGAACAGTTACGTTACAACTGACGAAAACAGTGTCGTAATTCCAGTTTCCGGATTGTTCGCCGCAGGCAGTGTAATTGGTTTGTGCAAAGGAGGCTGATGAAAGTACCAACACTCCCAACGCCAAAAGCAATGAACGCATTTGTCTGGTTTTTGGTTTGTGAAGCAAAGATATTACGCCGCTGGCACAAATCAAACAATTACTTTCTGATCCAGAGGGTTTGGCGATTGACGGCCAGTTGTTGTCCTTTTTTTCTTTTGTAAAGGATTGTGCCAATGATGATGACAGCCACCGTGAGATACCTGAACACATTCGAAAGAAGAGGACCAAGTGCATTGTCGCCTGCATCGAACAAATACCAGAACAGGTTCATGAAGAGATGCAGAAAAATGGGCACCCACAGGTTGTTGTTCCACTCCACATAAGCCCAGGCAAAGAGGCCGGCACCCATCAGTGTGGTGATAAAAATGCCCGACATAGTAGCCAGTTCACCGCTTTGGTACAAATGGTTAGAGGCAAAAGTGAGTGCGCCAAGCAGCAGAGCCGGAAAAAAGCCCAGTCGTGTATAACGAAACAACAAACCAAAAAAGAATGCCCTGTAGTAAAGCTCTTCGAAAAAAGCCGCAAAAATAACACCCTGCGCTAGTCCGCCGGCTGTGATATTTTCGTTCAACGGATAGGCAGTTGCATAACCGACAAGCATGGGAAGCGTAGCTAAGAGTGCAATGAATATGCCTTTGAAAAAACCATACCGCAGGCCAAGGCTTACAAAAAAGGCCTTTCTGTGAAGGTAAAAGGTGGCCACAAACAGTGGTGTGCCTACCAACAAATATGCGACGAAATAGGCTGTTATCCGGTTATGAATCAAGTTGTTGAAAAACGCAAAAAGTGGCGCCAGATAGAAGTCTTTTAACAACGAATAAGCAGCAAAAGCCAGTAGCGCAATCAAAATGGTACGGAGGTCATTTTTCATAAAAGCTCGTTTGGCGGATAAAAATACAGAATTAAGCTGATGCGGAAGTTGGCTTGTGGTATGAAAAAAGCTCAAGCAGATTTGCGTACATTTGTGCACACCAATATCTGACCCATGTCCTGGTTCCTGTTAATTATTGCCGGATTGTTCGAAGTAGCCTTTGCCAGCTGTCTGGCCAGGGCACGCGAAGTGTCGGCGCCTGAATCGTATTGGTGGTTTGGCGGTTTCCTGCTAAGCCTTACGTTGAGTATGGTGTTGCTCTATAAAGCCACTCAAGTGATTCCGATGGGCAGCGCTTATGCTGTTTGGACGGGAATTGGCGCTGTGGGCACTGTGCTCATTGGCATTTTTGTTTTCCGGGAACCGGCCACTTTTTGGCGACTGTTTTTTATCAGCACCCTGATCATCAGTATTGTGGGACTGAAAATGGTGACGAAGTGAAGGAAGCATGTTTGGAGGAGGAGCAGGACATATAGCCGATATGATTGCCCGTATAAAGGCAAACAGAGAATTATTGAAGAAGCGGGGGTATTATAAAACAATGTCGACTTATAAACTTTCAAAAAAGAAAACAGCACTTCGGTTAAAGCATGTTGCGCCGCAAAACAGGAAGAAAATGAAAAAAGAAATAGCACAATACGTTTCGGACAACCGAAATAAACTAATACTGACCATGGTAATAGCGATAATTATTTTTGTCTGTTTAAGTATACTGCTGTATTATTTTTGGAAAGTGTATCTGGCAGATTATTTCTTCTATTTATTATAAAAAGGTAGAATTTTATGGCTAGACGTAGAAATATATACTTAACTGCATAATTGTGACACTACCAGGCCATTATTTAGCGATTATTCTGGTTTTTTATTAGCTTTGCTGTATAATTGGCAGATCATGGCAAACACAACCAGGCTTATTGCGAAAAACATCAGGCGTCTTAGAGCAGTCAGGCATTTTTCACAGAAAGAGGTATGTTCGGGTTCAGGTATTCCACAAGGACAATACAGCCGGATTGAGAATGCAAAAGTTGAACCGTCTATCTCAACTTTAGAAAAACTGGCTGTTGTTTTTGAAGTGGAGATTGCGGATTTTTTCGAAAGCGATGAATTTGAACAATCCGAAAAATTGTCTCTATTGCAGAAAATCAAACTGATTGATAAACTGGATACTGATGAACAACAAGCCATAATAAAAATGATTGATTTGGCATTATCCAATAAGCAGATGAAGGAAAATTTACAAACTTTAATCACGCAATAATATGTACACACACAATATACATTTACACAAAGAAACCGAAAGCGCATTGGGTTTTCGGTTTCTGTTTTTCCAGAATACACTGCTTATAACGAATAATTAAATGATCAATAGATTTGTAAATAAAGGAGTTACAAGAAATGTCGCTGTTGGCCATTCAGCTTTGAAAATGATGCACTGAAACAGATTGATGATTTAGAAAGCTACATCCATAGAACAAAAAGTAGTTGTACTTTCAGACAGGGAAACAGTTCGGAACATTCATTACATTTTGACATTAACCATCATAGAAAATGAGACATGAAGATAATATTGGAAATCAGAGATGATAAAGTAGCTTTCGTTATGGAATTGCTCAAAAACTTCAAATTTGTAAAGGCTAGACCACTTAGTCCTTACAAAGCCGAGGTGCTTGAAGGATTGAAAGATGCCGTTGAGGAAATAAACCAAATCAAGGCAGGAAAGAAAAAGGCACAACCTTTAAGCGAATTCCTCAATGAGCTATAGAGTAGAAACCATTGCTCCCTTCCGTATAGAAGCCAAGAAGCTGATTAAAAAGTATCCTTCGCTTAAAAATGAATTGGCCGAACTCGGCAACCAGCTCTCAATAAATCCTGACACGGGTACCTCACTAGGCAATAACTGCTACAAAATACGCTTGGCCATTGCATCCAAAAGGAAGGGTAAGTCCGGTGGAGCAAGGATCATTACACATTTTTATGTGGAGGGCAGTACTGTTTTTCTGCTTTCTATCTACGATAAAACCGATAAAGAGAACATTGCCGATTACCAGATAAAGGCCCTGTTAAAATTCATTCAGTAAGAGCCTTAAATAAGTGAAGCCGTTTTAATCTGACTGAAGCAAAACAAATACCGTAGCTTGAGGCTGGCGTTGACACGGCGCCCGTAGAAATGTAATCGGTGTCCGTTTCAACTGTTTTTGGTTTCATGCTTTCATTACTCACTTATCGAAAACAATGAATTTTAGTTTATTTACATAGATGTAGGTTGCACAGTTTTTAAACTTTACATGAGCATGCTCCTAATCGCAGATCCACGCCAGCCTAGGGTAATTATTTCTCTGTAAATGAAACAAATAGATATTTTTCGAAGAATAATTTTCCCCTGCATTACGCCAATTTTAAAAAGATTCCCGCAGCTCGTTTTCTAACTTATTCTCCAAACTAATCTTATACGAAAGGTATTGTGAGTTGTAAGGATATTTTGCAATCAATGAGTCTAGCAGTACACTTGCATTTTCGCAATTCTTGTCATTCGTTAAACAATCCTCTAAATATGCTCGTGCTAAACCTTCATTGGCTTCTTGGTTTTCAGCGAAGATTTTTAAAGCATGTTTAAATTCATTTATTGCAGAAGCTATTTCGCCACTTGCCAGATAGTAATTTCCGTAATCAACAGACATTTGGAAAATTTCTCTTTGCTCCTGAATTGCTTTAATTTGTTGTGCAATAAACTCTTCGTTACTGATTTGAAAATGCTTCCATGGTTGATAGATGTAGAGTGCAACTCCAATGGATAGTAGTATAAGCGAAATCAGCAAACTTATGATTTTGTCTTTAAATAGTCTGTTTCTGATGCGACCCAGGTAGTAGATTTTGTCCTGATCGCCATAAACCGGGTCTTTTTGGGTTCTGCCCGAGATATAAAAATCTTTCGCCACTTTCCGAGGCACCGTGTCTCCAAATGACTTCCTTTTCTTTGAGAATGCTCTTCTTGGTCTTTGCCTAAAGATCCAGTTTTGCATTCCGAAGCCCATATAGCCCATTATTTCATTTTTTTGGTTAGCGCTTGCGTGAATTAGCTTTCGAAATGTGAACGCTGATTCTTCAAAAATAAAGAATTTTTAACTGGATTGGCATCTGAAGGTAAAGTTGCAATTTAGGATTAGACCCTAAATGCCTTAATATTTTCAACGCTCCACAAATTCACGTAAAATCGTGGAGCGCGGTCTCAGAATTTACAGTTTTTACCCAAACAAAGCCTCAAACAGCTGATTCACTGTAGCTATAGGCACTATTTCGATTTTATATTTGCTGACATCGAGGCCTTTATAGTTGTATTTGGAAATAAAGATGCGCGCAAAACCCAGTTTATCGGCTTCGGCAATGCGTGCTTCTATTCGGTTCACAGCACGGATTTCGCCTGATAAGCCAACTTCTGCCGCAAAACAGCTTTTCGAGTCGATCGGGATATCTTCGCTCGACGACAAAATACTGGCCAACACCGACAAATCCGTGGCTGGATCATCCACACGGATGCCACCGGCGATATTCAGGAAAACGTCTTTGGCCGACAACCTGAAACCTGCCCGTTTTTCGAGCACCGCCAGCAGCATGTTCAGCCGGCGCATATCGAAGCCTGTTCCTGAGCGTTGCGGCGTGCCATAGGCAGCTGTGCTTACCAATGCCTGCGTTTCGATCAGCATGGGACGCAGGCCTTCGACCATGGCGGCAATGGCTACACCGCTCACTTCTTCGTCGCGTTGTGATAGCAGTATTTCGCTGGGGTTGGTTACCTCACGCAAGCCGTTGGCATGCATCTCGAAGATGCCTAGCTCGGCGGCTGACCCAAAACGGTTTTTGATGGCCCGCAGAATGCGAAAACCATAATGCCTGTCGCCTTCAAACTGTATCACCGTATCGACCATATGCTCCAGAATCTTTGGTCCGGCAATGCTGCCGTCTTTGGTGATGTGGCCGATCAAAAATACAGGCACCTGAAAGCTTTTAGCCAGTTTATTCATCTCGGCCGCTGTTTCGCGAATCTGTGAGATGCTTCCGGCTGTGGCTTCAAGTCCGGGCGACTGCAAAGTTTGGATGGAGTCGATCACCACGATATCGGGCTCAATAGCTTTGAAATGGCGCACGATTTCCTGCGTGTCGGTTTCAGTTAATATAAAACAGTTTTGGTTTTTAATCCCAATGCGGTCGGCGCGCATCTTGAGTTGCTGCTGACTTTCTTCACCACTTATATAAAGCACTTTCACTTCATTCAGCTGCAAGGCCACCTGGAGCATCAGCGTCGATTTTCCAATGCCTGGCTCACCACCAATCAGCACCAGCGAACCAGGCACAAGTCCTCCGCCCAACACGCGGTTCAGTTCTTCATAACCCAAATTGATGCGATCGATTTTTGTGCTGCTGATATCCTGCACGAGCAGCGGTTTGGCATTACCGGGCAGCGAAATGCTGCTTTTCAGGTCTTGTGATTTTTTGCCGGTGACAAGTGTTTCTTCCACATAAGTGTTCCACTCGCCGCAGCCGGGACATTTACCAATCCATTTGGGCGATTCGTTGCCGCAGTTTTTGCAGAAAAATACCGTTTTCGTTTTAGCCATCTATTTTTGGTTTCTGAGGTTGAAAAGGCCTGATGATCAGTCTTAAAGCGCTGTTAAAATTCACATAATTCGAAAACCACTGCAAAAGTGTTGCCAGGCGGTTTTTAAATCCGACAATCGACATCAAATGTACGAAAAGCCAAACGAGCCAGGCCAAGAAACCTTTGAAATGAAAACCCGGCATATCGACAACGGCTTTGTTGCGCCCAATAGTTGCCATGCTGCCCTGATCGCGGTAAGCAAAGGCCATCAGTTGCTTTTGGGTTGAAATCCTCAGTAGATTCTTCGACAGGTTTTTTGCCTGCTGAATGGCCACCGGAGCTACCATTGGATGGCCTTTGGGGTATTTTGTGTCACCTTTCATTAGCGCCACATCGCCGATTGCAAAAATATTTTCATGGTCTTGCACACGGTTAAATGCATCGACCAGCAGCCGCGCCGAGGGTTTGGCCTGCGTTGCTTCGAGGCCAGCAAAAGGAGCGCCCATCACGCCGGCAGCCCAGATCACATTGTTCGACGGAATCGGATTGTTTTGCTCAATGTGCACGAGTTTGCCATCGTAATCGTTTATTTTACAGTTGAGCATCAGCTGAACACCCAGTTTTTGGAGGAAACTTTTTGTTTGCAAAGCTGATTTCTCCGACATGCCACCAAGTAGCCTGCCAGAACCTTCGACCAGAAAAACCTGCATATCTTCCATTTTAAGGTCGTGATACTCTTCTTTAAAAACGAATTTTTTCAATTCGGCCAATGCTCCCGCAAGCTCTACACCTGTTGGGCCTCCACCAACAATTACAAAATTCATCAAGGCCTGGCGTTCTGTTGGATCTTTTGTGACGATGGCCTTTTCGAGGTTTTGCAAAATCAGGCTGCGCAGGTTGAGGGCTTCGGGAATGGTTTTCATGCCCATGGTAAACTGCTCAAGCATTTTGTTGCCAAAATAATTCGTTTTGGCACCTGTGGCAATCACCAGAAAATCGTAGTTCAATATGCCTTCGGATGTGATGATGAGGTTTTTTTCGGGCTGAACGGACTCAACATCAGCCAGCCTGAAATACAGCTGACCAAACTGTTTCACATATTTGCGCAAGGGATAGGCTATAGCATCGGGTTCGAGACCGCCGGTAGCCACCTGATACAACAATGGCTGAAAAGTGTGGTAATTGTTGCGGTCGATCACCACAATCTGAAAATCATTTTTATGTAGCTCTTTTACAAGGGTAATACCGGCAAAGCCTCCACCGATAATCACCAGACGCGGCTTTTCTGATTCGGGAATATTCAAATTTTTAGGCAGTTCCATCAGGATTGTTTTGGTATTGAAACAAATGTAAACAGCATTTGGCTTTGTTGGGGTATTATTTTCTGTTAAAAAACCAATTGAATAGAAAGATGATACGTTTTAATTTATATTATCGCGCCCATTACATTTTACAAGGTATAGACTTTACTCATTTATTTTCTGCAGATTAACCGGAAGAGACGTTGAGAGTTTTTAAAAAACCGAAAAAAAGGCAATTGGTCGATCATTTAACCAGTTGCCTTTTAGGTATTTAGTATAAAGTTGCCCTTTTACTCTACCAGTGTCATCTCTTTAACCAAATGACCAGCCCCGGCATATTTGTCCATAACAAAAAGCAAATATCTGATATCGACAGAGATATTCCGGCTCATTTCGGGATCGTACATCAGATCGCTCATGGTGCCTTCCCAGCAGCGATCGAAATTGATACCAACCAATTGTCCGTCAGCATTCAATACCGGACTTCCCGAATTGCCGCCTGTGGTGTGGTTGGAAGCGGTGAAGGCCACGTGCAAATCACCATCCTTGTCAGCATAAGGACCAAAATCTTTAGTCTCGAAAAGTGTTTTGAGTTTGGGTTCAACCACATAATCATATACATTTGGGTCTTCTTTTTCAAGAATGCCTTTGTAGGTGGTGAAGTGATTGTATTCAACGGCATCGGCCGGACTGTAACCATCTACATGCCCGTAAGTAACACGCAGGGTGAAATTGGCATCCGGATAAAAGCGTTTGTCGGGTTGCATGTCCATCAAACCTCTCATATACAGGCGTTCAAGACTGTCGATGCGGGCGTTGAGGGTGATCATTTTGGGTTGCAAATTTCCCACAAAGAATTCGCTCAAACTGTTGAAAGCCTGAAAAGCCGGGTCGCGAAGTATCGTTTTGGCTTTTTTGGCACTGAAATTATCCAGTAGCTTATTGACTGTTTCTTCATTGGCGAACAGCGACTTATCGAAAAGTCTTTTCACATAAACAGCCACATCGCCTTTGTATTTGCTATCGATTTCATTGAGCAGAGCCGGACGGAAATTCTCGGGTTGTTCTGTGCGATAGATGCTGAGCAGGGCTTCTGCCACTTCACGATCGATGGGTTGGTAATAATCTTTGAAAAAGTCGGCACTTTGTTTTTTAAGCCCCTCAACCATACCTTCAATCTTGGCAGGATCGGTTTCTTTTGTCACTTCCGAAAGGGCTTTGAAACGGGCCGCAAACGAGATAAGTTCGATGCCCATGCCGCCTTCTCTGATGTAATCAGCCGCCAGATTAATCGGCTCGAGCTGGGTGTAGGTGTCTTCAAAGGCCGGAATAAGTCCTTCATAAGCTGTGTGATTGCCTGTTTTTGCCCATTCGGTAAATTCTTTTTCGAGTTGCTGTTTGCGCTCGATGCCATTCAGGCGACGGATGCCCTTGCTTTCACCAATCATCTTTTTCCAGTAATTGGCCACACCGGCATCTTTGGCGGCGTATTGAATACGCACTTTAGGATCGTTGGCAGCATATTTGCCAAAAATGTCCAGACGTGTTTCGCGCAATTTGATCTTGGGTGGATTGGTGACTTCGGTGATGAGGTTCACGGCCACAGCTGGCAGGTACTCGCTGGTGCGTGCAGGATAGCCAAACACGAAGGTAAAATCGCCTTCGTCAACACCTTTAAGCGAAATGGGCAGGTGATACGCCGGTTTGTAAGGCACATTGTCAGGGCTGTATTCAGCGGGTTTTCCGTCTTTGTCGACATAGATTCTAAAAACAGAAAAATCGCCTGTGTGGCGTGGCCACATCCAGTTGTCGGTATCGCCACCAAATTTCCCGATGTTCGAAGGAGGTGCACCCACCAGGCGGATATCCTTAAAAATCTGGTTGTAAATCATATAATACTGATTACCCAAAAAGAAGTCTCTGATGATCACATTGTAACCACTTTCCTTTTCGGCTGTTTCAATTAGTTTTTTGCTGTTTTCGGCAATTTTGGCGCTGCGGTCGGCCTCGGTCATGTTATCTGAAACACCTTCAAGCACCTGGCTTGTAACTTCTTCCATTTTCATGAGCATGGTGACAGTGAGGCCGGGATTGGGAAGCTCTTCGCTTTTTTTCATGGCCCAGAAACCGTTGGTGAGGTAGTCGTTTTCGAGGCTGCTGTGTTTTTGGATTTGTCCGAAACCGCAGTGATGGTTGGTCAGCAGCAAACCCTGGTCGCTCACAATTTCACCTGTGCAACCGCGTCCGAAAAGCACAATGGCATCTTTGAGGCTCGAATGGTTGATGGAATAAATATCATCGGCTGTGATATTCATGCCCATTTCTTTCATTTCTTTTTCGTTGAGTTGCTTGAGCAACATCGGAATCCACATTCCTTCTCCGGCCAACAGGGCGCGGAAAGGCAGCATCAAGACTGCCATTACGATAAATAATTTCTTCATTTTTCGATATTTTGTGTAAAAATAAGGAATCAAGACAAAATTTTGATTCAAAAATCTGTTAAGTATTCAAGTTTTTAAGGGAAAGGCTATTCCGCTCTTCGAATTTTTACAGTTTATCGATAAACTAACTATTTCGAATTGATATTTTGAATGTCAAGCAATGGCGCCTCTTCCCACCTGATCATTGCATTAAAAAGCTTAAAGTGTGAAAATTCCCCAAGTTCATCCTGTCGGATTGGCGCCGGTTGAATGATTCCCTGTTGCAATAAATAAGTACGTTGTACACCATGCAGCAGCGGCCTGTCAGGCGTGAACCAAACTTCGTTTTGTTTGAATGCGATGTTACAATAAGAAGTATCTGTGACGCATCCGTTTTTAACAATCAGTATGTCGTTGCAGAAGTTTTTTGAAGCATATAGCTTTTCGATTTCGTTGCGGTTGCTGTATTTCAGACTGTACTCAATATGTTCTCCATCAACCAATTGAAGACTGGTGATAGGTTTTTTTATATAGGGAATAAATTCTGGTGGTTTGAGTTTTTGTCCGTATAAAATACGGCATTTGAAAAGACCTTTTTGTGGCACCTCAAACTGTTGTAACCAATCAGCAAGATTTACAGATAAACTGATTCCAAGTAGCTGATGCAAAGACCGCTGCATGCGATTTTCATGTAGACTGAGCAAAGCAAATCGGCCATCTTCCAATCGGATACTTTCGAGAAGCGGATAATTTTCCATCAGGTCAAAGATAAAGATGTCAGGGGTAAAAAGAAAAAGATCAGATGTTCAAATTATCAGAAGTTCAGAATGGAAGAATATATTGAACGGATTCCAAACTCATAAATCCTGAAAAGTAGAAAATCTCCGATTTTCGTCACTTTTCAAGGATGCTTGTGCCTCATTCGGCAGTCTTAAACTCATAACCTGCCAAAAGGTAAAACCACTTTCTGCATCAGTTCGTTATACTCAGCGTGTAACTCGCTGTTGACTGTGATACCACCACCAGCCTTGAAAACAAATTGATTTTCAGACTTTTCTATATATCTGATCATGACTCCACTGTCGAGTTTTTCTCCGTCGAAAACACCAAAAACACCGGTGTAAAAACCTCTGTCGTAAGTTTCGACCTCGCGAATAATCTCTACGGTACGTTTTTTGGGAGCTCCGCTAATGGAGCCGGCAGGAAGGAGTTGCGACAGGATTGTCCCGATTTTTTTGGTCCAATCTTCAGACAGTTCTCCGCTGATAAGCGAACTTGTTTGCAACAACTTCCCTCGCAATGTTTTGATTTCCTGAACATAGCGAAATTGCTCCACACGTACTTTTTCCGAAACCATATTCAGATCGTTGCGCAGCAGATCTACAATGGTGAAATGCTCAGCGCGTTCTTTCGGGTCATTTAATAATAGCTCTTCTGCATTGGGCAAATTGGCATCGATCGTGCCTTTCATCGGGTAGGTGAAAATTTTGCAGCCATTGATCCGGATAAAAGGTTCGGGCGAAAAAACAGTCAGCCTTTCTTTCATCCAGAGTTTGTAGCTGGCTTTGCTATGATCAAAAATTTGTTTAAGACTCAGGTTGGTGTCAATTCTGACAGGAAAAGTGAGGTTGAGCAAATACGAATCACCACGCCGTAAATGGTACATCACGGTATTGAATGCGTTTTCATACGCTTCAAAGTCAAGGTTCTGAACTTCAAAATGAATATTCTCGGGCAGTGGTTCAACATTCGTGTGCAGGTTGTTCGTAAGTCCATTGATGTTGAAGAGCAAATGATTCGGGTCAATCTTGTCGATCCGAAAAATGGAAGCGTTTTCTCCGGAAAAATCGACCAAAAACAGAAAAGGTACTTTTTCTTTTCCGTATTGGTTCATCAGATCGAAGGCGGAAGCTGTTGGGTGCATATCTGCAAAGATAAGGCAAGGAACACCATCCCCAAATCCCATTAAACTGTCGCTGCGTTTTTTGCCTGCTCTTTGCACAAATAAACCCTATTTTTGTAAGCAAAACACAAGACAATGCGTCATTTCTATTTTATAATGCTTTTTCTTTTGTCTGTTACTGTCTCCATGGCTCAGGACACGCTTTGCGTGATGCACTACAACCTCTTGTATTATGGCGAGCCAACCAGTTTTTGTACCATAGAAAACAATGGCATTGAGCAAAAAGACCCTTATCTGCGCACCATTCTGAATGAGGTGAAGCCCGATATTTTCACGGTAAATGAATTGTCGAATGATGTGTCGGTGCACCAGCATATGTTGGATGAAAATCTTAATATCAATGGTATAAATGAATACGAAAAAGCCAATATCAGCAATTTGTCGGGTTCCAATATTGTCAACATGTTGTTTTACAAATCCTCCAAATTGCGTTTGAAAAACCAATACACGGCGCAAACTCTGGTAAGAGATGTGGATGTATATGAACTGTATTACAATTCGGATGACCTTGCACAGGGCGATACTGCTTTTATTGTATGCGTGGTGGCGCATCTAAAGGCTGGAAACACCACTGAAGATGCCGATGTGCGCCGCATGATGACGCAAAACGCCATGTCGTACCTCGAAAGCAATTTCTCCGACAAAAACTTACTGTTTATGGGCGATTTCAACGTTTATACCGGCACCGAACAGGCATTTCAGAACCTTGTGAACTACGAAAACCCACAGATGCGTTTTTACGATCCTGTTGATGCCATTGGCAATTGGAACAACAACTCAGCTTTCCGAAACGTGCACACCCAATCGACCAACGCCAGCTCAACAGGTTGTGCCGCAGGTGGTGGTATGGACGACCGTTTCGATTTTATACTGATTTCGGATGAGATTCACAGCGCAAGTGGTAGCGTGCGCTACGTTGAAGATTCATATCACGCTGTGGGCCAGGATGGATTGCATTTCAATGGCAGCATCAACGGACCACCAACCAATGCGGCAGTTTCACCGGAAGTGGCAAATGCATTGCAGCATATGTCAGACCATTTGCCGGTTACCCTCAAATTGAGAGTTGATAAAACCCTTCATCTGCGCGAGCGGGTTTCGAAACCATTCATAGTGGAACTTTCGCCAAACCCGGCGCATGATCAGCTGAAAATCAGGTTTTATAACCAAAAAACGACAAACCTGATATTCGATATTTTGAACCTGCAGGGACAGATTGTATTCACGGATCGACTCGATTATACATCAGGCAGCCAAAGCCGGACCATCAATCTGAGTCAGTTGCGCAGAGGTGTTTATATGCTGCGTATCAGCGATCCGTCAGGCAGGTACGAAGTCAGCAAATTGGTGGTTTATTAAAACTAGTCGTATTTTTCAATTAACTCAGCCGAAAACTGATACATCAACTCAGTTTTCAGAACATCTTTTACGTTTTTCATCGATTGTTGGCTTCCCAACTCTTTTTCCATGGAGGTTACACCTTTATCTGTAAAACCGCAGGGGTTGATGTAATCGTAGAATTTCAGATCGGTATTCACATTGAAAGCAAATCCGTGCATGGTCACCGAACGGCTCGCCCTCACACCGATTGCGCAAATCTTTCTGGTTTTGCCGGGTTTGTCGATATCGAGCCAAACACCGGTTGCACCTTCCAAACGGGTAGCTACAATCTGATAATGTGCCAAAGTACGGATGACGGCTTCTTCCAGCCGGAAAATGTATTCGCGGATGCCGATGCCAAACCTGTCCAGATCGATGATCGGATAACCAACAATTTGTCCCGGGCCATGGTAAGTGATGTCGCCGCCACGGTTGATCCGGTAGAAAGATGCGCCTTTTGAGCGCAGAAAATCTTCATTCACCAAAAGATTGCTGTCGTTGCCCGATTTTCCAAGCGTGTATACGTGCGGGTGTTCTACAAAAAGCAGATAGCCTGCCTTTTTTTCAGCAACATTTGCCTTTGCCTTGATCATCTCCTGCAAAAGCGATTCCTGGTAGTCCCATGATTGTTGATATTCAAAACGATCAAGGTCTTGAAAAACAATCTGATACATTACAAAATATGTTTTTCGGCATGGTAAGAACTACGCACCAGCGGACCACTTTCCACGTGGCGGAAGCCCATTTTCAGCCCTTCTTCTTCGTACATTTTAAAAACTTCCGGTTTCACAAATTCTTTTACCGGCAAATGGTTTTTGGTGGGCTGCAGGTATTGACCAATGGTCATTACCGAAACGCCAACCGCACGCAGATCACGCATAGTTTCAAGCACTTCTTCAGCCGTTTCGCCCAGCCCGAGCATCACACCCGATTTGGCAATCACTCCGGCTTCTGCTACTGTTTTGAGTACCTGCAGGCTAAGATCGTATTTGGCGCGACTTCGTACCCAGGGCGTGATTCGGCGAACGGTTTCCATGTTGTGCGAAATAACTTCGGGGCCCGCTTCAACAACACGCATGATCAATTCTTTTTTGCCATCAAAATCGGGAATCAAGGTTTCCATGGTTGTACCGGGACTTTCGCGCTTGATGGCTTTGATGGTGAGTGCCCATATTTCTGATCCGCCATCTTTTAGGTCATCGCGATCAACCGAGGTCAAAACCACATGCTTGAGCTTCATCAGTTTCACCGATTCGGCCACACGGTCAGGTTCCTGCCAGTCGGCGGGCAATGGCCGGCCTGTTTTTACATTACAAAAACCGCACGAGCGGGTGCAGATATTGCCTAGAATCATCAGCGTAGCAGTTCCTCTTCCCCAGCATTCGTGCATATTGGGACAATGACCACTTGTGCAGATGGTATGCAGTTTGTGTTGGTCAACGATTTCTCTTACAGATAAATATGTTTTACCGGCCGGCACTTTGGTTTTGAGCCATTCGGGTTTGCGCATCAAAATATTTGTTCGTGGTGTATCCATTGAAAGTTGAATAAAATTGAATGTGCAAAAATACAAAAAGCTTTTGGGTTGGCATCGGCAGCAGGTACGGCTCAAATTGTTTATTCCGGATATACATGGAATTCAATAGTATTGTTTGCTATATTTGAAACCAAAATCAACACACATGGAAATCTTAGGAATTGATATTGGAGGTAGCGGCATCAAAGGTGCCATTGTTAATATAGAAGACGGAAGCCTGGTAACAGGACGTCACCGCATCTCAACACCACAACCGGCAACGCCACGCGCTGTGGCCGAAACAGTAAAAGCCCTCGTTGATCATTTTAAATATACCGGGCCTATTGGATGTGGCTTTCCTGCACTCATCCAGCATGGAGTGGCAAAAACAGCGTCCAATATCGACAAGACCTGGGTAGATATTGATGTAGAAAAATTACTTTCTGAGGCTACGGGAGAAAATGTTTTTGTGGTAAATGATGCGGATGCAGCCGGATTGGCTGAGCTGAAATTTGGGGCTGGCAATGGTCATAATGGAGTGGCCCTGGTGCTTACCATCGGAACAGGCATTGGCTCTGCCCTCATCAACAACGGAGTATTATTGCCATGCACTGAGCTTGGGCATCTTGAATTCAAGGGCGGCGATGCCGAAAAATATTGTTCAGATGCTACACGCGAAAAGAAAGACCTAAGTTGGAAAACCTGGGGAAAACGATTCAACAAATACCTCTTGCACCTCGAGATGCTGTTTTCGCCAGACCTCTTTATTTTAGGTGGTGGAGCCAGCAAGAAATTCGACTTGTATAAAAATCAGCTTACTGTAAAAGCGACTGTTGTACCTGCCACATTGCGCAATCTGGCCGGTATTATTGGCGCTGCCTGCTATGCTGACAGCATGACGAAACTTCAACAGGAAAGCACTCAGAAAAAGTAATCTCAACCTCTGATTTTCCTGTAGGCAATCACCATTATACTCGAAATCAAGAGTACGACAACAAACCAAACTGTCAGCAATAAGGGTCCCTGCGTTTGATAGAGCAATGTGCCAAGATTGCCGATCAGCAACCATTGAGCAACGTAAAAAGCAGTGACGTTAATTCCTAAAAATTGGAGAAATTGAATTAGGCGGTTTGACCCTGAAATTTGCTCAATGAAACTCCAAAGCAGTATCCACCACAATAGAAACCCCAAAGTCCATAAAACATATTGGGGATCATGATGGTAATACGCCTGTAAATGCGTGGTGATGGCAAAGGCAAACGGAAAAGAGAGGATTAAAACAAGGCTTAACAGACCAAAAACCATCCATTTTGTTTTGTTGGTCAACTCGGGTAGAACATTTTGCTTCTGAACCAGATAGAAGAGATATCCTGCAAGTGGGTAAACCATCCACGGAAAAACTGGAAAATACGACCAGTGATAGTAGCCCCAAAAATAGGCAACGATGTGTGAAAATACTGGCTGGCTTGCAAAACTTACTGGAAGAAATGGGTTTGCTACAGCAAAAACCAACATGGCCATTAGCCAGAGAAGGATTTTTTCGTGGGCAAATTTTCTAATCACAGCAATGAAAATCAGGCTGAGCCCAGCCAAAAAGAGAATATCAACCCCAAAAATGAACGTAAAAGGTGACAATTGTTGAAACTCTCCCAACCACATTCTAATGAGCAAATGGGCATTCAGGCCGATGTTGAGCGCGAACCCCAGTATTATAAGCAATATGCCCCGTTTGACAAGCTGCAAACCTGTTTGTCTTTTTCGTGCAATGAAATATCCCATCACGGCCATAAACAGAGGAGCCGCTGGCGGCCCGCCGAGAAATAATGAAATCTTGCCGGCCATGCTCTCGTAAAATAATGGATTGGCAAAAATTTCGGTTAGATGAACCTGCACCATTAATACAACTGCCAGTCCTTTAAGTAAATCGGGTAAAACCAACCTATCATTCGTTATTGTCTTCATATTCAATTAATTTCTATTGCTCATCAATGAAGTTGGACGAAATTAATATAGAATTTCGGACAATGAGGGCTGATCTTAAAATCTTGTAACACTTTGAAATAATACTATAAGTCCTTTCGAATGAAAGCCCTTAATATTGCATCAGATAAATGAGAATTGAAACCAATAAACCAAACTGAAATGAAAAGAACGCTGCTTTTCCTCTTGATAAACATGTTGACAATTGGAGCTTTTGCACAAATTACCCAGGATGCATCTTATACTTATTCCGGAACGTTTACCCGCCTTTCTGTTTCAGGCGATAAATTTTTTGTGATGGATGTTTTAAACAGTCAATGCAGAATCTACAATACCAACCATACACTTTGGAAGACTATCAACCTCAGTGTGCCTGCGAATAACTATCTTTATGATATACAGTATATTTCAGAAAATTTGTTTACGACAGACAACAGTTTGTGCTTGGTTTATACCTACTATGTTTATGATGAAACCAACCAATATTACACTTACACCACCAAAGTGGTAAAAGAAAATGGCACGGTTCTTCTGAGCTTGCCCGGCTGCCAGTATTATTATGCCACCACTTTGCAAAACGGGAGCACCAAGTTTGTTACTTATAGCTATGAATATTCAGTTTGGCCCTACACCGTGTTGACCGGTGTTTATTCGCTGCCTGGATCTTTGATTACTTCTGCTTCGCAAATTCCTGCCAATCAATTCAATCAACAACTCTATGCGCACCCAAATCCGGCATCAATACAATTAGTTGTTGGCTTTGATGTGCCTGAAAATGTCAGTAATGCAAGTTTCGAACTTCGCAATGCTAACGGGCAGCTGATGTTGCAGCAACCATTATTTCCTGGCCAAAAACAGTTACCGTTGAATGTCGATCAATTTCCTGCCGGAATGTATGTGTACAGCATTTTGATGCAAGGAAAAGCCACGGCCTCTCAAAAACTTGTTATTCAGTAGCCTCTATTCAGGCAAATTTTGATCGAAAGTCACCTTGTCGTCTTGCACGCTGAGGTGACTTTTGCGTCCCAGAATGATTGGTCTGTTGTCGGGCTGATGGCCTGCCGGAAACCCATGACAAACCGGAAAGTCAAACTCAGCTACATGGTGCGCAATGATTTCGTTTGCTGATTGTCCAAAAGGAATGTTGTTGTCGTGCATATCAGTCATGCCTCCAATGATCAATCCAGCAAGATGCTGAAGTTTTCCTGCTCTTTTCATTGCAAGTATCATTCTGTCAATGTGATACAGATATTCATCAAGGTCTTCCAGAAAAAGGATTTTTCCGCTAGTGTCAGGAAAGGTTTCACTCCCCAGCAAGCTGTATAGTGTCGACAAATTTCCGCCAAGCACTTCTGCAATCACTTCACCGTTTCTGTTATGAGGCGTACTGTCTAAGATATAATTCGGATATTTCCCTTTTAGAGTATCAAACATGCCCAGCAGCGCATCTTGTGAAACAGTTTCAAAGTTGATGGGCATTGTGGCGTGAAGGCTTTCATAACCAATCTGTTGTAGCCTGGCATGTAAGATAGTGACATCGCTGTATCCAACCAGCCACTTCGGATTTTGTTGGAAAGCTGTAAAGTCGAGTTGATCAACCATACGTAAACCGCCATAGCCACCTCTGGCAAAAATTACTGCTTTTATTTGCGGATTGTCCAGCATTTTTTGCACATATGAAGCCCTGTGCTGGTCATTGCCCGCAAACTGGTCTGATGCAGCAAACAAGCCCTCGTCGATGTGCGCCTCAAGTCCAGCTTCTGAAAGAAATCTCAGTGCAGGCGTCAGTTCGGCTTTACTTATTTTGCGGGCTGAAGCTGCGATGCCTACTTTGTCGCCCAAATGCAGAAAAGGAGGCCTTCTCATGTTCAAAACTATTGGTTAACTTTGCAAAAAAATTCGATCAATCCCACTGAAAATGGAAGTCAAAAATAAGCAATTCAAACGGTATACCGTTACTTCTGCCTTGCCATATGCCAACGGACCTATCCACATCGGACATCTTGCCGGCGTGTATGTTCCTGCTGATATTTATGTGCGTTATCTCCGCATGAAAGGCGAAGACGTGGTGTTTATAGGTGGTTCCGATGAGCATGGCGTGCCCATCACCATCAAAGCACGGCAGCAGGGCATCAGCCCTCAGGCAGTGGTCGATCGCTATCACAACATCATCAAGGATTCTTTTGAAAAACTGGGTATTTCATTCGATGTATACAGCCGGACATCGGCAGCTATTCACCATGAAACAGCCTCAGATTTTTTTACCACACTTTATAATAAAGATGTTTTCATTGAGAAAACATCACAACAATATTTTGACGAAGAAGCCTCACAATTCCTGGCCGACCGATACATTACAGGCACCTGTCCGCATTGCAGCAACGAAAGGGCGTATGGCGATCAGTGCGAAAACTGTGGTACTTCGCTCAGTCCGCTCGATCTGATCAACCCACGTTCGGCGCTTAGTGGAAATGTGCCTGTTTTAAAAGACACCAAACACTGGTATCTGCCACTCGATCAGGCTGAACCCTGGCTACGTGAGTGGATTGTTGAAGGTCACAAAAACGACTGGAAAGCCAATGTTTACGGACAATGTAAATCATGGATCGACCAGGGTTTACAACCCAGAGCGGTTACGCGCGACCTCGACTGGGGTGTAAAAGTTCCTGTTGAAGGCGCTGATGGAAAAGTGCTGTATGTGTGGTTTGATGCGCCCATTGGCTACATTTCGGCCACGCGGGAATGGGCCGAAAAAACCGGAAATGACTGGGAGCCCTATTGGAAAAGCAACGACAGCAAGCTGGTTCATTTTATCGGTAAAGACAATATCGTTTTCCATTGTATCATTTTCCCTTTTATGCTCAAGAGCGAAGGGAGCTATATTTTACCCGACAATGTACCGGCCAATGAATTTCTGAACCTCGAAAGCGACAAAATATCCACTTCACGCAACTGGGCCGTTTGGTTGCACGAATACCTTGAGGAATTGCCTGGCAAAGAAGATGTACTACGTTATGTTTTGACAGCCAATGCGCCCGAAACCAAAGACAACGATTTCACCTGGAAAGATTATCAGGCACGTAATAACAATGAGTTGCTGGCAATCTTCGGCAATTTTGTCAACCGGACTTTGGTGCTTACCCAAAAGTACTTTGAAGGTGTTGTGCCGGCACTCGAAAACCTGACAGCCGCTGATGAGGAAGTGGTGGCACAAATGAAAGCTTTTCCATCAACAATTGGCAGCAGCATCGAAAACTATCGTTTTCGTGAAGCACTTGCCGAACTGATGAACCTGGCTCGTCTTGGAAATCGTTATTTAACAGAAAATGAGCCCTGGAAAATTTCTAAAACAGATCCCGAACGGGTAAAAACCATTCTGGCGGTATCGCTGCAGATCGTTGCAAAACTGGCCGTTTTGGCAAAACCATTCCTGCCTTTTACGGCAGAAAAACTGCGACAAATGATCTTGTTGGGCGATAAAAACTGGGACGATGCAGCCGAAACCATGTTACTGCCAACTGGTCATCAACTGGGCACTGCAGACTTGCTTTTTGAACGCATTGAAGACGCAGTGATCGAGCAGCAGGTGCAAAAATTGCTCGACACCAAAAAGGCCAATCAACAAGCTGCCGGACCCAAAGTGAGTCCACAAAAGGAAACCATTGCCTACGAGGATTTTGCTAAAATGGACATCCGTACAGGAACAATCCTTGCTGCTGAATTGGTTCCCAAAACAAAGAAATTGCTCAAACTCACCATCGACACTGGTATCGACAAGCGGACGGTTGTCAGCGGAATAGCCGAACATTATCAACCTGAGCAAATCATAGGTAAAAAGGTCAGTATTCTTGTCAACCTGGCGCCTCGTCCGTTACGGGGAATCGAATCAAATGGCATGATCCTGATGGCCGAAAACAGCGAAGGCAAGCTCTGTTTTGTGTCGCCAACCGAAGATTTCCACAACGGAAGTGAAGTAAAATAAGCAGCATCAACATGGCCAGGCACAACGAACTCGGAATACTTGGCGAAGAGTTGGCCCGCAAACATCTGCGCGAAAAGGGCTATAACATCATCGAAACGAATTGGTTTTTTGGTCATGAGGAAATCGATATCATTGCCATGGACGGCGAGATGCTGGTGATTGTTGAGGTGAAAACACGTGCTTCCAACGAATTTGGCGAACCTGAATTTGCTGTGAATAAGAAAAAGCAACGATCGTTGATACGGGCTGCTGAGGCCTATATTCTGGAAAAGGAACTAAATATCGAAACCCGTTTCGATATCGTATCGGTGATTGTCACACCCAAAGAACGTCACTTACACCATATCGAAGACGCTTTTTACCCAACCATGTAAAGACCCGAAAAGGGAACATTTTTGCGGATGATTTGTTAATTATCTAAAAACCAAATTATGCGTAAATATTTGATTGTTGGTGCCGGATCAGGCATTGGAAAAGCATTGACCGAAAAACTTTATGCCGAAGGCAATGAATTATATGTTATAACCCGTCAACCTGCTGCCTTGTCGCAACTTGATAAGGTGAATTTTATCGAGCCAAATTTCATGGATGAGGACTGGAAAGCATCAGGCATTCCGGCTGAACTTGATGGTCTGGTTTATTGTCCGGGTACGATCAATTTGCGTCCTTTCAGAGCGCTTAAACCAGCTGATTTCAGAAACGATTTTGAGGTGAATGTGATAGGAGCCGTCAAAGTGATTCAGACTGTACTCAAGGCGCTCAAGGCAGGCCAAAATGCCTCAGTCGTGCTGTTTAGTACAGTTGCTGTGTCGCAGGGAATGTCTTTTCACAGCAGTGTTGCCGCATCCAAAGCAGCAGTGGAAGGATTGGGAAAATCTTTGGCTGCCGAACTGGCGCCGGCGATTCGCGTAAATGTGATTGCTCCTTCTCTTACGCAGACACCACTGGCCGAGAAACTGCTTTCAACACCCGAAAAGGAAGAAGCATCTGCCAAAAGACATCCCATGCAACGTGTTGGCCAGGCTGAAGATATAGCCGCCATGGCTGCTTTTCTGTTGTCGGAGCAGTCAGGATGGATTACAGGTCAGGTGATTGGCGTTGATGGTGGTTTGTCGACTCTGAAAGTATAGACAAATGGTGCTGAAAACATTTGGAAAACAAGATTTTGACGGCATGCCGAAGCATTTCCGTCGAAATTTCTTCAATGCCATCACTGGTTTTAAAAGCCTGAATCTGGTTGGTACTATCAGCCCAACCAACCAAACCAATCTGGCGGTTTTTTCGCAGGTGCTGCATCTGGGTGCTGACCCTGCTTTAATTGGGATTCTGGTGCGACCTGATGTGGTTCCGCGTCATACGCTCAGCAACATTGAGGCTGTTGGCTATTTCACGCTCAACCATGTGCACAGAGATTTTGTGGAGAAGGCCCATCAAACGGCAGCCCGCTATCCTGGAGAGGTTTCAGAATTTGAGGCAGTGGGTTTGACACCGTTTTTTGACCCTGAATTTCGGGTTCCTTTTGTGCAGGAAGCTACCATCCGTATTGGACTCCAATGGCGTGAAACAATACCAATTCAAATCAATCAAACCAAACTTGTCGTGGGCGAAGTGCATAAGGTTATACTTCCTGATTTTGCGATGGGCGAAGATGGTTTTGTGGATATCCACAAGGCAGGAACACTTACTGTATCGGGGCTTGATGCATATTACGATACCAACAAACTGGTTCGCTTAAGCTATGCCAAACCCTTCGTACCACTCACACAAATTTCTTTTTGATGCCTTGGGCAGGGATTGATTTCGGAGCAAAACTTAGCGGAAAAACGGCTATTTGTTTTGAAAGAGATGGGCTGCTGCATGTCTCTCTTTCAGCAAAAGGGCAGGATGCGGATGATTTTTGCATCCAAAACATTGAGGCTTTAAAAGTAGACATGATTTTTATTGACGCACCGCTTAGTTTACCTGGAGCCTATTTTGGAAAAGGGCGTGATTTCTTTTACCGTCAATGCGACCGTGAGTTACAAGCGATGTCGCCTATGTTTTTGGGTGGATTGACGGCCAGGGCGATGAAACTGGCAAGTTTGTGGCGTGGCCAAAATATCGATGTTTATGAAAGCTATCCGAAGATGGTTTGGAAAGAAATCTCCTCCAATGCTTCAAAAGAGGATTTTCGGAGGGTTATACAGCAGATCAGTAACTATTTACAGCTGCATGCCTTACCAGACTTAGCCGCCCAACCATGCAACCATCATGAAGCAGATGCTTTGTTGGCCTGGATTGCCGGCTATCGGTTTATGACAAACCAGGCTGTGATTGCCGGCACGAAAAACGAAGGTCAGATTGTTTACTGAAGGTATTTCGCAAGTGTACCAAGCAGTTTTTTGGTATCAATAGGTTTCGTGAGGTATTCCACACAACCAGCTTCCGTGCATTGCTTCACTTCTTCGGGCTGTGTATAGGCTGTTAGAGCGATGATTGGCAAATCGGGTTTCGACAGGTGGATATGTTTTGCTGCGTCAATACCGTTCATCACAGGCATTTTAATATCCATCAAAACAAGATGAATTTCCTCTTGATCAACCATTTCGATGGCTTCTTTTCCGTTTCTCACTATAAGTAAGCGATATTGGTCTTTCAATATCCAATCGATAATCATTGAATTATCCTGTTCGTCTTCGGCAAGCAAAATGGTGTACTGATCTGATTTTTTAGCAGGAGAAGAATCTGGAATCGACTTTATTGCTGGTTTCTCGCTTAGCTTAAAGGGGATATTAACGTAAAATATAGAGCCCTTTCCGGGCTCAGATTCAAGGGTGATTTTTCCTTGCAGTAGATCGACCAGACCTTTTGAAATGCTCAATCCAAGTCCATTGCCGCGAATAGCTCTGATTTGCGCTTCCTCGCCCCTGAAAAACCGATTGAAAACTTTTGGCTGGTCGGCTTTGGCAATCCCAATGCCAGTGTCTTTCACATAAAACGAAAGTTCTTGCTGAATCATATTTACACCAAACTCTATATGGCCTTTCAAGGTGTATTTGAGTGCATTACCAAGCAAACCGGCCAACACTTGCCTGATTTTCGATTTATCAGCAATTACATAAGTTGGCACATCTGCCGGTATTTCGTGGAGGATTAATTTCAGTTTTTTGTTTTCGCATTGTTGTCTGAAAGTCAGCAATAGGTCATCAAGCAGTTGGCTGATGCTGAAAGAAATATTTTCGGCAGGTATTTTTTCTGAGTCGAGTCGCGAAACGGCCAAAACATCATCGATGATGCGCAGCAGTTGTTCAGCATTGTTGTTGATGGTTTCAACGAAAAGCTTTTGCTGCTCTGTGTCTGGTTCGTTCAGCAACAGGTCGGAAAAGCCAATGATGGCGTTCATTGGGGTCCTGATTTCGTGCGAGAGGTTATTCAGGAAAGAAGTTTTCAGGCGGTCGCTTTCTTCTGCTTTTTCTTTGGCGGCGATGAGTTCCTGCTCCATTTTTTTGCGTTCGGTGATGTCAACAATGATCCCGATCAAACCGCCAACGGTTCTATTGTCCACATCCGGAAATGGAGATTTGGTAATAATAGCGTTCCTGACACTTCCGTCGGGCAGATGCAAAACCCGCTCAAAAACCTGTCGTTTTTCGAGACCAGAAAAAATCAACTGATCACTTTTCGATTGTTCGGAGGCAATATCCACATTTTCGAAATCAAACACTTTTTTCCCGATAATATCAGATGCGTCTAGACCATAATAATCAGAAAATGATTTGTTTACACCTAAATAATTACCATTTTTGTCCATGTAAAACAAAGGATTCGGAACAGAATCGAGCAGTGTTTCGATGAAGCGGTTTTGGTGAATCAGCTCCTCTTCCTGTTGTTTCCGGCTGCTGATATCCCTCACGATGACAAGCGTTTTGTTTTCACCGCTTTTTACCATACGGGCGTCGTACCATTTGATGTTATCACCTTCGCCCAGTGAATATTCATACTGAATCAATTCACCGGTTTCGAGTGCACTCCTGATTTTCTCCATGGTTAGATTGGCCAGATCAGGAGGCAAAACGCTTTCGGCAGTTTTATTAAGAAAATCGTTTTTAGGCAAATAAAGCTCCTCATCATTTGACGCCACGTAATCAATAAAGGTGCCCTTATCGTCGAAGGCAAAAAGAAAGTCTGGAAGCACCGAAATGATGGCAGCATTACGCTCCTGGGTTTCGCGGAGCCGTGCTTTGGCGAGTTCCTGCTCAGTAATGTCTTTTGAGATCGATAAAATTCCCATTTGGCCGTCGGGTAGAATAATCCGGCGCTCAATCAGTTCAGATATTTTATCTTTTCCTTGTTTTGTTTTGCTCAAAACAATGCTGTGTAAAATATCCTTTTCAAGTATTTTTCGGATATTTTTTTTCACATCAGATTGGTTTGTTACGGGTACAAGGATTTCGACGTTTTGCCCAATCAGTTCGTCGGCTTCATAACCGTAATCACGGCAGAAAGTATCATTTACCTGTAAAATAGTGCCAGCAGCATCCTCCAGAAGAACGCCAACAGGCGAAGCATCAAACAGCAAGCGATAGCGCTTTTCACTTTCTTCCCGCTCCATTTCAGCTATTTTTCGCTCAGTAATATCGCGTCCCACACCAATAATGCTCTGGATTTTTCCGTCCTCGTCTAAAATGGCTTTATCTGACCAGGCCAACCAGCGAAGCCCCGAAGGCGTTTCCACTCTTTGCTCCATGTATGCAGTATATGGTGGTTCAAAAAGTGTTTGCATAGCCTGAACAGTTTTTTCTCTATCATCCTGATATACAAGTGGTAAAAATGGTTTATGCAATAATTCCTCTTCTGTTTTCTCAAATAGTTTACAATAGGAAGGACTTGCATATGTAAGGATATTTTCCACATCAATGCGGACCACCAAATCGGTTTGATGGGTAATTAGCATACGATAAAGCTCTTCGCTTTCACGAATTTGCTTTTCGGTTTGTTTCCGCTGGGTAATATCCTGTGCGATAGCCAAAATGGCATCTTCTCCAAAGTAGATGGTTTTAAACAGGCTAACTTCTTTTGGGAAAATGGTTCCATCGCTTTTTTTGCCCCAGAATTCAAATTGTTGTGGAGTGCCTTCAAAGGTTTTTCTAACGGCTGAGGCTACCTCCTGAATGTTGTTTTTACCTTCAGCACTTAAAAAATCGGGAGTTTGACCAATAAAAGTTTCTTTAGGGTAACCATACATTTTTAAAGCGCCCTCATTCACATCAAGAAAACGACCTTCTCTGTCTTGCACATAAACAGCACTGGTGATACTATCGAACAGTCCCTGAAAACTTTCAGCGGAGCGAAGCAACTCAAGATTGCGGGCACGCTCTGCCCGTTGATCCCTGAAAACCAACACAACTCCAATGATATTTCCTGTTTCGTCAATAATGGGTGCGCCACTGTCGGCAATGGGAATTTCCTGTCCGTCTTTGTGAATCAACAAGGTGTGGTTGGCCAGTCCAACAATTTTTTTTGCAGATAAAACAACCTGTACCGGATTTTCTGTTTTTGTTCGGGTTTGCTCACTGATGATATTAAAAACCTTATTGAGTGGTTGCCCGGCAGCTTCTGATTCGGTATAGCCACAGAGGTTTTCTGCAATTTTATTCATGTGCATAACCAGGCCGTCTTTATTGGTTGTAATCACAGCGTCACCAATACTATAAAGCGTGGTGCGAAAAAGTTTCTCGCTTTCAGATACAGATTTCAGGAGTTTTCTGTTGGTCTCATGATCGAGCAGCACTTTCCCGATTAAGACTGTAACCAATGGATAAAAGCCTATAACCGTGAAGCTGATCAACTGAAATGTTTCGCGCTGAAATGGCCCAGGAAGCGTAAACATCAGCAACAACATGCCTACATGAACCACTATTCCGAGCAGGTAAAAATGCCATAACCTGATTTTCTCTTTTTGCTTTCTTCTGAACAAAAGATAAAAAACATGTCCGGCCAGATAGGAAAAACCAATGACAAGTCCTCCAGTCAAACTACCTGAACCTCCGATATAAAAAATACGGAAAGGAATGGCAATCAATACGGAAATGATACCTGCAATTGGGCCAAAGAAAAAAGAAGCCAAGCTGATTACAACGGAACGGCCATCAAAAATAATCCCTTCGGTGAGTACAAAAGGATACACCATGCTGATAACCGCCGCAAAACCAAAAAGCAAACCTTGTAATATCTTTGCCTTAAGCGTATCGGACCGAAATCGAAGTTCGATGATTCCCGAAAGAACGCTGATGGCTACAAGTACTGATAGGTTGTATAGCAGGTCGATTAAAATCATAAACAAACCTACATAAATTTTTAGATTTAGTCAACTTAAAAACGAGGAGCTTATTTCGACTATCTTTTTGTTTTTGAAGAGGAACTGGCGGCATGGTTGACTTCCTGACCCCAAAAACCAGCATATTTTTTTACTTTGATATCGTCTTGAACGGTTACCTGGCACGACAAGCGCAATCCGTTTTCAGGATTGTGTGGCGCAAGGCTCAATCTAATGCGTTCCTGGGTGCACATCTCATTCACCTGACCTTCGATGTGCACAGCACAAGTGCCACAGCTGCCAATCCCAAAACAGTTTACGTAGCGCGAAGCACCATTGTGTGGATAAATTCCGTTTTTAAGTAAAACAGCCCGAAGATTTTCTCCTTTTTCACAGGAAATTTTCTGGTCTTCGTAAACAATAGTTGGCATGAAATGGGAATGTTATAGACTTATAACAAATCCATTGTGCTTTTGTTTTGGGAACAGAGTTCGAAAGTGTAATTATTAAAAAAACAGGAGCAATTAAAAATTACACTGATGTGCGGTGCGTTCGATGATTTCATTTTGCAAATCGTTGCCCAGATCGTTAAAATAGTCGGAATAGCCTGCGACACGCACAATCAGATCGCCATATAATTCAGGATGTTTCTGCGCATGACGAAGGGTTTCGGCCTTTACCACGTTAAACTGAATGTGATGCCCGTCGAGTTTGAAATAGCTGCGCACCAGCGAACATATTTTGTCGATAGCTTCTTCCTGGTCGAAAAACTCGGGTGCAAATTTCTGGTTAAGGAGTGTTCCACCGGTTTTGATGTGATCAATTTTTGAAACGGATTGCAACACAGCAACCGGACCGTTTTTGTCAGTTCCCTGCACCGGGCTGATGCCTTCGCTCAGGGGTTTTCCGGAGAGTCTGCCATCAGGCATAGCGCCAATTACGCTGCCAAAATACACATGTGATGTGGTTGGCAACAGATTGATTCTGAAATGACCGCCACGGTAGCTGGGACGACCATCAACCATGCTGAAGAAACTGTTAAATACGCGCAGGGCATATTGATCTGCTTTTGGATCGTTGTTGCCCCATTTGGGTGAATCAAAAACCAAGCGGAAACGCAACTCAGCAAAGCCCTCAAAATTCTTCGAAAGGGCGTCGAGTAATTCTGGCATCGAAATGATCTTTGCTTCGAAAACCCATTTGGCAATTGCAGCCAGGTTGTCGCTGATGCTGCCCAGGCCAACACCTTGCACATAGCTGGTGTTGTAGCGAGCTCCGCCTGCATTGTAGTCTTTTGCGTTTGTGATGCAGCCAGCCACGAAAAGCGAGAGAAAAGGAGCTGGCATATGTTCGGCAAAGAGTTTTTCAATCTGGTTATTTCCCTCAAGCTTTACGTTCAACAGATACTGAAGTTGTTTTTCAAAAGCAGCGTAAAGCGCATCAAAACTCTGGAAAGTTTCTGCATGACCAGTTTCGGGTCCCACCTGCTGCTGCGTGCGTTTGTCAAAGCCATTATTGAGCGCAAGCTCGAGCACTTTGGTCAGGTTGAAATAGCCTGAAAGTGTATATGCTTCTGTACCAAAAGCACCAGTTTCCACACAACCGCTTGCACCTCCGTTTCTGGCGTCTTCAAGGCTCTTGCCTTGCCTGAGCAACTGCTGAATGATGGCGTCAGTATTGAAAAAAGATGGTTGCCCAAAGCCTGTCTTGGCAATTTTTAGTGCCCTTTTCACAAAACGATCCGGATTTTTCTTGCTGATTTGCACCATGCTGCCAGGTTGCAGCAAGCGCATTTCTTCAATAACATCCAGTATGAGGTATGAAAGCTCATTTACAGCATCGGCTCCATCTTCGCGCAAACCGCCAACATTGATGAGCGTGAAATCGGTGTATGTATTGCTTTCGAGCGCTGTAATACCCACTTTTGGAGGTGCAGGATGGTTGTTAAACTTGATCCAGAATGCCTGCAAGAGCTCAATAGCTTTTTCAGGTGTCAGGCTTCCATCGGCCATACCTTGCTGGTAAAAAGGCCAGAGATGTTGGTCGAGGCGCCCCGGATTATAAGAGTCCCATGGGTTTAGTTCGCTGATAATGCCTACGTGTATAAACCAATAATGCTGCAGAGCTTCATGAAAGGTCTGCGGTGCATGTGCCGGGACCCGTTCACAAATACTGATCATCTCGAGCAGTTCGTTTTTGCGCCATTCTTCTTTTTCAGTCAGCAGCAGTTTTTTGAGCGCTGCAGCATGGCGGCCTGCAAATTCGATGATACTCTGCGCGGCGATTGCCATGGCATCGAGCTCGTCAAGAGCAGCCTGCTCAGCCTTTTGTTGCTGTCGGGTGGTTTTTTCAACGTCGATTTCTTGTATGACTTGCAACATGCCTTTTTGAAACAACGAAGCGCCGGCAACGGTGTGACCAGGAGCACGTTGCTCCTGAAATTCCGTAAATACACCTGCAGCATAGGCTTTTTTCCAGTCCTCTGACAGGCTGCCAAAAATCTTGTCGCGTTGTGACTTGCCTTTCCAGAAAGGTATAATTTCATTTTCGTAAACACTCAGTGTTTCGTCGCTTACTTTAAACCAGACTTTCGGACGGTTGTTCAATACTTTCAGGTCGTCGGTACTGTGAAGTGAGATTTCCGGGTAAGTGGGTGTGGCTTTGGGTGCAGGCCCGCGTTCGCCAACGATGAGTTCGCCCGGAAGTATTGAGATAGTCTTATTGTTGAGCAGCTGTTTGAAAGCTCCTGCACGTTGCAGTGGCACAGAAAGTTTTGCCGTTTCAGGTTTCTGATAAAATGCGGTGATCAGTTGGGCTCTTTCTGCTGAAATAGTTGGAACGGCATTGAGACTTTGCTCACGAAGTTGCTGGATTCGTTGGTTCATATTGTATAGGTTTTGGTCAGCCGCCAACGCTGACTGTAATTGCTGAATTCGAGAAAAATTGGGTGATGTTTTGAAGTTTTTCGCTTGGGTACACACCTAGGTCTTTGTGCTCAAAACGCAATCCCAGGTTGTTGTATTTGCTTCGGGCATAATGGTGGAAGGGTAATAAATCAATCCTGCGAATCTGGCTGTTTTCAACCAGTTGCCTGATAGCTTCCAGGTTTTCGGGTGTATCGGTGATATTGTCTATAAGCGGAACGCGCACAATCACTTCTTTTTGCTGAGAGAGCAGCCACTGAAAATTTTGAAGAATGAAATCATTGCTCACGCCGGTATGTTGCTGATGAGCGGCGCGGTCGATGATTTTCAAATCGAATAAGACCAGTTTTGCTTTTTCTACGGTCTGCTGGAAAACAGCTGGATCTGCAAAGCCAGAGGTATCGAGCGCGGTGTGAATATGTTCTTTTTCAGCGGCTTGCAATATCTCTCGCACAAATTCCGATTGCATAAGTGGCTCTCCCCCCGTGAGTGTTATGCCTCCTGAAGCATCATAAAATGGCTTATCAGCAATAGCCCGCTCCATCACTTCGTTTACGCTTATTTCATGACCAATCCATTCATCATGGGTAAAAACGGCATCACCCATGCGGTATTTTTTTGCATGAATTTCAGGTTTTAACAAGTGGCTTTCCGGATTGTGACACCAGCTGCACCTGAGCGGACAGCCTTTTAAAAAAAAGCTGGTGCGTATGCCGGGGCCATCGTGTACCGAAAAACTGCGGATATCGAAAATGATTCCTTTCATAAGAAAAATGGATTGTACGAAAAACTGGGGAAATCAATTATTGGACTTGCTGTCTAGCAAATCCAGCAGGCAAAGAGTTTTTTGCCGTTGTTGTGGTACAGATCAGAAAAAACGCGCGTACTCATCCAACATATTTTTGCCAAAGGTAGGCAAGGAAAACACCAAAAAGCAAGCGATGGACACAATTTATATTGTTTCAAAACAATAAGATGCGGCTTTATGATTTACAAAAATTCAACATTTGGTCATTGGCCGAATGCATTATCTTTGTCAATCCAAACAACCTTGGGTCAATATGGCACAGCAGCACGAAATTTTACCGGTAAACCGAAAAGCACTACAAATCAATCTCGACAGTTCGATTTACGGAAGTTTTGCTGAGATTGGCGGCGGACAAGAGGTTGCACGGCAGTTTTTTCAGGCCGGAGGTGCGTCGGGTACCATTGCAAAAACCATCTCAGCTTATGACAAGAGGTACAGCGATGCCATTTATTGCAAAGATTTTTCATCAAAAAGGTATGTTTCGCGTGAGCGGCTCGAGATGATGCTGGAGGCTGAATACGGTGAATTGGTGAGTTTACTCAACGAAAGCAAACAGGATGGCACACGTTTTTTTGCGTTCGCCGACACTGTTTCGACGCTGAATTACCGCAAAGACAACAACTGCCATGGCTGGATGGGTGTGCGTTTTCAGATGTATGACGGAGCGCCACATAACGAGGTGATTATCCATGTTCGTCTGTTCGAAAACGACAACCTCTTACAGCAAAACACCCTTGGTATTTTGGGAGTTAACCTGATTTTTGCCTGTTTTTATTACCACGACAGGCCCAATGCTTTTCTGCAATCCTTGCTCGATAACCTGGCAAAGGACCGTTTGGCCATCACCATGATCCACATGAGCGGACCCGAGCTTTCATATGTCGATAACCGTTTGCTGGGAGTTCAGCTGGTAAAAAACGACATGACCAAAGCCATTATGTTCGATCGGTACGGCAATGTGCAGGAACCCGACGATATGGTCTACAAAAAAAATGTGCTTGTTTTCCGGGGGAGCTTCAGGCCAATCACTTACGTGAGTATCGACATGCTGAAAACCAGTTATAGCATGTTCAAGAAAGACGAAGACTACGACAAGCTGAATACGCTGCCATTGTGCGAAATCACACTCAATAATTTATTGTCTGAAGGTGATTTTGACGAGCGCGA
The DNA here is from genome assembly GCA_002426795.1 of Bacteroidales bacterium UBA5536. GTDB lineage: Bacteria > Bacteroidota > Bacteroidia > Bacteroidales > F082 > UBA5536. The sequence continues at coordinate 200,829 of DINQ01000015.1, forward strand.
TTTTCTGGACCGCGTTGACTTGCTCAACGAAATCGGACAGAATGTGATGGTGAGCAGCTTCAAGGAATTCTACAAGGTGGTAAGTTATCTTTCGCAATTCCGGATCATCAAAATGCGGGTGCTCATTGGCATTCAAACATTTGAAAAAGTCATGGAAGAGCAATATTATACCTGCCTGAAAGGTGGCATTCTCGAAGCACTCGGCGCCTTGTTCCCTGAAAACAGCAAGGTATATCTGTACCCTGCGATGGATCAGGAAACAGGAAAACTGATCGATAGCAAGAGCCTGCGTTTTCCTCCCTCAACAAAGCATCTGTTGGCCCACCTGATTGAGAACAGAAAAATCCTCGACATCAAAAATGCCAATGAGCAATACATGACCATCAGCTCGCACGAAGTGCTCGACAAAATGAGATGCAATGATGAGTCGTGGTTGCAAATGGTACCCGTTTATATTGCTCAACGCATCCGCGAAAGGAAACTTTTTGGGTATAAACCCGCTAAAGATTGAAACTTTAATAATTTCCAAAACCATGTTTAAAACAAACGAATACTTTGATGGAAAAGTTAAATCCATCGCATTTGAAACTGCTGAAGGTCCTGCAACAATTGGAGCCATGAAAGCCGGAGAATATACTTTTGGTACATCTACTGTGGAACATATGACTGTGATTTCGGGTGAGATGCTGGTGAAATTGCCTGGAGAAGAGGCCTTCAAAACTTACAAACCATTCGAAACTTTCATTGTACCCAAAGACGTAAAATTTCAGGTGAAAATGATGGCTGATACGGCCTATCGTTGCCTGTATCGCTAAACGTCTTTTCGCAGGTCGAACCGCTGAATTTCGCGGTAGATAGGCCCTTCTTTTCTTAAAATGCTTTCGAAAAGGATAAACTGTTTCACATCTGCCTCCAGGTAAGTTTGTTGTGGAATAGCTTGTATTACCGACTGAAAATGATTTTTGTCGGTAAGCCGTTTTACCCTTCCCAGGGTAAGGTGAGGCACAAAATTCTGCCTGTCGCGTAAAAAACCAATCTGATCCATGCTATCCAGTACCTTGTTGGCAAGTTGGATCAGCTTGTCTGGTGCATAATTCATGCCAAGCCAGATAACTCTTGGGTCGTAGCGGCTGCCAAAAATCCCTGTGCGATCAAACTGAAGGTGAAAAGACTGTTTTTTTTGCGCAGTTTTAAACAATTGTTCGGTTATATATGGGATTTTTTGCTCCGAAGTTTCGCCCAGAAACTTGAGCGTAAGGTGCATATTTTCTGTCCTGACCCAATTGATCTGTTCGGCATGCAGCTTGCTTTTCAACTGATTAAGCAGCGCAAACGTGGTATCGGTGGCTTGAAGGTGAATGGCGACAAACAAACGTTTCATGCGGTAAAGTTAAAGATTTGTCCATTTGAGGTTACTAAAACACGATACTTTGGATTTTGGATAAAAACAATACAATTACCTTTGCCTACATGAAAAGTCTAGCAAGCCTCCGCATCGGCCTTCTCGTTGCCTTGTGCACGGTCATGGTTGGCTGTGGTGTGGCCCGATCGCCTCACCGGCCGCACAAACCAGCCAAAAAAAAGCGCAATTGTGTTTGCTCGCGCTGGTCGTATGTACCCCAGGTGACAAAAACGCATCCATTTCATGAATCCGAAAGAACGTAAGCTGCTCCTGCGCTATTTTCCGGAAGCATCCATCGAAAAAGTTTATGCCTGCATTGTAAAATACAATGCTTTTTTGCGCGTGAGCAAAAGCAGGCGAAGCAAGTTGGGCGATTTTCGTCCGCCCGTGAGCAAAGGCGAACCCTATCGTATTTCGGTGAATCACGATCTGCATCCGTACCAGTTTCTGATCACTTTTGTGCATGAATTGGCACATTTGGTTGTATACGAGCAATATGGCAGGCAAGCCAATCCGCACGGAACTATCTGGAAAAAAACTTTTCAGCAGCTGATGCAGGAATTTCTCGTTCCCGAAATTTTTCCAGTTGAATTGATCAACGCTTTGCAAAAATCGTTGCGCAACGCCAAAGCCAGCAGTGGAGCGGATCACGAACTAACCCGTTTGCTAAACTCATACGACGAAAAAAAGGCGGCACTTACAACAGTAGAAGAATTGCACAAAGGCTCAGCATTTATGCTGCCCGACGGGCGCGTATTTGTGAAGCATGAAAAACTTCGAAAGCGCTATAAATGCCAGTGTCAACAAACGAAAAAATGGTTTTTGTTCAATCCGCTGGCACCGGTTGAATTGGTGTTACAGCCATAAAGTAAAACCTATTTTGTGAGTTGTGATGTGGGCCAGACTGAAACCAAAAAATGACGTTAAAACCACGCTTTGTAAATAAGGAAAATAAACTATATTTTTGCTTTTTAGCGAACGAACTGGAACGACCAGCCGATCAATTACCGAACTCACTCACGAAAAAAATGACCCCATGGAAGTACAAAAAAACAGATATTGTGTTATAATGGCCGGCGGTGTTGGCGCACGCTTTTGGCCCATGAGTAAAACCTCCCGTCCGAAGCAATTTTTAGATATTTTGGGAGTGGGAAAAACGCTGCTTCAGATGACTTTTGATCGGTTTACCAGGCTTTGTCCGCCCGAAAACATCTATATCGTAACCAACGAAATTTACCGCGATCAGGTCATGGAACAGCTGCCGGCTATTTCGGCAAATCAGGTTTTGTGCGAACCTGCCCGACGCAACACCGCACCATGTGTGGCATATGCTAACCATGTGATCATGCAGCAAAACCCAGATGCAACAATCGTAGTTGCGCCCTCTGACCATATCATTCTGAAAGAGGATGTATTTGCCGAAAATGTCGCGGATGCTATGCAGGTAGCCGAAACAAACGATTGGCTTATTACACTTGGTATTGAGCCCAGTAGACCTGATACAGGTTATGGATACATCCAGTTTCTTGATGATCAGGTTGTTGATGCCGTTCCGAAACTTAAAAAAGTCAAGACGTTTACCGAAAAGCCAAACCTCACTATCGCTCAGAGCTTTCTGGCAAGTGGCGACTTTTTGTGGAATGCAGGCATTTTTATCTGGTCGCTCAAGAGCATCAACAGCGCGTTTGAGCAACATCTTCCCGAAGTGAACGACTTGTTCAAAGAAGGCATCGGAATCTATAGCACACCTAAAGAAGCAGATTTCATCAAACAAACTTACTCTGTTTGCCGCAACATTTCTATCGACTATGGTGTAATGGAAAAAGCGGATAATGTGTATGTGATGTCAGTCGACTTTGGCTGGAGCGATCTTGGAACCTGGGGCTCACTTTACGAAATCAGGAAAAAAGACGACAACCTCAACGCCATTGTCGGAAACAATGTGCTTGCTTACGAAACTCGTGGATGTATTGTCAATATGCCCAAAGATAAACTGGTTGTGCTGCAGGGCCTCAACGACTATATTGTTGTGGAAGACGACAATGCGCTATTGATCTGTCGCAAAGAAGACGAACAGCATATCAGGCAGTTTGTCAACGACATCAAGGTTGAAAAAGGTGAAAAATACATTTAATCGAATAAAAAAACCGAGCCCTCTTTCTAATTCAAGCTCATTATTTTTTAATTCATCAACGATATTGACCTGCATACTCAGGACAGTTTTGCCACTTTGCAGAAAATAGACTCGAAAAAATATTTCTACTTTAGCCGCACTAATATTTCTATCTATGAAATAGCCATGATTCAAGAATCACCAAACGAGAAAGATGGAACCCTACGTCATGGCGTATTTCATATAACCACTAAACACAAAATTATTTCTCATGAAAAATATCATAGGTTTTCTGGCCCTGTTGATCATTTGTAGTTCATCAGTGGCATTCGCACAAAAAGCAGGCGAACGAATCTCAGGTGAGTTGATGATTCAGCTCAATAAAGGGCATGAAATCTTTGAAATGCAAGATTTTTTGATGGCAAATGGTTTGCGGGTCAAACAAACACTTTCGCGCCGACTTCATATTTATTTACTCACTTTTGATGACGCTAAATTCAGTGCAGGCAACTTGTTGCAGCTGCTGAAAAATCAGGGGGGAATAGCCAATGTTCAGCCTAATCATTACATCAGCCTGCGCGAAGCTACCGAAAACACACCCGATGATCCTGACTTTGTCAATCAATGGGGATTTCACAACGACGGTTCGGGAAGTGGTATTGAAGGGGCAGATATTGATGCGCTGAGGGCATGGGATCTCACTACAGGTGGACTTACAGCTTTGGGAGATACGATTGTTGTGGCAGTGGTTGATGGCGGATGCTTTTTACCACATGAAGACCTCAATTTATTTAAAAACAGGCATGAGATACCTGGTAATGGTATTGATGACGATAACAACGGTTACATTGACGATTATGATGGTTGGAATGCCTACAACAACAACGGTTCAGTTCCTTCCAGTTCGCACGGAACGCATGTTACAGGCACTGTTGGAGCTATTGGCAATAACGGCATCGGTGTTACAGGCGTCAACTGGAATATCAAAGTAATGCCTGTGGCCGGTTCTTCCACTGTGGAATCAACTGTTGTTGCGGCTTATTCTTACGTTTACGAAATGCGTGCCCGCTACAACGAAACCCAGGGCGACTCGGGTGCCTTTGTGGTAGCGACCAATTCCTCATTTGGTGTCGACAATGGTAACCCCGATAATTATCCGATCTGGGGTGCGATGTATGACAGTCTTGGTGCTATCGGCATTTTGAATGCCGGAGCTACCGCCAACAGCAATGTAAATGTGGATGTGCAGGGCGACATTCCAACCGCTTTTACCAGTCCATGGCTCATTAGCGTAACAAATACGACTAACAAGGACGAAAAGTTCAGCAGTGCAGGCTATGGTCTCGAAAGCATCGATCTGGGTGCTCCCGGAACTTCAATCTATTCAACACGTCCATCCAATACGTATGGTTATTCAACCGGAACCAGTATGGCTACTCCACATGTTGCGGGTGCTGTTGGCTTGCTTTTTTCGGCTGCTGATTCAGCATTTATGCTGGCCTACAAAGAAAACCCTGCAGAGGGCGCTTTGCTGATGAAAGAATATATCCTGAACGGAACAGATCCGATAGCCAGTTTACAAGGCATTAGCGTTACTGGTGGAAGGCTCAACATTTTTAATTCGATCAATCTCCTGCAGGGAAATATCGAACTTATCATCAATCCCAGCGACAGCCTGATGTTGAATGTTTCCATTGACTCATCCAAAGAGACGGCAATCTATTTTGACAATCCCGGAAGCGCACCCTTGCAGCTGCTTTTTTCAAAGAGCGACACCATCAACTGGGTTGATCTGGTCATTGACACACTGAATCTTGACCCGGGAACAACAGATTCGCTAACACTTTTGATTGACAGCCAGGGCTTGGATCCAGGGGTGTATTTTGCCGATATCATGATTGATGCAGGTGTTGGTGGTAGTTATGTTGTTGTTGTAAAGATGACCGTTTTTGATCCTGTTGGGGTGAATGAAAAATTCCAAATTCCTGTAAATGTTCATCCCAATCCTTTTAGCGACCGGGTATATTTCAAGGGATTAAAAATTGGAAAAGAAACAAAAATCACAATTTCTGATCTGCAGGGAAGAATTGTTTTTCAGCAGCGCTTCGATAAAACCGCCAGCGAAAGTACAGTCTCCTGGAACGGGAAAAATATGCAAGGAATACCCTGTAAGCCTGGCATCTATTTTTATCGCATCATTTCTGATCTTCAACAGGCCAGCGGAAGCCTCATTTTGCAATAGATATCGCATATGAAGCATTTCGTTTCAGGCCTAAATTCGCAACAACAACAAAAAATAATTGTACTTTTACCTTTGATAAACCAGAAAAAGCGAATCTAATGCTTAAAATGCTCGGGGAATACCTCATTCTGATGTTTGAAACGTTTAAAAGGCCTGACAAAGGACCTGTTTTCAGACGACAACTGATGGTGGAATTTGTGGGTCTGGGTGTTGATTCTTTTGGCATTGTTGTGATTATTTCAGTATTTACAGGAGCTATTGTGGCCATTCAAACTGCCTACAACATTGACTCTCCACTCATTCCTCTTACCATGGTGGGTTTCACAACTCGTCAAATGATGATTCTTGAGTTTTCGCCAACCATTATCAGCCTGATTTTGGCCGGTAAAGTGGGTTCGCGCATTGCTTCTGAAATTGGCACCATGCGCGTTACCGAGCAAATTGATGCACTGCGTGTAATGGGCGTCAATCCGGCAAACTATCTGATTCTTCCCAAAATTACGGCCAGTATGCTCTTCAATCCCGTGTTGATTATCATGAGTATGGTTGTGGGAATCTGGGGTGGCTGGTTTGCCTGTGTGGTGACCGGATTGGTGACTTCAACTGATTTTGTCAGCGGACTTCGGGGCTGGTTTGAGCCTTTTACGGTTACTTACGCCATGATAAAAACGGTGGTTTTTGCTTTCATCATTTCCTCTGTGTCAGGATATTTGGGTTACAATATCAAAGGCGGCTCGGTTGAAGTGGGAAGGGCAAGTACCAAAGCCGTTGTGTATAGCAGCATCCTGATCATCTTTTTCGACCTGATACTCACCCAACTCCTGCTGATATGATCGAGGTTAAAGAAGTTAGTAAGGCATTTGGCGACAAGGTGGTGCTGCAAAGTGTAAGTGCTGTTTTCGAGAAAGGGAAGACCAATCTCATTATCGGACAAAGTGGTTCGGGAAAAACGGTGTTAATGAAGAGTTGTATTGGATTGATTGAACCTGATGAGGGAGTAATCAGATTCGATAACCGTCCTTTTTCGCGCCTGAGCGAGAAGAATAAAGTAGATATCCGCAAAGAAATGGGTGTTCTTTTTCAGGGCGGTGCCTTGTTTGACTCATTTACGGTGGAGCAAAACGTAATGTTTCCGCTCAATATGTTTACCAACCAGACTTTAGAAGAGAAACTGGATCGCGTGAATTTTTGCCTGAAAAGAGTGAATCTGGAAAATGTGAATAAACTTTTCCCTTCAGAAATTAGCGGTGGGATGATGAAACGTGTGGCTATTGCAAGAGCCATTTCGAACAGTCCACAATATTTGTTTTGCGATGAACCCAACTCAGGCCTTGACCCCAAGACCGCTGAAGTGATTGACGCCCTGATTAGCGAAATCACTGAAGAATACAATATTACCACTGTAATCAACACGCACGATATGAACTCGGTGCTGCAAATAGGTCAGCACATCAATTTTCTTTACAAAGGTAAACTCTGGTGGCAGGGCGATAAGGAAACCATTCTCAGAGCTGAAAACCCCGAGTTGCGCGATTTTGTTTTCTCAACAGAATTGACGCGACGAATCAAACTATAGTCCTATGAATTACATCGATCTGATTATCGCACTGTTTTTGGCCTGGTTTGCCTACAAAGGCTATACCAAAGGTCTGATCATTGAGCTTGCTTCGTTGGCAGCGCTGGTCTTGGGTATTTATGTTGCCATGTATTTCTCTGATATCGTGGCCGACCTACTCAAAACCTACCTGAATGTGGGTAAAAAATACCTGGCTTTGGTGGCTTTTGTGCTCACCTTTTTATTGGTGGTGATTGGCGTAGTTACTGTTGGAAGAATTCTTGAAAAATTTATCGACATTCTTCTGCTGGGCTTCCTCAATAAGATGGCAGGCGCGGTTTTTGGCGTACTAAAAGGCATGCTGATTCTGAGCTTGTTGATTTTACTGATGAATTATCTGGAATTCACCGATCTGGTGCTGGATAAGAAAACCCGCGACAGTTCCATGTTTTATGGAACAGTAGAGAGTGTAGCCCCCACTTTGTATCAGCACCTCGATTTTCTGAAAGAGGTCGAAATTAAGCTGCCAACGCTCAACGGCCATTAAATATTTGACAGGAATTTGGATTGATTGTCTAAAAATCCAGTTCCCGTTTCAAATCCTTGATGCGGCTTTTACTTACGTTGACCTGATTGCCATTTTTAAGCATCAGCATATAGCTTTCTTTGCCATATTGCTCAATGCGCTGAATCTGGTTGATATTCACAATGTGTGAGCGGTGGATGCGGATAAACTGCTCTTGCGGCAGATGTTGCTCCAAAAAGCCCATGGTTTCTTTTTTCATGAAACGACCTTCATGGGTGTGGATCATCACGTAGTCGTCCTGGGCTTCGAGCTGTTCGATATCTTCAACAGGAATCACATGAATATTGCTGCCCGATTTGACAACAATCCTGTCAAGCGTAGCCTGCTCATTGTGCAATTGTTCAACCATTTTTTGAATTCCAGGCGTTTGTTTCGCCTTGATGGCAAACCGCTCAGTCACTTTTTCAATGGCTTGCCTGAGGCGGCTTTTGGCAAATGGTTTCATCAAATAATCTACTGCATTAAGCTCAAATGCTTTGATGGCAAACTGATCGTAAGCAGTTGTAAAAATGATTTCCGGGATTTCATCCAGTAGCTCAATGAGTTCAAAACCAGTGAGTTTTGGCATTTGAATATCGAGGATGACCAAGTCGGGTTTGTTTTCGTTGATGGCCTTGAGTCCGCTGAAACCATCGCTGCATTCGCCAATTAGGTCGATATGCTCAATATCCGATAGAAAAACCTTCAATAAATCACGCGCAGGTGCTTCATCTTCAATGATCAGTGTGCGTATTTTCGGGACTATTTTTCCGGGCGACATGGCAAGACGTTTTTTGTAGCAAAATTAAATGAATGGGTTAAAGATAGTTTACTTGGTGTAATTGGCCAATCAGGAATTTATATGGGCCTTTTTTCTGGGAATTTTCAGGATAACCTCAAAATCGATTTTCCCCATCCTGATTTCAAGTAAGTCTGAACGCTGGTAAATCAGCTGCAATCTCTTTCTGATGTTGGCCAAACCAATACCTTCACCTTTTGGCCTCACAGCTTCGGGGTCAAAATCGTTTTGAATGTGCAACAACAAATATTCCTCATTTGGTTCGCAACGCATCTCTACAAGCACTTCTTCGGTGCTATGATAAACGCCATGTTTGATAGCATTTTCGAAGATCGGTTGCAGTATCATATTCGGAATTTCGGCATCCAAGCAGGCTTCTGGTACTTTAGAACGGTAGGTGAGGCGTTTTCCAAAACGGATTTTCTCTATGTCGAGATAGCGCTCGGTATTTTCGAGTTCGCGACGCAAACTGGTTGTTTCGTTCCGGTCGTGACTGAGCGAATAGCGCAGAAAATCAGAAAGTTTGATCACCATTTCCTGGGCCTTTTCGGGGCTGCTCATGGTGAGAGAACTGATCGAGTTGAGGCTGTTGAACAGAAAATGAGGATTGATTTGCGATTTGAGCGCATTCAGTTCGGCCTCACGCACCAGGTTGTTGAGTTCGCTTTCGATTTGCATTTTTTGCTGAAGATCTTCATAATACAGAATCATGTAGTAGATCAGAATGAAAATCAGGTAAAAAAACGAACCGATAACTGCCCGCCATGGGAGCGACTGATCAAGAAACTCCAGATACTCGGCACTTTGGTTTTCCAATGCACGCAAAATGAAATATCCGGAAGCCAACCAAATGGCAATGATAATGATGGCTGCAAGTAAATGATTGACTATTAGGTCGAAAATATTCTGATGGTCTTTCAGGTTGAAACGCAGTACGTACCAAATGTTGAAACCAATCAGCGCCAGAATGGCATTAAAAACAAGGGCATCGTTGAGGCTCGAAAACAGATTGATGCCCTGGTAATAACTCAAAATGGCTGTCTGAATCAGGATGATCACGACCCAGACAGCCAGGTAAATAATCAGGTAATTACGATTTTTAATAAACGGATTAAGCATGTTTCTGCGACTGGTTAAGTAGTTGTGTGTGTGGTTGACTTACAGCGATAAAAACGCTCCGGGCTGGTAAAAAGTTACTTTGCAGCAAAATTTCCAGCTGGTTTGGTGGTTAGTAGCTTTTCAGTTCTACGCCGCCAAACAACACAACTCCTTTGACAACCAACATTTTTTCAGGGTTATTTACCTGTGGCGACAGTCGTTTATCGCTGAAACCGCCAAAGATTGAAACTACTTCCGATTTAATCTGCCAGTCGTCGGGCACAATCAGTTTCGATCCGCCAAAGAGGATAAAGGTATCGATGGTACAGCCTTCTTTTGAGGGAGTAGCCGATTTCATTTCAATATCGGTGCCGCCAAAGATGGCTGTTATTTTACCACCCCTGAAATTGCTTGAAGTAATCTTGGTGTTTCCTCCTCCAAAGATGGCAAGTTCATCAATGATTTCATCAGGATTCTCCATAGGGCGACTGTCAGCGCTGAAAACGCGTGTTTTTCCCCCTTTACCAGGTGTAGGATCTCCACGTTTTGTCAGGATGATCAAACCAATTCCAATCAAAATGGCAGGCCAGAATATGTCTCTGAAGCGCAATGAATAGCTAAAGATTTCGGGCATCCAGAAAATAACACCCAAACCGATAAGGATGAAACCGGTTGTCCGGTTTTCGCGGTTAGATAAGGTAATCAAACCAATACCAATTAAAAGCGTTTTCCATGAAATGAGGTAATGCCTGATGTCAATCGGCAAAAGGTTGATCTGGTCGAGTAAAAGTAATCCGCCGGCAACTATGAGCAGTAATCCGGCTACTACGCGTCTGTCTAGGTTTGATGAATTTGTTTCCATTTTATTTACGTGTTAATGTGAATACATTGTTATTTATGGCAAATGTATGCCACAGAGTACCTTATGTAAACAGAAAATAGGTAAACAGGCGAACCTGGTCGGTGAATGGCGGAAAATAGTCTGTAAAAAGGGCTGTATGAAACCTTGCAAAAGGCCGCAACGACGGGGTATAACAAAAAGAGTCCTGAAGATTAGCCGCAATGAAAGTACTTGCTCACAAACTTCATGATCTTTTCTTCATCATCTCCGAGTTCGCTTCTCAGGTTTTTATCATTGAAGGCGCGCAGGTTTTTGATGATGAAATTGAGAATCGACTCTGAAAAAACATTGTTTTCCAGGTAATAGCCTTTGTGTTTTTCGAGGGCATCGGCCGAATCGACACAACAACCTGGTAACTGTTCCAGTTCGCTTTGCTTGGATTTGTTTTGGTCGTCGAAAATATTGACATCTACATAGGTCTTTTCGGCAAATGCCAACGCATCTTCCATCTCGAATCCGATACGGGCAGCCACTGTGAGGCCAGCCATCAACAGGTAAATGTCGGCCGAGCCATCAGGAGCCCTAAACTCAACGGTTTGCTTTTGACTGAAGTCGAGCTTCACGGGTTTTTCCTGCGGATTGGCATCGGCAATCATGTCGGTATGGTTGCTCCAGCCCAGCGGAACGCGCACCAAAACTGAGCGGTTGCGGTCGCCCCAGCAGATGTTTGTCGGAGCTTCCTGATGCGGAACCAGCCTGAAATAAGAAGTCGGAATGGCATTGCCAAAAGCCGTGAGCGAAGCTGCCAGCGTAAGGTAGCCTGCGATGGCTTTGCGGGCCTCGTCGCTGAGTTTACCGTTTTGCATCATGACGCTTTGGCTGTTTCTCATCAGGCGGGTGTGCACGTGCATGCCACTTCCGGCCTTTCCAACGGTGATTTTTGGCGCAAAAGTGATGGTAACGCCATAGCGATAAGCAAGCGTACGCATGATCCATTTGGCAACAACCAGCTGATCGGCCGCATCCTCCACATTGGTGGGCAGAAACTCGATTTCGTTTTGCTCATAAACTTTGCCTTCGAGCGAGAAGTTGCCCACTTCCGAGTGTCCGTATTTGATCTGGCCACCACTTTGTGCAATCAAACGCATGGCTTCGCGCCTATAGTCGCCATATTTGTTAAAAGGTGACGATTCGTGATATCCCTTCTGGTTTACAGCTGGATACAACTCTTCTTCGTCGCTGATGATGTAATATTCGAGTTCGCCCATGGTTTCGAAAACCAGTCCTGTTTTTTCCTGCAGACTTTTGTGGGCCTTTTTAAGGATGTATTCAGGTGAACTTTCAAAAGGATTGCCATGACGGTCATAAAATGCACACAACAAATCGAGCGTGGGTACATCTGCAAAGGGATTTACAAAAGCAGTCTTGTATTTTGGAATCACATACAAGTCGCTTGATCCGGCTTCAACAAAGGGAAATAAACTTGAACCATCAACGCGCTCTCCTGCCGAAAGGATATTTTCGAGATGTTCGCGGCTGTTGATGATGAAATTGAGGGTTTTGAGGCGACCATCCCAGCCAACATACCTGAAATTGATCATTTCAATATCATTGTCTTCGATAAAACGAATCAGATCGGCTCGTGTAAATTCGGCTGAAGGTTTATTCAGGTATTGAACCAATGGGTTCGGATTCATTGCAGTTAATTCATTCATGGTTTATCAGGATGTTTTCGCACATTTGGCTGCAAACATACCAAAAAAGGCATGATTAGTGGCATTTGACCGTGTTTGTCAAATCAATTTAAAACGTTTTCAAATAGTTTTGAAATAATCTTAAATTTTTGAAGCAAAAACTACTCATCTGCAGGTAAAGGAGCACACAAACTTCACCATTGAAGTTTATCCAGGCAGAATGAATTTTTGGCCATATTGAAGCTGACCAAGAAAATGATAGACGGTCAACTATTTGTTGTCAGGCACGCTGTGGATGCAATTACAAAACATGCACAAAATAAAGCTGACAGCAGCCAGACACATCAAGCACATGGCAACGATGCATACATTAATTTGAAGAAATGTCCAGCCGGCAATCATCACGAGAATGCTGAGTAAAATGGAGACCAGTCCAACCTGAGAAGCTATTTTAGCAAACTTACACATAATCAATAGGTTTTAGTACAAAATTACATACTAAAAAGCGTTACTTGCCGAATAAAAATGTGATTTGTGTCACAGAATATAAATGATATAGATCACTTTTTATGATTTTTATATATTTACAGTCGCCAAAACTTTGCTTTATGGATTTTTCCGAAAAATCGAATTGTTCAACCTGTCGCATCAAGTCATGTGCCGTGGAAGTACTCGATCAGCATGAATTAGAAATTCTGCAAACAAACTGTTCAGGAGCAAGTTATAAGCGTGGGGAACGAATTTTTCAGCAGGGAACTTTAATTTCGAATATCGTGTATGTGAAATCCGGGCTGATCAAGATTCATAAAAAGGGACCCTCAAAAGATCAGATACTGAAGTTGGTTAATCCACCGCGCTTCATTGGTATTCCAACCATCCTCGGCGACAGGGTCAATCAGTATTCAGCTACAGCAGTTGTTCCCACAGAAGTCTGTTTTATTGTGACGCAGATTTTTAAAACCCTGATTTCGCGCAATGGCAAATTTGGTCATGAAATCATCAACGGGCTTTGCCAGGATGAGTTACAGTTTTTCGACCGGTCCATCAACCAGATGCAGAAGCAAATTCATGGCAGGCTGGCAGATGCACTGCTTTATTTTTCGAATGACATATTTTGCGCTGATGCTTTCATTATGCCGCTCACACGTGCTGAATTAGGCGATTTTGTGCATACAACCCGCGAAAGCGTGACCCGCACGCTGACTCACTTTAAAAACGATGGACTCATAACCGTTGAGGGTAAAAAAATCACTTTGCAAGATAAGTTTCGCTTGCAGAAGATTAGCCAGATTGGTTGATTATTACCCTATTTGATACTGTTGAAATAAGCGGATAACAAATCGTTTGCACCGATGTAAGCACTGAGTTTCTGGTTTTTGATGGCCGCCTCTTTCTCAGGTAGAAGTTGCTGAATCAGTTTGTTGCCATAAAAATCTGATTTAAGCCTGTCGTTGATGCTGTCGTGCATTACCTGTACTGCCTGCTGAATACGCTTGTGCGACAGAAAACCATTTTGCCGGATGATTTCCAGGTGATTGGTGATCATTTTCCAGGTTTCATCAATGCCCGAACCCGTGAGCGCAGAGCAGGTCAACACCTTTGGTTCAACACCTGAGGCTGCTGGCGGAAAAAGGTGCAAGGCACTTTCGCATTCAGCCTTTGCCCGATTTGCCTTTGCAAGGTTATCGCCATCGGCCTTGTTCACCACAATGCCATCGGCCATTTCCATAATTCCTCGCTTGATACCTTGTAGTTCGTCGCCAGCCCCGCTGATCAACAACAACAGGAAAAAGTCGACCATGGAATGCACAGCTGTTTCTGACTGACCCACACCTACCGTTTCGACAAAAATGGAGTCGAATCCGGCTGCCTCGCAGAGGATAATGCTCTCGCGTGTTTTGCGCGCAACCCCACCAAGTGTACCCGATGAAGCCGATGGTCGGATATAGGCATTTGGATGTGCCGAAAGTTGTTCCATCCTGGTTTTATCTCCCAGAATACTTCCTTTTGAACGTTGGCTGCTGGGATCTATAGCCAATACGGCTACACGCTTTTTTTGTTCGCACAAAAACATGCCCAATGCTTCAATGAAAGTGCTTTTACCAGCTCCCGGAACGCCGGTGATGCCCAGCCGGATAGCTTTTCCCGAATGAGGTAAACAGGCGGTAATTACTTCCTGAGCAAGCTGTTGATGTGCTGGCAACGCACTTTCAATCAGTGTAATAGCCTTGCTCAGCAAAACCACATCACCCCTTAAGATGCCCTGAATATAAACTTCGGCTGGCAACAGCTTCTGCTTCAACGACTTCATTCGTTCCACAGCACTCGCGTTGATGGCTTCTGGTTTTTCAACCCCTTCATTCACACGAAGTGCGCTTTCTGTTTTTTTCTCTTCCATCGCCGATTGATTAATCACGTAAAAATAACACATTCATCATTAACAGATTTTTCACGAATAATGATCAGCCAAAATTAGTTGGCAATACATTTTCCACTGACCGAAGCGGAACCAGCTCTGATGATATAAAAATACAAGCCTTTGCCATACACAGGTTTTTCCCAGGTATAACGAACTTTACCAACCGGAAGTTTTCCGAGGTCGACAGATTCAACCAGCATGCCAAGTTGATTAAGGAATTGTATTTGAACCGTTTCGCTAGATTGTAATTCAAATGCAAGTGTCATTTTGTTTTGGAATGGGTTTGGATAAGCCTTCAACTGCAGAACAACTGGTTGCTCATTTGTTTCGGGTAAATGATCGGGCAATCCGTCCATGCGGTACTCAACAGCAAAAAGTCCGGAAATGTTAGCCGGAATGGTTAATAAGCGGTTAAGTCCGTCGAAGTTTAAATATGGTTCTGCATCCAATCGCACAGTAGCTATCCGGAACTTATCGAAATCAACCGCAAGCGGATTCATCCGGATTACGCGATCGTAGGGTGCTGATTCAAAAGCATAAAAAAGTGTTGCTGTGTCGCGTTGGAGCACCAACTTTGCATATAAGTAGGCATAGTAAGCCGTTTCTATTGAATGGTACCCGGCTTTTCCCTGGCTGCCCTTATTCTCGTCCCAGTAGCCTCCGTTGTAATAAACCCGACCACCGTCGCGGGCTCTGTCGGCATAAACTTCACCATATTGGTCATCAACGAAATAGCGCATAAAGAAATCCAGACTTTCGTCCGCCATTTTCAGGTATTTGACCTCGCGTGTAGTTTCCCAGAGCAATAGACCTGATGTGATGGCCTGTTCCATCTGCCACCAGGCTTTGGCTGTATCGTAAGCTCCGTACATATACATTTCGCCTGTGAAACGGTCATAATCTTTGTATGGTCCTCCATATTGGTGGTCGTAGCCTTTTGCAAGCACGTGATCAACCAACATTTTTGCCGCATCAAGGGTGGCCTGATCGCCAGTTAGTTTGTAAATGCGATTTAAACACCAGGCTGTTTTCAGCACATGTCCCATGATGGTGCGCCTTTCCGAATTTTTTTCAATCCAGTTGCTGTTGTATTCTTCGGCAAAACCAATGCCTGTCGGAACCATTGTCGGAATTAGCTTTTCGATGATGTTATCACGCATTGTGATTAATCTGTCCCGGTATTTCTCATCGCCGGTTAACAGCCATAAATTCCACAAATGCGTGGTGATGGCATCAACGGTGGCATTAAAGCTTTTGCCGTTTCCATATTGTCCGTTTCGATCGACCAAATCAAAATAACCCTGCAGATTGTCACGTTCATCCCAAAGTGCAGTTTCGTTGAAAGCCAGCCCATCATTGAGTCTTTGGAATTCAATTGAGTCCTGAGTGGCCTCCCAGTATGCCATTAGTCCCAGCAATGCATAGTGCTGATCGAAAGCTGTTTTGGAGCCCGTATATGGATTGCCACCGTTACGCTGCGAGCTGGCAAACCAACCACCGTAGGTATTGTCCCAAAGATTGTTGTTCATGAAATCGAGGGCAGATTTCGCTTTTATCAAATAGGAGGTATCGCCGGTGAGCATGAAAGCCCTGCTGAAACCATAGGCGTTTCGCGACAGGGACACCAATCCTTTTTTATTGTAATTCAACACATTGCCTGTGCGGCCGATATCCATGAAATAGCCTCCGTACTGTGGATCCTCTGTTTGAGACCAGAAGTTGGCGCAATCTTTTACATAGTCGATGAGCAATTCGGGCTCGTTGAAATATTGACTCGTGGTGTTATATTGAGCAAACAACTGTGTGGCGACGAAGAGTTGAAAAACGAAAAAAAGGACGAGTTTTTTCATGGATTGTATTATAGCTTGCAAAATAACACAAATTCGAAAGAAAAGGGCTGTTGAAAATTTGCTTCAAGACAAAAGGGGAATTTTCCTGCCTTTTTGAATTATCGGCTAATATGTTGACCAATGTTTTAAAAAGGATTACTTTTGCAGGCCAAAACTCTCCGTAGCTCAGCTGGCAGAGCAGCTGACTCTTAATCAGCGGGCC
>DINQ01000012.1 GCA_002426795.1 Bacteroidales bacterium UBA5536
GTTGCCTTGCCAATGGACAAACCAATTGACAACTACAGCAACAACCGTGAAGTTTTGGCTATCAGTGGCAAGGGAAGTGAACAAACAGCAGGACCTGTTACAGAAACAGCCAACCGCATGCTGGATGTATTCAATGTTTACCGCAAAACCGGAACGGGTGCTTACAGCTTAATCGCTGCCGTACCATTTGTTGAAGGCCAGTCAGCATACTCGTATTTCGATACAGATGTTGCTGCCCAGACATTGTACACCTACCAGGTAACAGCTTACTACACCTATGCCAATGGCACATGCGAATCTGATCCGGCAATGGCCTTGTTGAATCCAGATGAAGACTTTGTAACTGTATTCGTTACAGGCGCAAACGAAATGTCACTGGGCGCAACACGCGTTTACCCGAACCCGGCTACCAACAATGTTACCATCGAAGCAGCCGATATGAGTCGTCTTACAGTAATCAATGCCGTTGGACAAGTTGTATACGATGCAGCTGTTAACGACCAACGCCTTATCCTGAACACCGCTTCATACGAAGCTGGCGTTTACATGCTGCGCATTGTAACCAACAGCGGTATTGTTGCCAAACGCGTAACGATCGTTCGCTAATCATAACATTTGAAGTCATTACGACTTCTCAAAAAAAAGCGGCTGCCTCATACGGTGGCCGCTTTTTTGCGTTTGAATGATGATTGAATTGGCTTTTTGCGATAGATTTCAATAATAAGAAATTATGGTTGTCCAGCTAAATAGAATAAACTGTTCTAATTTGATTCAAATAATCTGCTCCCAAAGGGGCTTCTCCGCGGGTTGGTGATGCTTTTAAAACATCGAATATTTGCTACCTTAAGGCTCTCCTTTCCAGAGACAAAATATTGAAAAAGGAAAGCTAAATGATAAACCAAAAATTCCCACCAGGGATGAAATGGATTTTATAGAAAATAAAAGATCTAAATAATTGAAATTTTCTGCCGACATTAAGCTATTGAAAAGGATCACTAAACAGCTTAAAACCGAAAAAAGATTTGCAGAATCAGTATAGGATGAGATCCGTTTTATTTGTTTGGTTTGTTCAGTTCTTTAGTAAAACAGAAAATATAGAAAGCTGATATGAATATTTATCTGAAGGAAATAATACCAATTATTATTAAAGTCAATTAAATTTCTTTTTTAAACATCAACTGAGAAAGCCTAAAAGGCCCTAAGCAGGGCATATCGGACGATACTATACGTTTTTCTCTGTAAAAATTTTAATAAATGCAAGTTATTTATCTAAAAAAAGTTTGAAAATTTGTTAAAACTAAAAAAACATTTATAACTTTACATCAAATTACGACCAATTATCTCTAATTATTAACCAATTTTTATCATTATGAAAAGTAAGCCTACTTTTTTTCGATGGCTATTTAGTTTTTTGCTGATGGCCTTCATCTGGAGTGGTTTTGCTCAAGCACAGAGCAAAGTTACCAAGCCAGGTGAAAATGAATTGTCCTTATTCGAATCTACTTCTGTAGTGTTTGAACAGGGACAATTGAACAATGATCAAAACTCTTTTAGAAGCCCGGTTTGCCCTAGCGGTAACCTTTCTGAGAGTTTTGAAAGCACTACTTTCCCTCCTGGCGGCTGGGTCACATACAACCCAATTGGTGCAAACCAATGGGTTCGTAGCACAACCTATGCGCAGGATGGGTCTGCTTCAGCCTATATTGGCTACCAATCATCTGGTGGCGAAGATTGGCTCGTAACACCAAAGTTATCAGTGACTACCGGGGATGCTATCAGTTTTTGGATTAGGCATGCTTTTGCTAGCACCTATCCTCCTGATAATTTGACCATTTTGGTTTCTACAACTGATAATAGCATGACTAGTTTTACTAATGTGCTAGCCACTTTAAATGTTGGAACGGACTATACGGCGGTTTTCCAGCAGAAGTCCTATAACCTTGATGCATATAATGGTCAAAACATTTACATTGCATTTAAACACACAAATTTTGATGGAAACGGAATTTACATCGATAATGTAGTAGGACCTACTATGTATTCTCCTTATTTTGCAACAGATGGCCCATTGAATTTTGGCGCCACTTACGATTTGGGTACATATACAGTGGATTATGAAATCGCAAACTGCCATACGGGTGATCTTAACCTCGATTTAAGTACATCCAGTCCTGAAATCACCGTGACCGGTCTTCCATTGACTGTTGCTTCAGGCGATGTTGGAACTGTTTCAGTTACATTTAATCCTGCTGCAGCGGGTATTTATGCTGGTTCTTTTGCACTAACCACAAATGATCCTGATAATCCGTTGTTGAATGTTGCAGTATCATCTGCTGTTACAGCAGCTGTCGTAACTCCTTCAATTTTTGAGGATTTTGAAGCAGTTGCTGCCTTTGCCGCGCCTGCTAACTGGGGTGGAACATTTTCAGCCCGCGTAGATGGTGGTGTAAACAATGGACATCGGTTTACAAAGAATTTGTATTCATTTACTCCTGCTGCCCAATTCTACACCAATTTTGTGAATGTAATTGATGATGGAACTTTGAGCTTTCAATACAGAGTAGTTGATTTTACAGCTTATCCCGGTACCCCAACAACAGCAACGAGCGTTGACTTTACGGTATATGTAAGCACTGATTTTGGCGCAACATTTACACCTTTATTTGTGTACAACCCGGCAACTCATGTTGAGTCAACGAATTATGCACAGATCGATATCGATATTTCAGCCTTGTCAGGTGAAACTGCCATGTTTTTGGTAGATGCCACATGGATAGCAGGCGATTTCTATCTTGATTTCGACAATTTCTCTGTTTCATTTGTGATTCCTGGTCTTGAGTTTATCACCCCAAGCCTCGATTTGGGTGATCGCCCAATTGGCGCCTGGATGAAACCAGCCACTTTCGAAATTGTGAATAATCCTGGTGTTGGCGACTTTGTTATCAGTGAAGCCGACATTGATGAAAATTTTGGCGGCTTTTTGGCTGTTGAAAAACCAGCTCTTCCATTTACTTTAGCTGCTGGAGAAACTACCTTTGACTTTGGTGTTAAAACAACTGAAGCTGCTGTAGCTGATGGTGCTTTTGCAGGTAATTTTGCCATGTTCTTTGGTGGAGCAAGGGCAGTGGTTACTGCACCTTATTCAGGTAATGCCTACACACCAGTCGCTGGTGATGTTTGGGAACTTGCTTTGGATCCAAATTCACTCGTATTCCCTGTTACTGTAAACCAGGGTAGCTTCCGCGACAACTACGACCTTCCGGGCGCTACGGCTGATGGATGGGATGTTGTTTATGAGCTTGAAAACGTTGACGAGGGTGACTTTTTACTTGACATCACTGTAGCCGGAACAGATGCCAAGATGGCCCTTTATCCTGCCGGATTCGGTGGAATGGGTGGTCCTGACATGGACAATGCAATTGTTTCTGGAACCACTTCAGCCATGGGCATTGAGCTCTTTGAAGGTCAATATTACCTGGTAATCAGTACAACCGGCGCCAGTTTCGATTTGACAATTGTGGATACACCAATGCCAGCTGCAGATGCTGTAACCTATCTTACACCAGCTGATGGCGCCATCAACATCCAGAATGGCAATATGCTGACCTGGTCATGGGGTGGTAACACACTGGAATATCAGGTAGTTCTTGGAACCACTTATCCACCTGCAACCATCGTTCAGGATTGGACAATGGCCAATACAGCTGCCAACGGTTCTTATACCCTTGCTGGGTTGAATCCGAACCTACAGTATTTCTGGCAAATCAATACCAGAAACAACAATGGCACCACACCTGGTGACATCTGGGGTTTCACAACAACGATTACAGCACCTACAGCATTGACTGTAACTGTGACCGATCCGGCTCCAACTGCTCCAACGGTTAGTGCAACCCTTAACTGGACCGATCCTAACAGGGCTTTCCTCGGTTACAATGTGTATCGTGATGGCGTAAAGATCAACACTTCGTTGCTCAATACAACAACCTTTACCGATCTCGGTCTGGCACGTAACACTGCTTACTCCTATTATGTAACTACCGTATTTGATGAAGGTGAATCAGCACCATCGAATACTGTAAATATCACCACCAAAGGCGTTGGTACAGCCAATGGCTTTGTATACGACTTCCTGAGTGGTGATCCGATTGAAGGTGCTGCTGTTCGTGTACAGGGTGCTGCTGGTGATTATAACGTACAAACCAGTGCCACTGGTGCTTATACCACTTTGGCTTATGCCGGAACCTATGGTGTCAGCGTAACTGCTTCAGGTTACACTGCTCAATCTATCAATGGTGTTGTGGTAACTCATGCCGGAACAACAAGCAACGATTTCTATATGATGGAAACTCCGCTGCCGGTTGGTGATGTAACAGCCTTCGAATTGTCGAGCGACGCAGTTCAGATCAGTTGGGACGGATCAGGTCCGGAGCCAATTGCTGAATGGTTAGGCTATGATGATGGAGTGAATGTAACCAATTATGGTTCATTATCGAACTACACATGGGGAATGGCAGTGAAGTTCTTACCAGAACAATTGGCTGGATTCCCAGGTTGTGCTGTGACAAAAGTGAATTACTTTGCCTATAATGGAGGAACTCCTAATGCTGCAACAGCATTGATGTTGAAAATCTGGCAGGGTCCAAACCGTGAAACTTTGCTGTATTCATACGATGCTTTACCTGTAGTGGTCTATAACAACACATGGCAGGAAATCGTATTGCCAGCAGCTGTTGAGTTTGACGAAACCATGCCTTTGTGGATTGGTTTTGAAGCCGCTGCAAACGGTGGTAATTATATCGCGCCTCTGGGCAACAGACTTAATCCTGCCGAAGTAAATGCTGACTATGTCAACTACAACGGGGCTGGTTGGACTACTATGACCAACTACAGTATTCCAGGTTTTGCATGGAATATTGAAACCTATGTTACCAATGCCTTTGGCGCAACAATGGCTTTGAATCCAACTCCAAGCGAGAGCGAAATGAAGCCAGGCGATGCCAATATTCCAATGGCTATGGTTGCCAACGACAATCCTGCTGCCACACTTGCTAAAAAATTCAATGGCGCCGATCGTGGCATTGTTGATTATACGGTATGGCGCGAGAAAGTTTACCAACCTGGTGTGTTCGAAGTAATTGGCAATACCACACAGATGAACTTTGTTGACTTCGACTGGGGTATCCAGGATTGGGGTGTATATCGTTGGGCTGTTACTGTAAACTACGAAGCAGGTCAGGTTTCACCTCCAACTTATTCAAATCCTTTGGATAAAGACATGGAAACCATGGTTACTGTTAACGTAAGTCTCAACTCAGGCGAAGGCCCGGGTGGCACCAGCGTTACTTTCACCAACATTTCTGAGCCAGGACTTGAACTGGTATACAATACCACACTCGATAACTCAGGTACTTTTATGTGGGATGCTTTCCGCAAAGGAACCTATGACATCGAAGTATTGAAAGCCGGTTTCGCTCCGATCAATGAAACTGCCGTCGACATCTTCGACGAAAGTGAATTTACCTGGTTGCTAGAAGAAGTTTTAGCTAAACCAAATAACTTGTATGTAACACCTACTGCATTTGCTACTTGGGCAGGTGGAACAGGTGCTGGTTTCGAAACTTATTTTGCTGACTTTGAAGCCAATGATGGCGGATGGGTAAGTGGAACAATAGCCGGAGCTAACATTTGGGAATGGGGTGTGCCAGCCAATGGCGATCTCGACCACGCCTTTAGTGGGACCAAAGTTTGGGCTACAGGCCTTACTGCCAACTATGCAGCCAGTATGAATATTTACATGATGCGCCAATTCGACTTCAGCGAAGCCGAAAATCCATATTTTAGTGTTGAACTGCTGTTGCAGGCTGAAAATAGCTATGATGGTATGGTGCTTGAGTATTCATTGGACGATGGTGCAACATGGGTAAAAGTTATTGGAGATCCAAACTTCTACAATAACACAAGTACTTCTGGGCCATTGGCACCTCCAAAATGGTCAGGAACTGCCAATACGGAATACCAAATGTTCGAAACAACCATTCCTGAATTGGCTGGTCAATCAAATGCTTGGTTGCGTTTACGCTTCCAAACTGATACATCTGTGCAATATGAAGGTATAGCCGTCGACGACATCACTGTATCAGATCTTCCTGCAAGGGGATCACGTTCGTTTGAGATTTACAAAGTATTCCTCGATGGACAACTCATTACTGAAACAACAGACTCTCAATACCAATACGGTGCCAACGGTGAAACCCTGGTTCCTTACCAGGTATACACTGCCGGTGTAGCTTCTGTATTCTCAACAGGACAATCAGCAACTGAAACGTTCGACTTTATCTATGTACCATGCGAAGACTACGCTACTCCTTCAGCATTTACTGCTGCTCAGGTAGAAGGCACATTGGATATCCAACTCGACTGGACCAACGTTGATGCTGCTGCCCTTGATACGATTTCAGCCTTCAGAATTTACCGCAATGGTGAAATGTATGACGAAATCGACTTCACAGCCGGCGCTGTTTCTACTTATGTAGACGCTGACCTCGACTTTGGCATGTACACCTATTGTGTTACCTATATCTATGACAGTGGTGCCGAAACCTGCCAGGGCGTAGTTTGCTCCGACGAGGTTGAAATCGACGGCAATGCCATGGTTGACGGTATGGTAATGCAGGCAGCTTACCTCGGAGGCGATCCAATCGAAGGCGCTTCAGTGCTGCTGACCAATGTGGACAATACCGCACTTACATTCGAATTCTTTACCGATGCAACTGGTGCCTACGAAGGTAGCGTTGTAGCCGGTACATACGACTATGTCGTTTCAGCCGAAGGCTATGTATCAGAAATGATGGACGGTGTTGTCATCGCCCTCAATGCTACTGTTACAGAAAACTTCGAACTGATGGAATTCCCATATCCTCCGGTAAATGTTCAGGCTACTGAATTGACTGACAACACTGTTTTGGTTACCTGGAACAACCCAATGTATGCCCCATTCGAACCGGTAATGACCGATTTCAACAATGGTATCCCGGCTGATTGGACAGTTGTGAACGGTGGATCTACTGCAGACACATGGCAGGGAGTACCGAACTACAGTGGCAACACTTTGGATGGTACACCATTTGCATTTGTTAATTCAGACGCCGCAGGCATCGGAAGTACAATGGACGAAATGATGTATTCATCAGTAGTGAATGCACTCAATGCTGAATCATTGTATCTCTCATTTGACCAATACTTTAACTATTTGGGAACAACCGGTGAAATGGCTAGCGTTGATGTATACGACGGAACCGATTGGGTGAATGTATTGACACAGACAACTGATGTTGGAACATTTGCTGCTCCAAACCATCAAATGATAGATGTTACAGCTTATAAGAATGAAATGTTCCAGGTTCGTTTCCACTATGTGGCTCCGGGCTGGGATTGGTACTGGGCTGTTGATAATGTGATGATTACTGACATGGCTACCAGAAATGGTGTTCCATTCATCAGCCAGGCACAAACACCAGAACGCATGCTTACCGGATACGAAGTATACCGTACAACCTGCGAAACTGGCGATCTGCAGTTCTTAGGCTTTACCCTCGACACCTTGTTCAACGACAACACATGGGGAAGCGCCGCTTCAGGCGTTTACAAGTGGGGCGTTGTGGCTGTTTATGAAGAAAATTCATCTGAAACCGTCTTCTCTAACTGCCTCGACAAAGATATGATTACACAAGTGAGTGTGACTGTATCTACCAACTCACTCGACAGCCCTGAAGGCACCGATGTGATGTTTATGAATACTTCAGAACCAGACCTCGGTCTCGTTTATGAAACAACATTGGATGCAAGTGGTTACTTTATGTGGGAAGAGTTCCGCAAAGGCACTTACGACATCTATGTTAATTTGAACGGTTTTGACCCGGTTGAACTTATGGGATATGTCATCGACGGACCAGAAGACTTCGTTTGGGTACTTGCCGAACAACTTTTACCTGTATCAGACCTCTATGTTACTCCAACTGGCTTTGCCACATGGAGAGCTGGCGGCGTGATTCCGTTTGAAATGTACATGGAAAACTTTGATGCTGGTTTACCTGCAGACTGGACAGTTGTTGACGGTGGCTCCAATACCGCTACCTGGGCACCAACTGCAGCTTATAATGGCAACAGCGTTGATGGCACACCATTTATGTTTGCTAACTCTGACGCAGCAGGTTCAGGCTCAACCATGGATGAAATGCTCATTTCTCCTGTAATTGATGCCAGCACAGCTGATGTATTGTACCTGAAGTTTGACTATGTTTACCAGAACCTTGCAACAACTGAATATTTTGCAGCTGATGTATTTGACGGTTCCGACTGGGTAAATGTATTCTCTACCTCAACCGATACAGGCCCATTCCCATGGGGACCAACAGCCAGCGAAATGATTGACATCACTGAGTATGCCAATGATATGCTGCAGGTACGTTTCCATTATTTCTCACCCGGTTGGAACTGGTATGTTGCCGTTGACAATGTAGCTATCACCGATCAGGAAGATACCCGTGCTTTGGTGAATTACAAAGTATGGTTGGATGGAATCTTTGTTACTGATACTCCGGATACTTTCTGGCAATATGACGTGACCAACCTCGTTGAAGGTCAGGAATACTTCTCAGAAGTAGCTGCTGTTTACACCAATGGTATTTCGGCCAAAATGAACTACACATGGACCTATCATAGCTGCGAAGGCTATCCAGGACCTGAAAATCTCATGGGCGAAGTAAACGGAATGGATGTTACCCTTACTTGGGGTGCAACAGCTCCTCCTCCTCCAGGTGGCGGTATCGAAAGTGATTTTGAATCCGGTTCAATGCCTGATGGATGGACAACTGTACAAACAAATACTGTTTCTTCAGGACCAACTCCTGCTTACTGGACAGTAAATGACTATGTAAGCGCTGACTTCTCTCCATTTGGTACATACCATGCAGGTCTGTGGTGGGATTATGGCCACCAGGATGAATGGTTGATGACCCCCGAATTTGCATGTCCTGCAGGCGCAGAACTCAACTTCTGGAGTGTTGTTTACCTTGGAAGTACTTACCTCGACCATTATTATGTGAAAGTATCAACTGACGGCGGTTCTAACTGGACTGTACTTTGGGATGCTTCAACATTAAGTGGTGGATGGAATTACTATGATTCTCCATTTACTGTGGATCTGAGTGCCTATGCCGGCGACAATATCAAACTGGCCTTCCAGGCTATTGATGGCGACGGACAAGGATTGTGGTACATCTTCTTTGTAGATAATGTATCCGTAAGCTCACCTACCAGAAGCATTGCATTTGATGCCAGCAGCCTGATTCGTTCAAGCAACAGCGTATCAACACATGCAGGTCTGGCCGCAAGAGATGGAAATATTCTTGCCAAGGAAATCATCAATGTTACCGAAGATGCCCAGGCATCAGGAGCTGTTGTGAACAAAGCCGGTGCAGGCAAATCACTTGCAGCCAACCGCGCCTTGCTTTATGACAACGGACCACTGGTAAACAGCGAAGGAACCGGAACCGGCGGAGCCGACGAAAGCATCCTGCAGAACAGCACTTTGGGTATGACTACCCTTGGAGCCGGAATCCAGTTTGCCTCGGGCAACCATATGGCCGACGACTTTGTAGTTGACGCTACATGGAACGTTGACGAGTTCACCTTCTATGGCTATCAAACCAACTCAGGCAACACCAGCACGATGACAGGTGGATACCTGCAGATCTATGATGGCAACCCATCAGCAGGCGGAACCGTAATTTGGGGCGATATGACCACCAACAGAATGACCTCAACCCAATTCTCGAACATCTACCGTATTTCAGAGACCACAGGCGGCACAGCACGACCGGTCATGGAAATCGTGTGCGAAACTCCAGGTTTAACACTTGAACCAGGAACATATTGGGTAGAATATACCTTCGATGGCTCAGGCGCTTCAGGCCCATGGGCACCTCCAATTACCATCACAGGCCAGACAACCACAGGAAATGCACAGCAGTTCCTTGGCGACGGCACAGGATGGGTGCCATTTGAAGATGGTGGCTCATTTACACCACAAGGCATGCCATTCCTGATCAACGGAAGCGTTGACAATGGTGGCGGTGGCGGCGGAACATTCGATCCAGGCCCGGTAGCCGGAGTGAATGTATACCGTGATGGCGTACTGATTGCAGAGATGGTACAAGACACCTTCTATGTTGACCAGGATGTAGATTATGGCACCTACGAATACTGCGTAACCTATGTTTACGAAAGTGGCGCAGAGTCATGTTCAAACGAATGTATCGAAGTTACCATTCCATTCCCATGCGATGCTCCGAAAGAACTCGCAGGCGAATACCTCTGGACAGAAGAAGCCTGGGGATCAATGATCGAATGGAACTCACCACAGGATCCAGTTGCAGAATGGCTGTACTACGATGATGGAACCAATGTTGATGGTATCGGCGGACCCGCTGCCTTCACCTGGGCTATCAAGTTCGACCCAGCACAGCTTGCTGACTACGATGGCGCCTCATTGACCAAGATCCAGATCTACAACAGACTGGCTGGTGCCGATGAACTGCGTATCTACGAAGGCACAAATGCTGCAACACTGCTTCATACTCAGACACTCAGTGGCCTTGCCGTTGAAGCCTGGGCAGAAGTTGACCTCACCTCTCCGGTATTGCTCGATGTTACACAACAATTGTGGATTGCCGTTTACACCACACAGGGTGCTCTGTATCCTGCAGGTTGTGGACCAACCCAAAACCAACCCAACGGTGACCTGATCACATTGGATGGCGTACTTTGGGAACACCTGAGCGACTATGCGTTGCCATACACCTGGAACCTCCGTGGTTATGTAACCAATATGGATGGTGTTACCGCTATGTTGCCAATGGAAAAACCAATCGACAACTACAGCAACAACCGTGAAGCATTGGCTATCAGAGGCAAGGGAAGTGAACAAACAGCAGGACCTGTTACAGAAACAGCTAACCGCATGCTGGATGTATTCAATGTTTACCGCAAAACCGGAACGGGCGCTTACAGCTTAATCGCCGCCGTACCATTTGTTGAAGGTCAGTCAGCATACTCGTATTTCGATACAGATGTTGCTGCCCAGACATTGTACACCTACCAGGTAACAGCTTACTACACCTATGCCAATGGCACATGCGAATCTGATCCGGCTATGGCCTTGTTGAATCCTGATGAAAACTTTGTAACTGTATTCGTTACAGGCGCAAACGAAATGTCACTGGGCGCAACACGCGTTTACCCGAACCCGGCTACCAACAATGTTGTGATAGAATCTGCAAAGATGAACCGCATCACTGTGATGAGCCCGATTGGTCAGGTAGTATATGACAAAGCCACCAACGGCGAACGTTCACTGACACTCAACACCAGCACCTACGAAGCCGGCATCTATATGATCCGCATCGAAACAGCTGAAGGAAGCGTCACCAAACGTTTGACTGTGGTTAGATAGTAATCGCATACAGAAGCTATTAGAGCTTCAAAATAAGAAAGGAGCGTCGGCAACGGCGCTCCTTTCTTGTTTTATTGAGGTTTTAATTGGATATTTTTAGTTTCCAGGCAATAGATCATTCGTTTTAAACCCTCATTTACCTCCGTTTTTTTCTCTATTTTTGCGCTCCATTCAACTTTTACTATGGTCTCCGTACAAAATCTGTCGATGCATTTTACTGGTGACGACTTGTTTACCAACATTAACTTCCTGATCCGTGAAAAGGACAGGATTGGGTTGGTGGGGAAGAATGGTGCCGGCAAAACCACGCTCATCAGACTGATTTGCGGACTCGAGCAACCCCATAAAGGAGATATAATCGTTCCTGAGGAAGTGTCGATTGGCTACCTGCCACAGGAGAAGGAACTGGTAAGCAAACGAACTGTATTGGAAGAAGCACTCACTGCTTTTGAAGAGGTGCGCAACATCGAGCAGCTCGTGAAACGAACCGAGCAGGAACTTGCCAGTCGAACCGACTTTGAAAGTGCTACCTATCACAAGCTGATTGAGCGGCTCAGCCTGCTGAACGAGCGCTTGTCGATACTTGGCGTCAACTCCATCGAAGGCGAGGCGGAAAAGATTTTGATTGGTCTGGGTTTCGAACATGACGACATGACACGCGCCATGAACGAGTTCAGCAACGGTTGGCAGATGCGGGTGGAATTGGCCAAACTCTTGCTGCGCAAGCCCAGCCTGCTGCTACTCGATGAGCCCACCAACCACCTCGACATCGAATCCATCCAATGGCTTGAGGTGTTTTTACAAAGTTATTATGGCGCCATTATGATGGTGTCGCACGACCGTACTTTCCTCGACCGCGTGACCAAACGCACCCTCGAAATCAGCAATGCAAGGGTGTACGACTACAAGGGATCTTACAGCCACTATGTCGAGGCACGCCAATCACGGGTTGAAACACAAACAGCAGCTTTCAACAACCAGCAGAAACAGATCAAAGAAATTGAAGACTTTATCGAGCGTTTTCGCTACAAGGCCACCAAGGCCAAGCAGGTGCAGTCGCGGGTGAAACTGCTCGAGAAAATGGATGAGATCGTGGTGGACGATATGGACAAAAGCTCAATCCATTTTAGGTTTCCGCCGGCACCACATTCCGGAAAAATCACTGTCGAAACAAAAGCGCTTTGCAAGTCGTATGGCAGCCTGAAGGTACTGCAAAACCTCGATTTGCTGATAACGCGCGGCGAACGGATTGCTTTCGTGGGCCGGAACGGAGAGGGTAAGTCCACCTTGTCGAAAATCATTGCCGGCTCCCTCGAATTCGATGGTACGCTGAAGCTGGGTCATCAGGTTGAGATTGGGTATTATGCCCAAAACCAACACGATATGCTGGATGGTGAGAAAACCGTTTTCGAAACACTGGACGAGGTGGCTGTGGGAGATGTACGCACCCGAATCAAGTCGTTGCTGGGCTCTTTCCTGTTTGGTGGCGACGCCATCGACAAAAAGGTGAAAGTGCTCTCAGGGGGCGAAAAAGCGCGTCTGTCGCTGGCTAAAATGTTGTTATTCCCTTCCAACCTTCTGATTCTGGATGAGCCAACCAACCACCTCGACATGCAGTCGAAAGACATCCTGAAAAATGCTTTGCTGCGCTTCGATGGTACCCTGATCATTGTGTCGCACGACCGTGATTTTCTGCAGGGGCTCACCAATAAGGTGTATGAGTTTAAGAAACCGCATATCAAAATATATGATGGCGATATCTTCGATTTTTTGGAGGCCCGCAACATCGAGCAGCTGAAAGACCTTGAACTGAAAGCGAAGCAAAGCCAGCAGAAGACATCTGTTTCGCAAAACAAACAAAATTGGGAGCAGCGCAAAGTCATCGACCGCGAGATCAGAAGGGTCGACCGCGAAATTGAAGAAACTGAAAAAAATATCCATGCCAGAGAAGGCCAATTGGAGACTTTTGACAAAATATTATCAAACCCGCATGAATATCCTGATCAAAACATTGATGAGGCCTGGTATGCCAATTATGCGCGTCTCAAGGACGATCTGCACCACCTGATGGAGCAGTGGGAAGAAAAACACCTGGAAAAAGAAAACCTGGAAAGCGAACTGAAACAATATCAGTGATTGCGTTCGTAGAGGTAAGTAGCAAAGTCGGTCAGGGCCGTTTTCTTGGCTTCGTCTGCATCGATGGCTGACAACAGGCTGAGGGCTTCGACGTAATATTCTTCCATCAGCAGGCTGGTGATTTCCTGAACCTGGTATTTGGCAAAAATGGCTTTCACCTGCCCGATTTTCTTTGTGCTGTCTTTCTCTGTTTTGCTGTACAGATCCAGTAAGGTTTGCCGGTCAGCGGCATCGGCCAGCTCCAGGGCTTTCAGGTAAAGATAGGTCTTCTTGTTGGTGGCAATGTCGCCTCCGCTCACCTTGCCAAATTCTTCCTGTTTGCCATAGATATCCAGAATATCATCTTTCAGTTGGAAGGCCAGCCCAAGGGCGATACCAAAACGGTAAATCTGTTCGATGGCTACAGGTTTGGCTTTTGCAACCACAGCCCCGATTTCGAGACTTGCGCCGAGTAGAACAGCGGTTTTCAACTTGATCATTTCGAGGTAATCGTTGATGCTGACATCCTGCTGCGACTCAAAATTCATATCGAGCTGCTGCCCTTCGCATACCTCTATAGCGGCTTTGCTGAACACTTTCAGGATACCCTGCACCAGATCAGCATCGGTTTGAAGCGCATACTGATAGGCCATGGCAAACATGGTGTCGCCGGATAAAATGGCAATGTCGGAATTCCATTTTTGATAAACCGTTTCCTTTCCTCTGCGCAGTGGCGCCTTGTCCATGATGTCGTCGTGAACCAGGGTGAAATTATGAAAAACCTCAACCGCAAGGGCAGGATAGAGGGCTTTTTCCACATCGCCGTCAAAAAGGTCGCAGGCCAGGAGCGTCAGCAACGGTCGCAGCCTTTTGCCGCTTTGGTTCATCGTATAACTGATGGGTTCGTACAATTCGACCGGCTTTCCCAGAAACTGTTGTTGCGCGATCAGCTTGGTGATTCTCTCCTGAAAATCCTGAATTTTAGTCATCTGATATTATTTGATCAGGTTCATCAAATATTGCCCGTAACCACTTTTCAGCAAGGGCTGGGCAAGTTTTTCGAGTTGTTCCTTGTTGATAAATTTCTTGTGATAGGCGATCTCTTCGATACAGCCAATTTTCAAGCCCTGACGGTGCTCAATCACTTCAACAAACTGCGAAGCCTGCAGCAGCGAAGTAAAAGTGCCTGTGTCGAGCCAGGCTGTTCCGCGGCTCAGCATGCCCACTTTGAGTTTGCGGTTTTCGAGGTAGTATTTGTTAACGTCGGTAATCTCGTATTCGCCCCGTGCACTGGGTTTGATGTTGCGCGCCACTTCTATAACGCTGTTATCGTAAAAATACAAACCCGGAACAGCATAATTCGATTTTGGTTTGGCAGGTTTTTCTTCGATCGAAATGGCATTCATCTGCTCGTCGAATTCAACTACACCATAGCGTTCAGGATCTGAAACGTGGTAAGCAAACACCACACCGCCTTCGGGATCATTGTTCTCCATGAGCAATTTTTGTAAACCATTGCTGTAGAATATGTTGTCTCCGAGAATCAGGGCAACCTTGTCCTTGCCAATAAAATCGGCGCCAATCACAAAGGCCTGTGCCAGACCGTTTGGAACCACCTGCTCTGCATACGAAAACGAACAGCCGAGGCCTTTTCCGTCGCCCAGCAGCTTTTCGAAGTTGGGCAGATCCTGGGGTGTCGAGATGATCAGAATTTCACGGATTCCGGCCATCATCAGTACCGAAAGCGGGTAGTAGATCATCGGTTTATCATAAATCGGCATCAGCTGTTTGCTCACTGCCAGTGTTAAGGGGTGTAACCGGGTGCCGGCTCCACCGGCCAGGATAATGCCTTTCATAGTTGGGTGTTTTTGAGGGTTAATGCTACCAAATCTATTTTTTTCAGTTATTTAACTTCGTCAGCTATCTGTTCTATTTCGAGGTCATCGAGCTCAATGTCACTTTCTTCATCCAGTATTTCGAGCAGCGGTTCTTTGAACGATTTTGTAGTAATGCGTTTATCCAGCGTCAATAATAACGACGGGAGCACGAAAAGGTTCGACAGCATGGCTACTAAAAGGGTAAATGAAACCAGGTAACCCAGTGCCTCAGTACCTCCAAAGGATGACAGGATAAAGATGGCAAAGCCAAAGAACAGCACCACAGCTGAATAAATCATGCTGAAACCGGTCTCAAGCAGAGCTGCCAGTACCGACTCCTTGATTTTCCAGTCGTTGAGGGTGAGATGCAGCCGGTAACGCGACAAAAAGTGAATGGTGTTATCCACACTGATCCCCAATGCAATACTGAAAATGAGGATGGTAGAAGGCTTGATGGGAATACCGGCATAGCCCATCATGGCAGCCGTCAGCAACTGTGGTATCAGGTTCGGGATGAGCGAGATCACAATCATTTTGAAAGAAGAGAAAGTGAGAGCCATCAGGAATGCAATCACCAGCAGTGCCAGCAGCAGGGATGAAATCAGGTTTTTGACCAGGTAGTTGGTGCCCTTCAGGAAAACAACGCTGCTGCCTGTGAGGGTCACGTGGTAATCTTTGGGCGAGAAGATTTTGTCAATCTTGGGACGCAGTGACTTTTGAATGCTGTCGATTTCTTTGGTGCCGACATTGGCCATCTGCACGCTGATTCGTGTCACCTGCAGGTTGGTGTCGACAAATGAGTTGAGCACGCTGCGCTTGTTGTTGTTCATCTCGGGCATGTACGACATGATAAAGTTACGCTCCTGTGCATTGGGCAGGCTGTAATATTCGGGGTTTCCCTTGAAAAAGGCCTGTTTCGAAAACTTCACCACCTCTACGATCGAAAGGGGCTTGCTAAACTGCGGATAATGGGCAAGCGTGTCCTGCAGCTCTTCAAT
This sequence comes from Bacteroidales bacterium UBA5536, assembly GCA_002426795.1. GTDB lineage: Bacteria > Bacteroidota > Bacteroidia > Bacteroidales > F082 > UBA5536. The sequence goes on from DINQ01000012.1 coordinate 16,506, forward strand.
CTTGTTGATAGTGGATGCCCTGAGGATGCCTTTTTTGCGCTTGGTATCGATTGAAATCTCAAAAGGCATCACTCCGTTGAAGTGCTTCTCGAAAAAGAGCATGTCCTTGTATAGGCGGTCTTTGTGTGAGATGTCGTCCACCATATTTCCGGTAGTTTTCAGGCGCGATACACCGATCACGCCCAGGATGACCATCACAAAAGTGATGATGTAAACGGTATTGCGCCGGTTGAGCACCACCCAAACGATGCCATGAAGTACATTGTTGATGCGGCCTTTTTCGAAATGCTGAAACTGCTTGGGTTTGGGATCCCTGAGGTAGCTAAAAAGGATTGGAATCAGGAACAGACTGATCACATAGGCCGCCAGTATGTTGATGGAGGCCACGATACCAAATTCGACCAACAGGTCATTTCCGGTAATGGTAAAAGCAGCAAAACCAGCTGCTGTAGTAGCGTTCGTGAGGAAGTTGGCAGGCCCGATGCGTCGGATCACGCGGCTAAGCGCCTTGATTTTGTTGCCATGAATTTGAAACTCGTTGTAGTATTTGTTCAACAGGAAAATCGAGTTTTCGACCCCGATCACAATGAGTAATGGAGGCAAAATACCTGTCAGAATCGTTATTTTATAACCCAGCAGAGCCAGACTGCCAAACATAAATGCGACACTGATCAGGATGATAATGATGATGAACAGAACGGTTTTGGCAGATTTGAAAAAGGCAAACAGGATAATGGCGGCCATCAGCAGCGACAGAAAAACAAACAGTATCAGTTCGTCCTGAATCTTTTTCGAAGTGATGGTTCGGATGTAGGGTAGGCCTGAGTAATACAGCCTTACATCATATTTCCTGGAGAAAGCATCGAGTTCCTCCTGGATTTCCCTGATCAGAGCTACCCTGTTTTTGGTGTTGAGCACTTGCTTGTCGAGGGTAATCATCATCATGCTCACATGGTCGGCGCTGTTGAAGAGCAGTCCCTCATAAAACGGCAGTCCGGAAATAACTTTCTCCAGCGAGTCGACTTCTGCCTGTGTTTGCGGCAGTTGAGCCACAACAGGAACAAAATCGAAGCGTTTGATGCTGTCGTTTCGTTTCAGTTCAAACATTCTGGCAACAGAAATAGCTTCTTCCACACCTTCAATCTTGCGTACGCTGTGTGTCAGTTCGTACCAGGCGTTGAAGTGTCTGAGTGTAAAAAGGCTGTCGTCCTTCATGCCAACAAACATCACGGCACCGTCCTGTCCAAACTGTTTCTTGAAATTCTCGTAAATAATCGTCGTCGAATCGGTCGAAGGCAGCATGCGTGCCATCTCGTACGACATCTGCACTTTAGAGCCCAACCAGCCCATCCATACAGTGATCAACCCGATAACGATTAAATTAGTAAGCCGGTTTCGTAAAATCAACCTGGTAAGTAATGTCCACATCTTGTTCCGGTTCTGAGTCTTATGTCAAAAAAAATCGTGTAATTATTGCGTCTTTTGAGCAATCGAAATTACTATAATATCCCGAATATGAAAAATTGGTTCAAAATTTGTTTCAATATGGCGTACTAATCACCAGGGTAGTGGGTCAAATTTCTATAAAAATAACGCCTTACAGCTTTTTTCAGAGCAGATGGATTTGGCATGAAAACAGCATGTTTGCGCAGTTTTAACATAATATTACCATGAAAAATTCAATTTGGGTTGTTTTACTCCTGATGGCGACAGCTTGCAGCACGCCAAAAAAAATGTTTGAAGCCGGCCGTTATGATCAGGCTCTTGAACTGGCCTCCGGTCGCATCGAAAAAAAATGTTGCCGCACCGAGGATCTGCATTTTCTCAATCAATCGTATCATGCAGCTAGTCAGGCAGATTACGAAAGGATTGTTGTGTTGAAGGAAAGCGGACAGCCCGATATCTGGCCCGAGATCTATCACCGGACAAAGCTCATGCGCAAGCGTCAAAACGTCGTTTTGGCCTTACCGGAGGAAGCGCGCGAAGCCATTCGATTTCAAACGGTCGATTTTGAAACCGAAGAGGCAGCTGCGCGGCAAAAAGCCAGTATGTATCTGTTTACCCTGGCCGATGAGCTGATGCATGTCGAGACACCCGAGAACGCCCACGAGGCCTTTCGTGCCCTCGAAGCTTTAAAGCAGATCGATGGAAGTTTTCCGCAGATAGACCAATTGATGATCAAAGCCCTGGTAGTTGGGGCACATGACATCAGCTTTGAGCTGGTCAACAGTTCCGGAAAGTCGTTGCCTGCTGATTTTGCAAGTGCTGCTGCGACTTCCTTTACCGCAAAAAGCAAGCTTCCGGAGGGGAAGGTAGACTATGCTATCAAAAAGGATAAATCCTATGGTTTGCGGATTATTCTCCGGATTTTAGCTTTTGATATATCTCCCGAAAAAATGGCCACAACAACCTATACCGAAAAACGGCCTCAGGCAGATCAGGAAGATGTAGCTCAGGTGGTGGAGCTAAATCTGGAGAAATCTGTCACTCTGAATGCCCGCCTGGCTTTCGTGGGCCAACATGCAAACACAACTGTTTTATCGGTTCCACTTGATGTTTATACGGGCTTTAAACATAACTTTGCAGTCATCCGTGGCGACGCGTCCGCCTGCTCTGAACGTACCAGAAAACTGGCCGATCAGGGTCCGCGGCCATTCCCGTCGGACTTTGCCATGTTGCTGCAGGCCGCCAGAGATTTGGGTGCGACAAGTGGCACCTTGATCGTGGATGAAACGAATGAAAAAGAATAATGGACAAAAAACCAAAAGTTTTACTGATCGATACAGCCCATCCGGTTTTGACTGACAGGCTCGAAGCGATGGGTTACCAATGTGATTATTTTCCGGAGGCAAAACTGAGTTTTTATCAGCAGGTGGCGCACAAATATGTGGGTTTTGTGGTGCGCAGTAAAATACCGCTTGATAAGCATATCTTGCCTTTGGCAACCCAACTGAAATTTATTGCCCGCGTGGGCGCTGGCATGGAAAATATAGACGTGGCCCTGGCCGAGAAACTGGGGATTGTCTGCCTTAATGCACCTGAAGGCAACCGCGATGCTGTTGGGGAGCACCTGATCGGGATGCTGCTGGCCTTGCTCAACAAGCTGCCACAAGTCGACCGTGAGGTACGCCATGGCATCTGGAAACGGGCCGAAAACCGCGGCACCGAAATCAAAGGAAAGACCATTGCTTTGATTGGTTTCGGAAATACCGGCAGTGTCACAGCCCGGAAACTTTCTGGTTTCGAAGCTAAAATTCTGGCTTACGACAAATACAAATCAGGATTTTCTAACGACTATGTTTCAGAAGCCTCCATGCAGCAAATTTTTGCTGAAGCTGACATTTTGAGTTTCCATGTGCCCCTCACGGCCGAAACAACCTATTTGTTTAACACTGCTTATCTGCATCTGTTTAGAAAACCCATTTACCTTATCAATACCAGCCGGGGAAAGGTGGTCAATACAGCTGACCTTGTTGCCGGCCTCGAGAGTGGAAAAGTTTTGGGTGCCTGTCTGGATGTGATCGAGTTTGAGAAATTCTCCTTCGAAGCAATCCAAAGCGATACTTTACCTGCCGCTTTCAGGCAATTGTTGTCGTTTCCGAATGTCTTGCTCAGTCCGCATATCGCAGGATGGACGCACGAATCGCACCTGAAACTGTCCACAGTGCTGGTCGACAAGATCAAAGAGCTCAACCAGAAACAGGAATAAAAAAACACCGATCTGCTTTTTAGACCGGTGTTGTAATTGGTTTTTTTCAGTGGTTAATCCCAGTTTAAAATTTTTCTGAAATCATATTCCTCGGGATTTTGCAGGTATTTTTTTGCTCCTTCATAATCTTCCGGGGTAATATATTGCAGGCCATTGTTGAATACCATCTCGGCTTTTTCGCCATTCAGATCGACCAGGCGGGGTTTTACTTTCCCGTCTTTATCTGCCACATCTTTCAGGTAGAGCGGTGCACAATCACCGGCGGGGTTCGATGTAACCATGGCGCCAGTAACGCCTTTGTCAAAGAGTTCTTTAACGCCATATCCCAGTAACCCACAGTACATCAGGTCGAAGGCTGTCGGACGCACACAACGCAATTCGTATCCCAGTTCTACCGGGCGGCTCTTGATGTTGAGCTTGATTTCTTTTAGTTTGTATTGCAGCAACATATTGTAAATGTGTGCCTTGCTCACATTGCCCAACTCTGGGTGACCGTGGTCATCATAGGTGAAATTCACGCCTGAGCTTTCGATCTCGGCATCTGTCATGAAGTGGAAAACACCTTCACTGATGATGGCAACGCCGTAAGGGATGCCCAGTAAATTGCGTTTTACCATGGCCGAAATGATCAGCCGGGTAATCCTATCGAAAGTAACCGGGACCTTGTTAAACATCTCCGGGATGATGATCATGGGATAATGACAGGCTGCACCGATACCAAAAGCCAGATGCCCGGCCTCACGTCCCATGGCCGAAACCACAAACCAGTTGCCACTGGTGCGTGCATCTTCGTAAACGGTCTGGGCAATTCTCACGCCTTCGTCCTTGGCCGAATAATAACCAAAGGTTGGCGATCCTTCAGGCAGGGGAAGGTCGTTGTCGATGGTTTTGGGCACATGGATGTTCTGGATGTTTACGTTGTTTTCGGCCAGATACAATGAAATACGGTTGGCTGTCGAAGCTGTATCATCACCACCAATGGTGACCAAAAGTTTTACGTTGTTCCTGACAAAGAAACGGGTGTTAAATTCCGCATCTGTTGGTTTGTGTCGACTCATACGCAATGCCGATCCACCTTGTTTTTGGATGTCGTCAGCAAAGTTGAAATCGAAATCAATCATTTCGGGTTGATCCGAAAAAAGACTTTTATAACCGCCATGCAGCCCGATGACCCTGTATCCTGATTTTAAGAACACTTTGGCCACTGTACTGATTACGGTATTGATGCCCGGAGCAGGACCGCCCCCGGCCAGAATGACGATTGATGGTTGCATAAAATGTATTTTTTGGCAAAGATAAAAAGATCGCCGATGTTTTGGTACATATTCATTCAGGGCTGATGCAACGCATTGAACCATATGCTACAAAACTTGTTTTATTTGGATTGAATATAAATAATTTCCCTATTTTTGTAGACGTTCAATTAAGCACTAATTACTTAAAATATGGCATCAATGAAACTTAGACACATCATTCCTTACCTCATGTTATCGCTCCTTATCCTGACGCAAATCAGTGCATTTAGCCAGGATGTCACAAACAGGCAGGCACTCGAAGCGTTTGCCAGAGAGCAAAACAAGGAGTGGCAGAAAATGAAGGCACGTGCCGAAAGCTATGCTGCTGAGCACAATATTGAAATCAGACAAGAACTGGAAGACGGAACAATCATTCAACTTGTTGATGTTGAAGATGGCATGCCCGTTTATTACAAAACAGATAACCTGGGCGCTGCCATCACAACCCGCGCCAACCAGCTTTGGGAAGGTGGAAGTGTGGGGGTGGTGATCGAAGGCGAAGGTTACGACAAAGTGGCCATCTGGGATGGTGGAAAGGTGCGCGATACCCATCAGGAGTTTAACCAGACTGGCAGTTCGCGAATCATCCTTAGCGATGGTGCAAGCACCCTGTCGGCGCACTCGACACACGTTGCCGGAACCATTATTGCCGGTGGCGTGAACGCCGAAGCCCATGGTATGGCCAAATTGGCACAACTCAAAACCTATGACTGGAATAGTGTCGAAGGCGAAATGTCTGCCGCTGCCGCAAATGGCCTTGAGCTGGGTAGTCATTCATGGGGTATGGTTCGCGGATGGGATTATAACAATGGAACATGGTCTTGGAATGGAAACGCAGGCGTTTCTCCTAATGAAGATTATTTGTTTGGATTCTACAATTCACAAGCCCGTTCATGGGATATTATTGCGAACAATGCACCTAATTTCCTGATTGTAAAATCGGCTGGTAACGACCGCGGTGAAGGACCAGGTAACGCCGGTACTGGTGGCAATGCCGAAAAAGATGGTGGGGATGATGGCTACGACTGTGTGGCAGGTGCCGGAATTGCCAAAAATATTTTGACGGTTGGCGCTGTCAACGAAGTGCTTAACTACACCGGTCCGTCCAGCGTAGTGATGAGCAGTTTCAGTGGTTGGGGTCCTGCCGATGATGGCCGCATCAAACCCGATGTAGTGGGCAAAGGTGTTGACGTTTATTCTTCTACTTCTACTTCAAACACATCCTATGCCAGCTATAACGGAACAAGTATGGCTACTCCGAATGTAACAGGAACGCTGGCTTTGTTGCAGCAGCTGTATCAGGAAACCCATGATGGCACGCCTATGCGGGCATCAACCCTAAAAGGACTTGCTATTCATACAGCTGATGAAGCCGGTACAACTCCCGGTCCGGATTACAAATTTGGATGGGGTCTGGTCAATGCCGAGCGCGCTGCCAATATGATTTTAGAAGATGACGTACAACAAAATGTGATTGACGAAATTACCCTGCTCAATGGAGAAACCTATACCAGAGACGTTACTGTTTCGGGTGGAAATCCATTCTGGGTGACCATCAGCTGGACCGATCCTTATGGAATAGTGTTGCCCGCAAGTCTTAATCCCAGATCGCCTAATCTGGTAAACGACCTTGATCTGCGCATCGAAGATCAGGATGGAAACATGTATTTTCCATACAAACTCGATCCGGAAAATCCTTCTGCAGCAGCAACAACCGATACCAAGAACGCTGTGGATAATGTAGAAAAAGTATATTTTGAAAACGCGCCTGCCGGCACATACACCATCATCGTAGATCATGAAGGTACCCTTGCCAATCCACAGGTTTTCTCTTTACTTGTCAGCGGGATTGATGAATTTACAGGTTTGCCTGAATGTACAGCTGGATTGCTGAATCCGGCTGACGGATTTGATCAGGCCTATCTGAACAGCCATGTTGAGTGGGCTCCGGCTGCCTTCTCAAGCGGGTACGATGTATATTTTGGCACCGACGGTGAAGGCGTTTCGCAGCCAACCAACATCATGAATGGTGAAACATTGACCACAACTTTCTTTGATCACAACCTCGAGCCGTCAACGACCTATTACCTGATGATTCAGCCGCGCAACAACCTGGGTGTAAACAATGACTGCCAGACTATTTACAGTTTTACCACCATGGATGCTGTGACTGAATTCCCTTATCTGACCGATGTGGAAGAGGTGAGTACCCCTGAATTCCCCTTTGGCTGGCAAGGCCTCAACTATGGTAGCATGACATGGGCAACAACAAGTCTTGTTGGTAACTCAGGCAGCAAATCTTTTTCCTGCTACACCACCAATGGCCAACCCGCACCGATGAATAATTACCTGGTGTCGCAGCCCATTGCCGTTGAATCGGGTAAAGAATATATGGTAAGTTTTGCCTACCGCAGCTTCCTTCCCTCAACATCAGAGTCTTTGAAGGTTCTATGGGGTGTAAACGCTGATACGCTCGATCTGACCAATGAAATCTTCAGTAACCCATCTTTCAACCAATCGGGCTGGATTGATGGTGAAGCATTGCTTGTTCCCGAAATGGATGGCCACATCTTCCTGGCATTCAAAGCCAACACAGCAAGTGGAATGGGCATCTTTATTGATGATGTGATGGTTGAAGACTGGGGCCCGGTGGGTGTTCAGGAAGCCAACGAAAGACTGCTACGCGTTCGCTATGTGGATGGTAAACTGCAAATCAACAGCGAAAAGACATTTGAGAACTTAACGGTCAATGTAACCAATGCTGCCGGTCAGCAAGTGCTGAATCAACCATTGAAAAATACTACAAATCAGACGATTGATTTGAATCTGGAGTCAGGCGTTTACCTGGTAAGGATTCAGGGCAATGGTATTGACAAGACCTCTAAAGTAATGATTCGGTAATGCTGAATTTAAAGAACCTAAAAGACCCGGAAGTTGTTTTCGGGTCTTTTTTTATGCCTTGACTACCAATTGCAGCGTGCTTCTGCTTTTCTGTTCGAGAAAGACAGTTTTGTTGGCGACCAGAGGCAACTCCTGTCCGGGGGTATAATGTCGGATGGTAATCAGTTGCAGTCCTTCGTTGAAGCGGACTTTATAGTTGGCATGAAGGGCTTCGAGTAGTGCATTTAATTTGTGCGGGTTCAGGTCGAAACAAACCGAAAGGCTCAGGGCAGAAGTCTGCATCACATTGATATGGATGTGCAAGCGACTCAGTACCCCAAAAATGAAAGACAAGCTTTCTTCGTTCATAAAAGAGAAATCGCGCGAGCCAATGCTTACCAGCACCTGCTGATCCTTCACAATGATAGAGGGTACATTTTGCTGTGATTCGTCAAACTGGTTAATCAGGGTGGGCGGTATTTCAGGATGCAGAAACGACCTGACCATCAACGGGATGTTTTTGTTTTGCAGGGGCTTGATCGTTTTGGGATGAATCACCGTGGCGCCATAATAAGCCAGCTCGATGGCTTCGGCATAGGAAATATGGTCAATTTTCCGTGTTTCGGCAAACCTTTTGGGGTCGGCATTGAGCAGACCTGGCACATCTTTCCAGATGGTGACTTCTTTGGCATTGAGGCAAAAGGCCAGGATGGCGGCTGTATAATCGGAGCCTTCGCGCCCCAAGGTAGTGGTGAAACCGTCTGTAGTTCTGCCAATAAATCCCTGGGTGAGAACCACATCGGCTTCAAGCTCATGGATGTGTGAGGCAATATTTTGTGTAGTCAGCTCCCAATCGATCTGGGCAGCTCTGTAATCGGCGCTGGTGGCAATGAGCGACCGGGCATCGATCAGGTGTGTGTAGATTTTTTGCTGATTCAGAAAATGGTAAACCATACAACTCGACAGCAATTCTCCAAAACTAACCGTTTGATCGTAATGAGCATCATAGGATAGATCGGTGCGCTGCAGCTGGCTGATGAGTTGTTTCAATAAATCATTAATAGCATCAAATACAGGATGTTGGTCGTTGGAGAAAAGCTCTCTCGCAAGCGATATATGCGTATCAGCAACAGGCTGTATCACGTTTTCCATTGCACGACCCGACTGTTGTCTAGCCTCTGCCAGCACGGCTTCAAGGGCATTGGTCTGCTTGCCCAAAGCCGAAACAACTACCATCAGTTGTTCGCCTTTGAAAGCCTTTAATATGTTGGCCAGGTTGTGAAAAGCCTGCGCATCTTTGATGGAAGCACCGCCAAACTTGAAAACTTTCTGCATGAGGGCGAATTTGTATTGAATATCAAGGCAAAAATAATACATTTGCCTATAAGCCACATCGGCCTGCCTATTGCAGCCAAAAGGAGAATTATTTACCGGTATAAAACCGGTCAGTGAAACCGAAACAATCAATCTATGAAAACGCTTGTCGAATTTATCTGGGAACAACAGGAACACCTGAAATATGCCACGGGAGAGTTTTCCCGTTTGTTGAATGACATTGGAATTGCCGCAAAAATTGTGAACCGCGATGTAAACAGGGCTGGCCTGGCTGGTATTCTGGGTTTCGAAGGTAGCGTCAATGTGCAGGGCGAAAGTCAGAAGAAGCTGGATGTGATGGCCAATAATGAGTTTATCAAAGCCCTGCGAAGCGGCAAACAATGCGCTGCTATTATTTCGGAGGAGAATGAAGATGTTGTGATTTTTGATGACGAAACCACCGAAAACGCCAAATATATCGTGGCACTCGATCCGTTGGATGGCTCTTCGAATATTGAAGTGAACGTGCCCATCGGAACCATCTTTGCCATCTACCGCCGCAAATCGGTGGGCAAGAAAGTGACCATGGAAGATGTGTTGCAGGCCGGTACGGAGTTGGTTTGTGGAGGTTACATCATTTATGGATCATCGACTATGCTCGTGTATACGACCGGACAGGGAGTGAATGGCTTTACCTACGACCCAACCTGCGGGCTATTTGTGCTCTCGCACGAAAACATCAAAATTGCCGATACAGGCAATATCTATTCCATCAACGAAGCCAATTACATCTGGTTTGCCGAAGGTGTCAAGAAATATATCAAGTACTGCCAGGAGGATGATCCGGAGACTAACAGGCCCTATACAACCCGTTACATCGGTTCGCTGGTATCCGATTTTCACCGCAATCTTTTGCGTGGAGGCATTTATATCTATCCGGGCACATTAAAAAATCCAAAAGGGAAACTGCGGTTGATGTACGAGTGTGTGCCTGTAGCATTTTTGGCTGAACAGGCCGGTGGCAAAGCATCGGATGGTTTTCATCGGATTCTGGATATCCAACCCGAGCATATTCATCAGCGCTCACCGTTGTTTATTGGTTCGGTGCAAATGGTTGAGCGTGCCGAAGCATTGATGCGTGAGCACAGTGCCGATTTCTTCGAAAAGACTAATTATCAGGTGAAACTGGTAAATGAATAAAAAAAGGGATCGAAATCTTATTGCTACCTGAACAAGAATCCGGTTTTGATACCCAATGAAAAGGCGAGCGGAAACGATTCGTCCATGACGGTATAGCTGTAATAATAGCCGCCTCCATTGTCGCCACTGGCAAGTCCATAGCCTACACCCACGTATAAATCGACCAGAAATGCATTGTCGACAATCCATTGTTTGCCCATGGTAAGTTGGATGGATCCTGTCATCAGCCTTTCGCGCTCTTTGTTAACGCCACCATAATAATAACCATATGGATCCATATAATCGTAATAGTAATTAACATTACGGTTCAGGAAACCAACGGCAATTTCTGGCTTGATGTAGCTACCTTTGAGCAGGTGGGCATACCTCATGCCACGCAGGTAAAAATCAGGGTCTTTGATAAATTTGTAGCCAAACCGCACAAAAGCGCCGGTAGGATTTTCATCATTTTGATCAATGCCAAGACCAATAACACCCAAAGCGCCTTCAATACTTCTTCCTGGTTTGAGGCTGCGTTCGTAAGAAAATGTGGTATTTCCCGTCAATGGCGATAGAAAGTCAACCTTAAATGCATTTTTCTTGTTATCGACATAGTTTTTGGGGTCAGTCATTGTTTTTTCAAATGTCATCTCCTTGCCATCCTCAAAGATAACTTTTGCAATGGCATCTTTATCAACCACAAACAACAGATCGGATGGATAATCGGGCAAACTGTATTTTACTTCTTCCAATCCAATTTCTTTGACTTTGCATTTGATGATTTCGTCGTTTCTTTTCAGAATCATGTCTTGCGCAAAAACAGACTGTGCCACCAACAGGAAGCCAGCCAGGCTCAGTAAGAATGATGTTATTTTCATGGTTTTGGTTTTGGATTGCGGTTAATCAGAACTCCGTATGACGGATAAAGTGCTACAAAGATAAGGCCAAAGTGAAGCCTAATCAAAAAACTACAACATTAGTGCAAAAAAAGATTTCAATTCAGGTAAACAATCAGGCCATTTGTTCAAGCCTTCCCTTGTGATGGGCATTGGCGTGGACTTTTCCTTTTCGCAGCTCTTTTTGCACATTTTCGGGAAGATGAATCGTTTGCTGGCACTCTTCAGAGCAACATTTTTCGTATTGTGCGCTACATTCTTCACACTGGATAAAGAGCAGGTGGCAGGCATCATTTGCGCAATTTAGGTGCGTGTCGGCTGGCTTGCCGCATTGGTGGCATTTGGCAATCACATCATCAGTCACCCGCTCACCCATTCGGTCGTCGAAGACAAAGTTTTTGCCAATGAAATGACTTTCCAAATGGCGTTGTTTTACCTGGTGTGCATAATTGATAACGCCACCTTTGAGCTGAAAAACATTTTTAAAGCCTTTGTTGCGCAGATAAGCCGAAAATTTTTCGCAACGAATACCACCAGTGCAATACAGCATGATGTTTTCGGGCTGTTTTTCCTGCAGCATGTCGACAATCACCGGAATAGACTCTTTGTAGGTATCAACATCCGGTAGAATGGCATTTTTGAAATGACCCACTTCGTGCTCATAATGGTTGCGCAGGTCGATCACCACCGTATTCGGAGCATTGAGTTTTTCGTTGTACGACACGGCATCAAGATGTTGCGCGGTGTCGTAGATGTCGAAACTACTGTTATCGAGGCCATCTGAAAGGATTTTGTATTTAACCAGGATTTTCAGTTTGTAGAACGATTTTCCGTCATCTTCGATAGCCCGGTTGAGCAGCACTCCATGCATGGTCGTATCAGCCTGAATGTATTTTTCTAGTTCAGAAAAACGATGCTCAGGCACACTGATCTGGGCATTGATGCCCTCTTTGGCGACATAAATGCGGCCAAAAACCTGCATAGCCTCAAAGGCCAGATACAATCCATCCCTGAAAGCCTGTGGATCTTCAATTTCGATAAACTTGTAAAAGGACAAGGTGATACGCCGAAATGGCTCAGCGGCCAGTTGGGTTTTCAATATTTCCTTATCAATTTTGTTATGAAGAATCATTCTAAATAAAATTTTGGCAAAAGTAATTTTTTTTACTTGAATCCTATCCGCCATATTGAAGCAGACATTTACGAAGTGATTTTGATTAATTTTGCGCCAAATTCAGGTTTTGAATCCACATCCATCTGTATTATTTGGTAAGAACAGGCTTTTTCACGAGCTGCTGCAGCGATTGCAAAAGCAAGAGAGTCTGCTGTTGACGAACCTTGTTGGATCGGCACGTCCGTTTGCTGTAAACCATGTTTTTTCCGAACTGGGTGGTCAGCATCTGGTGGTGTGTGCCGACAAGGAAACAGCAGCCTATTTTTACAACGACCTGGAAAACCTGTTGGGAGAACGCGATTTCGACTACAACAAAAAACAGGTGCTTTTTTATCCCACTTCCTACAAACGACCCTACGAGCCCGAAAAGCCTGATAATACGTATATTCTATCGCGAACAGAGGTGCTCGGACGTCTGTCGGTGAGTGAGCGCAAAACCATCATCGTGAGTTATCCCGAAGCATTGAGCGAGAAGGTTTTTACACGCAGGCTCCTTTCGAAAAACACCTTTAAGCTCAAGACAGGCGAGCGTATTTCGCTTGATTTTCTGGCTGATCTGCTGCTGGAGTACAACTTCGAGCGGGTTGATTTTGTGGTGGAGCCAGGACAGTTTTCTATCCGTGGAGGAATCGTCGATGTGTTTTCATTTTCGAATGATCACCCTTACCGTATTGAGTTTTTTGGCGATGAGGTGGAGTCGATCCGCAGCTTCGATCCGGTTTCGCAGCGTTCTGTACAGGTGCTCAACAAAATTTTCCTGCTGCCCAATATGCAGGAACGCATGATGCTCGAAGAACGGGAGAGTATATTGCAATACCTGCCTAAGAATACCCTGATTTGGGCCGAAGAAGCCCAGTCGATCGAAGAAAGAATCAATCTGGAGTATACCAAGGCTGTGGCTGCTTTTGAGAAGCTTCAAACCGACGAGGCGATATCGGCACCCGGTAAACTTTTTGCCAAAGGCCAACAAATGGTTGCATTGTTACTGGAACGACCGACAGTCGAGTTTGGCAGAACCACCATTTTGGGTGCCGAAGCCGAACTGGCTTTTCATACCAATCCGCAACCTTCCTTCAACAAGAATTTTGATCTGCTGCTCGAAAACTTACGCAAGCACAAAGAAGAAGGCAAAAAAACTTTTGTTTTTTCGGAGAGCAGCAAACAGCTCGAGCGCATCGAGACCATTTTGCGTGATCTGCAACACAAAATCCCCGAAGATGAGCAGGCCACATTTATCCCTGTTTACCACAGTTTGCATGGTGGATTTACCGACGAACAGCAAAACATTGCCTGCTATACCGATCATCAGATTTTTGAACGCTATCACCGATTCAGGCTGCGCGAGAGTTTTGCGAGCAAGGAAGCCATCACGATAAAGGAATTATACGACTTGAAGCCAGGCGATTTTGTGGCGCACATCGATCATGGTATTGGCCGCTTCGATGGTCTGGAGATGATTGATAACAATGGCAAACGGCAGGAAGCCATCCGGTTGTTGTACAAAAATGACGACATCCTCTATGTGAGCATCCATTCTTTGCACCGCATTGCCAAATATTCTGGCAAGGACGGGGCAGAGCCAACACTCAGCAAGCTGGGTTCGAATGTTTGGAACAAACTCAAAAACAAGACCAAAGGCAAGGTAAAAGATATTGCCCGTGAACTGATCAGGCTGTATGCCGAACGAAAAGCGGCAGAAGGTTTTCGTTTTTTACCTGACACCTATCTGCAAAATGAGCTGGAAGCCTCCTTTATCTATGAGGACACACCAGACCAGCTCAAGGCTACGGTGGATGTAAAAAACGATATGGAATCGGCTTCGCCCATGGATCGGCTGGTGTGTGGCGATGTGGGTTTTGGCAAGACAGAAATTGCTATCAGGGCAGCATTTAAGGCGGCCACCGATTCAAAACAGGTGGCAGTACTGGTGCCAACAACCATTTTGGCATTGCAGCACTTCAAGACATTCAGCGAGCGATTGAGCGGCTTTCCGGTTGAAATCGATTATTTGAACCGGTTTAAATCAGCTGCCCAGCAGAAGGAAACCCTCGAAAAACTGAAAAAGGGACAGGTAGATATCCTGATTGGAACCCATCGCCTGATCAGCAAGGATGTCGAGTTTAAGGATCTGGGCCTGTTGATTGTGGACGAAGAGCAGAAGTTTGGGGTGTCGGCCAAGGAAAAACTCAAACAGATCAAGGCCAATGTCGACACACTTACCCTAACGGCAACGCCTATTCCACGTACACTACAGTTTTCGATGATGGGTGCACGCGACCTGAGTATCATCAACACACCACCACAAAACAGATACCCGGTTCAAACGGAAATACGTTCGTTTGACGAGACTGTGATCCGAGATGCCATTCAGTATGAGCTGGCGCGCAACGGGCAGGTGTTTTTTGTGCACAACCGTGTGCAGAATATTCTTGATGTACGCGATATGCTGTTGCGTTTTGTGCCCGGCCTGAGTATTGGTGTGGCGCATGGGCAGCTCGAAGGCCATCAGCTCGAGAAGGTGATGCTCGGTTTTATCGAAGGACAATACGACGTGCTGCTCGCCACCACCATTATCGAATCGGGTTTGGACATCAGCAATGCCAATACCATTATCATCAACGATGCACACCATTACGGACTGAGCGATTTGCACCAGCTGCGCGGCAGGGTAGGGCGGACAAACAAAAAAGCATTTTGTTATTTGTTGGCGCCTCCATTGGCCAGTCTGACCAGCGAGGCACAAAAACGCCTGCGTGCGCTCGAAGAATTCGCCGACCTCGGCAGTGGGTTCAACATCGCCCTGCGCGACCTCGATATCCGTGGTGCAGGCAATCTGTTGGGCGGCGAACAAAGTGGTTTTATCAACGACATAGGTTTTGAAACCTTCCACAAAATCCTCGACGAGGCCATCCTCGAACTCAAAGAAACGGAGTTTAAAGACATTTTCCCGCAGGCCGAGCAGAAGACTTTCGTGCGCGAATGTGTGATCGAGTCAGACCTGGAGATTCTGTTGCCTGCTGAGTATATCGACTCGTCCAAGGAACGCATCAGTTTGTATACCGAACTCGACAACATCCAGACCGAAGAAGGAATCGATCAGTTCGTGGAAAAACTGATCGACCGTTTTGGACCAGTGCCCCGGCAGGCAAACGACCTGCTCAATACCGTGCGCCTGCGTTGGTTGGGCGCAAAGCTGGGATTTGAGAAGATTGTGCTTCGCAATAAGATGCTTACGGCTTACTTTGTGAGCGACCAGGAATCTGCATATTTCCAGTCGGCACATTTCATGAATATCCTCCGATTTGCGCAAAACAACCCCAAACGCTGTCGCCTCAAGGAAACTTCAAGCAAGTTGATTTTGCAAATCGTCAACGTGCCTACAGTCCTCAAGGCGCTCGAAACCATCAAAGAAATCGCAGCTTTCGAAAATTAATTTTATTCCTGCTTATCATTGATTTACGGTAAGATAGGTGCGTTATTCAACGTGCGTCAGCAATTTTTGTTTAATTTATTTATATAATGATTAAACAAAAAACGAATATCAACTGTTTATTGCATGAGTTAACACAAACATACACACTCATGAAAATAAATGGAACATTGCTTCAGGCCGACAATATGAAGGTTTTTAACCTAAACGGAAAGACAAACGGAAACGGACACCATGCCGCATGGGAAGAAGCAGAACTGATTGGAGATGATCATGGCTCAGCCAACCTGAATACACCACTAAGAGAAGATGCCTTTCGCATGAGCGAAGAGGAGAAAATGCTTGTGATCGAAGAGCATTTTGAGCAAATCATGAATACCCTTGGGCTCGACCTGACCGACGACAGCCTGAAAGGTACGCCACACCGCGTAGCCAAGATGTTCGTGCAGGAAATCTTTCATGGACTCAATCCTGAAAACAAACCACGCATGTCAGTTTTCGATAACAAATTCCGCTACGGACAAATGCTGGTCGAAAAAAACATCAAGGTGCAATCTACTTGCGAGCACCACTTTCTGCCAATTTTTGGTAAGGCACACATTGCGTACATCTCGAGTGGCACAGTGATAGGTCTCTCGAAATTGAACCGCATAGTAGATTATTATTCACGTCGCCCTCAGGTGCAGGAAAGACTCACTGTGCAGATTGTGGATGAACTGAAAAAGGTGCTCAAAACAGAAGATGTAGCGCTCGTGATCGAAGCTCACCACATGTGCGTAGCTTCACGAGGCATACAGGATGATGGTAGCACTACCGTAACAGCCGAATATAGCGGTGCATTCAAAAACGAAAAAACGAAGGAAGAATTTCTTACCTATATTGGAATGAAGCTCTAACGAAGCCCGGGCTTCCGACTACTGCCAACTTACTAAAACGACCATATTCCCGGTTAAATCGAAAGATTTTTCCGGGATTTGCTATTTTATGACTTAGACTTCCGATGCTTGTAAGTTACAGATTATTCGGTTGTTATTTCACTGAGGTAGATCAAAGTAAGACGAAACAAGACTGATTTTTGCCTTTGGGAAATATCAATCATGATTTGTAATATTTGCATGGGGAGAAGTTTGAAATTGAACTGATAAAAAGTCAAAATTCGATCAAAAATCCCAATACCATCGCCGTATTCATGAAACATCCTCAACTTGTTGCTTCCCACATGGATGTCTAGTTTTAACCTAAAAATAATTGTCCAATCCTTTACTTTTATTGTAACTTTGCACTAAAATTGTATTCTATAGAATCCGTAAAAATAATTTAAGCTTATGAAAAATCTTTTACTCTCAATTTCACTTGTCGCCATGGGTCTGATGACATTTGCACAGGCTCCGACCGATTTATTTTTCTCCGAATATGTTGAAGGAAGCGGAAACAACAAAGGAGTTGAAATTTACAATCCAACAAATCAAGCCATCGACCTGAGCAGCTATTACGTTGTGCGTTTTAGCAATGGCAGCAGCGTGTTTACTGAAGGTGGTGTAACCCAGTTAACCGGAACCCTTGAACCTTATAAGACCCATGTACTCGTAAACGGTCAAACCACCAGTACTGCTTCATCACCGGCTTGCAGCCCCGAAATGCAGGCTTTGGCCGATCAGCTCGATCATGATTATCCGGCTCCCATGTACATGAACGGAAACGATGCCATTGCCCTGATCAAGACACCCAATGGTGAAGCTCCAAATGCTGACCTGTCGAACGTGACTTCTGTTGACCTTATTGGTCAAATTGGAATGGGTAACCTCATTTCAGCTGAAACCGGCTGGTCATATGTACAGGATTCAACACTCACCTACAACGACTCGAACGGAAACCCTGTTACTGGTAAAGTGATCAACTACATCGTACAAAAAAATGCTACCGATGGAACCACTTACGGTCCTTTCTGGATGTCATGGACTTCGGATCACTCACTCATCAGAAAACCAAATGTGGTCAGGGGCGTTGTAATTAACCCTAACCCCTTTGTAGTGAATATGGAATGGGACACTGTTCCGGCCAAACTCGATCCTGAAACAGGATTCTATTCATACAAAGATATCTGGGACAACCTCGGAACCCACGCCTGCGTGGCCGACCCAAACTATACCTCAGTCAACGAAAACAGCGCTTCGGGCAGTTTGGATATCTATCCAAACCCAATTGTGAACCAGAAATTTACCTTGCGTGCCGACAAACAGATGAAATCTGTTCAGATTTTCAGTATCACAGGAAAAGTGGTTTTCTCAGCTGATTTCGAAGTGGCTTCTAAAACTGAAAACGTTCAATTTGGTGACTTAAAAACAGGTCTTTACCTCGTTAAAGTTAAGTTTACCAATAATAGCGCAATCACACAGAAGATTATTATTGAATAGTTTTTTCAAAAAGTATTGAACCCATTATAAAAGGCAGCCTGATCATCACTTTGATTACAGGCTTGCCTTTTGTTTTTGATGAATCAGGAGAAAAAACACCATGAAATGTCCATCAAGATATTCTTATCATACAGAACAGGAAAACTGATGGATCCCCATATGCTTTTGGGGAGTGATAATTGACATTAAAATCATTTGCAAATGAAATACAAGCTACTCACAATCGTTCTTTTCATTTTCGGAACCTTGGTCGTTCAGGCACAAAAGCAGCAGGTCAGCGGAGTTGTAAAGGATCAGTTCCTGGGAGAAACCATCATCGGGGCCAATGTGCTTATCAAAGGCACACTTCAGGGAGCACCAACAGATATCGACGGAAAATTCAGCATGATGCTCGATCCCGGAAAATACACACTTGAAGTGTCGTACGTTGGCTACAACACTGTCAGTCAGGATATTGTTGTTGGCTCCTCGCCTGTAAACCTTGTTTTTAATCTGGAGACCATTGTCCTTGATGAGGTTTCAGTGGTAAGCGACGTTGCTCGTTCGCGCGAAACGCCCGTGGCATTTACGACAATTTTGCCCGGAAAGATTGAAGAACGACTGGCCGGACAAGACATTCCCATGCTTCTCAATAAAACCCCCGGTGTTTATGCTACACAGCAGGGTGGTAGCGACGGCGATGCCCGCATCACCATCAGGGGATTCAGTCAGCGAAACGTTGCCGTGATGCTTGATGGTATTCCGGTTAATGACATGGAAAATGGCTGGGTTTACTGGTCAAACTGGTTTGGTTTGGATGCCGTTACCAGAAGCATTCAGGTGCAGCGTGGATTGGGAGCGTCTAAACTGGCTTTGCCATCAGTAGGCGGCACCATGAACATCATCACCAAAGGCATCGAAAGCAAGCGCTCGATGAGCCTGGAACAAAATATCGACCAGCAGGGAAAAAGTACGACCAGCTTTGGCTTTACTTCAGGTAAGCTGAAAAATGGTTGGGGTGTAACTTTGGCCGGGGCCTACAAGCAAGGCAATGGCTGGGTAGAAAACACCAATGTAGATGCCTGGTTCTTTTATGCCAAGATCGACAAGCGCTGGGGAAACCACATCACTAGCCTTACGGGTTTTGGCGCTCCGCAAACGCACAAGCAGCGAAGTTATAAAAGATCCATCGCAGATTACGATACCACCTATGCCAAAGAGCAGGGTGTGTCGTCAGCTGATTTCCCGACTATCAACAACATGGGCATTGATTACAACCAGCATTGGGGATTTCTCAGGAGAGATGCTGAGCAATGGAATGCAGATTTTTCGGCCCGTATCATCAATCCCGATGCCAAACGTGAGGTGCAGAATGAAATGGTGAATACCTATTTCAAACCGCAGTTTAGCTTGCGCGATGTCTGGACTGTAAATGACAGGATGTTGATTACCAACACCATGTATTTGTCGATTGGTACTGGTGGTGGAATGCAGCCCCGCAACAGTTTGAAAAACACCAATCTGATTACTGCTGACATGGTCGAAAGTAACCCCGAACGCTTCAGACCCGACGAAATTGGCCAGATCAACTGGCAAAGTATATATGACCAAAACTCCAAACCTACCAACTCAGGCTTTGGACTGGTTTATCCTATCAACCCCACCTACAGCGATAAGCTGTATTATTCCAACAACTATCTGGTGCAGAACAACAATAACCACCATTGGTATGGATTGCTTTCATCATTTAGTTACCAGCTGAATGAGGAGCTTAACCTGTCGGGTGGTGTCGACTTGCGCTCATACAAGGCAGAACATTACAGTGAAATTGTCGATTTGATGGGTGGCGATTACGCCATAGACCGTTTTGATGACCGCAACGATTACGAAGCCAACCCACAGCTGGCCGTTAAAAAAGTGGGGGACAAAGTATATTATTATGACGATGGTTTGGTGAGATGGGCAGGTGTTTTCACGCAACTGGAATACAAAGTTGGTAAAATCAGCACTTTCGTCAACCTCACTACTTCGGCCAGCGGCTACAAGAAAAAAGACTATTTCGGCAATCTGGAGTCAGACTGGAAATACAAACAGGGCTTTACCTTTAAAACAGGTGCCAACTACAACCTCGACGAACACAGCAATGTGTTCATCAATTTGGGGTATTTGTCAAAAACGCGCGACTTCAAATACTATTTCAAAGGATTTACGGCCAATTTCCTGCCCGATTCAATCACCAAAAACGAGAAGGTAAAAGCACTCGAACTTGGCTATACCTATTCGAGCAGTCTGTTTACAGCCAATCTGAATGCCTATTTTACCCAATGGCAAAACAAGCCTACCAATCAGGTGCGCAGCAAATATGAAGATCCTGTTTCGGGGAACGAGGGTTATACCTATGGCGATATTCCTGGCATGGATGCGTTGCACACCGGTGTTGAGCTTGATTTCATCTATAAAATCAGACGCAATCTGGAGTTCCAGGGGCTGGTTAGTTTAGGCAACTGGGTGTGGGACAAAAAGATCAATAACCTGCAGATGTACTTTACCGATAATAATTTGCCAGCCAACGTCATCAGCTTCGATGCCACCGGTATCCATGTGGGCGATGCCGCGCAAACCCAATTGGGAGCGAGTCTTCGCTATGAGCCTATCAGAGGATTGTATGTGGAGGGTGGGGCCACTTTTTTCGATCGGTATTATGCAGACTTCAATCCGGAGGAATCGACGGATGAGTTTGGCAACCCTGTCGATTCATGGAAAATTCCTTCCTATACCTTGTTGGATCTACATGCCGGTTACCGCTTCAAAATATCTGGTCTCGATAAATTTGGCTTTACCTTCAGGGTAAATGTGTTGAATTTACTGAATACAACTTACATTTCCGATGCCAGAAACAACGATACGTATATTCAGCGACCTTTCAACACTTTCGATGCACGTTCGGCCAGTGTATTTATGGGTACGCCACGACAAATAAATGCTTCTTTAAAAATCACGATTAACTAAAATACTATGAAAAAAGTCTTTTTTGCTGTGTTGGCCTTGTTGGTCACAGCAACATTCACAAACGCACAAAACACCATTCTCGAAGCCCGTCAAATGCCTGTTGGCTCAGTTGTTACGGTAAAAGGTATCGCTACCAATGGTTCCGAAATGGGGATTATCCGCTATTTTGAAGACGGAACAGCTGGTATTGCAGCTTATGGCTCACTGACAAATCCGGTAAACCGTGGCGATTCAATTACTGTGACCGGTACTTTGAAGATTTACAACCAGTTGCTCGAACTCGACCCGCTTACCAGCGTTGTTGTTAACTCAACCGGAAACCCACTTCCCGAACCGCTGTTGCTTACGCCCAATCAGATCGAAGAAGCGTATGAAGGCCGTCTGATTCAAATCAATGATGTACTGTTCTACGATGCCGGTCAAACCTTTACCGGAAACAAGAAATACACCTTTTCATCCAATGGTGAAATAGGCTATGTGTACATCAAAAACGGACAAGATTTTGTTGGTACTACAGTACCCAGTGGACCTGTGCACCTTACAGCTCTCTGTTCGCAATTCGATTATAACGATCCGAATGCCGGCTACCAGCTGCTGCCACGCGACCTGAACGATATCTATATCCCCAGTTCGATCTATCTGACAGGTTCGCTCGATAATCCTGACTTTACACAAACCACACTCGATTTCAGCTGGGAAACCAATATCGCCGGGACAACCGAAATGTTTTACGGCGAAACAGAAGCCGGTGTTTACGACAACCATGTCTCGTTCCCAGGTTCTTCTACAACTCACAGCGTGGAGCTAACCGGGCTCAATCCGGGCGAAATCGTTTGGGTGAAAGCCTTTTCAGTGAACGGCAGCGACACCGCTTTCTCATCAGAAATTCCTTTCGCAACCATTTCCAATTCAACAGGAGATATCAAGGTTTACTTTAATACTCAGGTCAATCATGACTATTCAAACGGTGTGGATGCCATTTATCTGCACGATTTGATTGATGATACCCTCATCAATTACATCAACCGTGCGAAATACACCATCGATTTCACGATGTACAACTTCAACAACAACGGCATCAGCAATGTGAGCAATGCTTTGAAGGCTGCTGCCAACAGGGGTGTGCGTGTGCGTGTGATCGGATGTGGAACAACGGCTAACCTGGGTATTGATGAGCTGGCAGGTTCAGCAGTTCATGTGCTGATCGGACCTAACAGTTCACAACGTCCTGGCATCATGCACAACAAATTCATCGTTTTTGATGCCGAATCAGCCGATGCCAATGACCCGATCGTTTGGACCGGATCGACCAACCTCACCGATGATCAGGTAAACCTCGATGCCAACAACGTCATCATTGTGCAGGATCAAAGTCTGGCCCGTACCTATCAGATTGAGTTTGAGGAAATGTGGGGGTCTCATGGCGATACCCCCAATGCAGCAAATGCAAAATTTGGTGCGCAAAAGAAAAACAATACCCCACATGCGTTCCGTATCAATGGCAAGTACGTAGAATCGTATTTTAGTCCCACTGATGGCGTTAATGCAAGGATTGTCGAAACCATCAACTCAGCTGATCACGACCTGAGCATTGCCACCATGTTGATCACCCGCATCGAAATGGGCAATGCCATTGCGGAACGCGCCGGAGCAGGTATTGCGGCCAATGTAATCACCAACAGTGAAGGCGGAAACAACACAACAGTGAATTCCACCCTGACCGAAGCGCTTTCAACACACTTCACTTTCGACAATGTATCGAGCGGAATCCTTCACCACAAATACATGATTGTCGATCAGGGAGCACCTGCTGCAGACCCGATTTTGTGGACAGGTTCGCACAACTGGAGTGCGGCTGCCGACAACGAAAACGACGAGAATACACTCGTGATTCACGATGCTACCATTGCCAATATTTATTACCAGGAATTTGTAAAACGCTTTGTGGATAATCAGGGTGTTTTGTTCGACCTGAATACTCCTCCTGTGGCTGTTGCTGACAACGCCATTGGCGTGATCGACGAACTGCTGACAGTGGCTGTTTTGGATAATGATGAAATTCAGGCACCCGTTACCCTCAGCATCGAAAGCAGTGCTACACATGGCACAGCCTATATCCCGTTTGCCAATCCCAATGTCATCAGCTACCAGCCTGAGACCGGATTTTATGGTGAAGATTCAGTCGTTTATAAAATTGCTTATCAGGCTGATGCAACACTTTACAGTACTGCCAAGGCCTACTTCACCATTGTGAACAACAGTGGTGTGAATGAACTGTCTGCAATTGGTACACTCAAAGTACTACCCAATCCGGCAACATCTACTGTTCACATTCCGCTATCGCTGACAAACAATGGACAGGCCACGCTGACCATTACTGATATGCAGGGTAAAATGGTATACATGGCCGGACTTTCAGGCAACGAAAAAGACCTGTACCTCAATCTGGATGGACTCGGTATTCAGTCAGGCATTTACCTGGTTGTACTGAAAGATCAGCAGGGAATTTCGGCCAACAGACTGGTTGTTTACTAAGCTGAAAGCTAACTTACAAGTCGTCATCCTGAGGTTCTTGATGAACAGAAGATGTCGTTGATTGCATACTTAAAGGTGCGGATTTTGTCTTTTTCATCACAGATAAAGACATTTTTCGCACCTTTGTCGAAGAAAATAGTTTCATAACAAATTATACCGGGTTTGCCTTATGTCTGACAGCCTCGTGATCATCCCTACCTACAACGAGAAAGAGAATATCGAACGCATCATTCGAACTGTTTTCGATCTTGAAAAAGCCTTTCATGTGCTCATTATCGAAGACAGCAGTCCCGATGGCACAGGCGATATTGTCAAAACACTGATGAAGGAGTTTCCGGAGCAGCTTTTTATTGAAGAGCGCAAAGGAAAGCTAGGCCTTGGAACGGCCTATATACATGGCTTCAGGTGGGCATTGAAACGCGATTACCAGTATATTTTTGAGATGGATGCCGATTTTTCGCACAATCCGGCCGATCTGGTTCGTCTGTATCATGCCTGTGCCGACGAAGGCGCTGATGTAGCCGTCGGTTCAAGATATATCACCGGGGTAAACGTTGTCAACTGGCCAATGGGTCGCGTGTTGATGTCGTATTACGCCTCATCGTACGTGCGTTTTGTCACGCGACTCAAGGTGCGCGATACCACTGCCGGCTTTGTCTGCTACCGACGCAAAGTGCTTGAAACAATCCATTTAGGCAGGATTAAGTTTGTGGGATATGCTTTCCAGATTGAAATGAAATACACGGCCTGGCGATTGGGATTCACCATCAAAGAGGTGCCGATCATCTTCACCGACCGCACCGAAGGAACTTCCAAAATGAACACCCGAATTTTTAAAGAAGCGATATTGGGTGTGATCAGCCTGCGCCTGCGTGGCATCACCGGCAAAATCAAGCCTGCCAAAACAGCCCTTACTTAAATACTTGGATGATGAGTAACCGCTTTCTGATTCGCAATGCAAATATCGTCAACGAAGGAAAGACCTTCGCCGGAAGTGTTGCTGTCTCAAATGGCCGCATCGAAAAGATCATCACAGAAGGTCAACCAGTAGATGCGGTTTTTGAACACTACCAGCTCATCGATGCGAAAGGGAAATATTTGTTGCCTGGCGTAATCGATGACCAGGTGCATTTTCGCGAACCCGGGCTCACCTATAAAGCTGAAATAGAAACAGAAAGCAAAGCCGCCGTGGCAGGGGGTATCACCAGTTTTATGGAGATGCCCAATACCATCCCCAATACACTTACCCAGGAATTGCTCGAAGAAAAATATGCGATCGGGCAGGAAAAATCCTGGACCAATTATTCCTTTTACATGGGAGCATCCAACAACAACTTAAAGGAGGTGGTGAAAACCGATCCTTCCAAAGTATGTGGTATCAAGGTTTTCATGGGGTCGAGTACGGGCAATATGCTGGTTGATGACCAAAAGACACTGGAGGGTATTTTTGCTGAGGCGCCATGTCTGGTAGCTGTGCATTGTGAGCATGAGCCCACTGTGCAACACAACCACCAGACTTTTCTGAAGCAATATCCCAATGGCGCGCCCACACGTGTGCATCCTGAAATCAGGAATGCCGAAGCATGCTTCAAATCCTCCTCACAGGCTGTTGAACTGGCTGCCAAATACAACACGCGCCTGCATGTGTTGCACCTCTCTACGGCCCGCGAAATGCAGCTTTTTCGCAATGATATTCCTTTGGCTCAGAAACGCATCACTGCGGAAGTTTGTCTGCACCACCTGTGGTTCAACAACACGGCTTACGACGCCAAAGGCAACTTTATCAAATGGAACCCGGCAATCAAATCCGAGTCTGACAGACTGGCCTTATGGGAGGCATTGCGCAGTGGACGCATTGATGTGTTGGCAACTGACCATGCCCCCCACACTTTTGAAGAGAAGTCTCGACCATATTTCATGGCGCCTTCTGGTGGCCCGATGGTGCAGCACCTGCTTACGGGGATGTTGCAACTGGCTGCCCAAAACGATTTTAGTCTGGAAGATGTGGTGCAGAAACTGGCGCATCATCCGGCCATTGCCTTTCAGGTGCAGGACAGGGGATTCATCCGCGAAGGCTATTTTGCCGATCTGGTTTTGGTGGAAGCTGTTGCTCCCTATCTCGTCCGTAACCAGGATGTTTATTACAAATGCGGCTGGACACCGCTTGATGGGGAGCATCTGCAGCACAAGGTGACCCATACTTTTATAAATGGCTCTTTGGTTTACGAACAAGGGGAGTTTCACCAGAGGGGTCAGGGAATGCGCCTGACATTCAATAGATAAAATTGTTTTTTACCCATGAGGAATCCTGTTTTACTGATCATGATGTTGCTATTAATGGCTGCGTGTTCACATCCGACAAGCGACGAGCCTACAGAAGTAGAAACCGAAATTCTGGATATCTGGGATAACGGGAACCCGAAAATTGTGCGTTATTTCGACACCAATAATGGTGGCCGAATCTTGTTCAAAGAAACGCAATACCATCCCAATGGCACCAAAAGTCTGGAAGGCCGCTACCTCAACAACAAACGCGACGGCATTTGGAAGTCGTGGCATGACGACGGCTCGTTGTGGAGCGAGGGCAGTTTTGTGGCTGGCCAACGCGAAGGCGTCGGGACGGTTTATTTCCCCAATGGTCAAAAACAAATTGAAGGCCACTACAAGCACGGCAAGCGTGTGGGTAAATGGAAATACTGGGACGAATCCGGCAATCTGCTTAATGAGGCAGAATTGCCATCAGAATAGACTTTATTTGTTTTCTGTAAGCCGAACCATCACCGGTAGGTGATCGCTGTATCCGCCAAAATAACGTGAACCAGAAAGAGTCCGGTTGGGGCGCGCATCTCCTTCTTTCGGTTGGAAAAGCATCCAGGGGCGGCTGATGATGATGAGGTCGCTGACCTGAAGCTGGCCTTTGGCAGGTTTCAGCAGGTTAGATGAAGCGATTACCTGATCAAACAAATCCCACCCTTTGTAATACAAAGTGCCTTCTCCTTTGCTATATGGTTTCAGAGACAGGTTATACAGCCCGGCAGCCTGTATGCCCTCTGCCGGGTTTTTGGCTTGCATAAATTCGACCAGACTGGGGTCGGTGGGGTTATCGTTCAGGTCGCCGGCAATGAGGATGTTGGAGTTGGGGTTGATGGCAAAAAGTGAGTCGGCAAGGTGGCGTATGGTGAGGCCTGAGGTCCAGCGGCGTCCTTTGGTGGCTTCTTCGCCTCCATAACGCGATGCCCAATGGTTGACAAACAAATGCAGGGTATCACCTGTAGCCACAGTTCCTTTCACATACAGGATGTGGCGCAGGGGTGCAGTAATGGTGTCGCTCACGATTTGCATGGCTTTGATGGAGGCAGGTTTGAAGAATTCACTGCGATACAGCATGGCTACCTCGATGCCACGCGGATCGTTATCAGCGAGGTGGATGATCTGGTAATTGGCTGCCTTGATGGCTGGTTGTTTCACCAGGTCTTCCAGAACCTTTTTGTTTTCCACTTCGGCCAATCCAAGCATGTCGGGGTACGACAAAGTATCCATGGCGGCAATTACCCTGGCCATCTGTGCCAGCTTGTGGTTGTATTTTTTTGTGTCCCAGTTGTTCTTGCCATCGGGCAGAAATTCTTCATCGTTGATGCTTGGGTCATTGATGGTGTCGAAGAGGTTCTCTACATTGTAAAAAGCAAAGGTCAGTCCCTCTTTTGGCATGCTGAGTTTTTGCATGCGCTGCTGGCAACTGCTGTTTATCAGCAACATGGCGCCAATGGCAACTAATGAAAAAACAATGTTTCTTTTCATAATAATAGGCGTTTAGTCTGTTTTAAGCTTATCGATGATTCTTCTGTCTTTTTTGGTCGGACGGCCGGCACCCCGATCACGGTATTCTGTTTTAAACTGTCGCATCAGTTCGATCCGTTCGTATTCCTCTGCCGGGGTGCGATCGATATACACCTCGTCGACTTGTTTGGCCGAAACCCTGTTTTTGATCAGGCTAAGCACTTCAACAGTTTTGTGCAGTTGCTCCTGCTGCACGGTGATGTGTTCGCCCTGTTTTACCTCGCGTGATGGCTTTACGTTTTGCATGTCAATCTTCACCTTACCGCCCTTGCAAGCTTCCACGGCAATGGCGCGTGTTTTGTAAAGGCGTGCCGCCCAAAGCCATTTGTCGATGCGAACCGAATCACTCATTTTTGCCTGAAATACAATTGAATAGGTACGCCTGAGAAATTGAACTGTTCGCGCAGTTTGTTTTCGAGAAAACGTTTGTAGGGTTCTTTTACTTCTGCCGGGAAGTTGCAAAAGAAGACAAAGTGCGGCGAGGCATTTTTAAGCTGAGTGATGTATTTGATTTTGATGTAGCGACCACGTGATGCTGCCGGAGGCGGAAAAGCCTGGATGATGGGCAGCAGCACCTCGTTGAGTTGAGAAGTGCTGATTTTACGGCTTTTGTTTTCAAACACCTCATGTGCTTTTTCGAGCACCTTAAAAATGCGTTGTTTGTTGATGGCCGAGGTAAAAATCACCGGAAAATCCGTAAATGGAGCGGTACGGCTTTTAAGTTCTCTCTCATATTCAACGTGGGTATTGGAGTCTTTCTCTACAAGGTCCCACTTGTTGACGACCATCACCAGCCCTTTGCGGTTTTTCTCGGCCAGGCGCAGGATGTTCAGGTCTTGCGCTTCGATGCCGGTCTGGGCATCGATGAGCAGCATCACCACATCACTTTCTTCGATGGACCGGATCGACCGCAGTACCGAATAGAACTCTATGTTTTCGTACACCTTGCCTTTTTTGCGCAAGCCGGCTGTATCTACCAGCATAAAGTCCATGCCAAAGGCATTGTAACGCGTGTGGATGCTGTCGCGGGTGGTCCCGGCAATGGGTGTTACGATGTTTCGGTCGATGCCCAGAAAGGCGTTGATGATGGATGACTTTCCCACATTGGGCCGGCCAACAACGGCAAACTTCGGCAAAGTATCATCCAGGTCGGTTGTGTCTTCGGGCAGGAGTTTTACCAGCTCGTCGAGCAATTCGCCTGTGCCACTACCATTCATGCCCGAGATGGGGAATACTTCGCCCAGGCCCAGTGCGTAGAACTCGTGTGTATCAGCGATGCGTTCGGGGTTGTCGACTTTATTGGCTACAAGCAAAACATTCTTTTTTGACTGACGGAGCATATTGGCCACATCCTGATCTAGCACATGCATGCCTTCGCGGGCGTCGACCACAAAAACAATGACATCGGCTTCGTCGATGGCCAAAGCCACCTGCTTGCGGATTTCTTCTTCAAAAATATCGTCCGAGCCAATCACATATCCGCCTGTATCGATCAGGGTAAACTGTTTGCCGTTCCAATCGCTTTTTCCGTAGTGTCGGTCGCGCGTCACGCCACTGGTTTCTTCAACGATGGCCTGCCGGGCCTGCACCATTCTGTTAAAGAAGGTTGATTTTCCGACATTGGGCCTGCCCACAATTGCAACGATGTTTGCCATAAATAGTTTGATTTAATTTGTTACGCTTCGTAACCGAAACGTTTGAGCATAAGCTCGTTATCGCGCCAGTCTTTGTTCACTTTGACGCTCAGATCCAGAAATACTTTTTTGCCCACAAAGGCTTCGATATCCACGCGGGCCATGGTGCCTGTTTTTTTGATGGAGGTACCACCTTTACCGATCAGGATGATTTTTTGCGATTCGCGCGAGGCAAAAATGGTGGCATTGATGCGGATCATTTTGGCGCTTTCTTCGTACGACTCAACAGCCACTTCAACGGCATAGGGAATTTCCTGTTTGTAGTTGAGCAGGATTTTCTCGCGGATGATCTCCGCAATAAAGAACCGCATCGATTTGTCGGTGAGTTCGTCTTTGGGAAAATAGGGTGGCGACTCGGGCAGTTGATCCTTGATTTGCTGCATCACCGACTCCATGTTGAATTTGACGAGTGCCGAAACAGGAATTACCTGAGCATCGGGTAGCTGTGTTTGGTAAAAAGCCACTTGTTGTTCAACGGTGGCCTGGTCAGAAAGGTCAATTTTATTGATCAGCACGAAAACAGGGAGTGTCGATTCCTTGATTTTGGCAATGGTTTCTTCCTGTGGCTGCTTGTCGGTGATGTCGACCACATAAAGGATGAGATCGGCATCGATCATGGCGGTGTTGATGAACTGGTTCATCACCTCATGCATTTTGTAGGCCGGTTTGTTGATGATGCCTGGCGTATCAGAAAACACGATCTGGCATTCGTCGTCGTTCACGATTCCGAGAATTCTGTGCCTTGTCGTCTGCGCTTTGGAGGTGATAATCGACAGTTTTTCGCCAACAAGGGCATTCATCAACGTGGACTTACCAACGTTTGGATTTCCTATGATGTTGACATAGCCCGCTTTATGTGTCATTGTATAAAAATATTTTCTGAAAAACTTGATTTGCAAAGAAACAAAATTTATCTTTGCACTCCCATTTACGAACGGGATTTAGTTTCTGATAGCGTAATTGGTTACATTGCGGGGTGGAGCAGAGGCAGCTCGTTGGGCTCATAACCCAA
>DINQ01000025.1 GCA_002426795.1 Bacteroidales bacterium UBA5536
CCTTTCAACGGAAATGAAATCATTTCCGTATGAAAGTCGAGCATCATCGAAAAATCGATGAATCGGAGATTCATGATTTTTCGGGACCGATGACCTTTTGAAAATGATGCTTAGCAAGAAACTCAACAACCCGCTCACGACTTTTGATGTTTTTGAGTTTTTTCTCCAAAGCAACTGCCTCAGCTCTTGAACCGATCTGTGCAAATGCCAACAATCGCCATGGCCTGAAGGGTTTAGTAAATCTAGAATAGCCGTTGTTATGATGGCACAATCTATTCTGTATCGAATTGGTTTGTCCGTAATAGTACCTGCCATCCAGTTCAGAAACAATTACATAAACATAAAACTGTTCCATAACAAAAAAGCTGCTTCGTTTCTGAAGCAGCCATTTGTGGAGAATAACGGAATCGAACCGATGACCTTTTGACTGCCAGTCAAACGCTCTAGCCAACTGAGCTAATTCCCCATTTGAGTGGGCAAAATTACAAAAAATTATTAAATGTCAAATGTATTTTTTTCAATGTTTTGTGGTTTTTAGTCTTTTACGTTTTTTTTCAATTGTTTTCGTAAATAAAATAATGTACATTTGTTGATTGCGGGAATTAACGACATCATTGTACGGTTGTTAATCGAACCAAACCAATTTTGGAACCAAACCATGGGAAAATCAGATTTTGGACTTTTGTTAGATCTTGTTTGTGTTGGTCAGGACAAAAAAATGTTACAGCTGTTAAATGCTTATCAGGCAAAACCCTACAACAAGAAAATATCCCATATTTTTACCACAGACTTTCAAATCGATAACATCCAGAATTATTTCAGAAAAGAAGCCAAGAGTTCAACATTTGGATTCATTTTTTTTCAAGCAGATAACAATTTAGATTTTTGTGTCAAAGTAGTTCAATCACTTAAGTATTCTGCTGTTACAAGAAACGTTCCCTTAGGATTTTTAATAGAAGAGAACAACATCAAAAGTATTGAATATGATTATGATGCGCTGGCTAATTATTGTTTGATAATTCCGGACGAAGAGCTAAAATATCAATCTATGTTGTTTGAGACGCTCGATTTTTGGTTGCAAACAGCCCAACTACCCCTGATCAATTAGTTCTGCTGGTTAGATCAGAAGACTCGTATAACTGCCTGACATCGTGTAATTGCTATTTTTTTTTAAAAGGAGGCATTATGAATAAACGGCAATTGAATTTCAAACTCACCAAATGGAGAATAATCCTGATTGGCCTTATAGCTGGTATTTTCATTGCAGCCACAGCGTACTTGATATATGAAAACCAGGTAACCAAACTCAAGCAGGATAACGAAAAGGAATTTTTCGGGATAGCAGACCTGAAAATCAGCGAAATCAATGAGTGGATTAATGACCGCATTTCTGATGTTACAACCCTTTCAGTTGCAACTTCACGTGTCATTTTAAGTGATGGAAAAATCGAAAATACTGCCGAAAGCCAAAAAATCCTGGGCTACATATTCGATGTCATGCAACGGGCACATAATTACGAAGAAATCCAATTTCTGGCGGTTGATGGGGAAATATTATTCTCGACCGATAATGACAAGATCGGTAGTTATGCTGAACAGCACAGTATGAGCCTGCTCGAGAATAAGACTGAAAATGATAAACTGGTGAAATTTGATTTGTTTTATTGCGATATGCACCAGGCCGTTCATTTCGAAATTTCGAAAGCAGTGATGGATAATTCCGGGGATATTGTCGGTTTTGCCTTGTTGCGTATCAACCCGGACGATTATTTGTACCCACTGGTTGTTTCGTGGCCCATGCCGACCAAAACAGGGGAATCGTTGATTGTTAAAGACGATGGTGATGAGGTTTTGTTTTTAAACAAATTGCTGCACAACGAGGCCGCTCCACTTACAATGCGCATCAGCAAAACAAGGTTGGAAGTACCTGCAGTTCAAGCTGCATTGGGCTTTAGGGGCTTTTTTCGCGGACTCGATTACCGGGGCGAAAAAGTGATTGCACTTGTTGAACCCGTTCCGGATACACCCTGGTACATGATCATAAAAATTGACGAGAAGGAATTGTTCGATGCGCTCAAAAAGGAGGCTTTCCTTATTTACGGCTTTGCATCAGCGTTTTTTCTCCTGGTTGTTTTGGGTCTGATAACGGTTTATAATAGTCTGCAACGCGAGGTTTACAAACAATTGGTCGACTCGCAACAACTTTTCAAAACAACGCTGTATAGTATTGGCGACGCTGTAATCGTCACCAATGAACAAGGAAAGGTGTTGAACATGAACAAAATTGCTGAAGATCTGACTGGTTACAGCGAGAAGGATGCCTTTTTGCAGCCAGCAGAAAACATCTTCAGGATTGAAAATGAAACAACCGGCCAAACAGTAGAAAGTCCGATTCAGCAGGTGATTGCGCACAATAAAATTGTCGGACTGGAAAACCATACCGTGTTGGTTTCAAAGGATGGAAACAAAACACCCATTGCCGATAGCGGAGCGCCCATCAACAATTCAGCTGGTAAGCTGATCGGGGTGGTTTTGGTATTCAGAAACCAGACAGCTGAACGTGAAGCCCGCGAAAAGCTGCGCTCGAGCGAAGAAAGACTTAAATTGGTGAGCGAAGCTACAGAGCAAGGCGTTTGGGATTGGGATCTTTTGCAAAACAAGGTGTTCTATTCGGAAAACTGGATGAAGCAGATTGGCTATCAGCCTGGCGAATTGCCACATGAATTCAGCACCTGGGAGGAACATCTTCATCCGGATGATTCCGAACGCTGCCATCAGGCAGTAAATGATTTTATTAACAATCCAGAAGGGAAATTCAGGCTTGAATTCAGGTTTAGGCATAAAAACGGTAGTTATGTCTGGATCAGGAACCAGGCTGAGGCACAACTCGACTCCACCGGAAAAGTTGTTAGAATGTATGGTGCGCATATAGATATCACTGCTGAGCGACAAGCCGAAGAAGCACTGAGGATGAGCGAAAAGTTTTTCAGGAGCATATTCGAGAATTCTCCGCTGGGCAAATCGTTGACTGGCCTTGATGGAAGCCTTCAGATTAACCAGTCTTTTTCCCGAATCCTGGGATATAACCTGGAAGAATTCAAAGGAAAAAAATGGCAGGAAGTCACACATCCGGAGGATATTGAAGAAAGCGCTAGCATTGTACAGTCAATTTTAAACGGAGAAAAAGAGCATGAAACATTTGAAAAACGATACATCCACAAAGATGGCCACTATGTTTGGACAGAGGTAAATACAACCTTGCTGCGTGATAGTAGCGGAAATCCACAATACTTCATTACCACCATCAGTGATATTTCTGGTCGGAAAAAGAACCAGGAAATTTTAGCTCAAAACCAACGCGATCTGGAAAAACTGAACCAGGAACTTGTACGTTCAAACCAGGAACTCGAACAGTTTGCCTACGTGGCTTCGCACGACTTGCAGGAACCATTGCGTATGGTATCGAGCTATACACAACTCCTTCAGAAAAGATATAAAGACAAATTAGACGATACCGCCAATGAGTTTATTCATTTTGCTGTAGATGGTGCCATTCGCATGCAGGGTCTGATCAACGATTTACTCGATTATTCAAGGGTAACAACGCGTGGAAAATCTTTTTTAAAAGTCAGTTTAGTATCTGCTTTGGCACAGGCGCGCCTGAATCTGAAAACAAAAATAACTGAAACAAGCGCTTTGATCATCAACGACGAACTTCCGGAGGTAATGGGCGACGAAGGGCAGTTGGTACGTGTGTTTCAAAACCTGATCGATAATGCCATTAAATATTGCGGCAACGAAACACCGATTATTCAAATTGGAGCAAGCCTCAATGAGGGAATGGTTACGGTAAATGTTCGTGACAATGGAATTGGCATCGATCCGAAATTTAAAGAAAGGGTCTTTGTTATTTTCCAGCGCCTGCACGGACGCGACAAATATAGCGGCACGGGTATTGGCCTGGCTATCTGCAAACGGATTGTTGAGCGTCACGGCGGAAAAATTTGGCTGGAGTCGGAACCCGAAAAAGGAACAACATTTTATTTCACACTAACTTTAGCATAACTAAAAAAAATACATTTTATGGAACCTATAGAAATACTTCTTGTAGAAGACAACCCTGGCGACGCACGCCTGGCCCAGTAAGCGCTACGCGAAAGCAAACTGCGCAACAATTTATACATTGTTGAAGATGGCATCGAAGCCATGAAATTTTTACACAAAGAGGAGAAATATGCCAAAATGACCAAGCCTGATCTTATTTTGCTTGACCTTAACCTCCCCAGAATGGACGGACGTGAAGTGCTCAGGGCGATCAAATCAGATGACAAGCTAAAACGCATTCCGGTTGTCATCCTCACCATGTCTAGCGCTGAAGAAGACATCCTGAAATCGTATAACCTCTTTGCCAACTGCTATATCACCAAGCCTATTGATCTCGATCAGTTTATCAAAGTTGTACGATCGATTGAAGATTTTTGGCTTACGATAGTAAAATTACCAAAATAGACCTTTTCAACTGTAAAATCAAACCATTGGCCATGAGCAAAAAACAAATCAGACTGCTGCTCATCGAAGACAACCCTGGTGATGCCAGGCTCATACAGGAACTCCTGTCAGAGGAGTTCTACTATTCCTATACGATCACTATTGCCGAGTCTATTAGGGAAGTTCAAAGTTTAAAAGTAAATAATGAGTTCGATTTGATTCTGCTCGATCTCACCCTGCCTGATTCGTCTGGACTCGACACAATAATTTCGGTGACAGATATTTACGACTCGACACCAATAGTAGTTTTAACCGGTCATCACGATGTTACACTCTGGAACACAGCCATGCAGATGGGCGTTGAGGATTATTTTGAAAAAGGGAATCTCGGCAGTAAAGACTGTTTTTTGTCAACGATCAGGTTTTCAATAGAGCGATTTAACTACCGAACGCGTTTTGAGAAAAGTCAGCTGAGATTCGAAAAACTGATCGCCGAAACCCTCGATGGTATTGTTGTGACCGACTTAAATGGCACCATCAAATATGCCAATCCACCGGCACAGAAAATTTTTCAAAAAACACATATAGAGCTCATTAACACACCATTTAAGTTGCCCCTGGTTGAAGGCTATGCGACCGAACACATTCTTTCAACTGACAATCAGGATCCAGTATCCGTCGAAATACGTGGTGTTGGAACCGAATGGGAAGACCAGCCCGCCAAATTGTTCATGTTGCGGGATATTACCCTGTCAATCAAGGCGCGCAAAGAGCTCAGTAACGCATACGATATTCTCAACCGAAGCAAGGCTGTTTTGATCAAGTGGCGAAATGTTCCTGGTTTCCCCATCGAATTCGTTTCAGAAAATGTGGAAACCATTTGTGGTTATAATGTCGACGAGTTTAAAAAAGGACTGGTCGACTGGATCAGCATTACACATCCAGAAGACGTCGATCATTTGGAGGAAGCATTGAGCAAACGTTCCGAAACAGAAAGCACAGGATTTACAATAGAGTACCGAATTTTAACCAAAAACGATGAAATACGCTGGGTGCAAAACAACACCAAAGCACTGTTGGATCTGAGTGGTAAAATTAGCCATTACGAAAGTGTAATGATCGATATTACTGATCAGAAAAAAGCTGAAGAAAGGCTCAACGAAACAAACCAACGCCTGAACAAAGAGATCAAAACCCGCGACCGAATTTTTTCCATTATCGCCCATGACCTGATTGGTGGATACAGCCCCCTCATTGGACTTACGGACGTATTGATGGAAAGTGCAGATGAGCTGTCAGACGATGAGAAGGAAAAGATTTACACAACACTTAATGAGGCCTTCAACCGAAATTTCGAGTTGTTGAAAAACCTGCTCGATTGGGGTCGGGCACAAGGTAACCGACTGGTTTTTAAACCTGTGTCGCTGATACTAGTCCATACCCTGGACAATGTGAAATCGTTTCTCAATGCAGCCATGCAGTTTAAAGCCATTACACTTGATCTGCGAATCGATGAGCAAATGACAGTTGTGGCCGACCGAAACATGCTCGAAACGATCTTCAGAAACCTGATTTCGAATGCTATCAAGTTTTCACCCGAAAAAAGCACAATTGAGGTCTTTGTGGAAACAGATAACCTCAACACCATTTTTGCCGTAAAAGACCATGGAGTTGGGATGACAGAAAGCCAGAAAGAAAACTTGTTTATTTCAGGAATTAGTGAAACTACTTTGGGCACTAATAATGAGAAAGGCAACGGACTAGGCCTGCAACTCTGTGTTGAGTTTGTGCAGAAACACGGGGGAAAAATCTGGGCAAAAAGCAGTCCTGGCATTGGCACAACCATCTTTTTTACTATACCGAATAAGTTAAACCAATAGCGAATAAATAGTGAAGCAATTAAATATTCTGTTAATTGAAGACAACCCTGGCGATGCACTTTTAGTACAAGAGTACCTGAAGGAAGCGTTTGGTGATGATGGCTTTACCCACGATTGGGCGCAAAGTCTAAGCCAGGCTATTGGGCTGATGCAGGGCCATCAATACGACATTATTCTGTCTGATCTAGGACTTCCAGACAGCAGTGGAGAAGACACCTACAATGAGCTCATCCGAATAAAGGGCAATGTTCCTTTGGTGATTTTTACCGGATTCAACGACGAAAATACCGGCCTGAGATCTATCAAGGCTGGTGCGGATGATTTTCTGGGTAAAGACCAGCTCAATGCATTTATTCTGAAAAGAACCATCTTATACACCCTCGAAAGGCATGCAAACCAAAAACGGCTTGTTGCAAGCGAGCAAAAGTTTCGTTCCATGTTCGAAAACATGGCGGCAGCTTCTTGCCTTGACCGGATTATTTATGAGAACGGACAAGCTGTAGATTACGAAATTATCGACATCAATCCATCTTTTTCAAAAATGCTCAAACTTCCGTATGATCAAGTCGTTGGAAGGCGGGCAACTGAAGTTTACCGGCAAGAAAAAGCACCTTTTCTCGACATTTATACCAGGGTTGCCGAAACAGGCGAACCCGCATCGTTTGAGTCGTTTTTCGAACCCAACAACATCTTTTTGCACATCACTGTTTCCTGTCCGGCAAAAGGTTATTTTTCGACTGTTTTCACAGATGTTTCTGATCGGGTTGCTTCCGAAAAGCAGAAGGCAAAAAACGAAGAACGCCTGAGCAGTATCATCAGGATGATGCAATACAAATCGAAAAGCATCCAGGATTTTCTGGATTATGCCCTCGATGAAGCTATTAAACTCACAGAGAGTCAGTTGGGTTACATCTACTTTTACAGCGAGGAAAAACAGGAGTTTGAACTGAATTCATGGTCGAAAGAAGTAATGAAGTCATGTGCCATCACTGAATCACAAACCTGCTACGAATTGAGTAAAACCGGTTTCTGGGGAGAAGCTGTGCGACAAAGAAAGGCCATGATCCTGAATGATTTCGAAAACCATCACCCGCTCAAAAAAGGCTATCCCGAAGGCCATGCTCTTCTGAAGAAGTTTTTAACGGTACCGGTAGAGTCTGGCGGTAGCATTGTAGCCGTTGTTGGAGTTGCCAATAAACAAGAAGACTACGATCAGACTGATGTGCTGCAACTGACCCTGTTGATGGATGCGGTTTGGAAAACAACCGAGCAAATTCGCACCAGGCAAGATCTTGAAAGCAGTGAGCAAAAATTCCACAAAGCCTTTTTTGCAAGCCCGTTTGCAATCACCATTACAAGGGCTGTTGATGGAAAATTTATCGAGGTGAACCAAACGGCAGAAGAACTCACCGGTTACTCTCGCGAAGAGTTACTGGGGAAAACATCGCTCGAAATGAATTTGTACGTCAATCAGAACGACAGAATCGAAATGTTACGCCTGCTGATGAAGAATGGATCTGTTAACAATCATGAAACAGCATTTTACAAGAAAAATGGCGATACCATCATCACCCTTCAGTCGCTCGAAATGATTGATATCAATGGTGAAAATTGCATTCTTTCGGTGTATGAAGATATTACCGACCGTAGGAGAAAAGAACTTGAACTGCAAGAGAAAAATGAAGAAATCGCCCGGCAGAATGAGGAGTATGAAGTGATGAACGAGGAGTTGACTGTAACCAATCAGGAATTACTCAAAGCCAAAGAACGTGCTGAACAAAGCGATCGGTTGAAATCATCTTTCCTCAAAAACATGTCACACGAAATCAGAACGCCACTCAACGGGTTGCTTGGTTTTACGGATATGATGCTGGGCGAACATATTACCGATGAGGAAAGAGAAATATATGGCAACGTGATCAGGAAAAGCAGCAACGAACTGCTCAACATCATCAACAATGTGATTTTGATGTCGAAAATTGAAACGGGCATCGAAAAAGTCAACAATGAAGAAACCCACATACAGGAGTTTATCCGGAAAATTGTCGACAGAACAAAATTCAGTTATCCCACCAAAAGCCTGCCATTCGAGTTGAAGGTGGTGAGCGAAATCGGCGATCAGAAGGTGATGTTGGATGTAGAAAAAGTGGAACAAATCATCATGCAGCTGATTGATAATGCCTTTAAGTTTACATCTGCCGGAAAAGTTCAACTGAGTTTTAAGATCACTGAGGACCGGCTTACGGCAACAGTTTCTGATACCGGCATTGGGATAGAGCCCCGCGACCAGCAGCATGTTTTTGAGCTGTTCAGAAAACTTGAAAATGATACTTCAAAACTGTATCGGGGCAATGGCCTAGGTTTGGCCATTGCCAAATCGTTCGCAGATCTTCTTGGCGCTAAACTGTATCTTTCGTCGGTGCCGAATGCCGGAACAACTGTAACGATGACATTACCCATCGAATTGGCCAATAAAGTTCAGTCACTGGATGGGCTTAAAGCAGAAAAGTTGCCTCAGCAAGACCGAAAGAAAATTCTGATGGTTGATGATGAGGCCGACAACTTGTTGCTGCTGCGCCTGATCATGAAAGGCTCAAGCTATGAGCTTTTCTGGGCAAAAAATGGCGAGGAGGCAGTTTCAGTAGTTGAGGAACAACCTCACATCGATTTGGTTTTTATGGACCTGAAAATGCCTGTTTTAGATGGCTATGAGGCAACAAAGCGCATCAAGAAAATGAAACCCGAGGTGCTGGTGATTGCCCAGACAGCCTATGCATATGAGGAGGAGCGCACGAAGGCAATGGATGCCGGATGCGATGAGTTTATCACCAAACCGGTAACACGGAATGGCATCCATCAGATGATTGTCAAATACCTGGAAGGTGCCTAAAATATAAACTACATATTAATCCACGTAGCCAGAAAATCAATTCGATCATCACAATGAAGTTGTTGTTTGAGTTGTCGCATGGTTCTTTGGCAATATGATATGGTCGAGTACCTGGAGAATAATAATTTGGGTGTTTTTTCGGTGCTTTTTAAGCTAGTCAAACAATTAATGACAAACAAAACCATTTACCATGAGAACAATAGTATTTATTTTGATCTTTTTTATTGGTTCGTATACAGTAAATGCGCAATGGCAATGGAGCAACCCAAACCCATTTGGATGGAGTTTCCAGGGAATTCATTTTCTGAATGATACCGACGGCTATATCTGTGGCGAAAAAGGGAAGATTTATCGCACCAATGATGCAGGCGAATCATGGCAGGAAATGCCTTCTGGATTAAATGATGTATTTGTTAATATATACTTCATTAACAACAACATGGGGTTTGTAAGGACAGCCGAGGGAGATTTATACCGCACACATGATGGCGGTGAGAATTGGGCACTGGCAAATCCACCCTCATCAAAAATCAATGATTTCACTTTTGTCAACGACACAGTGGGCTATGCCTGTAGTGATGGTGCAGTGTTCAAAACAATTGATACTGGTATAACATGGGCTCAAACTTCCCTTTTTACACAATTTGACATCAACGCTTTGTACTTTGTCAATGAGAATCTTGGTTTTGCCGTTGGAAACATGCGTTGCGTTTACAAGACGACCAATGGAGGTCAAACCTGGTCGACAACTTCAGGTGATCCCTATCTGACACTTTACGACGTATTCTTTGTTTCCGAAAATATTGGTTATGTGGTTGGAAGTGACCATTTCATGATGAAAACTTCCGATGGCGGGCAAAATTGGAATATTTTTTCCACGACTGCCAGTGTCACAAATATTTATTTTATTGACGAAAACACCGCTTATGGACTGTCTTCGGGGCAGCTTGTAAAATCCACCAATGGCGCACAGAGCTGGAGTGCTGTTGGCATGACAGATTGCAGATCGTATTGTTTTTTGGATACAAATACAGTCTTTGGAGTTGGGAGTTATGGTAGAATATTAAAGTCTGAAGATGCTGGAGCAACCTTCACCAATTTTACGCAAGCTGTAACAACCGGCAACATTGTCGATATCCATTTTGGTGATGAGCAAACGGGTTATGCTGTTATAGGAGTGAATGAGCCATCATTTAGTGCAGAAATTCTGAAAACAACAAATGCAGGCGAAAGCTGGGCAAAAGTTTCAACCATTTCCGAACGAAGTCCAGGAAATGTGTTTTTTACAAGTCCGGCTGTTGGCTATGTTTCATTTTCCGGTGGAAGACTATTTAAAACAATTGACGGCGCAGAAAGCTGGTCTGAGCTACAAACCGGGATATCGTCAGCCATCTCAGGGATAACCTTTACCAGCCCTGATGTTGGCTATCTCGTTACAGAGTTTACTCCTGCCACCATTCTAAAAACCACTGATGCCGGACAAAATTGGCAAGTGGTTTGTACCAGCGCTATTTCCTCGTTTAGGGCAATTCAGTTTGTGAATGACAATACGGGTTTTGCAATCACTTTCGGTTCTTTTTTTCGAACCGATGACGGAGGCGAAAATTGGACCGAGATTGTCATTGATGAAACAGCCACGTTTCTCGACCTTTTCTTTGTAAACGAAACAACAGGTTACATAGGCGGATTTTCCGGAGATTGCTACAGAACCGATGATGGTGGCCTCAGCTGGGATTTCAGACCGCTTCCCGGTTATTATGCACTGATGCGGTTTTTTTTCCTGAATGAAAATGAAGGTTTCGCCCTGGCTGACGGCGGAAGCTTTTTTCAGACCAACGATGGAGGCAATTCGTGGACAAAGAATGAAGAAATGCCATTTCGGTGGTTCAATGGCATCTGGTTCACAACAGATCATACTGGCTATATTTGTGGCGATGGTGGGTTGATCATGAAAACTGAAAACGGAGGCGCCGTTTCGCTGAAGGAAAATCAGACAAAGTCAACCCCTGGCTATTTGTACCCAAACCCAGCCAGCCAAATCGTAAAAATCAAAACCGAAAACGGATTACTACCGACATCTATTCGATTTTTCAACACAACCGGACAACTTGTTAAAATATTGAAAATAAATAATTTGGATGAAGATATTGTGGTTTCAAATCTTCCTTCCGGACTTTACTTCTATGTCATCGATTTTAAAAACAGCCAACCAACATCCGGAAAATTGCTTAGGTTTGACTAGCTACATTTCCCGAAAATGGCAGATTCGTTCACGAAGAAAACCAACATCTTAAGCGTTTAAAAAAAGAGGATAATTCCGGGTAGCCAGAATACCAGTTCACCCAACAAATGGAAAAAGCCCGACGTTTGTTTTGCATACTTTTCCTGTTGTAAGATCAACAGCAAAACGTTCATCATCAGTAATATGAACCAACCCCATCTCAGTTGGGCGCTAAAAGCAAGCGCGAACACAAGTGAAAGCAGGATGAGCAAAACCGTCATCAGTCGGATCAGTTTTTTGGTTTTTGAAGCCCCAAGCTTAGAAACAAGCGATGGCGTTTTTTGCACCTGATCAGCATTTCTTTCCACATAGGCCATCATCGCTCCTTCTATCCAGACTGTGACACCAAAAGCAGACAGCATGGCCAAAACGGGCCACGAAGGAATTTCGCCTTGAATAAGGGCCGGACCTACCCAAACGCCTGAGGTGTAAACCAGGGCTACCATCAGTTCTTTTTGCACAAACCAGCTGTTTTTTGTTCGGTCGAACGACACGAGAAAGAGATGAACCAGACTCAACGCGCCAAGGATCGTTCCGGCTATAATAAGGCGTTGGTTGGCATTGCTCAACACGATGAGCAAAACAAACAGGCTCACTGTCACCAGCACCACGGCCAAAAGCCTGAAATGTCTTTGGTGAAAACGGTGTCTTACATTGGCAGCGGAATTCTGTAGAAAGTAAGCGTCGGTCAGGTGGTCGAGCGTATACATCACCCAAACGGCTCCGGCAAAGGCCACAAAATACCAGAGTGGCAAAGCCACATCCAGGATGCTGGCAGCAAAAGCCTTTGACAACACGGCTCCAGCCATCACATCCATGCTGACATTTGAAACAAAGGAAGTAATTTTCGATAACTGCATGGGCGCTTGATTCAGGTTTACTTCCACAACACCAGTTCGCCCCTGTCGCGCCGGTGCATATGAGCCGGTACCGAAAGCCGGATTTCTTCTGCCAGCAAATCGATGAGGCGGCGTTTCACATATTGACGCGAGTAGCATACACTAACTTCGCGCAGGGGTTTCTTTTCGCTGAAAGGGATCACATTGGCCCGATCGGATGGATGCATGTCGCTAACGGCAAGTTCGGGAATAATGGTAAAACCGCCTTCGCGTTTGATGATACGCAATAATGTCTCGATAGAGCCGCCATCCAGGTCGAAAGGCAACTCATGTTTGGCTGTCGGCTCAAGTGCACAAAGGTTAATTACCTGCGAGCGAAAACAATGGCCATCGCTGAGCAGCCAGATATCAGGCGTGGCTACATCAATCACTTTCACCTTTTTCTGATGGAGCAAAGGGTGATCGGGGTGGGCATAAACCAGCATTTCTTCATAAAAAACGGGTTCCTCCAAGATAGCATGGTCATTGTATGGTGTCACAAAAACACCGGCGTCTAACTGGTCATTCTTGAGCTTTTCGGCAATGTGGTCGGTAATCAGCTCCTCAACTTTCAAATGGATTTGCGGATATTTTCGTTTCAGACTTCCTGCAAACAAAGGCAACAGATAGGGAGCAAGCGTTGGAATAATACCGATTGAAAGATCGCCACTTACATCACCCAGGTGGTGCTTTACCATGTCGTTGAGCCTGCCGGTTTCAGACAGAACCGTACGGGCCTGATCAATAAATTTTCGTCCGATATCTGTTGCAACAACAGGCTGCTTTCTCCGATCGAAGAGCTTCACGCCCAGTTCGTCTTCCAGCTTCTTTACCTGCATGCTCAAGGTGGGCTGCGTTACGAAACATTTTTCAGCTGCCAGGGCAAAATTCCGATAGGTGTCTATCGCGACCAGATATTCAAGCTGTGTTATCGTGATCATATGCAGGATTTTTCTGCAAATATAGATATTATTGATCGAATATTAAAAATTATCGATTTGACAAATAGTGATATCTACGCTATTTTTGTACCTTTAAAACGTTATTCAAACCAAATAAAACTTTATTAAAATGGAACAAGAATTCACACAAATGCCACGTATTGGCGATCAGGCACCTGATTTCAAAGCAGTTACAACTAACGGAACCATTCAGTTCTCCGAGTTTATCAAAGGAAGCTGGACTATCATGTTTTCGCATCCTGCCGACTTTACACCGGTATGTACAACTGAAATGTCGGGTTTTGCCTTGCTCGAAGAGGATTTTAAAAAGATGAACACCAAACTGATTGGCTTGAGCATCGATAGCATCCATTCTCACCTTGCCTGGGTAAACAACGTAAAAGAAAAACTGGGTATTTTTATGCGTTTCCCTATCATTGCTGATATCGACATGAAAGTTTCCAAACTGTACGGTATGTTGATGCCCGGCGAAAGCGAAACAGCTGCTGTAAGAGCCGTCTTTTTCATCGACCCAACCGGCAAAATCAGACTCATCATGTATTATCCCCTCAATGTAGGCCGCAACATGGACGAAATTATCCGTGCCTTGCAAGCCTTGCAAACAGCCGACAAACACAAAGTGGCATTGCCATTGAACTGGAAACCCGGTGAAAAAGCCATCGTTCCTCCTCCAAAAACTATCGAGGAAATGGAAGAACGGATCAAATCCAATTATGAAATGGTAGATTTCTACCTGGCAAAAAAGAACCTCTAAACTCTCTTAAAAGACCGGCTCAAATGCCGGTCTTTTTTTGAACAAAACGGCCGAAAAACCGTTTAAACACTAGAGAAATAGCAAAAATTTAATTGAATTATTACTGTGATCCCCTGATTGCTTCAGGCTCACATCAATCTTAAAAAATA
Organism: Bacteroidales bacterium UBA5536; assembly: GCA_002426795.1. Lineage (GTDB taxonomy): Bacteria > Bacteroidota > Bacteroidia > Bacteroidales > F082 > UBA5536. Next base: position 14,283 of record DINQ01000025.1, read on the forward strand.
AGTCGAAACATGAAGACAATAAATGCAATCGGTCTCGATGTTGACAAATCGAAAGACCTGGCTGGCAGCCTCAACGATCTGCTGGCAAATTTTTCAATATTCTATATGAATGTGCGGGGTTTTCACTGGAACATCAAAGGTGAAAAATTCTTCGAACTGCACCTGAAATTTGAAGAAATATACAACGATCTTCAGGTGAAAATCGATGAAATTGCCGAACGTATTCTCACTTTGGGACATACGCCTGCCCATGCTTACAGCACATACCATGAACAATCGCAAATCAAAGAAGTGAAAAATGTAAGCGATGGACGCGAAGGCGTAAAGCATTTGCTTGATGGCTTTCAGGTTCTCATTCTGAAAGAAAGGAAAATTCTCCAAATTTCAGGTGAAATTGACGACGAAGGCACCAATGCCCTGATGAGCGACTACATCCGCGAACAGGAAAAAACTGTGTGGATGCTCTCTTCGTGGCTAGGGAAATAACAGATCAAACACGAGATCAAAGCAAAAGACCGGCCAACACAACCGGTCTTTTTTCGTTTTCTTTGCAGCTTACCCTTGGCCAAAAAAAGCACCCAATATCATGAACACATCACACACCAACCTGCTCATACACGAAACCAGTCCGTACTTGCTACAACATGCGCATAATCCGGTCGACTGGCATCCCTGGAACGATGAAACGCTGGCTTTGGCCAGACGCCAAAACAAAATGTTGCTCGTAAGCATTGGCTATTCGGCTTGCCATTGGTGCCATGTGATGGAAAAAGAATGTTTTGAGGATCCCGAAGTGGCCAAAGTGATGAACGAGCACTTCATCAACATAAAAATTGACCGAGAGGAACGCCCCGATGTGGATCAAATTTATATGGATGCCATACAGATCATTTCCGGAAACGGTGGTTGGCCTTTGAACATTGTGGCCCTTCCCGATGGTAGACCTTTTTGGGGTGCTACCTACGTTCCCAAGGAAAATTGGATGAGATCATTGCAACAGTTGGCTGAACTATACCAAAAAGACAAACCTCGCATTACCCAATATGCCACAGACCTTGGTAATGGGCTACATGCCATCAATTTGGTGGAAAACAACACGGAAAGCGATCTTTTTACTTTGGAGCAGTTAGATGCTTCGATCCACAACTGGTCACAATATTTTGACACCTTCTTGGGCGGACATAAACGGGCACCCAAATTCATGATGCCCAACAATTGGGAATTTCTGTTGCATTATGCTACAACCCAAAACCGTAAGGACATTATGGAATTTGTAGACACCACCCTAACCCGAATGGCCTATGGTGGCATTTTTGACCACGTGGGCGGTGGATTCTCGCGTTACGCGGTAGATACCAAATGGCATGTACCCCATTTTGAAAAAATGCTGTACGACAATGGGCAATTGATCAGTCTTTATTCCAAGGCTTATGCCGTAACCAAGAACGAACTGTACAAAAAGGTGGTGGAAGAGACCATTGCCTTTGTCCAAGAAGAATTACTGGATGCAAGCGGAGGGTTTTATTCCTCCCTTGATGCGGATAGCCTCGATGAACATGGCGAACTAAAAGAAGGGGCCTATTACGTTTGGACGAAGGAGGAATTGGAGCGGATATTAGGTGATGACCTTGATATTTTTCAGGATTATTTCAATATCAATTCCTATGGCCATTGGGAAGAAGAAAACTATGTACTTATACGGGATAGAACTGATGAGGAATTGGCCCAAAAGCATGGTATTTCCACTTTAGGATTACAAGAAAAAATAAAGGCCGACCTAATGCTCTTAAAAAAGGAAAGAAGCAAGCGTTCCAAACCCAGATTGGACGATAAGATCCTAACGTCATGGAATGCCCTCATGCTAAAAGGACTTGTGGATGCCTATCGGTATTTGGGGAACCAGGAATATTTGAGCTTAGCTATGAAAAACGCCAGCTTTATCCAAAAAGAAATGGTCAAAAAAGACCATTCCCTCTACCGCAATCATAAGCACGGGAAAAGTACCATCAATGCCTTTTTGGAAGATTATGCCACTTTGATTGACGCCTACATTTCCCTTTACGAGGCTACCTTTGATGAGCAATGGCTCCAAAATGCCAAAAGGTTGGCAGATTATGCCCACCAACATTTTTTTGACAAGGATTCGGGGATGTATTTCTTTACTTCGGATGAAGACCGATCTTTAATTCGGCGAAGTATCGAAACCAACGATAATGTGATTTCCTCTTCCAACTCCATCATGGCCAACAATCTGTTTAAGTTGGACAAACTTTATCATGGGAAGGGCTATGGTGCCATTGCCGAACAAATGCTGAAAAACGTACAGCAAGATTTTGACAAAAGGGCACAAGGCTTTGCCAATTGGTTGAACCTAGTGTTGTACCACAACCAAAATTTTTACGAGATAGCCCTTGTGGGGCCTGAATGTAAAACTATGGGAAAGGAGATTGCATCCCACTATATCCCCAACAGTATATTAGCGGGTTCTGAAGGGAAAAGCAACTTGGAACTCCTTCAAAACAGGGAGGTTCCCGGTAAGACGTTGGCCTATGTCTGTATGGAAGGGGCATGTAAATTGCCTGTCGGCACTTCAGAAGAAGTCTTAGAACAAGTCATATTTCCCGAACAAGATTAACAATAGTTTACCTTTCATTTTTTTTATTTTTTTGCAATAATGATTAGGTTGTCCACTAAACAGAAATTTTTATGAAACAACTGGAAAACTACCAAGAATATATTGACAAAGCGGTAATGTGGGGTATTGGAGTACTGCCCAACCTTATCATGGCCATCATTATCTTTTTTGTCGGATTTTGGGTCATCAAATTCATCAACAATATGGTCAGCCGCTTTTTCCAGAAGAAAGATTATGATGAGACCCTGGAATCCTTTTTACAGAGTTTTATCAGTATAGCGTTAAAAGCTCTATTGTTCGTTTTGGTAGTTACCCAATTGGGAGTCAAGACCTCATCTTTGGTTGCCATTATCGGTGCCGCAGGTTTGGCCATTGGTTTGGCGTTGCAAGGATCCTTGGCCAACTTTGCCGGTGGTGTCCTCATCTTGATTTTTAAACCTTTTAAAGTGGGCGACTTTATTTCTGCCCAAGGTATTGATGGCACCGTAAAGGAAATCTCCATTTTCAATACCAAGTTGAGCACTTTTGGCAACCAGGTAGCCATTCTTCCCAACGGGCAATTGTCCAACGGCAACATCATAAATTTTAACATGGAAAGTACCAGAAGAGATAAGATAGATGTTGGAATCGGGTATGGGTCCAATATTAAGCAAGCCAAGGAAATCCTTTTGGAAATCTGTGCAGAAAATCCAAATATCAACACCGAACCCGCTCCCGAGGTGTACGTTGGCGCATTGGGTGATAGTTCGGTGAATCTGACCTTACGATTTTGGGCGAACAATGATGTTTTTTGGGCTGCCCATTTTTATGTGATCGAACAAACGAAACTTCGATTTGATGCAGCGGGAATCGAGATTCCTTTCCCACAACGAGTCATGCACCAAGCTGTAAAAGGTTAGGAATTCTTTTTTGTCTGAAGGACGAAATCCTTTAAATAGTAGGGTTCAAAATAGGCCACGTCCTCAAATTCCCTTTTTAGGAATTTTTGGTTGGCCAGGATAGCCATTTGCTTTGCCGAAGGAACAATGGAAATATCAAAATTGAGGTTCGGAGCCTGCAAGATCGATTTACACTTTTCAGCTCCGCTACCCACAACATACACTTTTGTAAACGAGGAATNNAAGGAATAATCCCCAAAAGAACCTTCGTCAATGATTTCGGCACGAGTTTCCCGCATCTCTTTGTAATGATGATCAAAAACGCACGAATAGACCTCCATTCTTCTGGCGTCCAATACCGGGATTACCACCTCCCCTTCTTTCAAATTGACTTGATGGGCCATACTTTCCAAGGTAGGAACAGAAATCAAGGGTAGATCCAAGGAAAAGCAAAGTCCCTTGGCTGCGGAAACCCCTATGCGCAATCCGGTGTAGGAACCGGGGCCTTTACTGATGGCAACGGCATCTAGGTCTGAAAATGACAAAGAAGCCTCTTGCAAGGCTTCTTTGATAAAAAGGTGCAACTGTTCCGAATGCGAATAATCTGCTGCATTGTTCTCTTTTAGACAAAGAATCTCATTGTCTTTGGAGACACTTACAGAACAATTGGTGGTAGCTGTTTCTAAGTTTAGTATGATGGCCATAGCGGCCACAAAGATACTAGTTTAATGAAATGGGCAAACCAAAGTAGAACTCCAATATTTTAAGTCGGAAGATATAATCGTACTTGGTACGGATCACATCTGCCTTGGCATTGTCTACCCTAGCTTGTGCTTGACTAAAGTCAAAAGCGTTCATCAACCCATTGTCATAACGCTCCTT
>DINQ01000013.1 GCA_002426795.1 Bacteroidales bacterium UBA5536
CCGTCAAAGGACATAAAACAATGGTGTCCTAACGAACACACGACCGCCACGCCGCTTTACGGCTCGCGGAATCGTTTTGCATAAGATAATAGTCCTTTCGTTTATCTTTCCAAAAACATCTTCCCAAGTCCTATCTCAAAAAAAAAAGCAGCCCCCCTTCCGGAAAGCTGCTTTTAAGCGTCTTGTGGCCGGCTGCTAAGCCGCCACGGTTCCTTCGGCCCGTTGCAGGCTGAAGTTGTAGATCACACTGTCGCTCAGGCCGAGCTCGATGCGTGCCGGTGTTGGCACCAGATAGCCTTCGGCATGACAGCTCAGCGTAAAGCTGCCGGCTTCGAGCTCATCCAGTTCGAAATGTCCATTGTCGTCGGTCTGTTCGGCATAGGCATGCTCCACCAGGGTGATGGTGGCGCCGGGGATGGGCTCATTGGTCAGGCTGTCGAGCACCTGTCCGCTGATGTCGGAAGCCGCCTCAGGCTCCGTGATACGGCGCTTGCGGCGGGCCATACGGATACGCAGATAGCTCTCGGTGAGGCTGGGATAGTTGCCGGTGTTGTAGCGGATAAATCGGTCGAGCTGATCGCGCAGCAGCGAGTTGCAGGCTTTGATCAGCTGAACAATTTCCTGGTACAGCACACGTCTTGCATCGGCAGCCATGACGGCACTGTTGCTGGCAGCCACCAAGGCAGCAAGCTGGCTGTCGAAGCTGGCTCTGTCTTCGGGGTCTACGCCCAGCTGGGGCAGCAGCTCCTCGTGGGCCACAAACACCTCGTTGATGTAAGAGGCAGCCGCCAGCACGCGCGAAACGGCCATGCCTTCGAAACGCAGGCCATAATCGGCCAGAATCACCTGCATGGCATTGTCGTTGAGGCTTACAGCCAGCAAACGAGCGATATTGGCCATTTTGTACAACAGTTCATTAAACTGTTGCCTGTTGGCAATTCTGTCTACATAGCCGGCCCTCCCCGGCCGCAGATAGAGGTTCAACTTTTGCGACAGCTCTGTGGCTTGCGCCAGGAAACTGTCTTTGGCTTCGAGGGCTACTGTCCGGCCCTCAAAAGCAGCCGGATATGACTCCAGCACGCGTTTGATCGCGAAGATTTTTTCTGTTTTTTTTACGAAAGTTTTCACTGTTCTAAATTTTGAATTTTTGAATTTTGAATTCTTTAGTCCCGAGAGCGCAGCGATTCGNNTCCCGAGAGCGCAGCGATTCGGGATTGAATCTTTGAATCCTTTAGTCCCGAGAGCACAGCGATTCGGGGCTACAGTCCCGAGAGCACAGCGATTCGGGATTGAATCATTAATTCTCTTTGGCGGCCCGTTGGCCCTTCGGTTCATACCGACACGCTGCTGTTGAAACAACCTTTGATCGGGCAGATAAGCATAGCCCGACAAGGCCGGAAGATCGGTATCTTGTTTTACATCGCGGAATAAGCGGTAATAATGCCCGCTACTCCACAAGGGCAGCAAGAGCACATGCAACTCCGCCATGACGATCGGCTCAGGATATGCGATCCGCTGTTTTTTGAGACGCTTTTTAAAGTGTATATTCATGAGTCAATGATCCTTCTAATAGTATAGTGAAATTGTGGACAAAATGTGTTGTATATCACACCTAATCAAATAGATATACTAGATAAAAAATTGAGCTGAAGCAAACCGGAATCCGATCTTTTTTCTGCCTTTTTAACGCGACTATGCCGGCTTATCAGCCACAGCATCACCCACCGGACGAAAGCCTCAGCAATGGATGGAGAAGGCAGGTGCATGCGTCAAACCCCAAAGCCTTTCCTAATATGGGACGAAAACGGGCTGATTCCACATTTTGGACACGCAAAAGCCATTTACGGCTTTGCAATCGAAAAGTAGCAGCAGGAAATCGAAAAGTAGCACTTGTAAATTGGAAAGTTGCACCTGTAAATTGAAACAACGCACATGGAAATCGAAAAGTCATACCGTGTAATCGGAAAGTTGCAGGGTGAAATCGAAAAGTAGCAGCTGTAAATGGCAACATCGCAGCTGTAAATGGCAACAACGCATATGTTTTTCCCATTTCTGGACAAGAAATGACAACAACCTGGCAGGAGATCGCAACAACATGCTTGTAAATCGTGATAACGCAGCTGTAAATCGCAGCAACGCACAAAAAAATCCTGCAGGAGGAGTTGTGGAATGGATTGTACCGGATCGCGACAGAAGGACTGCAGACTTTTATCTTCCTTGATGGGGTGGTGCTGCTACCAAATGACCCTGCTGAGGTAGCAAAGGGCTTGTTGGGCACACATTCACCCATTGCGGACATCGATACGCAGTATTCAGCCCCATCAGCGTAGCAAAACAGCGCAGCAAAGCCGGTGTTGAAGCCAATGAGCGGCCTCATACAGCTAGCGGAACAATCAGGGGTCAATGCGACTGCAAATTGATAATTTACTGAATATATGAGAATTAAGACGAAAACCAGAAATACAACTATACCGTGCCAAAAAGTCTCCTGTTGATAAGTATTTTTTTTTATTTCTAACCCAAACAAACAAAAAGGCTTAACTGGCTTTGGCTGCGTGACTTATTAACAGCTTTCCGTTGAAAAAATGAAGGTTGGCCAACTTGGATTCCTCCGTATTTTTGTTGTATCGGATTGCTGCGGGCAAGCCTAAAACAACGCGCTTCAGCTTCCGTTTAATAATTTAAAGGAAAATGATCGGTAAAAACGAAAACTTGAATCAACAGCCACTATCTGACAAGGAATTGTTACAGATGGTATGTCAACCAACCGAGTCAGCCGGCAAGCAGGCTGCCTTCACCAAATTTATCCGGCGCTACGAGCGCTTTTTGATGAGCTTATGCCGGCGATCAACCTGGTACTTCAGGGCAGATTACGGGCCAAACATTGCTGATGAACTGTATTCCACCGTACTGATGGAAATATATGAGCAGCCTGCCTACCTGCTGAAGGGCATCAGCCGGCTCAAAACAGAAAGTCGAATCCAATTGCGCATTCAAACCTTGCTTTCGCAGTATGCCAAAATGGTTTTCAAGCGCGATTATATTGTTCCACGTTATGATGAAAAATCCTTCATACAGTTTTGGGACCCTGAAGTGATGGATGAGACATTTGGGGAGCCGGATAAAGACAAACTTGAGCCCACTCCCGAAAAAAAAGAACCCCTTGTGCTTACCAAACAAGACCGGATCGCGTGCGTGGATCGCTTCAACAAACTGAAGAAGAAAGACAGGGAGTTCTGCGATTTTTTATTCACATACCTGCAAAAAGACAAAAATCTGCCACCCGGCATCATCGATATGGGCTGTGAGAAGTTTAGGATGAAATCCGAGGCCTTTAAGAAACGAAGGGCCCGGATGGTGTCTCGTTTAAGAGGCGGTGAATAAGCTCTTGATAAAAAAGCCAGGTTTTTCTTGCACTTCACATTCAATTTGTTGTATACTTGCAGCATAGCATTTTAGCAACCAGTGCTGCCCGTGGGGCAGTTAAAGAATTGTCACAACAGCATGAAGCACAGGCACTCATCAGAGCAGGACGAGTTGATGCTCGACAAATTTGTCACTTTCCTTGAGGAAGAGGGGGTGTTGTTTCCCACCTCAGAAAAGACCGTGGCAGCCTATCTTGCCAAACACAAAGATGAGTTTGTAGCCCCCGATCACCTTCCCGAACCCATGGAGCTGGTGCGCCAGGCCAGAGCAAGACGCGAGGCGAAGAGGGGGGAGTAGTTGGTGACAGAGTCACATTGAGTCAGGAACCCCATACTAAACATTTATTTGATTGAAGAGACACGGCTGTTGAACCAAGTAAAAAGGTAAAAGAGCCAGGGTAGAAGTTGAATATGGGTTTAAGAGTTTACGGGTTTAAGAGTTTAAGGGTTAAGTCGACCATCACATCTTGTATTGACCATCTCTCAGTCCCTCAGTCCCTCCATTGCGTTCTTTGCGCTTCCATTGCGACCCTTGCGGTTTATTGAGTTTACGGGTTAATGGGTTTAAGAGTTTACGGGTTTAGGAGTTTACGGGTTAATGGGGTTTAAGAGTTAACGGGTTAATGTGTTTGCTTTTGAGCTTCAGACCAAAAAATCTTTGTGTTCTTTGTGATTCCTTTGTGTCCTTTGTGGTTAATCAAAAGAGCCAAGGCAAAAGAGCAAAGTTAAAAGGCAGAAGTTAAAAGAGCCAATGTGCCCTCTCTATCAGTCCCTTTGTCCCTCAGTCATTCCATTGCGTTCTTTGCGCTTCCATTGCGACCCTTGCGGTTAAGTGAGTTTACGGGTTAATGGGTTTAAGAGTTTACGGGTTAATGGGTTTAAGTGTTTACGGGTTTAGGAGTTTAAGGGTTAATGGGTTTAAGTGTTTGGCCAAAAACATCTTGTTCTTTGTGATTCCTTGGTGCCCTTTGTGGTTAATCAAAAGAGCCAAGTAAAAAGGCAAAAGAGCCAAGGCAAAAGAGCCAAGGCAAAAGTGAAAAGATTATTATTCCTGCTGTGTCATTTTGTTTATTTGTAAAGCAAACATTATTGGCTTTTTTCAATGCATCTTTTTAGTACAAATTTTTTAAATTAGCGGAGCAAAGCAAGTTCTTTTTTGTTTGTGTAAATATCGTGATTTACAAATCTCCAATATTACTATCTTGAATAGAAAATCGTATCTTTCTTTCGCTTTGATGCTCTCTTCCCTTCTGGCAGTTGTAAAGCTTCCTGCTCAGGAAAATTGGACGAGAGGTTATGTTGTTATGGGAACTGACACGCTTCATGGATTTGTTTACGAACAAAGTGCTGCTAGAAACCAAGAGCTCTGCCGGTTTAAAAGCATAAACGGTGTTTCGAAAGACTATCAAGCTGTTGACATCACTGCATGGGCTATCGGCGGAAGCCGGCATTATCGCACTGTTACCATTGAGGAAAAAGGAATTGCCCAAAGACGTTTTGCTCAGGTATTGCTGAATGGATATGCGGATTTGTTGGTTTATGTTGACAAAGATGGCGTAAACAGATATGTTTTTTGCGATGCCAACGACAGTTGTCAAGAAGTGAATGATCCGAGGGCTCCATCTAACCTGAACAAGGCTAAAGGTAGGTTGATTTACTTGCTTGGAAGTGATGATGAACTGCGGAAAATATTATACCAAAAGGATTTTACGCAAGATCAGATTGTTCATGCGGTCGAGATCTATAACCTAAAGAAAAATGGTCAACAAAGTAAACGGTATGCAGAGGAGAAAAAAAAGGCAATAATAAAATTTGGGGTTCATGCAGGTTATGGGTTTTCAACGTTGCAGTTTGCGCAAACAAAATACCACAATCTTGGGGGGAAGTACGACCTTTCTTCAGCGCCGGTTTTTGGTCTGTCGACCGATCTGCATTTTGGTGGTCATTCTTCCCGGGCTGGTTTAAGAATGGAGTTGAATTACCAGACGCACCAGTATACAAGTGAAGAAACCATGTTCAAAATGAGTGATTTGCGTATTCTGCTATATTTTGTTTTTAAGCCTTCAAGAAAAAACAAATCATTTGAGGTTTTGGCCGGGATGTTTGCCGATAAACAAATATCGATCGAACAGGAGGGAACCTTTTTGTCTGATCCGAACCTAAGTGTCACCATGACAGCAGAAAAACTTGTTGAATTTCCAGAGAAGAAAACCGGCATTGGCCTGAGTGCAGGAATCGGCTATCTTTTTCCTGTTGGAAAAAAACAAAAATTAAGCGTGTCTGCCCTCTATTCGGCATCATGGAGCAATATGGTCTTTAGGTATTATGGAAATGTTAAAGGCCTGGGCGACGACTGGTACTTAACTTCAGTCAACCACCAGAATTCATATATTGACGTGAAAATTGGGTTGATATTTTAGGGTTAAAAAATTCAGCAATTGGTTTAAACCCAAAGATTCGATTGCTTAGTTGTACGCGGAAACGGATTCGAAAGGTATCCAATTCAAAACTTTCGGAGAGGCTTATTCCCCTCAAGACACAGCAAAATTTTTTCGTTTAGTCCCATACTCCGGTCTCCGGTCTCCGGTCTCCGGACTCCGGACTTCAGACTTCGGACCCCGGACTTCTAACTTCTAACCTCTAACTTCTAACCT
>DINQ01000014.1 GCA_002426795.1 Bacteroidales bacterium UBA5536
CAGTTTATAGGGGGTCGAACCATAACCTCTAACCCCTAACCTCCAACTTCTAACCTCTAACTTCCAATCCCGAAAAGTAGAAAATCTTCGATTTTCGTAACTTTTCGAGGATGCTCGTGAAATCACAAAATCTAAGATTTTGGATTTCACGGCACCTCTAACTTCCACATCCCGAAGGATCACGCGTAATGATTTGTGGTCGTGAGACTATACCAAAACCAAAAAAGCCCGTACGATGCGGGCTTTTTTTTGTTTCAGGCTAAAAATCATTCCAATTACCGAACCACCAGTTTATGCGTTATCTGACCACATTTCAGCAAGTAAACTCCAGGGCTGTAGGCTGATAAATCGAGATGAATCAGATCTTGTCCGCGAAGTGTTTCAAACTGGCCAACAAGCTGTCCATTGAGCTGATAGAGTTGAATGGGTTCAGCAAAATCATTATTCAACAGCATTGTTACCTCATCATTAACCGGATTTGGATATAATTTGAAAGAATTCGCATCCAATTCCTCAGTATTTAGTATGATGGAGAAATAATCAAGGCCATCCTGCAGCATTTGGATGCGGTGTGTATCCGTATCCACCAATGCCGGATCGAAGAAATAAGACAGGGTGTTGTTGTCGTTGAAGGTAACAATAGCCGCCGAGTAATTGCTGAACACATAACTTTCAGGCCCCAAATTGTACACCGATACAGCGTCGTTGGCAGGTACTACAGCATCCACATACCAGAGTGTTTCAAAAACCCACCGAACAGGATCGAGCAGAGTCACATTTTGGTCAGGCATCAGATCAAGTTGCGGCACTCCCAAAAAACCGTCATCTGCATAAGACTGTGCATGGTACTCGGCTACGCCCAGATAGTCGTACATAAACTCGCCCATCTCAAACAATGTTGGCGTGGTATACCTGTCATACAGAAAATCGGTGCCAATTACCCATAGTGCACCGCCATTTTGCAAGTACATTTTCACATTTTCGTTGTCAGTATCATCCGCGTTCCAAAAATAATTGCCCACACCATCGCTCGACATGTACCAGATTACGAGCGGATAATTGGCTAATTCCAGAAATTCGGGAGAACGCCCCTCGGCCTCAGCATCAAATACTTCATAAGAATAACCGGTTTGGTCAAGCGCCGACAGCATGGTAGCAGTGTTGTCTGCATTCACAGCATTGTCATTCACAAAGAGCACAACCTGGGCAAAAGATGCTGCCGAAATGCTCAGAAAAAACAGGAATGAGAAGTAGATTTTTTTCATAGGTTATTTTTTTAATACATGAATCATTCGATCGGTTTGGATGTCTTTTAAAAAATCAATCATGTGGCTTGCATGAGCATCTTGCTTTTGGGGCATTGTATGTAGTTATTAGCGTTTCAAAAGTCAGTCCCGCTTGCTTTTTCCATGTATCTGATTTCTTCTAGTTTGCATGTTTGGTTGATTGGCAGAATATGATTTACAAAATTAGCTACAACTGCAAGCAAAATCAACACCCAACTTCATCTTTTGTCTAAAATCATTATGAATTGCAGTTTTTTTTTGCCACTTCAACAGGATACAGTACTTTAGTGGGAGCGAAAATTTCATGTTTATTCAACATCAAAACACAATCAAATGACGGATATTTCCTGCACTTATCTGGGACTCAAACTCAAAAGCCCGATCATCGCGGCAAGTTCCGGTTTTACTGACAGCATCTCAAAACTGAAACAAATCGAACAACACGGAGCCGGTGCGGTGGTGCTCAAGTCGATCTTTGAAGAAGAAATCCTGCATGAGTACGACCACACCTTGCGCGAAGAGGCTGATAAAACCGGACGCGAAGAGTTTCTGGATTACCTGGATATGCGCATCCGCAAAGAAAATATTGAAAAATACACCAAACTGATCCGTGAAGCCAAAAAGGAACTAACCATTCCCGTGATTGCCTCCGTTAACTGCAAAACTGCTTACGAATGGATCAGTTTCACTTCCGAGCTTGAAAAGGCAGGTGCTGATGCGCTCGAACTGAATGTGTTCGTGATGCCATCTAACCTGCAAAACACCAGCGAAGAAAACGAAAAGATTTATTTCGAGATCATCAAACAGGTGAAGAAACAAGTTTCTATTCCTATCGTGCTCAAAATCAGCTACTATTTTTCCAACCTTGGCCAGATGATCCGCGATTTGTCGAATACAGGTATCAAAGGAATTGTACTCTTCAACCGTTTCTTTAGCCCTGATTTTAACCTCGACACACTCGAAGTTGCGCCTTCGCATGTACTCAGCCAGCCCGGAGAACTGGCCATGCCTTTGCGCTGGATTGCCATGATGCACGAGCGGGTCAACTGCGACTTGTCGGCTTCAACCGGCGTGTCGGATGGCCATGCAGCGATAAAATTATTACTTGCAGGTGCAACGACAGTTCAGGTTGCGAGCGCCCTTTACCGCCACGGCATCGGTTACCTTGATGTGATGCACCATGAACTCACCTCCTGGATGGAGACCCACGAATTTGAAAAACTGGACGACTTCAGGGGTAAGCTCAGCCAGAAACGACACAACAACCCTGCCCTCTTCGAAAGGGTGCAGTTTATGAAATATTTCAGCGACAAAGAAAGCATGGTATGAACCAGGAAGACGAAAACAGAATCAGAAAAGCTTTCAAAGCCAAGACATGGAATGAGATCAAGACCCACGATTCATGGTCGGTTTTCAAAATCATGTCAGAGTTTGTTGATGGTTATGAGAAACTGGCACGTATCGGACCTTGTGTAGCCATTTTTGGCTCAGCCCGTACTAAACCTTCCAATACGTATTACCGTCTCACCGAAGAAATTGCTTATCTGCTCACAAAAAAGGGATTTGGCATCATCACCGGTGGCGGACCGGGGATCATGGAAGCCGGTAACAAAGGAGCGCATTTTGCAGGGGGAAAGAGCGTCGGTATCAACATCGAACTGCCTTTTGAGCAACATCCGAACCCCTTCATCGACTCGGATAAATACATCGAATTCGATTACTTCTTTGTGCGAAAGGTGATGTTTATGCGCTATGCACAAGGATACATCGTTTTACCTGGCGGCTTTGGTACGATGGATGAACTGTTTGAAGCTATTACCCTGATTCAGACGCATAAACTGGTGCAATTTCCTATTGTAATGGTGGGCAAAGATTATTGGGGTGGTTTGCTTGAATGGATTAAAACGCGCATGTTAGAGGCAGGAAACATCAATGCCGACGACCTGAAAATCTTCTCTTTGGTTGACACAGCTGAAGAAGCCGTCCAGATTATCGAAGACTTCTACCTCAAATATGCCCTCAAACCTAACTTCTGATGCGAGCAACCATTGTTGAGGTTCCGTTTACACTGCTCAATATTGAGGGCGATGGTTTTCACCTGATGATTGAAGGAAGAATCAATGGTAAAAGAGCCAATTTTGTTGTAGACACAGGCGCTTCACGCACGGTCTTTGACCAGCAGACCATATTACAGTTTATCGAAGAGCCCGAATTTCAAAATAACGAACGCCTTTCAACCGGACTGGGAACCAATGATATGCCGAGCATGGTTCTTGAAATCGAACAGCTTTCATTTGGTGAGGCCATTGTAAAAAATTATCCAGCCATAGCCATCGACCTCACGCACATTCACAATTCGTATCAACAATTGGGATTGCCCGACATTCATGGCGTTTTAGGCAGCGACCTGCTGGTGCATTTTAGGGCAGTGATCAACTACAAAACGCGGAAGATTAAGTTTTACTTTGATCCGGTCAACGCTTAACAAATCGTTGACGGCCAACGCGCTCACTTTGCTGTAACTGAAGCAGATAAACCCCATCGCTCAACTTACTCACATCCAGCACTCCGGCAAAGGCATCATCCACTTTGATGATTTGCTGCAACAATATACGTCCACTCAGGTCGAAGATGCTTGCAACAACATTTGCATCCATCATGTCGTTGAAACGGATTTGCAAGTCTGTTTCAACAGGATTTGGTGCCAGCTTAAACTGTAACTCCTGTCTTTCCAGAACGCCCGGTAGTACTGATACATTGGCATGAAAAAGTTCGAGCCCACCACTGAAATTCCCAACCAGCATCTCTGGCTGGCCATCCGCATTGAGGTCGGCCAAAACCGCCGCGGAGCGAAAACCACGGTCAAAATCAACCCCAATAGTATCAAGAATAGTCGCCAGACGATCCGAAGGCGAAAAGGCTCCCTGCAGGTTGCCGGCGATCTGTTCAAAAAGATACACCTTTCCCTGCTCAGATCCCACAGCCAGCAACAATTCATTGTTTGGGGCGAAAAAGAAATTCGGGACGCTAAAGCCGTCATACGACAACGCAAAATCGGTCACATCCACTTCACCCAAAAAATCGGTTACCTTAGAAAAACCAATTCCCGTTTGGTTTTGTGAGCCCTGATAATAAGACAAGCGTCCGTTTTGTTGTCCCAAAACCAGGTCAAGTGTACCGTCGGCATTCAGGTCGAACAGTTGCGGCGCTGCCCAGCCTGAGACCTGAATCTGCTGAAAAAAACCGGATTGCAGCACCCACTCACCTGCCTCATCCTGCGCTAAAAATAGCAGTTTACCTTCGGCCGTTCCAACAAGCAAATCGGCCAGACCATCGTTGTTCAGGTCGCCAAAAGCAGGTACCAGACCTTCTTTTTCAAGCGCCTTCAGGCCAGCAAAATCCTCATCCATACGCTGAAACCGGGGCACATTGGCAGTCCCTACATTCTGATAATATGCTAGTTGCGAAAGCTGATCTGCATGAAGCGTACCATTGATATAATAAGGCTGGCTGAAAACGCCGATATTTCCGATGACCAAATCCCTGAGGCCATCGTTGTTTACATCAAAAACGGTCGGGAACGCGCCAGAGCCCAGGTCGATCATCTGGTTCTGCAAAAAGTCGCGCGAAACCAGCCTGTAAATCGGTTGATCTTCAGTGCCTTCATTCAAATATAGCCAAATACTTTGCTTGTTTTCAGTCACCAACGGATTTGGGTCGAAAGGCGACACCAGCAGATCGGTCAGGCCGTCGTTGTTGATATCGGTGAAAAATGGCAGGGGCATCGAAAAGAGGCGCACAGCTGTTGTTGAAGAAGGAAAAGCGGTGTCCTGGCTTAGCATGATGGCTTCCTGTTCATTTCCTCCATTTTCGAAAAAAGTTATACCAGGATAATCCACATCGCCCAAAAGCAAATCGGGCAAACCATCTCCGGTCAAGTCTTTCACGCCAAAAGTAGCGCCACGGTGCCGCAAGCCTCGGCTCTCAACAAACTGCGCCTGATCAAAAAGGCAGGTATCGAGGTACATCACGTTGTTTTCTTCGTTTTCGGCCACACGACCCCAACAGAAATCGGTCTTCATGAAGTCGAGGCTGTCGGCATGGCCATATTTCTCCATCGACATATTGGTGTGCAACTCGATGAAAGTTCCCAACGACCAAAATGTCAGGATATCCAGATCGCCATCCTGATCTACATCCACGATAGCCGGATAATCGGCATTGGTGGCCAGTATGTTCACATAACCGCCTCCCTGAAAAGAGGTGAGATAAGGCCAGACAACCAATTCAAACTGCGGTGGAAAACTACCCCTATTCCTGAAAACTTTCATCCCGGCCCAACCCGGCGAATAGGTGAAAATATCCGGGTGGCCATCAGAATCATAATCTGCAAAAATGACCCATTCTGCCAGCTCCGGGAAATTTATCCCCAGTCCGGGATCGTAAACATAGTTTATCTCTCCTGGGCCAGCTGTGTTGAGAAAACATAACAGCCTGTTGCCGCGCCGGTCAAAAACCAACAGATCCTCTTTCGAATCACCATCAAGGTCCATGCGTCCAAACTGGCAGGCATCGAGGCCGCCAGCCCAGGGAAAAGCCAGCGAGCCGGCCGAATTGCTGACCGTGGGCGTTTTCTGGGCAAAAACATGGCTTGAAACCAGGGTGAAAATAAAAATAATCCAGACAAAATATGGCTTGTACATGCGCGTTCAGCTATTGCTCAAAGGTACGAAATAGGCTTGAGCAATTGGTGATAGTGGATGAATTTGTAACTTTGAACAAAATTAGCCCTATGTCGAAAATCCTCATCATCGATGACGAAAACAGCATCAGACGGACGCTGCGCGAGATACTTGAATATGAAAAATACCAGGTTGAAGATGCCCCGACCGGCATGGATGGTCTTCAACTGGCCAAAGATCAGGAATTTGACGCGATTCTGTGCGACATCAAAATGCCTGAGATGGATGGTATCGAAACACTGGAAGCGCTCAAGCAGATCACTGATTGTCCGGTTATCATGATTTCCGGACACGGAACCATTGAAACAGCTGTTGAAGCCATCAAAAAAGGTGCTTACGATTATATTTCCAAGCCACCCGACCTCAACCGACTGTTAATCACCATCAAGAATGCGCTGGATAAATCAAAGCTGGTGACCGAAACCAAAGCGCTAAAAAAAGCAGTAAGCAAGAACAACGAAATGGTTGGCGAATCGGCTGCCATGCATGAGATCAGAGACATGATACAGGCCGTAGCACCCACCACAGCCCGCGTGCTGATCAATGGCGAAAACGGGACCGGCAAGGAGCTTGTTGCCCGGCAACTGCACGAATTGAGTACCCGCAGCCATGCGCCCTTTATCGAAGTGAACTGCGCAGCCATCCCATCTGAACTCATCGAGAGTCAGTTGTTTGGGCACGAAAAAGGGGCATTTACATCAGCGATCAAACAGCGAAAAGGCGATTTCGAACTGGCACACGGCGGCACCCTTTTCCTGGATGAGATAGGCGATATGAGTTTGTCGGCCCAGGCCAAGGTGTTGCGTGCCTTGCAGGAAAACAAAGTGACACGTGTGGGCGGCGAAAAGGAAATCAATGTGGATGTACGCATCATTGCCGCCACCAACAAAAACCTGAAGGAAGAGATTGCTCAGGGTCGCTTTCGCGAAGATCTTTACCACCGAATCAGCGTGATTGTGATCAAGGTGCCACCTCTGCGCGAAAGGGCTGACGACATCCCTTTGCTGGTGCAGCATTTTATGCAACTGAGCTGCCAGAAAATGGGAAAGGCATTGCCGCACATCACCGGAGATGCCCTGCTCGAGCTGCAGCAATACCAATGGACAGGCAACATCCGCGAACTGCACAATGCCGTGGAAAGATTGGTCATATTGGGCGGAAACAACATCGACCAACAAACAGTGAAGCGTTTTGCCAGACCCTTAAATGACTGATCGATTGCTAACTTTTGTCGTTAAACCTATTCTGTTTTTAGCAACTTAAGCACCTTCGTCTGTCCGGAAGCGGTTATTTTGATCAGGTAAAGTCCCTGACCTGCAGAGGTAGCATCCCAATCGTATTGGTACGCGCCAGGCAATTGGTTTTTAACCTTCAACTCAGTAACTTTTGTGCCAAAAGCACTATATATTTCAAGGAGAATATCCGTGGGTTGCTTTACATTAAACCGAATTGTGGCTGAATTGGAAACCGGATTTGGATAGATATCAGCGCTGAACGCCTCTATTGCTGCATTAACTTGTAGAATTTGCAGGATAATATTCCGGTTTTCATAATAACTGAATGTACCGTCATACTGACCCAGAATCAGGTCAGGGTCGCCATCTCCGTCGAGATCGGCAAAAGCAGGTGTTGAATTTTGGTCCGTTTCGATCCCTGCCATAACAAATGCATCCTCTACCCAGCTTCCGTTTTGGTTTTCATAATAACGCAACGCGCCCGATAGCTTGCCGCACAAGATGTCGAGGTCGCCGTCAAAATCCAGATCAACCAGGGCCGGAACTGCATTTGAGCCAGGATTTACACCTGCAAAAAAGCCAGGAATCAGCACCCAGACAGGACTTGTTGAGGTTCCCTGATTTTCGATATAATTGATCACACCAGCTTCATTGCCTGCAACAATATCAAGATCGCCATCCTGATCATAATCAACAAGTCTGGGTGCAGTCCAACCTCCCAGAGAGATGCTCTGCAAAGCCTCGGTCACCAAAGTGAAACCAAAACCTGTATTGCGGTGGTAGTACAATTTGCCGCTCAAATCGCCCACGATGGCATCGGCCAGTCCGTCACCATTCACATCGCCCATGGCAACCGCACTGTAGATGGAGTGCTTCAGAGAGGCAAAGGCCGCACTGTTTTCTTCCCAGGCTGGTCCGGAAGGCGTTCCGGTGTTCCGGTAATATTTGATATCACCCAGCTGGCTGCCCGAAAACATGTCGAGATCGCCATCATTGTCATAATCGTAAAAATAAGGATTGCTGGCTCCTCCCACATCAATCACACCTCCGAAAAGTGCTGTATTGATCTGCCAGGCAGCCGCAGAAGGTGTTCCGGAATTTACATAATAGCTCAATGGTCCGGAAGCAGTTCCAAAAACCAGATCAAAAGCGCCGTCGCCTGTTAAATCGACCAGTCCAGGTGAATTCCAATAGGTTTCGTTACCAAGACCTGCAAACAACTGAGGGTCAGCCTCCCATTGGGGCTGGTTGACATTTCCTGTGTTTTGGTAGTAGATAAACCCATGGCTATCGCGCCCAACCAGCAAATCCGGGTCCTGATCAGCATCCAGGTCACAAAACACCGGATAGGCATATAGACCGACATCACCGATTTCGCTGACTGCCGCTTCTGAAAATTGAGCCTCACCGGCTGTTCCGGTATTGGTGTAAAGTTTTACCACCCCACTCTCGCTCAAACCGACCACCAGATCGAGATCGCCGTCGCCGTCTACATCGGCCAGGTCGGGCACAGGGCTGCTTCCTACCTCAAGTCCCGAAAAGAAGTTTTCCACCTTTTCGAACACCGCTTGGTTGACTGTACCTGCATTGAGAAAAAGGCTTAATCCAGTGAAACCACCTGCCACGAAATCAAGCAGCCCATCGTTGTTGAGGTCGTGACAAACGCCCATTTCAGCATCCAACGGACTGATGCTGCCGAAAATATTTTCCCCAATAACAAAAGAAGGTGAATTTGCACTGCCCGTGTTTTCGATGAACAAGGGAGCTTCGTTGATGTTTCCAATCCACATATCGGCATCGCCATCACCGTCCAGATCGGCGAAACGCGGCTGCGAAAATGGCAGGCTGGGTATACCACTGGGGTTGAAGATGGCATCATTTTGCACCCAGGGCTGAGCACAAAGCTGGGTCCAGGAAAATATCAACACCATCAAAGATAAGCTACTGATTTTCTTCATTTTATTCTGGTTTGGTTCTGTCGGGATTAGTGAAAGAAAACGTCAAATCTTCTTTTTTTCAACAACTGATTCCGAGCTAAATTAGTGAAAATAAGTTTGCTGCCTTCGATTGCACCTGATGAAAAATATTGTAGCTTTGCAGCCCGTTTTCGGCACGATTTGTGCAGGATACAGAAATATAATCATTTGGGGCTGACCGGTTTTGACAGCAAGATGAATGGTTATGTAAGCATGCCGAGCCTTGCGATGACGCTCGTTAATCTTGATCGTGAACAACAATTGGCGAAACTAACTACGCTCTCGCTGCGTAATCGAAGTTTAGTAGATTACTGCTTCATCCCGACACAAGGTGACGGGACGAGACATCCCGCGGGTGGACACGCCTGATTCCGGCCCGAGCCCGGGGTGCTAATCAACTTTAGGCTAGTCTTGCGATGGCTTCGGTCGCAAGGCGAAAACACAGAAGATAAGTGGCTGTTTAGGATGCCTTTTTCCTTGCAACCAACGAAAACCAAGAAAAGGATAAGCATGTAGAAAGCTTGATGGTTCCTTGTTTGGACGAGGGTTCGACTCCCTCCAGCTCCACAATAAAAAAAGCAGCATAACAGCTGCTTTTTTGTTAAATGTCTGCCAATACTGCAGCCAGCTTTGAAGTTTGATTTTTTAATTTGGCTGTAAATCCAGTGCTTAAAATTTGTACTTTTGCAGCCTTATTGGCCCCATAGTTCAATGGATAGAATATAAGATTCCGGTTCTTACGATCTGGGTTCGAATCCCGGTGGGGTCACCACGATAACCTTCAGTTCACTGAGGGTTATTTTTTTGCAAACCAGAAACTTACGAGCCATTTAATGTAATATGAGTATCAGGAAACATGCATAAAAAGTTAATGATTTTCTTCGTTTGCCCCAACCCTAAAGGGAGCGAAGAAAATCAATTACTCCCTTTAGGGTAGGGGTAAATAATTGATTTTCCATTAGATACGAAATTATATTCATCAATACCGATACTCAATTAATGTATTCTTTCAAGCGTGATACTACAGATCAATTTTTTACAAAAATAAACAATAAAAGGCAGTTCTTATCAGCCAGCAATCTATTCAAACTGCTTCCACCATTCTACAGACTTATTGCCTGTTTCTGGCATCACCAAAGCGCCTATTTCGGGAGTTAAAAATCTAATATTCTTTGCATTTGCCTCGGCAGCAAACCGTTCCACAGGCTCTTTCCAGGGATGCAATGCCAGCGCAAAACCGGCCCAATGAACAGGAACAGCACACGTTGCCTGTACATCCATCGCTGCCTGTACGCTCTCTTCGGGATACATATGGATCTGGTGCCAGAGCTCGTTGTACTGCCCGCACTCCACAAAGGCCAGATCGAAAGACCCGAGTCGCTTCCCGATTTCTTTGAAATGAATTCCATAACCACCATCACCTGAATGCAGGATGTTTTCGGTGGAGGTTTTGATCGCCCAGCCTCCCCAAAGCGACTTCGCCCGGTCGGTGATTCCGCGCCCCGAAAAATGTCGTGAGGGCGTAAAAGTGATGTCAATCCCTTCAAACTTGGTTTGTTCCCACCAATCAAACTCTTGGATTTGTGCCGGATCAATCCCCCAGCTCTGCAGGTGACGTGCCACACCCAAGGCCACAAAATACTGCTTAACCTTCGGCTTTAACTTTTTGATGCTGTCATAATCAAGGTGATCATAATGGTCATGGGTCAGCAACATCAGGTCGATTTCAGGCAAGTGACCAATGATCTCAAGCGTGTACTCCGAAAAGCGTTTTGTAGCAAAAGGCGCGATGGGTGAAGCGTCAGGACCCAACATTGGGTCAATGAGCAGGGTGAGTCCGTTGAGGCGCAACAGCACTACCGAATGACCAAACCAGACGAATTTTACCTTGTCCGACGGTGCCAAAAACGCTTCTTTATCGAAGGGTTGTATCGGCAGTTTCTGCTTGGGCTCACGGCCTTCGCGTTCGCAAAACTGTTTCCGCAGCAGGCCGGGCATGGTCCTGAAATTGATTTCCATGGTGGTTTCTTCCAGGTTTTGAAAGCGTTTACCATCCCATTGAGGCGAAGCTGCATAGGCTTCTGCATGTTTTTTCGTGAACCGGCCGCCAAATTGTTTTCTCATACTGGTTGTTTTAATGATTTCGAAATTCGTTAATGTGGATGTGCCCCCGCCAGCAATTGAATATCTTTTGGTTGAATGATATTCTGCTGGTAACCGAACAACATTGAATGAACCATGGCTTTGCCAAGCTGGGTGGTATTCACCACGGACTGAGGCGCCAGAAATTTCACAAGCTTAACCAGCCACATAAAATAATCATACATAAACTGGTACATTTTCGTGCTTGAACGGATGCCCCTGAGCGGGATGATCATGCCCGGACGAAACATAAAAGCCTGCCGAAAACCCATTTTCAGGAGATCGTTTTCGGTTTTGCCTTTTACCCGCGCCCACATCATTCTGCCTTTTTCGGTGGAATCGGTGCCTTGCCCCGAAACATAATTGAAAGTCATATCCGGATTGAGCGCAAACAGCACTTTGGCTAATGCCAGCGTAAAATCATAGGTAATGCGTTTATACTGTTCCTCATTGAGTCCGGCAGCACTCACGCCCATGCAGGAAAAACAGGCATCGCAGCCTTTTAATTGGTCGTTTAGCTGGCTAAAATCACTGAAATCACTGTGAATAATCTCTTTTAATTTTGGGTGCTTCATGCCCAGACTTCGCCTGCCAATCACCAGCACTTCACCGATTTGTTCGTGGTCGAGGCACTCCAGTAACACGCCTTTGCCTACCATGCCGGTAGCGCCTGTAATTATAACTTTCTTCATATTATTAGATATCTGTTTATTTGGTCTGTTGCATTTGTTTCACTTGCTTCATGAGCAATTTCTTGGGCGTCAGCGGGATCATCGACATCATCAACTTTTGGCCTGCGGTAACTCCTGAAATAACATCGAGCCTGCCTTTGAGCATGCCGTTGTAACCATCTTCGGCAACGCTGCGCGCACTTGCAGTCTTTTTAAACAAAGGTGTTTTGTCCATGCCCGAAACGGCACCAAATTCCGTAGCTGTCGCTCCGGGCATCAGGTTAGTGATGGTGACCTTTGTTCCCGACAATTCTTCGGCAATGGCATTGCTCAGAGAAGCCACAAAGGCTTTGGTAGCAAAATAAACGGCCTGCAACGGACCTGGCATCAGACTGGCTGTTGAGGAAACATTCAGGATTTTACCCTTGTTGCGCTGCACAAAGTCGGGTAAAAAAAGTCTCGTTAAGGCAGTCAGAGCCAAAACATTCAATTGGATCATTTCATGCTGGCGGGTCCAGTCGAGTTCGTGAAACTGACCAACCAACCCAAAACCTGCATTGTTGATCAGATAGTCCACCTCAACGCCGGCCTTTTTAAGTTCGTCATATAGTTCTTTTGGCGCATCCGGCAGACTGAGGTCTTTGGCAATGGCCAATACTTTGACTCCAAATTTTTGTTCGAGTAGTTTTTTCAATTCTTCCAGTTTACCGGCGCTGCGGGCTACGATCACCAAATCTCCGCCCTTTTCGGCATGTATGGTGGCCAGTTCTTTTCCGATGCCTGAAGAGGCGCCTGTGATCAATGCTACGTTTTTCATATTTGTCATTTTGTTTTTTATGTGAGTGCTTACTTATTTATATAATCAAAAAAATTTACAATTTGTATTTTGTATGCATAAAGCTGATGACGGCATCCAGGTCGAAGTTCTTTTGCAGGAAATATCGGGTGGCGATGCCATCAAGGTTGATGAGCAGCAATCGGGCTTCGAGCGCAGGCTCGGGATATCCCATTTTGGAGAATGCTACAGAAAGGGCATGCTCCAGCGGCTCCATCTTGTGTTCGCCATACACTTCCAGTTCCCATTTGAGTTTATATTGTAGCTTCCAAAAGTCAGATACTTCCTGGTCTTCTGCTACTTTCCTACTCAAATTCAAAAATTTACGGATAAGCTCCTGCGGATCTGTCTCAAAAATGATGTCTGCAAAAAAGATCCTGGCTTTTTCTTCTCCATCCAGGAGAATCGCGTCGCGTAGTCCTTCTTTGTTGCCAAAATGTCGAAAAATCAACCCTTCAGAAACACCAGCTTCTTTCGCAATCTTGCTGGTAGAAGTGGCATTATAGCCTTCGTTGGCAAACAGCTTTAGCGCAGCAATCAGGATTTTTTCTTTTTTATCTGTCATTCTATTGTGAGTAATCACTTGCAAAAGTAAAACATCTTTTGTTACCGGCAAGCATTTTGCACATTTTTAACAAAATCGTCAGGCAAAACAACAAATCCCGAAAAGCAGAAAACCATTGGTCTCCATACCTTTCGGGATGCAGTCGAGTATCCTCAGATTTTGGGTTACTGTCTACGGTCTTCCAACCTCCACCTTCGAGAGCCTTCCCAAAGTGTCGGGACTATAGCAGGCATCGGGGGGTCTCCCCGCTTCGCGCTACTTCGGACACACTCCGGTCTTCTGCCGATAACTATCGGCATCGGACTTCGGTCTTCGGTCTCCGATCTTCGGTCTTCGGTCTTCGGTCTTCAGTCTTCAGTCCCTATTCTACCATTACTTTCAGCACATCGGCACTGGTTTTGGTCTGCACCCTGATCAGGTACATTCCTGGTGTCTGGCTACTCAGGTCAAGTTTGTATTCGGTGGCATCATTCAGCAAATAGGACGCAACCAGCTGTCCGTTTAACTGATAAACAGCAACCTCCTGGATCTGCTCGTTGTGCAGACTGCGCATATGGTACCAGCCATGGGTTGGGTTGGGATAAGCTTCGATGTGTTGCGAAACAACAGTCTGCTCATTCAGCTGCACAAAGTCTTCATCTGAATATTGAATCAGGTAGGCATGACAACGGTAGTGCGGTTCGGTATGTGAACTACCATTGTAGCCTGTATTGAGCAGGTTGGTGTAATCAGCCAGAACAAAGTCGAGGTTAACTGACTCTCCCGGCGTGAAATGTCCGTTCATGTCCCATTCCCAGGGTTGCACGTCCTGTCCCGGACACCAGCCTGAACGTGAATAGAGATAGGTTCCATTTTGCGGGCTACAGCTGTTCTGTGCACAGTCAGTCTTCCAAAGGTGTTGTTCAAAAGTTTCCTGCCCGTCGATCCAGATATGGTGCGTAAACTCAGAAAACTCGGCTGCATTCTGGGTATTTCCTTGTCCGTGTCCGGTCATCGTCATGCGGATCTTGGCTGCAACGGTCTCAGGCTCAATCATCACCTCTTTTGCGGGAAAGTCGTAAGAGATATCTGGATCACCATATACCCAGTTGTCTTCGTTCCAAAGCTTCACAACCTTGGTATAAGGATAGGCAGGTGTTCCTTCAACCAGTTCCAGTTCAACCGAAACCAGCCATCCGGAAGCGCCCCAAACCTGTACATAACTCACCCAGTCGACTTCGTTCACCAATAAGGATCGGAAATCGGTGATGTCCCAGGTCCAGCCACCACAGGCCACACCAAAAGGTGTAATATAACGGGCAATCTCATAATTTTCACCGTCTTTGTTGATCATCAGCTTGGCAGGCTGATCCCATGGATCGCAGCCACCTGTGGGACAATTGAGGTCAATATTGACATAGATTTCACTGTAGGCATCCAGGTTTTCAGGCATGTAAACTGTTTTGGTATGCGATTGTCCGTATCCGCCATAGTTATGTCGTTCGTGATCGAAAATCATGTAATTAAGTGTAGGTGCAATGGTCTCGGTCAGGCTGTTGTTTTCGGTGTTGTCATCCCCTTCGAGTGCCACTGTTCCTGTGATTTCAATTTCTGAAACGCCCGTTAAGTCAACCAGATCATTGAAGGTATAAATATAGGTATCGAAAGGCGGAATGGTTACATCGACGGTTTCGGTTACCACCGGTCCATCACCAATCTGATAGCTCAGGTCGAAGCCTGTAACCTCCTGCGTAGCGAAGTTCTTTACTTCGAGTCTGATTTTTTCTTCCGCACTGAATCCGCTTCCGATGACAGAAGGCGAGGCAACACCAATCACGCCCATGTCAGCAGTAACCGGCTGAAAACCATCTACCCAGGCTGTTTCGTCCATGTTAATCAGCTGGCCATCGTTTCCGTTGTTTGAGGCATCGCCAAGCACCATACCTGTTCCTTCATTCATCGGATAATATGCCACCAAACCATCTTCGTTGCCGGTGAGTTCAACACTCATATTGGCCTGAATCTCTTCTTCGGTGCGGGCTACTTCCCAGATGCGGATTTCGTCGAGACGACCATTCCAGAAACGACCCGGCCAGGTGGGGTTGTCGCCCAGATTCATCACAACTCCGGTTCCGTTTGTGAGCTCTCCAATGGCATCTTCAGTGCCTATGAGCTGACCATTGATATAAAGCATCACCTGTGTGCCGGTATATACACCTGCCACATGATACCAGGCGTTGGTTCCGAGCAGCGCAGGCGTAGCAACCGATTTCCAGCCTTCGTTAACTGATACTGTAAACTCTACACGGCCATTTTGTCCGGCAGTAAAACAGTAGCCTTTGTCGGGATTGGTGCCTTGTTTGCCTACAATCACGCCACCCCAGATATTTGAGTTCCACTGGGCAGCATTGATCCAGGCTTCGATGGTCATGCCGTTGGTGGGATTGAGTTCAGGACTGTCGAGGATCCCAACTTTATCGTTGGTTCCGTCAAACAAAAGCGCATGGTTTTGCGCCATCAGCGTTGTTGCCGCTAAAGTGCACAACAAAACCATTAAAAGGGTATTGATTTTCTTCATGATGATAGGTATTAATTTTTGATGATTTTCTTGACAATTTTTCCTTTTTCTGTTTCCAGCACAAGCAAATACAGACCACTTTCAAAAGATGACAGATCAATGGTCTGCGTTTGGGCATCTGATTGAAGGTTGAGAAGCTCAGCGCCCGACAGACTGCGAACACTGATGGTTGTGTAGAGTGGCAACCCACTGATGTGCAGCTGTTCCTTCACCGGATTGGGAACAAGTTGCAGTCCTGCAAAAGGTGATTCAGAAACTGTAGTCCATCCCTGAACAGGAAATTCCACTGTGGCATAACCAAGTGCGTAAAACCCATCGCGAAACTGCATATTGTTGAATTGGAATACACCGGCCACAGGTCTGGTTGGACGCATCACAGCTGTGAAATTATCCGCTTCGCCAGCACGGTAAAGCAACACATACTGGCTGATATCGGCATTTGCCGGTATATCGGCAGCTGCAGCCTCTTCGAGCAGGATAGTGAGGCTTCCGCCCACACCGCCTGCACAGTTGATGTACCATTGGCGCTGGGTACGCTGAAAGCCTGCTGGTGGATTTTCAGGTGCAAGATCACTGCTTACACCTTCGAGGCCGTTGTGCCCTGCCACTACATATTTTCTAAATTCCTTTTCCTGTATGTCGCTGATGACCAGCAAGCCATTGCTTGTGCTGATGCGGTGATAGTTCTCTGCATTGCGATACCAGGCTGCCTTTACATCGCTCATCCCTGCCATCGTCAAGTTGCCAACAGGTGCTGATGAAACAGCAAAAGAAGTGCTTTCGTGATCTGCATTGCTGAGGGTGCCATCAAAATTGTTGGGTCCGGCGTCAGGCACAAGACTGCCCGCTGCCTCGTTGAAATTGTAATATGCGACCAGGTTTTCTTCATCCCCAAGCAGTTCAACATGCATGCGCGCATTCACTTCGGCCTGCGAAAGGGCTTTGTTCCACACACGTACCTCATCCATATCGCCATAAAACTGAAACGACAACAAATCCCATGGTGCATTGCCAATGATGAAAGGCCGCTCGTTGCTCACCACTGCTGTGTTGGGGAACATTGTCGTTTCGCCGGCCAGCACACCATTGACAAAACTTTGGATTTTACCCGAACTGATGGAATAGGTGGTAACGAGATGCACAAAAGATGAGTCTGGTTCCATGGGGCCATCGCCGGGGCGTGGCACTTCCTGCTTGGTGGGATTGAAATACTCGGCATACACATGCAGGTTCTCGAAACCAAACACATAGCCGTTGTCGATGGGATCGTGGTATTCGATCTTGCCCATCATCTTGCGGTTCTCGGCAAAAGTATAGGCCCGCGCCCAAACTTCGAGGCTCATCTCGCCACCAAGATTAAAGGCGTCGTCGTTGCCACAATCGATATACAGGCTGGGTTGCCCGGTTGTGTTCCAGGTCTCGTAGTCGATCGACCAGCATTTATTTGCCGTCGATTGCCCTTGCACCGAAACAAGGAGGGGAAGCAACAAAAACAGAAGTAGAAGTTTTCTCATATCAAATGGGGTATTTAGGTTTCTTACTGATCCCACCAAAGGGGTGTTAGCTGGCTGTCAGGCCCCTGCTGCTCCACAGCCGTTAAATAATTGGTTCTGTTATAGGTAAACTCAGAATAAGGATAGCGCAGGCGTTTGGGAAAAATAGTTTCATCAATCGGATTGCCGTCAACATCGCGCAAAACCGGAAATCCTGTTCTGCGGTATTCGGCATAAGCCTCAAACACATTTTCGTAGGCAAACAGGATGTATTTCTGGGTGATGATCTGCTCCAAATCAGCTTCCGAAATCCTGTTGAGGTAGTTCAAAATATCTGTTTCGCTGATCTTTGGCATGTCAGCATGGGCATTCATGTATTGCATATGCGCCCTGACACCTTGTTTGAGGTAGTCCATCGGGTTGCCAAACCACCAGCCTTTGAGCGCCGCTTCAGCCTGCAAAAAGCACATTTCTGAAAAACTCAGCAAGGGCATGGGCCGGTCGTTGTTGAGGTACCATTTGCCGATGCGCGACACATCGCCCCAGCGTCCGAGCGGATCGCCCAATTGGGCATCCAGGTTGTAGTTTTGCCAGATATCGCTGTTGTAGGCCACCAGATTTGGGACGCCGCGGTATTCATCGATGAAGGGGAAAGCGTCCGAAAGGCTTGTCTTTTCGAGGATGTAACCAATACGTGGATCGTCTGTGGTTTGAAGCATATCAACCAGAAACTTGCTCGGATTGATGTATTGTTCGCCTTCCTGGTAGCGGATCACAGCAGCTTCGAGCAGAGGTTTGTTATACACGCTGTTGAACTGAAAAGCGGCCGTTTGTGATTCATCGGAGATCAGGACCACCTGCGACAATTCAGCAATCTCTTCCCGCGCTCTTTCAGGCAATACATTGGAGATCCGCATGGCCAATCTGAACCTCAGCGCGTTGGCAAAACGGATCCAGCCTTCCATATTCCCTGCAAAAAGCAGGTCGGAAGATGCCTCGTAAAAAGGTTTGGCCGGATCAAAGCTTTCTGCAGCCGTTTTCAGGTCGCTGAGCAACTGCAGGTATATCTGTTGCTGGGTATCGTATGCCGGTGTAAAATCGAGCGCCGGGTTGCCGTTGAGCGCTTCCGAATAGGGTGCATCGCCCCATAAGTCGGTGATGCGGTGCATCATAAAACTCTTCCAGATGGCAGCGGCAGCCTGTTTGTTTACCCAATCGGGATGTGTCGCTGCCTCACGGATGATGACCTGGGCATTGTTCATGGCATCGATATAGGTCTCGTTCCAGAAAGCATCGCCACCCGAGGGCGAAGGGTATTCATTGCCGGGCTCCACCCCACCCCTGCTGGCAAAATACATCATCCACTGATCGAGACCGTTGTATTCGAGGTGCGAGGCGGTGAGATAGCCACCCATGCCACGTTTTACAGCGTATTTAAACAGCAGATCGGGGTCGGCTTGCGTGCTGTTGTTGGGGTCTTTATTCAGTTCGGCCAGGTCTTTCACGCACGACTGCAAACCCAGCAATAAACCTAAAATCAATACTATGTATACTTTTCTTTGCATGGCTTACAGATTGATTGACAATGAAAAACCCATACTTCGTTTATTCGGGTAGGAATACAGCTCATAGCCCTGTCCGTTGCCATTGGTGAGCATGGTTTCGGGATCGACATTCGGTACCTTGCTGTAGATCAGCCAGAGGTTGTTGGCAAACACACCCACCGAAGCTTTTTTGAGCCGCAGCCTGCCTGCAAGTGATTGCGGCAGCTGGTAGCTGATACTCAGCTCGCGCAGTTTGATAAAACTGGCATCGTAGATAAAGGGTTCATGAATTTCTTCCTGCCAAAGGCTCACTTTCTGGTAGTACTGATAGGGGTCAACAAAGGTCTGGTTGGGCTTGCCGCTCACGTCAGCTCCATTGATCACCGT
Organism: Bacteroidales bacterium UBA5536; assembly: GCA_002426795.1. Taxonomy (GTDB): domain Bacteria; phylum Bacteroidota; class Bacteroidia; order Bacteroidales; family F082; genus UBA5536. Next base: position 19,434 of record DINQ01000014.1, read on the forward strand.
GCCGGCCGCATATACACCTTCGATCAGCAAACCGCCTGTAGGGGTCCACTCCGCTGGCGCCAATCCTGCTGCAACACGGTCTCTTTCCGACTGGTACCAGGCCTCGCGGCCTTCGAGGGTTTCTGTAAAATTACCGGCATAGCCATCGCCATACATATTGGTACCTGAGAACATCTCTCCGCCAAACTGCCCGTGCAACAAAAACGAAAGTGACCATTGTCGGTAACTGAAGTTGCTGCCCAGCGACAGGCTAAAATCGGGCGTAAAGTTCCCCAGCACTTTGGGTGTCTCGTCGCGGATCACCATGCCTGCCTTGTCGACGAGCACCTGACCGGTTTCGTCGCGCAGGAAGCCATAGCCCACGATATCGCCATAGGGATGGCCGGGACGTGCCTCGATGGTGAGTCGCCAGTGTTCGTAAAGTGTTGCTCTTTCCACATTGGGTGCAAGCTCGAGTATCTGCGACTGGTTTTTGGCATAGGCCAGATTGAGGTCCCATTGCAGATTTTCGCTTTGCAAAGGTCTGGCATTGACCTGCATCTCCCAGCCTTTGTTTTGGATGATGCCTGAATTTACAATGGCGGTATAGTATCCCGAGGCTGCCGAAACAGGCATATTGGTGATCTGGTTGTGCGAACGGGTGTCGTACCAGGTTACATCCAGACCAATCCGGTTCATGAAGAACTTCATTTCGGCTCCAGCCTCAAACGAATTGACCAGTTCAGGCAGCAAACCCAGGTTGGGGATGGTGCGGTCGATGAAAGCCATGTTGCCATAGCCTTCGTTGTTCACAATTTCGTAAGTGGTCTCCAGCTGATAGGGGTCGGCGTCGCTCCCAACACCTGCATAGCTCATCCTCAGCTTTCCGAAGCTCAGGTTTTTCTTCTCGCTCATCAGCTCCGAAAACACAAATCCCAGACTTACGGATGGATAGAAAAATGCGTTGTCGTTGGCTGGCAGTGTGGATGACCAGTCGTTGCGGGCCGTGAGATCGAGGTACAAAAAGCGCTTGTAATCGAACTGCGCAAAGGCATAGAGCGAGTTTTTGGCAGCTTCGCTCAGGGTCTTGCGCTGATATATGGGGTTCAGGCTGTTGTCGAGGGTGTACACAAAAGGCTCAACCAGTCCGCCTTCGGTATTGGCATTTTCATTTTCCGATTTAAAATACATGGCATTGCCGCCCAGGTTGACGGTGTAGCGGATTATGTCATTCCAGCTGTCGCTGTAAGTCGCCAGGAAATCGCTGTTGATCAGTTGCTGTTTGCTGCCCGACTTGCTGTATCGGCCCGGACCATAAATCAGCCCTTTCATGGCGTCGATCGACCAGAAGTCGGTTTTGGAGATATCGGGTGCTGTGCGCAGCATCAGCTTAAGCTTGTCGTTAAGCGTATATTCGAGAGACACATGACCGAAATAGCGGTTGCGCTGATCCTGGTTTTTCTGGTAGGCGATGTTCCAGTAGGGATTTGTCATCCAGCTCCAGTTTTGGTACCAGGTTACTTCGCTCCCGTCGGCACGCTGGTAATAATCGCTCAGCGACTGTACGGGGATGTGACGCGGCATGTGAATGAAGTTGCGGTTGGGGTTGTCGTGCGCGTCAGAAAGTCCGGGACGGTTGTCGACCTTGCTGTTGGTGAAATTAAGATAAGTGCTCAACGTCAGATTCTTCCAGATTTTGGCTGTGATATTGGCACCGATATTCGTACGGTTGTAACGCAATCCCGGAATGATATCTTTGGTAGCCACATTGGCCAGCGAAAAACGGTAAGTCAGGTTTTTGGTGCCGCCATCCAGACTCAGGGCGTTGTTGCTGGTGATGCCGGTTTCGAAATAATCTTTATAGTTGTCGGGTTGGGGGGAGAAGCTTCGGCTTTTACCATCCCAGTCCACAATCTCCTGCCCTTCCATCTTTGGCCCCCAGCTTCCCTTGCTGAAGTCGTAAGTCGGGTTAAAAGTGGGAATGCCTTCGATGATATCCCAGGCGCCTTCAAACTTGCCGTTGCGTCCTGCCCCATAGGTGTTTTGCAGGTCGTACAGAATATAGGCCCTGTCGATGGAGGTGTTGGTACTAAACTGAACGCCGATTTTCTTTCCGGCTTTTCCTTTTTTGGTGGTGATCAGAATCACACCGTCCATGGCCTGCGATCCATAAAGCGCTGATGCGCTGGCACCTTTGAGCACCGAGATGCTTTCAATATCGTCGGGGTTGATGTCGGAAACACCATTGCCATAGTCGCGCCCACCCCATTCGGCGCCTGAGTTGCTGTTGGTAGAATTATTGATAGGCACCCCATCCACAACAATCAATGCCTGGTTGTCGCCTGTGATGGAGTTGTTGCCCCGCAGGATAATACGGCTCGACGTTCCGGCACCGCCATTGGTTGCTGTAATCTGCAAACCAGCCACCTTGCCGCTCAGTTTGTTGATCACACTCACATCATTCGATTTCACCAGTTCGGCATTGTTGACCTCGGTCATGGCATAACCCAGTGATTTCTTCTCGCGTTTGATGCCCAGTGCGGTCACCACCACCTCATCGAGTACTTCGGCTTTGGCAGCCATGAGCACCTGCATCAGTCCCTGAGGTATGGCGACAGTATCCTGCTCGAAGCCAACCGCTGAGAACACCAGGTAGGTTTCACCGGCAGGAAGATCGAGCACAAAATGCCCATCTATATCAGAGCTGGTGCCCCGGCCGCTTTGGAGTCCGATGATGTTGACAAAAGGAATCGGTTGTTTGTCCGCGGCCGACCGAACGAGGCCTTCGACCTGCTGCTGGGCCATCGACGACAGCCCCAACAGCAAAAGCAACCAAGTGATTATTCTCTGCAGCATGATGATTCGCGTATGGTGAAAGTGGTTTGTAAAATTTCTTTCCGTGGAGCAAAACCCGTTTCTGTCAGTTGGTGCAACACCAGTTGCACAGCTACCTTTCCGATCTCGTCGAGAGGCTGGGCAATGCTGCTAAGAGCAGGGGCAGTATATTGAAACAACTCCACATCATCAAAGGTGATGAGCGACAAATCTTTGGGAATGCTTATCCCCAGCTCCCGGGCACTCTTGAGGCAGGCCACAGCCAGGTTGTTGTTGGCAGTGAAAAGGGCCGTCATTTCAGGGTGCTCCTTCAAAAAACGGCTGATCAGCTCATATTGTTTTTCCTTCAGCTGCATATAATCCACCTGCAGCAAGTGGGCAGGGTTGAGACTTTTGTTTCGTGCGGCAAAAGCAGCCTCGTAACCTTTTCTGCGGTCTTGCAAAGAACTGATATGGTCGGGAGTGAGGCTGATAAAACCAATGTTTTCGTGTCCTGTGTCGAAAAGATGGCCGATGGCCTGCTGCACCGCCTTCACATTATCGACCCCCACAAAATGGTGGTTGCTATTGCCCAGATTGCGGTCGAACAGCACGAGCGGAAAACCCTGTGGAACAATTTGCGAGAGCGTTTCGGTGGAGCGCATGGTCGAAGTCATGATGATGCCATCCACCTGCCTGTCGAGCAGCATCTTGAGCAGACGTCGCTCGCGGCTTTCGTTTTCGTCGGAGCTGCACACGATCAGGCTGTAGCCTTCGGCCTCGGCCTGGTGCTCGATGGTGCGGGTGATGCGGGCATAAAAAGGATTGGAGATATCGGCCACGAGCAACCCAAGCGTCTTGGTTTGTCCCATGCGCAGGCCACGTGCCACCTGATTGGGCTTGTAGTTGAGCGCCCTGGCTTTTTCGAGCACGCGGCGTTGGGTGTCTTTGTTGATGGCCAGGGCATCGGCCTTGCCGTTGAGCACCAGTGATACCAGTGTTTTGGAGACATTCAGCTCCGAGGCAATGGACGACAAGGTGACTTTTTGTGCCTTCATGACAACAAAACTAAATCGTTTTAGTAAACTATGCAAGATTTTTTTTGCTGTAGGTGCCGAAAGGTTTATTGTCGGTTTGGCGAGGGGTGATAAAAGATTTCGAAGCCCTTCACGTTAAACGCTACACTCAGCCAATTCGTGTATTCATATTTTCCTTTTTACGCCAGTTGTCAAAGACGAATTGGCGTTGTTGCAACAAAGAACTGCGGGTGAATTAACCGCTGAACCTCGCATTGCTTATAGCTTACTGGCTGCTGGCATTCTTATTTAGCACCTAACAGGTCATTCAAACAAATTATTTCGCTGCCATTTTTTTTATAATAATTCAGCATTTCGTCAATTTTCCTTTTATCATAACTCGTAATACAATCTGATATGACTGAAACTTTGTAGTTTTCCTTGCGCAAATTAAATACAGTTGATTTCACACATGCAATGGCATCTGCACCCGTAATGTAAAATTCGCTGATTTCATTTTTCCGGATAAATTTCATGAAATCTTCGCTGGTCAATGCGTTGCCTTTGGATTTTTCAAAAATGTTTTCGGAAACTAATTTCAGGTCCGAAACTAATTCTGACCCATGGGTATTGGGTTTGAAGGTTCTAGTTCCCTCAGATAAGTTGTAATGCCTTATGTAGACGACATGAATTTCTTGTTCTACGGCCCAATCTATAGCCCGATTAACATTGTCAATGATTTCTTTGTAGTTTTTGGTAATGTCGTTTTGAATGTCAATTACCACCAATGACTTTCTCTGCATGAGATTATACTTTTTGTTTGATGTTTTGCTTCATTTTTCTGTTTCATTGCCTATCCTACTGTCTTTTGTTTGCTTGCAACGGTATCAATAAGTACATAAGCGCTTTTGAACCATATTTTATTGTCGTTGTCTTACCATTTTGCTTTTCAAACATCAATTATCATCCATGGTTGCGGTTTTGTCTTAGTATGTCTGCCAACGGCCCCAGCAGTAGCGGATTTTAACCCACTAAACTGTCAGATAGCACCGACCTTTGATATATAAATTTACTTTTCAATATAGCACTTAACCCGCTATAGCTAGTACACAACTTGTAAGTTGGCCTTTTTCTTTTTCATCTTTCTACGGTTTCACTGGTGGTCGTGAGTTGGAGAAAAAATAAAACACCGAAGGGTGGGAGAAAAAAATTGAATTTATTTCTAGGTAGTTGGAAAGTACACTCTTATGCAAACTTTGGTCTGTGCCTGAGCTTGTGCGGCTTGCAAATGTGTATGCATTTATGGGATTGGCTTTTCATGCTAATAGTTTCTCCAATTTCATTTTCCACTTTTCCCAGTCTTTCATTTCCTTAGTCTGCAGGTCAATGAATCTCTGCGTGTGATCGTGATGAATCAAATGACACAATTCATGAATTATAACATATTCAATGCAACCTTTTGGCGCTTTGATCAATTCGGGATTTAAAATGATTTTCCCTTTTGGTGTACAACTTCCCCAGCGTGTTGGCATGTCTCGCAGAACAATTGAACTAGGTTCTACTTTGTATTTCTTGAATTTGTCAATCAAAGGAAGGGCTATCGCTTGAAACTTAATACGAGCATGTTGTAAATACCAATCATTAATCAAGTCTTTTGCTCTTGACTTTTCACTTGCTCTTACTTCAATGAATTTGCCTTTCAGTTTTACTGATTCTGGTTCACCCAATTTTATTTGCAAACGGTATTGTCTGCCCAAATACAAATGCGTTTCACCACTTACATATTTTCTTGTTGGAGTCTTTGGCTGAAAGGATAGAAAGAAACTTTGTTGTTTTATGATCCAGGGCGCTTTCTTTCTGATCTTGTCTTTCACCTTTTCCATCGAAGTGTCAGCAGGAGCTTTTACCAACACTTCCATTTCTGGCGTTACAGTAATGCCAAGTGATTTTCTGTCTGAATATTCCAATCGGAAATCAATTTTCCTGCTCCCAAACTGTATCGCGTCTATCATTATTTGTACCGAATTTTAGCCACTTCAATGCAGTCATCAGCGATCTTGTCCATTTCCTTGAACGATAAGTCTAAATTGTATTTATCTCTCACTTCATCAATAAGATAGTCACCAATTTCAATTAGCAGTTTGCCTGTGATATTGGTCTTGAACTGCCAGTCAACAATAGGTTTACCGCTATCCAACACAGCACCTTTAATTAGATCGTCAACCTCCAAAGCTGTTTGAGTCGACACTTCTTTACGTACCACATTGTCTTGTAGCTTCTCCATTAGAGCTTCTACTGTTATTCCGTAAAATGCTTTGGCAACATCACGGTTCCGCAGCTGCTCGGGAATATCACTGTCTGTATGTGCCAACACATTGTTCATAATATCTTGCACTCTGCTCAGGTATTGCGCTTCGCTTATTCGTTTAGCTTCATAGTCGGCAATGGTTTCTCTTAGCATTTGAGAAAACTTCTTGTAGAAAGCCGGATCTTCATCCATTTTCTCCGTGATATGTTTTGCCGTTCTGCTGGCAATTTTGTCGGCCTTTGCTGCTTTACCTGTAGTGTTTTCTACCTCCTGTTGAAATTTGTCCTTGTCAAAAATGTTCACCAGTTCAGTTATCGTCTCAATTTTCTCGGTGGTGATGTGTGTATCAATAAGCTTTTGAATTTGTCCTTCGTATTGCTTGTAATCGATCTCATCGCTATATCGTTCAACAACCGCCAAACGCAGTTTCAAAAACATGGTCAAATCTGCTTTGTAGCGATTGATGGTCTTTTCATCAACGTCCTTATGAAATTGAATGGATGACAATGCCAATTTTAAACTCTTGGCAAAAGCAGCAAGTTTATCATAAAACAGAACCCTAATGGCTTCATCCTTTAATAGTTGCTGATAAGCTTCAGCGTCTCTTTTATTCGCAATGGTTTTGAAAATATCCCATATTTCAGCATGCTTTTGCGGAAGTTTTTTGATTTCATCTGAAATATTGGTTAATGTACCCGCCAAATCTTCATCGTCAAAATCTTCAAATGATGAATACATCTGCAAGGCATCATCTAGGTTCTCAATTACCCCATAATAGTCAATGATGTAGCCAAAGTCCTTGTCAGGATAAATGCGGTTTACCCTTGCAATAGCTTGCAGAAGCTTATGGCTTTGAAGATTTCTGGTTAAATAAAGTACCGTGTTTTTTGGTTCGTCAAAACCTGTAAGTAGTTTATCAACGACAATTATTAATTCAGGATCTTTCTGATTTTTGAAACGACTAATGATATTCTTCTCATAGCTTTTTGAATTGCCATGTTCATCCATCATCTTCTTCCAAAACTGATTTTCTTTCTCCGTTGATTTTTCATAGGCACTTTCTTCGCCTTCTCTTTCGTCAATGGAAGAGATCAAAACTTGGCTGCTTACAATGCCAATTTCATCTAAGTACTCCTTGTATTTAATGGCATTTACTTTTTTATCGCAAACCAACTGACCTTTGAAGGGTGTTCTGCCTTGCCAGTTGTCACGAAAATGATAACTGATGTCCCAGGCTATCATTCGCATTTTCTGTTCGGCTGAATTTAAGTGATCGTATCTCGCAAACTTCTTTTTAATGTCTGCTTTTTGGTATTCAGTTAAGGGTTCGGAAACCATTTCGAAAAAAGTGTCAATCGGACTCGCATTAACCTCCTGCAAAGCCAACCTGCCTTCGTACAACAATGGAACAACTGCTTTGTCATTCACAGCCTGGTCAACAGTGTAGGCATCAATTACCCCCCCGAATTTTGCTGCGGTGCTTTTATCTTTTTTAAATAGTGGTGTTCCTGTCATGGCAATAAAACATGCATTAGGCAATGTCTTTTGCATGTCGATATTAAAAATTCCATGTTGTGTTCTGTGTCCTTCATCCACCAAGACAAAGATGTCTGGGCTTTCTAAAGGCTTATTGATCTTTTTGACTGCTGCCACAAATTTGTTGATGATGGTGGTTACCACAGCATCACTATTGCTTTCCAGTAATTCTACCAAACGCTGACCTGTGGTTGCGTTCTCAACAAACTTCCCGCACTTTCTGAAAGTATTTGTAATTTGGTTGTCCAAATCGGTTCGGTCGGTAACGAGAACAATCTTCGGATTGCGAATGCTGGGTTCCATAGCAATGGCTTGGGCCAGCATTACCATGGTTAAAGATTTACCACTTCCTTGGGTATGCCAGATTACGCCACCTTTTCTTTTGCCGTTTTCAATATGCTTAATCCGTTGCATGGATTTTTTTATGGCAAAAAACTGCTGATAGCGTGCTACTTTCTTTTCGCCATTGTCGAACAAAACATAATTGAAAACAATATCCATCAAGCGTTCAGGACGACATAACCCCATCAGATATTCATCCTGAATGGTGGGGAAAATATGTTCTTGTTCCAGAACATCAAAGTATTGGCGAACATATTTGAAACGATCTGCGAATAATTGGCCTTTTACAGAAGGGGAAAGCGCTTTGTTTTTTAATGTTTCAAGGCTGTTTCGGTAATTCTGTTCTTCTTCATTGCTCTTGAATTTCTCTTGCCATTTAGCCCAAAACTTTTCCGGTGTGCCATTGGTACCAAAGGCAGCTTCCTGTGTGGCAATGCTTAAAATGAGTTGTGAATACACATATAAATTCCGGATCCCATCTTCTTGCTGATTACGCAAATGCTGGCTGATGGCTTGTTTCAATGGCTCTTTCATATCCGGCCGTTTACACTCGATAATGCAAAGCGGAATGCCATTGACAAACAAAACAATATCAGGGCGGTAATGCTCTTTGCTGGTGCTTCGCATTACGCCGAATTCTTCGCTTACATGAAACACATTGTTGCTGATGTTTTTCCAGTCGATATATTGCAGGGTAAAGCTTTTTTTGTCGCCATCAACACTTTGTTCCAACGCCTGGCCTAAGGTGAGCAGGTTATATACCTTTTCGCAGGCAGCTATGTAGCCATCGTTCATGGGCAGATTTTTTAAAACCTGTATACCATTTTCAATATTTGCGTCACTTATATAAGTTGATTTTGTAGAGCTAATAGCCTTTGCTGAATTAATTTCCTTCAGTTGCTTTCGCAATACATCTTCGAGCAATACATTGGATGTTTTGCCACCCCTTAGTCTTTCTGCTTCTGACGGACTTAGATAGGTATAACCTAAATTTACCAGCATTTGCAATGCCGGAATCTGGCTAATATGGTCTTCTTTAAAACTTGGTGTGTCCATTACTTTATCATTTTTAAAGAATCCAGAGTCGGATACAGAGAATTGAATTTGCCGGGATCCGGAATAAATACAGAGAATCCGGAGTCGGATATGGAGAATTGAAGATCAGGTGAAAATCTAATTAAAATACTGACATTCTGTGATTTGAATCTTTCCTGCTTTAATATTGTCATCTTTAATTTTAGTTTGCTTTTTCAAATTATGTGTTTACCTTTGCAGTGCTCATTTTACCATTTGGAAAAAGGAGTTTCGAGGCTCGATGTATCCAGAAATACACCGAGCCTTGCGCTTTTAATGTAGTACCGGTAGCCTCCTTTTCATTAACTTTTTAATTTTCTTTTCTCCGTATTCTTTGTTTAAAAAGTACGCTGTAACCAAATAATAATCCCTTTGGGTACGCTGCGGATCCAACACAATAATGTATTTCTGCTCTATATCGTAAATGTAGGTTCGTATGATATCCTTGCGTTTCTTTTGGTCTCTTTCCTCAACACTAAAAATTTCAATATTTTCCTTTTTTCTTTCCTCAAGATGGTATTTCACCCAATGCAAGCGTTGCGACCTGTCCATTTCAAAAATCCGTTTCGGGTATTTCTTGCCATTTTCATCTGCCACTTCAATTTTTTCGGTAGTTAGATGTCGAAATAAAATCACCATGGCCGGTTCTTCTCCTTTAATGGGTCTGATAGTTTTAGCTCTAAAATTTAAATCCGGATTTTCTTCAATATCTCTTTTGAATATACCCTGTAAGGATTGGTTTCTTTGGTGCTCGTTCAAGTGACCGAATTCCAATAGCTGCGGATATGTCTTTAGTACATTGAATGGCATGGCAACTATTTTAGCTCAATGAAAAATAAGTTAAACTTCTGATGTTCTTTGGGCGTTGAAAGGTTCAACGGCAACTTGCTGTGTTGTTGTATTTTTTCAATAATTCTGTTCTTGGCAATAACCGTATTAAAGCCTCTTAAATGATACGACAGTGCCCCTGTAATGATGTCAGTTAACTGCATCAACTCACTTTCATGCGAACGGATATTTTGCAAATTCCGAACTGAAATAAAATTGTTGTTCAGGAAGTTTTTTAACCCATTCACCTTTTTGGCACTTCGGGTGTCTTTGATGTCGAGGTAGATGTTGTAGTTATACTCCGGAATCAACTTTTTACTAAGTAACTGAAAGTACATTTTGTAGTAAAAATCATCATGGCTTTGATTAAAGTCTTCATGCTTTAACTGACTTTTATCAATTACAATAGCCCTATATTGCAAATCGGTAGCAAAAAAATAATCAATCAAATCGTTATAAAGCGGATAAGCAGATTTAGACAAACCACTCCATTTGGTTTCATAGTATACATGGTGTTTGGCTTTAAGCTGCCTGATATTCAAAGAATGGAGTTTTACCTGATTTACTGCACAACTCACATAACCAATAAGCATGACTGGCTGGCGGTCATTTTCTAAATGACAACTTTCATCGCAGTAAAAGTTAAATGTTTTATTCATATCTTTTTCGTTTTTGCACAATAAAGCCATTCACTTTATCATGCAGATTTTGATTTATTACCCCTTTTTATCCTTTGGTGGATTAGGGTCATTGCCGTAACTGTTAGGGTTCTGAATAGTGCCATCCTTTCGATGTGGAATGAGTTCAGATTTTTCCTGTTTTGCTTTTTCACGACTCCAGTCCATTGCTTCTTTTTTGGTTTCAAAATGCTTAGTAGCCCTTTCTGCATTTTCTCTTTTCGAATCCCAACCGCCTTTTTCGGAATTGGGAACTACGTGTCTTTCTTTACGTGGCATATTTTATTCGCTTTAAAAAAAATTATTGCATAAACTTATCGATATTAATCTCTTCGATTTTCTCATCAAGGGCATTTGCAATGGTTTCAGGTAATTCGATTGTAAACGCTATGGATTTCAACACTTGTGTTATCAACACCAAAGAAATCGAAACATAAGGAAGGTGTTTTTCAGTAGGCAAATCAGCTAAATTTCTTGTTTCACTTGTATAATGATGAAACTGTGAATAAAACCTGAACAGTAGGTACATGTAGGAAAGAATCTTAACGCCAACAAAAGAGTTATTAAATAAGTGATCAAACTTCTCATTATCTGTTAATTGTGCGCTCATTGATATTTCATCAAAAAAGAGTTGCTTTCTGCTTGACTCTCGAATCTCTTTAGGTTTCTTTTTTATCAACTTAACATTTTCAACTCTGACAACTAATTTTGGGTAACTAGATGCAATGCTTTCTAGTTTTGCATTGATGATGTTTCGGAATTCATCATCAGAAAGATCTTGACCAGAAAAATAAGGTTCCAGATTTGCCAATTTCTCGCTATATCTAATAAAATCAAGCCCCATTACATTCAATTCATTCTCAAACGATTCTTTATGGTGCGAAAAAGTCAATAAATAAAAACCCGTTAATGCATCCGACAGACATGTGCGTGTAAGCAGTGAAACAGGTAAAATTATTAAGCGATCATTTGAGAGTTCATTCATAAGCAATTTCATTCCGTTTAGATTGGATTGAATCCGCTTCATCAAATCCAACAGTACGATTTTCACAGTGCCAAGTTCACTTCCTTTCTTATGATGCACTTCAGTAGCGACCAAATTCAGGATTTCTACCAGGTCGTCAAGATGTTTTATGATTTTTTGCATAAGAGTTGCTATTTTTTAAATCTTCCCAATTCGATTTCAGCTGAAATTTTGTCAATGATCAATTTGAGTATTTTATCAAGCTCGCTTCCCTCTTGATAATTAGCTGGAGCTATATAATCTGCCCTATCTTGAGCTATTAGTTCTTCGCAGATTTGTTTTGGAGATTTCCTTCCCTTTTTTGCACGCATTTTTGGATTATAGACAGCAACAGCTTTTCCTCCTTGATACTTTATCATCTTCATAGCGGGCACATCAGTCTCGCCATCTCCAAGATAAATCATGCGCTCAAAAGGAATAGGACGTTCATTATCAGGCATAAACTTATTGATATCCAGATTGTCATACGAATTGTTGATTCCCTTATTTATCCTAAATAGACACTGTGTTTTACTTGTATAGTTCACCGCCAAAGCCGGCCAAATGGCAACTCCACTTGCATCATACTCAAAACCTGACGCAAAAATGTTTTTGAAGTATTTTGAAATCTTTGTTCCCTTCACAAACTCTCTGAGTCCAGAGGAAATGATGTAATGTTCGATTATCAATCCCTTGGTCTTTGCATAGGCATTTATTCTATCAAAATAGCTTTCTACCCCTTCAAAGAATTCAATGCGTTTGCCATAGTTGATGAAGTCGGTTTTTCTGATTGGCAAATTCTTATTTTTCGCTTCATCAATGGTCAATTGCATGTAGGCCAATATTTCATCCATATCATGCTCTTTGGCCTTTTTCTTGGCGTTTGCCCAAAAAGTTCTGGGTTTAATTCCTAAGGCTGGCAGAAAGTTATGTTCCTGCATATTGCCTGGGGCAAGGGTTCCATCAAAGTCGTATGCAATAGCAATGCGGTTTAGTTTTTTAGCCATATCTATTTTGTTTCATTATTAATTTTCAACCTCACCTTTCCCGTCAACAACACCTGCATCAAGCCTTTTTTCTGCTCCCTTAATTTCTCTGCTTTGGCTTTGAGCAGGCTTATTTCTTTGTCTGCCGCTTGCAGCACTTGGGCAATGGCAATTTGTTCCTCGATGGTCGGCAGTTTCATATCAAGTTGAAGGAAACTATTAAAATCAAACGTCATTTTCTCAATGTGAACCCCATAACTTGAAATCAAAGTTTGATGGTAGAAATAGGGTAATTGTGAATACCAGTTAAAGAAATCCATATTCAAAAGGTTTGAATCTTTCGCAATCGTATCAATGTACGAACCAGAGATTTTTGCTCCTTCAAATTCTTTTGTAACCATTGCTGATGCACCATGAACGATTTGCATTTTTGAGAATAAGAAATCACCTACTTCTGTTTCCCGCAAATCCTTCACCTTAATTTGATGACCATATAGGGCTTCTCTAAAGAAGATTCCGCCCGAACGCCTTCTTACGCTAATCAGTTTATATAATTCATTGTCATCCCATTTCACAGGTCGTTTAACAACCTTCAATAGTTTGTTGTATGAGTACTCCTTCCACTCCCCACCAAACCCCTTCAAGCGTTTCATCCCCGTTAGCAATTGCTGCATGAGCCATTTTTTGCGGAGTTCTTTTTGGGCTATGAGTTTTTCGGTGGTGTGTATGGCGGCATCTGCGGTGCTGAGTACCCGGGCTATGGCCCGCTGCTCGGGGAGAGGGGGGAACTCAACTTTTAATCTAATAAGTTTCTCAACAGCTAAACCTGGTTGAGCCGAAGATTCCGAAAGTCGATTAAGATTTTTGTATTCAAGCTTATATGCTAAGTAATCTATATCATAATTCTGATTGGTTTGAACCGCAATCGCATGTTCAGAAATGTAGACTTTATCTGATACTCTTTGAATGTTACCGCATAAAGCTCCTTGTCTTCCAATTAGCAAATATTCACCCTCATGTGTGAAAGAATTTGTGTAACCACGTAATCCATTTCCACCATAAACCGGATATTCACCTGATTCATAGATTTGTTCAGAAGTAATACCAAATCCACTTTTAAAATGGCTACAAGCGTTTTCTAAACGAGAAACCTCCCAATCACCCGGAGTTTCAGTATTGTAAAATGCTTTGGTATTGTCGTTTTCCATCTATTTACGTAATCCGTTTTCCCTGGTGAAATAATCGATATGCTCATAAATGGTATTGCCCAGCATAGTGTTTATTTTATTCATCTCATTTGGTGTAAGTGCCTGGTGCAGCAATTTCTCAAACACCATCGACTCTTTGCGCTTTCCTTCATCAAATTCATCTACAAATACTTCGTATTTAATGGTTTCGAATCTAATTCTAAAACCATAATTACAACCAAACGACTTCAGGCCTCCTTTTTTAAAAGAGCCATAAAACGTCCTCACTTCAAGTTTGCAGTCATGTTCGTTGAAGTTGTTTATTTGTTCCATTGTTTTAAGCTGTATGCTTTTTAATAGTACTTCAACAGGCTCATTTACAAATGGTATAGAAACTACACTCCCGCTAAAAAGATGCTGTGTTTCAGTAAACAAGCGGTTGAATTTTTGAATTGTAGGTACTACAGCTTTAATTAAATCACTGCCCCATGTGTTAAGCACCTCAAGGTAAACCTGTTGGTTAAAATGGGTTTTTATTTCCTGGTCTTCGTCAATTGATTCCAAATCTTGTTCAAGCAGGGCTATTTTTTTATCAATGTCGTCTGGCTCATCAATGCTGTCTCCTTTGGCACCTTTAATCATCAATTGTAGCGAGTTGTTCGCTTGTTCGCAGATATAATTAAAAAAGAACTCCAATTGGCCGGCATCGGCTTGCTGCAATGCAGCGAAATAGTCATATTTTTCTTCTGTTTTGATAATGGCAGGCGGATATCCCTTTTGCATTAAAATAAAATTCATTAATAATCGGGCAATCCGTCCATTTCCGTCATCGAAAGGATGGATACAAATAAACTTATAATGAAACTCAGTGGCAAAAAGTACCGGATGCAAATCATTGTTATTGATATTGTTGGAATACCAAGCCATTAGATCATTCATTTTTGCAGGCGTTTCTTCGGGCGTGGCAAAATAGAATATTTCACCTGTTTTGGTTTTTACATGATTGGGAACAGTTTTATACGCCCCGATATTGATGGTACGTCTTGCGGGCTTTCCGTCGGGGGTAATAGCATCCACTTCATAAGGTTCTTTTAGAATTAGCTGGTGCAATTCCCGTATGAAATTTTCTGTAAGTGGCCGCTTTTGCCTAATTACATCTTCAATGTATTTTATGGCCTCGTTATGGCCAGTCATTTCTATATGATCTTTAAGGGGCTTTGCCTGTGCAGTATGTCCAAAAAGCAAAAGCGCTTTCGTTTCACCATAGGTTAATTGATTACCTTCAATATGTGAGGAGTGATAGTTCCAATCGAGCCTGAATTTTTGCATGATCCGTTGTTCCATTTCCGGTGAAAGCGGACGGTATGTATCCAATTCATTTTTAAGCTCGCTAGCTCTTTTTAAATTTTGTTTGTACAGCATAAGGTAATGTTTTTATACTCCTAATTCGGTTAAATACTTATCCAATTCGTCTTGAACTATCCTTAATTCTTTTTCAAGCGTATCTATTTCAGTTTGCACTTTTGCAATGTCTACCTCTGCTTCTTCCTCAAAGGTGTCCACATAGCGGGGGATGTTCAGGTTAAAGTCGTTTTCCTGTATTTCTTTATAAGTAGCCACATAGCTGAATTTATCTATTTTAAATGAATGATGAGAAGTGAAAAGTGAAAAATCGCCGTTCGGGTCATTTACCCACTTGCCATCAACACAAGCAATTTTTCCAGTTTCCAGCTCTCTGCTTTCTTCACCCGCCAAAAACTTTTCATTTTTCACTATTAACTTTTCACTAAACAATCTGTACGTTGCAAGTATTCGATCAATATCGCTATCACGCAGCTTGTTTTGGTTTTTGGCGCTTTCGTAGTGCTTGCTGGCATCAATAAACAAAAAGTTGTTGCTGCTTTTTTGCTTGTTAAACACCAAAATAGCAGCTGGAATGCCTGTACCAAAAAACAGGTTGGCGGGTAAGCCAATCACTGCTTCGAGCAGGTTTTCTTCGATGGTACGTTGGCGAATACGCCCCTCGCTGCTACCACGGAACAATACGCCATGCGGCACAACCACGCCTGCTTTGCCATGCTCATTCAGCGTTTCAATCATGTGGCTGATAAATGCCCAGTCGCCTTTGCTTTTAGGTGGAACGCCCCTCCAAAAACGGTTGTACTTATCGCTTTCAGGGTCGTAGCTCACTGTGGTTTTGTCGCCATCTTTGTCTTCAACCTTTCCCCATTTGTCTAGTGAAAATGGCGGATTTGCTACTACCGTATCAAACTTCATTAGTTGGTCGCCTTCTTTCAGTTTAGGGTTGCGTATGGTATCGCCCCAGCGGATGGTGGCATTGTCGAAACCATGCAAAAACATATTCATCACTGCCAAAGCCCAGGTACTGCCGTTTGCTTCTTGTCCGTAAAGTGAAAAATTATCTGAACCAACTTCTTCGCCTGCTTTAATCAGGAGAGAAGCCGAACCGCAGGTGGGGTCGCAAATCCGTGAACCCGGTTTTGATTTGGTGAGTTTAGCAATGAGTGTAGAAACTTCTTTTGGCGTAAAAAATTCACCCGCTTTCTTTCCGGCATCGCTTGCAAAATTTTCAATCAGGAACATGTAAGCACCACCAATGATATCAGCACCACCTATGTGAGAAGGCTTCAAATCGAGTTTCTCACTGTTGAAATCGATCAGTAGTGTTTTCAGTCTTTGGTTTTTGTCTTTGGCTTCGCCCAGCTTACTGCTGTTAAAGTCTATGTTCTGGAATATACCAGCACCGTCCTCACTGTAGAGCTTTTCACGGTTGGCTTCTTCCAAATCTGCCAACGCAATATTGATGAGTTCGCCAATGTTGGCCTCATTGCGGTGCTCATACAGGTATTTAAAATGGCTATGGGATGGCACCACAAATCGTTCATGCCTCATGGCTCTTTCTGCCCGTTCTTCGTCACCGCTGTATTTTTTGAGGTGAGCCTCATATTTATCATCGTGCACATCGCTGAGATATTTGATGAAAAGCATGGTGAGCACATAATCCTTATAAACGCTTGGATCAATGCTGCCACGAAATGTGTCGCAGGCTTTCCAAACTGCATCGTTGATGTCTTTCTGCGTTATTCTAGCCATGGTATTTATTTTATTGCGTTAATGATTTGTTGTTCGATTAATAGTTTTCTTTGAGACAAAATATTTGCCCTCAATTCAGATTCCTTAAGTGCCAATTCTGCTAAGCGAATAATGAGTTTTTGTTTTTCAAGAGACGGGATCCCAATCTCAAAACTTTCTAAAACGGACTTGGTGATGGAAGGAATTGAAGTGCCTCTGGCTTTTCCTTTCAGCAAACTTTGCGTTTGCGGATGATTAAGAAACCAGGCAAGATATTCCGGTAGTACATTTTCATCTTTTATCTTTAATACAAAGAAGGAAGTAGAAGCGACTGCAATAGGATTATTGGCCTCATACACGGCCGCAAAGTTTTTAGATCCTTTGGCTGCAAACAGGATATCTCCAACGTTTAGTAGGTGTTTTTCAGAAATGTTATCTGCACTGAGATCAGGGTAAAGCACAGCTGTCAACTGTCCAAACTCATCAAAATGCTTTGACTGCAAATACACCACTTCACCTTTACCAGTTGGTTTGGCAAAGAGTCCGGTTTGTATTGTTGTGATATCTTTTACTGTTGTTCTCAATTTTATTTTAAGTAATGAAGCTACAAAAATATATAAAGTTTTTCAATAATGCAAGTATTATGAGAAATAAAATTTAAGTAGGAGTCCTACAAATGATTATTTGATTGACTTAACTCTCCTTCGGGTGTTGGCTGAAAGTGGCTCTTTTGGCTTTGCAGTAGGGTTGGATTGCGGGAAGGGCAAGGCCAAATGTGCCACTTGTGGCGTGGCAGAAATTCATTTTTTTTGCGCGGTGGGGCGTTTTATTTTTTCTTGGGTCGGATTGTGTCGCCAAGTAGGTCTGCGAGTCCGAGTCGCAATACAATCAGACTGAAAAGGGAGTTAATGTTGTCTGGATAGTCTGCCCAGAAAGTTAAAGGCTTATTGTTCAGTAGTCTCGTTGGAGGTTGTTGTGTTTTTTTAGGCTTTCTTAATACTAGTTTATATATTCACCTTTTGTCCTCATATCAGCCTTATTCTGGAGGATATGTGCAGCTTTTGCTGTTTTTATAAAACCCAAAATTGAAGTCTGAAATTACCAAAAACTGTTTCATGAACATCATTTTTATTCGTTTATCCGTTAATCCAGGTCGCAATTAGCGACCAAATAATTCCTTCCATCCCGAGCGCTCACGGATGGCTTTCCGCCAATTTCCTTCCTTTTCCCCGGCTGCTGCGAGTGAGCATGCCATACCAGCGGGCGCCGGTTATTTCATGCTTTAAAAGTAAAAAATTTTCGCTTTTACAAAAACATTTCAACACTATTTAAATGGTGTTTAAATAGTGACGCATCAGGAAGTGACGGGCATTATTGTGTAGACAAGCATCTATTAACAAATGTACAGTCTGGCTACTTCAGAACAAAACCGCTTTTGTTTCCTGAGCGGTCTCCGGTTAAAAGTCTTAGCGCAAAGTTTACCTCCCGACCAAAAAAAGGGAGGGGTTTTGTCCTTTGCTCCGTCAAAGGACAAAAAACAATGACATTCAATAACTAAATATATTCCGGCCACGCGAGAGGATTTTCGCCAAAGGCGAAGTGTTCGCAAGCTCGGTTCGCGCAGCGCGGTGGAGGTCAATATGCCGGAATGGGGGGGGCAGTATTGTCCGGAATTTGCACCTTTCATTACCCATAGGCTGTTCCGGTTTCCCGTTTTGCTTCGTTCGCGAGGATAAATCGTCAACACTGCATTCAGACATCGGACTGCGTCCGGTCAGAATGTTTAGTTATTTGGTGCTGGCCTTTATTTTCATTCTATTACATTTCAATTTATTTGATAATAAATTTTTGAGTAACAACGGTCTTGTCCGAAACAATCTTTGCTAAATAAATTCCATTTGGTTTTGATGATAAATTTATAGTAAAATGGTTACTATTTATATTTGTGAAGCTGTCTATAATTCTACCTTCTATGTCAAAAATTACTATTTCAGAAATTATTTTAGAGATATACACTTCTAGTTTATCAATAGTAGGGTTTGGATAACAAGAATTAGATACTGTCTCTTCAATCATCTCATTTCCTGATGATATATCCTCTTTTGTGTAAAATATCTCACGATCGACAAAAGGATCTCCATTAGAATCTAATATATTATCTGCATATACGAGATGTAGGTAACCATCAGTTCCAAAAATTACTTGTGGAAAATTATAACATGTTGAATTTGTTGTTAATCTTATTGGTTGTGAAAATCCTTCATTGTTATCGTATGTTACATAATACAGATCTAATGCATTCCAGACAGTGTATACAATATGAACTTTATTATAACTGTCAGCACAAATCGAGGGTAGATTATAATTAGGTAGATTATAATTAGTAGGACTTGAAACATTAGAAACTAATACTTCCGGGTTTCTTACAATTGTTTGATTTGAAATGTTAAAGTTGTATGTGTACAAAGTGTCTTTACTATTAAGAGTCAAGAAAATCTGTTCCTGATTCAGCGAACAAACATCAAACCTGAAAATATTATAATCATTACGGCTGATATGTCTTTGAGTTCCCTTGATTTTAAAAATTTCACTTAAAGTTCCATCATTAATACTTAGTATTCTATAGTAAACGGCAACAGAATCATGTGTATTATTGTATTCTATGAATGGTATAAATACACTATCAGAAGACATTTTAGCAGGGATAGGCCATCCAGATTTGTTTGGTTCAATTGATGATAATAATATTGGATCGGACCATCCCTGAGCATTATGATAAACAACATATGATTCATTTGTACCATTTCTTTTATCAACTCCCCATGTGACTACAGGATTTCCATTGACAATAATTATTCTCGGATAGGCTTCAAATGATAATTGAATTGATGCTGAATCACCGGATATGATTTCTGTTGTCCAGATATTATTATTAAAATCATATTTTGTATAAGCAACCTGTTTTAAATAAACTTCAGTATTAAAATAGTGAAATACAATATGAATATCACCATTATTCGAAACGGCTATGCTTGGGTCATGATTACTACTTGGTGGAATCCCACTAAATTCATCGACAATTATTGGTTCTGACCAAATACCATTAGGGCTTTTTGATCTATAGACTATTCTTTGATAGGCTGGATAGAGATCAGGTATTGTTTCACAAAAAACAGCATGTAAGGTTCCATCAGGACTCATTGTAATCGAAGGAGACCAAGAATCTTCATTTATATAATCACTTATTCTTTGTGGTTCATCCCACATTATTGATCTTTGAGGTCTATTTATTTGATAATCTACTTCATCTAGATAAGTATAACTATTACCATTTTTCATTGTAATAGTTTTCTTATTGATTTCCTGAGAATTTAGTTGAATAGACAATGCTAGCATTAATAAGCAGAAAAATGCTTTCATAATAATTGATTTAATGATTATAAAAATGTAAATGATCTGACTGAAGAGTGTGGTTGTTTTTTTGTATAAAATTTTTCTCATGGCCTGCACATAACGTTCAAGTATAAGAGCAGTAGCGGATTTCAAGGCGATTACCTGTCCGCCACCACCAAAGTTTATTAAATGCACAGACCTTGATTTTATCACTTCACCCGCTATTGCTTTTATACAATGTTGGCGGTTCGTGCTTTTATTCATTCCTTGTATTTATTGTGTAGCTCAATGAGAAATTCATGCCCCTGCTTTGCCATCTTGTTACAGAATTCATCAGCAATTTGCTTTTGACCATTCTCGTAAAGAAATTCTACTAAATTAATAATGTGTTTGTTGTCAATGGAGGAAAAGTAAGGAGCAAACTGTATTGAGTTCAAAATAACTCCTACATGTTTAGCAGACTCATTTGGATTGCCTCGGTCCTTAAGTTTGATAAGATTTTCAATGAGATAGTGAGAGTGAAAATGTTTATCGGTAATACCACTTGACTTCAAAACCAAATCTGTGTAAGTGTCGTTTAGCTCAGGAACAAAAACAAGAAGATTTGAAAGTGCTGCTAAAACTTTTTGTTCTTCTTCGCCAGTTGCATTGTCATACTTCTGCGCAAGGTAGTTCCACAAATTGAAAATTGTTCCTTCAAAGTTTTTTGCTTCACCCCGATTCAAACTTTTCAAATAACTTTCTTGCCTCCAAACAAAATTTACAACTTCAAGAATACTTGTGTGATTGCCCTTATTGAAAAGCATTGTAAGCAAGCCATTTGTTTGCAAATCTTCAAAACCCCAAAAGTAAAAAGCAACTATATGTCTAATAATTCCGTGGTCGGTAAAACTTTTTATCTGAATGTCGTTCTTAATGGCTCTTTCATAATGAGGGTAAAATAACTGGTAAATGTCTTTGTTGAATGGTGGGTTGCTGAAGGCAAACCCACTCAAAAAGGCAAGCCACTCCCTATCATCAAGTTTGTAATACTCTCTTACTTTATTGGTTATCCAATCTTTGTCTAAGAAATAAAACTGTTGGAAATACCAACCGGTGAGAATGTAACCGTCAATTATCCCTTTCTTAAAAGTTTCTTCCAACAAATCCTTAATCTCTTTTTCCCACTTGGGTAAATTATCTTCTTCTTTTAAGTTTCTTGCTCTCCTGAGTGAATAGTCAAGCAAAGATCTGAGTGTTTTACCGGCAGTGGAATTCAGCGAATAAGTTGGATAGTCCATATTCGTTTGCTTAAAATCTTCTACTGGCTTTAACCTTGGAACAATAATTTCAAGAATGTCCTTTGCAATTGGCATATACAATAAATCAAATGCATTGCTGTCTGCTTGCATTCCCTCAGTCAATAGATTTCCAACTGAACCTGTAACCCAATCCGCTGTTGCTCCCCAACCATCATTTTCCAAACGAAACTGACCTGATGTGAATTTTTCGTTTGAGATATACTCTTTGAAGAAATTCAAAACCTTTTCCCAATTGAATGACTTTTTATTTTTCCATGCTTCTCTAAAACCATTGGCAATGTGGTAAGCATAGATGTAGGGAACATCCCTGTAAAGTTCAATCTCATTAGAAAATTTTTGTGGTTCGTTTTGAACGGCTGCACTTAATGAATTTGAAAGTCCGTCAATCGTTGGTTCTTCCCAGCGGTCTTTTGGTTTGAAACCATGAATGAACTTGACAATTTCCTGATTGCTTTTTTGAAGTATTTCTTCTACACTAAAAGGAGAAACCGAACCAACTCTCGTTCTTATTACACCCAAATTTTCATAGTGCTCGTTAGTCAAATTTTCTGATTGCGAAAGCTTTTCATAACTGTCTTTGAACGGGGCAATATTTCTCAAAGCAGAATACCAACGCAACTGCCAATAGTCCTTATACTTCGGGTCTCTATCTTCTCTTTTATCCTGAGGACCTAAATCAATTATTTTCTGAAGTGCTGAGATTTCTTCCTTGCTCAACAACATTTGGTTCTTATTGAGCATTTCATAAAGATCTTTATCAAAACTGTGGTCTGAAAAAAGAAGCATCGGGTCATTCTCTTTTACAATTTCCCAAAACAAACTTTTACATGCTTCCCAATTTTCTCCGATTACAAACAGGACTACTCTGCGGAAAAATGGCAATCTATATTTGTTCTCAAAGGCAAAAGATTTTAAAAGTGCAACTCCTACCTCCTTGTTTTGCTTAATCTTGTCATTAAGAAGGTCTCTAAAGATTAAAGAAAATACTTCAACAACTTTTTCTCCGTGATGGTAGCGGTCATTTAGTTTGCTTATTGTATCATCAGAAAAAGAATAGTAAGAACCATTTGATAAAGCGTTTGTCAGTATTTCAATATCAAATTCATTGTCTTTGTGTCCCTCATATTCTAAACCCAACTCTTTCAGAAAGGCAAGGAAGAAAATTTTTACTTGCTCGTCAGTAAGATTTTCAAACTTCCCTATTGTTTTTCTTCCAATGGTTTTTTCACCATTTTCTTTTTCTGAAATTTCAATGTTCAAATTTTCGGTTTCAATTTCAGCTTTGCAGTGGTAATTCTTGTCTTTTATCTTGAGCGAAAAGTTAATTCCTCTTGGGAAATCAAATCTCAGTGTTTTAATTTTTTCTGCTAATTCAATAATGATACTATCAGAACAATAAGCAACAATTTTTGCAGTAAGTTTTTTATCAATTAAAGCATCAGTTAAATAGTGCAGGTAAATTCTTGAACGGTAGCTTTCGGAATCCAACCCTAATATGCCATCTTTTACAACTTCAGCTTTCTCAATAGTGAAAAGATATTTTAAAATCAATTCTGCTTTTTGAATGTCTTCTGCTGTCGGGTTTTCAGAGAGAAATTTTGGAAGGAGATTCTCACATATCTCTGAACTCTGAATCATTGTATCAAAACTTCCTTTGAGCCAAGTAGGAATGAAGTTCAAAGTTTCTAATGGAATTTTTTCTTTAGGTAGGTTGGTCAATATCTTGATAAACAAATACCAAGTTCTATAATTGTCAACTGGGTTTTGAGAAACGTTGTTGATGATTGAAATAATTTCATCAATGAGTTCAAGAGATTGTCCATTCTTGATTTGAAGTGAAAGTTTTTCAAGGTAAACAAGTGGTTCCCAAAAAGGGATTTGAAATCCTTCCTTTACTTGAATTGGAGCAGGATTATTTGCAGGATTAAATTCTCGTCTCTCTTTTAATATATTGAACCAAACACTGCTCTCAATTTTTTTAAAAAAGTATTGCTTGTAACTTTCATCAGAATCAACAAGTCCTAATGCAAATAGAACTTGCTCCTTTGTCGGGCTTTTGGTTTTTAAAATTAGGTCTAAGTGATTAATGTTTTCGATGTAAGAATCTCTAAGTCCTGTTAAGTTCTCCAGTTTTTGAGGATTTAAAACTGCACTTGCAAGTTTTTTATCTTCTTCTTTGAGAGCTTTCAGCTTTTTGTATTCTGAAACATCTGGAAGACGGGATGCGTATGCATGAAAAAATCTTCTGAGGTCAATGTAATATCCGATTTCTAGTTTAGTGAATTCTGGTTCTAAGTCAGGATGAATTTTACTTGAATCATCTTTGTGGCTGAAATCTGTGTAGTTGTTGGTTACAAAAACACAATCGGTAAGATTGTTAGATGAAATATAGTCAGTGATGCTTAGGAAAATGTAAGCATCTCCAATGCTGTTCTTTTGTCCAAAAGGTGCTTTCTTCTGTTCAGCTAATTCTGTCGCCTTTATTTTGTAATCGTTGGTGATAGGAATTTTGATAGCGTAGCTAGCAAAAATTGCTTCAACTCTTTTGAGTTGCTCTTCAACTCTTTCATTTAGTTTGTCAGGTGTCATTAAAACACTGACCACATCAGTTGAGAAAACCTTTTTAGCTCTATTGAAAAAGGATTTCCAATCATTAACAAGAGTTTGTTTTTTCTTGTCTCTGTTTCTGTTCCACTCGTCAATTACATTTTCAGGGAGTAATATTTTAACATGTCCGTTTTCAATCCAGTATTCCAGTGAATCAATAAAATTATTTTCCTCTCCGCTCTCTTTAAGAGAGTTCAGCCAAATGTCGCTATCTAAAGTGAGGTAAATCATCAATATTATTTATCGGTTATTTTCATAGCATGACCGCCAACTTGTAGATAAACGCAACCCTATGGCATTTAGCATGCTAACAACTAGCACGCTAAACGCAAGTATAGTTGTTTTATCCATGTTGATTAAAGTGATCATATTGCTTGTCAAAGTTTGATTCATGGGTATACATTCATTTTACTTTTTTGTCATATCCGTGTTGCCCGGGCAACGCAATTGTTTTTGCCATCCAACTTGCAGATGGCTTTCCGCCAAATTCCTTCCTTTTCCCCGGCTGCTGCGAGTGAGCAAGCCATACCAGCGGGCGCCGGTTTTGTGTGACCAAATTAGAAATTATTTGAATTTAACACAAACTTTCCATCATATTTATTCGGCATTTAAAGAGCAGTTATACGTTTCCTTAACAAAAGTTCTACAGACAAGGCTATGCTTCCGTCATTTTCGTTCCCAATACGGGAAAATCCTTACTTTGGGATATGCAAAACCGAAAAACGGCTTTGTATTCGAAATGTACGGCTTCGTAATCGGAAATGTGCACAGTGTAATCGGAAATGCGCACTAGGTAATCGGAAATGCGCACTATGTAATTGAAAATGCGCACTGTGAAATCGGAAATGCTCACCGTGAAATTGAAAAATCGCACTTTAAAATCGAAAAGTACCACTTTGTAATCGTTGAGTACAACAATAAAATCCCATTTCTGGACAGTTTATGACGTTAGCGTACGGTGTAATCGTTGCGTACAACAAAAAAATCTCATTTCCGAATAGTTGAACACAGCAGCGCACTAAGTAATCGAAGAGGAGCACTGTGTGATCGCTGATGTGCGCAAAATATTCCTGTTATTTTTTCAAGCGAAGACAGCAGCGCACAATCTAATGGAAAGGGATCGCTTTACGACCCCGAAGCAGCACAAATTGATGCAAAGG
>DINQ01000007.1 GCA_002426795.1 Bacteroidales bacterium UBA5536
CTTATATTTGTAGTGAACACACGCCAAGCAGGCATACAAGCCAATAAAATATTTTTGATAAGATGCAAAGAGCAGTTAATCAGCGAATTATTTAATAACCGTGTAGATTTGTTTGGGTAATTCTTCAAGGTCTAGATCAAATCCTTTTATCAGAAATGGCTTAGCGTAACGATTACACGAAAAAGCAGCCAAGAAATATAGTTGATATCTTGTGCGAAAAGAACTTAAAGAAAAACTAAAATGAACGGAAGGAGTTTTAAATGGAAATTATACGGACACGGATCACAGATCCGCGCTAGCCTTGGGGAAATAGTCAAATTCCGGTTTGATACTGAACGTGGACAGCAATTGTGGGACGTAAGAAAAGTAAAAAGTGGAATATACCTTTATACCCTGAAAGCAGGAATCAATATTAAAAGCGGCAAACTTATTATTAAATAATATTATCACAAGGGATTTATGCAGTAATGCATAAATCCCTTGCTAAATGAACTGAAATGAGAATAACAATTTTAATAGTCGCGTTTTTGAGCACCGCTTGTGCGTTTTCACAAATACCGGTAATAAAATGGCAACATTGTTATGGTACTCAAAATACATGGAATACAGGTAGAGGAATAGTTGAAACTGAAATCGGATACTTAATTGCAACAGGTATAAATGACGATGTAGGAGCCCCAAATTATCATGCTGGTGGAGATATTTGGTTGATAGAAACAGACACACTTGGTAATAAAATCTGGGAAAGCTGTTATGGTGGCTCAGAATCTGATGGTGCCTATAAACTGATTAGCAGAAATGATCAATATTATATTCTTGCCGCAACGCAGTCAACAGATGGTGATGTACAGTCAAATAACAATGGTGGTTTAGATTATTGGGTCATAAAACTAGATTCCGAAAAAGAAATCATCTGGGAAAAGTGTTATGGTTCTCCTGGCAATGAAGCCCCAAGAGATATGATTGTAACCCCGGATGGCGGAGTGGTGGTTATGGGCAGAATATTTAATTCAGGAGGGGATGTTTCTGTGCTTTATGGCTCTAACGATGTATGGATGTTCAAAACTGACAGCCTTGGTAATTTGGAGTGGGAAAAAACCCTGGGCAACCAATGGAATGACAACGGTGTTTCAATCATGCTAAACAGCGAAGGGAATATAATTTTGATAGGCGCTGTGGCACATTATGGAGGGATGGTCGAATGCAATACGGATGATTATTATGGTGATGTTTGGCTTGTTGAACTGGATCTTCAGGGAAATATTGTTTGGCAGCACTGTTATGGGGGGAGTCACTATGATCTTGGGTATTCTGTGATTGAAGTAGATGCCGGTTATATTTTTGCAGCTTCTTCAAATTCTAACGATGGAGATGTTTCGGGTCATCATGGGCCTGCTGGCATTGCTCCAAATGGTTGGGATGATATATGGGTTGTTAAAATTGACTTGCAGGGTGAAATTATCTGGCAAAAAAGTATTGGTGGCTATGATAGTGAATTACCTAAATACATTTCACAAACAGAAGATGGTGGAATTATCGTAATTGGGGTAACATTCTCCAATGATGGCGATGTAAGTGGTAACCATTCCGATCCCGACTTGATGAATGATTCTGATATTTGGGTAGTAAAATTGAGCCCTGGCGGAGAGATAGAGTGGCAGCAATGCTACGGGGGCTTGGGCACCGAATACCTGGAAAGTCCACAAACCATTCTTAAAAAAAGTGACTATAATTATGTGATCGCTTCATCTACTGATTATGGTCCTTCGTTTGATATCGAATGTACGCCAACCGGCGGTAATTATATAGACGAAGATGCCTGGATATTTGAGATAGGCCTGGATGATACTACCGGCTTGAATGAAAGCCTGACCGGATCAGGTAATTTAGAAGTTTACCCTAATCCGGCTGCAGATTATGTAATTTTCGAAATGCCGACAAAAGCAAACGCAACTGCAACACCCATCAACATCTTTGATATTTACGGCCGGAAAGTTGCCAGCCTGCCAATGGTGTCAGGCAAAGCTGTGTTGGATGTAAGGTCTTTCAGCAGCGGAATTTACTTTTACCGGCTTAGCCATGAAGGCCGGCACCAGGCAGGGAAATTTGTTGTGCGATAAGAAAAATGAAAATGAACGAAAGGAGTTTTAAATGGAAATTATACGGACACGGATCGCAGATACGCGCCAGGAAGTCCTTGCCGAATGCATAACCTGAGAAAATAAATCTACTCACGAATGTTGTTATAGGATTTCTTGATTGTGACCCCTTTTTCTGTGTACGCAATCGTGAAAAATTGTGTTTGAAGATCGGCTCTCAGCTCAGCCCATTCAAATTGATTTGACCAGTGAATAATGACTTCGTTTTCCTTGGAATCAGCAATAAGAACATTGCCTGAAAAAGCTTTTGAGGTATTCCTCAGTTGTAAAATTTCCAATTGTTTCAAAACAATATTTCGCTTAAGCCCGGCTTCAACTTTGTCCAGGCTCAATGAGGTACGGTTAATTTCTTTATGACCACCACTCCCAGCAGCATCAGCAGCAGCATAATCATTTTTTCCTGCAAAAAGATCGAGATACCAAACTTGTGGAACGCCAGGCATAAAAACCTGAATTGCCCTGGCCAGCAGCAACTTTCGTTCGTCTTCGCCCAATGCACTGAAATATGTTGCATTTACCTGGTAATACGACAGTTTGACACCTGAGGGACCATAAAGACTTTTCACTCTTCCACCACGCCTGATGACAATACTCATGACATCTTCAATTTCTTCATCGCTGAGCAAGCCTTCATGGTAAGTGCCGTCTAACTGCTTTCCTTTTAAATCAAGAACCGGTATACCATCATGACACCCCAGCATATTGATTGTTTGATAAGATTTGCTGATGATTTGATTGGCCCATTTCAGCAGCGCCTTATTGGTTCCTTTTTCGATGGCATGAATCAACAACCCCGGCAGGAAGAAATCGTAAATCCTATATCCTTTTGCAGCTACTTCATCATGCAGTCCCGAACCAAACTCCGAGTGAATCTCAGGCAATAAACTGAGGTTGTTCCGGGCAGCGATCTGCTTCATTCTTTCCAGATATTCCCACGTTCCAGGTACGTTGAAGAAATTTGACTGACCAATTTCTTTGTGCAGATAGGCAAAGGCATCCAACCTGACAATTTTGCAACCATAGGCTTTGAGTTTGGCAAGTGTTTCCTCGTAAAAATCCCATACCAGACATGATTTAGCGTTGAGATCCATCTGGCCCAGGTACTTTCTTTTCTGCATCAGCATAGACAAAACAGCTTCTTTATACTTGTTGAGTGTGCCAAAATCAAGTTTTTCAACACCCTGTTTCGCATCAAGGTTTTCGTTGATTTTTTCAAGAATCGTCTTTGCCTCCTCAAAGCCAACACCTTCAATTTCTTGAAGCTCCTCAAGACTGATTCGCCCGAAGCTCACATCCTGGTAAAAGGTATTCCAAAAAGGCTGCATCGAGCCATCCGCAAAATAAACCTTTAGTACTGGCAAGCCGGGTTTGCGCATGAAAAGTTTTTTGAGCAAGTCATCCTCAGGCACGATGACACCCTCCTCATCCGGCTTTCCGTGACCTTCCCAAAAATTGTTCCATTGGATAAAAAAATCGTGAAAAACCGACTGCTTGCCATTTTTGAGCAAATCCTGAAACTGTGGCGACGCAACTGAAAGGTGATTCAACACGATATCAAGCTTTAAATCGATGTGGAGTTTATTCAGTGCTTTTAAATCATCCTTCGACACCAATTCCTGGTTCAGGTTATAATCAATGATCGAAAACCCCCGATCTAAATCACTGTTGAAAAAAGTCGGCAACAGGTAAAAACCCGAAAAAACATTCTTCAACTCCGGTCTGCTCAGCAGGCTGATGGCATCGCTGAGTTTTTTTCCAATGCTGTCAGGATAGGCATTGAATATCACACCCTGTTGCTTGGGATTTTCTTTCCCCTGAAGATTCACATTTCGTTCTGTCGACATGATTGAGGCGGTTTTGGTGCAGCTAGAAGCTATAGAAGTTCAGAAAAGATATTGATGTTGTCGGGCAGCCTGCCCACATTCTGCAGTTTTAAAGCTGCCAGTTTGAGTGCCACTTTCAGGCAATCTTCAACAGGCTTTTCCTTGATATAAGCAAAGAGAAAGCCCGACCAAAAAGCATCTCCGGCGCCTGTGGTGTCGATCACTTTATCGAGTTTAATCGCAGGCATTTCGATGATTTCTCTGTCTTTCTGCGACAGTTTTACACCATCTCTCCCCAAGGTCAGGCAAACAGTTGTGGCTCCGGCCTGGTGAAAGAAGTCGAATATTTTTTCGTGTGGCAGAGTTTCCCGAAAGAGTCGGAGCATATCATCGTCGCTGATTTTTACCAGCGGATTCAGCTTGCAATAAGCCTGAACGATCTGAATGGCCTCTTCCCTGTTTGGCCATATTTTTTCAGCGTAGTTGACGTCGATACTTAACTGGCACCCCAACAGATGAGCTTCCTCCGCTTTTTTTAGTATCGTTGTTTGGGCAGGTTTTTTACTCAAGGCAAAACAGGTGGTATGAAATATCTTGCTTCTCGAGAGTGTTTCAGTGCACAGCTGGTCTTCGCTGATAAAATAATCGGCTTCGCGAAAAGGCAGGAAATCAGGTGTAGCCTCCGACCTTGACACAAAAATGACACTGGTAGGTTGGTGATCGATTGATCTGATGTAATCGGTGCCAACACCAATTTCTTCAAACCTCTTGAGAATATACTCTCCAAGCCCATCGTTACCTACTGTAGCAACCATCTTGGCTTTCAGGCCAAGCCTGGCCGCGTTCATGGCCACATTGGTTGGAGACCCTCCCAAATACCTGTGATAGTCTCTGGTATTGTTTATCAACACACCTGATTGATGTCCGATGAAATCAATCAGTGTTTCTCCAATGCATATAATGTCGATATCTTTATTATTCTTTTTCAAAACCTGGTGAATTTAAGGTCAATTACTATTAAATGAATGATTAAAGAAAGATGTCAGCCATTGTCGTTGCGCGCACCCGAAGTATCATCGTCTTGATAGGGTGGTTGTTTCAGACGCATAGCCAGCAGAGCAGCGATGATAAAAAACACGCCTCCAAATAGGATGGCATTCACGGCGCTGTTCTTCAAAAGGTGTTTGACAACAGGCCCAAAAGTCAAAGTTTGAATGCCCATCGGAATGACGATCATCATGTTTAAAATCCCCATGTATACGCCGCGTCGTTCCTGAGCCACGATCTTCGAGACCATTGAATACGGAATGCCCATCATGGAGGCCCAGCCAATACCAAACAAAATCATGGGCAGGATCACCAATAAGGGGTCCTGAATGAAAGGGATGCTGATCATGGCCAAACCTGTTAAAAACAAACTGAAGATGTACACTTTCTTACCGCCAAATTTCACCGCAAGCGGAACAAGAATCAGGGCAAAAACTATGGTCGACAGGTTGTAAGTGGTGTTCATCTTGGCGGCCTGGCTCAAAGCATCGGCACTGCTCAACCCCATCGTTTCGATAAACATCGGGGCAATAAACTGCCAATAAACAAACAGGGCATACCATTGAAACAGATAAACGGCAGAAAGTTTCCACATAAAAACGGGCATGTCTTTAATGGCCTCAACAATCTCCATGAATGGCGTTCGGATTCTCGCAAAAATGGGTAAAGCATTGTGTTGATTGATGTCGTCCAGTTCTTTTGCAGAAGGTGGTATTTCAGGAGTTTTCAGCACCGACCAAAGGATCGTGGAAATGGACAAAACAGCGCCGATAAAAAAGGAGTAATACAGCCATTTTGGGATGGCATCAGTTGAGGCTATAGCAGTCTCGTTTCCGCCAAACCAATCCTGAAAGAGAAAAATTGAGGCATTGGCCAAAACAATGCCGGCACCGACAAACAGACTCTGCATCTGGTATCCAAAACTCAACTGCTTTGTAGGCAACTTATCCCCAACAAAGGCACGGTAAGGCTCCATAGCCATATTATTGCCAACATCGAGAATCCACAGCAAGCCCACAGCAAACCACAAGGCCGGACTAAACGGGAAAGCAAAAAGACACAGGCTGCCAATGAGGGCTCCAAGCAGGAAGAAGGGTTTTCGTCTCCCCCATCGTGGCGACCAAGTTTTATCTGAAACAGCGCCGATAATGGGTTGAATAATTAGCCCGGTAACAGGCCCCGCAAGGTTCAACAAAGGCAACTGCTCATGGTGGGCACCCAAAAAAGTAAAAATCGGATTGACGGCAGTTTGCTGCAAGCCAAAACTGAATTGAATACCAAGGAATCCGACATTCATATTGAATATCTGCCAAAAGCTTAAGTGGGGTTTATTTTGCATAGGTGTTTTTGCTGCTTATTGCCGAAACTTGTCAATCTTTCTGCACGTTCAAAAATAAAAAAAACGGGGAGGCAAAGCAAAAAGGCAAGGCCTCCCCTATTGATGAGAAAACTACAAAGATTTAAAATGAATAGGTTAATGTGGCTGTGGTAGCACGGCCTGTTATCGGTCTGGCGCGGAGGTAGTTTACGCTACCATCAACAAACGGATCGCCTTCCATCTCGGTGAAGCCAAGCGTATTGCTGATGTTGTTGGCGTTTAAACGGATGTTGAGGCCAGGTGTGATGTTGTACCCGATAAAGGCATTTACATAAACAAAGCCCGGGAGCACAACATTGTTATCGTCTTGAGCATACACTTTTGTGGTGCCGACAAAACTCAATCCAACATTGGCTTTTCCATGGCCAAAGGTATAGGTAGGGTTGATGTTGTACATCAGGTCTGGCACTCTTCTTGGCACATTGCCTTCTTCGGCGGCATTCAGACTTTTCTTGATCTCTGCTTTGGTAAAAGTAGCTCCAGCCAGGACATTGAAGTTATTGAAGCTGGCATTCGCCTCAACTTCAAGACCATAAGTATTGAATGTTTTGTTGATGATCTTGCCAAACTCCTCATTCTGTTCAGAAATCTCGGTAAAAAAAGCAGTGGCAATCAAACTGTATTTTGGCGACCTGTATTTAAATCCAAGTTCACCCTGATTGATTTCGTCGGCACTCAAACCGTCGATGGTATTTCCTTCAGCGGTAATAAAAGGTGAATAGAGCAAGCGGTCGGCATTTGCCCGTCCGCCTTTGCTGTAGCGGGCGTAAACGGCTTTTTTGTTGTCGAGTTTGTAGTTGGCTCCCACTGAATATGACACATAGTTGAAATCGTAGTTGACGATATTCGGTGTTGCCTGATCGAGCAATGTCACACTTTCTTCAACAGGTGATATGTTGCCATCGCCATCCACATCTACTTCTGCCTGGTAATTGTTTAAATAGGTGCCTGTAGCTCTGCCAAAGTCGTAGCGCATGCTGGCATCAACAGTCAGCTTCTCATTGAGTTCAAAATCGATGTTGGCATAGGGTGCATCGATTGAATAAGCCATATCGTAACCTCTTGTGCAGCAGTTTCCCCAGAAGGGAACGCCATAAGCGGTTAAGCCATTCACAGAATAATAGGAGCTATCGGCGCTGCTCACATTCATCAAGCGTGGGCCATCTTCACCTTGCACATCTGTAAGATACGACTGCCAGGCCCAGTTCATGGCAATTTTTTGATAGGCTTTGTAGTAACCACCGGTAATTTTCACCCTGCCAATTTCCTTGGTAAGAAATACATCATTCGTGA
The DNA here is from genome assembly GCA_002426795.1 of Bacteroidales bacterium UBA5536. GTDB lineage: Bacteria > Bacteroidota > Bacteroidia > Bacteroidales > F082 > UBA5536. The sequence continues at coordinate 7,701 of DINQ01000007.1, forward strand.
AATTATTCAGGTTTGTCATATCCACATCAAAAGTGTGGATGCGCATCAGCAGTCCGTTGCCATTCAAGTTAGCGATTTCAGCAGCGCTCAGCGCCAGACCTGCATTGGCTCCGTTGGCATAGCTCAATGTATAACCGGCACCTGCCAGTTCCGTAGCAATCTGATCGGCGTCGGCAACCTGTGCAGGGAAAGGAGAGTTGAATGTACCACTGATCTGAGCCAGACGGGCACGTTGCTTAATGCGCCAGCCATTGCCCAGACTAAAACTAAACTCAGTTCCAAAAGCCACAACTTCAGGATGCATGCCATCGGAGATATCGCGTGTTCTGCCATTACCACTGCCATCCACACCCGAAACATAGAGGAAACCCGGACTTTGCAATGTCTGATTTGTCAGGTCGAAGCCTTCGATGGATTCATAAGTCGGATCATCCGCATTTCCTGTTGCTTTAACAGGCATGGGTAAATAACTGATCGTTTTGTCGTTCAAGTACTTGAAATAAACGCGTGCATAACCATTTTCAAATTGTTTGGTCAGGTTTGCCTTGATTTGTCCACCCATATTGGCTGTAAAACCAGGATTTCTTGTACCGTCGCCTTCGCGGAAGAAACCACCAATATGAAAGCTGAGGCCTTTACCAAAAGGTGTTCCATATTCAAAATCGGTACGGACAGAACGGTAATCAAGTCCCATTGTTGTGGCAATTGTTCCTCCTTCAACGGCACCTGTTTTGCTGATGAAGTTGATGATCCCCGCAGGTGAGTTGCTTGCCAGCGTTGAGGCCGAGCCACCTTTCAGGGCTTCAATTCTTGACACATTCAAATCAGAACGAAGAAAAATATCTGCATTACCAAAACTAATGTCGCCAAACTGCAAAACGGGCAATCCGTCTTCATGTAGCTGTAAAAACTTCGATCCACCAGAGGCAACAGGCACCCCTCTCACTGCAATATTGGCATTTCCTTCGCCACCTGAAGCTTCAACCCTGATGCCAGGTATGGTTTTGAAAATTTCGGCTGTTGTTTGGGCGCCAAATTCCTGAATGAATTTCTGCTTTAAGGATGTGAGAGCTACACTCGATTCAAGTGCTGAACGTTGGTTTACAACACCTGTCACAACCACTTCATCCAGTCCAAGTGCATCGGCCGTAAGGCTAAAATCAAGGTTTAGTGTTTGTCCGGCCACTAATGTAACTTCCTTTTCCTGAGCGGAGTAGCCTACAAAAGAGGCGACTACAACCCATTTTCCGGGCGCAATGTTTTCAATGGCATATGCCCCTTGAAGGTCTGAGGTAGTTCCAGTTGTTGTTCCTTTTAAAAAGACGGTTGTCCCAAGAAGCGTCTCCTTGGAATTTTCATCAGTGATAACGCCTTTGAGTGTCGCAGTGTTTTGCGACATTGCCTGCATGACCAGCAATGAGAGAAGAAAAGAAATTAAAAGTCTAAAAGATCTCATGTTATTAAATTTAAGTTTGACATTAATTTGGATGTTCTAAATGTGACGGCACGTAAATTTCAGATCCAAAATTATTTAGGAAACTTCACAATTTGTTAACATTAATTACTGAATACCAAGCACTTTCGATGCAACCGTTTGCGCAAACGATCGCGCAAACGGTTGCGGTTAATAAGATTTTCATTGTCAATGTCATCTAACTAGTATTCAAGCACCCATCATACCAAAGATATTCCCTATATTTACTCACGCTAATTTTTTGATTCGGCAAACAATCGTATTGATCATGATTAATGTAGTAAAGCAGTGAAAGGAAATCCGATAACCATCAAGGATATTGCCAGATTGGTTGGCGTATCTGCCTCTACTGTCAGTCGGGCACTGAAAGATCATCCCGATATCAGTGCAGAGAAAAAAGATGCCATAAAAGCTGTTGCCAACAGCATGCGATACCGTCCCAACCAGGTTGCACTCTCGTTGCGGCTAAAAAAAAGCAAAATAATCGGAGTGCTGTTGCCCAAGATTTACAGTTTCTTTTTTCCATCGGTAGTAAATGGCATTGAGGAAGTTGTGAATAAACATGGTTACCACCTCATGATCTTGCAATCGAGCGAACTGTACCAAAAAGAAGTAAACAACACAGAAATTTTCCTGGCCAATAATGTAGAAGGGGTGCTTGCAGCTGTATCTCGGCAAACGGAGAGCTTTGACCATTTCAAAAGCATTGATGACGCACATATTCCCATGGTTTTTTTCGACCGCGTACCCGATAAATCCTTGGGCGATCTGGTCCTGATCGATGATGAGATTGGCGCCTATCAGGCCACCCGACATTTGATTGAAAGGGGAAAGAAGAAAATAGCCATCTGTATTGGCCATCCCCAGCTCCTGATCAGCATCAACCGCTTAGCCGGCTACCGGCGCGCACTCAAAGAGTATAACATTCCTTTTGATCAAAAGTATGTTGTGTCGGCCGAGTCGCCTGAACAAGCGAAAGAGCAAACGGCCGGTTTGCTCGATCTGCCTGAGCCTCCGGATGGCATTTTTGCCATCAGCGACCTCACCATGTCGGGGATTATGACCGAAATTTACCAACGCAAAATCAAGGTACCTGAAGAAGTAGCTTTGATTGGTTTTTGTGAAGACACGTTTTGCAATATGTACAATCCGCAGTTAACCTCCATCATGCCCATGGGTTTTGAGATTGGTAAGCTTGCTGCTGAAAGACTGCTGGCGAAAATTCACCAGGAGAATCGCCAGGAGTGGTTACCCGAAACCATTTATGTAAAAACCAAACTCATCCAAAGAGGTTCTACCTGATGGTTCCACTAATGTAAAACACTTCTCTGAGACCCCTCAATAGCTCATCTCAACAATCTTTTCCACATCGGCCGGTTGCAGCTGCTTGCGCTCACCCATGCCGGTCCAGCCACGTTCGGTAAAGCGTTTGGCAACCAACTGGGCTGTTCCTTCAAAAGCATTGGTATACTTTGAAAGCTGCGTATCGATACCCAGCGAATGGAAAAAATCCACTGTTTTCCCGATGGCTTTTCGGGCCTTTTCTTCCTGCGTTCCCGCTGTGATTCCCCATACACGTTCGCCATACTGTGCCAGCTTGTCTTTCTTGGCAGCAAGGTTAAAGGTGTAGTGGCTGGGTGCAATGATGGCCAGGGTGCGGGCATGGTCGATGCCAAATTTTGCAGTCAGCTCGTGCCCCATCATGTGCACTGCCCAGTCTTGTGGCACGCCTTTACCAATCAGTCCATTCAACGCCATGGTGGCACACCACATCAGGTTCGACATGGCATCGTAATCGGCCGGATTGGCATAAGCTTTTGGGCCTTCTTCAATCAAGGTCTGCAAAATAGACTCGGCGAAACGATCCTGCAATGGTGCATTGGCGGGATAGGTGCTGTATTGTTCCATCACGTGCATGAAAGCATCGACTACCCCATTGGCCACCTGCCGCTTGGGTAAGGTAGCTGCCGCATCAGGCAACAAAACTGAAAACTGCGGAAAGGTGAAGGGCGTGCCAAAAGCCAGCTTCTCCCCTGTCTCTTCGCGGGTGATCACCGCACCGGCATTCATCTCTGACCCGGTGGCTGGCAATGTGAGCACAGCGCCAAAGGGCAATGCTCCTTTGGATGGTTTGTATTTGGCCAGCATATCCCAGGGATCACCTTCGGTGTAAAGGGCTGCTGAAGCAATAAATTTGGTGGCATCTATCACAGAGCCTCCACCAACGGCCAGCAGAAAGTTGATGTTCTCTGCCTTGATCAATGCAACGGCTTTCATGGCCGTTTCGTAATGCGGATTGGGTTCAATGCCCCTGAATTCGAACAGCTGATAGTCTTTTAAAGCCGTTTTTACGCCATCGTAAACACCATTTTTTTTGATGCTCCCGCCGCCATAAAGCATCAGCACCTTGCTGCCTGCCGGAATCAGGCCTGCCAGTTTGTCGAGTTGGCCCTTGCCAAAGAAAATCTTTACAGGATTATGAAATTCAAAATTATTCATCTCAATACTTTTAATATTTAACTATGGTTAAACAACAAAACTAAAAACATGTTGCCTGTGGTTCATTATTTTTTGCTTAAGATTCACCCATCTTTCATTAAACAGCTTAAGCACCAGAAATGCCTTGGAAGCATTGGCTTATGGTTCTGACACGCCCACTCTTTCCTGATCAATCAACCGGATGAGTGTTTGTGCCTGTTGTTTCATTTGCTCCATCATGCTGTTCATAGGGCCGAGCATCAGCACCACCATGACGAAGCCATTTTTGATCTTGTTGTTTTGGAAAAATCCCTCAAACATCTCAGGGACGAGTTTCACATCGGTGCCTGCCTGACCGCCCGAGACGCGGTAGGCGAAGTTCTGCGTCCAGGGGTATAAATCATAACTTTCGTACAATGGCTCGTAAAACAGTTTCTCGGTGTCGTACCTGAAATGGTCTTCCTCACTTTTCAGCTTCACATAGAGTGCCTCCATATCCATCAGGGTGTTTTTGATGGAGTCGCTGCTGATCAGCGCCAGGTTGCCTGAGTTGATCAGCTCCTGAAAAGTGTTGTTGTTCTGGTAAAACTTCTGCCAGCTGTAGTTGATGATACCCTGGGCGTTGAAAGTTTCCCAGTCGGCTACCGGTTCACCTTCAAAATGCCGGAGTATGGCCTCCGCGCCTTCGATGCACTGAAGGCGAATAGCCAGGGTGCGGTCGATCTCGGCTATGGTCATTTGCAGGTCGGTCTTGATGTTGCCCAGGTAGTGCAACTCCTTTTGGCGCTCTTTGGCTTTGTCGTTGAGGTTGTTGATCTGCAAGGCAATCAGGATGCCGATCACAACCAGAATAATCTCGCAGATGGCATAGCGCAAATAGCGCGCCACCTTGTTTTCAGCCGCCAGCTGACGGCGGATATTTCGAAACATGCGTATCATGAGAGCAGTTTTGTTGGTTGTTGGTGTGCAAACCTAGTTAAAAAATGACAGGGGACTCCTTCAAGCCTGATAAATTTTTACCGCCTTCAAGCCCCTTCCTATAGCGTTCCCAACGGCAGTTCCTCTTATTCATCATGACAATATTAAACGACATTATGTAATGTTTACTTGACATATTGAATATTATACCTTACATTTGCAGCTTCATTTAACACATTCACCTATGAAAACAAACTATCTGTTTCCGCATCGCTACAAAACGATTGGCTGGTTGCTGTTTATACCAGGGCTGGTATTGGGACTCCTCTATCTGTTTGGCCTGTTTGAAGAGGTTCAGCTGAATTTGCCCGTGTTTTCTATTGCCCAGGATTCTGTTTTGGGTAAACCGACCTATTTTGTCGTGACTGACAACAACATCATTGATGAACTGATTGGCCTGTTACTGATCGTCGGTTCGTTGTTGCTGGCCTTTTCAAAAGAGAAATCGGAGGATGAGTTCATTGGCAGGGTAAGACTCGAATCTTTGGTTTGGGCTACTTATGTCAACTATATCATCCTCATTATCACCATCGTGTTCATTTACGACATGACCTTTTTCTGGGTACTGGTGCTGAATATGTTCACGATTTTACTCTTTTTCATCATGCGTTTCAACTGGGTACTTTACGCAACCAAAAAACAGCTGAGCGATGAAGAATAGCATCAAGGTAGAACGCGCCAAAATGAACCTCACCCAGGCAGAGCTTGCTGAGAAAGTGAAGGTGAGCCGACAAACCATCAACGCCATCGAGTTGGGTAAATATAACTTGTCGACCATATTGGCCTTGAAGATAGCTTCGGTTTTCAATACTTCAGTTCATGACATTTTTGAACTTGAGGAGTCAGATTTTGAGTGAATGGATAAATGGTTCTTGGTTTGTATATATAGATTCCCAAAGGCTTTTGCGACATTATCGGACATTCTTGGTATTTTGCAATAATTGAAATTTTTCTGGTATTCGGGACGTAAGGGTTACCAGAGCTTTCCTGTCAACACAACAGCCAGCAAACATTCGCCAATTGCCTTTAAACTTAGTTCATTTGAAAAGGGTTGTGTAACTACCAACAATTCGCCCTGCTGAATTTTGTGTGCCTGATTGTTCAGATGCATTGCGGCTATGCCTGTATGCAAATAAATGAACATGCTCTTCCATGTTGAGTTAAAAGGAAGCTGTTTGCTGGTTCCGGCTTTCAGGTGCAAACCCAGGAGTTCTGCGCGCATAGGGTCACGCGTCATCACATTGAAATCGGTGCAAAGTCCCCTGGCTGTGGTTTGCCATGCTCCGGCGAATTGATCCACACCAAGGGGTTTGAGGTGGGCTTTATGATGCTGTAGGTGCTCAATTTTCAGTTCTCCCTCGAGTATCATCAGCTTGCGCTGATAACCAGGAAGTGCTGTGAACTCGGATTCTTCAACCTCAACCCTGGCGGTGCTGATTCTGAGATCGAAATCGCGGGCAGCATAGGTGGCATGCGGTGGCCAGATAAAGAGTTGCGTTGTGGTGCCTCCCGACCAATTGCTACTGATATATGTACTTTGATTTAATATGGTAAATGGCATGATGGGCTTTTTGTCAGCGTCTTCAGCTTGCAAAGTAAGGATACAACAGCCAATTATTCAATAACACCGGAAATCAGTTTTTCCACACTTATCCTAAAAGCTTATTTTGCAAAATATTGCTTTATGAGTGTCAGCAGGGTATTTTTCTTCACGGGCTTCGATACATAGTCATCGCAGCCAGCTTCGAGAGCCCGCCTGCGGTCAACAGCCTGTGCATAGGCAGTCTGGGCGATTATTATCACCTTGCTGCTCATTTTTCTGATTTCCCTGGTTGCCTCATGACCGTTCATGCGAGGCAGTTGTATATCCATCAATATCAGGTCTATGTCCTGATTTTCCTTGAACTTTTCAACTGCTTCCACACCCGTTTTCGCTTTGAATATTTCACGGGCAAAAGGCGCAAGCACAATGTCAAAATACAAGCCCGACGAAACATCATCTTCTACCACCAGGATCTTCAGGGGTTTAATTTTGCCGGAGTTAGTTTGACCTGTGTCTGATTCCTCCGCAGGAAAAGTAGGCTGCTCATCTACCTGCTGAAAAGGAAGCGTAAAATAAAAGGTGGAACCACGGTTCACTTCACTTTCGAGCCAGATACGGCCTCCGAGCATCTCTACATAGGAGCGGGTGATGGCAAGCCCCAGACCTGCTCCCTGCCTGGCCATAGCATCGCCGATATCAGCCTGCACAAAACGTTCGAATATCGCTTCCCGCCGGTCTTCCGGAACGCCTATGCCTGTGTCTTTTACATAAAACTGCAGGTAACTACTTTTCTCGTCATGCAGACAATTGCATCCCATTTCGATTGAGCCCTCATCGGTGTATTTGATGGCGTTTTTCACCAGATTGGTCAGGATGGCGAACACCTTTTCGCGATCGGTCTGGATAACAGCCTCATGTGGTGGAAGTTCATTGCGGTAGCTAAGCGTCAAGCCCTTTGCAGCGGCCTCTGGTTTGAAAAAAGTATAGATATATTCGATTTGCTCGTTGACATTGGATGGTTGTTTTTGCACCTGAATCAAGCCGGCTTCTATCTTTGAAATATCGATGATGTCGTTGATGATCCGGAGCATCCGCTCACCACTTTTTTGAATGATTCCGATAAACTTCTGTTGTTGTTCGCCAGTCAGGTTAGGTTCTCTGAGCAAATCGGCAAATCCCAGAATACCATTCATGGGTGTCCGGATTTCGTGGCTCATATTGGCCAGAAATGCCGATTTGAGCCGGTCGCTTTCCTCGGCTCTTTCCTTGGCGGCAATCAGGTCCTGCTCGGCTTTCTTGCGCTGTGTCAGGTCGACATTGGTGCCCGTTACCCTGATGGGTTTCCCCTCGCTGTTATAAGTAATATATCCCTTGGTAAGGATAGGCACATAATGTCCATCCTTGTGTTTCAGTCTGAATTCAAACTCATAACTCTCTTTACCCAATTTCAAAGCTCCCCGAAACACTTCATCCACAGCAGTCTGGTCACCCGGATACAATAGTCGTTCCCACAAATCGGGATCATCTTTCAGTTCGTTTGGTTGGTATCCCAATTGTGCCCACCACTGCGGTGAATAAAACAGCTGATTGTTCACCAGATCCCAGTCCCAGGGCGCGTCATTGGACGCCTTGATCACCAGTTTAAGTCGTTCCTCGGATGCTTCTGCATTTTTCCTGGCTTCAATGAGTTCCGTTTGGGTTTTCTTTAGCTCCGAGATGTCCTGCGATATCACCTGAACACCCATCACCTGATGGTTTTCATCTTCAATACGTGCATATGTACTCAGAAAGCATTTCTTTCCGGTAGGCAGCTCAATACAATCTTCATATTCCCGTGCTTCCTGGCTTTCGCAGGCCAATCGAATGCGCTCAAGATAAATGGCAGTTTCATCTCCACTGAAAATATCTGATAATCTCTTTCCAGCAAAATCATGAGGACTTCCGCCCATATGAGCAGCAGCCAATTTATTAAACGAAATAATGGTTCCATCGGTTGTATAATACCCGATTCCCAGACCAGCATTTTCGTGCAAGAGCCGGTATCGGTTTTCACTCTTGCGCAGGCTGGCTTCTGCTTTTTTCTGTTCGGTTATATCAGTATGTGTGCCTACAATGCGTACGGCCTTACCGCTGGGATCAAACACAGCCTCTGCCCTTGCCAGCACATCAATCCAATGTCCGTTTTTGTGCTTCATTTTAAACTCCACCACAAAACGGTCGATTTCCTTGTTGATCAGTTGACGCTGTAGGTCCCACGAATGGCGCACGTCGGCATCCTCGGTCAGTTTTTCCCAAATGGAGAAGTCGTTGGGTAGTTCATCCTCTTCGTAACCCAGCATCCGCTTCCATCCAGGCGAATAATAGATTTCGTTGGTCAGCAGGTTCCAATCGAACAGCCCGTCATTCGAAGCTTTCATTGCCAACCTGAAGCGTTGCTCGCTGGCCTCAGCCCTCGCCAGCGCATCAACCAGCTCGTTGTTCGATTGGTTTAGCTCTTCGTTGATCTGAATAAATTCTTCGTTTTGGGCTTCAATCTCAGCGGTTTTTTGCTGGAGCAAAACTTCTGAATGCCAACGTTCGGTGACATCATGTATGATGGAATAAAGGATGATCTGGCCCTGGAAATCGATCGGTGCAGAGTGCACCTCAACCATTCGTTCTTGGCCATTGCTGAGCCGGTGAGGAAACATAAAAACATCCATTTCGCCCATCAAGGCCATTCGCATAAAATCCCGCACCTGGTTGTTTTCGAGCATGTTGATGTCGCTAATGTTGATCTGCGACAATTTCTCTTTGCTATAACCATAAAACTCCGCTGCAGCCTGATTACCATCGATGATATTGCCAGTTTCAGGATCAATCAACAACATGATGGCTCCGTGCCGTTCAAACATTTTTTTGAATCGCTCCTCGCTTTGCTTTAAGGCTATCTCCTGGTTTTTCTGAATGCTAATATCGATAAAACTGGTCAGGATTTCTTTCATCCTGCCAGCCTCATCCAACAGTTGAAAGGCATTCACTGACACCCATACCACGTCGTCTTTTCCGTCACGACAAATACCCAATACCTGGTTTCTGATGCTTTTGGCACCGGCGCAAATGCGCTGCACCGGATATTGATCTACCGAAACAAACTCTCCCGCTTCGTCTATAAAATGCCAGACAGGGTCGTCTGCCTGCCTGCCTTTCATTTGCTGTAACGGTAAGCCAAGTAGTTCAGTGGCAATAGAGTTTGCAGTGATGATAGATGTGTCGGGAGCATGCACCACAATACCTGCTTGCAGGTGCTCGAGCAAATAGTGGTAGCGTTTATAAGTGTCAGAGAGCGAAATTGAAGCTTCGGTTGGAGGTTTTTTTTCGTCGGACAGCTTTTTCTTTAATGCGTTATAAGCTTGCTGCAAGTCGCTTAACTCAGCTTCCAGCTGCTTTTCGGTACTTGATTTTTTAGCCATCATTTTCCCTTCCTTGGTAATAAATAAAGCCCCCATTTGCTGGTTTTACAACTGTATGGCGCTTTTTTGGTTGTGTTTTGGAGCTATTCGAATCCATTTTCGCTTCCCCCAAATATACATCTTTCAATCAATTTTGTCCAATTTGATTTTAAAATGTACTTTCTTCCAGAAATAAAGTAAGATGGTGGTGCTTCTTATAATTATTGCCAAAAAAGTTGCAATAAAAAACCTCGTATCTATCTGAATATGACTACATGCCTGAGTTTTAGCGGCTGAACTGTCTGAAAAATTTCCAGATTTCCCATTCTGCCATGATGTCTTTGTTGGTGTAAGGATCGTATACAGCTCCCGGCCATGAATGTCCGCCCCCATCAATCTTGTACAATACCACAGGCTTGTGGTAATAAGGGCTGTTAAAAGTGTAAACAATAACTGAGGAGCCGTCTTCGGGATGTGTGTTTGGCATTTCACTGACGACCGGGTCGGTATCACAAAAGTTTTTCCCGACGAAATAGGCAATGGTTGATGTGACCTCAGGCAAATAGGGCACTGTACTGTCGCTGGTGCCATGGATATGCAGCAGGGGCAATGGCGATTGCGGTGGATGGTTGATCATGTCGTAGGCTGTTGGGAATCCTGCCACAGGCGCAATGGCAGCCAGCTTCTCGCCCATGCTGAAGGCCAATGCATAAGTCATGAACCCACCGCTCGACATCCCGCAGGCATACACCCGCCCTGGGTTGATGGGATAGCTGTCAGTGAGTTGTTGCAACATGGCCTCAGCAAAGCCAACATCGTCAACAGGGTTGTAAGCCGAAACGTTCCAGCTGGGGATGTCGGGCTGGTCCCAGATGGTGGCCTGCGGAAAGACCACCATGAAATGTTCCTGCTCGGCCAGCGCTTTGAAGGGTGAATCCTGCATCGACTTCCATGCATAACCGCCCGCGCCGTGGAAAAACATCAGCAATGGCATCGAACTGCTCTGGTATGAAGGCAGATACAGCACATAAGTCCGCTCGTCGCCGTCGTAGGTCATGCGTTTCTGCAGCAGCAGCGCGCCCTCTTTGGCAAGTGTAGCAAAGGGCAGGACTGCCGCTGTGCGGTTGTTCTGGTCGTCGACCGCTTCAACCCTGACCACATAGTGGATGTCGGGCGACAGTTCTGTCAGCTTCAGCTCGCTGGCAGGATAGGCTTCGAGCAAGAGCTTTCCGTTGAGGTAGATGTCGTAATGCAGGGGGCGGTTCTCGGGTTCTGTAACCAGCCAGTGCATTGACAGGCTGCTGCTTGTAACGCTATCGGCAAAAATGTTAAAGGGATTGGGCGGATAATTGGTGAAGGTACTAAACTGCAGACTGGCTTGCGCCAGCGTCTGGCCTGCCTGCTGTGCTACCACCTGGCAGTCGTATGCGGTGCTGCCATGCAGGCCGGTCATTTCAAAAACAGTGTCGGTGAGCTCATGCGCAAGCTCGCTGCCATCGAGGTAGAGGATGTAAGTGCAGTAGCCATTCACGGCTTTGCTGAGGTTGGTCCACGCGATGACAGCACGTGCATCGGAGCGGTCTTTAAGTTTGAGTTCAAAAGCTGGTGCTGACCTCTCCTGCTTGCTGCACGACTCCAGAAAGCCGGCGAGGCCAACTGCCAAAAGTGACACAACAAATAGCTTTAGTGTATTTCGATCCATTTCTTCTCAATAAAAACAGGCATGGTTTCATGTCCGTGATCTACAAGCCATCAACTGTACAAAATCCTCCGTTTTTTTTTGGTATAACTTAAACGCAACTGGTCCATGCTATCGGGATCGCATGATTCTTCCATATATCTTTCTTTCTAGCACACACAAGCATCCCTAAGTATACAGATACCTCTTGATGTTCTTTTTGGGTGTTTTTACGAATTCCACATCCACGATTTCGACGCTGCTAATCTGCTCGTAGGCGGGAAGCGATTTGTTGAGTTCGGCGAGCATGGCCTTCATCTTGAGTTCCACATCGGGGAAGTCGAGGCGGTCGCATTCCATGGCTTCTCGGTCGGGATAGATCATGGCTATCAGCCTGTTGTCGTGCTGCTTCACCACGCACTCGGCCACACAGGGATAGTTACAGATCTTTGCTTCGAGCTCTTCGGGGTAGATGTTCTGACCCGAGGGGCCCAGCAACATGTTCTTGCTACGACCTTTGATGTAAACAAAGCCATCAGCGTCCAGGTAGCCCAGGTCGCCAGTCCTGAGCCAGCCGTCATTGGTGAAGGCCTTTTTGGTGTCGGCTTCATTCTTGTAATAGCCGAGCATCAGGTTATCGCCTTTCACCTGGATCTCTCCTATCTCGCTGTCGGACTGGTCTTTGTAGATCCTCACCTGCATCCTGTCGACCACCACGCCGGCCGACCTGAAACGGGCCTGTGCGGCTGGGGCATAACTGATGAGCGGGCCACATTCGGTCATGCCATAGCCCACGGTATATCTGAACCCGATCTTCCTGAAGAAGAGCTCCACCTCCTCGCTCAGGGGTGCGCCGCCGATCACGATCTCGCTGAAGCGCTCGCCAAAGGTCTCGGTGAGGGCTTTTTTGACTTTCTTCTCGATCACTCCCGAGAGTATGGGCGTCTTGAGCAGCATCTTCATCACAGGTTTCTCCAGCCTTGGCATGATGCGTTTACGGTATATCTTCTCGATGACGAGCGGCACCGACAGTATCAGGTGCGGTCTCACCTCACCAAAGGCCTTGGTGACGATGGCCGGCGATGGTATCTTGCTCAGGAAATGGATGTGACAGCCCAGCGTGAACGGGAACAGAAACTCAAACAACAAACCAAACACATGCGAGAGGGGCAGGAAGGAAACGATCTGGTCGCCGGCCCTTAAAGGCATATGTTCGCGGGCATACACGATGTTGGACCACATGCTGCGTTGCGGCAGCATCACGCCTTTGGTAAAACCAGAGGTGCCGCTGGTGTAGGAGATCACGCAGACATCCTCGGCTGCTCCTTTTTCAAACTCTATGCTGTCGGCTGTCACAGGCTTCTCTGCTGTTTTTTCGCGGGCTTTCATCAGCTTTGCTTCCTGTGTTCCTTTGCTGTCGTGCAGCAGCGCATAGGTTTTTAGCTGAATGATGCCTTCCAGGTGCGGCATGTGCCCGGGATCGATGCGTTTGAACAGCGCATCTGAACAAAAGAGCAGGCGCGCATCGGAATGGTTGACAATATGGTGTATGTTTTCGGTGGAGAAATCGGGAAGGATGGGCACCACCACAGCACCATAGGTGACAATGCCGATAAAGGCGATGGCCCAACCGGCAGAGTTGGTGCCAAGCAGCGCAATTTTATCGTCTTTGCTCACCTTGTTCTCGGCAAAGAGCTGGTGCAGGAGCGTCACTTCTTCGGCTACCTGCTGATAGGTAAAGGTATCTCCTTCATAGTTGGAAAAAGCAGGAAGCTCCCAATGGTCGCGAAAGGCCTCTGCAAACAGCGTGCTGAGTTCGCTTTTTGTTTTCTTTGTCATTTGGTTTTGTATTTCATCTGAAGTCCGGCGTAAATTTTCAATGAACCCTGCAAGGTAGGAATATTTTAGGAAGTTGGAGCCGAAAGTTTTCGGTAGAAGTTAGAGGTTAGAAGTTCTGTTTTTTTAAGACACGAGATAATACGACTCTGGCTCGACGGTTGAGTTATGGGGACTTGGTTACTTTTCTTTACGCGAGGGAATTATGGATCAAAATATCAGAAGATTAGAGGACAACTGCTTACTGCCTACTGCTTACTGCCTACTGCCTACTGCTTCCTACCAACCTCTCTTACATCTTTACTTTGGTCATCTGCCGAATGCTTTCGGCACAGTCTCCAGTATCAGACTTCCCCCTTCCACCCTCCTGCCCGGCCCACGGCGTGCTTGCCAAAGCGACGGCGTATGTTGTCCATGGTTTGGTACAGACTGGCCATCTCGGGTGTGTCTTCAAACATATTGAGTTGCTGCGCTCCGCCCACCAGATGGCTGAAACGTACTCCCACCAGGCGAATCAGCATGCGGCGGTTGTAAAGACTCTCGAACAGTCCCAGAACCGTGTCGAGCAGTATATGGTCGAAAGCGGTATAGGGAATGTGCTTCTGCTGGCTGTGCGTGTCGAAGTTGGCATAGCGGATCTTCACCGTGACGCAGCCCGTGAGTTTCTGTTTGTCGCGCATCTCAAAAGCCAGTTTCTCCACCATGGCCGACAAGGTTTGTCTGAGCACGATCATATCGGTAGTATCCTGTTCGTAGGTGTGTTCGCTGCTGATCGACTTCTGTTCGCTGTAGGGCTTCACCGGCGTTGGGTCGATGCCGTTGGCCTTGCGCCAGATCACAACGCCGTTTTTCCCCAGCACCTGCTCCACCATATCAGGTGGCATCAGGCGCAGCGTGCCGATACGGGCCACGCCCATCGAGCGCAACAGACGGTAGCCCGCATCGCCCACCATGGGTATCTTGCGGATCGACAAAGGATCGAGGAAAGGATGTATCTGCGTGGAAACCACCTGCAGCTCGCCATTGGGCTTGGCCTGTCCGGTGGCGATCTTCGACACGGTTTTGTTGGCCGACAGCCCAAACGAGATGGGCAGGCCGGTCTCTTTGATGATGCGTTGGCGCAGCTCGTGCGTCCATTTGTAACAGCCAAAAAAGCGATCAAGGCCGGTGATGTCGAGGTAATGCTCGTCGACAGAAGCCTTTTCGTACAGCGGTGCCTGATCGGCAATCACATCAGTCACCAGGCGCGAATAGCGGCTGTAGAGTTCCATGTCGCCACGGATGTAAACGGCCTGCCCGCACAGCTGCTTCGCCATCCGCATGGGCATGGCTGAGTGCACCCCGAAGCGGCGAGCCTCGTAGCTGCAGCTGGCCACCACCCCACGGTCGGAAGTGCCACCGATGATGACAGGCTTGCCCGTCAGCGCCGGGTTGATCAGCCGCTCTACCGACACAAAAAAAGTGTCGAGATCCATATGTACGATTGTTCGTTCTGGCATTTTTTTTAAAGTTAGGAGTCTGAAGTCCGAAGTCTGAAGACCGAAGTCCGAAGTCCGAAGATGCGCGATGCAATGCGGAAAGTCCGAAGAAGCGCAAGGCGTCGCTAAATTTGAATTCTGAAGTAATGCGTGTGTCGCAAATATCAGGTACGGACTGATATTACTCCCCCAACTTCAGTCTCCTGTGACAAAGCTCTCAGCACGAACTTCCATCTCCGGACTTCCGTCTCCGGACTCCGGTCTTCGGACTTCCAACTTTTTTCGCTTAATTACTTGACATTTTTATAATATGTTATATCTTTGACGTGTTATTAATCATTTTAACGCCGACAATTTAATCATTTTGACAATTGAAAAGCAAGTTTTTGTGTAAAGTTAGAAGTTGGAGGTTGGAAGTTAGAAGTTCGATGATCATTAGAAATCAATATACCTGATATGAAATTTAAGTTTGAGAAGCTACAAGTATGGCAGATGGCGATGGAATACGGAGAGACCATCAACACAATGGCATTGGCTTTCCCAAAGCATGAAGAACATAATCTCTCCTCACAAATCAGAAGAGCCTGCGATTCGATAGCCTTAAATATCTCCGAGGGTTCGATCGGTCAATCAGAACAAGAATACAAGCGCTTTTTGGGTTATGCAATCCGCTCACTGGCCGAAGTAGTCAGCTGCCTGCATAAGGCACGAAGGCGTCATTATATCACTGAAAACATATTCACTGAGCAATACGATTTTGCCTTTAGCCTGATGAATATGTTAGTCAGTTTCCGCAGCAAAGTAAAATAACCCCCAACTTCTAACCTCCAACCCCCAACCAACCTCTAACTTCTAACCCCTAACCTCTAACTTCCTATGTACTTCAACACAAACATCAAATTACTCCGAAAGCGCAAGGGTCGCACACAAGACGATGTAGCCTTTGCCCTCGACATGAAACGCTCCACCCTGAGCGGATACGAAAACCAGGTGGCACAGCCCAGCATCGATGTGTTGCTGGCCTTTTCTGGCTACTTCAATGTGGCCGTCGACACCCTGCTCAAGGTTGACCTGTCGGTGCTGAGCGAGAGCCAACTCACGCAGCTTGAGCGCGGCTACGACGTTTACATCAAAGGCAGCAACCTGCGCGTGCTCACTACCACCGTCGACAGCAACGACAACGAGAATATCGAGCTGGTGAGCGAGAAAGCCAAGGCCGGCTATGGCACTGGCTTTGCCGATCCCGAATACATCAAGGTGCTGCCGGCCTTTCACCTGCCATTTCTGTCGCGCAGCAAGAAATACCGAACCTTCCAGATCAGCGGCGACTCCATGCTGCCCATCCCCGACAAGTCGTATGTAACAGGTGAATATGTGGTCGACTGGAGCTTTATCCGCAGTCACCAGCCCTATATCATCCTTACACGCGAGGAGGGTGTGGTGTTTAAGATCGTTGAGAACAAACTCACCGACGAAGGCAAGCTCACCCTACACTCGCTCAATCCGCTCTATGAACCCTTTGAATTGTCGGTAAGCGAGATACGTGAGGTATGGAAATTTGTGCATTACATCAGTTCAGAGATGCCCGAGGCCAACCGCGAACGCGACCCACTGACCGAAACCGTGAAACAGCTTCAAAAAGAAGTACAGGCCATACAGACGAAATTGAATCTTTGAGGAAGTTAGCAGTTGGAGGTGAGAGGACTCGCAGAGATGGTTCCAGATAGAACTTCTAACCCCTAACTTCTAACCTCTAACCCCTAACCTCCAACTTCATCAAATATTTTTCGGCTGCTTCGCGGAAGGTGACAAGTCGGCGGTTCTTCTCGTCCCAAAGGCGGAGGCGCAGGGTGTGCCAGCTTTTGCGCAGGGTAACGGGTTCAACTGCATGAAATAGCTCGTTTTCGAAATGACATTGCTCGAGTTTGTAGTTGGGGATCTTTGAGCTCAGGTGATGGATGTGGTGGAAGCCGATATTTCCTGAAAACCACTGCAACACTTTTGGAAGTTTCAGATAAGAAGCTCCCTGCACAGCCACTGTGCTATAATCCCATTCTTCATCACGATACCAGTGCACATCCGGAAACTGGTGCTGCACATAAAACAGGTACACCCCGATAACAGAGGCAATGTACATGATCGGAAGCTGGATCAACAAATAAGCTTTCCAGCCAATGAGCCAGCTGATTCCGACTGCTAAAGCGGCGATCCCCAGGTTGGTGACATATACGCTGATGCGCTCTTTCCGGCTAAAATCCTTGCGCGTCAGTCGGTTCGTGACCAAAAACACCAATGGCGCTCCAATCAGAAACATCACATACGGATTGCGGTAGATGCGGTACATCAGCCTGCGTTTGGGTGGCGCTGCATGAAACTCGTCAACGGTCATGGTCCACACATCACCTACCCCGCGTTTGTCGAGATTGCCCGAGGTGCGGTGGTGAATCAGATGCGCATGATGCCAGCGGTAATAAGGTGTAAATGTGATGATTCCGAGGATAATGCCAATTGTGTCATTGGCCACTTTCGATTCAAAAAATGCACCATGACCACAGTCGTGAAAAATAATGAACAGCCGCATCATCAACCCTGCTCCAATGATTGAAAGCGGCAGCGCAAGCCACCACGAAAACTGCAAGAGCCAGATCATCAGCAGCCAAATCGCTACGTAAGGAAGAAAAGTGTTGACCAACTGCCATACACTGTGCGGGATGGAGGGTGTTTTATACTCTGAGATAATTTTGAGCCAAGTTTTTGTGCCGCCCAATGCACCCGCTGGTTTCGCCATCTTTTTTCGCCAAAGATAACTGTATCAGGTTGTGGCGGGTGGATTTGAGTGATTTTTTAAGAATCTTTAATAGTTGTTTAATGAATCACGGAAAGATATACTTTTTCTTTTTTGGCTAGTAAGTATGAAACTTAGGTTACGGTGCGCTGCACCTTCAGTATGGAATTATCGCTCAGATTTACAAAGGTTACGGTGCGCTGCACCTCACCGGTACAATAAAGTTCATTCCAAATTATCATACAGAACAGGCCTACTCCTTAAATTACCTCAAAAAGTAAGGAAGGAAAACTTATTCAGATAGAGCGTTTGATTCATGACCAATCGATGGCTTTCATTTGCAATCATTTTGCTATTTTTAGTTCCACCATAGTGTGCCTGAAAACGATGGTATGATTATTAAGAATGAAATACT
This sequence comes from Bacteroidales bacterium UBA5536, assembly GCA_002426795.1. Lineage (GTDB taxonomy): Bacteria > Bacteroidota > Bacteroidia > Bacteroidales > F082 > UBA5536. The sequence goes on from DINQ01000007.1 coordinate 25,797, forward strand.
TTTCTGATTTTAAAAATAAATTTACATCTAAATGGGGTGCAGCGCACCGGCACCTTTGTGACAAGGCTGATATATTCAGCAACAAAGGTGCAGCGCACCGTGACAGCTTCATAAAAAAGACAATTGCATCAACAATATCCGATTCAAAACAAATCAGTTATGGCAAACACCTACACCCAATTGTATGTACATTTGGTTTTCTCTCCCAAAAACAGGGAATCCCTGATTGGTAATGAATGGAGAATAAAACTGGAAAAATACATTACCGGAATTACGCAAAACAATGGGCATAAAATGCTGGCCATCTATTGCATGCCCGATCACATTCATTTGCTGATCGGCTATCAGGTTAACCAGTTAATTCCTGAGCTGGTTGAAAAAATCAAAACCAGCAGCAATCAATGGATTAACGAAAACAAGTTTTCAAAATTCAAGTTTGAGTGGCAAAAAGGATACGGAGCGTTTTCGCATTCAAGATCGCAGATTGACCATGTAGTAAAGTATATTTTAAACCAGGCAGAACACCACAAAAAAAAGCCATTTAAGACAGAATATTTAAAAATGTTGAGGGATAATGATATACAATTCAAAAATGAATACTTGTTTCAGTTTTTTGACAACATCAACGAAAGTTAGATTTTACCAGCTTTATTAGTAGCATATTTTTCATTCAAGGCATCTTATATGCTGAATTAAAAGAACTTAAAGGCTTTCGAAATAAATTACTTATTTCATAATTCTTGCAGTTTTTTCCTTCTATGTAAAACTTAAAATTGAAGCGGTTGAGTAAGGATGCCATCATTCGTTATTGAAACAATGCTGTTTATTAAAGAATTGATGAGTTACTCAATTCAAATGAACACAAAATATCACACAAAAATCAGCTTGAATCACTTCAAGAATCAAGTTAAAGTTCTACCAAATTTTTCCGAACTTTGACACAAAAAAGAATGCCTGTCGACGGTACTGACGAAAAACTATACGCCATCATCGATATTGAGACAACCGGCTTGCGGGCCGGGCATGAGAAGATTACTGAAATCGCCATCATCCTGCACGACGGAACCAAAGTGCTCGAAGAGTTTAGCACCCTGATCAATCCCGAAACAAAAATACCTTACCGTATAACCCAGCTCACAGGCATCAACGACCAGATGGTTGCAGGCGCACCTAAGTTTTATGAGGTGGCCCGCCAGATTGTCGAACTCACCGAAAACACCACCATTGTTGGGCATAACGTGAATTTCGATTACAGCTTTATCAGGGCAGAATTCAAAAGTTTGGGCTACGACTTTCAGCGCAAGACGCTCGATACCATCAGGCTGAGCCGAAAGCTCATTCCCGGCCAACCCAGTTATGGTCTTGGAAAACTCTGTCGAGCCCTCAACATCCCCAACAATAGCCGCCACCGTGCGCTGGGTGATGCCATGGCGACGGCAAGGCTCTTCGAGCTATTATACAGTTTCGATAGCGAACCTGAACAACTTTCGCTCAAAGGATTACAATCAGGCCTCAGCAAATCGCTGATTGAGAAGCTTCCCGAGAAGCATGGAGTTTATTATTTCTTTGACAGCGCAGGAAAACTGATTTATGTCGGAAAATCCATCAACATCAAGGCCCGCGTATTGCAGCACCTCAGTAATAACAGCACAAAAAAAGCCGTAGAGATGCGCAATGCCATTGCCGATGTCGACTTCAAACTCACAGGCAACGAACTCATTGCGCTCCTGCTCGAATCGGATGAAATCAAAAAACACCAGCCACTTTTCAACCGCAGTCAGCGCCGCACTACTTTCAATTACGGCCTGTATCACTTTGTAGACGACGAAGGTTATATCAGGCTGAAGTACGCCAAAACTATTGAAGAACTCACCTCTGACTATGCCTACAGTTCCCAGGCAGAAGCCCGTGAACACCTCTTTTTCCTGACCGAACAGTTTCACCTCTGTCAGCGCCTCAATGGCCTGTATCCAGGTAGTGGCGCCTGTTTTCACGTGGGCATCGGACAATGTTTCGGCGCCTGCTGTGGCAAAGAAGATCCGGCCAGCTACAATGCCCGTGTTGAAGAAGCCCTCGAGCGTTATCATTTTGACCACCAAAACTTTTACATATTCGACCAGGGTCCCGAAACCGACCAGCTCAGCGTAGTGAAAGTGGTGCAGAGTGTGTACCAGGGATTCGGCATGATGCCGGCCGATCTGCTCAGCGACGATCCGTCAGTTGCCGACGATTTTATCAAACTCCTCCCCGACAACCGCGAAGTACGGCAGATTATCCGTTCCTATCTCAAGAAACACCGCGTCATGAAACTTTGGCCCATTCATGACTAAACCCCCAATGCCATGACAGATTACCAGCAACTGATTGAACGCATCTATCACGAAACCAAAGATTTTGCACAACAAGGCAAAGTAGCCTCTTACATTCCTGCCCTGGCCCGCGTGCCAAAAGATGCCTTTGGCATCAGCGTGGTTACGCCCGACGGAAAATGCTATTGCACAGGAGATGCCCAACAGCCTTTCTCGATACAGAGTATCTCCAAATTATTCTCTTTCACGATGGCCTACAGCAAACTGGGCGTCGAAATCTGGGACAGGATCGGCAAGGAACCTTCAGGAACTGCCTTTAACTCGCTGATTCAGCTGGAGCACGAACATGGCATCCCGCGCAACCCCTTCATCAATGCCGGTGCAATTGTGGTGGCCGACATCATCCTCTCCAACTTCAGCCATCCCAAAGAAGACCTACTCAACTTTGTGCGTGAACTGGCCGATGACCAAAACATCCGCTTTGATGAAGAAGTGGCATTATCGGAAAAAGAAACAGGCCACCGCAACAAAGCCCTGGCTCATTTCATGAAGAGTTTTGGTAATATCCATAACCAGGTTGACGAGGTTCTTGATTTCTATTTTTACCAATGCGCCATTGCCATGAGCACGGAGCAACTGGCCAAATCTTTCCTCTTTTTGGCCAACGAAGGCACCAACAGTTACAACGGGCACGAGATTCTCAACCCAAGTCGCGCCAAACGCCTGAAAGCCCTCATGCTCACTACCGGCCTTTACAATGAGTCGGGCGATTTTGCCTTTCGTGTTGGGATGCCTGCAAAAAGTGGCGTTGGCGGCGGTATTGTAGCTGTGATACCTAATGTGTTGAGCATTGCTACCTGGTCACCTGCTCTTAACCCTATGGGCAACTCCATCGCAGGTATTGAGGCTATGGAACGCTTCACTACCTATACAGGCAAATCAATATTTTAGGTTCTTGAACCAATAAGTACAGTTCATTTAGAACCAACCCAAATAAGGCTCAGGAATGGCCGTTGCAAAAGAATGGCCTATTTTTGCGCTCCAAGGCAGGAAACACAGATGGAAGACCTTCAGCAAATCATCAACATTGGAATTGTGGCACACGTAGATGCGGGAAAGACCTCGCTGACTGAGCATTTTCTTTATAAAAGTGGTCTGACGCGTAGTCTGGGAAGTGTGGACAAAGGAACTTCACAAACCGACTGGTTGCCCATCGAAAAGGAAAGGGGTATTTCGGTACGCAGCGCATCTGCTTCTTTTGACTGGAAAAACACGCGTATCAACCTGATTGACACACCCGGGCACATTGACTTCGCCGCTGAGGTGGAGCGCTCTCTGCTGGCACTCGATGCTGCCATCCTGGTTGTTTCAGCTGCTGAAGGCGTGCAGGCCCATACCGAAACCTTGTGGAATGCTCTTCAAAAACTGCAAACACCTACAATGCTTTTTGTCAACAAAATTGATCGCGAAGGAACTGAGCTACAGCAACTCACAGAAGACATGCTGTCTGATCTGAGCCCTGATTTGCTTTTTCTGCAGTCGGTGACCCTTGAAGGGAGCAGCGAAGCTTCGATCATTCCACTACTTGAGTCATTAGGGGCAAAGCAAACACATCCGGCTCTGGCAGAGCAAATCATCAGCAAGGACGATCGCCTGCTCATGAAGTTCCTCGATGACAAAGTCGTGTCTGAAAAAGAGCTTTTGATTGCTCTGACGTCACAAATCAGCAACATGAAAGCCTTTCCGGTCTTGTTTGGCTCGGCCAAATTCGACCTGGGTATCGAAACGCTACTCGATGCCATCTGCCTACTGCTACCGAAAGCTCAGGGAGACATATCGAAGCCGGTCTCTGGCATTGTGTTCAAAGTGGAGCACGACAAACAGGTAGGCCGGATTGCCAGCATCAGGTTGTTTGATGGCTCACTGAAAAACCGCGACACTATTCAGCTTCCGGGTCGTGAATCAACAGAAAAAGTGAGTCAGATCAGAAAGTTACAGGGACAGAAATTTGAAGATGTGGGCACCCTTTCTGCCGGCGATATCGGAGCTGTTTGTGGCTTGTCGGAGGTGCGGGCAGGCGACATCATCGGCGAGCAGGAAAAGATCCGACCAAAAGTTCAGTTGAACACCGCCTTACTGACTTTGCAGGTGCTGCCCGACAAAGAAGAAGACTACCCTGCACTGGTGAGTGCGCTGCAGCAGTTGACGGCCGAAGATCCGGCTCTGGAACTCCTGTGGCTCAGAGAAGAAAGGGCTTTGCACATTCGCATCATGGGTCTGATCCAGCTCGAAGTGATGGGAGCCATGCTGGCTGATCGTTTTGGGTTGAAAGTAAGCTTTTCCGAACCTACTGTCATCTACAGGGAAACTCCCGCTACCACTGGCGAAGGTTTTGATGCCTACACCATGCCCAAACCCTGCTGGGCTGTTGTCCGTTTTCTGATCGAGCCGGGTGCAAGGGGTAGTGGCGTATCGTATCATTCAGAAGTGGGGGTAAATGCCATTGCCAACAAATACCAAAACGAGGTTGAACGTACCATCCCTTTGGCGCTGCAGCAAGGCATACAAGGCTGGGAAGTCACAGATGTGAACATCACCCTGATCGGAGGCGAAGATCATGTAATGCACTCTCGCCCCGGCGACTTTGCCATCGCCACACCCATGGCCATTATGAACGGCCTCGACAAAATTGGAACCAAACTACTGGAACCCATGCTTGAATTCACCATAACAGCCCCGGAAGAACAGCTCGGCAAGGTGGTTGGCAGTCTTACCCAATTGCGCGCTACGGTGGAAGCACCCTCAATAAAAGGGAATAAATTTGTAATATCGGGACAGATTCCTGTGGCGACCTCACTTGATTATGCTGTTAAACTCAGTGCACTCACAACTGGAAAAGGCAAGTTTGTCAGCCGTTTCGGCGGGTATGCCGATTGCCCCGAAGGCCTGGGCAAAAGCATCCCCTACCGTGGCATCAGTCCGCTCGATCGTTCAAAATATATTCTCAAAGCCCGAAAAGCCATACAGTAAGCATGTTGAAAGAACCTCAAAACGAACGCTATTTGGTTGTAAAAGATGCCTATGAGCACAATCTCAAACACATAGATGTACAGATCCCACACAATTCTTTTACGGTGGTCACAGGAGTTTCCGGCTCTGGAAAATCCAGCCTGGTATCGAATGTGATTTTTCAGGAAAGTCAGCGTCGTTTTCTCAGCTCTTTTTCCTCATTTGCCCGGCAATACATGGGCAAGCTCGAACAGCCCAAGGCAGACAGCATCACTGGGTTACAAGCCGCGCTGGCCATCCGGCAGCAAACAGGAGCAGCCAATCCGCACAGCACCGTGGGAACACTTTCGGGCGTGTATGACTATTTGCGGTTGTTGTTTGCCCGAATGGGTCAGGCACACTGCACCCATTGTGGGCAGACTTTTGGCGATACCAAAACAACTCTTTGCCCGCAATGCGGCACTGAGCGACCACGCCAGCTCGCCAAACTCTTTTCGTTCAACAGTTTATATGGCGCATGTCCGGTTTGCAAGGGATTGGGTGTAACAGAGCAAATTGACATTGACAAATTGATTGCCAATCCTGCACTAAGCCTGCGTCAGGGTGCTTTGGTGCCAACAACCCCAACCGGCTACATCGTTTATTCGCAAGTCACCGTTGATGCCCTCGACACCGTTTGCCGTGCACACGGTTTCACGGTCGATATCCCCTGGCAGGAATTGACGGAAGCACAAAAAAATGTGGTGTTATATGGCAGCGACAGGGTTAAAATCTTGTTTGGCAAACATTCGCTCGAATCGCGGCTCAAATGGAAAGGCATCACGGCCCGGCCACGCGAAGAAGCGTACTACAAAGGCATGATGCCCATTATGGAGGACATACTGCGGCGCGACCGCAACGACAATATTTTGCGTTTCGCCAGCGCTTTTCAATGCTTGTCCTGTAAGGGAAGCCGGTTGCGTCCCGAAGCTTTATCCGTTGAAATAGCAGGCAGAAACATCTCCCAATTATCTGATTTATCCATTACTGCACTTGAAAAGGAGTTGCTTAAAATCCGGCAACAGACAGATCAAACTGTTTTGTTCGATGGCATCATGGAGAAGGCTTTCAAACGGATCGAACAACTGAAAATGCTGGGACTGGGTTACCTGAGTCTGTCGCGGGAGTCAACGAGCCTGTCGGGAGGCGAAACACAACGCATCCGGCTGGCAGCGCAGACCGGGAGCGGACTTCAAGAGGTGCTTTATGTGTTGGACGAGCCTTCGGTTGGGTTACACCCGCACGACAACCACAACCTGCTCAAGATGTTACATACGCTGCGCGACAATGGCAACACGCTTCTGGTGGTTGAACACGACGAAGACACCATTCGCTCTGCCGACTACCTCATCGATATCGGCCCCAAGGCTGGCGAGGCGGGAGGTCAGCTGATGTTTCAGGGCACCCCGGAGCAACTGCTGGCCAATCCGGAGAAATATCCTGAAAGTATCACGGCACAGGTATTTTCTCAGACCGAAAAACAGCTGCACATCAGTCGGCCTGGCAAGGGATTTTTACGGATTTCGCAAGCACATCAGCACAATCTGAAGTCGGTTGATGCCGATCTGAAACTGGGCGCACTGAATTTGGTTACAGGAGTGTCGGGCGCGGGAAAATCAACCCTGGTGCATGAAGTGCTGGCCGCTAGCCTCCGACAAAAAGACAAAGCGGTTGGCTGCCTGGCCATCGAAACCGAATTGGCCATCGACCGGCTGATCGAAGTGGATCAGTCGCCTATTGGCCGCACACCACGCAGCAATCCAGCTACCTATACAGGCATTTTTGATGCCATTAGGGATTTGTTTGCAGCCCAAGCCGAAGCCAGACAACGCGGATTCAAAAAAGGCCGTTTTTCCTTCAACAACGAAGGCGGACGCTGCGAGCAATGCGGCGGGGCAGGAAGCATTCAGCTGGGAATGCATTTTCTGGGCGATGTAGAGGTGCGTTGCGAACAGTGCGAGGGCAAACGCTTCAACGACGAAACTTTATCGGTTCGTTATCATGGAAAAAACATTTTTGAGGTGCTCGAACTCACCGTTGAGGAAGCGGCCGGTTTTTTTTCCGATCAACCTAAAATCTACCAAACCCTGAAGCAGCTGAATCGTTTGGACGTGGGTTACCTGAAACTCGGACAGCCATCGACCACCCTTTCGGGCGGTGAGGCTCAGCGGGTAAAGCTGGCATCGGAACTTCGAAAAACCAGCAAAGGTCATAGTCTTTACCTGCTCGACGAGCCAACTGTAGGACTGCACAAAGCCGATGTGAAGTCGCTTCTTATAGCCCTGAATGGCATTGTTGATCAAGGAAATACCGTTGTTGTGATTGAACACGATCTGGCTTTGATATTGCAGGCCGACTGGCTTGTTGATTTAGGTCCGGTTGCAGGCGATGAAGGCGGTGAAGTGGTGGTAAACGGCACAGTGGACGACCTGCTCAAACATCCGCATTCGCTTACCGCACGAGCTCTGCGCACTTACCTGAAACATGGGCTTACAACTCTTCCGAAAAAACAGGCTTCGCGGCAGCAGGACCTTAGCCTGGCGGGCATCAGCACGCATAACCTGAAAGACCTGAACGTCACTATTCCGCATGGAAAAACCACCGTGATCACAGGCGTTTCCGGAAGCGGTAAGAGTTCATTGGCTTTTGATACGGTCTATGCAGAAAGCCGCAACCGGTTCACGGAGAGCTATACGTCCTATGCCCGGCGGATGATGAGCAAGATCAGCAAGCCCGAACTCGAAGAAGGCAGTGGCTTCAGCCCGGCCATCGCCATCCGGCAAAACCGCTTTTCGCCCAATCCACGCTCGACAGTAGGCACAATGACTGGCATCTACGACCATTACCGTCTACTGTTCTCGCGGGCAGGAAAGGATGCAGATGGAAAAACCACTCTCTTACCTGCAAGCATGTTCTCGTTTAACAAGGTTGAAGCCGCCTGCCCTGACTGCAACGGTCTTGGAAACAAATTGGTTGCCGACCCTGCATGCTTGATCACCCATCCCGAATTGCCGATCGTGCTTGGCGCCATGGACGGCACCAAACCCGGGAAGTTCTTTGGTGAACCCGACGGGCAATATGTGCAAACCTTATTGGCCGCAGGCAAAGCGAAAAACATTGACTTTACATTGCCCTACACGGCACTCACCGAAGAGGCCAAGCAGATTGCCCTGTTTGGATGCGGAGCTGAAGTTTTTGATGTGACCTGGTCGTTCAAACGCGGCAAGCGCATTGGAACCCATCAGTTACGAACAGTGTGGAAAGGCATGGCACATCTGGTTGAAGAAGACTACGAAATCAAAAAAAACGGCAAGCGTGGCGAGGCTTTTGCAGCCTTGATGCACGAGCAAAATTGCCCAACTTGCCAAGGAAAGCGTCTTCGTCCAGAAGCTTTATCTGTGCTGGTGAGCGGACATTCCATTGCCGACGTTTCGGCTTTCACCGTAGCTGAAGCCATTCCATTTTTTGCAGCACTGCATGACAGTTTTACAGGACTGCAACAGGAGGCTGTCAAAGCACTCAGCCACCAAATCAATGAAAAACTGGAAGTGTTGCGACAGCTGGGTCTGTCATACCTGAGTATCGACAGGCCAGCCGGCACACTCTCGGGCGGAGAAGCCCAGCGTGTACGCATTGCCAGTCAGCTCGAGGCCGAGTTGTGTGGCCTCACCTACGTATTCGACGAACCCACCATCGGGCTGCATCCAAGAGACACCCAACAACTGATGGACATTCTCAACAGACTGAAATCCAATGGCAATACCATGATTCTGGTAGAACATGATCCGGAAGTGATGTTGCAGGCCGATCACCTGATTGATCTGGGACCAGGAGCAGGAAAATACGGTGGCGAAATCCTGGCTGTGGGAAGTCCTGAGCAAGTTCGGAACCATGCCGCTTCCATCACCGGCCAATACCTCAGCCAAGAGCTTCTCAGTCCAAAAGCATCAGCCCGCAAGCTCAGAACAGGCATTCAGATAAAGGGCGCATATGCAAATAACCTTCGAAGTATTGATTTGCACATCCCCGCGGGTGGACTGGTTGCTGTAACAGGGGTTTCGGGAAGCGGAAAGACTTCGCTGGTGTTTGAGGTGCTCACTGCTTCTTTTGAGGCCCAAAAAGCCATGCACTGCCATGAGATTTCATTTGGCGAAATTGCGCAGCTGGTGGTTGCGCGACAGGAAAAAATCGGCACCTCGCCGCTGAGCAATGCGGCCACCTATACTGGGGTTTTCGATGACATCAGAAACTGCTTTGCAGCCCTGCCACAGAGCAAAAAAGCCAACCTGACAAAAAAACACTTCAGCTTCAACAATTCCGAAGGCAGCTGCCCTTACTGCAAAGGGCTGGGCAGTGTGAAAGTGAGCCTCGATTTTCTGTCAGATGTCTGGTCGAGCTGCGAAATCTGCCACGGAGAACGCTATCAAACTGCTGTATTAAACATCAAACACCACGGCAGGAACATCAATGAGGTGTTGCAGATGGAAGTGGATGAAGCACTTGTTTATTTCAATGACAACAAACTGATTTGCAGCAAACTTCAGGTGCTGCACGAGGTCGGATTGGGATATCTGCAACTCGGACAGGCCACCAACAGCTTGTCGGGTGGTGAGACACAACGGCTGAAACTGGCAAATGAATTGCTAAAAAGCGACAAGCGTAAAACCTTATACGTTTTTGATGAGCCTACCACAGGGCTGCATATGCAAGATGTGGACAAGCTGCTCAGGCTGTTTGAAAAATTGATTGGTGAAGGACATTCCGTGCTGGTGATTGAACACAATCTGTCAGTGATTGCTGCCGCTGACTGGATGATCGACCTGGGACCTGAAGGCGGCTCAGAGGGCGGAAAGCTGTTATTTAGTGGCCCTGTGCCAGACAGCAAGGACTGCAAAGCATCATTCACGGCACAGTACTTATTCAAACAGATCTAATTTGGCCGAAAAGAAATTGGCAAATAATTTTCCGGTTGGCCATAACATTCGGTCAGAAAAAGCGTTTAAAAAACAAACAAGTATCCCATCATGACCTATAGCATCAATAAAAAAAAGATAGAAGAAATATTCAATACCGTTTCACATGCCATTGGCATCCCTTTGTCGATAGCAGCCCTTACTTTATTGGTTGTATTTGGCGCCATTTACGGCACAGCCTGGCATGTTGTTAGCTTCAGTATTTTCGGTGTGAGCATGTTGTTCCTGTATCTTTCGTCTACGCTTTTTCATGCTGCACGCAAACCACGCAAAAAATACTACCTCAACAAACTCGATCACGCAGCCATTTATGTGCTGATTGCCGGCTCTTACACTCCGATTGCTCTTGTTAGTTTGCATGGCGCCATCGGCTGGGTTTTGTTTGGCGTGATCTGGGCGCTGGCCATTGCAGGCGTAGCCTTTAAAATCTGGTTTTACAACCAGCGCTGGCGCAAGCTCTCGGCCTGGTTGTATGTGGCCATGGGCTGGCTGGTGATTGCAGCCATCGTGCCGCTCCTCAAAAGCATGCCAACACTGGCACTTTGGTTCTTGTTTGCAGGCGGTGTAAGTTATACTATTGGAGCACTGTTTTACATCAAAAAAGAAATCCGTTTTACCCATTTCGTTTTTCACCTCTTTGTGCTCGGCGGAAGCATCTGTCATTTCTTTAGCTTTTTGTTTTTACTGCCCTTAGGAAGTTAGGAGACGGGTTATCGATTTTTGCACACAATGGGGTTGAAAGCCAATAAATATCGAAAAATCAATTTCCCCAGAATTACGCCAACATTAAGCATCATCAGATTTATGTTGCTATATCGAGATATTCTTCTGAATTTAGCCATTGCAAGAGAAGTGAAAATGGCTTTTTTTTGACTTTTATCTGGTCCTTTGCCAGCTAAATCAGAAAAGAAAAAATATCCGTTGAAAACCGATAATCAACTGACATTGAAAACAAAATATGATGGCCTGTGTGTGCAAAACTGAAATCACTACTTAAAATTACCTTATTGGTTTTTGGATCGCTGGTTTGCAACCTGGGATTCTCTCAGCAAATGCATCTTAAATCCTACACCTATCAGTATACAGTTGGCACTGACATCCTAAACATCTATACATATTACTACAATGATGATTATTCGTTGGATTCTGTAGTTTTGCATGATCAAAATGAAACTACTTACGGTACCTATCTCTTTGAAAATGATCGAATAATTGAAGAGCACTACGGTTCAAGGCTGCAGTTTTGGAAATATTTTGACAACCTTGTTCAACAATTTGCTGTTCAATACAATGATACAACCCTCGAAAACACTTATTTTCTGAATGAAGATGATCAGCTGTGTATTGATACACTGGGACATCTGATCAACTATTGCAGCTGGGAAAACGGAAACCTGCTTGATGTGATGACAGTCAACACCATTGCCCATGACACCACCCGGGACCCTATGATTTACGATGAAAATATTTTGAACCCATGGTACGAATCGAACAAATTCTTCCGGCACGACTTCTGGGGAAGTGTCAATTTTATCAAAAAAATAAAAGCCGCAACTTTCACAGTGGAGGATGCAATCAATAACTACCCAAAATTTGTCACCCAGGAAGTAGGTGGCAAAATGGTCGGAACCTACACATTCGATTACTATATGGACCCTGAAGATGAAGGCGATTCGACCCTTCTTTCAATCAGCTATCACAACTTGTTGGGTCAAAAAATAGAGAAACCAAAACACGGATTTTATATTGAGCGAGAGCTGACGACGAAAGGTGTTGTTGGCAAAAAGTATTTTATGCAGTAAGCATGATGCTCGCTTGCAGGCAAAATCCGTCGCCTCAAAAAAAGCCAATTCCTCAGCCAGCATTTTCGAAAAACTTGTCTTGGTATTTTCAAAAGTTTTATACTTGCAGCAGTTCTCGCTTCAAACAACAACACAACCCATGTTTAAATTCTTTCGAAATATCCGCATGCAACTGGCTGCGGAAAACAAAGCTGCGCGCTATATGCGATACGCCATTGGCGAAATTGTGCTCGTTGTTGTTGGTATACTCATTGCCTTGCAGATCAACAACTGGAATGCTGATCAGAAAGACAGAAGGATCGAGCGCAACTACCTCCGCAATTTAAAGGCCGACCTTGAAATGGATCTGGTTAATCTCGATTCGCTCACCACCGACAGGCAAAGGAAAGTGCAATCGGCACTGAAACTCCTCAAACTTCCCACTCCAACATCTCAGCATGAGTTAGCCGTCATGGATTCGTTGTATTGGAATGTTTTTGGGTGGACAAGCTACATTCCAAGCACAGCAACCCAGCAGGAGCTCATCAGTTCGGGCACGCTCAACCTGATAGAAAACGACAGCATCAAAGCGCTGATGCTCCATTTAAAACAACAGAACGAAAAGCTTGATGTTTATATGGCGCACATGCGCCGCGAATACGACAACTACCTGTACGACAGAAGCATCAATAACAAAACACTACTTCCTACAATTGACCTGGCCGGGACAATCAATACCGGGGTCTCTGTAAAAGACACATCAATTACACAGGAACAGATGGCCGGTTTTATCAGTGAATTTGACTTCATGCAGCATGACCTTGTGATTCAAAACGGTCTGAAACTGGCTGCCGGCAACAACAACTACATCAAGGAGACTTATGCTTCGATGAAGAAGAATACCGACCATTTGATTCGGTTGATAGACGAGGAATTGAATGACTGACCGTTTTTTAACGAAATAACTCAACCTATCTCAGTCTGACCAAATACATTTTCTACTTCCGCATTTTATACTTCAACTGCCCAAGGTTGTTGTTTCTGAAGATATTGTTCACACCACCGATCATGAACTGAACTGTAACCACATTGCCCTTCAAATCAACAACTTTGTTGAGCGAATAGTCGGTAATATTGAACTTGGCGCGCAAACCCAGATAAAATGTGTTGGTGATGTAATACCTGTAGCCGAGTCCCAGGTTGAAATTATAGGTCCAGGTTGATGCCGCTTTCAGGTTGTTGTCCTTGTCTTCGGGCAGGGCATCAAATCCGTCCAAAGCAATGCCGCCTGTAAATTGCAGCTCGTGCCCGTTTTTTGCAACAAGGTCGCGTCCCACATCCAGTCCGATATAACCGCCCAAAAAATGATCCGTCAATTCAGGCGCATTTCCTGTTTTTTTTCTTGTTGCTAAATACTTTTCAGGTGTGTCGAGAAACTTGATGGCTATCGTGAAATCGTAGTTCATTTTGTTTTGCTTGGCACCCATCTGAAATCCCAGTTCGGGGTGGTTTCCCAAAACCTTCAACGCGCCGTTTGGCATCCAGATACCGGTGATCCATGCCATATGAAACTCACCCATATTGCGGTAGTAATCAACTGCTTTTTGATATTCGGTAGTTAAGTTGTTCTGCCCGTAATCATTGGCCTGTATTTCGGAAAAGATAGTGTCGTAATTGGCGCTGTAAAACTCAGCCAGCAGATACGGCATCGTTCCGGTCTGGTACTTTTGTTTCAGTCGGGCGGCCAGTTCACGTGTATAATCATCAAATTCCTGGCCGGGAGGCACAAAACCGTAGTAGGCCATATAATTGTCGTATGAATAATAGCGCTCATACTTGATCATATCCATCCTGCTTTGGTAATTGAAAATATTGTTGAGGGTACCTTTGGTGAGCAGACTGTCCGCAAAGCTACCGTTGTCGAGCGCCATCAGAATCCTGGCCCTGAAAATCGGCTCCCGCATGCCACATTTTTGCTCCCAGTAACGCAAAAGCTGTACGGCCGAATCTGTTTTGTCAGCCTGCAGGTACTCGATCAGCAACAGGCTACTGTTGTAGGATACATCCTGACAGTCGACTTGTCGCCGGGTCATCAGCCTGTCGAAATCCTGGCTATAGAGCGCTATTGAACAACATAACGCAATAGATATAAGCAATATACGTTTCATGTAATTTGGTTTGTGCTTGTTTGAAACTTTGGTCAGTTAAAATTAGGAAATTTTATTATTCATCTTTCATCTTGAAACAAAATGTCACGGAAATTTAGACGGTTTCCTGTCAAACGTCAACCCAGGCATTTTACACACAAAATAAAACACGAATTGCCTGGATCTTACAGCTATTTAAATCAGAGTGCTCCTATCTCCTAATTATCAATCTCTGCATTCTTCGTTTGCCTGATTCAGCCGATTACGCTATTTTTGCTCAAACATAATAACCTATCTCACACCATGATGCGCTTCAACAAACTTTTCCTCTCAGGCATACTGTTTATCTTGTTATTTACTGCCTGCAAACCTACCGAAAAAAACGAGCCAGCCTATTTCGACTGGAACAATGCCACTGTGTATTTCATGTTGACTGACCGCTTTCAGAATGGCGATCCATCTAATGATGTCAACTTCGACCGCACCGCTCCCACCAAAGATTTGCGCCGGTTCAAAGGTGGCGACCTCAAAGGCATCACGCAGAAAATTCAGGAAGGCTATTTCGACAGGCTGGGGATCGATGTACTCTGGTTTTCGCCGGTGAATGAGCAAATTCATGGCTTTGTGGATGAAGGACAAGGCGACACCTACGCCTATCATGGTTATTGGATTCGCGACTGGACCAGCATTGAGCCCAACTGGGGCACACGCGAAGAGTTGAAACAGCTGGTAGATGAAGCCCACAAGCATGGCATCCGCGTGATGATGGATGTGGTAATCAACCACACCGGTCCGGTGACGGAACTCGATCCGGTTTGGCCATCTGATTGGGTGCGCACCGAACCCCAGTGCACCTATCAGGATTACGAAACAACCATCTTTTGCACGCTGGTGAAGAACCTGCCCGACGTCATCACCGAGCAAACAGCTGAGGTAGATGTGCCACAGGCGCTGAAAGATAAATGGGAAAAGGAAGGCCGTCTCGAAAAAGAAATGGCGGAACTCGACGCCTTCTTTTCACGCACCGGCTATCCGCGCACGCCACGCTACTACATCATCAAATGGATCACCGACTACATCCGACAGTTCGGCATTGATGGATTCAGGGTCGATACGGTGAAACATACGGAGGGAGATGTTTGGTCTGACCTGTCAGATGAAGCCCGTATTGCCTTCGAAGATTGGAAAAAGGCCAATCAGGAAGCCCTGCAAAAAGACCAGCCCTTCTTTATGCTGGCCGAGACATACAACTATAACGCGATGAATGGCAAGGACTTCGACTTCGGCGATACACTCGTCAACTACTTCAATCATGGCTTCGACAGCCAGATCAACTTCGGGTTCAAAGGCGATGCCAACAAAAGCTATGAAGCACTTTTTTCGGCCTATTCCGACCTACTCAATACAGGTGCGTTAAATGATGTAACTTTTATGAACTACATCAGCTCACACGACGACAGCTGGCCTTTCGACAAAGAACGCAAGCGCACCTACGAGTCGGCTACCAAGCTGTTGCTCAGTCCGGGACAAACACAGATTTACTATGGTGACGAAACAGCGCGTCCGCTCATCATCGAAGGTGCTTTGGGCGATGTGAACCTGCGCGGCATGATGAACTGGGGTGAAAACCCTGAGCTGCTGGCACACTGGCAGAAGCTGGGACAGTTTCGTCACAGGCATCCTGCGGTGGGAGCTGGCGTGCATCAGATGCTTAGCGAAAGTCCGTATTTCTTCAGTCGCACCTACAACAAAAACAACTTCACAGATAAAGTCCTGATCGGGCTCGATTTACCCAAAACGACTGTTTCCGTTGCTGTAGGTGATCTTTTTGCTGAAGGCACAAAATTGTTTGATGCATACGGACAAAAGCCCTACACCGTTAAAAAAGGTTCAGTTGAGGTAACGACCGAAAAAGGCATTGTGCTGTTGGAAAAAGCCCATTAGGCTTTTACCGTGTACGTAAAATTTTCTGGTAGTCGGTGCCGGATTCCGTTTGCAAAACCAGCAAATACAATCCGGGCTCGATATTGGCCGGCCACCATTCTGCCTGATAGTCTCCCGGGGTGAAATCACCCGTTGCCAGTGTCTCCAGCAGACGGCCGTTCAGGTCGTACACCATGAGTTGGGCATTCGTCGGGCTGTCGATGTGAAACGAAATCTTCGTGGAAGCCACAAAAGGATTGGGCGATGCTGCTTTGAGTTGACCTGCTGCAACCAGCTGGTCGCTGAGGGAGCTGGCCGACATGTCCGGACTTCCGGCATTGACCCAGGCGGTGTAGATCAGTTCGGCCAATTTATGCGAAGCACTGCTGAACAAAGAAATAGTAAAGTTTTGCGTTTTTGCCCAGAGTGCCTGTCTGTAAGCAGTTGAGCTGGTGTTTCCGGCGATGGCACGGGCATAGTCGTCAGCAGCCAATACGGAATCGACATAAGGGTAATTCGCGTAAAGATAGCTAAACACATAGCTGTTTACATCTTCAACCACTTCCACATCTGATCCTTCATAAACAAACTGACTGATATAGGCGTTCACCATGGTAGACTCATAGCGGGAGTGAATGCCGGTATTGCCCGAATACTGTCCGTTGTAGTTGCGTGTGATATGCATGGGCATATGGCCATCGGCTACATAATGCCCCAGGTCGGCAGCAAACAACACTGCTTTGTCCCAGTCGGCGCGCTCGAAACAGGCCTGCAACGAGTCAAAGGATCTGATCGTAGCCCAGGGCAGGATACCGTTGTCGTACACAAAGGTGGCACCATGTGCTGCAACAACAGAATCCAGCGTGGATGGGATGCGTCCCGTATTCAAAAACTCAGGATAGTTGTCGATATCGATATAGTGTTTGGGGCCTTCGTTGGGATCCCAGGCTTTGCGGATGTCGGCATCGGACGCATGATCGGCTAAAATGCTGATCCAGTCGTTGAACTGTGCCATCTCGGTATTGAAAGAAAGTCCGGAAGCGGTATTGATTTTGTAATGTCCTGTCGATCCCCAGCTACTGAGAATGAGGGTAAGACCTATAAGAGCAATGCCCACAAAGAGCGATTTGATTTTTGTCATGCTGAAAGCTGATTAGCATGCAAAGATAGGGGAAAAGTTGGAAGTTGGAAGTTGGAAGTTAGAAGTCCGGAGAAGATGGTTCGACCCCCTATAAACTG
>DINQ01000009.1 GCA_002426795.1 Bacteroidales bacterium UBA5536
GCGGGATTTCAAGGCACTTCACTGTCCGCCTACCGAAAAGTTTGTTTATTGTAATCACTTTAATATCAGCACTTTCTCCTGTATTACGAATAGCCAATATTGTGCCCAGTACTTATTTTTTCTCTTTCAATTTTGGCTCTAAAACATTATTAATTCCCCATTTGCTCAATTCACTAAATAAAGGTCTTAAACTTTCTCCTTTTTCAGTCAGCGTGTAAATAACTTTTGGCGGTACTTCCGCATAAACTTCTCTGTGTATTATTCCGTCATCTTCCAATTCGCGTAGTTGGGTTGTCATCATACGCTTGCTACAACCGGGCATCATTCTTTGAAGTTGTCCGAACCTATTTACGTCCACTGAAACAAAGTACAAAATCAAAGGCTTCCACTTTCCGCCAATGATTTTCAGTGTCGCACTTACAGGGCAGCCACCATACTTTTTAATGTTTTCGACCATATTGTCGAAGCGTTCAGAGTTTATTTCAATTTTTTCCATTTCATAAGTTGTTGTTTTTCAACAATGGTTACTATATTGTAACTATTTGCTTAAAATGTAACTACTTGCAAAGATAGATATTAGTACTGAGATTTGCAAAGAACTTTAAAATTGAAGAATAATGAACAAAGTATTTATCATAGGTCTTGTCGGAATTTTCGCTGTTTCCTGCTCGCCTATTAAAAAATCGTTGGTTGAAAAAACCGAACAGCCGGTTACTGAAATCGCTATACGTGTGGTCAAGGATGGAATGATCGATGAGTTTAAAGAAACGCGAAAAAATTTCATAACTGTTCTTAAAGAACAAAAAGGTGTCTTGGCAGACCGTGAATTTCAATCGTTTTATGCCTTGCCAAAGCCCGATGAACGAGAAGTTTTTATTGGAATGACTGAATATGAAACCTATAAAACAGTTGGCAAGGTTCAAGGCAAAATGGGCGTTGTGAGCAAGTTCTTGAAGTTCAAAAAGACAATGGACTTAAAAGCCTATGTTTTTGTGCAGCAAACAGAAGGTTCTAAGTTCAATTTAAAATCGTTGGCTTCTGGAAATGGTGAAATTCTTGAAATCGGTGTCCGTAGGGTAAAGCCTGGAATGGAAAAAGAGTTCAACGAATACCGCAAGCAATTTGTTGACTTGCTTAGTTCTTATGAAGGTGTTAAAGAAAGCTATGAGTTTAAAGTCGTTGGCGGAAAGGACATTGAAGGTTTAACCGTTGGAATGACTGTTTACGAAAGCAAAGAAGCTTTTATGAAACTTGCCGAACCCATTATGAAAGAAGAAATAACACAAAAGTACTTTAGCACTTTTAATGTGGTTGCTTCTCAATTTTCCTTTTCAACCACTAATCAATAACAAGATGAGTATCACAAATAAAATTCCTAAATGGATTGAATATTATGCACTGTTTTTAGGTGTGTTGGGTATTGGTGCTGGATTAGCTGGCTACTTTGCTCCAAATCTTATGTTTAGTAATATCACTGTTGATTTTGCTGAAATATCAACAGCAACAGGTATGTTTGCAGCCCGCAATATCGCATTTGGGGTTATAGCTTTCGTAGCATTTATTGCAAAAGATTCAAAGTTTCTGTTTTTGCTGTTTGTAGGAAGAATTATTACAGAAATACAAGATTTAGGAGTAATCATCGGAACTGAAGCAGTCCCTGTTCCTGCGATTGTCTTGATTTTGGTTTGGGCAATCTTTTTTCTAATCCCAGAATTTTTGGCAATTAAAACGCTTAACAAAACTATCAAACAAAAATGAAAAAGTATTTAATCAAGATAAGCCTTTTTTCTGTTGGGCTTGCGGTTTTGATGTCTTGTAATCAAAGCCCGAAACAAGCAGATGAAACGAATAATTCACAAAATAAAACGGAGAATAAAATGGAACAAAAATCAGTATTAGAAATTGCCATTCGAAAAGTAAAAGAAGGGCAAGACGAAGCATTCGTAAATGCAAGAACCGCCTTTATCAATAAATTAAAGGCTCAGCAAGGTATTCAGCAAGACTGGGAATTCAAGTCTTTTTTCACAATGCCCGAACCTGACAATACAGATGTGTTTGTCGGAATGACACGTTACGAGTCTGCCGAAGCTATACAAAACATTGCAAACAACCTTATGCAGTCTCCTGAAGCAGGTCAGTTCTTTGGCACCTTTGATATGAAAGCGTTTGTAGCGGTTCAACCTGCCGATGGAAGCAATTTCAAATTAGAAGATTACATTAAAGACGGTAATGTTTTGGAAGTTGCAGTTAGAACTGTCAAAGAAGGCAATGAAAACGACTTTGAATCTAAGCGTAAAGGATTTTTCGATTTAATTGCTCAACAAGATGGCTATTTGTTTGATAAGGAGTTTATCGACCTTCAAACTGGCGATAAAGTTGTGTTGATTGGCTGGAAGTCAATGGCGGATTTTCAAAAAGGAGCTGGCTATCTTCAAACGCAACCGCAAATGGGAGAATTTTTCGGTATTCTTAATGTCAAAGCTTATCAAGCACTTGTCCTAAGTTCAAATTAATTTAGAGCTAAATATTAATTATTAAAACAGTCTTCATTTCGGTGTGGGCTGTTTTTTTTGTATTCTGACTAACGTAAAAATTTACGTCTGATTATCAGTGTTTTGTGTTTCCCAAAATTATTCCTTTTTTCTATCACTTTTATCCTTTTACGTTAGCCGTCGAAATTAATAGAATCTGTAAAAATTGATACATTCCCGACACCTCAATTTTGGAGGATTTTATCTGGGGAATTGTGCACAACGTTTTGCAAATATGGCTCGCAGCCGGTTTATCACCTGATTGCTTATTTTGTAATGTATGTTTCCTTTTGCATTCATTTTGCCAGATGTCCGCTCATCGGCTGTGAGCTATATTTGCTGTTACCCAACGTAATTCCTTTCATTTTTCATAGGCTTTCGCCAATGGAGTACTTAAATTCCTTCCTGAAATATTTGGTAAACTTGAATATCTCAAGCAGAAGATCACAGCAAGCTTTATATACTGGTAAATCATAATGTAATCCCATAATTTCGATGGGACTTCGCCTCATACCATACCCCAAATAGTCAAAGCGCCCTAATCCCTGAGACAACGGACGCTAAAGCCGTAATGCTTATTGAGAGCGCCCCCGCTCACGTAGCCGTAGTCGTAATTCAGGCCGAGGACAATGGCGTCGCTGGAAGAGCTCTCCGTAGAAGACCACCAGTGGCCGTGGTAGCCAATGGTGAGGAAGTAACCACTGGAGTAACGATAGCCACCCGGCAGGCCTGAGAAGCCGTATTCATCTGTCCCCCAGTGTGTCCAGGGTTGACTCCAACGAGGATGCTCACTGGTATTGCAACCGCCGCCAAGCGGCGAAGTCACCTGCCTACACGATTTTAACTCATCGCCATGAGGATAACCCGCTCCGCCAATATAATCTGTTAAATCAGTCCATTCGTCATGGGAAGGCACATGCCAGCCTGTGGGGCAAAGGCCGTTGGGGTCAATTGTAGCCCACCAGTTGTATAGTGCGCCATAACTATCTTTCCATGTAATATCATTATCGTACCAAACATAGGCGCCTGAAGTAAGGTTGCTCCAGAAATTGTCGTCCGTGACATTGGGAATGGCAGTACCGTTCTGATAGGTTTTGGTTTTCAGGTTTTCTTTCATCCAGCATTGATTACCTATCTGCACAGTATTATAAACATTGCCATCAATATCTGTAACAGTAGGGGCACCAGGGCATGGATCGCCGGTATAATGAAAATAATAGATATGGTCTCCTGTGGGTGAACTCGTGATGACTCGTAAACCTTGATCAGTTAATGAAGTAAATTTAAGCATATCACCCAGGTCAAATACAAAATTATTCAGGGCATTACCCGATTTATAATCCCCTGTTCCGGTTTTCTGCTGCCCGTTGTATACCAGTTTGCAATATCCTGAAGCATATGCATCAGATGGAGAATTGAACATTTTTATCGTCCGGTTTTGCTTATCTGCACGGGCAGTAAGAAAATAGAGGCTTTCCCTACCAGGGTAAAAGGTCAAGGTGTGTTTGCCCTGTTCTAACTGAAAAACTTGATTGATTATCTCCCTGCCTATAACATCGCTGACAGTGATCAGAATATTTTCTTTTTCGGGTAAATAGAGGCTCACTGTTGTTTTGTCTTTCATTGGATTGGGGTAGTTTTGCGAGAGGGAAAAAGAATTGTCATCGAAGGCGAAGTTTTCATTCATGCCTGTGATGTAGTCAAGCACCAAAACGGTATCAGGTGAATAAAGCGTGGTGTCCCCGCCCTGGGTCAGGTTCTCGATCAATATGCTGTTTAATGGTACATGCTGGGCATTGCTATCGGCGGTGAAGGTTAGGGTCATTGCCGGTTTCTGGGCGAAAGCGCCCATGATCATTGGGCTCATTAAAACTGTAAGTAAAATTCTTGTTTTCATAATGCATTGAATTAATTGGTTAGCATTTTATGATCATTTTTAAATATTTTATTTTATGTAGGTTTTCTTCATTATGTTGGGTAACTAGTAGATACCCCCACCCCACTTGCACTTAGCACCCTAGCTGCGATCAAGCTAAGCACAAGTTCTGCTGTTTCACCCATACCCCAATCGTGAGGGTCAATATCTTTCAAGTTTTCTTTCATGCGGTTTCGTTTAGTTTATCAAACAACAACATACAGCTCGCCCCTGCGACACAATTTCTTTGAGCCATCCAGAGCGCAGTGGGATGGCCTTCCCGCTAAATTTCTTTCTTTTTCCCTCACCGACGCGGAAGGCCGGCAGTACCGGCAGCAGCCGGTGTTATTCCATGCCATAAAAGTAAAAAAACTTTCGCTTTAATAAAAATATTTCAAGGGTATTAAACGGTGTAAAAATAGCGGTGTAAGATAAGGTGTTGGGCTTTCTAACGAAGACGAGCTTCTATAAACCAACGTACAGTCCGACTCCGTCAGAACAAAAACGATTCTCATTCCCGCGCGGCCCTGCAAAGTTTACCTCCCGACCAAAAGAAGGGAGGGGTTTGGTCCTTTGCCCTGACAAAGGACATAAAACAATCGTGTCCTAATGAAGACGAGACCGCCACAGTCACTAAAAGTGCTACCCGCACTTTTAGTTCCTTCCCCGAAGGATCGGGACAGGCGCGGAATCGATTTTCAAAAGATACTTTTCCAGGCGTTTATCCTTCCGTAATCACTTTCCCAAGCTTTTACTCAAAAAAAAAGC
Organism: Bacteroidales bacterium UBA5536; assembly: GCA_002426795.1. GTDB lineage: Bacteria > Bacteroidota > Bacteroidia > Bacteroidales > F082 > UBA5536. The sequence continues at coordinate 5,215 of DINQ01000009.1, forward strand.
AGCCCCCTATTCAGGAAGCTGCTTTCAGTAGCGGCATGTGCAGCTGTTAAGCTGCCACCGTAGCTTCGGCTCTTTGCAGGTTAAAGTTATAGATCAGGCTGTCATTGTCGGTCAGCGTGAGGTGGGCCGGTGGCGGCACCAGATAACCCTCGGCATGACAGCTCAGCGTATACGACCCGGCTTCGAGCTCGTCGAGCTCATAGCTGCCGTTGTTGTCGGTCTGTTCGGCATAGGCATGTTCCACCAGGGTGATGGTAGCACCCGCAATCGGCTCGTTGGTCAGGCTGTCGAGCACCTGTCCGCTGATGTCGGAAGCCATCTCGGGAGCAGGTTTGCGGCGCCGGCGGCGGACCACACGGATGCGCAGGTAACTCTCGGTAAGGCTTGTGTAGTTGCCTGTATTGTACCGGATGAAACGGTCGAGCTGATAACGCAGCAGCTTGTTGCACTGCTTGATCATCCGATCTATATCCGACTTCAGCAGGCGCCGTGCATCAGCAGCCAGCAAGGCACTGTTTTTGGCAGCCATCAGGGCATCGATCTGGCTCTCGAAGCTGGCCCTGTCGTCGGGATCGACCCCCACGAGGGGCAGCAAGGCCTCGTTGGCCGCGAAAACCTCGTTGATGTAAGCCGCCATAGCCAGCACCCGCGTTACAGCCATCCCTTCGAAACGGCTCCCATAGGCATTCAATATCACCTGCATGGCATTGTCGTTGAGGCGGACAGCCAACAGTTTTGCGATATTCACCATCTTAAACAGGAGCGGATTCAGCTGTTGCCTGATAGCCATTCTGTCGGCATAGCCGGCCCTCCCCGGCCGCAGATAGAGGTTCAACTTTTGCGACAACTCACTGGCAATGGCCAGGAAACTGTCTTTGGCTGCGAGGATTTCGGTGCGTCCTTCAAAAGCAGCCGGATAAGATTCGAGTACGCGTTTGACCGCGAACAATCTTTCTGTACGTTTAATTAAATTTCCCATTTTTCTAATTTGTTTTAATTTCTAAAAAAAAAGATGATAAAAAAGCTTGATGATGCTGACGGACCATGGCGGACCATTGGCCCTTCGGGTGCGTCCGACACATTGCTCGTGAAACAAGCGCTGATCGGGCAGATATTTATAGGTCGGCAACAAGGGCTTAGCGGGCGCTGGTTGGTAAAACGGCAGGAGCTTGTAGCAGCGTGATGCGGTCCACAGGGGCAGCAAAATCACATGCAGATCAACCACCATGATTGTCTGCTGTTGCGTAAGAAACTGTTGGCGTTTAACCCATTTTTGATACGTCTTCATTTTTGTGCTTTTATCCTTTTGCCAGATGAGATATCCCCTCATTTCTGTGGTCCTATGTTTTGACTTATGTATGCTGGTGTATTCCATCTGATCAAAAAGTGCTTCTACTATAGACAAAACTTATGGACATTTTTGCTGTATAAAACACGTTTACAGTCACTTATGTCTCACCGTGAAACAGCACGAAAAAGGACAAAAAAGCGCCCGTCAGGCAGCCCGGAAGCTCCATAGATGGCCAGGCACAACAAGACAGCAACCCGACTTACTTTGCCATGCCGGTGGCCTGGCTGATGACGGACTGGTCAGGCGACACAAAGCCCAGGGTAAATTCCAATATTGGTCCGAAAAAGCGGATATTCCCACATACGGACGTGCGAATGCCCGGGACGCGTTTGTAATCGCCCGGGACGGGTTTGCAATCTGCCGGGACGGGTTTGTAATCACGCGGACGAGTTTGTAATTGGTCGGGACGGGTTTGCAGAAGCCCGGGATGAGTTTTCAGAGAGGCGGGATGAGTTTGTAATCGGCCGGGACGGGTTTGCAGACGAGCGGGACGAGTTAAAAATCGGAAGGGAGCAGTTGTTTTTCCCATTTTCGGACATGCAAAGGCCCGGGACGGGTTTGCAGAGCAAGGGGACGAGTTAAGGTAAGACTGGCAGATGAAGCTTACTGATCGGGCTGGGTTTGGGTTAGACGCATCTGATCTGCATCGGACAGCCCATCCCTTACCAAAGCATATTGGTCAAAGGCCGGTTTCACCTGGCGATATGGCAGGGCAGGCGGAGCAGCTGTTGGACGGTATGCCAGTGTTACCAGAGGGCGGGAAGCAGGTTCCGGGCGTGTAAGCGGTCTTTCAGGGCACCGCAGGCCCTATTTTTACACGCAGGCCCATGCAAAAATATTTGCACACAATATTCAACTTAATTGATTCGCACCCCAGTTTATCTTGCTGATAACATGCATGATACAGAAGCAAACCAAGGCACAAGTGCCTCGTGCCAAAGTGATCAAATTGTAGAAGTATTTTTTTTTTAGCGCAAGGCTTATCCAACAAAAAGGCTTGACTGGCTTTGGCTGCATGACTTATCAACAACGTTTCGTTGAAAATACGCATGCATATTTGCTTCATTTCCACCGTATTTTTGCTGCGTTGAGTTGCGGCTGCACCGCTTACGAATGAAGCTGCAACATATGTTGTTCAAAATGTATTGAAATGACCCAAAAAACAAAAAACTTGAATCTACAGTCGCTATCAGACAAGCAATTGTTGCTGATGCTAAGCCAACCTACCAAAACAATCACCAAAGAAGAATTGTTAACGGAATTCATCCGGCGCTATGAAGCCTATTTATCTGTATTGTGTGATAAAGCAACCCGGCATTTCAAAAGGTGGTTCGGGCCGGACGTATCAAAAGAGTTATACGCCACCATTTTATTGGAGATCTATGATGATCCGTCCATCGTCCTGAAACCGGTCATCCGGACCCGGAAAGAGGACAAATTAAAACTTCGCATCCAGCTGGTGCTATCCAGGCTTGCCAGCGATGTATTTGAACGCGAGTATATCGAAGCCCGGAGAGAGGAACTGGCGATGTTTCAGAGCTGGGATCCGGAGATTATGGCAAAGGTATTTGGCGAACCCCAACATGAACAACAGTCTGAGCAGACAGCAGCGCCAAAAGCAAAGGTTAAACTCCTGGAGCAAGACCGGATCGAATGCCTGGAGCGGTATCAGAAACTCAGTCACAAGAACAGGCTGTTCTGCGATTTCCTGCTCCAGTACTGGGTCCATGGCAAAAACCTGCCACAGGGAGTGGTTGAGGAGGGCTGCGAAAAGTTTGGCATGAAGCGCGAAGCATTCATGAAAAAGAAGGCACGGATGTACACCTATTTAAAGGACGGGGCATAAGTTTCTGATAAAAAATGCGTGTGATGTTTTGACACCCCTTTCAATTTGTTGTATACTTGCAGCATCGCATTATGGCAACTATCTGCTGCAGGCTGTGCAGCTAACAAATTGAATCAGTAGCATGAAACACAAGCGCTCCACCCAAGAGGACGACATCTTACTTCGCAAATTTGCTTATTTTCTCGAAGAGCAGGGAGTGTTGTTTCCGACAACTGAGAAAACCGTTGAAGCCTTTATTGCCAATCACAAGGAAGAGATAGAGTCGACCGAAAACCTTCCGGAACCCATGGAACTTATTCGCCTGGCCCGCGCCCGACGCGAGGCAAAGAAGAAACAGCAATAGCTGTTGGCTGTTTGAAGCTCTGCTTACGGGATGCTTCCCAAAGTGTCGGGTCCGTAGCAGAAATCGGCGTTTTCAAAAAGATATACAATCAGGTTCGGTCAGGTCAAAAGCATTTATCACTCTAGCGCGGCCCTGCAAAGTCTACCTCCCGACCAAAAGAAGGGAGGGGTTTGGTCCTTTGCCCTGTCAAAGGACAAAAAAACAATGACTTTCAACTACTAAATCTATTCCGGATACGCGAAAGAAATCGCGCGGTATTCTATGATCAAA
>DINQ01000006.1 GCA_002426795.1 Bacteroidales bacterium UBA5536
ATCAGAACCCGCAGGATGGCCGACAACTGCAGCCCTGCCGATTATACCACCATCAGCTGGAACGTCGAATCCACCCCAGTCACCGGCAGTCTGGCCAAGATCCCCGATGTGACACAGGTCTGCGAAAACGACTATGTGAATGCCGTCCTCACCCCCGGCAGCGGCGGAAACGGCACCGATGAACTCGAGTACCGCACCAACGACGGCAGCTGGAGCAGCTGGCTGACTTACACCAGCGGCAGCGAACTGAGTACCGCAGGTTTAAGCACAGTAGAGATCCGCACCAGAAGGATGGCAGATCAGTGCAACCCGGCAGCCTATGTTACCGTGAGCTGGAACGTGGAAGCAACACCTGTAGCAGGCACATTACAGCGCATCCCTGATGACTCACCAGTATGTGAGAACACCCTGCTGGCCGCAGTGTTTACACCTGGCACCGGTGGCAACGGCATTGACGAGCTGGAATACCGCAGGTACAACCAAAGCTGGTCAGCCTGGCAGCCATACACCAGTGGGCAGGACATCCCAACCACCTACCAGACAGCCGTTGAGATCAGAACTCGCAGGATGGCCGATCAATGCGATCCTTCAGCCTATAGCACGGTAAGCTGGGAAGTGCAACTCAAACCCAGAGCCTTTGCCGGACCCAATGACCTTATCTGTGCTTCAGACAGCTATACATTGAGCCATGCAACCGCATCCAACTACAGCAGCCTGCTCTGGACAACAGATGGCGATGGCTACTTCGATGACCCATCAATTTTGAATGCCACCTATCACCCCGGCAATGGCGATATCAACTACGGAGCAGTTTCACTTTACCTGCGCGCCAACGCCATTGAACCCTGTGATAACTTCATCTCCGACATGATCATCATCGACATACAGAAACTGCCCAATGCCAATGCAGGCCCCAATGCCACCATCTGTGCCTTGGACAGCTACCAGCTCAGCAGTGCCACAGCCACCAATTACAGCAGTCTGCTCTGGAGCAGCAGCGGAAGTGGCAGCTTCGACGATGCCACCGCCCTCAACCCGACCTACACACCCAGTGCAGCCGACATCAGCGATGGCTTTGTCAACCTGACCCTCACAGCCGGCAGTCTTGCCCCTTGCAACACACCCGACAGCGACCTGATGATTTTAACCATCAATCCATTGCAGGAAGTCAGTGTGAGCATCACAGCCGACCAGACCACAGTATGTGACGGCACAGCAGTCAGCTTCACAGCCCAGGCCACCAATGCCGGAGACAACCCGACCTACCAATGGATGGTCAACGGCACCACGCTGGGTAGCAACAGCAGCTTCAGCTATACACCGGCCAACGGCGATCAGGTGCAGCTACAACTCACCAGTTCGCTCTATTGCGTGGCCGATGCCACAGCCCTGTCGAACACCATCAGCCTGACGGTGAACCCCATACCAGCGGTAAGCGTCAGCATCAGTTCAAGCCAGACCGAAGTCTGTGCCGGAACGGAAGTCAGCTTCACAGCAACGGCCATCAATGGCGGCAGCAGTCCGGTCTACCAATGGTACGTCAACGGCAACACCACAGGCAGCAACAGCAGCAGCTTCAGCTATGCCCCTGCCGATGACGACCAGGTATGGGTACAACTCACCAGCAACATTGGCTGCAACGAAGGAGCCACAGCCCTTTCGAACAGCATACAGCTGCAGGTGAATCCAACACTGCAAGCAAGTGTCAGCATAGCCACCAACAATAGCAGTCTGTGTTCGGGCAGTTCGGCCAGCTTCAGCTCAACAATTGAAAATGGTGGCGACAATCCACAATACCAGTGGACCGTAAATGGAAACCTTGTTGGCAACAACAGTCCGACCTTCAGCTATGTTCCCATGAACCTGGATGTGGTACAACTAACATTGACCAGCAACGCCATCTGCGTTGAAAACAGCACCGTCAGCTCCAACAGCATCACCCTGCACGTGACCCAGAGTATCGAAGCCTCTGCAGTCATCACCGTTGATGATGCCACAGTCTGCGAAGGCGAACTGGCCCAGTTCACGGCCAACACTGCCAATGGTGGAGCAGCGCCAATTTATGTTTGGTTTGTCAACAATGAATCAGTGGGAACAAACCAGCCGACCTACAGCTATGTGCCACAAGACGGAGACGAAGTGTACATGAAGCTCTTCTCGAGCGAACAGTGCGTATCCAACAACCCAGTCACCTCCAACAGCATCGACATGGCCGTTGGTGAGCTACCGGTTGTGAGCTGGGACAACTTTGAACCCAGCACCATGTGTATCTTCTGGGCGCCGGTAGCCTTAACAGGAGGAGAACCTGCAGGCGGCACCTACAGCGGCGACGGAGTTGAAAACAATATGTTCTATCCCGAACTGGCCGGAGCCGGCGAACACGAGCTCACCTACACCTACTCCACTTCGTTTGGCTGCACCGACAGTGCAACATTCACCGTTATGGTTGATGTTTGTACTGGGCTGGCAGAGCAGAACGCCCTGACCAAGGTGAACCTCTACCCCAACCCTACCCGTCACCAGCTGCATGTGAGCTTTGGCGAGACCAGGGTTGCCATCAAACAGATGATGGTTGTGAATATGCTGGGAGAAGTAGCCAAGGTCTGCAGCTCGCCTGAAGCCAAGAGTTACTATACCCTTGATGTGACTGATCTGAAACCAGGCACTTACCTGCTGAGGATCATCACCGACAGTGGTGTTGAAAACAAAGCCTTTATCGTTCGGGAATAATCCTGATGGATGAATTGGTTGGTATGGAGGCCCATCGTGATGATGGGCCTCTTTTTTTTGCAACCAAAAAAAAGCCACAACCTCATTTGAAGTCGTGGCTTTATCATCAGTTTTTTTTTGGTTATCCGATATTGGTATAAACTGCCTGCACATCATCATCGTCTTCCACCTTGTCGATAAACTTTTCTATATCAGCCATCTGTTCTTCGTCGAAGCTGACGGGTGAGTTGGGAAAACGTTGTAATTTGCTGGTAACGATCTCGATGCCTTTTTCCTCCAGGGCATGATGCAGTGAACCAAAATTGGTATAATCTGCATAGGCAAATGCTGTTTCTTCGCCCATTTCAATTTCTTCGAGTCCGGCATCAATCAGTTCGAGTTCCAGTTCTTCCAGGTCGAGGCCTTCTTTCATATTGAATTCGAATACGGCCTTGCGCGAAAACATGAATTCGAGCGAACCACTGGGCACAAAGGAGCCTCCTGATTTATTGAAATATGATTTTACGTTGGCTACCGTGCGGGTGGTGTTGTCAGTGGCACATTCCACCATCACCAGCACACCATGCGGGCCTTTTCCCTCGTACACAATCTCCACCATGGTCTCAGCATCTTTACCAGCTGCCCGTTTGATGGCTGCCTCGATGTTGTCTTTGGGCATGTTTTCGGCCTTCGCGTTTTGTATGGCTTGTCTGAGTTTGGGGTTCAGGTCAGGATCCTGCCCGCCCTCTTTTGCGGCTATTGTGATCAGTTTCCCGAGTTTTGGGAAAACCTTCGACATCTTATCCCATCTCTTTTCTTTGGCTGCTCTGCGGTATTCAAATGCTCTGCCCATCGTTGACTTTTTTTTTGTTTCAGGTTGCAAAAGTAAGAAATAGGCGATAAAGCGCTACCGTTCAGCAGCGAAAATTTCTAAATGATTTACAGTGTTCATTTTCGATTAAATTCCCGACTTTTGTAAAGCATTCGCAGATACTTCTCCAAACAAACTAAAATATGGATTACCTGATATTTTTTGCTGCTTCTTTTTCCTCTTTGATGGCTTTGTTGATTCTGATCAGGCTGAATAAAACCAATGGTGATGACAATAAGGCCTTGACTGACAAGCTGGACCTTGCCGAAAAAAACCAACAAGCGTTTGAGCAGCGTTTGCGTGAGGAGTTTAGGCAGAGCAGAACTGATTTGGGTACGAACCTGAGTAGTTTTCAGCAAAACTTTCTCGACACACTTAAAGAAATCAGCCGGATGCAACAAGAGCAACTCAACGGCATTAGCAAGGGCAACCAGGAAGTCATCAGTAATATGTCGAAGAACCTGGAGGAAAAACTGAGCCAATTGACAGAACGTGTGCAGCTGAATGCAGATAAAAGCCGCGCAGCCCTCGATGCAAGTCTGAAGAGTTTTCAGGACAGCTTCAGTCAAAATGTGCGTGAGTTCAACGAATTGCAAAAGCAAAAATTTGCCGATATGGAACGCAAACAGGCTGAGCTGATTACCTCTACCGAACTCAAACTGGAGAAGATGCGTGAAACGGTTGATGAGAAATTGCAGAAAACACTTGAAACACGTCTTGGCCAATCGTTTGAACTGGTAAGCAAACAACTCGAGAGTGTGCAGAAAGGTTTGGGCGAGATGCAAACACTGGCTTCGGATGTGGGAGGATTGAAACGGGTGTTGTCAAATGTGAAAACACGTGGTGTTCTGGGCGAAATTCAGCTGGGAAATATCCTGGAACAGATCATGGCGCCTGAGCAATACGACAAGAATGTAAAAACCAAACGCTCAAGTAACGATATCGTGGAGTTTGCCATCAAGCTTCCCGGCCGCGATGACCAGGATGGAGCCGTGTATTTGCCGCTGGATGCAAAGTTTCCGCAGGAAGCCTATCACTTGTTGCAGATTGCTTACGATGAAGGCAACTCTGTGAAGGTGGATGAAGCTACCAAAACACTGACGAATTCGATCAGCAAATTTGCCAAAGATATTAGCGAGAAGTACCTCGATCCGCCATTCACTACTGATTTTGCCATCATGTTTTTGCCGATCGAGGGCTTATATGCCGAAGTGGTCCGCAACACCGACCTGATTGAGCAATTACAGCGCAAATACAAGGTTATCGTAACCGGTCCGACTACCCTTGCTGCTATTCTGAACAGTCTGCAGATGGGTTTCAAAACATTGGCCATACAAAAACGCAGCAGCGAAGTCTGGCGCATACTGGGTGAAGTAAAAACCGAGTTTGGTAAGTTTGGAGATGTCCTCAAGAAAGCACAGGACAAGATCAGAGATGCCAGCACTGAGATTGATAAGCTTGTTACCACGCGCACCAATGTGATGCAACGCAAACTGAAAGAGGTGCAGGAACTACCTGCTTCGGATCCGGATCTTTTGTCGGAAACTACCCTTTTTGAAGAAGACGAAAACTGATTGATTAACCCAAAAAACCCAATCCAACCGGTTTTTTGAGCAACCATCCAGTAATACTCATTCTTTCCTGATGGGTTAATAGAACTTCGTGTTCCAGTAATTCGCTACGGAAGCAAACGAAAGTACCAGCCTTAGGCTCGATAATCAAGGGTTCTTGTCCGTCTCTGTATATGACCAACTCGCCACCGTCGCCTTGTTTCCAGTTTTTATTCAGGTAAAGAATGACTGACAGTTGCCTGTTGTTTCGATCCTGGAACTGATCGAAATGACGTTTGTAAAATGTTCCGACAGGGTAAACCGCCATGTGCATTTCCTGGTCTTGCAGACCCAGATACAGCTCACGGTTGAAACCCTCTCTGAGATGGGTCACCATGGCGAACCATTTTTTCAGCGGCTCTTCGTTGGGAGGTGGTACAATCCATTTGATAAAATCGCCACGGATGCTGCGTTTCAGTTGAAAATCGCCACCAGCTCCAATGCCTGCCGGCCGCAATGCTTCCAGCTGCTGATTGGTCTTGATAATTTGAACAAGTGAATCAATCAGCTCAGATTCAAGGAACTGTTCACGAATTAACAGTCCATTTATTGCCAGCTCATCGGCCATCTGCCCCAATTGGGCATTGTCAGGAAAAATCATGGGTAAAAATATCGGCAAAGGTACGACCTGGCATAACACTTACAACTGAAAGACTTAAATAAACCTACTAATCCGGAAAGCAGGGATTCACGATAAGACACAATCGAAAATACCAATATTAAGCGATATAAGGTTTATGCTCCTGCTAGCCTCGCAGGCTGATCATGCTCAGTTTTTCAAGATCGAGGATTTCGACATAATCGCTGGTGATTTCAAGCAAACCATCAGCCTTGAATTTGGTCAGGATACGTGCAATACTTTCAATCGACATGCCCGAGAGCTCAGCAAATTCCTTGCGCGTGAGCTGCAAAGGAAACTTCTGCATTTTGTAGATGCGGTTGGCCAGGCAAAGGATTACGTCAGCAAGCCTGCCGTAGGTTTGCTTCTTTGTCAGGCAGTAAAAGCGGCCATTGGTGATGATGCTTTGTTCGGCCAGAAGACTGACGATTTTGGTGGCAAAGGCAGGGTTTTTACTGATGAGTTGCTTAAAGCTGTTGATTTCAATCAGGCTTACTTTGGTATCGATGTAGGCCTGAGTTGAATGATGAAAAATGGCATTGCCTTCGAACAATGTCGACAGACCGATGATGTTAACCGGGCTAAAAATCTGCAGAATCAGGTTATCACTGATACCTTCTATATAGGTTTTCACGAGTCCTTCGCGCAAAATCATTACATGTGAGGCAAAAGCTCCCTGTTTGGTAAGCACTTCACCTTTTTGGTAAAATACTTCCACAGTCTTCGACTCCATGAATTCGCGTTCGTCGTTATTTAAAAGTTCAAGGCATTCCAACGTATTGGTACTGATGGCGCAACTGTTACGAATAATGTCTTGATTGGTGTTCATCGAATTGATTTAGTGTTTGATAGATGACAACAAAGATAGTGTAATAAATCAAATAAATCGTTGATATGTGCCAAATAAAATACGTTGAAGCTTCCTTTCTCGCCTTGATGAGCTTGGATACAATAAGTTAAAGTAATGTTAAAATAGTGTATATTTTTGTTGTGAACAAATTAACAATGCTCAATGATGAAAAGCCTACTAGAAAAACTGACGACTTTCATTGTGGTTCTTGTGTTGCCTTTAATGGTTATTTATTTCACAGTTTATTTTGGTTTGCGACGCGGCGAACCCAAAGAAATAGAATTTACCTCCAAAGCCACACTGGCACCTAAAGTCGACCATGCCGAATTTGAAATTCTACAACAAAATTTTGTCAATCCCAAGGATGTGACTGCAGCCTGCCTGAGTTGTCATAATAAACGCGATGACGAATTGATGCAAAGCACCCACTGGCGTTGGGAACGCGAAGCCTATATTCCGGGTCGCGGTAATGTGAAAATCGGAAAAATCAACCTGATCAATAACTTCTGTACCGGAGCTCCAGGCAACAATGGTTCCTGCATGCGCTGCCACATTGGATATGGTTGGGAAGACAAATCATTTGACTTTGAAGATCCTACCAATATCGACTGTCTGGTTTGCCACGACAAAACCGACACCTATTTTAAACAAAAGGGAAAAGCAGGCTGGCCAGCCACTGCTGAAACGGCTGATGCTGAATTCGCTGTGCCTGACTATAATTATGTTTCTCAGCATGTAGGCCTCCCCGATCGCGATAACTGTGGTGTTTGTCACTTCTTTGGTGGTGGCGGCAACAATGTAAAGCATGGCGATCTGGAAAAAGCTTTGTTCCACGGCGATAAGAAACTGGATGTGCACATGGGTGAAGATGGCAGCAATATGAGTTGCATCGACTGTCACGAAACCAAAAACCACAACATCAAGGGAAGAGCATATTCTGTTTCGGCCGAAAACACCAACCGTATCGCCTGCGAAAATTGTCACACCGACAGTCCTCATAACGACAAGGTGATTGATGCGCATGCTTTTAAGGTAGCTTGTCAAACTTGTCATATTCCTGTTTACGCCAAGAAGGCTGCCACATCACTCTGGTGGGACTGGTCAGTTGCCGGACGCAAAGACGAGCATGGAAACGGTTTCAAAGAATATGATTCAGACCACAACTACGACTACCTTTCTATCAAGGGGCATTTCGTGTTCGACAATATGGTTAAACCCGAATATTATTGGTTCAACGGTACTGTTGACCATTATCTGATTGACGATACCATCAGCGAAGTTCCTGTAAAAATCAACACATTGTTTGGAAATTACAGCGACACTGCTGCCAAAATCTGGCCGGTTAAAGTACATCGTGGACGTCAGCCTTACGACCCTGTAAATAAAAGTTTGCTCTCAGTTAAACTCTGGGGACCAGAAAAAGGCGATGGAGCTTTCTGGAACGACCTGGAATGGGATACAGCCATCCAAATGGGCATGGCCTATTGGGAACGTCCTTACAGCGGACAATACGATTTTATTGAAACAGAAGCATTCTGGCCACTCAACCATATGGTATCCGAAAAAGATCAGGTGCTGAGTTGTGTCGATTGCCATGATCGTCAGGACAGCCGCATCGCCAGCCTCAACGACTTTTACCTGCCTGGTCGCGACTTCAACAAAGGCGTTGATTACAGCGGTTTTGCACTGATTTTCCTCTCACTCTTTGGTATTGTAGGTCACAGTGTCCTGCGTATTGTTGCACCTTATAAGTTTAAATAATCATGGAAAAAATCAAACTCTATACACGCTTTGAGCGCTTCTGGCACTGGACACAGATGGCTCTTGTATTATTACTCATCCTCACAGGATTCGAAATTCACGGCAACTTTAGCCTGTTTGGTTTCGAAAACGCTGTCCGCCTGCACAATTCATCTGCATGGTCGTTCATGGGGCTGGCTGTTATCTCCATCCTGTTCATGCTGTTTTCGCACCAGTATGTCAATTTCATCCCGACCACCAAAAAGCTGAAGGAACAGGTGCAATATTACCTGCTTGGTATTTTCCGCAAGGATCCTCACCCAACGACCAAGTCGTTTTACAACAAACTGAACCCACTTCAGCGCCTCATCTATGGTGGGCTGCTCATCCTGATCTTTCCGGTACAAATCATCACAGGACTGGTTTATATGTATTATCATTATCCAGAAAACCCGGTAGATGTAGCTGGTTTGCAAACCGCAGCTCTGACCCACACACTGGGTGCTTTCCTGGTAGTGGCTTTTATCCTGGTGCATATGTATATGACAACAACCGGACACAGCCTTACATCCAACGTCAAGGCCATGATCACCGGCTTTGAAAAAGAAGAACACAAAGAAAAAATCGAAGAAAAAGCTTAACAAATAACTTAACTAAAATGAAAAAGATACTTGTTTTCCTTCTGCTGGCTTTCGTCATCACTGCCTGCAATAAAAAATCAGAAGTTCAAACCGTTGATGCAATGGTCGAAAGTGCCCTGACGCATGTAAAACTTATCGAACCTGAAGGACTCTTCAACCTGATGAACAGCGAAGAAATCTACACCCTGGTAGATGTCCGTCAGGAGTTAGAATTCTACTATGGCTTTATTCCGGGCTCAGTCAATATCCCGCGTGGCAGCCTCGAGTTTAAAATTGGCAGCCAGGAATTCTGGGATGGTATCGGCCTTTACATGCCCGAAAAAGATGAAAAAATTGTGGTGTATTGCAAAAAAGGACAAAGAGGCATTCTGGCCGCTGAAACCCTTGGAAAAATGGGTTACACCAATGTGTATGCACTGGATGGCGGTTGGAAAAACTGGGAACTGGCTTATCCTGATCTATATGAAAAAGACCTTGACAAACTTGGTGGTCACTCATCGGCTCCGGCTTCGAGTGGTGGTTGCTAAAAAAATAGAAATCAATTAATAAATTATTCATTCAATCATTAAAACTATTAGAAAATGAAAAAATTCACCTATTACTTAATCGCGCTCTTTTTGATCCCTGCTTTTGTATTGACAAGCTGTAAAAAAGACAATGAAGAAACTTTCGACGCACAGAAAGAACTCACTACTTACCTGGTTGCCCAAAATTTGGACATCAACACCATTATTGGCGGCTTCGTTATGCCAGCTCCTGATGATGGCAATGTAAGTGCCAAATATTTGATTGATATCCGCAGCGAAGCTGATTTTGCTGCCGGTCACATTGAAGGCGCTCATCGCGTTGATTTGGGCAACATCCTTACCGAAGCTGCCAAAGCTGACAAACCTATTCTTGTTATCTGCAAAACAGGTCAAACAGCTACTTATGCTACTACCCTGCTCCGTCTGTCGGGTTATCCTGATGCTCAGGCCCTGAAATGGGGAATGAGTGGTTGGAATTCAGCATTGGATGCATGGACCGGTAACATTGGAAACGTAGCTGAAGGAAGTGCAAACTGGTCAACTGATGTTGCTCCTACCAACCTTTCTTACAGCAGTCCTAAATTTACCAGCACCAGCACTTCAGGCGCCGAAATTCTAAAAGAACGCGTTGCTGCTGTGTTGGCTGACGGATTCAAAACTGCCTCTGCAACAGATGTTATTGCAAATCCTGAAAACTATTTCATTAACAATTATTTCGGCGAAGCTGATTACCTGGCATTTGGTCACATCAAAGGCGCTTACCGGATTAACCCATTGCTGGTTGGTGACGGACAAGTGAATTTCATTGATCCTGCAAAAACAGTCATCACTTATTGCTACACCGGACAAACTTCAGCTGCCATCACCGCCTATCTTCGCGTGATTGGTTATGATGCTAAGAGCCTGCTCTTTGGCATGAACAAATTATACAATTCAAACTCAGCCTGGTCATCCAACAAATGGTCGGCAGGAATGTCGAAAAGCTTACCTATCGTAACTGGTAAATAATTGATTCATAAATTTATACAAACATCCGTTGCGCTTTCACCGGTTAAGTGCCAACGGAAACCAACGGATGTTTTTGTTTTACCTTAAGATCATCAATATGAAAAAATATATCATCGTTTTTTTTGCGCTCATCGCGCTGACCGGACTCAAAGTTTCGGCTCAGGGTTGCGGCGGCGCTGCTCCTGATGAAGGCATCAAGGTGTTTGGTTTTTTGCAGTCGCAATACGAATACCACTTCGAAGATCCGGCCCGCAACAGTTTTTCTTTCGAACGTGCCCGCATTGGCGTGATGGGCAAAATTCCTTACGACTTTTCCTATTATGTCGTGCTTGAAACAAGCCCCTTCATCTCTCCAAATCCTTATTTACTCGATGCATTCATCACCTACGACCGCTATCAGTGGGCACGTGTTTCGTTGGGATCATTCAAAACACCTTTTGGCCTTGAGGTAAACACGCCTTGTCATGGTCTAACCACGGTTTACCGTGCCACAGCCACCCTGCAAATGGTTGCTCCTTTTCGCGACCTGGGTATGGTATTTATGGGTGGAAATGAAAACACCTTCATGACTTACCAGCTTGGTATCATGAACGGCAGTGGTTTGGGAACAATGGACAACAACAAGAAAAAAGACATTGTTGGACGCGTTGTATTTAAACCATGGGATTTCCTGAAAGTAGGCGGTAGCTTCCGCTATGGATATCCTTCATACAACAAAAACGAAGACACACGCACCACTTTTGGTGGAGAATTGCAGGCCAATTACAGCAACTTCCGCCTGATGGCTGAATATATTTCTGACGAAGGCGACTACAACCGCGACCTGGGTGGCGGTTGCAGCGGTAACCTGATCGAGCTGGGCGACAAGCGCAGTGGCGGTTATGTAACGCTGGCCTATCTGACAAAATGGAACATAGAACCTGTTTTCCGTTATGACTTTTTCGATTCGGGAAATACCGAAAACTATAAAGAAAGCAATATGACTTTCGGTATCAACTATTTCTTCAACGACTGGACCCGCCTGCAGGTGAATTATATCTACCGCGGAGAGGAACCTGTTGAGCAAAAAAATGATGAATTTGTGTTACAACTTCAGGTTAAATTCTAAAATTAGAAAAAAATGAAAAAAATATTCGTATTATTTGGTTTGCTGATTGCATTTGTATTCAGTGCTTCGGCACAGGAGCTTATTTCGGTAGCCGACCTCTCAAAACAACTTAAAAATGCTGACTATGTGATTGTTTCTGCTGAACTGGAACCAGTTTACAGCAAGGTGCACATCACCAACTCAGTAAATGTTCCATATAAAGCCTTTTTCAAAGAAGGTGAAATTGAAGGCTTGCTGGTTTCTGATGCTGAGATTGCCAGGATTTTTGGTGAACAAGGTGTTTCAGCCGATAAAACTATCGTTCTTTATGACGAAGGTTCGATGAAATATTCCAGCCGTGTAGCCTGGATTTTAAAATACATGGGTGCCCCCAAAGTATTTGTATTGGATGGTGGCCTCGAAGCCTGGAAAGCTGGTCGCAAACCGGTGACAAAGAATCCAACAATGGTGAAAGCAGTTACCTTTGCTGGAAAAGGAAATCCTGCAATGATCGCTACCATGGATGAAGTGAAGGCTGCTCTTTCAAATCCAAAAGCAGTGGTGGTTGACGTGCGTGAAGCTGGCGAATACAAAGGCCTCGAAAACAAAAGCACAGGTCATGTTAAAGGAGCTGTAAATGTAGATCACAACACTATTCAGACTGATAAGAAGCTGATGAAGAGTGCTGACGAACTGGCTAAGCTTTACGCTGCTGCCGGCGTCACCAAAGACAAAGAAGTGATCTTGTACTGCTCAACCGGCGTTAGAACCGGAAAAGAATACATTGCCTTGAAAACCATTCTTGGCTATCCCAATGTAAAAGTTTACGATGGTGGCTTTAACGAATGGAAAATCAAAGGCGGCGCCATCGACAAATAGTTTTCTCATCTATTTTGGTTAGGATCATCCCGGCTGTGCATGCAGTCGGGATTTTCGTTTGATGGGGAAAACCATATCTTTGTTCATCAAAACCGCATACGATGAGTCCTTTCAAAAAAGAAAAAAAATTCCTGGAATTGCCCCGTTACAGCGGCGGTAAGGAAGCGCTTTCGAAGTTTCTGAAAGAGAACCTCCAATATCCCAGGGAGGCACTGCAAAAAGGCATCGAAGGGAAAGTTGTTGTGCATTTCGAGATTGATGACGACGGCATCGTTCACAACCCAGTAGTGGCACATGGCATCGGCGGCGGTTGCGATGAAGAAGCTTTGCGTTTGGTAAGTCTGCTGCGTTACCAGAAAGTAAACAACCATGGCAAACGGGTTAGAACGCGTTCCAAAATCAACATCAGCTTTAAGATACCGGGTCAACAGCTCACTTACACAGTAAAACCAGCCATGAAAAAAAAGCCTGAAGCTGCTCAACCTGCTGCACCAAAATCTTATACCTACACAATTACCTTACCGGAATAGTAATCCCATCATTTGACCCTAATAACCTATGAAAATTTTAATCCTTTGTACCGGAAACTCCTGTCGCTCACAAATGGCTCAGGGATTTTTGCAATCATTTGATCCGAAACTGGAAGTTTTTTCAGCTGGTACCAGACCCGAAAAACAGGTAAATCCCTATGCCGTGCGTGCCATGAAAGAGTCGCTGATCGATATCAGTGCCCACAAACCCGAGCATGTGGACCAATATGTACACACTGCCTTCGATTTTGTGATTACAGTATGCGATCATGCCAAAGAAGTATGTCCGGTTTTTACGGGCAAAGTCGGGCAACAATTGCACATCGGATTTGAAGACCCTGCTGATGCAGTAGGCACAGATGAGGAGAAAATGATGGTTTACCGCCGTATCAGGGATGAAATCAAGCAAGCTTTTTTCTTGTTTTATCAGCAGAATATTAAAAGAACAAAGTAATCTTTACCCCAATCAAACCATGGCTGACAAAAGAAGAATTGGCTTTTTTGAGAAATACCTGAGTCTGTGGGTGGCTTTGTGTATTGGCGCTGGCATTGGGCTCGGGCATCTGTTTGGCGACAGCATGCAAATGCTCAGTCGTTTGGAGGTCTACCGTGTAAACATTCCTGTGGCCATTCTTATTTGGGCCATGATCTACCCGATGATGCTGCAAATCGATTTTGGCAGTTTGAAAAATGTTGGCAAAACACCTAAAGGTCTCATCCTTACTGTCATCGTTAACTGGTTGATCAAGCCTTTTACCATGGCATTTTTTGCCTGGGTTTTCTTTGACAAACTCTACACGGCCTGGATCAACCCTGATGAAGCCGGAGCCTATATTGCCGGTGCGATTCTACTGGGTGCTGCACCCTGTACGGCCATGGTTTTTGTGTGGTCGTACCTCACCAATGGCGATCCCAATTACACCCTTGTGCAAGTGTCAGTGAATGATTTGATAATCCTGGTGGCCTTTGTACCCATTGTGGGCTTATTGCTGGGAATAACTGATATCAGTATTCCCTATGAAACCTTGTTTGCCAGCATTGTTATTTTCGTGGTGATTCCGCTGGCAGCAGGCTATGCCACCAACAAATGGCTGACGTTACGTAAAGGTAAAGAATGGTTTCTTACACATTTCCTGCCAAGATTCAAACCCGTGAGTATATTGGCGCTATTGCTTACGCTTATTTTACTTTTTGCTTTTCAGGGTGGAAACATCCTCCAAAATCCATTGATTATATTATTGATTGCTGTTCCGCTGGTGATTCAGACCTATTTCATCTTTTTCATTACTTGGTTTATGGGGCGAAAGCTGAAGCTGAGTCATGCCATTTGCTCACCAGCTGCCATGATCGGTGCCAGCAACTTTTTCGAGCTGGCTGTAGCGGTAGCCATTTCATTGTTCGGACTTCAAAGTCCGGCAGCTCTGGTAACAGTAGTTGGGGTGTTGGTCGAAGTGCCGGTAATGTTGTCGTTGGTTGCCCTGGCCAATAAATGGCGCTATTAACAAGCTATTCAACAGGTAATTGGTCGATGACCCATTGTTCAAAAGCGCCGTCCAGGTTCAAGGCATTTATGCGGTGATGGTTGACAAGATAATACACTACCTGCACACTCCTGATGCCATGGGCACACATCACGATTATTGTTATGTTAGTTGGCAATTCTGTGATGCGTTGCTGTAATTCTGACATTGGAATCCAAAGCATACCTGATTCCAGACCTGGATGCGCAGCTTCTACTTCAAAGGCTTCACGCACATCCAGCAAGATGGCTTCTCCCCGCTCAATCAACTGAAAAGCTTCCAGCGGTTGCACATGCCTGATGCCCTCAAAATGATATTGTTGGAATACGGGTTCGTTTGTCATAGTTATACAGCTCTCTTAGCCTTCAAATGCTGCCTGTTGCTTTTTGTTCGAAAAGGAAACAACTTTTATTTGAGCATTTGCATCATATCATCGGCTTTCACCGGAAGGATTTTTCCTGATTCATCGGGATGCACTCCGATCAGTATGTCGTCAGTACGTAACTCTTCGAGCCAGACTGAGAATTCGGTCAGACTCATGGCTTCCGGTTGGTAGGCTGTCCAATCCTCATTTCTGTTTTGAATCGCATCGGCTTCAGTAGGCCACACAGGTATGTAACTATTTTGATCGTTGTCTTCGAGCATGGCAAATAAGCCGTCTTTGGCCTGGAGTAACCATACACGGTGGTTGGTTTTCACTTGTTTAAAAAAATTCTCGAATCGTTGCCGATCTGTCATCGCTGTCAATTTTTGGTAAAGTTAGCTAAAACGCCTTTCAAAATCAGATGAGGTTTAAAAATATCGCATAAGCTTTATGGATTAATTTTCAATTTCGTCCAGTTCGAGCCAGCGCAACTCTTTCTCGTCGAGCAGGTTTGCAAGTTCGTCCAACTTTTTGCTGATTTCTTCTATTTTCTGATAATCAAGCTGCTGTGTCAAGGATTCGGTGAGAGCTCTTTTCTCATTTTCGAGTTTTTCAATATCCTGTGAAAGGCTCTCATATTCCTTCTGCTCCTTGTAACTGCGTTTCTTTTTGGCTTCAGTAGGCCTTTCCGATTTGTTTTTTCTGGTGTTTTCAGCTTTTTCGGGAAGTGCTTCTTTGCGCAGTTTTTCCTGCTCCTCAAGGTAGGTCTTGTAATCGGAATAGTTTCCTGTGAAACCCCTGATGATGCCATCGCCTTCAAAAACAAAAAGTTGGTCAACAACCTGATCCATGAAATAACGGTCGTGCGACACCACAATCAGGCAACCTTTGTATTGTTGCAGGAAATTCTCAAGCGTCTGGAGGGTGAGTAAATCGAGATCGTTTGTAGGTTCATCAAGGATGAGAAAATTGGGGTTGCGCACCAGGACAGTCAACAGATACAATCGGCGTTGCTCTCCCCCACTCAGCAGCGAAACAGGCTGGTATTGCACCTTGGGTGGGAAAAGGAACAGGTTGAGCAACTGCGAAGCCGTCAGCTGTTTCCCATCTCCCATGGGCATCACTTCGGCAATGTCCTTCACTACTTCAATGACCTTTTTATCTTCGGCAAAGCGAAAACCTTCCTGGGTGTAATAACCGTAAACAACTGTATCTCCGCTGATGACCTGTCCGTTATCAGGTTGCAACTTGCCGGTTATCAGGTTGAGAAAACTGGTTTTACCAACTCCGTTTCGACCAATGATCCCGATGCGCTCACCTTTGGTAAAGAGGTAATCGAAGTCGGAAAGCACCTTAAACTCACCAAATGATTTGTTGACATTTTTAAGCTCAAGAATCTTACCACCAAGTCGCTGCATACTTACATCGAGCTGAAGTTGTTGCTGGTTGCGCCTTTGTTGTGCTTTCTCCTTCAGCTCATAAAAGGCATCGATGCGGCTTTTCGATTTGGTTGTACGGGCCTGTGGCATGCGGCGCATCCATTCCAGTTCGTGCTTGAGCAACTGACCGGCTTTTTCAGCAGCGATGCGGTAGTTTTCTTCGCGCTCGTTGCTTTTGCGCAGGTAATAGGCATAATTGCCCTTGTGGTGGTACAATTCACCCTGATATAATTCGAGAATATTGTTGCAGATACGATCGAGGAAATAGCGGTCGTGTGTCACCATCAGCAGGGTGATATTGGCCTGACTCAGGTAGCGTTCGAGCCATTCAATCATGCCAATATCGAGGTGGTTGGTGGGTTCGTCGAGAAGCAGGAGCTCAGGCTCATCGAGCAAAACAAGTGCCAGGGCAAGCCGCTTTCGTTGCCCACCAGAGAGGTTGGCGATTTTTTCGTTGAGTCGGGTAATCTCGAAGAGCGTCAACATTTGTTTCAGGCGCTGTTCGTAAGTCCAGGCCTGCATGGCTTCCATCCTGGCCGAAGCGGCCTCCAACTGTTTCTGCGCTGCTTCGGAATGGGTGGACGATTGCGCCTCCAGCGCCCGTTCATATTCCTGGATGGCCTGCATCACCTCAGTATGGCCACTGTTGAGCAGTTCGTTGATGGTCATTTCCGGATCAAAATCAGGTTGCTGCTCCAGGAAACCCACCCTGATACCATCGGCATAGGTGATGCTTCCTTCGTCTGGCATATCCTTGCCGGTCAACAAACGCATGATGGTAGTTTTTCCGGCTCCATTGGCTGCCACAAGTGCCATTTTATCGCCTTGCGACAAGCCAAAGCTGAGTTGCTGAAAAAGCGCTTTGTCGCCAAAGGCCTTGGAAATAGAATCGACCGAAAGTAAATTGGCCATAAATGAATTGGGAGTTAAATCGGCTGCGAAGATAGGAAGAAGTTGGAAGATGGAAGCCAGAAGTCCGTAGACCGAAGTCCGAAGTTGGATATGTTTCTTGCTTTTACCAAATGGATGTTGTATATTTATTGCTCTAAAAAAAGCCTGCAAATCATCTTTATGCACACAGAATCAGTCACAATACATTCATACATGAAGGATGCAACATTTATTACACTGGGAAGTCACCGTTATTCGAGGGCGCTGCTGATCAAAGCATCTTTGGAAACGGCTTCAATCAACTGCCTGATGACACCGTCGGACAGTTTGCTTAATGGTATTGATATACGTGTAAACGCCACAGACCTGACGCAGGCCAAGAAAATCCATGATGAAGTAGTAGAGGCATTTGGAGCCGGTAAACAAAAAACTGTCAACATCCTTCGTTCAGTGCGCCGCATTTTGGTGCCGGTCGATTTTTCGCCTGAGAGCAGGAAAGCAGCGTTTTACGCCTTGCGGTTGGCTCAAACACTCAAAGCTGATATTCGCCTGATCAATGCCTGGTTTCCGGCAGCAGCCGAGAACTTCTCCTGGGGTGATATGTATGCCTTTCAACCTGATTTTGAAGAACAGCTAAAGGAAACCGAGGATACAGCTTTGAAGCAGTTGACTGACCTACAGCAAGAGATGTTTGCCCTGATCAAAGACGAACACATTCATGGAGTAGATATTGATGTTGACTTGCTGCGTGGAAGTCCGTCGGATGCTATTTCAGCGGTGGCACATCACTACAAGCCCGGATTGATCGTGATGGGCACCAAAGGCCGTCACCGTTTTGCACGTGGTTTCTTTGGCAGCACTACTGCACGTGCAATTGAACGCGGAAAGATTCCGGTATTGGCCATTCCGCCGTCCTATGATGAAACGCATTTTCGAAGTCCCGTCAATATTCTTTACCTGACCAATTTTGATCAGTCCGATTTTGAAAGCCTGCACAAGTTATTGGTTTTTGTGCGTCCTTTCAAGGCCAGGGTTTTTTGCCTGCATGTACACCAAAAGGGAAGTTTGACAATTGATGAAGCACGTATGCAGGAAATGCGATCCTTATTCGATCGCGAATACAGCAATTATGCGGTTGAATGTGGCTTGCTGCAAACTGACAATATCCTTGAAGGTGTAGAAGATTTTGTACAATCGAAACAGATTGATGTGATGGCTGTTACGGCCAGGAGGCAAGGACTGATCGAGCAGCTTTTTCAGCCTGGTCTGAGTCAGCTTGTGCTGTTCAGAACGCGGATTCCACTGCTGGTTTTCGGGGGAGTCTGAGAGTGGAGTTAGAAGTTCGGAGACCGAAGACCGAAGTTGGAAGTGCGCCATGCAATTTGGAAATGCTGATGCCTGCTATAGTCTCGATTATACTTCGGGAAGGTTCTCGAAGGCGGAGACTGGAAATCGAAAGTTGCCAAGAACAACCTATAAACGCATTGCCCCTTAAACCCAAAAACCTACCTTGCCAGCCACAGCGCCGGATCAACAATGGTCCGTCCGATCCACAGTTCGAAGTGTAGTTCGGTTTTAGATTCTGTTTTATCGGTGTGCACCCTACCAATGGCTTCTTTTGTTTTCACCTGGTCGCCACGTTTCACATACACTGTTTCGAGATTGGAATACACGGTGAAATACTCGCCATGGCGGATGATGACGGCGTTGTTGGATGCCGTAATTTTATTGGTACTTACCACAACACCATCAAAAACAGCCCTTGCATCAGTTCCTTTAGCCGTTGCAATATCGACACCGTTATTCTTGATGGTCACTTTTTTCAGAACAGGGTGTGGCTGCGGGCCAAAACGTGACGAGATAATGCCACGCTCGGTAGGCCAGGGCAGTTTCCCTTTGTTGCTGGCAAAGCTGTTCGAAAGTTTCAACTCTTCGGGTGTGAGCTCTAGCAGGCGATCTTCACGGGGCACCTTCTCCCCTTTGCTGGCACTGGCTTTGCGCACTTCTTCGGCAATAATGTCCTCAATGGCTTTCTGCAGCTTGCGTGCTTCCTGTTCTTTTTGCCGGATGGTGTTGCGCAGGCTTTGCTCTTTCTGTGCCAGCTTGCGCGCATCGGCATCCATTCCGGCCTTTTCGGTGCTAAGCACGATCTGTTCGCGTCGCTGTGCATCAAGCAATTCGGCTTGTTTTTGCCGCTCTGCTGTCAACGCTTCAACCTGAGCCTGCAGCTCATTTTGTGTCTTTTGGATTCGCTCGATCTGCGCCTTGCGAAATGCCGCATATTGCTGCAGGTATTTGAGGCGCTGAAAAGCCTGGTTGAAATCTTCCGCCGAAAAAAGAAAAACAAGTTTACTGTAGCTGTCACGGTTTTTATAGGCAAACTCCACCATGCGTGCATATTCCTTGCGCAATGTGCTCAGTTCTTTTTGCAGTCTTCCTACCTCCTGCTCACCCTGACTAAGCTTTCGATCCAGAACCAACAATTGCTTCTGAATGGTGGCGATGAGGTTTTCGCGCTTGCTGATTTTTGATCCCAATATTACCAACTGACTCAAGGTGAGTTGTTTGTCCTGACGGATATCCTCGAGCAATTTATTGGTATAGTTGATTTCTTCTTCCAACCGCTTTTTATCCTGCTCCAGTTCAGCTACACTCTGCTGTGCCTGCAACACAGAAGTAGCCAGCAGCAAAAATGCCAGCAGCAGATAGAGGTGTTTGAACTTAAGCAGCATCATATTGCAAATGTAGAGTTTTTGGTTGGAATTCCTTTTGGAATATCAGAGGCCAAAACCCTAAAATACCAAAAAGTAAAACCTATGATTTGTGTAACTTTCTTTGGATTCCTCACAACCTTTGTACTCAACATCCCAAACCCTTAAAACCCGAAAATTCCGCTCAACGCATCCGGTCGTATTTTCCAGGGATGTTGAAAGGAAAAGACTGTGGCTCATCGAGTTTGAAGTTGGAGAAACTGATCTTGATTTCAATTTTTTTTCCGGCTTGCAACTCCATGCGCAAATCGGTAGGAAAAAGCTGACTGCCAACGGCTTCAAAATGGCTGTAATCAGCCTCAAGTTTCTTGCTTTCTACGCCAAACTCCTTCATGTTCACACTCACGATCTTGAAATTGTCAGGATTGAGCCAGATACTCTGCACAAGGATGTTGGGATCATCGGTACGCAATAACTCTTTCTTTTTACGCATACGGTGATTGGCCGAGAGCTTATAGCGGAATCCATCAACAGAAGCTCTGAAAGCATCATCTTCGTATGTAACAAGATCATTCCCAATCAGCAGGGCCTGGAGCATGTCGAAATCAACAGTGGTTTGGAAAAAACTGTTGATGAGTGCGTAGTCGCCTTCGAAAAAGGTTTTATCGATACGGTTCAAAAAACGAATGCTATCCTGAGTAATCATCAGACGCGCTACTTCAATACCCAAAGCCGGCGAAAGTGAAACCCAGATAACACTGTCCTTTTTGATTCGGAGCTGCCCACGAAAGTCGGATTTGTGCTTTTTGTCGTTGATCAGGCTGATGTTGCAACGCGCGCTAAACCAATCGAAATTCAGCTCGCTGGCTTCCATTTTGCTAATCAGAAAGGCTTCCCCTTCTTGTTTGAGTGGTTTTTTTATCACGCTGCGTTGAGACGTACAAGCGCTGAATGTCAGCATGAAAAGTACGGTTGAAATGAGCAATAAACCGGTTGTGACACGCTTATTCATAGAGTTTTCCCTCCTTGATCTTTTTGTCGAGCAGATCGCTGACATCCCCTTCTTCTTTGGCTTTCTTCCAGTTGTTTAAGGCTTCTTCTTTGCGTCCCAGTTGATATAGAATATCGCCATAGTGCTCATACAAAGTGCCGTTGTCGCTTTTACTCAAAGAAAGGGCTTTTTCGATCCATCTTAAAGCATCATCGTAGCGCCCCAGTTTGTAAAAAACCCAGGCGTAGGTGTCTAGATTTGATGCATTTTCGGGATCGAGTTCAACAGCTTTAGCGGCCATCTTCAGGGCTTTTTCAAGCTGTTCGCCGCGAAGCGAAAGGTAATATGCGTAATTATTGAGTACGACCGAGTTGTCGGGGTTGATCAGCAAGGCTTTGTCGTAAGCCTGGTCTGAGGCGGCATGATTGCCCAGCTTATCCTGTACTTCGCCCAGGTAATTGTAAAACTCAGCCAGCAGCCTGTCGTTGCCTACCACCAGCTTCTGACCGGTCTCCAATCGTTTCAGGGCATCAGCATTTGCCTCTCGCTGGTATTTGGCCAGTCCGCTGAACAGATAAGGCAAGGGTTGTTCTGGAAACAGCGAGATAGCCCGCTCCGAATGGTTTTCGAGCTGGGTAAAATCGTTCAGGTTGATATCCGTAAATAGCAACGACTCCCATACAGCATAGCTACTGCTGTCGATCGAAAGTGCATTCTCGAAGGCGCTGCGCGCACCAGCCAGGTCTTCCTTGTTTTGCAACATGTCACCCAGCAGCTGATATCCATAAGGACTGTCGGGATGTGCCTTAATGAGGATGCGCCCCAACTCACCGGCCTTGTCTGTAAGATCATTGGTCATCTGCTTGCCACCAAACCAGATCGACAGCACCTGCATCTTGGTCTCAATATCCAGTTCGGGATTTTCAAAAGCCTGTTTCAGTTCATTATAGGCATTGTCAAGATCACCTTGTTGCCGGTAATAATCAGACAATGAAATATGTACGTAAGGATCTTCCGGATCGAGTGTTTCAATGTTTTTGTAGGCCGTGAATGCTTTTTGCTTTGCTCCGCTGTTCATATACAACTCAGCCAGCATGGCCTGATAACGCACTTCGTAAGGATAGGCAGCAGCCAGTTTTTCGATCTCTTCGATGGCTTTCCTTGGTTTGCCAATGGTGTTGTAAATCTGTTGTTTTTGCAGGCTGATCATTTCGTTGACGCCAATCTGGTTTTCAATCTCGTTGAAAACGACCAATGCCTCATCGTATTTTTCCTGCAGCAACAAAGCAGACGAAAGCTCACCAAAATAGTCCGTATCACCCGGATGCTTCTGTAGTAATTTTCGGTAAATTTCACCGTAATCCGCATAATTGCCTTCATACTTGTAAATCTGCGCCAACCGAATCTGATACCAGTCGTTATCTGGATTGAGTTGTACGGCTTTCTGCATGAGCTTGCGGGCTTCATCAATACGTCCCTGACGGGCATAAAGCTCGCTCAGTTCATACATACTGGCATGATCGTCCGGATCGAGCTGAAGGGCTTTCTCATAGGAGCTCAGGGCTTTCTGGTCGTTACCGGCCAGCCGCTCACGAAGGCCATCGGTAAAATATACCACATTGCGTCTTTTTGCTCCGACAGAGGTAGTGGTGTCAACCGGTGTCGGGCGAAGTGTGTCCTGTGCATACAATTCAGTTTCGTAAAGCATACAGGCAACCAAAAAGCCAAGCAGAAGTGTTTTTTTGATCATTCCATTGAATTTGTTAGTCATCGATTTGGTTAAAATCGCCAACGCTCAACTGATTAAAACTTCCCCGGATCATTGCATTTTTTCCTACCATGCTATCGGAAATTAGCTTGTTTTCGATCTGGGAATCCGACTGGATAATACTGTTACGGATGACGGAGTTGGTGATTTTTGTGTTTTCGCCAACAGAAACATAAGGCCCAATGACTGCATTGGTGATAACAGCTCCTTTACCAATAAAACAGGGCTCAATGATGATGGCTTCATCCACATCGGCTTCGTCAGAGATCAGTTGTTCCTTTTCGGCCACAAAACCCAAAACCTGTCGGTTGGTATCGATAGTTGCGTCTTTGTTGCCGCAGTCGAGCCAGTTGGTCACACTTTCTGTATGGAACTTCATGCCCTTTTTCATCATATTCTGCAGCCCGTCGGTGATGCCGTATTCGCCACCGGTGGTGATGTTCTGATCGAGCAGATATTGCAATTCTTTGCGGAGGTTTTCGCCGTCGCGGAAATAATAGATGCCAATGATGGCCAGATCGGAAACGAATTCTTTTGGTTTTTCGACAAAACCTTCGATGCTGCCATCAGCCTGTAGTTTTACCACGCCAAACTGTTCGGGGTTTTCAACCTGGTTCACCCAGATGATGCCTTCTTTGTTGTCGTCGAGCGTGAAATCGGCCCTAAAAAGGGTATCGGCGTAGGCCACCACTACTTTTCCCTTCAATGCATCCTTTGCGCAGAGGATGGCGTGGGCTGTACCCAGGGCTTCCAGCTGGTAATGGATGCTGCCTTTTGCTCCGACGGATTCTGCAATTCGCAGCAGGCCTTCTTCAACCTCCTTGCCGAAGTTGCCAATCACGAAAGCTATTTCGTTGATGGGCTCGCTGATGACGCTGGCAATGTCTTCGACCAATCGCTGCACGATGGGTTTGCCTGCAACGGGCAAAAGGGGTTTGGGTGTTGTGAGGGTGTGTGGGCGGAGGCGTTTGCCCATTCCTGCCATGGGGATGATGAGGTTCATAGGAGGTTAGAAGTTAGGGGTTTGAAGTTAGAAGTTAGGGGTTTGAAG
The DNA here is from genome assembly GCA_002426795.1 of Bacteroidales bacterium UBA5536. GTDB lineage: Bacteria > Bacteroidota > Bacteroidia > Bacteroidales > F082 > UBA5536. The sequence goes on from DINQ01000006.1 coordinate 23,807, forward strand.
TTAGAAGTTAGGGGTTTGAAGTTATTACTTGCCGGTATGGCCGAAGCCGCCTGTGCCGCGTTCGGTGGGGTTCAGCTCGTCGACTTGCACCCATTCGGCGCGTTCGTGCCGTGCAATGACCATTTGTGCAATGCGTTCGCCGTCGCGAATGACAAAAGTCTGATCGCTCAGATTGACCATGATCAGTTTGATTTCGCCCCTGTAGTCGGCATCGATGGTGCCTGGCGTGTTGAGTAAACTGATGCCACTTTTGATCGATAGACCACTGCGGGGTCGGATCTGTGCCTCATAACCAACGGGCAGTTCAATAAAGAGCCCTGTAGGAACGAGGGCACGCTGGAGTGGTTTTAACTCAACCGGTTCGTTGACAAAGGCGCGCAAATCCATGCCTGCTGAGGCAATGGTTTCATAAGCCGGCAAAGGATGTGGTGAAGTATTGACAATCTTTATTTTCATGTGTAAATAATTTTGATTTCATCGGTCAGACCTGTCTGCCACAGGCAGGTGGAATATCCATGAATTTTCATTACAGTGGCTATGATATTTAACATATGGATATTTCATCCGGTGAATTTTAATGCGTTGCAAAAGTAGGGAAAAGTTTGAAGTCGGGTACCCATAGATAGTAGCATAAAAGGATAATCGAATTTTAAGGAATATGAGTATCAGGAAACATGCATACAAAGTCAATGATTTTCTTCGTTTGTCCCTGCCGATAGCTATCAGCAGGGGTAAATAATTGATTTTCGATTAGATACGAAATTATATTCGATACTCATTTACACGAAATTATCTGCACGCTGGCCCAACATATTTGTGCAGCTTTCTCATGCTGAAGGCGTTTTGTGCTTTCCCCAATGCATATGATATGAACGCTTCTAGCATCAAGCGATCCGCTTCAAGCCACCAGGCTTGCCCGTCGGCCATTGAGGTCAGCACCGACCGGTATGACGTTTTGTAGATGTAAAACGCTGCCTGCACTGTTTCGTCACCTGACTTGCAGTTGTCGTATGGAGCCTCCGCCAGGTCGTATCGTGCGTCCTCCAAGTCGTATGATGCGCCCTCCCTTCCATAAATGGGAAAAACTTGTCGTATGGTGCGATACTTTTGTTGTATCGAGCGACACTTTCGTCGTATCGTGCGATACTTTTACCGTATCGTGCGATACTTTTATCAGTTCGTTTGATACTTTAAGCGTATCGCGCCATACTTTTGCCGTATGCTATGATACTTTTGACGTACTGAGCGTCCGCCAAGGCATTCTTTGCTTCCCCGAAGTCATATTTGGTATTTCCATGGAAATATTTTGGAATTTTCCCAGTGTGGGAAGGTTGTTTTACTCCTGGTGTTGATCTGCACTGGCTCACCGCACCCGACCCATTGCAATGTCAAGCATGTAGGTGAAGGTTTTGGCTTTACATGAAAAAAATGTCTTTCGCGAAGCGCCGCCAAAAGCAAAAGTCTAAAAGCCAACAGCCAAAAAAATGCATTAAAATAGTTTTGCAAAAGCGAAAGTTTTTCTATTTTTATACCATGGAACCGGCGCCCGCTGGTGGGGAAAAAGGAAAAAGAGCTATTGGATGCCATCCTGAGGTTTTTGGGATGAATTGAAAGATTTGTGTTGCGTTGAGCAACCATGATAAATATGTAAACGAATGAATTGTATGCGTATGAAACGAATGATAACAACAAGAAACTACCTGGTAGCACCCATTCAGCAAAGGCTGGACTTGCGTTTAGCATGCCTTTATGTGGTGTGCTAAATGCCATAGGGGTGCGTTTATCTACAAGTTGGCGGTAATTATAAAGAGACTATGGAACTATCAGAAGATTTGAAAAAATTTATAGAAAATCAGAATTGGATTTTTGCAAAAACATATGCAAAGACTTGGCCTCACGAATACATCGTGCAAGAAAAAGTAGATAATGATTTATTTTTAAAACTTGCTAATCATATTGACATTTTCGGTTATGAAAATTATTTCTATAAAATGAAACAAATATATTTTGATTACAACGGATACACTTATTGGCATATGGAAAACATAATAAATCGATGTGTAGAAAAAGATACTTTTCATAGACGAAAACAAGATGGAAGATTACCCGAAAATTCATAAAAATTATGCAATCATTATTAGGACAATTTTACAATAGAATTAAAGGTTCACAAGAAGATATTGCATCCGAAGGATTGACTTATATTCTTCAAAACTCGCCTGAAAGTCGAAAAGTCATTAATCAAATAATAAAAAATAACACAGATTTGAATTTTCCCGATTTAGTTTTTCAAACACAAGATATTGGTGAAAATAAAGAAAGACCAGATATTAGCGGAAAAGATGAAGACGGAAATGAAATTTTAATAATCGAAGCAAAGTTTTGGGCTTCATTAACAGATAACCAACCAAATCAATATTTAAAACGATTAAAAAATAATTCAGTTTTAATATTTTTAGTACCAAATTTACGAACAAGAACTGTTTTTGAAGAAGTTAAAAACAGAATGCTTAATGAATTTCAAAACATTGAATTTGATGTCGAAAATCTAAAACTTTTAATAAAAAAATCTAATACTCACGTAATTGTAAAAAGTTGGAACGAAATATTAAATTCTATAAAAATTAGAATTGAACAGACTAACAACATAAATTTATTATCCGATTTGAATCAAATCATTGGTTTATGTGATGTTATTGACAAAAATGCTTTTCAACCAATAACAGATGAGGATTTATCTCCAAAAATTCCCAAAAACATAAATTCATATTACGAGATTGTAGATAAAGTAGTTGATGAATTAAAAAACAGAGATTCAAATTTTTCAACAAAAGGATTAATTAGAACTGCACAACGATATGGTTATCACAGATACTTTTCTACTGATGATTTGATTTTGAACTTTTCTTTAAAATTAGATTTATGGGAAAAATGTGCTGACACTCCATTTTGGTTTGGTATTACGCAAAAAGTAAATAACAAAGAAGTCCAAAACGAAAGATTGAAAAAATTAATAGAAACGATTGCTATAAAGCAAAACTTAGTTTTTATTAATTATGCGAATAATTGCGGAACTTTTTTAGCTATAAAACCAAAATTATATGAAACAGAAGATGTTGTGATTAAAAATCTAACAAATACGATAGAATTGATTATTAAAGAAATAAATAACTACCGCCAACAATGGCTATAGGCAATGGCGGGTGAAGCTCGTATTCGAGCGTCGGATTCCCGCATCAACTTTCTCGTTCTGCCGAACGGAAAGTCGCACGCAATCCGCCACTGCCCATAGCCGAGACCGTTACCTGCAAGCACAACAGAAGAATAATGCATAGAAAATGACCGATTCCCGAAAAATTAAAATATTAGTATCATGTCCAGGTGATGTTACACCCGAAAAAGAACATATCAAGCGACTGTGTAAGGATTTTTCTGATGAAAACAGCGGTAATTCCAATATCTCATTTACTGTTTTGGACTGGAAAGATTTTGTTGGAATCTATGGGATTAGACCGCAGGAACAACTGAATGAATATTTTGGAGATTATGATGTTTATATTGGGATTTTATGGAAAAGGTTTGGCACTAAACCGGGATCGGAAAATTCTGATGGAAAAGAAAATGAGTCAGGTACGGAAGAAGAGTTTTATATAGCTATTGACAATTATGAAACTCAAGGAGCCCCAAAAATTGTATTCTTTGTTAAAAACTACGATAGGGAAACTAAAAACAGATTAGAAACAGAACAACTATTGAAGGTTGATGAATTTGTTGAGCAACAAATTGAAACAAATAACAACTATATCAATAAGTTTAAATCGGCTGATGAGTTTAATTCTAAAATTGTTCGATTATTAAAATCACTGGAAAATAAAGCCGATTATAACATTAAAGTAGAAGAAAAGGAAAGTTTAGTAACTGAGGAAACAAAAATCAAAATAGCTGATTTTAAGATAGAGTCAATAAAGCTTCCTAAAACCTATATAGAAAGAAGTACGTCACATTTTAAATTAGTTAAGGATAAACTTACTAACCCTCTTTTAGAGACTGAGCAACAGTCATTAGATCAATTGATGGTGTCAACTAAAAGAGTGGTTTTACTGGGTGATGCAGGATCAGGAAAATCTACGGAATTAAAAAACTTACATCACAGGTTGAGTCAAGGCGGGTCACCCTTTATTCCAATACTGCAAAAGTTCAATTCTTATACGCCAGATCTCGGCCTGGAGGGCTTTTTGCCAGATTTCTGGAAAGAAGTACCAAGCAATTTGTTACTAATAATCTGGGATGGGTTAGATGAGATCGAACCTAAAAATTTTAATACGGTTGTTAGGCAGATCAATACGTTTTCAGAAAAACACAAGGAGATAAGAATACTTATTTCCTGTCGCACGAATTTTTATGAATTGCCAATAAATAATTCAAACAGCACATTGCCGGGATTTGAACCATATCTCATCAACGACTTAAATCTAAAGGATGTAAAAGACTATTATGATAGGAAATATTCCTCTACCAAATCAGATAATTTCATAAATGAAGTTTTTGATAATAACCTTAGTGACCTAATCACAAAGCCTTTTTTCTTGATGTTATTGGCGGATCGATTTAATCAAGATCAAAGACTTCAATTAAACAGGGCGGAACTCTATGAGATGTTCTTGTTTAACCGAATCGAACTCGATCAGAATCATTTTAAAACTACTGTTGATTTAAGAAGTAAAAAGCAAGAAATCATATTGCTGCTACAAAATGTAGCACTAAGCATGGAAATCTTGTCAAAAAATCAAATCAAAGAGTCAGAAATTTTATCATTAATTACAAGTGACGAATTTAATTCACTAAAATACTGTACAGCCTTTAAAAAGAAAAATGGTGAGGAAGATGTTTGGCAGTTTGAACATAATAATATTCAGGAGTTTCTTGCAGCCAAAGCTTTGTCTAATCTTGAATTTGATAAAGTGGTTCGGTTTATTGCTTTTGCACCAAACTACGAAAAACTTATACCGAGTTGGGTTAATACCCTAGCATTTCTATTCAGTATTCTTGATCCTAAAAATGACCTATTTGAGAAGCTACTTCAATGGATGCTGAAAAACGAAAAAGAGGTCATAGTTAAGTTTGAACCTGATAAAGTTGCAGAAGACTTGAGAGTTCAAATATTCCAAGGAATATTTAACTATTATAAAACTCATGACGTATGGATTAGTTCCAATAAGTTTAGTGATAGAGAACTGGCAAGGTTTGGTCAGTCAGACTCGAACTTACATTTCTTAATTGATGAAATTAAAAGCACAGAGAATACGAGGACAGTTTATGTAAATGCTATCCGTTTAATAGGACATTTTCAAATCGAAGACAATGGTCTGAGGACAGAAATAGAAACCCTTTTATTGGAACAAATTGATCGTAACATTAACGATCCAAACTTTATCCATACAGTCATATATTCACTTAAATGGGCTGGATTTACAGAAGCTAATACTATTGAAAAACTAATGGAAAAAGTTGGTAGTCAAAAAAATCAATATATACGAGCTGCCATGTACGCGATTCTTTTAAAATCAGATGTATTGGAAGACTATGTAAATTATTTAATAGAAGGGTATGAGTTAACAGATAAAAAAATAAGTGGTGAAAGAGATGATGTTTCTCTAATGGATGAAGGGTGGAATCTCAAAGAGTGTGTTAAAAGTATTAAAACCCCAAAGGGTATTAAAGAAATAGTTGAATATATATCAGAAAGTACACGGTTTGAATATGGATACGATTCAGGAAAGGTTATTGAGGCCATTGTTACCAGTGCTGTAGGAGCATATGAGAAAGACACTTCTGTTTTTAATTCTCTTCTGAATTGGTTCAAAAAAGATATTCGAGGATTCAGGTTGGAAAAAACCAACTTAGTTCTTCAATTCTTCAATCAAACAAATACAAGAGAGCAAGCATTCCATGAAATATGGATATCCAAAGAGGATGATAAAGAAAGGAATAAGTCGTTAGCAATAGTAAAACTTATAACTCCTGAATTGATGCAATTTGTTATTGATGAGTATTTAAACCGAAATCTTACAAACAAGGAACTTGAAGGAATCTATTTTGACATGGGATGGGTAAATAATGAGAATCGAGATCTGTTTGAGAAGTTGATACTTGAAAAAACAGATTTCGTGATAAAGAAACCTGAACAGGTAGACCATGAAGCTTTACGTAAAGAAAAGTTGAAAGTTGATTTCAATTTGCTCTTTAATCAACAAGCTTTTAAAGAAGCTACTATAGGAGTATTTGAAAAGGAACAAAAAGAGGTACTCACCTTTGATGAACTGTTTGAGATGAGGAAGGAGAACAATAGATGGGTGGACATTGATGAGTATTACCCAAGTGTCGCTCTAAGGCTGTTAAGGGATTTTGTGAATAAAGGTCAATTCATTAGCAAAGAAAAAGTTATAAAGTGGTTTGAGGGAGAAACAAATGAAGAATGGTATAGAATCTCTCTTATTTATAATTATCTCACAAACCATAAAGAACTGGAGATCAATTCTGATCAAAGGCAATGGATAGAGCAATGGTGTACTGCAAATGTATCGAAGGTGAATTTTAAGGAGGCTATTGAAGTACATGAAGATGGCAGAATCACCTTTAAGACAATGGCCATGTATATTTGGTATTTGTCAAAGAGGTTTAATATAGATCATCAGAAAGGAGTACTTCTTGACATGCTTTCTTTTGACTTCTTTGAAGGGAATGATTGGGTTGGAATAGAATACATTGTTTCTAAACTGGATCATAAAGATATAGTGGATAGAATGCTTGAGAATATTAAGGAGGGTATAGCAGATAGTTCAGTATTAAAAAATCATATAAAATACTTAGCTCAAAACAAGGTCAAAGAGAGTTATCCATTCATACTGGATGAAATAATCAATTTGAAAAGAAGCGACTACCAAAGAAGAGAACTCTTAGACCTGTTTTTTGAATGTACTAAAGACACTGAAAGCATTAAAACAATTATCGATCAAGCGGACTCAATGATTAGATGGGCTATACTTGATAAACTAAAAGCCAATAATCAAGAATCATTTGTTGAAGACTATTTGCTAAAGATTCTTGAAAAGAGTGATGATAATGAAGAGATCGGGAAAGCTGCTGAAATACTTGTTAGTCTACAAAATATACAAGGTCTAAAAGCATATGTCGAGTGGATTAATAATAATGTTGAAAATGATGTTGACACAAGTCGTGTTATGTGTTTAAATAGCCTCAAGACTATAGAAGCTATCCCTTACTTAATTGAACTGCTTGAACTTAGTTATATAAGAGAAATCAAAGTAGATCGATTTGATAGATTCAACTCTCAGGTACTTGGAGCGTTTTATAATATTGCTCTTGTTTCAGAAGAAAATTTTAAGCAGGTTAAATCAAGTTTGCAAGAATTCATGAATGAGAAATCCTCACTGCACGAAAGTGTGAAATACATATTGCATACTTTAGAAAGAATGGAAGAGCAATTTTACATGAATAATGCTCAATCTTTTACTATTAATCAAGTAAAAGAGAAACTTAAACTTATAGAAATATAAAGCCAGCAGGTAACAAAACCTATACGCAATGCCCTTCGGGACACTGCGTATAGCCAAAACGTTGTAGCCAATTTTAAAAAATGAAATACTTAATCATTCCATATATTGCTCTCGGATTCGTATTGTCTTTAGCAATTGGAATTGAATACAATTGCGATGGACAAGAAATGTTCCCGACTTTCTTCGGAAGCCCATTTGTATTTAAGAAAGAATCTTTGGGAAGCTCAATGGAATTCTATTATAGTATTTCGGGCCTGATATTGAATGTTCTGACATGGAGTTTAGTTCTGTTCGTTATAGATATGACCGTGAAACCACTGATTCAAGGTTTTAGAAAAAAGAAGTTGGTAAGCATTTCATACAAAGTAATAATCGGTGCTATGATTGCCTTCACTACTTTAAATATAGCAGTTGACTCTGTCATGATTGGACGTGGATTTGAAGAAGGATTGAATTATTGGTATTTGAACATGGACAAGGACGCTAAAGATTGGGGAATGAATTGTAAAGGAAAATTAATAATATTTAAGAAATAGTAAAACGGACACAAATGGATATAAAAGAAATAAATAAAACAGTTGAACAATTTGACGGACTTGCAATGAGAAACGATAAAGCATTGGCAAAGACTGTTCTTAAAGTATTGAAGTTTGATAATCATTCAATTACGGTAATATTAAAATAATATGGGCCCAGAAGTTCCAATAATAATATTAATCCTTGCTGTGCCGATTTACTTTTTTTCAAAGTGGATTCTAAAGAAATTGAATATAGGAAATGAAAAGAACAGAAAATATTTTGCGGTTTTACCAACAATAGTTTTAAGTCCATTAGTTTACGTTGCAGCAATCGTAATATGGATTGTTTCAATGACGTACTACCCATCAAAAGACTTTGATAAACAGGAATGGAAATCAAATATCGAAGAAAGATATCAAATGTCTGAAGATATTATTGATAGTGAAATTTTAATTGGGAAGTCAAAACAGGAAGTAATAGAACTTTTAGGAACTGAATATTGGTCAAATGGAGAAGACAATATTTCATACTATTTAGGATTTGTTCCAGGAATTGCAAATATTGACCCTGACGTCTTAGATATTTATTTTGAAAATGGAAGAGTAATTAAAATAAGTCAACACGGGACATAAAAAAACTGGCTACAATAACTAAGCATTCTGACCGGACGCAGTCCGATGTCTGAATGCAGTGCTGACGATTGATCCTCGTGAGCGAAGCGAAACGGGAAACCTGACAGCATATGGGGAATGATAGGAAAAGCTTGTTTTGTTTTTGAATGAAAAGACGATAGATTGTGTTGAAAGAAAGCAGTGAGTCGTTCAATCCAGCAATGGGACAAAGAAAAAAAGAACAGGTTTTAGCAAAAAATCCAGGAAACCTTCATTTGATGCAAAGCAATCCACTTCATCAGGCAGATGTACAAAAAATGAAGCAGGGATAGAAAGCCGTTGAATGAAAGTTGAAAGCGGCAGGCGACGGGTTTTGACGATGGCCGGGAAAATCAGCTCACTTTTTTTGATTTTTGACAGACTATGTTGTAACTTTACGCTGCAACAAAATTTGAACCAAAATCCCCCTCCGCTATGAAGAGATTGATCCTGCTCTTTTCGGTCATGTTGTCGTTTGTCTGTTCTGCGCAAACGCCCTTAACCGATACCAATTTTTATCATGCAATCGAAGTGTGCTTAAGTACAAATCCCACTGACGGCCTTTGTTACGATTGCGAATATGGTGCCATGCCCGGCTGGGATGTAAGCGCCATCACCAAAATGGACAGCGCTTTTTACTTTAGCTGGACCTTCAATGCCGATCTGTCGGCATGGGATGTGAGCCATGTGACAGATATGACGGCCATGTTTGCATTCGCTTATGAATTCAATCAGCCGATTAGCGTTTGGGATGTAAGCCAGGTAACAGATATGACAGCCATGTTTGCAGGCGCCCATTCCTTCGATCAGCCTATCGGAGCATGGAATGTGAGTCAGGTAACCAATATGTCGCAAATGTTTGGTGCTGCTTCTGCTTTTAACCAAAATATTGCAGGTTGGGACGTCAGTAACGTTACAAATATGAGCCAGATGTTCAGCGCTGCAGCTGCCTTTAACCAGGATATTGGGAGCTGGGATGTGACCAATGTAACTACCATGGCAGGCATGTTTTATGGAGCCGAATCATTCGATCAGGATATTGGGAGCTGGAATGTATCAAACGTAACCAACATGACAAATATGTTTCGGGAAACGCAAAGCTTTGATCAGGATATTAGCATGTGGGATCTATCGGGTGTAACTGAGCTCTCGGGGATGTTTCGTGATGCAGAAAGTTTCAATCAGCATATTGGTGATTGGGATGTGTCGAATGTGACCAATATGAGGGCCGTTTTTCGGAACACCGGCAGTTTTAATCAGGACCTCAATGATTGGAATGTTTCAAATGTAAATGATATGTCATTCATGTTTTTTGGAGCGCAATCCTTTAACCAGAATATCGGCAACTGGGATGTTTCAAACGTCACAGAAATGCCATTCATGTTTGCCGGAACTCAGGCCTTCAACTCCTACATTGGCGACTGGGACGTGTCGAATGTAACCGATATGTCATCCATGTTTGATGGTGCTGAAGCATTTAATACGGATATCGGCCAGTGGGATGTTTCGAATGTGGTGAATATGTCAGGCATGTTTCGGGGCTCGGTGTTTCACCGCGACATTGGCCAATGGGATGTGCACAATGTGTGGTTTATGGACTATATGTTTGACAATGCGCAGAACTTTAACAGGGATATTTCGAACTGGTGTGTAGAGCATATCATTTACGGGCCCACACATTTTTCGACAGGTTCGCCCCTTCAACCTGCCTATTACCCTGGCTGGGGCCGGGAATGCTACAGTGGCATCGATGAAGACCTTACAGGCAGGTTGATCTTGTATCCCAATCCTGCCAAAGATCAGTTTACAATTGAATCAGACCTGATCAATTTTCGTAAGATTGATATCTATAACTCTTATTATCAACATGTTCTCAGTTTGCCTTTTGTTGAAAGAGACATTGATATTTCTGCATTAAGCCCGGGCTTATATCATGTTGTTTTCAAATTGGATGATCAGCTTGTTACGAAACTTTTGATCAAACAATAGTGCAACCAAATCAATTGATAAATAACAACAAACCAGGAAAATGAAACATATACTTCTGCTTTTACTGTTATGGGCTGCTGCCCATCAGCTCTTTTGTCAGGAAGGATATCAGATTGTTGACACCACAAAACGCTGGGAAACAATTTATATCAGCTCAACGGCTTACAATGTGTCCTACTGTGCGCACAATTGGTCCTATCACATCGGGGATACCGTATCATGGTTTGGCCAACAATACAGAATGGTTCAGCGAACTGATTATGCAAAGTCTGAAACATCAAATTGGGAAGTTCTTATCAGGGAAGACACCCTCAACAAGCGCGTTTATTTGAATACCTTATTCGAAGGTGAAGGTTTGCTGTATGACTTCGGTTTACAAGTGGGTGATAGTGTGCTGGTTGAGAACTACTATGCATTTGATGATACGGTCAGGATGTTTTGCGACAGCATCGACACCATTCAGCTATTTGGTCAGGCGCGAAAACGCCTCTTTTTACACGCACGCTATCAGAACGACCACGAAACATGGATTGAAGGTATAGGCAGTAATTTTGGCTTATTACACAGCGGAAGAGGCGGCTTTTTCATTGGAGGCGGCGGCCCCAACCTGCTTTGTTGTAGCCAGAACGACAATTCATTGTATATCGATTCTACCTATCATGGTTGCTTTGTTACCACTTTTTATCCGCAGCTTGTATCTGAATATTACGACACGGCTTATGTGAATATGCCTTATAGCTTTCAGCTTGAGTGGATCAATCCCTATCCCGAGGATTCAGTATCTTTTTTCGCTGTCGACATGCCAGATGGCTTTTCCCTTGATGAAGCCACGGGATTGATCACTGGCCAACCCCAAAATGCCGGGTCATTCCTTTGCAGGGTTACCATAAGAAATCACCGCTATAGCTTTAATACAGACATCATAAACGGGCACATGAAGGTAGTTTCGCCGGTTTCGTTGGCTGAAAACGCTGGCAGGAAGGCATTTTCAATCTACCCCAATCCATGTCGTGAATTTCTCAGCATTTCGGATGAGCGCATCAGCAGAAGACCCTATTTTGTTGAGCTATACAATTCGATGGGACAACTGCTTGCCAAAAGGCAGGTGTCTGATTCCAGGTTTCAACTCGATTGCAGTCAATTGGGTGCATCCTGCTATTTGCTGCGGTTCTATGATGAAAACCGGCAACCAATCCTGTCAGAGGTGCTAATCAAGAAATAGCTGTTTATGGCTAATAGTTTTTTAGGAAAGAAGAAAAATGAATCAAGCCTTCAGGAACATCGTATGGAAGAAAGTTGAAAAGCTTTGAATTTTGATTTGAATAGGCTATTTTTGGGTGCGTCAAAATAGCTGAATTGTTTGATTCAATTCCTGGCAGCATGAAGAAAAAGAACCTTGTCTATTTTACGATCTTTCTGATCTTCTACCTGATTTTGCTCTACAGCCTCTACCTGATTGAGCGCAACCACCCCGAAACGAATATCGACAGCTTTTTCAATGCCTTCTGGTATTCTATTGTTACCCTGACGACAGTGGGTTATGGTGATTATTATCCTGCCACAGTTGCCGGCAAACTGATTGGGTTGTTTTTTCTGCTGGGCAGCCTTGGCATACTGGGATTTTTGGTCAGTCAGTTGAATTATAAAATCAATGCATATATGGAAGCAAAAAAATACGGACAACATGGGCTCGACCTTACCGACCACATCATCATTTTCGGATTTAACAAGTTTTCCCAGCAGGTTGTCAGCGAGATTGCAGCTGCTCACGAGAAATGTGTGGTGGTCAGCAACAGCAAAGCCGACCTGGATACTGTTATTGATAAGTATCAGAAAAACGAAAACATGCATGTGTTTCATTGCGAATATGATGCTTACGCCGATTTGGCAAAGATCAACATCAGCCAGGCAAAATGTGTGTATGTCAGTTTTATGGACGATTCGGAAAGCCTGGTGCATATCCTGAACATACAGGCTAAGTATAACAACCTGAAAATTATTGTCAACCTGAATAAACCCTTCCTCAAAGAAACCTTTAAAAATGCCGGCGTGTTGTTCTCCATCTCGCAGGAAGAAATCGCTTCCAAGCTGATTGCCAGTTATATGTTTGAGCCAAATGCGGCTGAGATCACCGAAGACATCATGTCGGGAACCGATGAAAATGGCTCGCTCGATTTGAAGGAATTTGTCATAGCAAAGGATCATCAGTTGTTGAGCAAAACGTACGATGAAGCTTTTGTTCTGCTCAAACAGAGATTCAATGCTGTGCTGGTGGGTATTTATAAAAACGCAACCGGCACTTTATTGAAAAACCCCAAGCATGACATTAAAATTGAAAAAGGTGATCGGCTGGTATGCATTGCTGATGCAGACTTTCAATCGCAGATGCGATAAATTAAATTTGGTCATTTTTCTTTGATTTTATGTTAGAGGCTTCGTCTGGAAGCTTGCACCTCGTATTTAAAGCCCTTAAAGGATGGCTCATTGCACCAAACAAGATGAATACCTTATTTTTGTCGCTTGATCAGTCTTTTGGTAAAAAGCAGAAAGCAATTTATGAAAACACAGCTGATATCACAGACAATGAACAGGATTTATTTGATTATCAACTGAATTACACCTGGTTAAAACTGTGACGAATGAAAAATATCATACGCCATTTTACATTATTTGTCCTTTTTTTTCTCGGCCTTTCAGCCTGTACATCTAGCGGAAGCTATCGTGAAAACAAGCAAAAGCAAAACACAACAACTATGAATCAACCAACAACTTACGAACCCGGCCCTGGATGGAAGCTGGTATGGCAGGACGAATTTGATGGCGACAGCATCAACCCCGACAACTGGACTTTTCAAGTGGTGGAAGCCGGGCGTTTCAACGAAGAATGGCAGCGTTACACCAACAGCAGCAGGAATGCCTATATTGAGGATAACTGTTTGGTGATCAAAGCTATTCATGAAAGCGAGAAGCATGGCATCAATCAATATACTTCAGCACGTTTGCATTCGGCCAACAAACAAAGCTGGAAGTACGGTAAAATTTCAGCCCGGATCAAACTTCCGGAAGGCGAAGGCATCTGGCCGGCCTTTTGGATGTTGGGAGCCAATATTGATGAAAACGGTGGTGATACACCCTGGCCGCAATCAGGCGAGATTGACATTCTTGAACTCTACGGATCCAAAGACGATGCTGTGGTAGAAGCCAATGCTCATTACGCCAATACTGCTGGCAAACACGATATGATGGGCGCAAAAGCCTTCAAGCTAAAAAAAGGGAAGTTTGCAGACGACTTTCATGTTTTCGCCTTGGAATGGGATGCGGATAAACTGGTTTGGTTTGTTGATGGCGAATCCTATGCCGAAATGTCAATTCAAGGACCAGATTTCGAGGCTTTTCATCGCGGGTTTTTCCTTCTGTTGAATATTGCCGTTGGCGGCACCTTTGCCGGCCGTCCCGACCATACAACCTCTTTTCCGCAGACCATGATGGTCGATTGGGTGAGGGTATTTCAGAAACCAGTTGCTGAGCAATTGTATTAGGCATAAGAGGTTAATTGAATTATTATGAGATCATTGTGACGATGCTACGGGTGAAAATATCCGAAATAGAAGTTATAATTGCCGCCTTCCTTCTTCATTCTTCAACTAGCAAACGCAATTTAAAACCACTTTAAATAGCATTGCAATGCCCTATAAACAGAAGAATTGAAAATTTGCTCCATTAAAAAATGAAACACCAGGCAAAGAATAATTTTGCTTTTTCAAAAAGATGTTTTTATTTTTAGAGCCGAAAACAAAACAATGGAAACAGCCTTCACTTACCCCCTAAGTTTACCTGCCTCAAATAAATTGTTTGCATGCTTGGTTGTTTATATGTTTAAACTTTTGTATAACTCTGATATACAATACAATACCCCCCCCCCCGCAAAAGCAAGGGCTTTGGTGGTT
>DINQ01000002.1 GCA_002426795.1 Bacteroidales bacterium UBA5536
CGTCCTTTGCGATGGCGTTGCGCTCCTTGCGGTTAAGGGAGTTTAAGCGTTTAAGCGTTAGGGGTTTTCTTCCCTCTGATCCAAAACCCTTCGTGCCCTTTGTGATTTTTTTTTTGTGTTTTTCATGGTTAAAAAAGTGACAAGAGACAAGTGACAAAGTGAGATTAATACCAATAAACATTCTTGGTTCTTGAACCCCTTGCGTCCTTTGCGCTTTTCCTTGCGTCCCTTGCGGTTAAGTGAGTTTAAGAGTTTAAGTGTTTCCCTCCATCTGAAAATTGATCAAAACCCTTCGTGCCCTTCGTGATCCCTCCTCTGTGCCCTTTGTGGTTAAAAAAAGACTATGAATTCAATATTTCGATTCGGTATTGAATTTCAAATCCCCTCAACCTTCGCGAGCCTCCCCTTCGAGAGCCTTCCTGAAGTGTCGGGGCTATAACAGGCATCAGCAATTTCACTCTGCTTCGCGCCGACCTTCTGACCTTCCGACCTTCAACAACAACTGACAACCCCTTCCCAAAAAATGAAGCACCATGTTCGTTTGCAATCATGCCAAAAATCTTATATTTACGCCTCAAAACTTGTTCGAAATGATGATACCCGATAAACACACCATTTTTGTACTCGATGCAGGCGGTACCGGATTTAAATTTTCGGCCGTCAGGAACGCCAAAGAAATTATCGAACCCTTCACCATTCCCGCCGCCGGAAAAACCCTGGATGAAGTTCTGGGTAAGATAACACAAGGATTTCGCATGGTTCAGCAGCAATGTGGTTGTCAGCCATCGGCCATCAGTTTTTGTTTTCCGGGTCCGGCCGATTATGCCAACGGGATCATCGGCGATCTTGAAAATTTACCCCATTTCAAAGGCGGTGTAGCCCTCAAGGCCATGCTCGAGGAGCAGTTTAGGGTACCGGTTTACATCAACAATGACGGCGATTTGTTCACCTATGGTGAGTCGCTGGCCGGTTTGCTGCCCGAGGTAAATCGTCTGCTCGAACAACAAGGCAGCCACAAACGCTACAACAACCTGATTGGCGTAACGCTGGGAACCGGTTTTGGCGGGGGCATCATGTTTGAAGGCAAGCTGCTGCGCGGCGACAACTCAGCCGGCGGTGAGATCAACCGCATGCGCAACCTTTTGTATCCGGCCACAAGCGCCGAAGACAGCATCTCCATTCGCGGCATCAAGCGGGTTTTTGCCCGTGAAGCCAATATTGATCTGGCAGCCTGCCCCGAGCCGTTTGCCATTTACGAGATTGCGATGGGCCGAAAAGACGGAAACCGCCTGGCAGCCCTGAAGGCTTGGGACGAGATGGCAAAGGTGCTGGCCGATGCCATAGCCAATGCCGTCACCCTCGTGGATGGACTGGTTGTGATCGGGGGCGGACTTTCGGGTGCCTGGCCGGTGTTTATGGACAAGCTGGTGTCTTACCTCAACAGTCCCTTTACCGACCTGAAAGGCAAGAAGGTAGAGCGCCTTGAGGTGAAAGCCTATAACCTGCAAAACGAACGCGAGCTCATCAACTTCACCGAAAATACGGGCGAGATGATCAAGGTGCCGGGCATCGAACGGGAAGCATGGATCTGGTACGACCCTTCGAAGAAAATTGGGGTGGGAGTGAGCAGGCTTGGCACTTCGTCGGCTGTAGCCATTGGTGCATATGCCTATGCCATGGATCAGCTGAACCAACAGGAATAGGCGATAATCCTACTGTTTAAAAACTTCAAAATCAAAAAGCTCCAGTAACTGGCTTTGACCGTTTACTGTGGCTGTCTTCTTGACCGTTCCGGTGATTCTCACCTGTGCATCTTTTATCCAGATGGTTCCGTTAAGCTGTTGGTTCGATCCGGCAAAACTCAGGTAATAGGTGTTTTCGTAAACTCCTGTGAGGTTGGCCGAAAAAAGGTTAACAACTCCTGTTTGCAGGTGTAGGGATGATCCTTCCTCAGTGATGTTGAGATAAACTTCGTTGGAGTTTGTTGCCACAAAATTGACGGTATCCGTATAGCGGTAATGGGTGGCTGTTCCGCTGTAGTCGCCCAGGATCAGATCACTGCTGCAGGCATCGCAGCGCTGCCAGCCGGGCTCCTCTTTTTTGCAGGAAAATACCAGCAACAGAAGCGTTGTGAGCAGCATAGCCGTTTTGTAAAAAGCAAGAGTTTTCATTTTAGCCATCATGAAAAGTGTTTGAGTGCTTCGCGTTGGCTTAAAGCTTGCAGTGGGGTGCTGTTCACGAAGTCGAGAACGGCCTCTGGGGCAAATTTGGCATGTTGACGCAAGGCCCATCCAATGGCCTTTCGGATGAAAAATTCCTTTTCGCCCGAAAGCTGCGAACACAATTCGAACAGCAACTCTTGGTCGGTTTGGCCTTTGTAACGAAGCTGAAACAACAGGCACGAACGCTGCAACCAGAAATTGCCCGAATGCATCCACTTACCGATCAACGCGTCGCGATGCTCAGGAAAACGTTGGAGCAGCGAACCAACAAGGTTTGGTGCAATAAAATCAACCGTGTCCCACCACGATTTCTGGGTGATGAGTTCCTCGCACAGGCCAAGTGTAGCTTCCGGCATTTTTTTGATGCGTTTCTGCATCAGCTCCATGGCGGCATACTGCCATTCGCGTTCGGGCTGTGCCCAGGCATTGCGCACCATATCAGGAATTTCGGTTGCTGCGGGAATACCCTGTGTGGCAATAAAGGCCGACAGCATTGCACGTCGCTCAGGCGATTTGATGCCAAAAAAAGCATATTGGTTGCGCATATACTTTTGCGCACCAGCCGCGATTTCTGTCGACGCATTTCTCCTGAAAGCTTCAGCAAGCGGTTGCCAGAATGGATGCAGCGGTGTCTGTTTCATTGTACCACAAATTTGCTCATGGCGACGGTGGTTCCCGACACGTTTTTCTGTTCAACCAGGTAAAGTCCGGCAGCCCAGTTGGCGATGTGCAGGTTTATTCTGTTGGTGTCGGCAAAACCCAGGTTGTGTTTCAACTGACCCTGCTGATCCGTGATCAACATGCTGCCGCTCGCGGGCTCATCCCACTGAATGGCAACCGATTCGTTGGCCGGATTCGGAAAGATATGGAGCCATTCAAGTGGGAGTTGCGTTGGTTGCTCTGAGAGGCCGACGATTTGCTTGTCCCACACAGCCAGCGTATATTGTCCGGGTTGAAGATCGTCAACATAGATATATCCGATATTCCAAAGACCCTGCAATGTTTGCGGGATATAATGCCAGTCGGTGGCACTGTTGGCACGGTACAACAAAACCACCGAATCTTGTTCGGAAGTAATCAGATCAGCATCGAGTGAAGCGCCATTGCTGTAGAAAAAGCGACCGCGCAAACTGGGTTGGTTGTCGAAGATGCCGGCCACTTCCCAATAGCGGTAAGGCGAAAGCCGCAAGCCCTCAACAGGAGTTTTCAGGCTGTCGGGAGCTACCCAGTGGTGCGTCAGCCGAAAAAAGGATGAATCGCTGATGGCATCCACATAGAGCCTGAATCCGGCTTCGGTGAAAGCCGTTTCGCCTGTTTGTCTTAAAACCATGTCTTTGTCGGATGTGGCATCCAGTGTGTGATCGTAAAAATCGGCCAGGGCCACCACCGGTGCAAAGGACGTAACAAAAGTGGCTTCACCCGTGGCTCCGTCAAAACGCACGGTATCGGTATAAAGCTGCCAGGCGTTACCCATCAGGCTCACTTCAAACTGGTGCCCAAAGCCAATGTGGTTGCTGCCCTTTTGTTTTTGCTTCACAAAAAGGTGTGTTTCATATTGATCGCCAACAGGGTTTACAGCAAAAGAGTCGATGCTGTAGTGGGGTGTTCCGGGCGTAAATACCCAGCTATCGAAAAAGCCTGACATGTCGCGGCTTGTGTAGCTTGTCAGGAAATCGCGCAACTCTTCTGAGCTGGCTGGGGCATAGGCATATGCCTGCAAATAGGCTTTGATGGCATCGAAAAACAGCTCCTGGCCCAAATAATACATCAGCGTGTGCACCACAGTGGCTCCCTGATCGTAAACCGTTGTTCCATAGGTGATATTGGTTGGAATGGCATTGAGCGCATAATAACCGCCATCGGTGATATGGGCGTTTTTCAGGATGTCGTAGTGGTTGTCGTTCATCTCGGCACGGTAGATTTCAGGATTGTAGAGGTCGTGCTTATAGAAGTACTGACAAAAAGTAGCCCAGCCTTCGTTGAGCCACATATCCTGAGCCGAAGCGCAGGTAACCTTGTTGCCAAACCACATATGCGACAGCTCGTGGGTGTACAGGTATTCGTAGTTGAGGTTGCCGCTGATGGCGAAATGGGGATAGGAAATATTCGCCACATGCTCCATGGCGCCGATGGCAGTGCCTGAGTAACCAATCCGGTCGAAAGGATAGGGCCCGAAGCGGTTTTCGAAAAAGTCCATCACGGCATGCAGGTTGACGAATGAGCCGGCGACTTTTATGGAATCGGCCGGACGGGTGTAGATGGTAATGGGAATGCTGCCGTTGATGCCTGCAAACACATCGCTGTTGAGTGCATAGTCGCCTGCCGTGGCCGATGCCAGGTAGGTGGGAATGGGCTGTGCAATGTGCCACTGCCAGGTGCTGCTGCCATTACCGTTGTCGGTGATGCCCACAAGCGATCCGCCGCCGATGCCTTCCAGCCCGTTCGGCAGGGTGATCAGCACATCGTAGGTGGCGCGATCCAGAAAATCGTCCACGCACGGAAACCACGCTTTGCCCAGGTTGTGCGGATCGCTGACGAAGCCCACACCGAGGTTAAAGGCATAGCTGCCGCTGAAATGGAAACCGCCCCAGTCCTCGTGAAAAGGTGTGCCACTGTAGTCGACCACAACGTCCACCGTGTCGGTGGGGAGCAATGGTTCAGCAAAGCTGATGTGCAGGATATCGCCCGTTTGTGCATAACCCGAAACAACATGACCGGCACAGCTCACTTGTGTCACTGTCAAGGCTTTCAACTCCAGCGGAATGATGGATGTTTCCAGTTTTGGATGCAGTTTGATGGTCGTTTGGGCAACGATTTCCTGGTTGTCGAAGTCGATGTTTTGCAGATGAATCTGATAGTGAACGGCATCCACGCTGTCGGCAACGGCGCTGCGTTGGTGTGCAACGCCATGGTTGCAGCGGTGCTGGGCCTGAGCAACGGATACGCCAAACAGAACGGCCAGAAGAAGGGTAAAACTTTTCATAGGGCACATGAATATGGGTGTAAAGATAAAACATGCCGGGCTTTGGTACAAGTCGGCAGTTTCGGTTCTGAAACAAGACCATATTGAGCTTTCCGAAAAGGGCTGTGCAGAAGAATAATCGGACCGGATGAACCAAAAGCCTGAATAATCCATACATTTGCAGTACGCGGCAATTGTACGCAAACGAACAGGCTGTGTCGCTAACCGAACACTTCGATGTTTTCAGGATCTGATCAATTCGTATTAAGCTACTGAAAAACAATGATATGCAAAAGTGGCATGTTTTTGGTTACTGAATGGCATCACGAGAATAAAACCATGATAAGGATGAACACACACAACAACAAAAGTGAAGGAAGCTATTTAAGAGTTGCATTACTGATCAGTGCAGTATTACTCTTGTTTTCAGGTGGTCTGATTGCACAAAAGACCTGGACGCTTGAAGATTGTATCAATTATGCCCTGGAGAACAATATCCGTGTCAAGCAAAGCGACCTTGACGTGAAAGCCGGTGAGGTGACTCAGCTGCAGAGTAAACTCGACTATTTGCCGTCATTAAACGGTTCGGCTTCGCACTCATACGGTTGGGGAAGGTCGATCGACCTTGCAACCTACCAGTATGTGAACCAGCAAAGCATGCAGAGTTACTTTGATCTGAGCAGCTCACTGACACTGTTCAACGGATTTCAGAAACTCAACACATTGAAGAAGAGCCGTTACGATTACCTGGCCTCAAAATACAACTCCGATAAAATCAAAAACGATATTTCACTCGCGGTTGCCGGCTATTACCTGCAAATTTTGTTCAGCCGCGAACTGGTGAGTAATGCCCGCGAGCAGCTCGACATCACCCAGCAACAGGTGGATCGCACCCGCAAGCTGGTAGAAGCCGGAACCCTGGCGCAGGGAAGCCTGCTCGACATACAGGCACAGCTGGCCAACGAAGAGGTATCGCTCGTGCAGGCCCAGAACCAGTTGACCCTGGCCAATCTCGACCTGCTGCAGTTGCTGGAGTTGCAGGCCGGAACGGAGTTTTCGATTGAAGTGCCGGCCCTTTCGGTAAACAAAGCACCTGAGCTGTTGCCGGTCGACTATATCTACAACGCGGCACTCGACGTGATGCCCGAAATCAAAAGTGCCGAGCTGAACTACAGCAGTACCGACCGTGCTCTCGCCATTGCCAAGGGAACACGAAGCCCCAGCCTGAGCATGAATGCCGGCATCGGAACAAATTTCTCAGACCAGATCAGACTCAGCAATATCCCGACCGACCCTGGCTACAACGAAACAAAACCTTTCAGCGATCAGCTGCGCGACAACCGGAGCACAACACTTTCGTTCAGGTTAAGTATTCCCATTTTCAATGGTTACCAGGCCAGCTCCTACATCAGCCAGTCGAAACTCAACCTGCTGAATGCCGATTACAACCTGCAGCTGGCCAAAAACACCCTGCGAAAAAATGTTGAAACGGCTTACA
This sequence comes from Bacteroidales bacterium UBA5536, assembly GCA_002426795.1. Taxonomy (GTDB): domain Bacteria; phylum Bacteroidota; class Bacteroidia; order Bacteroidales; family F082; genus UBA5536. The sequence goes on from DINQ01000002.1 coordinate 6,683, forward strand.
CGGATGCACTGGCAGCCTATAAATCCTATCAGGCCCGCCAAAAATCACTCAACAGCCTCAACGAGTCTTTCAAATACACAGAACAAAAATTTGATGTGGGCATGGTAAATGCACTCGACTACAATGTGGCTAAAAACCAGTTAAACGTTGCAGAATCAGAACTGTTGTCGGCAAAATACGACTTTATTTTCAAGCTCAAAGTGCTTGATTTCTATCTCGGTAAATCGCTTACACTGGCTGATATGAAAGAGTTTATGAATGATTAAACACTGGCAAACAACGGAATAATACAACATAACCCTGCCGCACCCGTGCGGCAGGGTTGAACTTTATACACACAACAAATTGTTTTCTTATGCCGAAATGCCTTATTTTTGACCAATACTTGAGGGCTTATGGCATCAAAAATCCAAACCAACATGAAGGAAAAAAGTAAAAGCAATAACAAAAAATGGATCATTGGCATCGCTGCCTTGCTGGTGGTTTTGGTGATCGTGATGATTGTCGCGAAAAAGAGAAACCAGCACCAGGTTGAGGTTACAACAGAAAAAGCCTCGGTACGTTCCATCGTTGAAACGGTGGTTGCCAATGGTAAAATTCAGCCGGCGCTCGACGTAATGATCAGCCCCTATATTTCGGGCGAGGTTGTCGAGTTGTTTGTTAAGGAGGGTGAGTACGTTTTTAAGGGTGACAGATTGGCCCGCATCGACCCGACAATCTATATCTCTAATTTTGAGCAGGTTGAAGCGTCGCTCAACACTGCAAAAGCAAATGTTGCCAACAACAGGGCCCGTGTGGCTCAGGCCGAAGCCCAATACACCAAGGCCAAACTCGATTACGACCGAAACGAAAGGTTATGGAACCAGAAGGTCATTTCCGACGCTGACTGGGATGGGATAAAGGCCTCCTTTAAAGTAAACCAGGCCGAGCTTGAAGCTGCCAAAGAAAGTCTGAAAGCCACCGAATACCAGGTGCAGAATGCAGAAGCCGGACTGAAAGAGGCACGCGAAAACCTCAACCGTACAAATATCTATGCGCCTAACGATGGCACTGTATCGAAGCTCAATATAGAAGTGGGCGAACGCGTGACAGGTGCATCGCAGTTTTCGGCAGGTACCGAAATCATGCGGATTGCCAACCTCAACGCCATGGAAGTGCAGGTAGAAGTGAGCGAAAATGATATCCCTCGTGTTAAACTTAACGATACCTGTCTGATTGAGGTGGATGCTTACCTGAACCGCAAGTTTAAAGGTTATGTAACCGAAATTGCTACTTCGGCAAACACCACAGGTGTTACAGCCGATCAGGTGACGAATTTCGAAGTGAAGGTGATGATGCTGAAAGACTCTTATGCCGATCTCGAAGACTCCAACAACACCATCAAATCGCCATTCCGTCCGGGTATGTCGGCAACGGTCGACATCCAGACCAAAAGGGTCGACAATGTGCTCACGGTGCCCATTCAGGCTGTCACAACGCGCGAAGACACAACCGCCACCGGACGGAAAAACGTGAAAGACGAGGCGTCTAAAAAAACAGTGGCAGATGAGGTGGTAAAAGAATATGTGTTTGTGGTCGACGGCGAGAAAGCAGCCATACGCGAAGTCACAACAGGCATTCAGGACAATACCTATATCCAGCTGCTTACAGGTGTCGACGAAGGCACCGAAGTCATTACCGGACCTTACCGCGCCGTATCGAAGTCGCTCAAAAACGGCGATAAAATAAAGGTGGTCGACAAGGACAAGCTCTTCGAGAAAGAAAAATAAAGCCAGGTAGCGTGCCGAATATTTTATTGATTGAAACTGCAACGGCTGCCTGCTCAGTCGGATTGATAGCGGGCGGGTCGTTAACGGGTCTGCGCGAGAGCTTCGACCAGCGATCACACGCCGAACAGATCACGCTTTTTATCGACCAGGTGATGCAGGAGGCCGCACTGACCTACCAGCAGCTCGATGCCATTGCTGTGAGCAAAGGTCCCGGCTCCTATACCGGCCTGCGTATTGGCGTGAGCACGGCCAAAGGCATTTGCTATGCCACAGACAAACCACTCATCTCTATCGGAACACTCACAGCCATGGCACAGGGTATTGCCAGCCAAAAAGCAGACCTGTTTGCGGAAGGCGATTTGCTGTGTCCGATGATCGATGCCCGCCGCATGGAAGTGTACGCTGCGGTTTTTGATCTGGCAGGGAAAAAACTCCACGATACGGAGGCAGTGGTTGTCGACGAAAACACCTTTGCCGGATTGTTTGCCCACCACCGGGTCTGGTTTTTTGGCGATGGTGCCCATAAATGCCGCATTCCGTTTGCCAGGCAGCCCAATGCCCTTTTTTTGGATGAGGTGATGCCGTCAGCTGCTTTCATGGTAAAACCGGCACTGGAGGCTTTTGCGAACAAGAGCTTTGAGAATGTAGCCTATTTTGAGCCCTTCTACCTGAAAGACTTTGTGGCTGCCATGCCCAAAGTGAAGGGACTGAGGTAGGGCGTATCCACTACTGCATACCAGAACTCCGCTACCTCGCAAACCGGGCCTGCGAATGCTTCGCCTTTGGTGAAAATCTGTTCAGATAGTCAACTTTTGGCAGTCATATCTCTAAAGGCAGAAGATGGTGGCAACTCACCACTACGGATCGAACCGAGCCCGCGAACACTTCATCTTACTGAACGGCAAAGGTTTCTTCGGGAAAGTGAAGTATAAAAGCTAGTCATTTAAATACAATGCAGGCCTGTTTACCCAAATCCAGGGGCGGTTGCTCACCAGCCCGTTGTAAACCGGAATGTTTTCTTTGTTGAAGATCGTCATTTGTGGAACTCCTTGTATCTGAAGCTCATCCATGAGTTTTCGGCTGTCGATGGCTTTGGCCCATTGAAATTGAAAATGCTGCTGTGTGATTTGGTTGTAATAACTGCTGTCTTTATCGTTATACGATAAAAAAGCAGCCAGAAACACAACACTACTGTCGGAAGTGTAGCGTTGTGCCAGTGAAGAAAAATATGGAAACTCCTTGCTGCAGTTGCTGCAGGATGCCGACCAGAACAAAACAGCCATTTTTTTTCCATGCATGTTTTCTGACGAAAAAACTTTTCCCTCATTTGTCTCAAAATGATAACTTATGGCTTCCGTTATCTCTATATTTCCCAGCCGCGCAAAGAACCATTTCTCATAGTTTTGCTGTCCAAACCAAACCATTGCCATAAACACAGCGGCAAACGCACTGATTTTAAATAGCCTGGTTTTTGCCGTACCTGCTGATTGCATCACCAAGCCAACAAAAAGGGCCGATACAAGCACCGAGATATTCAGAAAAGCCATTTGCAAGGAATCCGGAAAGTTTCCTAAAATCAAAAGCAGCAGCACATAAACACCACCAAATAAAATTTGATACTTCAGCAGTGCACCAGGCCTGTTTTTGCTCAGCATGAGAGCGCCAAGAATGGTCAGGAAAATGGTAATGGAAGCCGATGTGCCATGGTTCATTTTTCGTGTCAGGGCCGATAGAAATACCAACAGCACGCCCAACAAAATGGCGTTTTTATATCCTTCCGCTATTTTTATTTTAGTCAACAATAAACCAAGCAGCATCGGCACATAAAACCCTGCCGAAAACACCCCCAAAGACCTGATGTTAAGCCTGATAAAACCCAGCTGCCAGGCCAAAAGCAACACAATAACCGGTAACAACAGGCTGAATATCAACAGCCATTTTTTGGGCCAGTATGGCTGTTTGATATGACTCAAATACCCCAAGCCAAAGCCCAGTATCACCGAAACCTGCAAAACCAGGTCAAAACTTTTGGTGCTTAGGCTGAAGACATAAACGAAAAAAATCAGTACTACAGCCGCAAACGATGTTATTTTCTTGAAATGCATGATCAAACAAATTTAGGAAGTAGATCCAAGGCGCTTTTCTGATGTTTGTTGTCAGAAACAAAACGATCCTGACGAAAATCTGCCAGTGCCTTGTCGAAGTGCGATCCATATCCGAATAATTTCTATTTAAAACTCTTTTCGTTCATTTTCGTTTTTCTTAAAGTATCTTTTTTCGCACAAGATATCAACCATATATCTTGGCTGCTTTTTTGCTGCATTTTCGTGTAATCGTTACGCTAAGCCATTTCAGAAAAAAGGATTTGATGTATACCTTGAATAATTACCCAAACAAATCTACACGAGTTATTAAATAATCTGCTGATTAATTGCTTTTTGCATCTTATTAAAAATGTTTTATTGGCTTGTATGCCTGCTTGCCGTGTGTTCACTAAAAATATAAGTAAATGAATCCTAAGATCCTTCCTTAAATGGTGGCTATGGTCACAAACAGCACGCATGGTTTTTATATTCAGTTACTAGATCAACTTTTTTAGGGCGTATCTTTTTCCTGGTCTTTGGCAAGTGTGGCAGCCGACCCCAAAAGGGAAAATCGTCTTTCCCTTTCCCACCCATTAATACCAAAATGAGCGCAAAACGCATCACTTCTCCTGAAATTTAGATGCAATCTAAATAATAGCGGTTTATTGTCAGGGGTTTACAGCATCAGGCGAGACAATCCTGCAAAAAAAAAATCAATATTGCTATCATGCCTTGGTTGCCACGCGAAGGGATTCGCGCGGCAGCACAAGTGCTCCGTTGCCGCGCAAACCGGGCCTTCAAACACTTCGCCTTTGATTTGAGGCTTTCTATGAAGTTGAAAAAGATATCAAACTGTAGAATGAAGTTGTTACGCGCCGTATATAAGTTGTAACGGAGCGTATATATGTTGTCTTCAGAAAAGTGTGTCAGGGTTGTTCTCTCAGGGAAAGCCCTGCTGTGTCGGTCAGAACGGATTTGATTGCGCTATTGCAGACAACATCTTGATGTCACCGGAATATTACTGTAGATAATCAAGGATAAAACCAAAAAAAACGCTTCCCCGGGGAAGCGTTTTATGAAAAGAACTATTTTTTCTGGTGCAGGTGCACATCCATTTGCGGGAAGGGGATGTTGATGCCCTCTTTGCTGAAGGTATTGTAAACCTTTTGGTTCATATCGAAGAAAACAGGCCAGTAGTTGGGTGCATCCAGCCAAACGCGTACCACAATATTCACAGAGCTGTCGCCCAGGCTCGACAAAGCAATAAAGGGTTCCGGATCACTGTGGATGCGCTCATCAGCCTTGATCAGGCCCATGATTATGTCGCGGGCTTTTTCGTAGCTGTCGCCATAGGCAATGCCGAACGTCCAGTCGACACGGCGTGTTTCCTTTTTCGAAAAGTTCGTGATCGAACCATTGGCCAAACCGCCGTTAGGGATAATAATTACCTTGTTGTCGACCGTATTGAGGTATGTGGTAAAAATCTGGATTTCGGCAACAGTACCCAAATAGCCTTGTGCTTCAACAAAATCGCCTACTTTATAGGGTTTAAAAAGCAGGATGATGATACCCCCGGCAAAATTCTGCAAGGTGCCTTGCAATGATAAACCAACGGCCAGTGAGGCTGCACCGAGAATGGCAATAAATGATGTCATCTGAACACCCACCATACCGAGGATACTAAAGATGACCAGGATTTTGAGCAAGACACTCAAAAAGCTGCGCATGAATGAACGGAGCGAGGGTTCAACATTGCGCTTTTCCATAAGCTTGGATAGCGCTCTGGTAATGCGGTTGGCGATCCAAAGTCCGATAATAAGTGCTACGATTGCACCCACAAGCCTGAGGCCATAGGTTACAATAAAATCCATAGCGAATGCGCTCAGCCCTTCCACTTTGCTGGCGACTTCCGATACATTTTCTTCCATAATGATATAGTTTAAACATTTGATTGGTTGCGCAAAAGTATAAAAAAGCCGGAAAACGAGCCGGATTTGTCATCAAGTACCCCTGTAACCAGAGGATCTGTAACTTAACGTAAAACCAATCTTTTTCCTCCTGCCTGCGTCAGCAGGAAGGCAGGTTTGCCTTGGCTCTTTTCCTTGGCTGAACAATCAGACAAATCGGCAGATCACCATAAAACCCATAAATCCCGAAAAATAGAAAATCTCCGATTTTCGTGACTTTTCGAGGATGCTCGAATGCGACAGCATTCGGCACTCATAAACCCATTTCCCCTACATTTGCAAAAAACTCACCGAAAAATGATCTTTGGAATAGGAACCGACATCATTGAAGTGGCACGCATGGAGCGCCATCTCGACTCGAACAAAGGCCTTCGCGACAAACTCTTTACTCCGCGCGAACAGGCATATGCCGAAGACAAGGCCACTGTTTATCAGCATTATGCAGCACGATTTGCAGCCAAAGAGGCTTTTTTCAAGGCGCTGGGCACCGGCTACCGTTATGGGATGGCTTTCCACGAGATAGAGGTTGTGAACGACGAACTGGGCAAACCCGTTATTGAAGTGCATGGAAAGGTGAAAGAATATGTTGAGAAACAGCAGATCATCCACATCCACCTCAGTATTTCACATGTAAAGGAAATGGCCAACGCCTTTGTGGTGCTTGAAGTATAGCGATCTGAAAAAGCTGAATCAATTGCGGTTTTGATCCCGCAGATATATGGCTATAACCATAGCAGATCGGATAGCGGCGTTATTTTTTTGCTTGGAGTAGTATCATTCTGTAGTTTTCTTCATGCCATTAATTGTTGCAGGGCGACATACTCAGTTGCGCTTTAAAGGCGAAATATCCGTAAGTATAGTATCATATTCTAATAATAGCTGGCACGTGATATATGTAAGCTATTTGTATTCTTATGTAATATAATCCCATGGGGATAGAGCTTTCTTTGTAGTCGGTAAATTATCAATGAATTGAAACTAAAAAAAAGACCATGAACAACCTGCTTTATATCATTGCAATCATTTTAGTTGTTGGATGGATTTTTGGTTTTTTTGTTTATGACACAGGCGGGATAATTCATGTTCTTCTGATCATTGCGCTGATTGCCGTTATCCTAAGAGTAATTCGCGGAAACAAAATTTAATGGCATCATGAAGAAACAAAATTTTAAGAATGGAAGTATTCTGCTTGCCTCAACAGCAGTGGCAGCTGTTGCCGGAGCAGCGATCGGTGTGTTATTTGCTCCTTTCAAAGGGAGTGTCACACGCAAAAAAATGGGTCTTTCAGCTACAGAACAAAAAGCAGATCCGAAAGACAAAACAAAAAAGCCGGATGCAAATCCCACCACTAAATGAGGTGATTGTAGCTTGAAAGTCAGGCTTCTAATAGCTAGAATTTTTAAACCAACCTAAAAAAAATATTGAAATGAAAAAATTACTTATTATGGCTATCCTTGTGCTGACGTCGGGCGTCTTGTTTAGCCAAAACCAATCGCAAAGGGGGAAAACCCAACTTAACCTTGGTGTTGGATTCTCCGGATGGGGTGTTCCCTTGTATATCGGATTTGACCATGGAGTTTCGAACGATATCACCCTTGGCGCTGAGTTGTCGTATAGGGCATACAACGAAAACTGGCATCAGGACAAATACCATCACAGCATCGTCGGGCTTTCTGGCAATGCCAATTACCATTTTAACCGTATTTTAAATATTCCGCCACAGTGGGACTTTTATGCTGGCTTAAACCTGGGTTTCTTTTTCTGGTCGTCACCTGAACATTACGATGGTGACCACACATCCGGAATTGGCCTGGGAGGACAGGTTGGCGCAAGGTATTATTTCAACAACAAAGTTGGCATCAATCTCGAATTTGGCGGCGGAAATGCATTTTCTGGCGGTAAAATTGGGCTGACATTTGTGCTGTAACAACCAACAATGATTTGACGACCAGGCGGATTGTATGATACATTCCGCCTGGCGTTTTCGTCGATATTCAGTTGAAAAGATAAAAACACTAACTCTATGAAAATAAGCGGATACATGCTGCTACAGGCAAAAATCGTAGCGACAATTTTCACTTCGTTAAGCTATTTTTTGCGCGTTAAGGTACTCGAGATTGGCAATATGGAACTGATTCGCGACAGCGCAAATGTGTTGAAATGGTCGCCCTTCGTTGGAATTTTATTGATAGCAATAGTTGTGCTGTTTATATAGATGACACAAATCAAACAACGCGCTACAGTCTTGAAAATAGTATGTGCAGGCGCATCACTCAACTTTAAGTAATTGACAATGAATGTGTATTGTGTTACCTTTATAAGCCTAAATTACTGATATTTGAAGCTTTATATTAAATACATGGTGAGTTTGAGATGCAAAATGGTTGTCAGGGACGAACTCGACAACCTGGGTCTGAAATATGCATCAATCGAGCTTGGGATGGTTGAACTTGTTGATGACATTTCAGCCAATGATCGCGAGAATTTAAAAAACCGCTTGATGCGTTCGGGACTCATTGTGCTGGATGATAAAAAGAGTATTCTTATCGAGAAAATCAAGAATGTAATCATCGAAATGATTCACTACTCCGAAAGTCTCCCGAAAGTAAACTATTCAGATCATATCAGTGAAAAACTGAATCAGAACTATACCTACCTTTCCAATACTTTTTCAGAAGTAAAAGGCATTACCATTCAACAGTATATCATCATTCACAAAATTGAACGCGTGAAGGAATTGTTGCTGTATGATCAATTAACACTAACCGAAATTGCCTACCGCATGCAATACAGCAGTGTTGCTCACCTGTCGAACCAGTTTAAAAAAGTGACAGGTCTCTCTCCCTCTTTTTACAAAGACCTGAAAGAAAAACGCAACAGCAATCTCGAAAACCTGTGAAAGATATAAACATCGGTTTTTAAAATGTAATGGTTTTTTGTTGCGAATGCATGACCTTTGTAAAAGCCTGAGAATTGTTTGAATAGCAAATAATTATTAATAGCATTTTGCTTATTTAATCGACTGTTGATGCATTGATTGGTTTCGGAACAGAAAACAATAGCCCTGCATTTTTAATACAATTTTTCTCCCATGAAAACACTGGATGATAAACCTGAAATGGAAAAATCAAAAGCACATATCATTGTCGAAATCATCGAATATATACCCAATGCCGTGGTAAGTAAAACTATTATTAAGAAAACAACCGGAAATGTTACAGTTTCTTCTTTTGACGCGGGCGAAGAACTTGCCGAAAAGATTTCGCCATTCGACACCTATATTCAAATTATTGACGGGGTAGCGGAGTTATCTATCGAACGCAAAAAATACCATCTCAAACTAGGGGAGGGCATCATTATTCCGGCCCATTCCAGGCATAATTTTAATGCAACCCAACAGTTTAAGATGCTTTCAACCATCATCAAAAGCGGTTATGAAGATTAACTGCTAATTCCCGCCTGTCTTTTAACGACAGCCTTTTCTTATATTTTCCTTTAAAGGAACCTGTCCCATACAGGCATGATAATTGTTTAGAAAAAAATCCCTAAACAAAACATTGCCTGAGAATCCGGAACCGGAAAACAATAGGAGATTCGTGAGTAAACTAAATGGTATTCAATGCCATATACATGAATTTCAAAGTATTATTATTTACCTTACAACCAAATTAAAATGAAAAAAATTACAATTAGAACCCTCAGGGGGCAAGCAATTATACTTGTAATCATGCTGTTGGGATGGTCAACTATTGGCACCGCACAAACTACTGATAAGCCATGGAATATAGGCCTGCATGGAGGCATTGGTCAATATTATGGTGATCTGGGTCACAATTTGTACCAGTTCAACACAACGGTCTATGGCTTTGGAGGCATTTCTGCTTCCCGACAATTGGGTCGATACCTCGATTTGAATATATTCCTTACCAAAGGGGAAATCGGTTTTTCGAACAGCAGTGGCAATTTCCGGTCGGAATACACAACCGGAACGATAAACTTGCGTTTCAATATGCTTGCGAGCGACACGAAAATTAGACCATACCTCTTTGCAGGTTTAGGCGTGTTGATGTTTACTGATTTTGTGACCACAAAAAGTGCTGATATCGACTATGTCGCACCTTCATTCGGTGCAGGCCTAAACATTAGTTTGACTCCGACGGTCATGCTCAATTTGCAAGAGACCTTTTTATACTCTACTGAAGATAAACGGGATGGTGTGATCAATAAATCCAATGATTTGTTTTTATTACATTCTGTCGGCCTGACCTTCAATTTCGGCAGAAAACACGATGCCGACAATGATGGCGTGAAAGACCGCAAGGACAGATGTGCCAATACACCACCCAATATTGAAGTGGACGAATTCGGTTGTCCTTTTGACGAAGACAAAGATGGCGTATACAATTACCTTGATGAATGTGAAAACACAGCATCTGGCATCACAGTCAATGCCAATGGTTGCCCAATGGATACAGACGGAGACGGCGTGCCTGATTACCTCGATAAGTGCTCAAACACAAGTTCAAAAGTCATGGTCGACGCTAACGGATGCCCGATAGACACAGACCAGGATGGGGTTGCTGACTACCTGGATAATTGCCCAAATACGCCCGAAAAGGTTGAAGTTGATGCCAATGGATGCGCACTCGATTTTGATGGTGATGGCATACCCGATTACAAAGATAAATGCAACAACACAGCCCCCAATGCTACTGTTGACATGTTTGGCTGCACCCTCGATACCGATCGTGATGGCATACCTGATTATCTTGACAAATGTCCTACGCTGGCAGGCGTCCTTGAAAACGAGGGTTGTCCTGTCTTGACCAAAGAGGTTGAAAAACTCTTTGAGAAAGCCTTGCAGGGAATAAAATTCGAAACAGGCAAGTCAACGATAAAGCAGGTTTCTGCACCCATTTTAAATGCAGTTGTCAAGGTAATGAACGAAAACCCATCCTATAAGCTTATTGTTGCCGGACATACAGATAATGTAGGTGGCGAAAGCATGAATATGACCTTATCCAAAAATCGTGCAGATGCAGTTGCTAATTATCTGATTGGCAAAGGCGTAAGTCCTGCGCGCATATCAACTGAGGGTTATGGTTTTTCAAAACCTGTCGACGACAATACAACTGCGGCCGGAAGAACCCGAAACAGAAGGGTTGAACTAAGTGTGGAATATATTGAGATGATAGAAGTAGAAAAGTAAAACCAAAACAAGTGCAAAACAAGAATGGCCACTCTTTTCGGGTGGCCATTTTTTTTCATAACCGACCAAAACTAGCTTAACGCGAATCTGTCGTAAGCAAGGCAGCACGAGCGATAGCCGACTGTATGTCGTCGCAGTTGTTTTCTTCGCCCAGCAGGGCAATCACACCACTTTTTACGAGGCTTGCCTGCAGATTGGCAGTTGCACCCGAAAATACAATCTGCGTACCGTCGCTTTTTGAGCGGTGAATAAAGGCTTTCAGGTTGCTCAGTCCGGTCGAGTCGATAAAAGGCACACGCCGCAAGCGAATGATGCGCACAAGCGGCTTGTCGGTGGTTTGCTTTTCTGCCTCCTCAAACTTGTTGGCAATACCAAAAAAGAACGGACCGTTTACTTCAAACACTTCAACACCTTTGGGCAGGCTCAGCATTTCGCCGGCTTCCTGCTGGTCGGTAGGCTCTTCTTCAACAACCATGTTCAATACCGACACATCTGTCGTTTCGATGACGCGTTTCAGGAAAAGCAAAACCGCCAACAACAAACCAAACTGGATAGCAACCGTCAGATCGACCACCACAGTCAGCACAAAAGTTGTCAGCAACACCGCTACATCGCTCTTGCTGTTGTTGAACAAGCTCTTAAACGAGCGCCACTCGCTCATGTTATAGGATACAATCACCAAAATGCCCGCAAGCGTGCTCATCGGGATCAGTTTGGCCCAACTGCCAAAAAACAACATAATCAACAGCAAAACCACAGCATGTACCATGCCCGCCACAGGCGTTTTGCCTCCGTTGCGGATGTTGGTCATGGTGCGTGCAATGGCGCCCGTGGCCGGAATACCACCAAAAAGGGGTGTCACAATATTGGCGATACCCTGCCCGATAAGTTCGGTGTTCGACCGGTGTCTGCCGCCTGTTGCGCCATCGGCCACCATAGCCGAAAGCAGCGATTCGATAGCACCCAACATAGCAATGGTAAAGGCCGGAGCCAGCAACAACCTGAACGTCTCAAAATCAACCAACGGAATTGTTGGCATGGGGATTCCGGCCCTGATCTCACCAAAGCGGCTGCCAATGGTTTCGACCGGAAACTGCCAAACAGCTGTAGCAATGGTGGTGAGGAGCAAAGCGATCAGGGTTCCGGGCACTTTTTTATTCACCTTAGGCCAGTAAACCGAAACCAGAACCGTAAAAAGTCCGATGCCCAGGGCGTACCAGTTCACGGCATTGAAATGGGTGAAATAAAAATGCCATTTATCCATAAAATCGGCCGGAACAGCTTCCTGAACCTGCAAACCGAAGAAGTCTTTCACCTGCGAAGAAAAAATCACCAGGGCGATACCGCTCGTGAATCCAACAACGATGGGGTAGGGCATAAAGCGTATCACCGTACCCAGTCGCAGCAGACCCATGGCTACCAGCATCAGGCCGGCCATCAGGGTGGCAACAATCAGCCCATCTACACCAAAACGTTCGACGATGCCATATACAATCACGATAAAAGCGCCGGTGGGCCCCCCAATCTGCACACGGCTGCCGCCCAGCGCCGAAATGAGAAAGCCTGCAATCACTGCCGTGATGAGTCCGCGCTCAGGCGAAACACCTGATGCAATGCCAAAAGCAATGGCCAGTGGCAAGGCCACTACACCAACAATGAGCCCTGCAATCAGGTCGCCCACAAATTGTTCGCGTGTATAATGCTGGATGGTCGTAAACAGTTTCGGGTGATATACCTGAAAAACAGACGCTTTTACTTTTTCCCACTGCATTTTTTAGTTTTTTTAAGAAGGGCGCAAGGTACTAAAAGCCAACACACAACAACCAAATCATTGCAATGAAATTATACAATGATTGTTTGTAACCCAATCTGCAAAACAATGCAGCCCGAATGGCGTTATCATCAAATGAAATATCCATTAGAATCACATAATACCCACTGTAGCGAAAATTCATGGATATTCCATTTGACCTTTGAAATCAAAATTATTCACAAATGAATAAAAGCTATTTTTGCCAAAAAATATATTTCCTCCTCTGCTGTTGAGCGCTGACGATTTTTTTTGGCCTGGAAATTAACTGATTGAATTTTATGAAAAGACGTACGATTTATCTCCCCCTAATATTATCTCTGGTTCTTTCGCTGGGTCTTTATCTGGGTATCCGCATCGGAAATTCGAGCGGAGCAGATCAGACGATCTTCAGCGTGCCGGGCCACGGAAACAGCAAACTCGACAATGTGTTGCTGTATATTGAGCGCGATTATGTAGATTCGGTCGACAACAAAGAGCTTGAAGACGAAGCCATCAGGGGAATGATCGAAAAACTCGATCCGCACAGCCAGTATATCACTGCCGAGGAGTTTCACGAGATGAACGATCCATTGCTTGGTAGTTTCGAGGGCATAGGCGTTTCGTTTCGCATCGAAAAAGATACCATTACGGTGATCAGTCCCATCAAAGGCGGACCTTCCGAAAAAGTGGGCATCATGGCAGGCGACCGCATTGTATATATCGAAGACTCGCTTGTTGCAGGCGTTAAAGTCACCAACCGCGATGCCATGCGTCAGCTCAAAGGCAACAAGGGTACCAAAGTTCGGGTGAAAGTGCTGCGCCGCGGCGTCGATGGCCTGATCGATTTTACCATCACGCGCGATGTGATTCCAACCTACAGCCTCGATATCGCTTATATGATCGACCCGAAAACGGGTTTTGTGCGACTCAACAAATTTTCGGCTACCACGCACGAAGAGTTTGTTGAAGCCATCGAAAAGCTCAAGAAGGAAGGCATGCAGCAGCTGATCCTCGACCTGCGTGGCAACACCGGAGGCTATCTGCGTGCAGCCACCGACATTGTCGATGAGTTTCTGCCCGAAGGAAAGCTGATTGTTTATACCGAGGGCAAAAACAGACCCAGGTCTTTTGCTTTCGCAACAGGAAAGGGCCAACTCGAAAATGACAAGTTGATTGTATTGATCGACGAAGGATCGGCCAGCGCCAGTGAGATCGTGGCTGGAGCCATACAAGACAACGACAGGGGAACCATTGTTGGGCGCAGATCGTTTGGAAAAGGCCTGGTGCAGGAACAAATGCCCATGCGCGATGGCTCGGCTATCCGGCTCACCGTGGCCAGGTATTACACGCCAACAGGACGCTCTATCCAAAAACCTTATGGCGACGACAAGGAAGAATATTACCACGAAGCAGTCGACCGTTTCTACAATGGTGAATTGATGCACCCCGACAGCATCCATTTTGCCGATTCGCTTAAATACACAACGCCTGGAGGAAAAATTGTTTACGGTGGAGGAGGTATCATGCCCGATATTTATGTCCCGATTGATACTGACTCAACACAGGTGTATTTCAATAAGCTGGTTAACAGCGGCATGTTGTTTCAATACGCCTTCGATTACGCAGATGCACACCGCCCCGAACTTGTTGCGTTTGGCTCGATTCAGGCATTCGCAAAGGGCTTCCGTCTGACAGACAGCATGTTTGAAGCGCTTGCTGAACAGGCTGCAGCCAAAGGCGTCAAGGGCACAAAGGCCGAAAAGTTGGCAGCCCGTCGCAACCTCAACATCCTTTTCAAAGCCTATGTGGCCAGAAACATTTACGACGACGAAGGTTTTTATCCCATCTACAGCGAAATTGATGAGATTCTGCAGCGGGCTTTGAAAGAGATCAATGCCGAATAAAGAAGCGCGATAAAAGTGGATATTTTCCTCCTGACCGGTTCTATGCTGCTGCGCATCATCACTTTTGCCGTGGTGATGAATTACATCAACGTATCGCGACATCGTATTGCCTGGCTGTTGATCGCAGGCGCCATGCTGCTCATGGCATTGGAAAACTTCTTTCAGCTGCTCGAAATATCCGGCATTTCCGATCTTGCCTCCAACACCTCCATTCCGCCGGTAGCCGGTTTTGTGGTCTCGTTGCTGATGCTTTCGGGCACAGTGCTCATCCGTACCATCCTCAAGCGGCTCAACAAGGCCGAACGCACCCGCAGCAGCATCAACAGCCGCTACCAAATGCTGTTTAACAGCAGTTCCGACCAAATATTTGTACTCGATATGGATGGGCGGATCGTTGAGGTAAACAACTCGGCCTGTGAGCGTTTGGGCTATTCGCGCGACGAACTGCTGAAGAAGCAGTTTAGCGACCTCAAATCGACACAGGCCACCGAAGGACTTTTTGATCACATGCCCGAGATCCGTAAAAAGCACATTCACATTTTCGAATCGGAACACCAAAGCGTAACCAACCAGCGCATTCCAGTCGAACTCAGTTGCCGTCTGATCGAGATTGATGAAAAGCCTTACATTACCTGTGTGGCGCGCAATATTACAGAACGCAAAGAATTGGAGAAAAAAGTATTGACAGCCATTATCGAAACAGAAGAAACAGAGCGAAGCCGTTTTGCCAAAGAAATTCACGATGGACTGGGACCCTTGCTGTCGACCATCAAACTCTATGTGAATGAACTGGAAACCGCATCTGATTCGGCCGAAAGAGAAGAGTTTATCCGGTATACCAATAAACTCATTGATGAAGCAGTGACCACTGCGCGCAACATCGCCAATAATATTACACCGAAGATCATTACCGATTATGGCCTAATCAAATCGATCGACAACTTTTGCGAATCTATCAATGCCACCAATCTGCTGCATATCACTTTCGAACATCACGAAGTAGGAAGAGAAATTGGCTCAACCCTTGAGTTGACACTTTACAGGATTATTACCGAACTCATCAACAACACCATTAAGCACGCCCAGGCCAGTCAGGTGTTGATCCGAATCGTGAAATCGGCCAACAGGCTCAGGCTGGTCTATACCGATGATGGAATTGGATTCGATTTTGACAAGGCCATGCAAAAAGCCGAAGACCGCATGGGCGTGAAGAATATTGTGAGTCGTGTTCGCTCTTTAAAGGGTGATTTTCGCTTTCGGAACACCGAACCAGGCATCGAGATCAATATCGACGTTGACTTGCAGCAAGCCCGGCAGGCATAAGCTTGAATTATTTTGACGGATTGATCAGATTTATCCGGTTGAATTTTTCAACCAAACCGAAATGCTTTATCTTTGTTGTGAAAAAATAAACAATAGAAATGGATCCAGTCATTCGCATCATAATTGTTGACGATCATGAGATTTTTCGCAGCGGGCTTAAGATGGTGATCAACCGTTTGGGCTATGCAAAAGTTGTTGCTGAGGCGGCCGACGGAGCCGAATTTCTGGAGCTTATCGACCAGGAGGAAACCGACCTGGTGCTGATGGATATCGAAATGCCCATCATGAATGGCATCGAGGCGACAAAGAAAGCCTTACAAAAACAGCCTGACCTGAAGATTATCGCACTTACCATGTTCAAAGAGGATGCCTACATTCAAAGCATGATTGAGGCGGGTGTAAAAGGTTTCCTGATTAAAAACATCCGCAAAGAAGTGCTCGACAGGGCTTTGCAGGCAGTGTACAACGGCAAAACCTATTACAGCGAAGAGCTTTGGGATTATTTTACAAAAGCTGTTTCGAAAGAAGAGAAAACCCTACAAACCGACGTCCATCTAACGCCCCGTGAACTTGAAGTTCTGGCATTGTTATCCGAGGGTCTGAGTAACAAAGAAATTGCCGACCGGCTTTTTGTGAGCGAGCGCACCATTGTTGGGCACAAGTCGAACCTGATGAGCAAAACCAATTGCAAAAATTCCGTTTCGTTGATTAGCTGGGCGATGAAAAACAAAATGATTCCGGGTTTTTAAAACCACTCAAGCCACTCAATTGTTGGAACAACCAAAAAGATAGACTGTCTGGCTTCTGAAGGTCTGACCGGGAAGTAACACCGTCGACGGAAAATGCGGATGATTGGGTGAGTCGGGATAGTGCTGTGTTTCGAGGGCAATACCTGAAAACCGATCGTATTGCACAGCTTGATGACCAGCGATGGCCGGAATATGAAATCCACTGTAAAGGTGCAGCGATGGTTCAGTTGTAAATACGTGTACCTTTCTGCCACTGCTAAATTCCTCCAGTTTGGCTGCCATGTTCAACCGGAACGCACCCTGAGGGATACAATAACCGCAATCGTACCCTATTGGCAAACCAGAAATCCCTTCTCCAATGACTTTACCCTTGCTAAAATCGAAAACCGAATCGCTGATATCAACGATATTACCTGTTGGAATCAACATGCTTGTTTCAATCATCCGATGACTGTAGATGGTCAGAAAATGATCCAGCACATCCTGTTTACAGGAGGTCAGGTTAAAATAAGTGTGGTTGGTCAGGTTGAGAATGGTTGGCCGATCGGTATATGCCTCATAACTGATTTCCAGTTTGTTTGCACGATAAAGCAGGTAGGTAATTTTTACATCCAGATTTCCTGGATAGCCTTCTTCGCCATGCGGGCTTCTGTAATAAAACTCAACACCTGTTGCGTCTGACTTTGAAATAAGTTTCCCTTTCCAGAGTTGTTTATCAAAACCTTTTATGCCTCCGTGAAGCGCATTCCCGAGATTATTTGTGGCAAGTTTCCATGGCTGGCCATCTACCGTAAAAAGGCCCTTGTTGATCCGGTTGGCGTAACGGCCAATAGCAGCACCAAAATAGGGACAATGACTGATATATTCCTCACTTAGATACGCTTCTGCGGTATCGAAGCCTAACACAATTTCATCCACAACACCATGCTTGTCAGGCGTTTTAATGGAAGTAACCGTGGCGCCATAATTCATGACCGAAACCTCAAGGCCATGATCGTTGCGCAGCGTAAACTTTGTTATCTCTTCGCCTTGCGAGGTTTTGCCCCAGTTGATCTGCTGTTGATCCATAAACGGTGTTTACTGTTTTACGCGCTATTGAAACCTGCATAAAGCAGCATTTCAAACAGGTTTAAATCTCCGAAAATCATGCATAACTGTCACGGTCTATTAAGCTTTTTGATGAGCAAATCAGTAAACAATTTGTATACTGATTTGCAGATATTCAGGGGTAAGCCTAGTCCAGAGTCAATTCAAATTTTGCATGCAGAGGCAAATGATCAGAAGACGTGCCAACAAAAACCTCAAAGCTTCCTGCCTCGGGCCCTATGGTGTTGTCGAGGCGATAAAATGCAAGGTCGGCCGGACTGAGGGTAAATGTGACTTCCCGGCTGTCATTTTTTCCAATCATTACTTTTTCGAAGCCTTTCAGTTGCAATACCGGGCGTGAAACACCTTTTCCAACCACATCACGAACGTAAAGCTGAACCACTTCTTCACCATTATATTTTCCTGTGTTGGAGATGGTTGCCGAAATGGTAAGACTATCAGTTGCGCCCATTTTATCTGCACTCAATTCAAGATTGCTATACGCGAAAGTTGTGTAGCTCAAGCCATATCCAAAGGCGAAAAGGGGTTCATTGGGGATATCTCTGTATTGGCTGATGAAGCCGTTTGGATCAGGATTGGTGGGGCGACCCGTGGGTAAGTGCTCATAATAGACAGGGATTTGACCCACATGGTAAGGGAAGGAGGCCGGTAGCTTTGCCGAAGGATTATAGTCTCCAAACAACACATCGGCAATGGCATTACCCGATTCGGAACCTAAAAGCCAACAGTTGAGGATGGCATCGGCATGATCCACCACATCGGTGAGAACCAAAGGCCTGCCGGCTAGCAAAGTGAGCACAACCGGTTTTCCGGTTTTCTCTATTTCTTTGAGCAAGTCTAATTGAAGGCCTTTCAGAGAAATATCAGCATAGCTGCGACACTCACCCGACATATAAGCTGTTTCGCCCAGAGCTACAACAACGATGTCAGCTTTTTTGGCCACCTGTATGGCTTCGGCAAATCCGCTGCGGTCAGTATTGTTGATTTCAACTTTGGTGAAGAATCCGTGCGGGTAATTGGTCGTAAGCTTGCAACCTTCGGCATAAAGCACTTCGAAACGGGTTCCGGCTGCAGCTTTGATGCCTTCGAGCAGCGAAACAGCAGTAAAAGGATCGGCCTTGGCTCTCCAGTTGCCCAATGGGGCATCTTTGTCGTTGGCCAGCGGACCAATAACAGCGATACGCTTGGTGTTTTGGGTTATCGGTAAAGTTTGCCGGTCGTTTTTAAGCAAAACAATTGACTTTTTGGCAATGTCGCGTGCTGCCTGTAAATGACCGGGATGTAATGTCAGCGAGTCTTGCAATGCTTTGTTGTGGTATTGATAAGGGTCAGAAAACAGTCCGAGTTGAAATTTTACACGCAGGATGCGGCTCACCATTTCATCAATTTGTGCCATGCTGATCTTACCTTCGTCAATCAGCTGCTTGCCATAATCGAGGTACAGACTGCCCATCATATCCATGTCGACGCCTGCCTGCAAGCCGTAATAGGCTGCGTCAATGGGTGATTTGGCACTTCTGTGGTCGATCAGCTCTGGAACGGAAGTCCAGTCGGAAACAACAAAACCTTTGAACCCCCATTGATTCCGGAGGATTTCAGTTTGCAGCCTGTGATCTCCGGAAGCCGGCACCCCGCCGTTTGTATTAAAAGCTGACATCACAGTTGCCGCTCCGGCATCAATAGCAGCTTTGAAAGGAGGGAGATAAACGTCGTACAAGCTTCGGTCCGACATGTCAACCGTATTGTACTCGCGTCCTCCTTCTGGAGCGCCATAGGCAGCAAAATGCTTCACACAGGCAGCAATGGTGTTTGCATCCGAAAGGTCATTGCCCTGAAAGCCTTTTATCCGGGCTTTTGCAGCTTCTTTGCCAAGAAACACATCTTCTCCGGCACCTTCCATAATTCTGCCCCAACGCGGATCGCGCGAAATATCGACCATGGGAGCAAAAGTCCAGTTCAAACCGTTGGCTGCGGCTTCAATAGCTGCAATTCGGGCCGATTGTCTCATGGCTGTACGGTCGAAACTGGCTGCATCAGCCAACGGAATAGGGAACATCGTTTTGAAACCATGAATCACATCAAAACCAAACATCAGCGGAATGCCGAGTCTTGACTCTTCAACGGCGATTTTTTGAAGTCGCATGGTTTCTTCTGCTCCCACCACATTCAAAAAACTCCCCACCTGGCCCTGTCTGATCTTTTCGTCATAATTCTTGTTATGCTCAATGTTTTCGCCGCTTCCGGTCGAAAGATAAGGGTCGGAGAATTGATTCAGCTGGCCCAGCTTTTCTTCAAGGGTCATTTTCGACAGCAAAGCGTCGATTTTGGGTTGCAAATCATCCTTTGCAACATGGGGTTTCTCAGATGTTGAACAACTCCAGCTGAGGACCAGCAAGAGAAAGCCAGCGAGAAAACCTGATTTCAAAAAAACGTTTCGTAGCATAATATTTGGGTTTTATGATGTTATTGTAACCAATACTTCAAAGGTTTCTCCGGTTTCGGGGCAGGGCAGTGGACCTGTCCATTTATGACCGTTAACCTGGCATTGGATTGAATTTCCACCTTGGTTATGAATATGGATATGGTAAGTATTTCCCCGGAATTTGCGGCTTGCTGAAACATGGCCAATGCTTGCCGGCAGTTTTGGTTCAACAAGCAGTCCTTCATAATCTGGTCTGATGCCCAATATATACTGACTGATGGCATAAAAATTCCAGGCTGCAGTACCGGTCAACCATG
Source organism: Bacteroidales bacterium UBA5536 (assembly GCA_002426795.1). Classification (GTDB taxonomy): domain Bacteria; phylum Bacteroidota; class Bacteroidia; order Bacteroidales; family F082; genus UBA5536. The sequence goes on from DINQ01000002.1 coordinate 27,326, forward strand.
AATTTTTTGCTTCACCGGGTTTGGCGGCATCTTTTCCGGCCACCATTTGCGCATAAACATATGGTTCGGTCTTGTGTAGTTCGCTGATGTCTTCCAGATACGCAGGGGCGATTCTTTTGTAATAATCGAAGGCTTTATCGGTATGGCCTAGCATGCTCTCGGCGATGATAATCCATGGGTTGTTGTGACAAAATATACCTGCGTTTTCCTTGTAGCCAGGCGGATAAGAACTGATCTCGCCCAAATGAAGCTGATAGCTTGTGTAGGCAGGATTAAGCAGTACGATTCCATGCGAAGTAGCCAGCCTTTGCTCGACATTTTTCAGGGCAAGTTCGGCCCTCCCGTCGTTGTGACCAATTCCGGCCATGATGCAAAAGCCTTGTGGTTCGATATAAATTTGTCCCTCCTCGTTTTCGTGACTCCCCACCTTATTTCCGTAATAATCATAGGCGCGTAAAAACCATTCTCCGTCCCATCCGTGTGCATCGATGGCTGCTTTCATCTTGTCGATTTCTGCTTGAGCCCGATCCGCATCAGAATGGCGATGTGTCAGTTCGCACATACGGACAAACTCCCCGCCAAAGAGCACAAACATCCCTGCAATCATGATTGATTCGGCTGTTCGACCTGTTTGGTTTTCAGTGGTTTGGAAAGACTCGCCAGGCTGGTCTGAAAAACAATTCAGGTTCAGGCAGTCGTTCCAGTCGGCACGCCCAATCAGTGGCAATTGATGTGGCCCGAGGTTTTCAACCACATGATAAAAGGCTCTTTTCACATGTTCAAACATGCTTACTTTGGGTCCGTTCAGATCAAAAGGAGCGGTTTCTTCAAGCAAAGACCAGTCTCCGGTTTCTTTTAGATAGGCCGAGACCGAAAAAATCAGCCATAAAGGATCATCGTTGAAGTTGCCTCCTATTTCATGGTTTCCTTTTTTTGTCAGGGGCTGGTATTGGTGATAGGCACTACCATCAGGCAATTGTGTCGAAGCCAGGTCAATGATGCGTTGACGGGCCCGGCCCGGGCTGTGATGCACCATTCCGACGATATCCTGGTTTGAGTCCCGAAAGCCCATGCCGCGGCCAATTCCAGATTCAAAATAGGATGTGCTCCGCGAAAAGAAGTAGGTGATCATGCACTGATATTGGTTCCAGGTGTTCACCATACGGTCGAGTTTCTGATCGTTGGAGTGAATGTTGAGGTGGCCCAGCAGTTCAGCATAAAACTGCTTCAGTTCGTTTAACGCCCTGTCAACTTGTTCAGAAGTTTCGAACTGACTGATCATCTTTTTTGCTTTTGCCTTGTTGAGAATACCCGGCGAGACAAACTTCTCATGAGGTTCATTTTCGGCGTATCCAAGCACAAATACGAAATCTTTGCTTTCGTTGGCTTGGAGCTTCAGTTCAATAAAATGGGAAGCAACAGGCGACCAACCGTGCGCAATGGTGTTACCGCTACTGCCATTTTTAACCATTTCGGGCTGTTCAAAGCCATTGTACAAACCAAGAAATGTTTCCCGATCGGTATCAAACCCATTAATCGGGGTGTTTACTGCGTAAAAAGCATAATGATTGCGACGCTCGCGGTATTCTGTTTTATGGTAAATACAAGAGCCTTCAACCTCTACTTCTCCTGTATTGAAATTCCGCTGATAGTTTGTTGAATCGTCGAGGGCATCCCACAAGGCCCATTCAGCAAACGAATGCAGCTTGATGCTTTTGCTTTGACTGCTTTTGTTGGTAAGCCGCACACGCATCACTTCTCCGTCGAAACCGAGTGGCACAAAATACAGCACCTCAGCTTCCAGATTTTTCAACGCGCTTTTGATGACAGAATATCCCATACCATGCCTGCATTGGTAAGTATCGGGCTCGGTTTTTACAGGTTTCCATCCGGGTGACCAAATGGTGCCAGCATCATTGATATAGAAGTATTTGCCTCCGTCATCGATGGGGACATTGTTGTATCGGTACCGTGTGATGCGACGTTGACGTGCATCTTTGTAAAAACTATAGCCCCCGCCGGTGTTGGATAATATGCTGAAAAAACTTCCTGTCCCAAGATAGTTGATCCATGGGTAGGGCGTTCGTGGATTGGTAATAACATATTCGCGCTTGTCATCGTCGAAGTGACCGAATTTCATATATTCTATCTTTTGTAATGTTCGTTTTTTCAGGAATCAGCAAGAATCTCCTTTTTTCTTCGCGTTGATAATGAAGATGTTATCTCAGTCATCCTTTCTTTACTCAGTGGATATAAAGTCATTAGTACTGCCGCAATCAATGCTACCAACGAAGGTGTCCAGCTGAAAAGCATTGTAATACCCGGAATGGCTGCTTGTATGGCAGATGCGTCCTGACCATTGTAGTGATAGGCGCCAAGTACCAGGCCGATCAGCGCACCGGCGATTCCTCCGCCAAATTTCGTTGCAAAAGAGCCAGCCGAATAAACAAGACCTGTTGCCCGGCGGCCAGTAATAAATTCGGAATAATCGGCAGCATCTCCCAACATGGCAAAAAACAGTGTAGGTAAAATGGCTGAGGCAAATTCAGAGAGCATCCCCAATGTAAAAATGAAAGCCAAATCAACAGGTTTGCAATAGATCAGCAAGGCATTGGTGAGGCCTGAAAAAATCAGTGCAGTGATAAATAAGTTGCGTTTTCCCATCAAATTACCGAGCAGCCCGGCAATCATAGCCCCGGCAATAGAAGCCAGCATCAAACCAACCAGATATGAGCCTGCAAGTAATTGATTGTTAAGATAGTGTGTGAAATAGATTACAACAATTCCCTGCTTGATAGAGTTGTAAACATTGAACAGCAAGCCAATTACCAGAAGAATGATCCATGGACGGTTTTTCATCAGATCGATAAGATCTTGTTTGATATTGGGTTTTTGGTTTTTTGGGGGCTCAACACGCTCTTTTGTGCTGTAAAAAGTGATGAGCATAAACAATGCCAGGAAGCCCGACATCAGGTAGATGGACCGGCTGTATCCTTTTTTCTGGTCGATAAGTAAAATGTTTTTGGTGGTAATTTCAGGTTCTCCTTCCACCAGAAAGAGGTAATCCGTACCGGCTTTCATCGAAAAACTTAAGGCTGTGCCCGGGCTCATTATGGTCGTTGAGTCGCGTGTTTCAACAAGTGTAAAAACAGCTACGCCATCCCTGGTTTTGAGCTGAACATTTTCAACATTTTGCGGAACAGAAACGATGAGACTGAATTTTTCGGCATCCAGTTGGGTAATGCGCATGTCGGGATTTACATTCCCGAAATGGGTTACCAACAATAAGAGCGCACCCTGAACGATCATTCCACCGGCAAAGGCACCCACCATGCGGTAAGAACCAATGACAGTTCGTTCCTTGTCATTTCCGGTAATCACAGCCATGAGGGCGCCGTAAGGAATGTTGTTTGCTGTGTAGATTAAGGTAAATACGATATAGGTTATGTAGGCATAGACGATTTTTCCGGTAACGGATATCTGGGGAGTTGTAAATAAAAGCGACAACGAAATGGCCAGGGGAAAGGCTGTCCAGCGAATCCAGGGCCTGAATTTGCCATGTTTGGTGCTGGTTCGGTCGCAAATAATGCCCATGATCACATCGGTGATGCCGTCGCTAAACCGGGCTACCAACATCAGTAAGCCCACAGTTACCGGACTTATGCCAAACACGTCAGTATAAAAGACAAAAAGAAAAGTAGCCACTCCACGCCAGGCGATATTGGCTGCACCATCGCCCAATGCGTACCCGATTTTCTCTTTTATTGAAACTTTTTCCAGTTCGATCATATGCGGCGATGGATGTGTGTAAGTGCTAATAGGAAAGGCTTAATCGTTCTTTCTTTGTTCTTTCGTATACATCCTTGCTAAAAATGAATACCTGTGCCGAACGCCGTGCAGTTGTTTTTCTTCTTTCATCCAGCGGAATCACATATTTCATCTGTGATACTTTTTTCCAGAAATTTCTCCGGTCTATTTCGGTATTAAGTATCGCCTCATACAAGCCTTGCAACTCGGACAAGGTGAATTTTTCCGGTAGCATCTCAAAGCCAACAGGCTCGCGAAATATTTTGTTTCTGAGGTACTCAAGAGCCAGTTTGATCATTTCTGCATGGTCGTAACCCAATTCGGGCAGGTCTGCCACCGGAAACCAGCTGGTAAAGTCGTGCTGCTTGTCTGGTTTTACCAGGGTGCTGTCTACCAGTGAGTAATAGCAAACAGACACTACGTGGTCGCTGACCATGGGATACATATGCTTAATCCACAATTGGTCCTTGGCATTCTTTAAGCGGTCGGTGTTTCCGAAAGTGTGAAACTGTTCGAGGTAGATGTTTTTTAGGCCGGTTTTTTCAAGCAGCACCCTTTTAGCGGCGTCATCAACGTTTTCGCCGACCATCACATGATGCCCCTGAAGGGTGTAGTCGTTAATCAAGGTCTCATCCGTCTCGGGATCTTTTAAAACCCTCTTGGTTAGTAACACATTCAGGCTCTGTTTGTTAAACCCGAAAATTACACAATCTACCGAAAGATTACCGATAATTGTTTCCATAATAGTGTATTAAATACGCATTGCAAATATAATGACTTTATTTTCCAATCAACCTGAAGTTCATTTTGATTCATTCGCTCAAGATAAAAATCTTTTTCGAGCCACTCAACTCAGCACGCAATTGGTAGAAAATCGATTTGATGAAAAAAATTCATAACAAACAGGTAAACAATGTTATACAATTAATATTTTCCTGTTTAACTTTTTATAATTGATCATGGAAAACCCTGTTTTGGAAAATCTCGCCTTCTTATTTAGAATGAATATGTATTACATTAAATTCAAAAAAAACATTGATTCGCTTTATAAAATGTGTATGTTTGCAATTGTGTAAAAAGTACACATAAAAATAACTTAAAATTGAACCAAAATTCATTTCAAACGAAACCAAAATCAACGCCTATGAAATCAGATGATTACAAAAAGTACAGAGTCAATTCTTATCTATATAGGAGTTTTCTTTTACTTGGATTGGTGCTTTTATTTGTAGTTAATACATCTTACGCACAGAGCACCTTTGTTTACAGTGGAACTGTTCAGGATGAGTCGGGAATTCCCCTTCCCGGTGTCAATGTTGTCCAATCAGGAACAACGAATGGCACTTTAACCGACCTGAACGGGGGTTTCGAACTGAATGCAGCTTCACAAAGTGTAAAAATTACATTTTCAATGGTGGGCTACATCACTTTGGAGCAGGAATTTAGTGCCGGAACAGGTATTAAAGTGGTACTCAAAGAATCGGTCATCGGGCTGGATGAGGTGCTGGTTGTTGGTTATGGCATGCAGAAAAGAGCCAACATTACAGGTGCGATTTCAAACCTCGACAGCAAAGAATTGGCTCAGTTGCCAACAACAACTGTAGGCCAATCGCTGCAGGGCCGCATTGCCGGTGTAAACGTGATCGGAAACTCTGGTTCACCAGGTTCGGGAATGCGCGTTGTTATCCGGGGAGTTGCCACAAATGGCGGTTCTAAACCTTTGTACGTGGTCGACGGAATTGCCACTGACTATATTGATAACCTGGAACCCAATGATGTTGAATCTGTTACCATTTTAAAAGATGCTGCTTCGGCTGCTATTTATGGCGCACAGGCCGCCAACGGTGTAGTGTTGATTACTACCAAGAGTGGAAAATCAGCCATGGGAAGGGTAGTTGGTGATGGATATGGAAAAATTGAATATAGCTTCCAGGGAGGCATTCAGAGTGTTGGTAATTACACCAAACCAATGGATGCCAGTAGTTATGCCAGCTGGATCAACGAAGCGAATGTGGGTGTTACGATTCCAACAAACTCTCCTTATAATACAGACTGGATGGACGCTACCATTCAAACCGCTCCGCTACAACGTCATTATTTGTCGTTTAGCAATGCAACCGATAAGGGTGACTATTTTATTTCAGGCGGGTACACCAAGCAAACTGGTGTAATTGGCGGCGATAAGTCAAACTACGAACGCTTTTCGATGCGGGCCAACATCAACCAGCAGGTAAAACCCTGGATCAAAATTGGTGGTAACATTGCGTATTCTCATTTTCAACGCCAGGCAATTACCGAAGATGATGAGTTTGGAAGTATCGTTGTAAAAGCATTGGCCATGGATCCTACTACTCCTATCGTTTATACAGGAGCATTGCCCGGTTTTGCACAAACAGCCCTCGATGATGGTTATACACTTGTGCAGGATGGAAGCGGAAACTATTACGGGTTGTCCGACAATTTGAAAGGTGAAATCGCTAATCCGCTGGCTGAACTTGAGATTGCAAAAGGTTTCACCAAACAAGACAAACTTTTATTGAACGCATACCTGGTCTTGGGAGATGATAGCTGGAAAGGCTTTAAATTCACCAGCCGCACCAGCGCTGATGTGGCCAATCAGCTGTATCATACCTGGTCGCCAACATTCTGGTATTCTTCCGAAAGGCTCAATACGATTGCCAGCGTCAGAGACAATACCGATGCCTGGTATACCTGGATGTGGGAGAATTATGTTTCATACGACAAACAACTTGGCAGAGGTATGTTGAGTGCTGTAGTAGGTACTTCGGCCAAGCAGTATACCCATAAATACATCAAGACTTTTTCGGGACCAATGTTTGCTGAGGATGAAAGCTTTGCCCAACATGGAGAGACTGAAATTGACGGCAAGGTAAGTGGCAACCTGCGTGACGACCGCACTACTTCCTATTTTGCCAGAGCCACCTATGATTTTGATGGTAAATATTTGTTCAGTGCCATTATCCGTCGCGACGGAACTTCATTGTTGCATCCAGATCAACGTTGGGGCAACTTCCCGTCAGTATCGGCCGGCTGGATCATTTCAAAAGAGGACTTCTGGTCATTGAAAAACATCAGTTTCTTCAAGGTTAGAGCTTCATGGGGAACCAATGGTGACCTTTCAACTCTTGGACCAGATCAGTTCCGTTCACTGATTACCTCTTCAGGAATCCAGTATCCTAAACCAGGTGGTGGATTTTATACTGGTGCCGAACCTGCTCTGTTGGCTAACCCTGAACTGACCTGGGCTACAAGCGAACAAGTCGACTTTGGTATCGACATGACCATGTTTAATGACCGACTTGCTTTCAGTGTCGACCTGTTTAACAAGGTAACCAGAGACCTCCTTGTTCCCGGCACTCCGGCTCCCTCTGTTGGAAATAATGCGCCTTTTGTCAATGCAGGTGATGTAACTAACAAAGGGATCGAAATAGAAATCGGATACCGTAATTATGACCATCCTGTGAAATTTGACCTGAGTTCAAACTTCTCATTCATGCACAATGAAGTTACTTATTTAAATCCATTGCTCGACAGGGTGAGTGGCGCTTCGGTTGGTACAGGTTGGACAGCAACCCAGCTCGAATTGGGATATCCAATTTGGTATTTCCGTGGTTACGAAACAAATGGAATTTTCCAAAACCAGGCCGAAATCGATGCTTACAAGGCAGCTAACGGCGGGCTGGCCGGCTATGATCCAGTTCCAGGTGACCCAATTGTAGTGAATACCAATGGCGACAACCTGATTAATATCGACGACCAAACCAATATCGGAAATCCTCATCCAACCTTTATTTGGGGTGCCAACGCCAGTCTTTCCTACAAAAACTTCGACTTCAGAATGTTTTTGCAAGGCGTTCATGGCCATGATGTATTGTTGGGCTGGAACAGATATGACAGGGCAACGTCAAACAGACCACAATTCTTCTATGACGAAAGATGGACTGGCGAAGGAAGTACCAACGAAAGACCACGCGCCGATCAGGGAAATCCGTTTATTTATAACAGCGATTTAATGGTGTTTAAAGGCTCTTATTTAAAAGTGCGACAGCTACAGCTTGGTTATACAGTTCCCAAATCATTCTTTAAGAATAAAATAAACGATTTGAGATTGTATGTTTCTCTGGAAGATTTCTTTACCATCACCAACTATCCTGGCATGGATCCATCAGCCGGAACAAGCCGCGACAACTCAGTTGGGATTGACAGGGGAATGTATCCAAACCCGCGTAAAATGCTCTTCGGACTTACTTTAGGGCTGTAATAAACGATGCTTCAAACAATTAAAAATCAAAATCTGATCGAAATGAAAAAAATAATCACATCAATGGTAGTTGTGACACTTATACTGCTAAGCACAGCATGCCGCAAAGATTTTTTGCAAGTTGATCCTATTGGAAAAATGTCCGTTGAAAAATTCTATAAAACCGACGAAGATGCCAATAGGGCCGTTATCGCAGCCTACGACATCCTTCAATGGATGAATGCACGCGACTGGAATAGCTCTTACCTGGTTAAAACTTTCCCCTCAGACGAATCGAATGTGGGTGGAGGCGATGCTGGCGACCAACCGCCATATCAGGAACTCGGGAAATTCACTTACGGACCCAGCAATGCCACCATTACGGCTGTTTGGCAATCGAATTACTTTGGTATTTACCGCGCTAATTTGGTGATTAACAATGTAAAACCCGAAACAGATTTTCGCAAACGCGTGATCGCCGAAGCCAAATTTTTGCGGGCATATTATTATTTCGAAATCGCTTCGATGTTTGGCACAGGTCCGCTTAACCTCACCGAATTGAAGCCAAGTGAATACAGCCAGCCTTTTGTAGATAGAGCTGCAATTTACGCACAGGTGGCAAAAGATTTGACAGAGGCCATTCTTGATTTGCCGCTCAAAAGCCAATACGCACCCGAAGATGTTTTCAGGGCGTCAAAAGGTGCTGCGCAATCTTTGCTGGGCAAATGTTACCTGTACGACAAAAAGTATGCAGAATCAGCTGCAGCTTTCGAAGATGTCATCAATTCAGGCGAATATACGCTTCAACAGGATTATTCAACGCTTTTCCTGCAAGCTTCAGAGTTTGGAACGGAATCAATTTTTGAGGTGTCCTATATTACAACGGCTGGCTACGACTGGGGTTCGTTCCAGTGGGGCGGAAACAGAGCCATGGAAAACAATATTACCTGGCAGCTGACGGGTCCACGTGGAGATTATTTTGAGCCTGGAACCTCAGGACTTATCGGCGGGTGGGGATTTAATTACCCCAAACAAAGCCTTTATGATGCATTTGTTGCAACCGGAGATACAAAACGCAAAGCCGCTTCAATTCTTTCTCTTGACGACCTGCGTGCTTTGGGCGGAAACTGGACAAATGAAAGTTCATGGGGCTGGGATGGCTGTATCAGGGTAAAATACGGAACCCGTTCCGATGAGACCGGCGATCCCGTTGCTGAACTGAATTATGGCACAAACCTGCGCCTGCTCCGTTACGCAGATGTATTGCTCATGGCAGCCGAAGCCAATCATATGAATGGAAATGATGGAGTTGCAGCCAACTACCTGAATCAGGTCAGAGAAAGAGCTGAATTGCCATCTTTTACAGGTGATATCATGAATGCCATCAAAACCGAGCGCCAACTCGAATTGTGTTTCGAAGGTGTTCGATTCCTCGACCTGATTCGCTGGGGCGATGCACCTGCAGTGCTTGGTTCAGCTGGTTTCCAAACAGGTAAACATGAGGTATATCCAATCCCTCAGGATGAAATGAGAAATAATTCATATGCTGTTCAAAACAGTGGATATTAGTTATTTATAATAGTTGGTTTGACCTTAGATGGTTAGTGAGTGAAAAGTTGGGGTTCATGTCTTTGAGCCCCACTTTCCGTTTTTATACACGTCGTTTTTGCTGGCAATAATTGAATTTGGTTTCAAAAACAGATAGCCATGTTATATTCTCATTTACAGACTCTTAAATTTGTCTGTTTTGTAGTTTAATGCAGACAGCTTTGCTGTTTTTTTGTCATTTAGCAAGGCTATTCCTCAATTTTCGCTTTGTTTCCCCACTTATTGCGTAAAAGTACTGGTTTTAGCATGTAGTCTTAAGCAGGTTTTCTGTTGTGAAATTAGTAACAATTAACCTGTTTTATCATTCAATGCTTGTGTAATTTTGCTTCATCATTGTTAATGTTATAACACAAAAGTTAAACCTTCAAAAAACGAATAAAATGGCAAAAGCAAAAATTTTAGTGGTAGACGACGATCTTGATGTTATCACCATGCTCGAACAAATTCTGAAACACGAAGGATATGAAGTTGTTTCGGCTTTCAACAAAAAAGAAGGTATTGAGTTGGCGCTGAGTCAAAAACCTGATTTGGCCATCCTCGATGTGATGATGACAACACACTACGAAGGATTTGAAATGGCCCGCGAGTTTGCCGACAACCCAGAGCTGACTGGCATTCCAACCCTGATGGAAACTTCCATCGAAGTGTTGATGACCACCAAACCCAGCGTTCAGGCTATGGCACGCGAATTCAGAACAGATCCCAATTACAAAGAATTGCAGGTAATCCTGATTCGTGATATCGTCACCGGAAATGCTGGCATCGACTACCGTGCCGAAGACGGACGCTCTGTTTGGGTGCCTGTAAATGGCTTTATCCGCAAACCAGTCGACAAAAACAGACTGATGCCTGAGGTAGAACGTTTGCTGGCCAAGAAATCAGCTCCAACTGCATAACATTTAGCAGAACTATTTCATAAGGCGGCCTTTGACCGCCCATCGGATCACCCGAAAATTAACCAAAGGAAATCGCAAAAGATGAATACCAAAGTCCAGGAAATACTCGAAAAATACCCCAACGCAGGCCGTGATAGTCTGATACCTATTTTGCAACAGGTACAGGAAAAGCTCGGATTCCTTTCAGAAGAATCTGTGGTTGAAGTAAGCAAACACCTCAAGCTGCCTGCCAGTAAAATTTTTGGCGTTGCTACTTTTTATAATCAGTTTCGTTTCAACCAGCCCGGGAAATACCACGTACAGGTTTGTCGGGGTACGGCATGCCACGTACTTGGATCGGCAACCGTGCTGAGCGAAATTGAAAAGCACCTGAAGGTGAAAGCCGGCCAAACAACCAAAGACAAGCTTTTTAGCATCGAGGTTGTTGCCTGCATCGGCGCCTGCGGACTCGCTCCGGTTATCAGCGTCAACGGGGAATTCCATGCAAAAGTAACGGCAGCCTCAATTGCAGCCATTTTTGATGAATACAGAAACAGGGAGGAACAAATATGAATGTCGAAAAATCATTTCTGATCAACAATGTGCTGCTCAACGGAGACCACACTTCTTTTACACCTGAGGTAAATGCACAACTGCGGATGATCCGCAACGACGAAAACAAAAAACCCGTGATTTATGTGGGAGCAGGAACCTGTGGTTTGGGCGCCGGCGCCAACGAAACCATCAAACAGGCAAAAGCATATCTCGAAAATCATCAGATTGAGGCAGATATTATCCCTGTTGGATGCATTGGTTTGTGTTCATCTGAGCCTTTGATGGATATCAAATTGCCAGGAAAAAAACGTATTTCTTTCGAGCAGGTTACCGGAGCAAAAGTGGAGGAAATTCTGGATCAGGTTTTTGCTGACAAACTGCCTGATCATCCAATTTTAGGTCAATACAAAAGCCAGGAAAATGAAAAATCCTGGAATGACGCGCCCTTTATCGAAGACCATTTCTTCTTTAAACCCCAACAACGTATCGTGCTCGAAAACTGCGGTATCAGCAATCCCGTGAGCATTGATGAATACATAGCCCGCGGAGGTTATAAGTCTTACCTCAATGCCCTGAAAGTATTTAGTCGCAGCGAGTTGTGCGATACCATCGAAAAGAGTGGTTTGCGTGGCCGTGGTGGTGGAGGTTTCCCAACAGGTAAAAAATGGAAGTTTGCATTGGGCACCGAAGCTGATCAGAAATACTTGATTTGCAATGCCGACGAGGGTGACCCGGGTGCTTTTATGGACCGAGCAGTGATTGAGGGCGACCCTCACAAATTGCTTGAAGGGATGGCCATTGCAGCTTATGCCATTGGCGCCTCAAAAGCCTATGTTTATATCCGTGCTGAATATCCGTTGGCCATCGAACGTCTGGTAATTGCCATTGACCAGGCAAAAGAATATGGCCTGATCGGCAAGAATATTTTCGATTCTGGCGTTGATCTCGATATCGTCATCAAAAAAGGTGCTGGTGCTTTTGTGTGCGGTGAGGAAACAGCCCTCATCCACAGTATCGAAGGGCGTCGTGGCATGCCACGTCCACGTCCGCCATTCCCGGCAGTCAGCGGTTTGTTTGGTAAACCCACCATCATCAACAATGTTGAAACCCTGTCAAACCTGCCCACCATCGTTAAAAAAGGTGCAGAATGGTTCAGTAGCATGGGAACAGCCACAAGCAAAGGAACCAAGGTTTTTGCCCTTTCAGGCAAGATCGCTACAACAGGATTGGTCGAAATTCCCATGGGAACAACCGTTCGCGATATCATCTTTAAAATTGGTGGCGGAATTGCCAACGGGAAAAAATTCAAGGCTGTTCAAATGGGAGGTCCTTCGGGCGGTTGTGTCACCGATGTAAACCTCGACATCGAAGTAGATTATGAATCCCTGGTGAATGTGGGCGCCATGATGGGTTCAGGCGGCATGGTTGTCATGGACGAAGATACCTGTATGGTTGACGTGGCCATGTTTTTCATGGACTTTATCCAACGCGAAAGCTGTGGAAAATGTATCCCATGTCGCGAAGGTACCCGACGCATGCTCGAAATACTGCATAGCATCACCAGCAAACCCAAAAACCGCGAAAACCATGAGCCTTTGGCACGTTTCAAAGGTGTGATGCAGCTCGAAAAATTGGGTAAGGTAATCAAAGACACTTCATTGTGCGGTCTGGGACAATCGGCTCCTAATCCTGTGTTGAGTACGCTCACCTGGTTCAGAGAAGAATACGAAGAACATGTATTCGATAAAAAATGCCGCGCTAACGTGTGTCAAAACTTGCGCGATTACAGCATTGATGTTGAAAAATGTACTGGTTGTACAGTTTGTGCCAAGAAATGCCCTACAGGTGCGATCATTGGCGGAAGAAAACAACCACATTTTATCATTCAGGACAAATGTATCAGCTGTGGAGCTTGTGAAGAAGCCTGCAAATTCGATGCAGTAAAAGTGAGCTAACAGGGGAGAAACAAAAAAAACTGAAAAAAATGAATCTTACAGTCGAAGTAAATAACAATATCATCAATGCCAAACAGGGCGATACCATTTTGGATGCATTGAATCAGAACGGTATGGGTGTGCCTACGCTTTGTCACATGAAAGGGCTTTTCCCAACAGGCTCCTGCCGCATGTGCGTGGTGGAGGTTGAGGGCAGAAAGAATCTTGTAACGGCCTGTTCAGAGCCGGTTCTCGATGGCATGAAAATCAAAACCCATTCCGCACGCGTAATTGAATCGCGCAAAACCATCGTTGAGCTTTTGTTGTCGAACCATCCTGACGACTGCCTGTATTGCGAGCGCAACGGCAGCTGCGAACTGCAGACGCTGTCGGAAGACCTCAACATTCGCGAGCGCAGAATTAGCGGTAACAAAAACAATTACAAACTCGACGTTTCAAGTGCCAGTATCGTTCGCGATCCGGCCAAATGTATTTTGTGTGGGCGTTGCGTGAGGGTATGCGAAGAAATTGAAGGCGTTTCGGCCATCGAATTTGTGGGTCGTGGCAGCAAAACCTTTATTGATACAGCATTCAACCATGGTTTGAACCTTTCAACCTGCGTCAACTGCGGACAATGTATCATGGTCTGCCCGACAGGTGCGCTCAAAGAGCAGCCGCACATCGCAGAAATCAAAGATATGCTGGCCGATCCGGAAAAAACGGTTGTCGTACAGTACGCACCTTCCATCTCTGTTTCGCTGGCCGAAGAGTTTGGCTTCAAACCCGGACAAAACATCATTGGCAAAATGAATGCTGCACTGCGGCGTATTGGCTTCAATTTTGTCTTCGATACTTCATTCAGTGCCGACCTTACAATTATGGAAGAGGCGTCGGAACTTGTACACCGTGTGCAAACAGGCGGAACCTTACCGATGGTTACCAGCTGCTGCCCAGGCTGGGTCAAGTATGCCGAAGAGTTCCAGCATGATATGCTGCCCAACCTCTCCAGCTGCAAGTCGCCGCAACAGATGATGGGCGCCATCATCAAGAGTTATTTTGCCGAAACAGAAGGCATTGCCCCTGAAAAGATATACTCCGTTTCAGTAATGCCCTGCACAGCCAAAAAATTTGAGCAACAACGCGAGGAAATGACCCAGAATGGTATTTCTGATGTTGATGCAGTGCTAACCACCCGCGAACTGGCCCGTCTGATTCGTTTGTACGGTATCGATATGCAGATGATGGAGCCAGAGCTGGCTGATTCTCCGCTTGGAACACGTTCTTCGGCCGGTAAAATATTTGGCGCATCCGGTGGTGTGATGGAAGCTGCTATTCGTACAGCACATTACTTCATTACGGGCAAAGAAATGGTGAAATTCCAGGTGCGTGGCGTGCGCGGTCTGCAGGGTCGAAAAGAAGCCAAAATAAAAATTGGTGATCTGGACGTGGGAGTAGCCGTAGTAAGTGGTTTGAAAAACGCTGAAATCCTGATGGAAGAAATCAGAAACGGCCGCAACGACATCCACTTCATCGAAGTGATGGCCTGCCCCGGAGGCTGTATCAATGGTGGTGGTCAACCCATCGGTACCGACGAAGAAGCCTTGAAGGCACGTATGGAGACTTTGTACGACATTGACGAAAAAGATGCTATCAAAGTATCGCACAAAAACCCTTATATCAAAGAGTTGTATGACAAGTTCCTGGGCAAGCCACTGGGCCATAAGAGCCACGAGTTGCTCCATACACATTATCAAAAAAGGGAAGTTAACTAGTCATATCTGATCGCTTCATGGCACATAATCCGAAACATAAACAGTTGGTTTTTACCGTCAAAGACAAATGCAGGGTGTGTTTTACCTGCGTGCGTGAATGTCCGGTAAAAGCTATTCGTATCATCAACGGTCAGGCCGAAGTGGTGAGCGAGCGTTGCATTGGATGCGGCAACTGTGTCAAGGTGTGTCGCCAGGAAGCAAAAGTATATTTAGAGCAAATTTCTCAGGTTAGTGAATTGCTCCGTAGTGGGCAGCGAACAGTAGCATGTCTGGCACCGAGTTTTCCGGCTGAATTTACAGAGATAAGTGATTACAGGGTTTTGGTTGGAATGGTGAATACCCTTGGATTCGATCTTGTAACTGAAGTAGCCTTCGGTGCCGACATGGTTTCTGTTGCCTACAAAAATCTGTACCAAAAAAACACTGGAAAAGGGATTATATCCTCGGATTGCCCTGCCATTGTTTATTATGTTGAACACTACCTGCCCGAACTGGTCGACAACCTGGCACCCCTTGTTTCGCCCATGGTAGCCATGTCACGTTTTTTGAAAAAAAAGCATGGCGACGACATTCAGGTGGTGTTCATAGGGCCCTGCATTGCCAAGAAAGCCGAATCGGATGAGATTGATTACGCGTTGACATTTAACGAATTAAGAGATCTTTTCAGGATATACCAGGTGAAAGCGGCCAATGTAAAACCCCGCGATTTCGACAGACCATTTGCAGGAAAAGGCGCCATTTTTCCGGTAAGTCATGGTTTGCTGCAAAATATGGACATCGAGGCTGATATCACCAAAGGCGATGTGATTGTAGCCGAAGGGCGGGTGAATTTCAAAGATGCTTTAACGGAGTTTTCGCAAGGCGCTCTCAACGCCCGGCATCTTGAACTGCTATGCTGCGAAGGTTGTATCATGGGACCAGGAATGTCTGATGAAGGAAAGAAATACCTGCGCAGGTCGTGTATTTCAAATTATGTGGCCAAAAAACTGGAACAATTCGACCAGCAAAGCTGGGAAGAGGACATGGAACTGGCGAAAACCGTTGATCTCACCAACAGTTTTACCAAAATGGATCGCCGCACCAATATCCCTTCATCTGAAAATATTGCTGAGGTGCTGCGCAGCATGGGCAAAAACGAGCCCGGGGATTACCTAGATTGCGGTGCCTGCGGCTACGACACTTGTGTTGAGCATGCCATTGCTGTGGTGCAGGGGTTGGCCGAAAACGAAATGTGCCTCCCATATACAATCGAGAAATTACACCAATCAATCGACAAAATTCACCAGTCGAACAGCGAGCTCGAAAACGCACGTGAAGCCCTGAAGCAATCGGAGAAACTGGCTCATATGGGACAGCTTTCAGCAGGTATTGCGCACGAGCTCAATAATCCATTGGGTGTTATTACAATGTATAGCAATCTGCTGCTCGACGAAATCAAAGATGAAACCACCCGCAACGATCTTCAACTTATTGTTGACCAAACCGACCGTTGCCGGAAAATTGTGAGTGGGCTGCTCAATTTTGCCCGAAAAAACCAGGTAAGGTTAGTCCCCACGCAGCTTGAAAACTTTGTGCGACATAGCATTCAGTCTATCATCAGACCAGAAAATATCCAAATCCGGTTCACTGTCGATATGGAAGATCCATATGTATATCTCGACAACGACCAAATGATGCAAGTGCTCACAAACCTCGAGAAAAATGCCGTGGAAGCCATGCCCGACGGAGGCGAGCTGTCCATTGCCCTCAGCGAACAAAGAGAGGATGTAGTGATTGCTATCAGCGACACTGGCACAGGCATTTCTGCCGAAAACATGGAAAAAGTATTCACGCCTTTTTTCACCACCAAAGAGGTGGGAAAAGGCACCGGACTGGGCCTTCCACTGTGCTACGGCATTGTGAAAATGCACCGCGGTAAAATAGAAGTGAGGTCAAATGATCAACCTGAAAAAGGGCCAACAGGAACCACTTTCACGATCAAAATTCCTCGCAACCCAGCTTAGAAAATCAAAAATTAACTGATAAAAAAATGAGTAACGAAAAAAAATTGATTCTGATTGCCGATGACGATGCAGATTACCTGTTTCAAATGGAAGCCATGGTAAAAAGTCTCGGGTTTAGGGTTAAAACCGCTGAAAGTCAAGCTGAAGCTGAAAAATTACTGGACGAAATCAAACCTGATCTGGCCATCTTCGATCTGATGATGGAGCAGGAAGACAGTGGCTTTATTCTTTCGTACAAGGCCAGGAAAAAACATCCTGAAATGCCAATCATTATTGCTTCGGCTGCTACTGCCGAAACAGGTTTTACCTTTGATCTGTTTAGCGATACCGACCGCCATTGGATCAAGGCAGATCTATACCTTGAAAAAGGTATCCGAATTGATCAGCTTCACCGCGAAATTAACAAACTACTGCGCTTGTAAAAGGGCTGGCTAAATCAAATTATACACTCAACTAAAATGGCAAAACTGCACGTATTGGTCGTTGACGATGAACCGGGTATCAGATCCGGAATATGTAGAATCCTGTCGAACTACACCGTGGGTTATCCGTTTATGGATGAGGATTTTGAATTCGACCTGGTAGAGGCCGAAACAGGTGAGAAAGCAGTCGAGATACTCGACAGCAGACCCATTGATGTGGTGCTGCTCGACAATAAACTCCCCGGAATGGACGGGATTGAGGTGCTCGAATACATCACCAAAAAGCAGTTTGACCTGGCTGTGATGATGATTACGAGCTACGCCTCGCTCGATCTGGCCATCAAGGCAACGCGTTTTGGTGCGTATACCTTTATGCCCAAACCGTTTACGCCACAAGAGCTCAGGTCGACCATTGAAAATGTGACCAAGCACTTGTTTTTGAAACGGATGACCCGAAAAATGCAGGAAGAGGGCAAGCAGATTCGCTTCCAGTTTCTTTCGGTATTGTCACATGAGCTTAAGTCGCCACTCAACGCCGTCGAAGGCTACCTGAAAATGATGCAGGAAAAGCAATTTGGCGATAAAGTAGACGATTACGAAAGCATGATCGAAAGGTCGTTGATCCGACTCAAAGGAATGCGCAACCTCATCATGGATTTGCTCGACCTCACCAAAATGGAATCGGGTAAGAAAGAGCGAAAATTGCGCGAAATCAACCTGAAAGATGTGGTGAAAATGGCCATGGACACCATGGAACCATACGCTATTCAACGCTCTGTCAAGATCAAACAGGTGGTTGAAGGCGATGTGCATTTACTGGCCGATCCTGATGAAATGGAGATTATTTTCAATAATTTGATCTCGAACGCGGTAAAATACAACCGAGAGGGCGGAAAAGTCAATGTAGAATTAATGGATCAAAAAGACCATATCGCGATCAAGGTTTCCGATACCGGAATTGGCATGAGCGAAGAGGATTTGGGTAAAATTTTTCAGGATTTTGTGCGCATCAAAAACAGCAAAACCAAAGAAATTACCGGTAGCGGACTGGGTTTGTCTATCACCAAAAAAATGATTGAGCAATACAATGGTACTATCAATGTTGAAAGTGAACCCGACAAGGGAACCACTTTCATCATAACTTTGCCCCGACTTTAATTAACAAACAAATACTAAAGTGAAATTTTCACCCCAAACATACCGTATTCCTGACGTCTCGATGCAACCTTTTTTGGATGATGACGAGATATGGGAGATCCTGAATAAGGCAGAAGTAAACATTGACCTGGTAAAAGCAATTGTAGATAAGTCACTGAATAAACAGCGATTGAGCCTGGCCGAAACAGCTGTTTTACTTAAAGCGGAGACCCCCGAAATGATTGAATTGATCAAGCAGGGTGCCCGTGAACTGAAAGAGAGAGTTTATGGCAAGCGCATTGTTCTTTTTGCTCCGCTTTATGTGGGCAACTATTGCAGCAACAACTGCCGCTATTGTGGCTTCAAGGCATCGAATAAAAATGCTTTGCGCAAAACACTGACCAAAAATGAATTGATCGAGAACGTCAAGGCACTCGAAGAGCATGGACAAAAGCGATTGATATTGGTTTTTGGCGAGCACAAGGCCTATTCGGCAGAGTTTATTGCAGATACGGTGCGCACCGTTTATGAGGTGAAGAAAAACAACGGCGAAATCCGACGGGTAAATATCAATGCTGCGCCCTTCGATATTGAAGGTTTCCGCACGATTCATGCCTCCGGAATTGGTACTTACCAGGTTTTTCAGGAAACCTATCATCACCCAACTTACGAGATTGTGCATCCATCGGGTAAAAAAGCAGATTACGACTACCGCCTCACCGCCCTCGACCGCGCCATGGAAGCAGGCATCGACGATGTGGGTATAGGTGCATTATTTGGCCTTTACGACTGGCGTTTCGAAATGCTTTCGCTGCTGCGTCATGTAAACCACCTCGAGGCATGTTACAATGTTGGCCCGCATACCATTTCGTTTCCGCGCATCCAGGATGCGTCAGAGTATGACCTGGACACAAAATATTTTGTAACAGATGCTGAATTTACGCGGTTGGTAGCGATTTTGCGTCTGGCGGTTCCTTATACTGGACTTATCCTCACTGCGCGTGAATCAGAAAAAATCAGAAAAGAAGTACTGGCGTTTGGATGCTCTCAGATTGATGCAGGTACCAAACTCGAAATTGGGGCTTATGCCGAAAACCCGCATATCGATCAAAACCTGAACAAGGAACAGTTCAAAATCAACGATGACCGCACGCTCAACCAGGTGATAGATGAGCTGCTCGATAGCGATTATCTGCCTTCATTCTGTACAGCCTGTTACCGAAAAGGACGTACAGGTCAGCATTTTATGGAATTCAGCGTTCCGGGTTTCATCAAGAAATTTTGCACACCCAACGCTATGCTTACCCTGGCTGAATATATCATGGATTATGCCACACCTGAAACAGCCGAAAAAGGCTGGCGGGTGATAGACCGCAACATGAACCAACTGGGCGATGAGCAATATGTGACGGAAGTGCAAAGCCGTATCGAGCGCATCAAACAAGGCGAACGCGACCTCTATTTCTAAAAACAAACTACTACACATGAGCAAAGGAAGAGACCTCAAACCACATATTGGTATTTTCGGCAGACGAAACAACGGCAAGAGTTCGATCATCAATCTGATGACCAGACAACAAGTGGCCATTGTTTCTGACCAGCCGGGAACCACCACCGACCCTGTAAAGAAATCGATCGAAATATTCGGTATCGGACCTGCAATCATTGTTGATACGGCCGGAATTGACGATACAGGAGAACTCGGCGAAAAAAGGGTGAGCAAAACCTACGATGCTATCAAAACCATTGATTGCGCCATCATGGTGATTGCTGCCAATGAGTTTGGTTTTTATGAAAAGGAACTCATCAAACAGTTTAAGGAATATAACATCCCCTACCTGATCGTTCACAACAAGAGCGATTTGCAGTCGCTCGATTCGCTTACGCTGGAAAAAATCACAGAATTTAGTAAAGTGCCGGTGATTGACTTCAATACGCTTGACGATCAACTGCTCGACACCCTGATTGAGGCTCTCAAGAAGACCATTCCCGAAACAACCTACCAAAAACCATCCTTGCTGGGCGGTATTGTTGAACCCGATGGCGTGGTGTTGCTGGTAACTCCCATCGACTCCGAAGCACCCGATGGTCGTATGATTTTACCCCAGGTAATGGCTATTCGCGATGTGCTTGACAACGACTGCATTTGTGTGGTTCTTAAAGAAACCCACCTTAAACAGTATTTCGAACAAAATATGCCTCGTCCGCAGCTTGTTGTGACAGACAGTCAGGCATTTGCATTCGTTAACAGTATAGTGCCCAAAGATGTTCCGCTTACAAGTTTCAGCATCGTTTTTGCACGGATGCGTGGCGATTTTCAACAATATATCAAAGGAACACCTGCCATTTCTCAGCTACAGGATGGTGACCGGGTGCTTATTCTGGAATCTTGCTCGCACCAGATCAGCTGCGAGGATATTGGACGGATGAAATTACCCAAATGGATACGTGAATTCACAAAAAAGGATTTGCATTTCGACGTAGTAGCCGGCTTGTCGGAGATTGACAATATGAGGAATTACAAACTTGTGATTCAATGCGGAGGATGTGTTGTTACACACAAACAGTTGATCAACAGGTTGAAACTGGCAATTGATGCCGATATTCCTGTTTCAAATTATGGTATGACCATCGCCTGGGTGAATGGAATTTTTGACCGTGTGATTGAGCCATTCAGAAAAACCTTAGTGCATTGATGGTAACAGACCTACTGAATAAAACCGAATTTACCAAAGACGACTTGATTGCCCTTCTGGATGTTTCTGCTACAGATATGCAAAAGGTACTCGAGCGTGCACTTCAGGTAAAGACTATCCATGTGGGCCGGAAAGTTTATCTGCGTGGACTTATTGAGCTTTCGAACAAATGTGGCAAAAACTGCTATTATTGTGGCATACGAGCCGGAAACGCAAAAGTACATCGGTATACGCTTACAAGGGAGGAGGTGCTCGATGCGGCCCAATTTGCCTGGAAAAACGGCTTTGGATCGCTGGTGATTCAGAGTGGAGAGCTAACTAACAGCACCTTTGCCGATTTAATTGAAGACCTGTTGCGCAGCATCCACAAGCTGACAAAACACGAATTATCGATCACATTATCTTGTGGCGAACAACCCAAAAAAGTTTATCAACGCTGGCGTGCAGCTGGTGCTCATCGCTATTTGCTAAGAGTCGAAACTACAAACCAACAGCTTTATTATCAAATACATCCACAGGATCATCTGCATGCTTATGAAAACCGTTTGCAGGCCTTGGCTGATTTACGCGAAGCAGGTTTTCAGGTTGGCACTGGCGTCATGATTGGTTTGCCAGGTCAAACTTCAGCTGATCTTGCTGATGATTTGTTGTTTTTTAAGTCGCTCGACGTGGACATGGTAGGTATGGGACCCTATGTAGAGCATGCTGATACGCCACTGTTCGAAAAAGCCGATCAGTTGTGGCCTCTCGAAGAAAGGTTTAAGAAAAGCCTGCTTATGATTGCTTTGTTGCGGTTGATGATGCCCGATATCAACATTGCAGCTTCAACAGCCCTGGAAACGGCAGATCAGATGGGCCGACAAAGGGGATTACTGGCCGGGGCCAATGTGGTGATGCCAAACCTAACGCCTGTTATTAACAGAATTGATTATCAGCTCTATAATAACAAGCCAAATCTCGATAAAGATCCCTATCTCAGCACTGACAGCCTTAAACATTCCATCGAGGCCATTGGCGAAGTAATTGGTTACCATGAACCAGGAAATTCTTTTCATTACCTGAAACGTACCAATCGCTGAGCATCATTTTGTTAACAAAGCCGATTTTTCGCCCGTTTAGCTTATTTTTGGCCAAAACAATGCGAATATGAAAACAAAATGG
The DNA here is from genome assembly GCA_002426795.1 of Bacteroidales bacterium UBA5536. Taxonomy (GTDB): domain Bacteria; phylum Bacteroidota; class Bacteroidia; order Bacteroidales; family F082; genus UBA5536. The sequence goes on from DINQ01000002.1 coordinate 49,557, forward strand.
AATTATTTTCTTCTCACTGTCTTTGGATTTCTTTTGCTAGGCAATTCATTGCTGGCTCAGCAGAATGAGTCATCGCTCCTGAAAAAGCTCTGTGCATCCAAGTTTGAATGGCTTATCGATAAGCAAACGGATTCACTAAGTCAATTGCTCGACAACCGCCTGTTGTATATTCATTCAAATGGTTTAATAGAATCGAAAGATGATGTCATTGAGCATATTGTGTCAGGAAAACTGGTTTACCTCGATGTTGAGCTGGGTGAATTAACTGTTCGACTTGCCGAATCTACAGGGCTTGTAACGGGCACAGGTGTTTTTCATGGGAAAATCGATGGAAAGGAGTTTACCGCAAAACTCTTGTTTACAGAAGTTTATATCAGGGAGCATCAACATTGGAAACTCATCTCGCGCCACGCGAATAAAATGCCCTGAGTAATTTGTAAACAGAGGCTTATCCTTCATCTTTTTGCTTGATATTGGCTCATACATACAGTAACTTTGCCTGTATTACCAATTAAAACAAATAGTCATGTCATTTGCCTTGCCTCAACTTCCTTATGCGCTGGACGCATTGGAACCTTTTATTTCTAAAGAAACCCTTGAATACCACTACGGTAAGCATCATGCAACCTATGTGAATAACCTCAATAAGCTTATCCCTGGATCAGCTTTTGAAGGAGCCAGCCTCGAAAAAATCATTCAGATGGCCGACGGAGGCATTTTTAACAATGGTGCACAGGTATGGAATCATACGTTTTATTGGAATTGCTTGTCGCCCAAGGGCGGAGGCGAAGCGTACGGTAAGCTGGCAGAGGCTATTAACAGAGATTTTGGTGACTTTGAGACTTTCAGGGAAAAATTCAGCATGGCTGCAGCCTCATTGTTTGGTGCCGGTTGGGCCTGGCTTGTTGCTGATACAAGTGGAAAACTCTCGATAGTTCAGGAGAGCAATGCAGGTAATCCCCTGCGAAACGGTTTGCAACCCATTCTCACATGCGATGTGTGGGAGCATGCATATTACATTGATAAACGCAACCGCAGGCCAGCCTACATCGATGATTTTTGGAAAATTGTTAACTGGGAAACGGCAGAAAATCAGTATAATTCCAGACCAAAATAAACTCAATAAAAAAAGCAGCGGAAACGCTGCTTTTATGTTTTATTCAACTGTGACCGATTTGGCCAGGTTGCGCGGCTGATCAACGTTGCAACCCCGCATGACAGCGATGTGGTACGAGAGCTTTTGCAGCGGGATCGTGGCCAGTAAAGGCACAAACATTTCTTCTGTTTCGGGTATCTCAATCACGTAGTCCGACATGCCTCTTACGGCAGTATCACCTTCTGTTACAATAGCAATCACAACGCCTTTTCTTGCTTTTACTTCCTGGATATTGCTTACAACTTTGTCGTAGGTGCCTTTGTTTGTTGCAATGATTACAACTGGCATTTCTTCGTCAATCAATGCAATAGGTCCGTGTTTCATTTCTGCAGCAGGATACCCTTCGGCATGGATGTAGGAAATTTCTTTCAGCTTCAGTGCGCCTTCCAGTGCAACCGGAAAGTTGTATCCCCTACCCAGATAAAGAAAATTACGCACGTCCTTAAATTTAGAGGCAATATCAATTACTTTCTGGCTTCCCTTCAATGTTTTGGCAACTTTATCGGGGATGCTTTCCATTTCGGCAAGCAATTGCATGAAGCGCGATTTTGAAATGGTTCCCTTCAATTGTGCAAGTCGCAAGGCCACAAGGGTGAGCAATGTAACCTGTGCTGTAAATGCTTTGGTAGAAGCTACTCCGATTTCTGGTCCGGCATGTGTATAACTTCCGGCATGTGTTGCCCTTGCAATTGAAGAGCCCACCACATTGCAAATACCTAAAATTGTAGCACCTTTCGATTTTGCCAATTCAATGGCAGCCAAAGTATCGGCGGTTTCTCCGGACTGTGAGATGGCAATAACCACATCATTTTCGTTGATGACAGGGTTTCTGTACCTGAACTCAGAAGCATATTCTACCTCAACTGGGATGCGGGCCAGGTCTTCAATCAAATATTCTCCAACCAAACCGGCGTGCCATGATGTACCACAAGCAACTATGATGATGCGACTGGCATTGATCATTTTTTGTTCATAATCAATAATGCCACCCAACGAAATGGTTCCGATATCGGCGTGCAGCCTGCCGCGCATACTGTCGCGGATAGAATGGGGCTGTTCGTAAATTTCCTTGAGCATAAAATGTTCAAAGCCTCCTTTTTCGAGGGCATTGAGGTTCATTTCCAGCTCATGGATATAGGGTGTCTTTTCTTTGTTTCTGATGGTCTTGATCTTCAGATCGCTGTTACGGTGAATGAGTGCAACCTCTTCGTCATCAAGATAAACTACATTTTTGGTATGCTCCACGATAGGCGTGGCATCGGAGGCTACAAAATATTCATCTGTTCCAATACCAATCACCAACGGACTACCTTTTCGGGCAGCGATGAGGGTGTCGGGATCGTTGGCGGCAACCACCACAATGGCATAAGCACCGATAACCTGGTTCAATGCAATACGCACAGCTTCAAACAGGTCGACATCTTCATTAATTTTAATGTCTTCAATGAGGTTGGTCAGTACTTCGGTGTCAGTATTCGATTCAAATTTATATCCCCTAAGCTCCAGTTCTCTGCGTAGGGGTGCATAATTTTCGATGATGCCGTTGTGAATCAGCGCGATGCTTTTGCTCTGTGAATAGTGCGGGTGTGCGTTGACGATGTTGGGTTCTCCATGCGTGGCCCAGCGGGTATGAGCAATGCCAATCGTTCCGTGAAGATCGACATCTTTAACAAAATCTTCAAGATCAGATACCTTACCTTTTGTTTTGTAAACATTTAATTTGGCATTCAGTAAAGCAATTCCGGCACTGTCATAACCTCTGTATTCGAGGCGACGAAGGCCGCTAATTAAAATTGGGTAGGCTTCTTTAGGCCCCACATATGCTACAATTCCACACATATTAAATCAGGTATTGTTTTTTTGTTGTTCAGGCAGATAGGTTGTTTCAAGTATAGTTGTCAAACAAAAGTAAGTACAGATGATTGAAAAATCAAATTTATTTGGTTCATTGACTGTCAACTACAGAATAAGTTAGTTCAAGACGGAGTGGTTTTAGTGTGTCAGCAGTTGGGCTTGTGCCATTAAAAACCCACCTGTCTGCTTTGGCCGATGCACCGTAGACGATCATGTAAAGGCCAAAATCATCACGCTCTTCACCACGCAAAACCATGTCTTGCACATAGCGGGTAATTCGGAACTGGTATTCTTTGACGGACTTTTTATACAAACCACCAAAATAGGCATCTCCTTCAAATTGATCGGGCAGCACTTCATAGCCTCCTGAACCATTGTCTTTCAGAAGGGCTACCTGCGAAGGTGGCGTAAAGCTTTCGTCGTCGTTGTTACTGCTGAAGATAAGCTTGGCTTCGTTGATGATAAGGTTTTCTCCGACAGTATTCTTCATGGTAACCAGATTGGGAAAACGCAATTTGGTTTTGATACCTCCCATGGCTTGCACGTAAAGGTTTTGCTGACCAAGCAAAGTGTCTTTGTCAACTACCTGCGATTTAAAAGCCTGGCTGGCATCCTGATAGCCAAAATGTTGGTAACGGTTGTAACGTGCTTCAGTCGATGTCATGTAAAAATCGTAACGCAAAGAATCGTCTGTGTCGTTGCTGTAATAAATCGACAATCGGGTTAAGGCGGTTGGAAGGTTGAAATAAGAAATGGATCCATCAGAAGCCGTCGCCTGTGCGGTGATAAATAAGCCCTTGAAGGCTTCTTTAAAGTTGGTGTTTGAGTCGAGCTCCGAATCAGGAATCTGGAGTATTTTGTTGCCTAAATCGGCTGATATATCACTCAGCCTCACACGAATGGCTGGGGCGAGGGTGTCTTCTCCAAAAATAAATGGTGACTTGGGATGTGGGTAAAAATTATAATTGGCAAAATCAAAACTGCCAGTTTGTTTCGAGAAATTGGAGTAATAGGCCGAATCGATGTTCAAGTCTTCTTCCAGCTCGTAAACCTGAATGGTTTGCTGGGTTGTAGTATCGCCATAGTAATTGGAATAAGCCAGTTGCAACACGAGTGAATCGAGCTGGGGATTGTCGCCAAAACTATGTCCGTTGGTCGACAGTCTGACCTGTGTATAAAAACCTGCGACAACGGTACCGAAGATAGGATCTTTGATGCTGCCCAACAGCATATTGCTGGCTTCATCGGTGCGTATTGAGTCATCGACAACGCTATACGCCACAATGGTTGTGGTGTCAGTCTTGATCAGGTGGATCTGATTTCTGTCAGGTTGAAGATTATCTCCAATTTTTTCGGGGTTTTTATTGCAAGAAAACGTGCCAAATAGCATCAAAACAATGCAGAAATGTCTGCACCATTTAAGTGAAAGTATTTTTTTCAAAGCCTGGTCAACAATTAAAGTTTTATTACTTCTTTCCGAGCAGCGTATCATAAAAATCATTGTACGCATCAATATAGGCTTCCTTAGTCTGGAAAGGAAGAACTGGTTTTTTCAATTCGGCGATATGATCCTTAATCGCCGGATTAAGTTTTTCAGAGCCAATAATGATTGCGTCAGCATAGTCAATAGCTGCTTTGGTAAGGTTAACGTAGTTTGGCTCTTTATAGTATTTAAGGTCTTTTGGCGTAATACCGGGTAATTTCAGTTTTTTATCAAATCCTTCACGAAAAACTTCTTTGAAATCATCGTCATAAACTGAATAAACGACTTTTGCATCCGAAAATAGCGGATTGTCTTTATAAGCTCTTTTAACGTACAATGGAACTAAAGCCGACATCCATCCGTGACAATGCACAATATCGGGTGCCCAACCGAGTTTCTTTACCGTTTCGAGCACTCCTCTCGAAAAGAAAACGCTGCGCTCGTCATTGTCTTCATAAAACTTGGAAGCTTTATCGCGAATGGTAAACTTGCGGTGGAAGAAATCTTCGTTATCAATGAAATAAATCTGCATCCGGGCTTGCTGAATCGATGCTACCTTGATGATGAGCGGGTGATCTGTATCGCTGATAATCAGGTTCATACCTGATAAACGAATCACTTCGTGAAGTTGGTTTCGGCGCTCGTTGATATTGCCAAACCGCGGCATGAATGTTCTGATTTCTTTTCCCTTTTCCTGAATTCCCTGAGGCAGATAGCGGCCAATTCTGCTCATTTGGGTTTCTCTAAGATATGGCATGATTGCCTGCTCAACAAAAAGAACCCTTGCTTTTTCCATTGTGTTTTTTTTGATTTCCCCTAGCTAAAAATATGTGCAAAGGTAATAAAAATTAGCATCAAATTCAATTTTGGAACAGGCACAACCATACAATACCAGTCTGTTACGTCGAAAAAGTATACAAAATGGCACCAAAAAACAAAGGTTCTGTCGATTTCTAGGTGTTTATTATCCTCTGACAAACAGCGCTTTAATGATTTCCATGGCCATGCCTGGATTTTCTTTTAGACGCCTGGTAGAATATGCAAACCATTGTTCGCCGTACGGAACATAAACCCGCAAACGGTGTCCGGCTTCAACAATACTTGTACGAAGTTGTGGTGTTACACCGTACAACATCTGAAACTCATACATTTCCTTTGGAACCTTGTATTTTTCAATCAAAGCATAGGCGCCTTCAACCAATGGCTTGTCGTGAGTTGCAATGGCTGCGTAAATTTTATTCTTGAACATAAACTCAAGATCTTCAAGAAAATGCTTGTTGATTTCGAGGTATTTTTTGTACGCAATTTTCTCTGGCTCAACATAAATACCTTTACATAATCTATAGTTAACCGGGATTTCTTTGGTGTTGAGATCAAGCATATTTTCGATGTCTTTCAGTGTACGTCGCAGATAAGCCTGCAACACAAGCCCCACATTTTTCGGGAATTCTGCTTTGAGCTTGCGGAAAAGCTCAATTTCGAGATCAACACATTGCGAGTCTTCCATATCGACGCGTACAAAATTATTGAATGAAGCTGCTTTGGCAACGATTTCGCGGATGTACTGGTAAGCAACATCTTTGTCGATGAGCAATCCGAACATGGTAGGTTTGAGGGAGTAGTTCCCGTTTACGCCACTTGCCTGGATGTTTTCGATGATACTCAGATACTGATTTTTGTTGTCTTCGGCCTGGTGCAGTTCGGTGATAAACTCGCCCAAAAGGTCTACCGTAACCATCATTCCTTCATCGTTGAGCTGCTTGCACACACCAATGGCATCTTCAATGGTTTTGCCAGCGATATACCGTTTAGAAAACAACCACACAAAATTCTTTGGCATATAAGGGAGCATGCCGGCAATCATTTTATTCATCCACATCATGATGGTAAATATTTTTTGGTTTGTACTTTCAACACCTTTAGACAACTGCCTGTTAACGAATTGTATTCGGCTTCTTGCCGGGTGTTTGATTTAAAATAATTTTTCGCTGGCAAAGGTAAAGATTTCAAACGTTTGTTAAAAAAATAACAAGCTTTTTTTCATGTTGATAACTGTGTTAATTTTTAAAAGAAGCTGCAAGATGTCATCAACAATAATTTGTACAACAAAATATTAATAACTATCTTTGCCGCCCGATTTTTAACTGCTTAATAGTGAAAGCCTTTCAGGAATACATTTTGCCTATTGCCGGCATGTCTCTAGGGAAGCACCACTTCGATTTCGAGATTGGAGAGGCGTTTTTTGCCGACCTGTCGTATGCAGAAGTTACGCAAGGTAAGGTGAAAGTTGGACTCGAAATTGATAAGCAGGAAAATATGTTGCATTTTCATTTTGATATTGATGGCACTCTGGAAGTACCCTGCGACCGTTGCGCCGATGCTTTTGATATCGGAATAGAAGGCACCAATGAACTGTTCATCAAGTATGGTGAAGAATATCTGGAAGAGTCGGAAGACGTTCTTGTAATTACGAAAGATCAACATCTGTTCGACATCAGGCATTTGCTATACGAATACATTGTACTTTTGCTGCCGTATAAGCGGGTGCACCCGGATGACGAGCATGGATCGCCAACTTGTAACCCACAAGTGCTAGAGTTGCTCAAGGCGCACCAGGCTCCTGAAGAGATTGATCCACGTTGGGAAGCTTTAAAAAAGCTGAAAGACAAGGAATAAAGACACATTTAACATATAATTGAATATAAATTACGCTAAATAAATTTTAAAATGGCACATCCAAAAAGAAAGACCTCCACAACAAGAAGAGACAAAAGACGGACCCACTACAAGGCAGAAATGCCCAATCTCGCCAAATGTCCTGTTACCGGAGCCATTCACGTTTACCACAGAGCCTATTATGTTGATGGCGACCTGTATTATAAAGGTAAACTGGTGATGGAAGGCGCTAAAGCATAATGTTGACTCGCTTTACGTATTTAAGATCTAAACTTAAAGCATCATGCGCCTAGGTCTTGATGTTTTAGGAGGAGATTTTGCCCCGCAGGCCACTTTAAATGGTCTGAAATTGTTATTGCCTGCCCTAAACAATGAGGATGTCGTTGTGCTTTTTGGCGAGGATTCCCTTATTCGCGATCAGATTGATCCTTCATTATTACATTCAGAACAGATTGAAATTGTCCATGCTCCCGAGGTCATCACCATGAGCGATTCGCCCACAAAAGCTTTCCAGACAAAGCGCAATTCGTCAATCGTGAAAGGTTTTGAATGGATGCGGGCAGGTCGAATCGACGGTTTTGCAAGTGCGGGTAATAGTGGAGCAATGATGGTTGGCTCGGTATACGCCATCAACACCATACCAGGAGTAATCAGACCCTCGAGTGTTGTACTTATCCCCAAAGTTAATGGTGGTCATACCGTTATCTTAGACGTAGGAACAAACCCCGATGCCAAGTCGGATGTGTTGTATCAATATGGAATTCTTGGATCGCTCTATGCGGAGCACGTCTTGAATATTCAAATGCCCAAAGTTGGGCTGCTGAATATTGGCACCGAGGAAAAAAAAGGAAACCTTTTGGTACAGTCAACATTTTTGCTGATGAAAGATACAACCGACTATAATTTCATTGGAAATGTGGAAGGTCGCGATCTTTTTGGCGACAAAGCCGATGTGGTCATCTGCGATGGATTTACGGGGAACGTGGTCATCAAACAAATACAAGCCATGTACCGCTTGATGGAAAAAAGAGGTTTACTTGATGAGTATTTCGAACGCTTCAATTATGAACATGTAGGAGGAAGCCCGATTGTAGGTATCAACGGCTCGGTTGTTATTGGACATGGAATCAGTAGCGCTTTGGCCATCAAAAACATGATGTTGATGCTGCGTGATGTATCCTCCTCACGGCTGCACGAAAAGATTAAAATGGCCATAGGCAGCTATGGAAACTAAAACAAATAAAGAGTTTTGCTAAAATCTTGAATTAAATGACCAAAATACACGCTGCAATCACAGGTATTCATGGCTGGGTTCCGGATTATCAGCTCACAAACCAGGAGCTGGAAAAAATGGTGGATACCACTGATGAGTGGATTACAACCCGCACTGGAATTAAAACAAGACACATTTTGCAGGGCCAGGGCAATGGCACTTCGGTGATTGGTGCCGAAGCTGTAAAGGGATTGCTCGAAAAAACCGGCACAAAACCAGAAGAGGTTGATATGCTGATTTGCGCAACCGTTACTCCCGACATGCTTTTTCCGGCAACAGCCAACATCATCAGCGATAAATGTGGCATCAAGAATGCCTTTAGTTTCGATATGAATGCTGCCTGTTCGGGCTTATTGTATGCCATTGTTACGGCTTCTAAATTTATCGAAAGCGGATCCCACAAAAAAGTGATTGTGGTTGGTGCTGATAAGATGTCGTCGATCGTGGATTATACCGATCGTTCTACTTGCGTTATTTTCGGCGATGGTGGCGGCGCTCTTCTGATGGAACCAACTGATGAGGAGGTGGGTGTGATGGATGCCATTATGCATACGGATGGTTCTGGCATGCCTCATCTTCATATGAAGGCAGGTGGATCAGCCAATCCGCCTTCGCACGAAACAATTGATGCCCGCCAGCATTTCATTTATCAGGAAGGCCAGGCCGTGTTCAAATTTGCTGTTACCAATATGGCAGATGTTGCAGTGGCCATTATGGAAAAAAATCAGCTTAAATCGGAAGATATTGCCTGGTTGGTGCCCCATCAGGCCAATATGCGCATCATTGAAGCTACTGCCCGCCGCATGGGAATCAACAAAAACCAGGTAATGATCAACATTGAGCGCTATGGCAATACCACAAGTGGTACATTGCCCTTGTGCCTCTGGGAGTGGGAAAATCAGCTACGAAAAGGCGATAATGTGGTATTGGCTGCTTTTGGAGGTGGCTTTACCTGGGGATCTATCTGGCTCAAATGGGCTTACGACCCTAAATAAGATTATATCAAGCAATTGCAAAACCATGCCATTTTCCTTGTGTAAATCGCATGGTTTTTTTGTGCCCCGTGGCGAGTAAAGCCTGATGAGCTTCAGCAAAAAGAAGTTGTAACTCATCGGGTTTGTGAGCATCCGAACTCACAATTACCGGAATATCCATCTTTGACAGTTCTTTCAGTATCCAGGTAGAAGGAAAGAAATCTTGAGCCCTTTTTTTATACAGGCCACGCGTATTCACTTCTACGATGAGGTCATGGGCCTTGATGAGTTCCAGGGTTTCAAATACCAGTTTTTGATACCACTTTTCATCTTCTGTAAAAAAGCGGTTTTGATTATGCATCTTAATTTTATCGAAGTGGCCAATCACTTCAAAAGTCTCGTTTTCAATCATTTGGTTGGTTTGCCGATAAAAAGCGGAAACAGCTTTTTGGATGTCGTTGCCGAAAAAACGCTCCAGGCCATCATCGTAAGTTTCAACCAGCGGACCATCAATAAACCATAGGTTTTCTGGGTCATTTTGTCCAACAAGATGCACTGATCCAATAATGTAGTCAAGTGCTGATGCGGTTTTAATTGCCCCGAAATTTTCCATCAAGCCAGGAATATAATCGACTTCAAGTGCCAACAAAATGTCGATTTGCTGAGCATATTCAAACTGCAGTCTTCTGATTTCGGCACAATAGGCAGGTAGCAGATCGGATTTGATTGAAAAGCTGTTTTCGAATGGAACAGGCGCATGATCTGAAAACCCCAGGCAGCTGATATTTTGATCCAGGGCGGATTTCACTACTGCTTCAGGAGTAGCTTTTCCGTCAGAGAAAAGGCTGTGGGTGTGTAGGTTTTGTCGAAACATACAGCGTTTTTTCTTAATCTTCAAGCTCCACAACCACCGGGCAATGGTCGGAATGTTTGGCTTCCGGCAGGATGCGTGCTGCTTGGAGCCTTGGTTTCAGATTTTCGGTGATCATATGATAATCAATCCGCCAACCCTTATTATTGGCTCTGGCATTTGCACGGTAGCTCCACCAACTGTAATGATGCGGTTCGCTGTTGAGTGTGCGAAAAGTATCGACAAAACCTGATTGCAGAAATTCGGTCATCCAGGCCCTTTCTTCAGGAAGAAAACCTGATACGGTGGCATTGCGCACCGGATCGTGGATGTCAATAGCCTGGTGGCAGATGTTATAGTCACCTGAAATAACGAGCTGAGGGCGTTGTTCCCTGAGTTGATGTACATATTGTTGAAAATCTGTAAGCCATTGCATTTTAAAGGCCTGACGCTCCTCGCCGCTGCTGCCTGATGGATGATAGACACTTACTACCGAAAGATCGCCAAAGTCGGCACGCAAAAACCTACCCTCCTGATCATATTGTGGAATTTCCATGCCATACTCAACATGGTCAGGTTGTTTTTTGGACAGGATTGCCACGCCACTGTATCCTTTTTTCTGTGCAGGGAACCAAAAATGATGATAACCGAGTGATTCAAAATCGAGAAGTGGGATTTGATCGTGCTGGGCCTTAATCTCTTGCAAACAAATTACATCGGGCGATGCGGCCGAAAGCCATCCCAAGAAATCTTTATTGATGGCAGCGCGGATGCCATTGACGTTATAGCTAATGATCTTCATGCTGTGTTTTGCCTGCGAAGGTAAGATGTTTTAACAAATCGGATCGCCAGCAATAGAGATTCTCGGCGCTTAGATACTCGACAAATTACCAAAAACCTTAAATCTAACTCCATAAGTAGTCAACAATTATGTACTTTTGCGCCTCGTAAACAGGCAATAAAGCTATGTCCAGAAGAGATCGTTGGTTTCGAAGGTACCATAAATGGAGGATAAGCAACCTCAGCGACAAACAGTATATTTACATATTGAGTGTGGTTGCCGGGTTTTTTGGAGCTTTGGCTGCCATCATCATCAAGAATGCTTCCCACCTGATCAAAGAGCTTCTCACCAGTCAGTTTGCCAGCCAGTACGAAAACTACATGTACTTTGTTTATCCGGCTGTAGGTATTTTGCTGGCGGTGCTTTTCATGCGGTATATCATCCACGAAGATGTTGGGCATGGTATTCCGGGTGTTTTGTACGCTATTTCGCGTAAAAACGGGATTATTAAGCGGCACAATGTGTATTCTGCTATCGTGAGCAGTGCTTTTACAGTTGGCTTTGGTGGTTCGGTCGGGCTCGAAGGCCCTACGGTGTCAACCGGAGCAGCAGTCGGGTCGAATATTGGGCAACTACTGCGGCTCAACTTTAAGCAGATTGCGCTTATGATTAGTCTGGCCAGTGCAGCTGCGTTGGCCGCGATTTTCCAGTCGCCGATCGCCGGAATTGTTTTTGCTATGGAAGTTATCATGATTGACCTGTCGATGGCATCACTGATTCCCTTGCTAATTGCCACGCTAACTGCCGTGCTTACTTCTTATTTCATGCTAGGTCAGGCTGTGATGTATAACATCGAGCTTCACGAGCCATTTATTCCTTCAAATACACTTTATTACCTGGCACTTGGCGTAGTAGCTGGTCTTTTGTCTAGCTATTTTACAAAGGTTTATATCCTGACAGAGAAGTTTTTCAAACGCTTTCAGAATATATGGACACGTTTTCTCATTGGTAGTTCTGTGCTTGGGTTGTTGATTTTCTTGTTCCCGGCACTCTATGGCGAAGGTTATGAGGCCATCAATGAGAGCTTGCAGGGTGATTACAGCGCACTGTTTAACAACAGTATATTTTACGATTACAAAGACATAGGCTGGGTAATCTTCCTGCTGTTTTTAGCCGTGATTCTGATCAAGGCATTTGCCACATCTTTCACTTTCGGCGCAGGGGGTGTGGGCGGTATTTTTGCGCCTGCCTTGTTTATGGGAGCTTTTACGGGCTTGTTTTTCGCGATTACGACCAATCAGTTGGGTTTGGGATCGCTAAATCCCGGTAAGTTTGCTTTGGTGGGTATGGCAGGTATGATAGCAGGCATATTGCATGCTCCACTAACAGGAATTTTTCTGATTGCAGAAATTACCAACGGTTATGCACTTTTTGTTCCCTTGATGATTGTGGCAACGATTTCTTTTGCCACTGCCAAAATATTTTCGCCCAATTCAGTTTATACTTACCAGCTTGCCCAACGTGGCGAATTATTGACACACAATAAAGACAGAAGCATTTTGAGTCTAATGAATGTGCAGGGTCTGGTTGAAACCAACTTCACCGAAGTGAGGCCGGGATCTACGTTGGGAGAACTGGTCAAGTTAATTGCAAGGTCCAAACGAAACATCTTTCCTATTGTTGATGAGGATCGCAGGTTTTATGGTCATATCCTGCTCGATGATGTGCGTAACATCATGTTCGATACCGATTTATATGAAACTGTTGTGGAAAACATGATGGTCATGCCCTCATATGTCATCGATCCTGAAGAATCGATGGAAGAAGTGGTGAAGAAGTTTCAGGGATCGGGCAAATACAATATTCCTGTTGTTAAGGACGGTTTATACCTGGGCTATGTTTCACGTGCAAATGTATTTTCTACTTATAGAAAGAAACTGAGTGAAATGTCGGATGATTGATTTTGGATTTTGACCATTTTAATTCTATCAAATCAGCTATCGTAAAAAAAAAGGAGGCCCATTTTTGGAGCCTCCTTTTTATGATATTTTGAAAGTGAATTAGCAGCCACCTGCTGCTTTTACAACAACTGTTCCGCTTGGTATTGTGGGTGCAGCAGTTCCTTTCGTTCCACCAACCGCTTCATTTTTAAAAAAGCGTGGGTATGCGAATCGGGCTTTTTCACTCCGTGTATCAGCATTTGCAGGCTTAAAACCGGTCAGCACATTGTTTTGGATAAAATCGGCATCATTTGACAGTACAAAGACATTCTTAAAGCCTTTTGCACTCAACAGGTTCATGGCCATCATGGCCTGCGATTCGCTGTCACCCATCAGCAGCAAAGATTCCTCATTGTTTAATTGTTTGAGTGAAGCTTTGCTAAGCAAATTGGCAAAAGGAACGTTGATTACCTTTTTAAATGCACCAATTGGCTCAGCCTTCTCACGCAGATCGACTACGGTATAAGCGTCAAGCTGATTGCTTGAAATCATTTCGTTGAGCTGATAAGGCAGGATCAGTTTATCTTTATTTGTAACCGTTTCCTGAACCTGCTGATTGGTAAGGGCATAGGATGGGGCCATTCCCCATTGTATCAATATTACGGCAAGAATTACCAACACAAACAACAACGCAGCATTGGTCAACATTTTATCATTTAAATTTTCCATTGTTTGTCAGTTTAATGGTTAGCACCCGCCTTTACCGGCAGCAGGTGGTTGAATTTCGACAATAGTTTTAACTGGACTGCCTTTTGGATTCATTTTTTCTGCGGCTTCACCGGTTTTAAAAGCTTCCATCGCTCTTTCGCGGAAACGGACATCAAATTGCTGCATCTCGTCAAGGCTGTTTGTTTCATGTTTTTCAGCAAAAAGCACTTCGAAAAAGCCATTCAAACCATCTTTAAGAACGCGTGCATCTTTAAGTCCGGCGCGGCGCATCAGCAACCAGGCCTGATCGGCATCCGTAGAGGCATAACTATAGAAAACAATCGGTTTGCCGGCTTCGAAGAGTGCCTTGTCATATTGAGGTTCAAGCAACTTGTTCAGAGGGATGTTAATGGATCCGGGGAAGCTGAAAGCTGCAAATGAAGTTTCAGGCCGTACATCAATCAGCAACAAATCGTTTTCTTTCGGGTGCAAAAGCTTGTAGGCTATTTCGTCGGAAGGAGCGTAATGACTTTCACTCGCGGCCTCAGCAAGTAGCTGCTGTGCATCTTCTTCATACCACTTTGCTTTTGGGCTCGAAGGCAAAAGCAGCAGCAAAACAGCAAGTCCGAGCATCAGCGCCACCGGACCGGTGTATGATTTGTGAAATAACAAACCTGGCGTGCCTTTGACGCCATTGATATTGTCTTCAATTTTGCGGGTAATGATGAAGGCTGCGAGTGCGATAACTACCAGGAAGAACACGAACCACTCGCGGCTGATACCCAGTGTATCGTAAACGTAGATACTACCAAAATCGAAACTGGTGTACAGCGGTTTGAACGTATCGTACAGAGAGCCAAAGAAGAAAATCCCCAGCATCATCCCGATGATAAAGAACATGGCGTCAATTTTACCTATGATAGCCGCTACCATGCTGGTGCCCGGACAAAAACCGCCGGTGATAAATCCGACACCCATGATGGCGCCACCAACGATGGCCGACCATAAGAACGTGGGGTTAACATACAACAGATCAAGCTCGACCCATCCCATGTATGCAAAAAGCTGTAAGCCAAGTGCAGCAGTGATAGCAGCAGTGAAAAATACACGCAATACAACAAAGTCGTAACCGTAAAATACACCGGCCAGTTTACGGGAGTTGGAAAAACCTCCCTGTTCAAGTACATATCCGAATCCAAGTCCGATGACAAAAGCAAAGAACAGACTGAGGTCGGGGTTGATAAATCCTAGTGGAATAAGTGGTCCCATATCTTTCGGTTTTAAGCGTTAATCCAAAGTTTTCTGAAAAAATAGGCTACAATGTATCCTGTCCCAAAAATAGCCATCATGGTCAGGAAGCCGGCACTCGACAAAACTGCCATACCGCTCAGTGCTGCACCACTGGTGCAACCACGGCCAAACTGAGCACCCACGCCAAACAAAAAGCCTCCGATTGATGCAAACAACAAACGCGTGCCATTGCTGATTCTGGGCCCTTTGTCGATTTTAAAACCAGCACGCCCCGACATAAAACCGGAGAAGAATGCTCCACCCAACACACCAAGTGTAAGGTAAACCAGCCAGTTTTTCATTGGCCGACCGTCACCGGTAGCGAAGAAAGATTTGTAAAAAGGATGTTCGGCAGCATAATCAGGAGCTACGCTACCGATCGTTTCGATGACGACACTCTTGGCTGCACCACTGGCGCCAAGACCACGACCCGTAATAAAAAAGGCCGATAACAATACCAATCCCAACAGAAAACCTGCGAGGTATGGATTCATATAAGGTTTAGGTTTTTGTTCCATGATGTTAATTTTTTAGCAGCCTCCCTGAACCGATTTAATTTCAGTAGCACCAGCATTTGCAGGTGCTGCAGACTGTGAACCGCTTTCGAGTGGCAAATTATTTTGATGAATTTCTGACCAATAGTGTCCGGCTAGCTTGGCATTTTTACGCATACTGTCGTATATGAAGCTGTTGGCGCCAAATTTAACTGAATAGGCCTCGTAGCCAAGCATACGCAGATAAGCAGCCACTGTTGCACTTTGCTGTCCGGTATTGCAATAAACGGCAACAGGCTGATCGGTTGGCAATGTCAATAAATCAGTTTTTTCCGACAATGACTCACGTGGTGTATACTGAGCAACTCCAGGAAGATGTCCCAGTTCTTTGTATTCTTCTTCACTGAAATAACTGATGGTGTAATATTTACCAGGATTTTCAATAATATCTTGAAAGCCAATGAGGAAATCTGTTTGATTCACATTGAGCAATTCCTGTGCTCTCAGGTTTGCTATTTCTAAACCACTGCTTCCTCCGGTTTCAATTTTTGGTAAATGGGTTTTTTCGTGTTTCTTCACTTCGGTAAACTCCATTTTTCCTTCCATTTCGTTACCGATCGACTTATCCCATCCGCTTTGAGCCAGCTCTTTGTTCCAGCTGCTCATGCCAAACCGCATGGAGTAGGTGTTGTCGTATCCAAGTAGTCGCATAATACCTGATACATATGATGAAACCTGTCCCTTGGCGCAAACAAACACGATCTGTTCGAAAGCAGGAGGATCGATGGTGTTGGTAAAGTAATCGTACACATTTGCAGGATCAACATGAACAGCATTTTCAATGTGCCCGGCATCAAATTGCTCGATGCTACGCAAGTCGATCACCAGGATGTTTTTGTCGCGGTTGTTGTAAACATCTCCGGCAGCAATGATTGCAGGTGCCAGCGGGCTGTTGACGTAGTCGCCGTTTTGCACGAAGAATTCCAAAAGTGCAGCCGACTCATCAGCAACTGCAGTCTGAGCTTTTTCTTGCTGTTGGGTCGATTTGGTGCATGCATTGGCAACAAAAATCAACAGCAGCAGCAGGATGCTCCAATAATTTATTTTACGCTGTAATTTAAGCATTGCTTTGTGGCTTAGGGTTTTCAATATTAATTTCTGTGGTTTCATCTTCATCCTCAAGGTCTTCCCAGCCAGTGATCATGGCTTTCAGATTGGAAGTTACGGTATGACCTGTTGTTATGAGGTATAAGTGTACGATGATAAAGGCGAGCAATAAAAACGCGCCCAGTGTGTGTACCATGGCAATGATTTCAAGGTTGTCGATGTTGATGATGGAAATGCCGCCGTCTTGTGGATAACGGTAAAACATAAACAGCAAGCCTGACACAACCATTACCGGAATCACCAGTATTTTCAATCCAAGATAAACCAGTCGCTGCAAAGGATTTAATTTGCTGATAACGGTTTTTTTGGATGGGTGGGGCGCATTTCGGAAAATACCAAAAAGATAAAATTCGGCCTGTGCACGCAGGTTTTTCGTCGTTGGAATATACTGTTTCCATTCTCCTGTTGTAAAATGCCAAAAAATGGCAAAAACGATCAGGATGATAAAGGCCCAGGCGGCCTTGTTGTGAAGATCAACAGCTGTTTCAAAACCGAATAGCTCGTAAGAGCTGTGGATTTCGAAACCGGTCAGCGCGAGAATGAAAATCAGTAACGACTGATTCCAGTGCCAGAAGCGCTCAAATCCTTTGTAAACGTATGCTTTGTGAGATGTACTCATGATTTCTGAATTAATTTGTGTGAGACATTTTGTGTTTGCGTGCCGAAACAATGCGGATTACCGTGTGAACTACTACACCCAGAATTGATAAAATCAACAAAAGGCGTCCACTCAGGTCAAGCAGTGAGTTGTGATCGCGGCCCGGCATATAGAAATCGGTAAGTGCAGCCAAACGGCCATTGCTGCGGGTGTGGCATTCTTTGCAGCTCACTGCTTCGCTGGCCTGCGAAACCATATGGTTGATCGGGAGATACATTTCGGTTTTAATGAAATCGTGCTTGCCACTGTAGGGGAGGCCCACATAAGCCATGCCTTCTTCAATAGCTTTTTCCCATTCCAGATCGAGCCAGAGTGCTCCTTTTCCTTTTTCCTTGTCCCACAGTTTTGTCTGGATGACGGTCAGGTTTTCGGTGTCGTAAGGTTGACGCCCGCGGTGCACTTTAATGGGAATGATTTTGCTCTTTTTGTCTCGATATTCACCCATTAAGGTGTTGATTTTTAAATAGGGTTGTGTGGTGTCAACCTTGTCGGTTATTAAATGGTGATCTGCCGTGCCGTTAAACCAGGCATATTCAGGTTTTACCATTTTTTGCCAAACGAAATCTCCTTTGATAGAGGCGTATGTGATATTGCCTTCGGCATCTTTCACCTCAAAGCCTTTTCCGTCTTTTTTACGGGTGGCTGTCGACCAGTCCCAGTACATTTTTGTGGGGTTTACTTTGGCGTAAACCGGAATGTGACAGGTTTGGCAGGCAACTTTAATGGAGTGTTCGTTGAGGATAGATTTCTGATGTGGAAACTCAGTGTGGCAGTCAGAACAATTGAGCCGTTGACTGTCGGTTGAGCTAACACCATAATATCTGCCTTTCATCACATGATTTTCGGCAGTGTGGCAATCAACACAGTTCATGTGTTCGCCATCAACGCCCATATGCACATCAACATCGCGACCAGCTGTTAACAGGGCCATTTCCAGATCGCCATGCTTGACATTATTACCGCCGCCACCGGTAAAGTGGCATGAGCCGCAGTTTTCCGATTTGGGAAGACTCATGCTCCCAAGAATTTTTTTGAAGTCGGGTCCATCAGGTCCCATAACCGGATAGCCTGCGCCACCGCTGGCTTTCTTATAGGTGCCGGTGTTGTCGTGACAAACAATACAATCGATGTTGTAAGGATTTTCGAAATCGAAATTTTTATCAGCCCAACCATAACCCGCATGGCACTTTGTGCAGCTTCCTTCGTTTGACTGGATGCCTGTACAAAAGTTGTTCAGCAGGTTTTTCTTGCCCAGATAAGTAATTCCGCGACCCGGGATATAAGCTTCGCGTTCCCAGGTAAAGTGGGCGCTGTGAAGCAACTCTGTGCCGCGTTCGGTATGGCAACTCAGACAAGCGGCGGTCATCTCATGCGGATTGGTGAAATCCTGCTGCAAAATGGCCATCTTGCTGTGATCGACCCCCGATTTATGCTCGATGGGGTACTTTGCTTTCAATTGCTCGAGCAACTGATGATCATCCTTTGGCTGCCTCAGAGCCACTGTAACAATAACTAGCGGCGCGATGATAGCCAGAAAAAAGGTGATCGCTGTGGTGAAATTTTTCATGTTGTGCTATGATTTATCCAAGAATGAAATATCAAAATGCAATAAATTATAAAATGCTAAAGATCAATAAATTGCGTAATTTCATTTGCAACAGATTGATATATGCAAATGTATAGATATTAACAGGAATACATGGCAGTCTTACATATTTAGGACAAGTCTAAATACCGACGTAAAGTTAAGACAAACAAGAAGATGCAGGTGGTTTTTTAATTTAGAATCTATATAAATTACTGAACGCAAAAATGGCTGCCAGTTGAAATCCAGACAGCCATTGGGTCGTTTTTTAACAGAGGAGTGATCTTCGCTATTCGTTTTCGCGTTGCATGCTGATGTCCATGCCACCTTGTTTGATCACAAGCCCGTTTTCATGAAAATGGATCCGGATGCCAGCCTGGTCAAACTTGAACTCTGTTTGTGTCACTGCCTCAAGTGGAAAGGGAGACTGGCCTGTAGCCTGCGCAGTTAGTTTGCCATCGACTACAGAAACAGTGATTTTAAGTGGAAAGTCAACTTTGGAGTATACACCTCTGTATTGGTTGAGGACTGTAGTATCTATAGCGATTGTTGTGAAAACTGGCAATTCAAAATCCTGGCCGTAGTAGCAGCTCAGAATCCCAATCAGAAGTTCATTTGGCGAATAGTTGGCACCATTGCTGCAGGTGGCGATAGAGAGACTGTCATCAGGAAAATAGGTAGCAATAGATCTAAATCCATCAATCCCACCTGTGTGGCCATAACCTTTGTGGGTATAAAAAGGAAAAACAAACAATCCGCTTCCAATTCTTTCCGGAATTGTAGTCATATCTTTTAAACTGCTGTTGCTCACCAAATGGCCTTGGAACAGGCCTTCGAAGAACCGGGTCAGGTCTTCAGGATTTGAAACAATGGCTCCAGCTCCGTGCGGAATCGACATGTCAGTTATAGTTTCGGGAACGTAATTGCCACCTTCATATTTGTATGAATTGCTTTCAAACTTTGCCAAGTCAATAGGCCCGCCATAATAGGTGTTGTTGAGTTGAAGAGGAGCGGTAACACGGTTTTTTAATACTTCAGCATAGCTTAAACCTACGATTTTTTCGATGATGTAGCCCAGCAGAAGATAGTTAGAGTTGCTGTAGGAAGTCTTGGTTCCAGGTTCGAAATCAAGAGGATATGAACTGATGATTGCAAGAATTTCTGCATGTGTTTTTGGTTCGGAAAGATAACTCATGTAGGCAGAATCGCTGGTGAAGTTGAACAATCCACTTTGGTGCCTCAAAAGCATATCGATGCTGATTTGCGCGGCGCCGGGGATGTCAGGGAAAAAATCGGCCAGTTTGGCTTGCAAACTGATCTTTTCTTCGTCAAGCAACTGATGGATGATGGTAGCAGTAAAAGTTTTACTGATTGATCCAATACGGTATCTGGTTTGGTTGCTGGCAGGAATCTTTTGCTCGATATCAGCGAAACCAACGCTGTTTTCGTAGATGATTTTTCCGTTTTTCATCAGGCAAACGCTGCCATTGTATTGTTCGTATGCATTGAGCCGTTCGATCAGGCTGTCGGCAAGTGCTTTGTTAAACGACTGGCTTTGCAAGGCAAGAGTACCGCTTAAAAACAGGAGTAAAAAGTACCACCTTTTCATATATCAAATTTATTAGGTCAATTAAAACTGTCCGACATCAGTGTTCAATGCGATTTGCCTGCTAAATGCAGCAACTGGTCGCCAATGATCTGTTGTCGGACAAAATTAATGACTCTGTTGAATTTATTTATTTGACAGCTCACGTTTTTCAATGATATAGTTCAGCACCAAGGCCAGTCCGCCTGTCAGAAAAATCATCGAAAAATAGGATACTTCTTCATGCAGATTTGTTGTTACGGCCAGGATGTTGCCAAGCAAAATCCCAACACCGACACCAATAAACAACATTCCGTAGCGCAAGCTTACACTTTTAGGGCTGTCCTCTTTCTGGTAAAAAATAGAGGCGTCAACCCCTTTTTCCATCATGGTGAGGCGTTCGCGGCGGCGAACATACAGGAAGAATAGTCCGTAGATCGTGGCAAAAACGATGCCTGTGATCATAATAGAAGTTACATCAATCATTTTTTTATAGTTTTAAGGTTCATGATTTTTTTGAATTCGCCCTTTTGACGCAACACTTTTGTTTCGGTTACACCTTCGTTTCAAACAAACACTGTTGGTTTGTTAAAATTTTCTGAATCCCGTTTTCAGATCATGAAACAGCTTATTTTTGCACGCTTTATATTCGAGATTTATGAGGATTATCATCCTTTTTTCTTTGATTATTTTGGCGCAAGTCGCAATTAGTCAAAATATTATCCTATCAAGAGGCATTCCCAAGAACTTGCAGTTAGTTGCAGATCAGCCAGATTTCTTTAGGCTAAAAAACTCCGTTTCAGCCCCATTGACAGATATTGACAGTCTGTTACGCTTTTCATTTAACTATCTGGGTACGCCTTATCGATACGGGGGCAATTCGGTGAAAGGATTTGATTGTAGCGGATTTGTGTCCTATGTATACAGACATTTTGGGTTTGAGCTGCCACATTCGAGCCGCGAGCAGCAAAGGCTTGGGTTTGCCTTACCGATCGATTCTGTTCAAAAGGGTGATCTGTTGTTTTTCAAGGGCCGTAACTTGCAGAACGGAGCCACAGGACATGTCTCGATTGTCGTTGACGTCTCACACGACAAAGGCATACAGATGATACACAGCACAAAATCAGGATTGCGTCTCGACTGGCTTTCTGAAGCACCGTATTACAAAAAGCGTTTTATCGCCGCCCGGCGCATCATCAGGTCACAATCCCGGCTGGCACTGAATCAGTAAAGGAGTTTAGAATCCCCGTCCGTACATTTCCCAGAAGGTACTCTCAAGATCTTTCCATCTGTCTACAGCCGATCCGTTAAAATCGGTTGTGTAACCCGACAGATAAGCGGCTGCATCTTCCTTTTTATCTTCTTTTAACAAGGCGGAAACATGCTTTTCGATCATTGGCATATCGTTGATGGCTTTGTTTTCGAGCCACTGAACCTGTTTGCTGATGATCTCTTTCGATCGTCCCCAATTAACGGTCGCCAACTTGTTGGCTCTCCTGAAATCCCAAATGGCAGCATCTTCACGGTAACGATGTTGCCCGCAATAATTGAAACTTTCGGGTAGCTTACTGCTACCGGCAAAAACCGGAATCCTCGGACTCTCGGCCGGATTGTCGAATGACAACCATGACACGCCGCCTACAGCGTCGGGCAACCAGCCTCTGAGCTGCGTGATATGCGAATAGGAACACCAGGAAACAGAAACAGTGCGCTGAAATTCAACTGTTCCGGGAGCAATGAAATTGAGGGTGTTGCGCAGATCACCTGCCATCCATGGATTCGCAATTGGACTGATAATGGTGTCGGTGCCAATAAGCTCACGGTCTTTATTGTAGTTCTTTTTGAGCGTACGGATGTTTTGGGTCATATCATATGGGGTGCCATCATAGGTGGCACGGTACAATTCCATGACTTTCTGAACGCTTACTTTTTCTTCCGGTTTCACTGAAAATGGCAATTCGTCCATGTCCATCGACAGTTTAAGCGATGGAGCCAATGTGCTGAGCACATAAAATTCTCTGATCATAAATGGCTTGTCGCGATCGGCATAAGCTTTCCAGAATTTGAATGTTCCTTCTCCGTCCCACAAACCATATTTTTTCGCGACTTCTTCTACGTTATCCGATGCCATAAAAAAATCGGTGTTTTTTCGGTCGATTTCACCAATGCGTGAAATGTTTGCTGAGATGCCAATATGATCATCCGGAATGCGTTGTGCGGCCCAGACTCCACCAATCTGATCGGGACCTTCACCCAAAATTTCCATTTGCCAAACTTCTTTGGTGTCGGCAATGGTGATGCATTCGCCCCAGTCGCCATAGCCATATTCTTTGATCAGTGACCCGATCAGTTTGATGGCATCACGGGCATTGTCGCAGCGCTGCAAAGCAACCCGCTGCAATTCTTCGATCAGGAACATGCCGTTTTTATTCACCAGGGTATCGGGACCCACAAAAGTGGTTTCGCCCATGGCGAGCTGTTTTTCATTTAAACTGGGATAGGCTGTATTGAGGAAGGCGTAGGTGTATGCAACCTGCGGAATTTCGCCGGCTAGAACCAGGTTTCTGGTATCCCAGGGTGTTTCGGTGTGCAGCTTTCCTTTATAGATTTTGCAGACAGCCGTGTCAGCATGATCGGCCGCGGGTTCCATTCTCACCCAGGTACGATAATTTCCATCGCAGGTATGGGCTGTTATTACTGAGCCATCAGTTGATGCCTGCTTTCCGACCATGATGCTGGTGCAGGTTTCGCCAAAATAAAGGTCTCCGGGATTTTGCTGCGCAAACAGTGTAAAACATGAAAACAACAGCAGAGAAAGGAAAGTAGAACGCATTGTCATAAATTTCAAATTTGGCTATAAAAGTAACCAAATTCATAAAAAAACGCCGGCTAAAAACCGACGTTCTCATGTTTACCTCTAAAAAAACAAAAAACCTAGAACTTACCAAATTTGAGTGAAAAACCTGCGTTCAGGCCATTTAATACATCTTGATCCATTCCGGAAAGGTGAACTGCTGAAGTATGGCGATATGATGCGCCGATTGCAAGGCGCATAAAACGGACTACATTAAATTCGATTTCAACACCTGGTTCAATCACAAAAAAAGCGTCTGACTCCCAAACTGCGGGATTTTGAAAGGAGTCGTATTGCCACCAGTTATAATTTACCAACGACACGCCACCAGCGCCAATGATCACAGGAAAAGCCAAATGCACAGGCGAAAAAGGGGCGAGCACCGGTTCAATCAACAGCCCGCCATACCCACCAGCCAGATTCAGGTCTTCGTTGTTGCCCAACTGGTTGTTGTAGCTGATGTCGTTTATAAAACCATTCCCGGCAATACCCAATGTGAGAATGTGGTCGATCACCCATCCACCTTTGATTCCGGTCATAAATGCATCCTTTCCATAGATGCTACCATACGAAAAGGTTAGCGCGCCATAACCACCATGAGAAATATGCTGACGGTTTCCGAAAACTGTACGGAAATTTTCTTCCTGTGCTGTTGCCCAGACTGAAAGCAGGGCAAAAATTGTAATAAAGACGGATTTTTTCATGTTATATTTTTTTTAAATTGTTATTCGTTTTTTAAAAATGATATTTTACCGAGAAAGCCATATCGCCCATAGATAACCGAAAAATCCGATGTCCGAAAAGCTCGAAGAACGGCTTATAATCAATCGCAAAGCTTATTGGAACAGTATAAATCCGGTACTCGATTCCTATAACACCATCGGCACCAATAACTGGCCGTGTTGCTGTATTGCCATCAGCTGCATTGTTGCTACGATCGAGATACCACAGCAAGGTTTTGTTGCTGGTGAAGCCAGCATGCAGGCCTGCACCGTAATAGACAAAAAACTGATCTGCATTGTGCAATCGCAATGGATCAACGCTAATAAGCATTGCGGTTAACTGCATGCCATGGTCTCTGAAACTTAGTAAAACACCAGTTGCGCGGTCTTCCTGATAGTAATATTGGTACGTTGGCCCGTTGCTCAGTCCGCCACGGAGCCCAACAGCATGTTTCATATATTGTGCAGCCAGGGCCTGACTGAGAAGTAAAAAAAGAAAGAGTATCTTAAACTTCATCTGTTGATTTTTTTTGAAGTTGAGGCAGCGGGACTACTGTCTGATGATGCGTCCTGATCCCGAAATGCGTTGCGTAACAGCAGGATTTCCACGGTAGTAAATGTTACCACTACCGCTGATAACTGCATCAAGTAAGTTATTCACACGCAAATACATATTTCCCGATCCCGTTATTGTGGCATAGCATTTTTGTTGCTCCAGATCATAACCGTAGATATTTCCCGAACCACTGATTTTGAAGTCGCCAGTTTCGGTAATGCCCGATATCTCAATGACGCCAGAGCCTGTTATTGTTGCTTCAACAAAAAGCGCGTCGACATCGATGTCAATCTTGCCCGAACCATTCAGGTTGAGATAAAGCTCCTCGAGATAGAGGTCATAGGCCGAAACGTATCCCGATCCATTCAGCTCAATAGCATCAACAAAGGGAGAATAAACCGTAATCAACATGGGCATGGTGTTGTTGATGCAACGGTTGTTGTCGGTTTCGATGATTAGCCGGTTTCCTGAGACTACTGTACGGATGTATTGTAACAGATTTGACTCGGCATCAACCCTGATCTCTGGGCTGTTTCCAGGCAATATCCTAACCTCGAATGATCCATTGTTTACAATCTCATTGAATGACGACGGATAACGGGTTTCCACCATTGGGGAACCATTGCCGTTGATGCATTGCAAATCTTTGAGGCACCCGCTCATGGTCAGCATCAAGCCAAATAACCCAATGAGCGAGAATGTTGCGGAGGTTTTCAGTATATTTTTCATGAGATATGGTTTTCAATTTTCTGATGATCTAAATGACGCAGTGTTCGAGGAATGGTTGCAGCCATGGGCAATTTTTTTATTCTTGACTAAAAAATTGTGAGCTCGCCACCTGTGAGGTTGAATTTAAGCACTTTCTTGGGAGCAACACCAAACGAACCCTTTACATAGTGCATGCCTAAGGCTTCATCCAATACTTTGTCTTCCAAAATTTTAAGGGATGAGGGCAAACTGACGCGGCACTTTTTACTATAGGTAACTTCAACATCGGCGGCAACTTCGGGCAAACGGTATGCGCTTACAATGGTGAAATTACTGGTCAGCTGTAAATACTGAAGACGTTGGTTGATCTTCATGAGGTTGAGCGTGCCATAGTCTGTGGCAAGCATCAGTTCGCGGTCGAGTTCGCCAAGATTGATGCGTGAGAAAGAAGAGCTTCCAGTGATAGAAACCACTTTTTCGAAGGTGATTTTGTCGCGACGCGAATAAATCCGGGCTGTTTCAATTTCCGACATGAGTAAAGTGGAGGAGCGACTGTCGAGCTGCAATTTTTCGATGGATTTCACATTTACTTCGGCAAAATTCAACTTCAGATTGGCTTCCTGCATGGAGCTGATATCAGCATTGCCAAATTCGAGATCGATCGTTGTCGGGCTTTCAAAACTGACCGCCTGTATGTTTCCGTTCGATACGCTCAAGTCAGCCTTGCCCTTGTGTGCCCCACTGTAAACGCTTCCGAAGCGGTTTTCAATTTTCAGGCTCACATCGTCGGGCAGGTAAACGGTATAATCTATTGTGGCTGCATTGCTGGTGTTAAGCACGGCTTTGGTAAGGTCGGACAATTCGTTCCAGATGCTTCCTGAACTCAGGAAAGTGGTTTTGGCAATGACAAAATAGGGGGTTTCGGTAAAGTCGATGCTGATTTCGTCAAAAACCTTATCAACTTTTGATTGTTTGGCATCGCTCACGCGCACCTCCACTTCAAAACGCACTGAGTCTTTTTCCCACTGAACAAGGTGGATGTTGCCATATTTATTGGAAACATTTACTTCCGTTTTTGGGCTTATCCGATAGCTTTTGGAGTATTTTTTTGATCGTTCAAAAACCTGAGCTGACAAAGAAACCGATGCGAGCAGTAGCAATGCCGTCAGCATGTGTTTATAATACATGATGTACCTCCTTTTCATATGGGTTGTTCACCTCTTTGAGTTGTTGTAGCATGTCTTCAAGTATTTCGAGTTTAAGTCTGTACGATTGCACCATGGCTTCGATCACTTCTTCGGAGGCTACGCGATCATTCAGGTCGACTGACATCTCGTCAAAGGCCTGTTCGAGCTCGGCAAAGGATTGCTCTATTTCGGCCTTTACCTGAGGATCATTTCCCGACAACTGATAGAGCTGCAACTCCTTCTGGTTGATCAAGGCTGAGTAATATACCTTGGCTTCCATGAGCATTTCCAGTTCAGGGGTCTTTTCAGTTTGTGCCTGATTCTGTAAGGGTTGTGGGGCTGTTTGCATCCAATGGCTAAACAGATAGCCGGCAACGAAAATAGCAGCTGCGGCAGCCATTTTCAACAGCAATGATTTTGAGATCAGGTATTTGCGTGGCGGTGTCACTTTTGCAATGCTTTGCCAGACATTTTCACCTGGTTCGAATACATCGAAAGCTTCGCGGTTTTCGCGCACAAATTGTTCCAGTCGATCAGTTTTCATAAACCTGCTGTTTTAAAATTTCTTTTACCCTGAGCCGGGCGCGCATATATTGTGATTTTGAGTTGGAGACACTGATATTCAATATCTCTGAGATCTCATTGTGGTCATAACCTTCGAGCAGATACAAAGAAAAAATCATGCGGCTTCCGTTGGGTAATTGTTCCATTGCACGCCGGATACTTTCAACCGTGAGTTCAAAATCTTCTTTTTCTTCCTCAGGCTTTTGTTCAAAAGGGGCCATGTCTTCCAGGAAATGCAAATCGGCTTTTCGCCTACGGTGCTCGTTGATGCACCTATTAATGACGATCCGTTTGAGCCATGCACCAAAAGTCGATTCAAACCGAAACGAAGATAATCGTCTGAAAGCCTCTGCGAATGCCTCCTGTAACATGTCTTCAGCGTCTTCGCGATGTTCCATCATGCGGAAGCAAATGTTGAACATTTGTCGTGCATAAAGCTGATAAAGCCGGTACTGAGCCTTTTTACTACCCAGAATACTCGCTTCAATTAAATCGCGATGTATGCTTAACTCAACTGTTTCCAAGCTGCGACTATTTGACTTTTTCTGTTGATAGTGACAAACAAAGCCAGCTAGGGTTGCAATTTGTCGCTATATTCTATGTTTATTCCAGAATGATGAACGTGCCGAATCCTACGCAAATATAGCGCATCATGTTCACAATAAACGATTTAACAAGATATAAAAATTTTTAGAGTTGCGCTTTATATGAAATTTCTTTACATTTGAGCGATGCAAACCGTTGCCAAGAGCATGAGTTATTATCCTACATCCAAGCGTAATTTCCTCAATATTAAAGAGCGCGACCGTTTCTGATCCGTTATCTGAGGTAGGACATCCCATTAAAAATGTCAATATTTCCCTTTTTAAGTAGATAATGTAAGATCAGAAATCATGAAACTTCCATTTGCAGAATCCTATAAAATTAAAATGGTTGAGCCATTGCGTCGATCAGAACGGCCTGAACGCGAAGAATGGATCAAACAAGCAAACTATAATTTATTTAACCTCAAAAGCGATCAGGTTTTTGTTGACCTGCTAACTGACTCTGGTACAGGTGCTATGAGCGACCGTCAATGGTCGGAACTGATGTTGGGCGATGAATCCTATGCAGGAGCCTCATCTTATTACAAACTAAAGAATGCCATTCAGGAAATCACGGGATTTCCATATTTTTTGCCAACTCACCAGGGCCGTGCAGCCGAGAATGTGCTTTTTTCTGCCTTGATTAAAAAAGGTGACCTGATTCCGGGCAATGCACATTTCGATACCACCAAAGGTCATATCGAATTCAGGCATGCCACGGCAGTCGATTGCACCATCGACGAGGCTTACGAC
Organism: Bacteroidales bacterium UBA5536; assembly: GCA_002426795.1. GTDB lineage: Bacteria > Bacteroidota > Bacteroidia > Bacteroidales > F082 > UBA5536. The sequence goes on from DINQ01000002.1 coordinate 77,959, forward strand.
ACCACTCTCGATCACCCTTTCAAAGGTAATCTTTCGCTTCAAAAGCTCGAAAAGGTATTTAAAGAAAACCCTGTCGAACGCATCCCGATGGTTATCATCACCGTTACCTGCAATACCAGTGGTGGCCAACCTGTTTCGATGCAAAACATCAGAGAAGTGAGTCAGTTGGCCAGGCAATATGGCGTGAAAGTTATTTTTGATGCAGCACGTTTCGCCGAAAATGCCTATTTCATCAAAACACGTGAAAAAGAATACCGCGATAAACCAATTCGCGATATTGTGCTTGAAATGTTCTCATACGGTGATGGGATGACGATGAGTAGTAAGAAAGACGCCATTGTGAACATGGGCGGTTTTATTGGTCTGCGCGATCAGGAACTATTCAGGCAGGCAAGCACTTTCAACATCATGTTTGAGGGCTTTATTACCTATGGCGGCATGTCGGGACGCGACATGAATGCACTTGCGCAAGGCTTGTACGAAGGCACTGAGTTTGATTACCTGCAAACGCGTGTCGGACAGGTGGCTTATTTAGGTAGTCTGTTACACGATGCCGGCGTACCGGTACAATTTCCTTTTGGAGGGCACGCCATTTTTGTAGATGCCACCAGGTTTTTGCCACATGTGCCACGAGAACAATATGTTGCGCAAACACTGGCTGTTGAGATTTATAAAGAAGGAGGCGTAAGGGCTGTAGAAATTGGTACAATTTTGGCCGACCGTGACCCGGAAACAAGAGCCAACAGGTATCCCAACCTGGAGCTTGTCAGGCTTGCCATACCACGCCGCACTTATACCAACAACCACATGCAATACGTTGCTGCTGCCATTATCAACGTGTGGGAAAGGCGCGATCAGATTCGGACAGGCTACCGCATTACCTACGAAGCGCCCATCATGCGGCACTTCACGGTTGCGTTGGAGAAAATTTGAGAAATTAAATAAAAAAGACTGCCAATTACTTGACAGTCTTTTTTATTTTTAGGATTTGCCTATAAGATAATTACGGCATTTTTTGCATCGCTGAAAGCTGTTTCAGCATACTCATCGGCTTCTTCTTCGTCAAGCCATGTTTGTTTGTCGGCCAGGTAACGAAACTGGTATTCAGCACCTGTTGCCAGCTCAATGGTATGGCTAAATGAACCGTCTTTGAGTGGTTTCATAATTTCTGATTCAGGATTCCACTGGTTAAAGTTGCCAACGATAGCTATTTCAGAGGCATTTCCAGCCTGCTCTTTCGAGATTTTAAAACTTACTTTGCAAACAGGTTTGCTTTTCAGGAATTGTTTTTTGATACTCATTTTATTCAAGATTAGTTAGTGATTGGATGTAACAGCAAAACACAATTGTGTAATCATCTGCTTAACATCTTGGTACAAAAATACACGCAATTGGATTGGGTTAAAATTATAATTTTCACACAGGATTATATAAAAATCACAATAACAGAGAGTTAGCTTGTTTTTTAGAATGCCCTCAAGTTTTCCTCAATCGGTTTCGGAAATCATTGATTCTGACCCAATTTGGGTATTTGGCACAGCGATTTGGCTTTTTATTAACTTTGCGTCTTTCAAAAAATGAAGACATATGGATCAACTTAAAAAAGAAGGTCGCTACAATAGAATCTTTCAACAGATTGAGGAATTGCTTGTTAAGAGCAACAATCCGATTTCGAATATGGCAACGATTGTAGCCGTATTACATGCCAAGATGGATTACTTTTTCTGGACGGGCTTTTATTTGTTGCAGGACGGGAAATTGCAGGTTGGACCCTATCAGGGTTCGCTGGCATGTATCAATCTACCCGAGCCAAGTGGGGTTTGCTGGGCTGCTGTGCGTAGGCAGGAAACTGTAATTGTTGCCGACGTGCATGAATTTCCGGGACATATTGCTTGCGACGGACGTTCCAACTCAGAAATTGTGGTTCCCTTGCGTGATCAGGATGGGAAAATCATTGGTGTACTGGATGTTGACAGCGACGAAAAAGACCAATTTGATCAAACAGACGCCATCTGGCTTGAAAAATTGGTAGCATTGGTTTCACAAAAAAAATAGCAATCTGCAAAACGGACAGGAACTGTCTTTTTTTGTCAATTGCACTGTTGATGCCCTAAAAAGGATTAATTTTGCAGCCATTCATTGGAGGATTGAAATACCTGGTATACATATTATTCGTCATCGCGCTTGCCTACAACACCTTTCCGTTGGCGTTAGGGTTGAATCGGGATAAGCGAAACAGTCATATTTTAAATGTATTGCTGGCGATTGTTTTTGGGTTTATTCAAGCAGCGATGTATAAAGTCGGAGCCTTGTTAGGCGAAACTTTCATGCATTTGTTTGAAGACCATAATCAGTTTGCTGTTTTTGCTATTTTGCTGGCAGTGAGTGTACGCATGATTATTGAGGCCTTCAAAATCAGGCATGGTGAGCGCCTTTTCTCTTTCGATAATTATGTCAAATTTGTGATGATGACTGTTGCAGCTGGCATCAATACGCTAATAGTAGGAATGACCTATAACTACCTCAACCTGTTTGGCATGTTTACACCTGCGGCACTCCTGGCTGCTGGTTTTGCCTGGTCAATAGCTGGCATCAGCATGAACCTGACACGGGTAAATATCTTATTATCAAGTTTTATACAGCTGATTTCAGCCGTTATCATCTTGTCCATCGGAATCGTTTATCTTTTTTCAAATCACTGGTTTTAATATGACGCATCTACAATCTGCAAAAGCCATCCGGTCTTTGCTGTTTACTGCTTTTCTTTTTATTTCGGTTTTTACAGTTTTGGCACAACCACCAGCCGGATATTATTCGGCTGCAGAAGGTCTGGATGGGCAACAGCTGAAGCAGACTTTACACAATATTATCAAGAACCACAATTCCAGAAGCTACAGTCAGTTGTGGAACGACTTTAATCAGACCGACAAGAAGTCGAACGGAAAGGTTTGGGATATGTATTCTGACGTTCCGGGAGGCACGCCTGCTTATGAATACACCTTTTTTAGCGATCAGTGCGGAAACTACAACAGCGAAGGTGATTGCTATAACCGTGAGCACAGTTGGCCCAAAAGCTGGTTCAATGATCAGATGCCAATGTATACCGATTTGTTTCATCTGGTTCCGACAGATGGCTACGTCAACGGAAAAAGAAGCAATTATCCTTATGGTGAAGTAGGTTCAGCCAGTTGGACCAGTACAAATGGCTCAAAGCTGGGGTCTTGTGTTACTGATGGCTATTCAGGAACTGTTTTCGAGCCTATCGATGAGTACAAAGGCGACCTGGCCAGAGGATATTTTTACATGTCGGTACGCTATTATGGCGAAGATGCCAATTGGCCGGGAAGCGCAATGGTAGATGGCGCTGAAATCCGCGACTGGGCATTGGCCATGCTGCTGAGATGGAATCAGGAAGATCCTGTAAGCCAAAAAGAAATAGACCGCAACAATGCTATCTACAATCTGCAGCAAAACAGGAACCCTTTTATTGATGATGCCAGCTTTGCAGTACGTATTTGGGATCCAACAGCAGCAGTTTATGCTCAGCAGCTGACAACTCATTTGCGTGTGTTTCCAAACCCCGCACAAAAGAATGGTACGATTTCAGTTGAATGGACCAGCCAAACAACTGTTGATCAGTTGCGGGTCGTTGATATTTCGGGCCGTATATTACTTGAACAGCAGCTCCCAGATCAATCCAATACTATCCAAAACACGCTGCCGCTCGAATCTGGGTTTTATTTTTTGCAACTGATTCACCAAAATGAAGTTGTAGCAACCTCCAAACTTATTCTAAATTAACGGCCTTATTATGAATAACATACGTATCACGAAGGAATTCAGTTTCGAAATGGCTCATGCCCTTTTAGGGTATGATGGGCCTTGCAGAAACATACACGGACATTCTTACGAGCTGAAAGTGACAGTAGTTGGAAAACCCTTAGCCGACAGAGGAAATCCCAAGCTTGGTATGGTCATGGATTTTGGTGATTTGAAAAGGATTGTACGCAGGACTGTGGTTGATGTATTTGATCATGCGCTTGTACTAAACAGCGATATGCCTGCTGAAAGTATCGATCAGTTAAAGCAGAATTTTGAAAAGGTTACAGTTTTACCATATCAACCAACTAGCGAATTGATGGTGATTGATTTTGCAGACCGCATCAGCAAAGAGCTTCCATCACATGTTAAACTCTTCAGTGTCCTATTAAGAGAAACAGGAACTTCTTACGCAGAGTGGTTTGCCTCTGACAATCACTGATTATCTTTTTACAAACTCAGCAATTTTTACCAGAAGGTCGGTTCGGTCAATTGGTTTTGTGAGGTAGGCATCGCAACCGGCTTCTATCGCAAGTTTCACTTCAACATCCATGGCATAAGCCGTTTGTGCGATTACCGGCATGTCGTTATCGATGGCTTTGATGGCTTTGGTGGCCTGATAACCATTCACCAGCGGCAGGCGGATGTCCATTAATACCAGATCAATCTCATGCTGATGATTCTTCATCAGATTGATGGCTTCCTGACCATCTCGTGCCCAAATCAGCCGTGCCCTCGATGGCCGTAACATAACCCTGAGTAGGTTGTAATTGGTTTGCTCATCTTCAACAACAAGAAATGTTTTGTCGGACCATTCAAAATTCTGTTCAATTTCCTTCAGCTCAATAGGCTTGGCCGATTCAATCTGAACGACGATTTCGGGCATCGTAACTGAAAAAGTTGATCCTTTTCCTGGCTCAGAGTCAAGAACCAGTTCAGCGCCCAGCAAGTCGGTGAGGCCTTTGATGATCGATAGTCCCAAACCGGTTCCGCCATGTTTTTTGGTCGTGCTGTAATCAAGTTGCCGGAATCTTTTAAAAATCAATTCATGTTTATCTTTGCTGATGCCTGGGCCGGTGTCGCTGACAAATATTACCAGATTTTTTTTGTTAACGATACGATAGCCAAGCGTAATGGAGCCTTTTTCAGTAAATTTAAATGCATTTTCGAGCAGATTATTTACGATTTGCTGCAATCGGATGGCATCAGAATGCACAATAATTCGTCTGATGTTTTCGGGTTTTTCGAGCCGGAATTCAATGTTTTCTTTTTCCCGCTTGGCCTTAAGCTGCTCAAACGACCTATAAATGGCCTGCATCACGTCATCCAGCAAAAAATTGCTGCTGTTGATACGCATCTGACCCGATTCTATTTTGGCAATATCGATAATGTCATCGATAAGTCGGAGCAGCACTTGTCCGCTGTCGAATACAATCTGAGAATACTCTTCTCTTTCGTCAGCAGGAAGTTCGGGGTCGCGCAGAAAATCGACAAAACCAATGATATGATTCATGGGCGTTCTGATTTCGTGCGACATACTTGTTAAAAAGGCTGTTTTTAGCTTGTCAGATTCCTCTGCTTTTTCAAGGGCCTTGATCAGTTCGTGTTCGGTCATTTTTCGTTTCGAAACATCACCAATAATTAAAATGAAGGATAGCGCATCCGTCATTTTACTGGGAACTGTCGTGCCCTTACACCGAAAATAGGTGTCTTTTTCACGGCTCAGCTGAAAAGGTGCCTCGATATCGAATTCTCTGTTTTGGCTAATAAGCTGATTTATTTTATCTATCAGCACGGTTCCCTGAAAGGGCGCAAAATTCATGATGTTCATTCGGTTGATCACATCATTTGCATGGACATCGAAAGTCTTTAAAAAGGCTGGATTTGCAGCCGTGATATAACCATGTCGGTCTAAATTGAGGATGGCAAGCGGAATTTGGCTGATTGTAACGGCCATGCGGTGCTCAATATCTTTTTCAGATTGCACATTGTAGGCATGCAGCTGATCGTTCAGTGCATTTACTTTGGCTTTAAGCTGCTCAATTTCAGCAACTAATTCTTGTTTTGTTTTTTCATTTTCCATTTTGCCCGACTTAAAACACGCACGAAATATATCTCGTTTGCCTGTTAAAAGTACTAATTCATACGCATTATTATGCTGGAGGTTTCAAAATAAGTAGCTTAATTAAGAAAACACTATTGAGTTACTAATAACTTAGATACGAAAATGTTATTGTGCGTTTCAGTCCTGATCAGATAAAAAGCAGGGTCAAGCGAAATTTCCAGTTCTACTTTCTTATTTTCAGTATTGTTAGAGGCCTCAAACAAGATAAAGTTATTGCCCAGCATATCAAAAGCAGTCACTTTTACAATTGGTTCTTTTTCAGATTGCACGAAAAGTTTTTCTGAGCATATCGGATTTGGGAACAATTTAATTGTCGACTCATGGGTCATTTGCTCTGCGGTTCCCGGAAAGAGGCCACAGCTATGCAGGATTTCTACGACACCTGATTTGATGTTCGGAATTTCGTCATATAAATGAATGCCCGGACAGCTCGTTGCGCATCCATCGCGATGGCCTGCAATTACACCCAACTCATTATTGAGTGGATGTGGCACAAACGCCAGCGGATTCATGGTGTCTTTGGCTGTTTTCCAGGCCAGCAAATCGAGTAAGGCGACAATAGCATCATTGGAAGGTGCAGCCAATTCATAGTTACCGAGCACACATACACCCATGGTGCCTGTGTTTGAGGCACAAAAATGTGCTCCTAAAACAGCATCCTGCGCCAGTACTGGGCCCGGATCGCGGCCAGCATATATCTGACCGTTGGGCGCTATCAGGTAGTTGTAACCAATATCGGACCAGCCATTTACCTCGGTGTGGTATACATAAATGCTGCGAACAAGAGCGGTGTAATCGGTGAGTTCGTTGTCGGTGGCCGAGTGGTGGATGATGAGGTTGTTGGCACGATTCGGAATCCGTTGATAATCCGGGTCGGGAAGCCCTTGCCTCCACTCGGTCTGCAACATCATAGGAGGCTCATCGCAGTTTCCATCAGCCTTTTGCTTTTGAGCAGGAATGGCTAGCTGAGGAGGATGAATCAGGAAAGCTGTAATTGCTCCTTCGAATGCCATATTAGTTTGCAGTGTAAAACTATTTTTTGGCGCATCGAATGCAATAAGTTGACTCATGAAAACAGTGTCATTTGTGATCGCATGTTCCTCAGGTTTAAGCTCATATGATTTTTCTCCAATTTGCAGCACAATTAGATCGTATAGCTTTTTGGGATAACTGATACAAATGGCTGTAAAATCTGACGAAGCGATACGTGTGTTTGGGTTCACCGATAGTTTTTTTACAAATGTCTCCTGACAGTTTGCTACATTAAAAGGGCTGATAGTAAACAACATTAGAATGGTCAATCCTAATACTGATAGCTTTGTGATTCTCCAAAAACAAAGGCCCTTATCTTTCATGTGACGTATTTATTTTGATCTATCAACCCCCAGCTCTAATGAACGCAAAAGCTATAGAATCAAAGGGCTAGTCTAACTTGTTGTTATTTTACACTAACGAATTCCAAATACAAAGAAAACGAAAAAACCCGCTGAAAATAACGAATTCAGCGGGTTTTAGGTTTTGATGAGCTGTCTTTATTATTCAACCAGGGCTTCTTCAACCACTTTTTCTTCTTGTGGCTCAGCAGCAGTTGGACGATCGCTAACAATCACCATTTCGTCGATGATGTTTTGCGCGCCTGCATATTTGTCGATGATCAGCAGCACGTAACGAATATCAACATTGATGGTGCGTTGCAATTCGGGTTCAAAGGCAATGTCGCCACTCATGGCTTCCCAGTTTCCGTCGAATGCCAGGCCAATCAATCTGCCTTTGGCGTCGATGACCGGACTGCCGGAGTTTCCACCTGTGATGTCGTGTGTAGTCAGAAAATCAACGGTCATGCTTCCGTCAGGGTTTCCATATCGGCCGTAGTCCTTGTTCAGGATAATTTCTTTGAGACGTGATGGAACAGTAAATTCAGCGACAGTCGGATCTTCTTTTTCCAGAATGCCCTTTGTTGTTGTAATAAAATCGTAGTGTACAGCGTCGGCAGGATAGTAGTCCTGAACGGTGCCGTAGGTTAAACGCATGCTGAAATTGGCATTTGGGTAGAACTTGCGGTCAGGTTGCATTTCGCGCAGCCCCGCAACAAACAGGCGGTTGCCTTTTCCAAGGTCTTCGTATGCCTGTGTGGTATTTTTACTCAGTTCTTTGTAATGATCACCAAGGGCTTTAACCAGCACAAAAGCAGGATCTTTAGCAATGGCTTTGTTTTTTGGGTTATCGAGCAATGCATTCACCTTTTCGGCTGATGCGAAGTTTGATTTCTCAAAAATATGAGCGGCTAACTTGGCAAAGTCATTTTTGTATTTTTCTGCAAGTTCTTTTAAGGCAGGAGCTTGCTGATCGAGAGGAACGTCTGCGTGGTACATTTGAAGCATGCTGGCTAACAGGTTCATATCGATTCCGGCATTGTAATTTTTGAAATAATCTGAAGCTCTTTCTCGCAGTTGCTCCACTTGTTTGTTGATGGCTTCCTGATCAGGTTTTTCGCTGGCAAGTGCTTCTTCTAGCCTGCTGAAACGACTGGCCATTCCCAAAATTTCAGGTCCTCGGCTGATTGCCTCGGCCATGTACCAACGTGAGAGGTTATATTTTTCGATGGTTTTGTAAGCGTTTTCAATGAGTGGCAATGCTTCGCCGTATTTTGCTTCGCGGGTCGGATCAGCTTTTACCCAGGCTGTAAAGTCGGCTTCAATCCTACGCTTTTTGTCAGCAACCTTGAGTCTTTTCAACCCTTTGGTTTGTCCAATGAAGTATTTCCAGTAGTTGGCTGTTCCTGCATATTTAGATGCATATTTCAGGCGTACAGCTTCACTGGCATCCATGCCTTCGCGCATGATGCGCAATTTCTCTTCGCGAATCTTCACGATGGTAGGGTTACTTTGTTTTACAGCCAGATCAACGCCCCATGAAGTGAGGTAACGATCCGTACTTCCTGGATTTCCGAGGATCATGCTGAAGTCACCTTTTTGGATGCCGGCAACAGAAACAGGCAGAAAATGACGCGGTTTGAAGGGTTTGTTATCCGGGCTGTAGCTGGCGGGCTTGTTGTCCGGGCCAGCATACACACGAAACATAGAAAAATCACCTGTGTGGCGAGGCCACATCCAGTTGTCGGTATCGGCACCAAATTTGCCAATGGCTTCTGGTGGTGTTCCTACCAGGCGAATATCGCGAAATGTTTCATAAACGAGTAAGTAGAATTCGTTGCCTTCAAAATAATCTTTTACGATCGCATTGTAATGATTGTCTTTGGTGGCAGCTTCGGCAATGGCTTTGCGGTTTTTGTTGAGCACCTCATCACGCTGTTCTTCAGTCATTTGATCGGTTACGCCATCAAGCATCTGTGCTGTCACGTCTTCCATCCGGATCAAAAACTGCACTGTGAGCCCCGGTATTGGAATTTCCTCCTGCATGTTTTTGGCCCAAAAACCATTTGTCAGGATGTCGTTTTCAACAGAACTGACAGACTGGATCGATCCATATCCGCAATGGTGATTGGTAAGTAAAAGACTTTGATCGGAGATAATTTCGCCGGTGCAACCCCGGCCAAAAATGACCACAGCATCCTTTAAGCTACTGTGGTTGACGCTGTAAATTTCTTCAGCTGTCAGCTGCAATCCCATTTGTTTCATGTCGTCGTAGTTTAAGCGCTCAATCAACATGGGAATCCACATGCCTTCATCGGCCAGTGCGGGCAAACGGAATACTGTGATAAACAGCACGATTGCCAGGAAAATTTTTTTCAACCTCATTGTGTAAGAATTAAAATTAACAGGAAAAATGTCTAAAAAAAACTTCATTTTGGCAAAATTAACAAAAGCTTGGCAATATCTTACCAAAAAGCTTGTTAAAGCCATTGGAATCAATTGGATTTTACAATCATTTTTTAATGCTTTTTCTTATTTTTATCGCCGTTGAAATGTGAACAATTGCTGACCACCAATGTTTTGAACCTATGAAACAATTTTGGGACGAACGGTATGCAGGCGAAGCTTATATTTATGGAGAGCAACCCAATGCCTTCTTTAAGCAGGAAATGGCTGAAAGAAAACCTGGTCGCCTGCTTTTGCCAGGAGAGGGAGAGGGGCGAAATGCGGTGTGGGCAGCACACCAGGGATGGCAGGTAGATGCGGTTGACCAAAGTGTTTCGGGTAGGGAAAAAGCGCTTAAACTGGCTAGCCGTCAAGGTGTTCAGATTAATTATACAGTTGCTGATTTGTCAGCGTTCAATTTCGAAGCTGAGCAGTACGATTTCATTGCCCTTATTTTTGTTCACTTCCCACCAGTCATGCGCATGCACATTCACCGGCAACTGGTCAAAGCACTCAAACCGGGAGGATGTCTGCTGATGGAAGCTTTTCATAAAACTCAACTTCAGTTCGATTCAGGAGGTCCCAAAGATGCGGCTTTGCTTTATGATTCAGCCATGCTGATCAAAGATTTTGAAGCTTTAACTATTGTGAAACTGAAAGAGGGAACCGATTTTCTGCACGAAGGAGAGTGGCACAAAGGAAAAGCTTCGGTTGTAAGAATGTTGGCACAAAAATCCTGAGAGAATTGTAATTTTGAACCATGAGAAGTGTCGATACAACCAAACTTTCTAAAGATGAATGTTGGGGCGTCCAGATCAATGGTTTGCTGCATTGTAAAAAAATTAATTGCAAGTGGCAGGGAATCAGCGCTTGTGCGGGTCAGGAAATCATCAAGACGGGGTATAATGCCCTGGGCATTAAAATAGGTCCCAATGGGTTAGCGCAGGAAAATGAGTCAGCAGAGCATTAAGGACATTCGTCGCCTTTTTTACCTAAGCTTTTCAGTGCCTTTTTGCGTACCACCAGCCTCACAGCTCTTTCGATGATTTGGAAGTCGAGCGGTGATTTACCCAATGATTCGCCATCTGTTTCTAAATCAATCGAATGTGGAGGATTCGAAGTAATTGTGATATTTCGGCCGGTAAATGTTTCAACTTCAGGCAAGGATAGAAATGAACCATCGTAAAGGTTTTTGATGTTGCGTACCACGCGAAATTTGCTCGTCTTTTTGATCACCGTAACGTCGAACAAGCCGTCATCAGGAATCGCATTGGGCAATTGCATCATACCACCGCCATTGTATTTGCAGATGCCGATACTCATGCTGAAAACTTTACCATTAAAGGCCTCTTTATCATCAATTTTGATGTGCAAATGCGTGTTTTCATATTGAAACAAGCCCGTTACAAGATTATAAAGGTAAGCGAGCGTGCCGCCTTTGCCCCTGGCTTTCATTAGGTTGGTTTTTCGGGCGACCAGCGCATCGTAGCCCATGCCAGCCATATTGATGAAATAACGGCTTTTGTCTTCTGAATCGTAACGATATTTTACCTTACCTACATCCTGAAGGAAGCACTTCTCGTTTTTGATGACTCGGATGGCTTTCTCGTAGTTTTTTGGAAATGCATACATTCTACCCCAGTCGTTTCCGGTACCAACGGTGATCATTCCCAAGGTAATCTCCTGCGTGGGAAAACGTTTTTGTTGAAAAATACCATTTACCACTTCGTTGAGTGTGCCATCGCCACCGACTGCCAGGATTTTTTTGAATCCTTTTTCTTCGACATTTTCTCTGGCGATTTCAATAGCATGAAAGGGATGTGTTGTGTGTACAACATCGAATTCAAACTCTTGGCTGATCAGTATTTTTTCAATCTGTGGCCAGTCTTTGCCCGCGAGCCCCACACCGGCATGTGGATTTACAACAACCAGCCATTTATCAGTTTCCTTCATTGCGTAAATGTATTAATTTCTCGTAAACAGCCTCAGCACTAACTTCTTGTATGCATTGACATTCGGCTGATTTGCGACAGTCGGAGCAGTCAGTGTTTTTCACCAAATATGCAGCAAATTTTCCAATGGGTGCCCAACGACCCGGATGCATGGGCCTGATTGGCGGATAAATGCCTATTGCGATTTTACCAATAGCTGCTGCAAGGTGCAACGGGCCGGTGCTGGCAGCGACAAGTCCATCGGCTTTTCCGATGAAAAGCAGAAACTGATGTAAACTCATTTGGCCCGTAATGTCGACAACATGACCAGACAATGTTTTAATCCAACTGCTGAGCATCTGACCCTCATCAGCCGTTCCTGAGATGAAAATATTGAATTCTGATGCCGGTAATAAGCTGATAAGTCTCGAAAAATTCTCGGTTCCCCATTCGCGGGCACTGCCTTTTGATCGTGGATGCAGGATCAGGTTAAAGCGTTTTGGGTCAATCTTTTCGTTCAGTTCATCTGATAGCTTGCCTTTTGGCTCAAAACCATAGAAGCTGCCCAGCTGTTGCAGCGAAAATGTATCATTGATGCCGATTCCTTTGAGCAAAATGGTGTTGAGTTGTGCCTCGTGTAATTCTGATCTTCGCCTGGAAAGACGGATGATTTTGTTACAATACCAATAATGATAAATACGTCCTGATGCACCAATGCGCAGACCTATTCCTGCTTTCGCCATCAGGCGGCTGATCTGTCTGTTTGGAAACACATGAATCACAACATCAATTTTCAATTGCCTGATAGCAGTAATTTGTTCTGATTCAATGAGCTGGCTGAGTTCAGAGAAGTCGACAAACTGGTCGACATGTTTGCACGACAAAACCACATCTTTGGTATACGACCTGCCCAGAAAAACTATTTCGCTGTCAGGCATTCTGTCTTTTATGATACCACACATGGGCAGGGTAAGAACCACATCACCAATGCTATCAGTCCGGCTTATCAGGATGCGTTTCATCATGCTTTTTTCTGGTGTAACCCGCGAAGTTTTTTGTATTTTAAAAAAGTGGCGCCGGCCGAAATGGTACACACCTGCCAACCCGCGCGACCATCTAGAAATCCGAGGTTGAAGAGATAATCACGGATAAATTTTGCGACAGGAGAAAAATAGAGCTTGAGCATATTCGCCTTTTTGCCTTGCTCAAAATAAGACTGCGCCCCAATGGTGGTAAAGTAATCAACCTGCTTGTGGTGATCTTCGGTTGTATAATACGAATAATGAAGCAGATCTCCGGTTAGATGAACAACATCAGTAGGCCTGAAAAACTCAAATTTATCGTGTGGATTTGAACCGGCCCATTTACCAGATGTTTTTTTCATCAGACGGATTTTTACATCAGGGTACCAGCCGCAATGCCTGATCCACGATCCGCAATAATTGGTCAGCCGATTCATGGAATAAGCTTCCGCAAACCCCTTTTGTTTTTCAGCTAAAATGGCGTTTTTCAATTTATCAGATAGCGCTTCATCCGCATCCAAAGACAATACATGCTCGCAGGTGCATTGCTCCAGGGCAATGTTCTTTTGCTGTATATGACCCTCAAAAGGATGGGTGCTAAACCGAACCCCAAATGACATGCAAATCTCTTTGGTACGGTCCGTAGAAAATGAATCAACAACCACAATCTCATCTGCAATATCCTGAACAGATTCCAGACATCTTTTGATGTTCTTTTCCTCGTTGAAAGTGATGATCGATACAGACAAGGCATTCATATTCAGATTGATTGAGTGATTAGCCAGTCGTTAATTGAGCATGAGTTTCTGTGTCATTCGATGTGCAGAACCTTTGATACTCACGAAAATCATTCCACTGCTGCGATAAGCGTTGAGTACTTTTTCGCTAAGCTGAATCGTGTGTGATCCTCTTGAAAAATGTTGCTGCTCGATAATTACTTTTTGTTGCCCACTGATATCCGTCAATAGTATAGTTATTTCATCCGGAGCAGAAAGGCTGAAGTTGACAGTGACATCTTGACTTGTAGGATTTGGCGACAAAGAAAACTGTTGCTCGAATTGATTTTCAGGAATATTTACATAATTGAAGCTGACAATGTTTGATGGCTGAGATTCGAACGACTCCCATCCCGAGGTGACGTAATAACTGTTTTCGTTCAAAGGCTGATCATCCAGAAATGAGAGTTGGTTGGCCGGCACTTCAGCAAGAAATACCTCATTGCGATATATGTTGAAATGCGAATAAAAATACGGAAAACGTTTGCTTTTCTGGGACTGCCGGACAATTTGTGGCTTGCCAAAACTTTCGGCCATAGGCGCATCGCTGATGGAACTCAAAAGCTGAGGTTCCAAACCTGCATCCACTGCAAAACCCTTGATATTCCAGTTTACATTCCAGCCAAAATAGTCAGACATACTCACCCAATCGGAACCATACAGCAACATATCGCCTTTAAATGCAACAGCCGGTCCTGCATCTGTTCCAGCAGGATAAACACCATTGGGATTTTGAACCCTGTAACCTATCCATAATTCCTGATCAGCATGTATCTGCACCGGATTTTCCAGTTCAATCTCATTCCACTCTCCGGCAACTGGATAAGGCACCAACTGATCGACCACTAAATTTCCAGCAAAAGTCTGATTGCCTCCTGTCCAAACGCGCACAGAAAAAGTGCAGTTTACATCGGCAAAATAGGCTGCTATTTTTGTCAGGAAAAGTCCGTCATAGTTCGCTAAATCTGCTGGTGTAAAGCGAATTGCTACATCAAAAAGATCGATATTCTCACCTCCAACGGCATCTGTATTTACGCCATCATCCCATTGCAGCCAATTGCCTTCCGATGCAGGCGTATCCCAATAAAGCTGTACGCTTTGATCCACGATTTCGCCATGAAGGTTCAGTGGAGGAAACAACAAGGCATCGAGTGTAAAATTATTGCTGGTATTTTGTGTCAGTTGAAGTGTAGGGTCAGTATAGGAAATAAATCCAGCGGCTGAAATCGTACAATAATAGATTCCCGGAATGAGACTGATTTCGAAGTTTCCGGTTGAATTTGTATAATAGTTTGTTCCGTTAAGGGTGATTTTGGCATTTTCGATCCCGTTTTCATTCACATCCCTTACCTGTCCCGAAAAAGTGATGTTTTGTTGCAGGGTATTTTGCGCACGCACTCCCCAAACTTCGTAATTGAAAGTGCCATCATTAGGTCTAAAGTAGGCCATGAACAACTGATCAGTATCACCTTCGCGGTAGCCAATGATTTGCGGCCAGCTGGCATCCTCGGTATCCTGAGAAAAAGATAGCATTTCAGACCAGGTGTCACCATTGTCGGTGGAATATTTCAAATAAGCCTTGTCATTGGATGTATAACTGCCATCGGACCAAACGGCATAAATACAATGGTTACCGGTGCTGTTGCCCCTGACGTACACATCAGGCCGCTCCGAGCTTCCGGCATTGGACGAAAGGTTGAGGGCAGGCAGCCAGTTGTTTCCCAGGTCTTCAGACCGATACAACATGGCATCTGTCTGAATCCCATCAATCTTTGATGATACAATGGTGTAAATAACCTCATCCACTACACGGGTTTTCAGGCGTGCATTGTAAGCCTGATTATTGCTGATGTTTTGCGGCGTTGTCCAGCTTTGGCCAAAATTGTCTGATTTCGTAAAGAAAAGGTCGAGGTCGTCATAATCTGGTCCCGTTTGGTCGTTGTAGAGCACAAAAATCTTGTCACCTTTTAAAGCCACATTGCACCAGTGAGCACCATTTGTGGTGTTCGACAGGTTGGTAGGAGCCGACCAGCTTTGGCCAGCATCGATGGAAGTGGTGACAAAAACCTGGTAATCATAGTTCAGGTCGCGGTCTTCATAAGCCAGCACCAAAGTATCTCCCGAAACAGCAATCTGAGGGATTTGTGCTCCCCGAATGGCATTGCCGATTTGAATCTCATTGCCGAAACTTTGCCCGTTATTGGTAGATTTCAGCATGAAAATCTGACTATTTCCACTGGTATTCCGATAGTAAAACACAAAAACATTTCCATTTGCTGCCGCAACAACGGGATAATTGGCGCCATAATCAATTCCAGAGTATAGTGTTAGCTTATTGCTCCAGGTCAGGCCTCCATTTTCGCTGCGTCGAAACATCAGATCGCCCCATTGATCCCAAACCAGGTAGTAATTGTTTCCGGAAGAATAAATGCTATGGTCGTTGGACGGACCATATTCATTTGAAAGGTTTTGAGGCGGCAAAAATGACACCTGTGCGTCCAAATGTGTGAAGGCGAAAAGAAATAGGATTGCAAAGACTAAAAACCTCATAGCTATTGGCATTAATGGAAAGGCCAAAGTTATCAAAAATGGAAAGAACAGCTACTGTAAAAAACGATAGCGTTTTGTGGAAGTGGAGTTGCAACGACCGCAAAATAATTCTCTGTAAGCTACCGATTCTCTGGCTTTTTACTTGTATTCGTGACATTTCCTGCATATCTTTGATGTCTAAGTATTTCGACGATGGATCAACCGCCCACTCAACAATCCAACATTTTCAGAGAGCACGAAGGCTTATCAGGCAGGCGTCTGCGATTGGCTTTACTGCTGGGCATAGCAATGTACGGAGGTTTTGGATTGCTCGACATCTACCATATGGCTTCGAATTATGAAGTAGCCTGGTTCATCAGGTTTGCAGTTGTTATACCCTTGCTGGTAATCACTTTTGCGTTGTCATTTTGGAAAAAAATGTTGCACTTCAGCAAAGTGATTCTCTTTCTGTTGATGAGTTTCGGGCAGTTTGGGATTATTTTCATGATTGCGCTGAGTAAACCAACTGATCCTGCCTACTTTACCTATTATGCTGGCTTAATTTTGGTTATGCTCTGGGCCAGTTTTGTGTTCATGCTCAAGTTTCGTGCAACTGCGTATATTGCCATCTCCACCGTTTTATTTTATAACATCTTTGCCATTTGGCAGCAAAAAGTACTTCTTGCTAAAGATCAGGAAATTTGGTCGTTGTATTTGGGAAATAATTATTTCTTGATTTCTTCAGCTATTCTCGTGTTGATTGCAGCTTATCAGTTGGATAGCTATTTCAGCAAGATATCGCTGGCCAATCAGGCGTTGGCAGCTGAGCAGCAGCGGCTAAAGATTGCCAAAGATAAAGCCGAAGAAAGCGACAGGCTTAAAACCGTTTTTCTGCAAAATATGTCGCATGAAATCCGCACACCCATGAATGGCATTCTGGGCTTTATAGATATCATGAAAGAGCCTGACCTGACTAAAGCCGAGCAAGATCAATATTTTGACATAGTTGTAAAAAGCGGTGAGCGATTGTTGAGTACCATCAATGATATCATTGAGATATCTAAAATAGAAACAGGCCAAACCACTTACAACCTTTCGGTTGTATCTGTAAATGAGCGTATAAGTTTTTTTTATGAGTTTTTCAGACATGAGGCCGCTAAAAAAGGCAATAGACTGGTTTTAACGATTCCTCAAAACACGGAAGCAGTAAGGTTCGAAACAGATGTCCACAAATTGGATGGAATTTTAACGAATCTGATTAAAAATGCCATTAAATTTACCCAGAAGGGTGAAATTAATATAGGATATACTATTGAAGGTAAAGTTATTAGATTTTTTGTAAACGATACCGGAATAGGCATCCCTAAAGATAAACAACAACAAATTTTTGATCGTTTCGTCCAGGCAAATCTCAATCTGAACCGCCAACACGAAGGGTCTGGTTTGGGCTTGTCCATCGTAAAAGCCTACGCAGATCTCATGAAAGGAAAAGTATGGGTAGAGTCTGAAGTTGGAGTTGGAAGCTCATTCAATGTGGAGCTACCTTTTACACCCGTTCGATCAGAAACTAATGCCATTTCTAATGCGAAAAACCCAAACAACATGATACCAAAAAATTACACAGTACTGATCGCTGAAGATGATATAGCCAGTGTGCAGATGCTTAAGTTGGTCTTAGCTAAGATGGGAATAGAGTGTTTAACCGCATTTGATGGTGCGCAAACCATTGAAATGGTGAAAAAAACCCCAAAAATCAATTTGATACTGATGGATTTGAAGATGCCAGTTTTATCGGGTCTGGATGCAACCCGACAAATCAGAAAGTTTAACCCAACAATTCCGATCATTGCCCAGACAGCCTATGCACTTGCTGGTGACCGCGAAATGGCGCTATCAGCCGGGTGCAGCGATTATATTACCAAACCCGTGAAAAGTGAAAAACTGTTTGAGGTCATGTCTCGGTTTTTCTGAAAAAAGAAAAAACAAGCCTCCTGTGTTCTTCAATAACTCCTTATTGTACACTAAACGACCACATGGGTGTATCCACGATGCAATCAAAACTACCGGTCGCATCTATTCCACAATCGTAGACGCCATTTTCGTTGACATCATTCCAGACAAAACTACAATCGGTTATTTGTACATCAGGTCCACCCAGTTTCCAACTGATGGTTATGATTTCGTTTGACCGGATACTAAAACCACTGATGTTTTCGCCGGGAGACATCAGACTAAAACTCCCGCCACTGAGCATAAAGCTGCCATTGGCCGAGAAATATTGGGTAATAATGCTGTCGTCGCCGCAACTTGATTCGTCGAGTGACCCAGCCATTTCGACCACCTGATTGAGGTCTGAATGGTACACCGCCACGCGGACAATTCTGTTTTTAAAACCCATTTTGATGCTTTTGTAATCGCCTGCGGTCAGATTTTGGGCCGAGAAATAATACTCCTCAACCAACTTAAGTGCATCGCTCTCACCCACTTTCACCCATGCGAAGTTGTCGCTGATGCCTTCTTTTACCTCGCTTTGCGAAACCCAAACCTCTACCAACTGAACTTTTAAGTTGGCTGTGTGCATGCTAATCAGACTGGAACCGGATTTCGCATTTCCGCTTTGTATGGTCGCAATGGATTGTTTTTGATCAAAGGCCGCACTGCCTTTCAAAACCAAGGTGCCTGTGGCAATAGGGGTGTCGGATGATTCTTTCTGACAGCCGAAAAAGATGAAAGCCATTACGGCAATCAATCCCATTAATGAATGTGTTTTCATGGTGTTTTAATTTTGGTTGAGTTTTTATAAGGCAAAATATATATGTCCAATGACCTTTTTGGGTAAATGGCATCATGCAGACGATGGGACGTAAGTTGTCTGTTTCGCTAAAGATGTGAGGAGTAAAGATACGTAAGTGTTTGAACGAATGCAAGAAACAAAGTGAATTATTTTTTCATACAGCAAAGAGGTGTAATTTTAAGGCGGACGATCTGCCATTCACCAAAAAAAATACTGTAACTTTCAGCTCTCAATAACAAAACAAAAATCTTATGTCAATAAACCAAAGACTTACAGCATTTTTGCTGTTTTTCCTCATTTCGGGGAATTTGTTTTCAATGGATGATGCGCGGCTGATGCGTTATCCGGATATCAACAACCAGCTGATTGCCTTTGTATATGCCGGCGACATTTGGACAGTGGATGCTGATGGTGGTCAGGCCAGAAGGCTGACATCACACGAAGGCCTCGAACTGTTTCCGAAAATTTCTCCAGATGGCAAATGGATTGCTTTTTCGGCTGAATACTCTGGTAGCCGCCAGATTTGGATAATGCCAGCCGAAGGTGGAGCAGCCAAACAACTCACCTATTACAACTCAGTTGGTGTGATGCCACCACGCGGTGGATTTGACAACGTGGTGTTGGGTTGGACTAAAGACAGCCAGAAGATTCTGATCCGCGCCAACAGGACCGAGTTTGGCGAACGCAACGGAAAATACTTCATGGTCGACATCAATGGTGGTTTCGAAAAACCCTTACAGATTGTGAATGGCGGTTTCGCGGCTTTGTCACCAGATGAAAATAAAATCTGCTTCACACCCGTCGATCGCGAATTCCGCACCTGGAAACGCTACAAAGGCGGGCGCGCCAGTGATCTCTGGATTTACGATCTGCAGAATAACACATCTGAGCAAATTACCAACTTTGCGGGCTCTGATCAATGGCCAATCTGGGAAAATGATGGCATCTATTATGCCAGCGACCAGGATTTACGCCTGAACATTTACCGTTACGATCTGCAAACCAAGACAAGCAAACAGCTCACTTTTTTCAAAGATTATGATGTGATGTGGCCTTCGGGAAGAAACGGGAAAATCGTTTTCGAAAATGGTGGTTATCTCTATTTGCTAGATACGCAAAGTGGTGAAAGTAAAAAAATTACAGTCAGCCTCGATTTCGACAACCCTAACCTCCATGCTTACTATAAAAACGTAAAAGACGACATCAACAGTTTTAATGTGTCGCCGACCGGTAAGCGTGCACTTTTCGATGCAAGGGGTGATATTTTTTCTGTTCCTGCCGAAAATGGTAATATCATCAACCTGACCAACACCCAGGGAGTGCGAGAAATTTATCCGAGCTGGTCGCCCGATGGAAAATACATTGCCTATATGTCTGATGCCACTGGCGAATACGAAATCTACCTCCTCGAAAACAAAGAAGGAGCAAAAGCCCGTCAGCTCACTTCTGGATCAACAGCCTGGAAATACGAAGCTGAATGGTCCCCCGACAGCCGTTACCTTCTTTATAGTGACCGTACCTTAGACCTGAAATTGCTCGAGGTTTCGTCCGGAAAAGAGACCAAGATTGACAGGGCGACTTCCAGCGAAATCAGCTCCTATACTTTTTCGCCCGACTCAAAATGGGTGGTGTATGACAAGGAATCGCCGAACGGACAAGCAGCTATTTGGGTGTATGATATCACAGCGGCGAAAGCAACACAACTTACAAACGACGATTTCGATGATCGCAACGCGGCCTTTAGCAGGGATGGAAAATTTCTGTTCTTCGTCTCAAACCGCGATTTTAATCTAGATTTTTCGAGTTTCGAGTTTGATTATCTCTACAATGAAGCAGCACGCATTTATGCGGTTGCTTTGCAAAATGACGGCACTAGGCTTGTGCCTGTAAAGGTTGATAACGAACCGGTTCAGGCAGAGCCTGTAGCGGAAAAGGACAAGAAGAAAGAAAAATCAAAGGAAGAAGCAATAGCCAAAGAAGAAAAAGCGACAGTACGCATCGATTTCGAAGGAATCAACAGCCGTATTGAAGCCGTGTCGGAAAAATCTGGCAATTATCGTATCATAGCCGGTGTGGAAGGTGGCTTGCTCTATGCTTCTGAAGGCAAAATCTGGCGCTACAACATAGATGATCAGAAAAGCGAAGAGATTCTTGACAGAACTTACAGGGTAGTACCCACTGCCGATGGAAAATCGATGCTATATCAGTCGGGCGGCAACTACGGAATCGCGAAAATCAATCCAGGGCAGAAACCGGATGCCGGCAAACTCGATCTGGACAAACTGGAAATGAAAATTGATCCACGGGCCGAATGGAACCAGATTTATACCGACGGCTGGCGGATTTTCCGCGATTGGTTCTACGTGAACAATATGCACGGTGTCGATTGGAAAAAAATGTATGACAATTATGCTGCTATTCTTCCTTTTGTCGGCAGTCGTTTCGATCTCGAATATCTGCTTTGCGAGCTGGTTTCTGAGACCAATGTTGGACATGCCTATGTGAACTGGGGAGACATCAAACGGCCAAAAACGGTTAATTCCGGCTTGCTGGGTGCTGCTATCGAAGCCGATGGCGAACGTTATCGTATCATGAAAATTTATGCAGGCGAAAACTGGAATCCCGCGCGCCGTTCACCGCTTACCGAAGCCGGAGTTGATGTGCAGGAAGGCGATTACATCATCAGCATTGATGGTGTTGAGCTGAAAACAGACACCAATCCTTACGCCTTGCTCGAAAACAAAGCCAATACAGACATTGAACTCGTAGTGAGCAATAAGGCTGACGGATCTGCTCAGCGCAAGTCAACCGTGAAAACGATTGATAGCGAGCTTGAGCTTATGAACTTTAACTGGGTAAACGAGCGCAGAGCATTGGTCGACAAGCTTTCTGACGGTAAAATCGGATACATTTATGTTCCCAACACCTCATTTGAAGGCAACCGAGAACTGTATCGGGGCATGTATACCTACCACAATAAGCAAGCCCTCATTATCGATGACCGCTATAATGGTGGCGGTTTTATTCCTGATCGCATGGCCGATCTGCTCGACAGGCATAACCTCAGCTTCTGGTACCGCAATGGTTTGACGCCTGCCAAAGTGCCAGGAATCGCGCATACCGGCCCAAAAGTGATGCTGATCAATGGTTATTCCTCTTCGGGTGGAGATGCGTTTCCGTATTTCTTCAAAAAGTTGAAGCTTGGAAAACTCATCGGCACACGCACCTGGGGTGGACTCGTTGGGATTTCGGGCAATGCCGGATTGGTTGACGGTGGCTATATATCTGTGCCTCAGTTTGGTATTTTTGATGAGAATGAAAAATGGATCATCGAAGGTGTAGGTGTTTATCCTGATATCGAAGTGGTTGACCGACCCGAACAACTTGCCAAAGGAGAAGATCCATGCATTGAAAAAGCAGTAGAAGAATTATTAAAAGAACTTCAGGAACATCCAGTTAAACAGATCAATGCTCCTGCACCACCCGATAGGAGCAAGTGGCACGAAGATGAGATCAAATAACAAAAAGGACATAAAAAACCGGCCAGGCAAAGCTAAGCCGGTTTTTTTATGAGTTGACAATACTTATATTTCAGGTGCAACATTCCCAAATCTACCCGAAAAAACCATTTGATCCAGATTTTGCCGCTCACGTTTGCTGTATTCCATTTGTTTCAGATTTGGATGCAGTACTTCCGGATCGCCAATGTATCCGATAGCAATGGCCGTCAGTACTTTAAATGATTCCGGCACTCCAAAAGTTTTAGCTGCCTGATCGGTATCGAAGCCCCCCATCTGGTGAACAAATAAACCATCGGCTGCAGCCTGAAAAGTAAGGTGTGCCACAGCCTGTCCGCAGTCGTAGGCATAGGCCAGATTTGGTTTTTCCGGATTTTTCACACTTCTGGTATTTCCAATTGTCAGGATCAATACTGGTGCAGTGAAGGCCCACAGCTGATTAAATTCAACGAAGGTGTCGTAGATTTTTTGGTAGGTCTCGTCGCCTTTAAATCCGATAATGAACCGCCAGGGTTGCTCATTTGATGAGGATGGCGTCCAACGGGCAGCTTCGAAGAATCGTTGTATTTTTTCCTGCTCCACTTTTTTGTCTGCAAAAGCACGGGGGCTCCAGCGATCATTTAAGATGGGATGAATGTCGTATTTGGTTTGGGCACTTTTTGATAGAGGCATTTTGTTTAATTTTATGTTTGCCTATTAAACACGAATCAGGCGTGTTTGTTCTAAGCTGTGATTGTCAGAAAGTAAGCGTGAAGGAGGTTCCTTCACCAGGTTTCGACTTGACCGAAATGGCACCTTTGTGCATCTGCATGATTTGACGCGACAGACTGAGGCCGATGCCTGAACCTTCTTTTTTACTCGTGAAGAAGGGCATGAAAATTTTGTCGAGTAAATCAGGTTTGATGCCGTGTCCATTGTCAGCAATCTCGATGGTGATACGGTTATTCAGGTTGGTCGAAGCGGTGATCGAAAGTTGCGGATTTTCCTGATCTTTCACGGCATCAACGGCGTTGAGCAGTAGGTTAATCATCACCTGATCAATCAGATCGGGGTCGGCAAGTAACATCAGTTCTTCAGGAAACACTTTGCAAACACAGCGAATTTGGTGTTTGTCAAGCTTGGGTTTCAACAGGTCGTGTGCCCTGTCGAACATCTCACGAACACCAAAATATCGAAAGTTTGGCTTGGGGATACGGGTGAGGTTGCGATAAATCTCAACGAAATTGAGCAATCCGCGGCTGCGGCTTTCAATCGTTGCCATGGCGCTGTGAATACTTTCCAGGTCGTCTTTGTCAAGCTCATGAATCTGCGATTCGCCCGTTTCGGGATTGGTCAGCATTTCCTGAACGGTGGCAGCCAACGACGAAATAGGTGTAATGGAGTTCATGATTTCATGGGTGAGTACCCTGATGAGTCTTTGCCAGCTTTCAATTTCTTTTTCTTCTAGCTCAGGATGAATGTTTTGCAGCGAAACCAGCACGTACTCTTCGCCGCGCATCCTGAATTCGGTGGCGTTTACCGAGAGCTGAATCAGTTCATCTTCGAGGAAAATTTTGATGAGTCGCTTGTCACCGGCCTTCATGTGCAGCAAGGTGTGTGGCAGGTCATCTTTAACAGCTGCAAGTTCGCTGATGTTGCGCAAATGGCTGACGCGCAGTAACTTTTTTATGGCATTATTAAACACATCAATTTTGCCATCGCGCCTGAAAACAATGATACCAATACTCACATGCTGCACCACGGTGAGTAGATAGTTAAAATGTTCTTCTTTTTCGGCCCGGTTTTTCTTGAACTCGTGAATGATCTGGTTAAATTGTAAACTCAGGTCTTCGAAGCTCTTTCCAAGTCCTTCGTCAGAAAATGACGCGGCAAAATCAGCATGCCTGATGCCTTCGAGAAACTTTGCCAGTCTTTTGTTGGTGCGCTCGGCATAAAAAATCAACGAAACAGTTTGCAGCAGGATGAACAGCAAAATGATCAGGCTGCTGACGTGATACTGTTCTTTGCCGAAAAGCATGGCCAAAGCCACGGATGAAGCCAGCAAAAGCAGCACCCGCAGGATGATCTGAATTCGAAAACGTTTATAAATCATATTTTTCCATTCTGCGGTAAAGCGAAGCTCTTGTCAGTCCCAATTCTTTGGCGGCACGACTGATATTTCCACCATGCTTATCAACGACTTTTCTGATCAGCAGTTTTTCTGTTTCTTCCAGGTTCATGTTGGTTGGCAGTGTGTCTGTTTCGGTGCGGTCTTCTGATTCGGACAGGAAAAAGTCGTGTGGTTCGAGAACAGTGCCTTCACTCATGATGACTGCCCGTTCAACAGCATGTTGAAGTTCGCGGATGTTTCCCGGCCAGTGATGCATCTGTAGCCTTTTGACGGTGCTGGCATTGAGGCGTTTCTTCGTCATTTTGTATTTTTTACAATACTGATCGAGGAAATGGTCCACCAGGGGCTCAATGTCTTCGGTGCGCTCGCGCAGAGCCGGAAGTTTCAGTTCAACTGTATTAATGCGATAAAGCAGGTCCTGACGGAATTTTCCTTCATTAACCATTTGATACAAAGGCATATTGGTTGCACATACCAGGCGCACATCAATGGGAATTTCTTTGTTGGAACCCAGGCGTACAACTTTCCGGTTTTGCAAAACGCTAAGTAGTTTTGATTGCAGGCTTGGGGACAAATTTCCAATTTCATCCAGGAAAATGGTTCCTTTGTGGGCTGCTTCAAACCTGCCGGCACGGTCTTCTTTGGCATCGGTGAAGGCGCCTTTTTTATAACCAAACAGTTCGCTTTCGAAAAGGCTTTCGGTGATAGCGCCCAGGTCGACGCTGATAAACACTTCGCCGGCGCGTTGCGAAGCACGGTGTACAGCCCGTGCAATGACTTCTTTTCCGGTTCCGTTTTCGCCCAAAATGAGCACATTGGCGTCCGTTTTGGCAACTTTGTTCACGGTTGACAACACCTTCATCATGGCAGGACTGCTGCCGATGATATTGCTGTAGGCATGGTCCTGGTCGGCAATGAGCACTTTCTGTTTGCCTTTCAAATCTTCGAGCTCAACACGCGAGCGTCTGACCTGCAGTGTAGCGTTGATTGTTGCCAGAAGCTTTTTGTTTTCCCAGGGCTTTAGCAGGAAATTGGTGGCGCCTTCCTTGATGCCCTGCACAGCCAGTTCGATATCACCATAGCCGGTAATAAGAATAACGGCCGCTGCAGGATCGATTTCCAGAATTTTGTTCATCCAGTGAAAGCCTTCCTGACCCGAAGTGGCATCGCGCGAAAAGTTCATATCGAGCAAAATGAGGTCGTAATTTTCCACTTTGAGCAGATCGGGGATGTTTTCAGGCGATTTTTCGGTATGAACGATGTCGACGTGTTGTCTTAAAAAAAGCCGGGCAGCCAACAGCACATCAGCATCATCGTCAACGATCAGTATTTTTGCATTGATTTTTTCCATGAAACAACAAGTTTACGGTTGTGATTTGGTTTGGATTGTAAAAATAAACATTCTGTTCGCATCTGTACAAGAATATGGACGAAAATGAACAGTTAAAGTTACAGTCCATATGCGAAAATCATTTAAGTGTATGTATAACAACATATTATATTGAATGGCATAATCTTGGGTAAAACTTGTTAACAAATCTAAAATTTGAAATGGACAGGGTAATAGAAAAGAAAAAGTGGACGACAGGCAAGATAGCAGCCATTGCAGCCATTGCTGCGTTTTTGTTTTTAGTAATCTATCTGATATTTTTTAGAGATAACAGCAGCAAGGTTTATATCGCACGCAATCAGGTAACGGTTTCAGAGGTTCTCAATGATAAATTTCAGGAGTTTATTCCGATCGATGGGGTGGTATTGCCAAAAACCACCATCTATATCGATGCCATTATGGGCGGCAATGTGCAGCAAGTGTATGTTGAAGACGGTGCCATGTTAAAAAAGGGTGATACCATCCTGAAACTGGTAAATACAGACCTTGAGCTGAGTTATATGGAGCAGGAAACGCGGATTTTTGAAGCCATCAACAACCTGCAAAACACCAAGATTGGATTGGAACAAAACAAGTTTACGCGCCAGAAGGAAATCACGGCTTT
The DNA here is from genome assembly GCA_002426795.1 of Bacteroidales bacterium UBA5536. Lineage (GTDB taxonomy): Bacteria > Bacteroidota > Bacteroidia > Bacteroidales > F082 > UBA5536. Next base: position 104,395 of record DINQ01000002.1, read on the forward strand.
ACAGCAACAGATAGAAGAAGTAGAAGCTACGTTCACACGTATGAAATCCCTTTTTGCGGATAGTTTGATTTCGGTGCAACAATACGAAGAAGCCGAACGCAATTATCGTTTTGGACGCAAACAACTCACCATCTCACTTGAATTGCAGCGTCTCGATTCTGTTTCGGCCCAAAGGCGCTATAGCCAGATCGATGTGTCGATGGACAGGCTTTACAACAATCTTGACCTGCTTCGCAAAAGCCTTGGAAACCTTTACGTGAAAGCGCCTGCAGATGGACAGTTGTCGTCGTTTAACATCGAAGTTGGCCAAACCGCCCGTGTGGGCGAACATTTGGGCCAGATGGACAATCCGGACGATTTCAAGCTGCGGGCCAATATCGATGAGCGGTATATTTCGCGCGTAAGTATTGGTCAGGAAGCCATCTACGATTTTAACGGAACAACTTTCCCGCTTACCATCAATAAAATTTATACTGACGTCACGGCTGGCTCATTCCAGGTTGATTTGTTTTTCGAAAATGGTTATCCGCCGCACATCAAACGTGGTCAAACATTACAGCTCAGGCTTGCATTTAGCAGCCAGACAGATGCGTTAATAGTTCGGCGTGGCGCCTTTTTCCAACAAACAGGCGGGAACTGGATATTCGTCCTCGATCCATCAGAAAAATTTGCTACAAAAAGGCCGATTCGCATTAACAGGCAAAATACCTTGTACTACGAAGTGATGGAAGGCCTCGAACCCGGCGAAAAAGTCATCGTGAGTTCCTATGACAGCTTTGCCGACAAAGACAAAGTAGTGTTTAAATAAATAAAACAGTCATCACATTAAATCAATTATCAAATGATAAAAGCAGAAAAACTAACGAAAATATTTCGTGCTGACGAAGTTGAAACAACTGCACTCAATGAAGTTTCATTCGAAATAAAAAAGGGGGAATTTGTAGCCATCATGGGGCCTTCGGGTTGTGGCAAATCGACATTGCTCAATATATTGGGCTTGCTCGATAATCCAACTTCCGGAAAATATTTTTTCCTCGACCGCGAGGTTTCGGGCAGCACCGAAAGACAACGGGCCAACTTACGCAAGGAAAATATTGGCTTTGTTTTTCAGAATTTCAACCTGATCGATGAGCTCACGGTTTCAGAAAATGTTGAACTGCCGTTGATTTACCTTGGCATGCCAACACGTGAGCGAAAAAAAAGGGTAGAGGAAGTGCTGGCCCAGATGCAAATTTCGCACAGACACAAACATTTTCCTTTGCAGCTTTCGGGTGGCCAGCAACAGCGTGTAGCTGTGGCTAGGGCGGTTGTTGCTAAACCTTCTTTGATTCTGGCCGACGAACCTACAGGTAACCTCGATTCGGCTCATGGCGAGGAAGTGATGAACCTGCTTAACGAGCTCAATGTCAACGGGACTACTATCATTATGGTTACGCACTCGCAGCGCGATGCAGAATACAGCCAGCGTGTTATCAGATTGTTTGACGGTCAAATCATCAACGAAAACATCAAAAAGAGCATTTTATAAGGGCTAATCTTGATTGTTTTTAACCGTTTAATTGAGTTAAAATAGAAAAATCCATGTTTCGCAATTATCTGAAAATAGCCGTTCGCAGCCTGATGAAGCAGTTTTCGTATACGCTCATCAATGTTATCGGTCTAAGTACAGGCGTGGCAGCTTTCCTGATGATTATGCTTTATCTGCAGTTTCACCTGGATTTTGACAAACAGATTCCAAACCGTGAAAGACTGTTTCGTGTGGTGCAGATTCAGCAGGCTGATGGAATAGGCGAGCAGCATGTAGCAGTAAACATGGGTCCCTTGTCGGAAGCACTCAAAGCTGGACTTCCAGAAGTGGAGGATGCAGTCCGCATCATGAACTGGGGTCCCATGCCGATTCGTGTTGGCGAAGACTACTACAACCAGGACAAGGTGGTTTGGACCGATCAATCTATTTTCAGGTTGTTTGGCATTCAACTGGCTGAAGGCGATACAAATAATTTGCTAACCGAGCCTCGCGTTGTAGTTTTGTCTGAGCAACTGGCAATCAAATATTTCGGAAGTGTTTCGGCGGCCATTGGTAAAACAATCGAGTTTAACCATGAAGAGGGTTATCTGGTAAAGGCCGTGATGAAAAATCAGCCGGAAGAAACACATATGCCCATGGAAATGCTTGTTTCATATCCTTCGGCAGAGCAGCGGTTTCCATGGCTCAAGGATTGGGGCTCGAATACCTTGTCTGTTTATATTCAACTAGATCACCCCGGATCAGTACCGGTTGTGGAGAAGAAAATTGCTGAACAGGCGAAATTGTTTTTTGATGAGGACGATGTTGATCGTGCGCCACGCATGTATCTGCAGCCAGTTGGAGAAATTCACCTGCGATCGGGCCATATCAAATTCCAGGTCAACAGCCGACAGGGTGATTATCGTATTGTGTTGGCTTTCATGGTGATTGCTATCCTGGTGATACTTATCGCCTGTATCAACTTTATCAATCTGGCTATTGCACGCTCGGTGAAAAGAGCCAAAGAAGTAGGTGTTCGAAAGGCTTTGGGTGCCAACAGGCAAAATCTGATTTACCAGTTTTTGGGAGAGTCGATGATCATTACGCTCTTATCGATCCTCGCTTCTCTGATCCTGGTTGAGGTAAGTTTGCCTACGTTCAATCAACTGCTCGATACATCCCTGAAAATCCAATTTCTGACAAATCCGATTTTTAACATAGGTTTACTGGGTATTTGGATCGTTGTTAGTTTGCTTTCAGGCATTTATCCGGCCTTTTACATGAGCAAGATGCAAGCCGTTGATGTACTAAAAGGTGTACGTGCCAAAAACACCTCAACCAGTGGATACCTGAGTAAAAGCTTGGTGGTTTTTCAGTTTTCGGTGGCGATTGTCCTCATTATTGTCGTGATTATCACGACACGTCAGATTCGTTATGTGATGCACAAAGACCTTGGTTACAACCCAGAGAAGGTTGTTGGTGTTCTGCTTCAGGGTGGAGACAATGAAAAAAATGCCTTGCTACTGAAACAGGAATTACGCAATCAGGTTGGTGTTCAGAAAGTAGCTGCTGCGTCTTTTGTTAATGGCGTTGCCGGAAACCAATCCACGATCAGCGTGGCTGATTCTGCTTCAACTCGCCTGATGGCAAGGTTTGGCTATGTGGACGAGGATTTCTTCCCCTTGATGGAAATTCCATTTGTTGAAGGACGAAATTTCAGTGCTGAAATAACCAGCGACGCCAACGAATCTGTCATTATCAATCAGGCAGCCGCCAACGCGCTGGGCTGGAAAGAAGCTGTTGGCAAGCAGTTTAATCCGTTCAATACTGATACGATTCATAAAAAAACCGTGATTGGCGTCATCAGCGATTACCACTATTATTCCATTCACGAACGGATCGAACCTGCCGTTTACATCATGTATCCGGAGGGATATGGAGTGGTGTGTGTAAAATATGATCAGAACGACCAGGCTGCTTTCGTTAAACGTTTGGAAGAAAGTTGGGAAAGTGTTTTTCCACACCGGCCGTTTGAGTGGGTTTCGGTGGGTGAGCGCGTTGAAAAGCAATACAGAAACGACAGAAACAGCGCCACCTTGTTTACGGTTTTCACTGCACTTTCACTATTGATTTCTGCTTTGGGTTTGTACGGATTAACGGCCTTAAGGGTAGAACAACGCACCAAAGAAATTGGTATTCGTAAAGTGCTGGGAGGTAGCATCTGGCAGCTGATGGTGATGATCACCAGAGAGTTTTTGCTGCTGGTTGCCCTGGCAGGTATTTTTGCAATTCCGTTGGGTTATTATATGGCGCAACAAATATTGAATCAATTTGCATATACTGTTTCTATTGCCTGGTACGACGGGGTTTTCGCCATACTGTCGGCCTTGTTTATCGCGCTGCTTACCATCGCATATCATGCACAACACGCTGCAAATGCCAATCCTGTTGTTTCGCTGAAGTATGAATAACGAATAAAAACCAAAGTCATGAGAGAAGTTGTGATTTTAATTCCAGACATCGATGCTGAGCAAAATGTGGAAATTGACGTCCGCATCAACGGACGCCTGAAAACCATGCAATACCGGGTTGAACTGATCGACTGGGAAGGCAATGAGGTTCCACCTAAAGAGAAAGTGCAGGTGCTCCGACACCATATTGATGCCTATGATAAAGATTGGGAACTCGTTGAGGTTGGCCCGCCGACTGACAAGAATATTTCGCTGATGTTTCGCAAAAAAAGTTAATTACTCAGCTTGTTAATGCCCAAAAGTGAACAGAGATGAATAAAATGCTCATACTTTTTTCGAACTACGCATTGCTTTCGTTCAGAACCTTAAGCCGGCAGCGCAAACATGCGGCTATCAACATCATAGGATTGTCTGCAGGTTTGATAGTTTTTATGCTGATTTATCTCTTTCTGATTCACGAAAATAATTACGATACCTCGTGGCGCGACCATCAACGGTTGTACCGCTTGCATGGGAGTTTGATTTTTAATGGGCGTGAAGATCGCTTTGCTTTGTCATCATTTAATATGGCTCAGGCCATGAAAACAGATTTTCCGGAGGTTGAAGCGGCAACATTGATTTTCAGAAACAGCTTTTCCAACGATCAGCGTGGTATTACCGCCTGGGTAAATGACCAGATGTACGAAATTCCGCCGGTTACAGTGGCCGATGCCGATTTTTTTAAAGTTTTTGATTATCCGTTTTTGTCCGGAGATCCACTCACAGCACTTGCCGAACCCAATAGCATTGTGCTGAGCAAAAAAACCGCTAACCTGCTTTTTGGTGAGGATGATGCTTTTGGCAAGCTCATCAATATCAACGCAAAAACCTATAAAGTCACAGCTGTGATCGATAAGGAAAAAGTGCAGTCGCACCTGGTTTTCGACGACCTTATCTCGATCAGCACGCTACCTAAAACCCAAATTGAACAGATGCGTGCTGACTGGTTTTGGCTGGTGGGTTACACCTATCTGCGGTTTAAAGATGACCAACAGGCAAAATTGTTTCCTGAAAAGCTGGAACTGTTGCGTAAAAACACTATAGAGCCTTGGATAAAAGAAGTGAGCGTGGATGGAGATATTCAACTGGCCATCGAGCCGGTTACTGAAATTCATTTTAATACCAGTCTTCAATACGATAGCCCAAGCAACACCAATCGAAATTACAGCTACATTTTCACGTTTATAGCCATTTTTTTGTTGCTGATTGCTTCGATCAATTATATGAATCTGGCAACAGCGCGCAGCATAAAAAGAGCGCGCGAAATCGGAATCAGGAAAGCGGCAGGGGCACACCGTGGCCAACTTATTTTTCAGTTTCTGGGCGAAAGTATCATTACCAGTTTTCTCGCATTTTTGTTTGCCCTCTTTTTTACAGAGTTAATCCTTCCTGCATTTAATACACTCATTGGCATCAATTTAACGCTGAGTCAGTTATATAAATCAGGATTTGTTCATTATGGCTTGTTGTTGGTTGCAGTTGTAGTGGGAGTTGGCCTGTTGAGTGGTAGTTTTCCTGCATTGGTTTTGTCGGGTTATTCGCCTGTGGCAGTTTTGAGATCGGCAGGCGGTTTTAGTGGTGACAAAAAGCTGTTTAGTGCGCCCAATCTGAGAAAGGTGTTAGTGGTGTTTCAGTTTATAATTTCGATAGGCATGATTATCAGCACCTTGATTATTGCCGATCAATTGCGATATATCCGTCATTTCGACAATGGATTCAGAACGGAGCAAACCATGGTGATTCATTTTCCGACAGATACAATACTGCGCCGAAACAGCGAGGTTGTCAGGCAGAATTTATTGGCTTTACCTGAAGTAGAAAAGGTTTCGCTAACTGCCAGCTTACCGGGATACCAATCAGGGAGGCTCATGTTTTTCCTGGGCGATACGGCCAATCCTGAAGTGCGCACGATGAATATTTATGTTGTCGATCATGAATTCTTCGATTTGCTCGGCCTTAAAACGCTAGAAGGTCGGGTTTTCTCAAAAGATTCGCCCGACGATGTGAATGCAGCTTTTGTGGTAAACCGTGCCGCGGCCAAGTTTTTAGGATATGAAAATCCGGTAGGTGTTAAAATGAACTGTGGACTGGGTGTAGATGGAAAAATCATTGGCATGGTCGAGGATTTTCATTACACCAGTTTGCACAACCCGGTCGAACCCCTTGTGTTTATTCTAACACGCGAAAACATGCGGTATGTGGCCGTTCGTATCAGCTCGCCCAACCTGCAGCCGAGCATCGAAAAAATAGCGGATGTGTGGCAGCATTTTGACCAGAAACACATTTTCAACTATCATTTTTTAGATAACCACCTGCAGATGCAATACGACCATGAAACGAAAATGATGGCGCTCTTTGGTTGGTTTTCGTTGATTGTTGTGCTTATTTCTTGTCTTGGATTGTATGGCTTGTCGGCCTTTACGATTGAACAACGGACCAAAGAAATCGGTATTCGGAAAGTGCTTGGCAGTTCAGCCCGGCAAACCATTCTGTTGCTGATCAAAGATTTTGTGAAACTTGTTTTTTTGGCCGGTTTACTATCGGTGCCGACAAGTTACTTTTTCATGGACGAATGGATGAATAATTTCGCCTACCGCGTGGGCATAAGGCCAGTTTGGTTTATCGCAGGTTTTATGATTGCCATGCTGATCGCAGTTGCAACCGTAATGGCACAGGCGTTTAAAGCCGTGCGTTCCAATCCGGTAAATGCCATAAAGTATGAATGATGGAAATCTTTTTTGTGCTTGACTGCCAGACGACTAATGATACAGAACTTCAAATGAGAGCCCGATTTCATCATCCGTTTCCATGGCCATCAATGACGGTGGCTCAATGTTGAAATCGGTCATCAAGATGATAAACGAACCACTCACCTTTAGTGTTTTACCTTCCAGCTTTTCAACAGCCTTGAACGTGGTTGGCTTACTGATTCCATGCCAGGTCATTGTCCCTGAAACAAACAAGCTGTCGCCAACAGTTTTTATGTCATCGCTGGTAAAACTGATATTGGGGTAGAGCAGGGCTTCGGTTACTTCGAGCATGTGCGAATCGCGGTTGGCATTGTCACTGTCGAATGAGGCAACTTTTACGGCCACAGCCACCTGAGAGATCATTTTTGTTTCAGGATTCCACACAACAACGGAGTTGATATCGTTGCTTACACCCGTCCATGAATGCAGTGGGTGATTCATTGAATAAGTAATTGAGGATTGTTTTTTGTCGGAAAACAATTTTTGGGTAACTACATCTGCATCCTGAGCAAGCAGGGCAATGCTCATAAGAAAAAACAGGATGGAAAAACTGGTTGATTTCATGGGAATAGGGGTGTTAAAATTTGATCACAATCATGGATACAGCAAAAGCGCCAAAAGCAGTATATGCAGCAGCCCTGTGATAGGGCCTCAAACTGGGGTTTGAATTGAGCTGACTTGCTAGAATATTGGTAGCGACCATCGCTGTAAAATGCACAATAGCCAATGCTTTGTGAAGTTTGATGCTACTAAAACCTTTGCGTTCATCAACCATTTTCGGAGGTGCAAACAGCGAAAGTGAGGCTGTAGTGAAATAGCCAAAGTTTACACCCGCAGCAAGCGCTTCGTGCGCTCCTTTAAGATTTTGATTGCCGTTGTATAAGCCAGCACCAACAAATCCCTGGGCAATCATGCCTCCCAGTGTCACAAAACCAAGTACCTGATGTGTCACCAGCATGGTTCTCCTTACTTTAAGCTCTTGCTGACGTTTTTCGGGCGTAAGTTCAAAACGATCGAAATTCCGCATCAATCCCTTTTTGCCCCATAATATGCCTTGTGTAAAAATCATGTGGTTAGGCAACAAGGCTGGTTGCTCTGTTTCTGTCGCCATCAGATCGTTGAGTAAGCTGTTGGTGTTCGTTTTGTCGACCTGGGAATAGCTTGCTGTAACCGCGGTCAACATGATTAATAATAAGAGGAGTCTTCTCATAACAGTGTTTATTGGTCAGTATTATTTTTGCTAATTGCCCGTATGTTATAGTTCAAGAAAAAAAACCAAATCCATTGTCTGACACGGATTTTTCGTTTTTTAAGCTGTCTGCATTCAAGCTAAAAGCGGTGCAATTTATTGTTTATTGAAAGCGAAAAACCAAATGGCTTGTATTTTTAAGAAAAAAATAAGAAAAGCAAACGGCTGAATCATGCTTTTTAGGGTTCAATCCAAATTACTGAATTCCCTGTGCCATATTCATTTTCCTCATACAATTGATTATCAGGATCGGTAATCCACTGACCATCTACCAGAAATTTGTAGGTATAGCGTCCTGGATCAAGATAGATGGGAAAGATCCATCCGCTTGCCGTTTTTTTCATGCGATAGCCATCCGTTCGCCAGGCATTAAAACTTCCGGTTACGATCACTTCCTTTGCGTCGGAATATCCATTCAAATGAAAAACCTGATTGGGTTTAAATGCCAAAAACGAATTGATATAATCATTATTACCAACAGTATAGGGATTTTTAGAATCGATGGTCCACTGGCCGTCGACGATAAATTTATATTGATAGTTTCCGGGTCCCAACACATAATTTAATTCCCAGTGCATATTGTTTTTCTTCATACTGAGTTCGCGCTCTTTCCAGGCATTGAAAGATCCGGTCAAATAAACCTCTTTCGCATCAGTATGTCCATCAAGAATAAACAATACAGTGTCGCCAATACCGATAAAGGTGTTCATGTTTCCATTGCCATCGGGCCTGACATCCGGATTTGCCGGGTCGGTCATCCAGTTACCATCCACGATAAATTTATAGGCATGGGTGCCTTCCTGGAGATACATGCGCAAGGCCCAGCCACCGACTGTTTTTTTCATTTGAAGTCCGTTTCCGTCCCAATCGTTAAAGCTTCCGGCGACAAATACTTTTCTGGCATTTGGATAGCCTTCAAGGAAAAAGCGCTGGTTGTAGCAAAAAACAACCGAGTTTTCAGTGCCCTGATCGTTGTCTTCGCGCAGGTCGTTGTTGGGGTCTGTCATCCAGCGGCCATCTACAATATATTTGTAACTGTACTTTCCGGGTGTTAAAGGGAGACAAAGGCGCCAACCGCTATCAGTCTGTTGCATATTATTTTGCAGCGTACTCCAATTGTTGAAAGTGCCTGACAACATGACTTTTTTGGCGTTTTTATATCCAGGAAGAAAAAAGCAGGCCTTTCCATTTTCGTAAACAAAAGCACGTGAAGAGCGAATCTTATTGGTGCCAAACCTGGCCTGTTCGGGTTTTGAAACAAAAGCACCTTTTGTGAAGATTTCAGACAGGATGATTTCTGCCAGACTTGGCGAGTCGGGTTCTTTGGGTTCGCTGCCCAGCGTTGATGCAAGCTCCACCAGGCCCGGGCCTACCAGTTTGGTTTTCCATTCGCTGCTATCGTTGACAAATTTCCAGTCCTTTTCGAAAACATGATGCAAAATCAGGGTATCGAAGTCATATTGTCTTGCGAATTCGAGCTGTTGAAGCTTGTTCCAGGATAGGTCAACTGTGAGGATAAATTTTCCGTTTTCAATGCGTGCAGGTGGTATTTGATCCTGCTGCCCCATCAGCGTTCCTGCAGCCAACAGCAGGCCACAAACAAACAAGAATATCAGTTGTCTTTTCATGGTTTGCCGTTTTTATAAAATTGAATATTCATGGTTTGATGCTGCATATTGAAACAAAATACTCCGCGTTCAAAAAAATCACAACCCAACATACCATCAATCTGGAGTCCAAAAGCTTCACTCATCGGGTTTAGGTTAGTCACCAGAGTCTCCATGCCGCTGACTGAAAAACCATCAATTTTAAAATCGTTCATAACACCGTAATAGGTTTCAACTTTTTGTTTCGATGCTCCGCGCAAAATGGATCGCCGTGTTATGGTGAGCGTTTCGAGTGCTTTGTTCGACAAGTAGCTGTGCAACACATTTGACTCAGCGCCGGTGTCGAGGCAAAAAGTAAGTCGTTTACTGGCAATTTTACCTTCAACAAAAAGTACGTCGTTATAGTTGTATACCGGGACCGATAAATCGAATTTGTCTTGCGTTGCTGATTTTTCGATTCGGTCACCATATTTATTCAAGCGGTATAGCTCGATTTGATTATTGGCCAGATCCACTACGACTTCAAATTCCTTGAAAATACCCAAACCAAAAAAACCAAGAATTTTGACTTTTCTGGCTGCTTCCAGATGTCCAAGATCAGCCAGATTAACATCAATATCATGGTAATACACGCCCGAAAATTCGAGTTTGTTTATCTGCAATTTTGATACTGCACCCAAACTTCCAGTCACACCACCCGAAACAAGGTTGCTGCTTTGGGTTTTGCCCCTGAAATAAATACTGTTGAGTACGATGCCGGCAGACCCAGTGTCGAGAATCAGGTTTCCGGGGATGCTGTCGATGATGGCATCCAGCAAAATAAGTTTCCCGGCCCGCTTGATGGGAATGACCAGACTGTTGAAATCACCCAGTGGCTTGAAATAGGTAATCACCGCATGGTTGCTCACTTGTCGGCTAATCGTAACAGGCTGGTGGCTGTCGGCTGATGGCCGAAAACCAAGTGAAGCTGCAGCAAGAAACAACAGCAAAAGAGCCGATAATAAGCGGGTTTGATTCGTATGCATTCCGGAAAATAAAAGATAAAATTAATGTTTTAAATCAAATTTGATAGCTTCTCTAGGAAGTTTTTAAGGGATTCTTTTTCAGTAATTGCGATTTTTGGAAACCAAAACACCTGTGCTTTGTTTAATTACTTAAACTCATTCAAGTTTAAGCTTATGGAGGAACAAAAAAATGTATTTGGTGAGGCGCTTTTACCCTGTAGCATGCAGCCGCTAACAGGATATTTTCGTGATGGTTGCTGCCATACAGATCCGGAAAACAGGGGTTCTCACATAGTGTGTGCAGTAATGACAGACGATTTTCTCGTTTTTTCAAAGAAAATGGGTAACGACCTCAGCACGCCAATGGCTATATATCGGTTTCCGGGATTGAAGGTCGGCGACAAATGGTGTTTGGTTGCTTCACGATGGGTTGAGGCCTATAGAGCTGGAAAAGCACCGCTTGTTGTGCTCGAAGCAACCAACGAAAAAATATTGGAATTTGTTCCCTTGTCAGAGTTGGTTAAGTTTGCCTGGAAAAAACAATGAAATGAACCTACCTGCCACAACCAAAAAAGCCATTATTGTTGGATCTGGAATTGCCGGAATAGCCAGCGCCATTCGCCTGAGTCTGAAAGGTTATCAAGTAACAGTCATCGAAGCCAATACATATCCCGGGGGAAAGCTAACGGCCTTTGAACAGGATGGTTATCGGTTTGATGCCGGTCCTTCCCTTTTTACTATGCCGCAATATGTGGATGAGCTTTTTGAGCTGGCTGGCAAAAATCCAAGGGATTACTTCAACTACATCAGAAAATCCAGCACTTGCACCTATTTTTGGGATGATGGAACAAGATTGGAAGCAAGCGCCGACAATAAACGTTTTGCGCAAGAGGCTGCAGAAACCTTTGATATCGATGAAAAAATAATTGAAAAAAGGCTGCATAAAAGCCAACTGATGTACGAGTTGGCAGGTCGCACTTTCCTTGAAAAGCCATTGAATCAATGGTCTACCTGGCTCACCAGAGATGTTGCTAAATCATTGTTCAATCTGAACAGATTAAGCCTTTTCAGTACTATGCACCAGGACAACAAAAAGCTCCTGCAGCATCCGAAAATGGTACAGCTTTTCGATCGTTATGCCACCTATAATGGCTCCGATCCTTACAAAGCACCTGGTATTCTCAATATCATCCCGCATCTGGAGCATGGAATAGGAACGTTTTTACCTGTTCATGGAATGCATGACATCACTACCAGCCTGGTGCAGCTGGCCACCGAATTGGGTGTAGAATTTATTTTCGGAACGCGGGTTGAAGAAATCCTGATCATCAAAAACAAGGTAAAAGGGGTGCAGACAGCTAGCGGAAACTTTTTCGCAGATATCGTTGTCTCAAACATGGACGTTACACCTACCTATCGCCGACTTTTGCCGGCAGTGAAGGCGCCAGAACGTAAGCTCCGGCAGGAACGATCGAGTTCAGCGCTCATATTTTATTGGGGCGTTACACACAGTTTCCACGAGCTGGATTTGCACAACATCTTTTTCAGTCAGGATTATAAAAAGGAATTCGCTGATATTTTCGAAGGGCGTGTTCCGGCCGATGACCCGACGGTGTATGTCAATATCACATCAAAAGATGTGCCTGCAGATGCCCCGGAAGGATGTGAAAATTGGTTTGTGATGGTGAATGTTCCCCAGCATAAAGACCAGAATTGGGAAGAGTTGATTCCACAATACCGAGCCGTCATCTTCAAAAAACTCAATGCAGTTTTGAAGCTGAACCTGGAAACCCTGGTAGAATCAGAATCGACCCTGACACCTCTCGATATCGAAGTAAAAACATCCTCACTGGGAGGCTCACTATATGGCACAAGTTCAAACAGCCGCTATGCAGCTTTTTTACGCCATGCCAACAACAGCAAAATCAAAGGTTTATATTTTACGGGTGGAAGTGTTCACCCCGGAGGCGGCATTCCGTTGTGCATGCTGTCTGCCAAAATCGTATCAGAATTATGTCCGACACCTTAAAAAATATTCTTTACAACAGATTCTATTTGAGTCTGTTATTGCTCATCATTGTGTATGCTGTGGGCTTTGCAACTGTGCTGCTAGGCCATACAGATGACCTCATGCTGCTTACACCTTTTAATCTTTTGTTTGCATCGGGCTTGCTGATCTTTAATGCCAATCAGGCCAACCGATACTATTGGCTGTTGCTTTTGCTGGTGATGATAGCCGGGTTTCTGGTGGAAGTACTAGGTGTGCATACAGGCCTGATTTTTGGGACTTATAGCTATGGGGCCGGATTGGGTTTGAAATTATTTGGTGTTCCGTTGATGATTGGAGTCAATTGGGGAATTCTGGTCTTTGCAACGGCGGCGCTGTTTCAGCATCTTCAGTTAAACTTTGTTTTCAAGGCAGCACTGGCAGCTACTGCCATGGTTTTGTACGATGTGCTGCTCGAACCGGTTGCTATTCGTTTTGATTTTTGGACCTGGGCAACGGTTCATGTACCCATACAGAATTATATTGCCTGGTGGCTGATTGCATTTGTGATGCTTTTGGCTGTTAATTATTGGGTGCGGAACCTCAAAAATCGAATTGCGGTGTACATCGTCAGCATTCAAACCTTGTTTTTTTGGGTATTGATTACCACTGAAAATCTCCCGATCAGATGAACAAGTTGATTTGTACAAATAATTCCCAAAAGAAAATGATGTTACGCTCGATTATGACATATTCGGTGTGATCGATAAAATCAATATTATTTAGATATGAAAAACCTGTATTTAACCATTGATATACTGACTATTGCAGCGCCTTTTTTGTTGAGTTTTGATAAAAAAGTGGCCTTCTACAAGGAATGGAAATACCTTTTTCCGGCGATTCTGGTGATGGGCGTATTCTTCATTGCAAAAGATGTGATTTTTGCCGCTTCCGGAATCTGGGGGTTCAACGATCGTTACCTTGTTGGTTTCAGAATGTTGGGTTTGCCTATTGAAGAGTGGTTGTTTTTCGTGGTGGTTCCATATGCCATTGTATTTATATATGCCTGTCTCATTGCCTACCTGCCGATCGATCCGCTAGAAAAAATTCACAGGCCGTTTCTTTACCTGTTAAGTGTATTATTGATCATTACAGGGCTGATTTTCTACGACCGTCTTTACACTTCCGTCATTTTTGTTCTGACAGCCTTGCTTTTGCTTTACAATTTGTACCGTCGTCAAGCATGGCTCAGCATGTTTTTATTGGCTTATCTTGTGTCGTTGATTCCTTTCTTGCTTGTCAATGGCCTGTTGACCGGAAGTTTTCTGGAAGAACCAATTGTTTGGTACGACAACAGTCAAAACCTTGGCATCCGTATTTTTACCATTCCGATAGAAGATAGTATCTATAGCCTGATGATGATGCTAATGACCGTGCAGGTGATGGAATGGCTCAAAAGTCGTGATAGTCAAAAAGCCCAAATGTGAAAAACTAGGATTGCTGATCCAATTGCCATCGGTTATCTCAAGCATTTCAAAACTTTCCCTATCCTGTTCAGTCTGAAATAACTAATTTTGCGCTGACTTCACATCGCATCATATGATATCTTTCATTCGGCTTTCCCTCATTACGTCAGTTCTCGCACTTTTATTGTTGGGTTGCCAACAGGCGGAGCAACGGAAACAGCAGCAGACAGAAAAAACAGCTATTGCAAATATTGTCGTTCCTAAACCCTCCGCCGATTCAGCATTTGCCTATGTAAAACACCAAACCGATTTTGGTCCGCGTGTGCCGGGTTCAGCAGCGCATGAAGCCTGTGCCAACTGGCTACAACAGAAACTGGATGTATTTACTGATACTGTTTATGTGCAATCATTTAAAACCCGCGTTTATAATGGAACAGTATTCGAAGGCAAAAATATCATTGGTGTTTTCAATCCACAGGCAACCAAGCGCATCGTGCTGGCAGCACACTGGGATTCGAGGCCGTATGCAGATCACGATGAAGATGAATCTAAGCATCGCACACCCATAGATGGTGCAAATGACGGCGCCAGCGGAGTTGGCGTGCTGCTGGAAGTTGCACGTTTGATGCGGCTTCAGCCATTGGATTCGAACCTGGGCATCGATATCGTGTTGTTTGACCTGGAAGATTATGGTCCGCACACCGACGATCGCGATCGTTATGGCGAAGACACCTGGGCACTTGGTTCACAGTATTGGTCAAAAACGCCCCACAAAGCTGGTTATCAGGCTCGTTTTGGCATTCTCCTTGACATGGTTGGTGCTGCCAATCCGGAATTTCCACGTGAATATTTCTCCCAGCAATATGCTTCCTGGGTGCTTGATAAGGTTTGGCGCAAGGCATTCGATCTGGGATATGGCGCGTTTTTTGTCAACAAACCAGGCTCTCCCATCAGCGATGACCATTTGCCTATGAACCAGGTGGCAGGCATTCCCACGATCGACATCATACACCTGGATCCAAACAGTGTAAACGGCACTTTTTTCGATGGCTGGCACACCTCAGGTGATAACATCAGCGTGATTGACCCACAGACTCTGCGCATGGTTGCTGATGTATTGGTAAACGTGGTGTATAACGAACAATAAATTTACCAATTCACTCTATAGCAAATCGTTGGCCAGATTTGCCAGTTCCGAACGCTCGCCTTTTTCGAGACGTATGTGTGCATACAATGGATGATGTTTGATGTTGTCGATCAGGTAAGAAAGCCCGTTCGACTGCGAATCGAGGTAGGGCGTATCGATCTGAAAAATATCTCCTGTAAAAATAATTTTGGTGTTTTCACCGGCACGTGTAATAATGGTTTTCACTTCATGAGGTGTCAGATTTTGGGCCTCATCCACGATAAAAATCACATTTGATATACTTCTTCCCCGGATATATGCCAGGGGCGTGATGACCAGTTTTTCTTTTTCAATGGCTTCGGTAATGCGTTTGTATTCCTTGTCTTCCTCGCCAAACTGATTTTGGATAAACTTCAGGTTGTCCCACAGTGGCTCCATATAAGGATTCAGCTTCGATTTGATGTCGCCAGGCAGAAAACCAATGTCTTTGTTGCTTAAGGGAACGATCGGCCTTGCAAGATAAACCTGTTTGAAATCGCGGCGCTGTTCCCAGGCTGCAGCCAAAGCCAAAAGGGTTTTTCCTGTACCTGCAATACCTTGCATGGTCACGAGTTTTACTTCAGAATTCAGCAATGCATGTAATGCAAAAACCTGCTCGGCATTGCGGGGCATAATGCGCGAAACACCGTGTTTTTCGATGCGTTCGATACGTGCTGTGATGGGGTTGTAAAATGCCAATGCCGAATTTTTAGCGCTTTTCAGAATGAAGTAATGGTTGGCAATACATTTTGAAACACCAATTTCATCCGGCATACAAAAACCTTCGTTGTACAGTTTATCAATTACTTCGGGCGCAATTTCATCCAGTATTGTTTTGCCTGTGTACAATGAGTCGACATCTTTCACTTTGCCAGTTTCGTAGTCTTCGGCCTGCAGATTGAGCGATTTGGCCTTCAGGCGAAGGTTTACGTCTTTGGTTACAAGAATAACCTTAGCACCTGGATTGTCTT
This sequence comes from Bacteroidales bacterium UBA5536, assembly GCA_002426795.1. Classification (GTDB taxonomy): domain Bacteria; phylum Bacteroidota; class Bacteroidia; order Bacteroidales; family F082; genus UBA5536. Next base: position 120,611 of record DINQ01000002.1, read on the forward strand.
CAGCCAGTCGCAGAGCGGCATCCAGAATGCGGTGATCGGGTTTGTCGCCGCCAAAAACCCCACGCGCATTCGTTTTGCTCGTTTCTTCCATCAACACTTTAAAGCGGCCTTTGGTTGGTCCATTGATCCGTCGCCAGTTTTTCATGGTGTATTTACCCGAAATGCGATCCATGAAACGGATAAATTCGCGTGCCTCAAAATTTTTGGTGTCGTTGCCTTTCTTGAAATTATCGAGTTCCTCGAAAACAGTGATCGGAATGGCCACGTCATTTTCTTCGAAAGTGTTGATTGCGTTGTGGTTATAAATAATCACAGAGGTGTCGAGTACAAATATTTTTTTCGCTTTGGATTTGGGTGCAGGCATGAGGGGGCTGTATTTGGTGTTTCCGACCCTAAAGGTAGTAAGTGCGTACTGTTCGAAAACAGGGGAAGGCAGTCATACTTATCAACATACAATTGTTTACTTGGGTGTGTTACTGCTCAAAGATGGCGGTTAAAGCGTTGCATTTCATCCTGATATCGTTTTTTCTAAATCTTATTTATATACACAGCAAAGCTTCCTCAATGTGAAGGTATACAATCCCTAAAATGATGGAAAGGCTAAAAAACAGACTGAATATTTGCCAAACAAAGCAAACTCAACTACCTTTGTTTATCATCAAAAACCAAATTATGCCACATTACGAAGGCAATATTACCTCAAAGCTGCCCAATGCAGGAACTTCCATTTTTGCGGTCATGTCGAAACTGGCCAATGACCATGGTGCCGTTAACCTTTCTCAGGGCTTTCCTGACTTTCCCATTTCCGAAAAACTGATTGCAAGGGTCAATCATTTCATGAAAAAAGGATTTAACCAATATGCACCAATGCCTGGCGTGCTGGCACTGAGGCAAGCCATTTCCGACAAGGCTTTTGCAACCTACGGTTTGCGTTACGATCCGAATGATGAAGTTACCGTAACGGCAGGTGCTACACAGGCCTTGTTTACAGCCATAACGGCCTTTATCCGCGAAGGAGACGAAGCCATCATCTTCGAGCCTGCATATGACTCCTATGCTCCGGCTGTTCGTGCCAATGGTGGTTTGGTGAAATACGCCGACCTGAAACTTCCTGATTTTCATATTGACTGGACCGAAGTCAAGCGCATGATATCAAACCGCACCCGACTGATCATCATCAACACACCACACAACCCAACCGGGAGTTTGCTGAGCGCTGCCGACCTAACACAATTGGAAACGCTGACCCGCAACACGGACATTTTGGTGATCAGTGATGAGGTGTATGAGCACCTGATTTTTGATGGAATGCTGCACCAAAGTGTTTGTCGTTTTCCTGAACTGGCGCAAAGAAGCCTGGTGATCGGCTCTTTTGGAAAAACATTTCATGCCACAGGCTGGAAAACAGGATTCGTAATGGCTCCAGCCCTGCTGACAGAAGAATTCAGAAAAATGCACCAGTTTGTTGTGTTTGCCTCAAATACGCCGGTGCAGCATGCGCTGGCCGAATTTTTGGGTGATGAAGAAAACTATCTGCATCTGGGTAAGTTTTACCAGCAAAAACGCGATTTTTTTGCCCAACAGCTCCAATCATCCCGTTTTAAGGTGGTGCCCTGTTATGGTACTTATTTTCAGCTCCTCGACTACAGCGCCATCAGTGATGAAAACGAGCTTGATTTTGCCAGGAGATTGGTCGTTGAGCATGGGATAGCCTCTGTGCCATTGTCACCTTTTTATACCAGCAAGACCGACCAAAACTTGTTACGCTTTTGCTTTGCCAAAAAAGAAGAAACCCTACAAAAAGCAGCAGATATATTATGCAGGATTTAGCATTGGCCTACATACAGACCGATCTGGCCTGGGAACAACCGGAGGCAAACCGCGATCATTTGGAAGAGTTGATTGGAGCAATTTCGCCCGGTCAGGATTTGATTGTGCTTCCCGAAACATTTACAACGGGTTTTCCTGTTGATCCGGCAAGTTTTGCAGAAGATGTCGGAGGACCATCAATGGATTGGATGGCCGCAATGGCAGCCAGAACGAAAGCGGTTATCACCGGGAGCATTCTGCTGAAAGCCGACAAAGGTTTTCAAAACACCTTGGTTTGGATGCAGGCTGACGGGCAATTTCAAACCTATGCCAAGCGCCATGTTTTTCGCATGGGCGGTGAGCATGAACTGATTCAGCCAGGCGACACGCTTCTGTCGGTAGAATTGAAAGGTTGGAAAATCAGGCCGCTGATTTGTTATGACCTTCGTTTTCCTGTGTGGAGCAAAAACACCTTCAAAAATGATGAATTTGGCTATGATTTGCTGATTTTTGTAGCCAATTGGCCGGCGGTAAGGTCGTATCCCTGGAATCAACTACTGATTGCAAGGGCGATTGAAAACATGACATATGTGCTGGGGGTTAACAGGATTGGCTCTGATATTAACGGAATAGCCTACGATGGTTACTCGCAGCTCATCAGCCCCAAAGGTTTGATTTTATCGCAAGCGGTTGCGAAAAAAGAAGCTGTTGTTGAATCCGTGCTCAGTAAAGCAGATTTGGTGAATTTGAGAACCAAGTTTAACGTAGGCCCTGATTGGGATTCGTTTGATTTACTGATGAGTAAATCGTAGAAAATAGCTAATTGATTCTGGTTTTTTTACTGCGAATCAAATGCTTGTCGAAGAACAATTTGCCAATTGAAGGCAATTAATGATAATTTTACCGCCTCAAATCATACAAAATGAATATAGTTATCGCTGGCGATGGTGAAGTTGGCTTGCACCTTGCCGAAGCTCTTGTCAATAGCAACCATAATATTACCATTGTCGATCCGCATGAGGATTTATTGAAGATGATAGAAACCCATGCCGATTTGATGACAATCACAGGCGACTCAACTTCGATTGGCGTACTGCAACGTGCCAATGTCAAGAAGGCTGATCTGGTTATCTCGGTCGTACACGACGAGCACATTAACCTGATGACCGCCATACTGGCCAAAAAACTTGGTGCTCAAAAGGTGATTGCCCGTGTAAATACCATGGAAAACCTCAGTGCCGAAAGTTGGCGTATTTATCAAGAGTTGGGTATCGATGGTTTGGTTTCGCCCGAAGACATTGCGGCGCAGGAAATCATCAACCTTCTTAAACAGACTGCAGCAACTGAAGTTTTTGATTTTTCAGGCGGGAAACTTCAGCTTTTCATGATCAAGCTCGAAAAGGGTGCTTTGGTGCTTAACAAGAGTTTGAACGAAATCGCAAACGAATACAAATATCTCGATTTTAGAGCGATCGCGATTCACCGTAAACGCCAAACATTCATTCCGAAAGGTGATGACACTTTTCACGAAAACGATCTATCTTACGTAATTACCAAGCCTGAGGCCATCAAAGACCTGATCAGGCTGGGTGGAAAAGTGCAACACGACATTCACAATGTTATGATTATTGGTGGCGGCCGCGTAGGACGAATGACGGCCAAACGACTCGAAAAGGACATGAATATCAAGCTTATTGAAAAGAATAAGGAGCGGTGTATTCAGTTGACAGATTATCTCGAAGATACTTTGATTGTGAATGGTGATGCCCGTAGTATTCAATTACTTGAGGATGAAGATATCCGGTCGATGGATGCTTTTATTGCTGTTACCGACAACACCGAAACAAATATCCTGACTTGCTTGCATGCCCGCACCTATGGCGTGAAAAAAACCATTGCGCTGGTCGAAAACATCGATTATATCGATATCTCGCAAAACATTGGAATTGATACCATTATCAACAAAAAGTTGATTGCTGCCAGCTACATGGTTCGCTATACAATGGGTGCTGAAGTTACTTCGTTGAAGTGTCTGAGCGGTATCGATGCCGATGCCATGGAGCTCGTGGCAAGACCCGGATCTGTTGTAACACGCAAACCTATCCGAAAATTGAACATCCCCGAAGGAGCGATCATCGGTGGAATTGTGCGCAACGACGAAGGCCATATTGCTGTTGGTGATTTCCAGATTGAAGAGAATGACAAGGTGGTCGTTTTTGCCTTGCCGGAGGCCATACATAAGATTGAAAAAATGTTTAACTAGCACAGCGGTGCGTCGCAAAACTAATTAATGGGGACTTTTTATAAGGAGATCAATTTTGCAATAATTATCCGGGTCATCAGCCTGTTGTTGCTCATAGAGGGCTTGTTTATGCTGTCGGGTCTTCCTTTTACCTATTTCTATTGTGGCGACGAATGTTTTGCATTGCCCACGGCGGCAGTTATTACCATTTTGTCAGGTGGACTGCTGTTTTTTCTGACCAGAAATGCCTCTAAAAATTTAGGCAAACGAGAAGGATACATTATTGTGTCGTTTACCTGGATACTGATTTCACTTTTTGGAGCTTTGCCTTATTACATCAGCGGTACGATTCCTGATTTTACGGATGCTTTTTTTGAAACCATTTCGGGTTTTACCACAACCGGATCAACCATCATCATCGACATCGAATCGATGCCCAAAGATTTGTTGTTTTGGCGAAGCATGACGCATTGGTTAGGTGGCATGGGGATTATCGTGCTGTCTGTGGCCATATTGCCTTTGCTAGGTATTGGCGGCATGCAACTGTTTATGGCTGAGATGCCGGGTGTTACTTACGACAAACTCCACCCGCGAATCACAGCTACGGCAAAACGGCTTTGGGGAATTTATGTATTGCTGACCGCAATCCAAACGGGTTTGCTCTGGCTTGGTGAGATGAATTTTTTCGATGCCATTAACCATGCTTTTGCCACCATGGCCACAGGCGGCTTTTCAACCAAAAATGACAGTATTGCCTCCTTTTCGCCCTATTCGCAATACGTCATTATCATTTTTATGATTTTGGCGGGAACCAATTTTACACTCCATTATTTTGCCTTGCATGGAAAAGTTGCCAAGGTGTTTAAAGACGAAGAATACCGTGGCTATATTAGCATCATCGCTGTTACAACGATTTTAATTACAGTAGGATTGGTGATTTCCGGGAATTTTGGCACAGAGCTGGCATTTCGCGACGCTTTGTTTACGGTTGTATCAATCTTAACAACTACCGGATTTGCAACAGCCAATTACCTGATGTGGCCTACAATTTTGTGGATGTTGATTTTGGTACTGATGTTTATGGGCGGAAGCGCAGGCTCTACCGGTGGTGGTATAAAGATTATCCGTCAGATGCTGTTGCTCAAAAATTCCTGGATGGAATTGCGCAGATCCATTCACCCAAACGCCATTTTGCCGGTGAAATTCAACAGGCGCTCTGTTCCACAGGACATCATTTATAAAGTGATGGCCTTTTTCCTGATGTATGTGCTCATTTTTTCGGTCGGAATGATCATTCTTTCGGCCTTGGGACTTGATTTTCAAACAGCTGTGGGCGCTTCTATTGCCTGTCTTGGAAATATCGGCCCGGGAATCGGCCATGTGGGTCCCGTGGACAATTATGCCTTTATGCCTGTGGCGGCCAAATGGCTACTTTCGTTTCTGATGTTGCTCGGTCGACTGGAGTTGTTTACTGTGTTAATTCTCTTTTCTCCCCATTTTTGGCGGAGGTAAGCAAGGCATTTGTTCGAAATACATTGGCGCCAATAACAGTCCATTTTTGTGCAAACAGATTATTTCTCAATAAATACTTCATGTTTTGCGCTTTTTACTTGCTATTTAGAATGGTTCCGGTTACTTTTGCATAGATATCTTAAAACTGCCATCTAATTTGAAATCAATACATGAACCTATGAAAACCCTTACTAAAATTTTATTCTTATTAGCCTTTGTTGCTTTGGTTACACCGGGCTGCGAAAAGGCCAAAGATTTGTTGGACGTAAAATTTAAAGCCGACTTTAAAACAGATTTAAATGTTGATATTCCCGCAGGAACCCAGCGATCTTTGAATGCCAGTTTCTATGAGGAAGCAACAATTGATCCCAACTCTAACTCTGACTTTGCTCAGTATGCCAATAACATCAAGGATATACAGATCAATGGTGTTACTGCGAAGGTGTTAACCATTAACAAAGACGTTACGCTGACTTCTGCCAATCTCACGGTTTCTTCTACTGGCTTAAATTCTGGTGTTTGGACATATACCAACCAACCCATTACTGTTGGAACTGAACTTACACTTGGAAACGAAAACGGACAATGGGACAACGTACAGGCTATTTTGAACAGCCAGAATGTATTTACTGTTGTTTTGAGCGGTGAAGCTGATCAGGATGACGTACAGTTTACCCTGGAGGTGACTATTTCAACCACCATCACAGCAAATCCTCTTGGAAGCTAAAAAGTACATTAAAAAAAAGAAGGCTGTCTCAAAAAGGCAGCCTTCTTTTTTTGATGAAAGTTCGTTTACGAAATGGCGATTAGTTGATTGACGACCACTTCAACAGTCTGTCGCTTGTTGCCATCCTTGTCTTCCCAGTTGCGGCTGGTGAGTTTGCCGCCGATGGCGACTTCCTTACCCTTTTTCACGATTTTCTCAACGATGTCTGCGGTTTTTCCCCAGGCGATGATGTTGTGCCATTGGGTTTCTTCCACGCGTTCGCCCTTCTGGTTGTAGTAATAATCGTTGGTGGCGAGTGTGAAGCGTGCCAGCTTGCGGTTGTTGTCGAATGATTTGATTTCGGGTTCGATTCCCGGGCGTCCGATCAGTTGGACATTGTTTCTCATTGTTGTCATGATTTCAAGTATTTAATGAATGATTAAATGGGTGAGTTTTGTTGTAAAAGAACGATGATGCAAAGATAGATGCGGTTTTTTCGGATAGTCGTATAAATAACGAGTGTATCCGTATATTATCGTTAACAACCGTTTGTAAACGAATAAAATACAGAAAACCAGCGAGATAAGAAAAAAGAGTTTTCAGGAAAGTACAGTCACTAAAAGCATGGCAGCCTCACAAAGCTGCTGGTTTCCGTTCATTTTCACCGAATGGAAGTAATCAGATTTGTTGCGAAAAGTATTGGTAAAGAACTGCCAACCCAGGGCTGCAGGAACCAAAACATGGGCCGTGGGCGTTTTGGTTGGTGGCACTTCTGACCGTTGCCAGCTTTGTTGCCGAAAAACAAAGGAATATTTTAACCGGGCCTCACCTGTAAATTCAACCAGCAAATGATCGCCCTCTGCACCGCCCACCCGAGCCACCTGCTGCAGGTGAAAAGGCATGCCCATCATAAAGGTGTCGTAAACAGGTTCTATGAAGCGTTCTGACAACAACAAGGGTCTTTCTGTAGCAAGTCGCATTTGCTGTTGGTGATGCCATTTTTCGGTATAGTCACGGGCAATATCAAACCAGTTGGCCGAAACCTGTTCGCCTGCCCAGCTCACAGCAAAAACTGCATCGTCTTCACTTTTCAGGCGGGTAAACAGCTCGTAAACTTCCTGTTCGTATTTTTTGAGCAGTTCGATAAGCAAACGCGGGCTGATCCGCTGGAAAGCCTGCATCCAACTCCTGTTCAACTGCTGAACCGCCTCAATAAGCGCCTCATTCGAGTCGAAATGGTTTTGAAATTCGCTGTTTTGGTAATGATCACGCTGTATCGACAACCTACGCATAGATCCATCTAATATATGAGCCGCCAGGTCTTTTACTGTGCGGTCTCCCACCGATGTTTTCAGTAGCCATTCTTCGGCTTTGAGGTCGGCCAGAAAGTAAATCAATTCTTGATTGAGGTCCGTAAATAGTGGGAGCGTTTCTATCATGCTTAATCTAGTTGGCGGTTTGATTTTGAGTAAGCTGTAAAAGTAATTCAAATCATGCACAAAAATGACTCCTGAAAACAATTTTGGCGGTGAATTTCGACCAACTTATTTTAAGTTTTTTTTAAGAAAATTTAATAAATATTAACAAAACCAAGTAGTTGATAAAATGGGCGTGGGTTTTTAAGTAAAAAACATAAATAACTGTTATACAAGAATTTAGTACTTTTTTACTTATCAAAAAGTGATATATATCAACTAAATGCGTTGTTTATTTCGTTTTTATGAAAATCAAATGTCATTAACATTTGGTTGCAGGGTGTTTGTGATCTAATTAACATTGCATTGTAAAAATGGCTACAGAAAAGTCATTGAAAAAAATTGAAGAATTCATAAAGATAAACCAAAAACCATAAAGTATGAAAAAGATGAACAAATTTATGATGATGTTTGCGATCGCGTTGATGGCAGCATTTACATTCGTATCATGTACAAAAGAAGGTCCTGCTGGTCCTGCCGGTAAAGACGGTGTTGACGGAGAAAATGGCATCAATGGTGTTGATGGCACAGCTACCTGTGTTCAGTGCCATGACAATTCTCAAACCTTGTTTGCAAAAACCAACCAATGGGAGCATTCAACACATGCCACTGGTGGAAATTTTGAGCGCAATACCGGTGACTGTGCTACTTGTCATACAAGTCAGGGATTTTTGGGCTTCCACAATGGAACCTACGATCCAACAGCTGAAGGAGCTGCAATCAGCAATCCAAACCCACCTAACTGCTACACCTGTCACAATATTCACAGCACTTATACTACAGACGACTGGGCTTTGACAATGAGCGGTCCGGTTACTTTGTACAACACAACAGAAACACCTGATTTTGGTAATGGAAGCATGTGTGCTAATTGCCACCAGGGTCGACCAGTTGAACCATTCCCTGCAGTAGGTGGTGCTGATATTACTATCACCAGCAGCCGTTATGGTGTTCACCATGGACCACAAGCTAACGTAGTTAAAGGTGTTGGATTGTTTATGCCCGGTACTGGCTATGCCAACTCTGCTCACAGTAATATTTCGAACACCTGTGTTACTTGTCACATGGCAGAAGCTTATGGAACACAGGCTGGCGGACACACCATGTACTTGGGCTATGATTACCATGGAACTGCTGAATTGAATACTGCTGGTTGTGCAACCTGCCACAGCGACATTGACGGCATGCTTGCAGCTACAGAAGCTTTACAGGAAGAAGTAGCAGCCTTGTTAGCTGACCTGAAGACCAGACTCGACGAACTGGGAGCAACTAACCCTGGAAGCGACAACTCAGTTTCAGGAACCTTTGCTCCTGAAGTTGCAGGTGCAGTTTTGAACTACAAAGCACTTACCGAAGACCGCAGTTTAGGTGTTCATAACCCAACTTATGTTAAGAAAGTCTTGAACAATACTATTGCTGCTCTTCCTGCAAAATAAAGTTTGAACAATAGCAATTAATGAATATCGAGGAGCAGGTTTTTACGAAAACCTGCTCCTTTTAATGAAACTGATAAATACCTAAAATGCACGTCCCATGAAAATCAAAAATCTTTTTGCTGTGGCCGTACTCGTTCTTCTGGCAGCCTTAAACTCCTGTCAATATGAGTATGTTATCCCAGATATTCCAAAAATTGATCCGGAGGTTCCGGTCAAATTCTCAGAACAGATTGTTCCTATTTTTACAGAAGCTGAGAATTGTACAGCTTGTCATAAAACCGGTGCAACTCCGCCCGATTTAACAGCTGCCAATGCCTATAATGCCATTGTTCCTGCTTTTGTGGATCTGGAAAACCCTGAATCAAGCCTGATTTATTGGTTTGCCAATCCAAACTCAAGCACACATAGCTGGAAAAAGCTTACAGCGGCCGAATCAAGTCTGATCCTTACATGGATTCAACAAGGTGCAGAAAATAACTAACCAAAAAAACGAGAAGAAATGAAAAAATACATTATTACATACATATTTGTATCATTAATCGGAATTGGTTTGTTTGCACAGGATACTGCCGAGAAGAAAGAAAAAGACAAACCCGTAAGATCACCATTCCAGAGTGGTTTACTTATTGATAACCAAACAACTGTTGTGCCTACTCCTAAAACACTGGAGTTTGTTATTCAGCATAAGTTTGGCAAAATGTCAAATGGTTTTTCTGATTTATATGGTATTTATGCGCCAGGCGCCAATATCCGTATGGGGATGAATTATACCATTTATGATAAAGTGCAGATTGGATACGGCATTACACGCCTCAACATGTACAATGATTTTAACATCAAATGGAATATTGTTGAGCAAACACGCAAAAATACCATTCCGGTTGCTGTTACTGTTTATGCCAATATGGCTATCGATGGTAGAAACGATAAAGTATTTGGAAAGGAATATGCTTTTGCCAACAGAATGTCTTATTTTTCACAGTTGATCGTGAGCCGCAAGGTGAATGATTGGTTGTCGCTCCAGATCAATACCAGCTTTGCACATTATAATCAGGTAGATTCGTTGATGGATCACGATAAAATCTCCATCGGTTTTAATGGTCGTGCGCAGTTCTCGCCCCAGTCTGCATTCTTGTTCCAATACGATGTGCCACTCAAAGTTAAAGGTATCAGCGAACACCTAACGTTCACCAATCCTTCGAAGCCTAATTTTGCTATTGCCTGGGAGATAGCTACAAGCACGCATGCATTTCATATTTATGTTTCAACAGCAGATGGTATTGTGCCGCAACATAACGCCTTCTATAACCAAAATGACTGGACGAATGGTGATCTGATGTTTGGATTTACGATCACGCGCTTGTGGAATTTTTAAGAAACGACACTTTTATTGGAATGATATCATTTTTTCAAGACTTTTCTCTAGAGATGTGAAATAATTCATGGCATAATAAATGTGAAGATTCAGAATAAGTTTGATAAATTAAATGTTTAACTAAAATTTAATAACAATGAAAAATAGAGTAATTTATTTAGTGATCCTGGCCTTTGGCTTAACTGCACTTTGGGCTTTTACTCCTCCACAGGAAAAAAAGAAAGGTGGCCCCTGGAATGTACCTACTGAATACAAAGCAAAGGAAAACACCTTTAAGGGCGACGCTGATAATTTGAAGTTGGGCAAAACCTTGTATGCAAAGCATTGCCGCTCCTGCCATGGTAATGCCGGTTTGGGTGATGGCCCAAAGGCCAAGAATCTCGACACATCAGCTGGCGATTTTTCTGATGCAACATGGCAAGATTCAGTAACCGATGGTGAATTGTATTACATGTCGGTCATCGGACGCGATGATATGCCAAACTACGAAGACAAGCTGCTGGATGATGAAGAACGCTGGGCAGTTGTGAACTACGTTCGATCACTCAAAAAATAACACTTAAGTGATTTAAATTAAGCTAATTGTGAAAAGGGATTACGAAAGTCGACACAACAGATTAAGTAAACCCTTTTCACTTTTACCCAAAGCTAAACAACATATGCTTAAAAAATCAATCCTGGCACTCCTGTTTACTTTTTCAATCTCTTCTATGCTGACGGCAAAGATGATCGTAAATATGGATGATGAGCCGGCTCATATGGAGGATAATAAGCTTTGTTTCGATTGCCATTCAAAGGCTGTTTACCAATATGAAAACGAATTTTCAGGTAAAATCGAACGCAAAGCAATGAACCCAAACTTTATATTCAAACCGGAAGAATTCTACAGCGGAGTTCACAGGCATTTTTCATGTACCGATTGCCACTCGCCTGATTACGAAACATTTCCGCATGATGCAGAACTGCGTTTAGAAGAAATGTATTCCTGTCTGGATTGCCATGGAGGAGACGAAACTTATGCAAGGTTCCATTTTGAAACTATCGAAGAAGAGTTCCAAAAAAGCGTACATGCGACCAAACATGACGAGAGTTTTAACTGTTGGATGTGCCATGATCCGCACAGTTTTAAAATAATGACACATGGAAATTATAAGATTTCAGAGATTGTTGAATATGATAATAATACTTGTTTTAGTTGCCACGACTATAAAACCGTGAAGTTTCAGCGGATTTCAGATTCGATTAAGCCACCTCTTGAAGAGATACACGATTTTCTTCCAAATTTTGAATTGCACTTTTCAGCTGTTAGGTGCCTCGAATGTCACACAGATACAAAAGACACCATGTGGGTAGCGCACAATATCCTACCCAAAGAAAAAGCTGTGAAAAATTGTGTTGAATGCCATTCAACCAATACCATGCTTACTGCCAAACTCTATAAATATCAAAATATTGAAGCACGTAAGGACAGGGGAACATTCAATGCCGTTTTGTTGAATGAAGCTTATGTTATTGGAGCAAACCGAAATATTTATTTGAATATTGTGAGTATTGCTTTGTTCTTGCTTTCACTACTAGGTGTTGCCGTTCATGTATTTTTCCGAATCAAAAAGAAATAAACAGATGACTGAGAAATTATATTTATATCCAATTTGGCTTCGGATCTGGCACGCAATCAATGCGTTGATGTTTCTGGTATTACTTGTAACAGGCGTAAGTCTGCAATATTCCAATATTGATTTTCCTCTTATTCGGTTCGATTATGCCGTAACCTATCACAATATTGCCGGCATCATTCTGTCAATCAATTACCTGATCTTTGTTTTGGGTAATCTTACAACCGGGAATGCCCGGTTCTACAAGCTAAAGATAAAAGGTCTCTTCCAAAGCCTGATGAAACAAGCCAATTATTATATGTTTGGCACTTTCAAAGGTGAAGAAACCCCTTTTCCTGTTAATGCTGACCGCAAATTCAACCCGCTCCAGAAAGTAGCTTATGTGGTTACGATGTATGTGTTTATTCCCATTATGATTATTACCGGGCTGGCTCTGCTCTTTCCGGAAACAATTGTGGAAAATGTATTTAACCTGAGCGGAATTTATCTCACTGCACTTTTGCATGGTATTGTCAGTATTATGCTGTTATTGTTTTTGGTTATCCACCTCTATTTCAGCACAATGGGTAAAACGCCGATCAGTAATTTTAAAAGTATCGTAAACGGCTATCACGAAGCACATGACTAATAAGTGAATAAATAGGTTTTTTTAGCAAACTGCCGGGCTATGTCCGGCAGTTTCTTTAGGAGCCCTTGCTGCTAATTTGATGCCTGCCTTAGGCAAATATTGACTAATTTTGCACTTTAATCACGTATATAAAACTTAAGAAATGAAAAAATTAATTTATAGTCTCTTCGTATTATTTGTTCTGACTTCCTGCGAATCAGAAACAACCAAGGTCAGTTATGCTGTTGACCCAAACAACAAAAGTGTAAGCGTTGAGAACGTCTTGCAGGCCAATGCTTATACCTACCTGGAAGTGAAGGACGGAAGTGATCAATATTGGATTGCAGTGCCAACTATGGAAGCTGCAAAAGGCGATAAGCTGTACTTTTCTCAATCGATGGAGATGGTCGATTTTTATTCACGCGATCTCGACAGAACCTTTGATAAGGTATTGTTTGTCGACAACATCAGCAATAATCCGATACCAGCTCAGATGCCAATTATGGGCAACCAACAACAGCCACATACTGGAAACCCCAAAACTGAGCGCAAAGAAGTAAGTGTACCACATCAGGAAGGTGTTGTTACCATTCAGGAATTATTCGACAATAAAGATGCCTATGCCAATAAAACCATCAAAGTAAGTGGCGAAGTGACCAAATTCAACACAGGCATTCTGGGAACCAATTGGGCACACATTCAGGATGGCACCTCATCTGGCGACCACTTTGACCTGACAGTTACTACTGACGACATTGTTCCACTGGGAGATATTGTTGTATTCGAAGGAACAATAGTTCTCGATAAAGACTTGGGCTCAGGCTATTATTTCGACATTTTGATGGAAAAAGCCAAGGCTACACGCGCAGCGATGTATTAACAGCAACGCTTATTTGATCAAATATAGCCCTTCTGTTGCGCTGGTATCGCCTGGCCTGATCAGGAGGGCTTTTTGAAACATGATTTTAGCTTCACGTAGTTTGCCAAGTTTGTACTCTGTCCAGGCAAGCATGATCACGGTGTCGTAATCAAATGGGTACATATTAAGCACTTTGTTGAGGTAGCGAAGGGCTGTCAGGTAATCTTCGCGGCCATACGACAAAACCCCCATTCGGTAATTCACGGTTGTATTCATCGGATCAATTTTGAGGATTTCGTTGTATTGTGTTTCCACTTGAGCCCAATTTCCAAGCGATGCAGCCGGATTCACATATCCCAGGCGTGCTTCCACCGATACAGGTTTCAGTTTGATACAATTCTGATAATAGGGCAGTGACTCTGTAAACCTCCCCGAAGCATAATACAACCAACCCAACCGGAGATTGTGTTCGTAGTTCGATTCGATATAAATATCAGAAATATCTTTGATGGCTGCAGTATAATCCCCTTTTCCCTCATTGGCATATGATGACTCAAAAGCAGCCAGCTGTTGATTGAAATCTTGGGCAAACATATTTCCACTGATAAGCAAAAACATGGTAATAAATAGTTTTTTCAAAAAGTCCATTTGACACCTCCTGTAATTCGTGTTGATTGAAATGATGTATAATTTGTTTGATTTTCTTCAAGAGAAGGAATAAATGTAGTATAAGGCCTTTCGCCGCTGATATAACTATAGCGAAGCTGAACTGATAAATGCTTGCCCAGCATCAGATAGGCATTGAGGCTTGCCCTCATGCGCACGTTTTCGGTGCTGTTGTATACAATGTAAGAAGTTTGATCGCTGTAATACGATTGATTTCCGGTGTGCAATATCCCTTCAATCCATAAACTTTTTAGCGGCCTGAACCCAATGGTTTGTTTGAGAATGAGGTTTTTCGAACCTCCATTCTGCAAAAGGCTTAGCTCACTGCTGCCATACAAATTCAAATTACCAAAAGGAAAGTAGGATATACCCGCATTGAGTTGCCAAATTTGTTGTTTGTATATGCGTGAAGCAGCAATTCCACCAATAATGCTTACATAGCCCGCATCATATACCATTCCGGTAAAAAGCGACCAGTCTTTTGAATTGGCTGGAAAAGTATTGAAACTTGCCTCTTCTGCCTGGACATCAATAAACCCTGTTTCACCGGTTTCGTAAACTGTATAGGTGGTGTCGCGAAGCGTTACAGGATCATATAGAATTGAATTCATCTGTTGCCGGATGAGCATAAGCTGACCCGAAAAAATAAGCTGCAATTTTGCTGAAGGCGCCCAGTCAAATTGGGTGTAAATAACATTTTGTGAAACAGTACGATTGAATTCCTGAATTTTGTGCGTGCTGTCTAAACGATAATAAAACTCTTTTCCCCAGTCTTGTATAGCAACTGAATCTATCTCCAATGTGCTTTCAACATAGGCGAACCGGTCTAAAAAAGGAATCGTAAGACTTTGAAAACCAATATAAACAGACAGGTTCGGTTTTGTTTGAAATCTCAACCCGCCATCGTAGAAGCTTCGGTTTTGCGGCACACTTTCGGTGCCAAAATAGGAGTCTGAGCCGGTGAGTTTTTCGAAGGTATTTTGATTTTCGGTAAACTGCTGTAAGCCTGCGTCAAAATGTACAGACTGAAATTGAAAACCAGTGTTTGGAAAAACACTTTTTTGCAGGTAATAGGGTTTTGCGGCAGTTTCGGCACCTGCCTGGCTAAGTTGGTTTCTGAGTAACCTGCCTGCAACCAGATATCGCAATGCTTCGGGGTCCTTGGGATTGAATTGTAATGCAGCTTGCAGATGTTTGCGGGCCAGCACATAGTTTGCCTTTTCGTGGGCAGCAATTCCCATACGCATACGGAGATAGTAATAGTCGTAACCGCTGGCAATGGCTTTGTCGCCAACCTGAAGTACTTCTTTCCAGTTTTTGGCAAGATAGTACTGATAGGTCAGGCTATCTGCCTTTACAAAGGACAGATTCTGACCGTTCAGCATCGATACGGTGAAACCGAAAAGTAGCGCGACAATTACAATTCGGACTTTATTCACGGGTTAAAACAAGCTTATTGTGTTTCTTAATGATGGTAAAACGGCTTAGTTTTCCTTCAGAAAAAACTATTCCGTATTGTTTTTTCTCAACCAATCTGGATGAAACCAGGAAACTGGTTTCACTTTGCAGCTCAATTGTTCCGGCACCAATGGTGTTGCCTGCCTGCACATATTCTGTTTTGTATTTCACATGGAGAAATTGCACAAAAGGGGCCAAAAAGTCCTGTGTAAAACGCATCCACTTTACAGGAAATTCCGAAAGTGTGATTTGATCTTCAATGACTAGCCCCTTATGAGCTCCCGTAATAATTTGATAAGCTGCAAGATAAAAATCGTACAAAAAGCTCTTGCGATTGCCTTCGAAGTGTGTAAAATAAAACATATCAGGCAGGCGGTTGAACCAGGCTTTCGATTGTGTTTCCGTGCACAGCAAGTATGATTTGTTGTATATGTCGGTTTCAACTATCCATACGATTTCCTCATCACTGTCTTCCACTTTAAACCTGATTTCCTGTCCGGGAATGAAGTGCAGAGCTTTATCCAGTTGGTCATCGATGATGTTGTTGCTCACAAGCTGATCTAGCAGTGGTTGATCGGAACTGTGAAAGTTGATTTGAGGATCGCGTGAAAGATAGGCGGCAAAAGGATAGTCGAGCGTGTGCGAACCAATTTCGCTGGCCGTCTGAAACTGAAAATGCAAGTGTGGATAAGGGGATCTTCCCGAATTGCCACAGCTGGCAATTTGCTGTCCTTTTTGAATATATTGTCCTTTTTTAACCAGTACACTACCCAGTTTTAAATGGCTCGATTGCGAAAAAAGTCCGGTTGCGTGGCTGATCACGACAGTGTTTCCCCAATTGAAATTGAGGTTCATGTCACCAATCTCGTTGTCTTCGATCGTGTCAACAATTTCAGTCACATAGCCATTGGCTGCAGCCACTACAGGTTTGCCAAAGCAATAATAATCTTCGAGACGATCGCCCTGGTTGCGGTAGGTTTTGCCTTCACCGTCTGTCATTTCAAAATCCCATGCATGGCGCCACGATTCCTTATGGGTATGATGCCCATTGATTCCCTGTGTTACTTTCCAGAAGCCCCAAAAAGGCAGTTTCATCTCAATTTTTTCCAGATGAGCCAACCTGCTCCTGTTCACCAGAGAGCTGTAGAGATTTTTTTCGGGATTGAATTGCTGCACATACACAAGGCCTGGTTTATCGTAAAAACGTTCACGAAGTTTAAACACATACAGAAACATGATCACTACGATGTTGAACGGCAACGACAAAACGGAAAGTTGGAGTGGTGCCAAAATTGTATTTCCCGAAATGCTGATGAAAGCAAGTAAAGGGATAGAGAGGATAACCCACAGAATTGAATACACCGAGGGGACAACAAAAAAGCCTCCGATAGCAATGGCTGTCAGGATGTAATTAAAACCTATATAGGTGTAGCCCAGTTCGTTGATATTGGCGCCAACCACCTGATAAAATAAATAGGCTGCCACAAAACCAATCACTGAAAGCAGCCATGCAAGGCGCGACCATAGCAAAATACCAAACGCAATCACCAATCCGGCAAACAAGTGGTACTGAAAGAAAATGGCGCCTAATGAGCGAAAATAAATTTTGATGGGTTCGGCCCAGTTCAAATGGTCAAACCAATCATAAATGCGTAGCATTGGCATGCCGCCAAGCACGTACATTTCGTTGAGGGTGTAGATGCCACGTTCGCTGATGTCGAGGTGCGTAATTTCACGTGTACTGAGCATTACAATCCATATGCCGGCCAGGAATGGCAAGCTCAGGTATGGCAGTCCATATTTACCCAGAACGCCCGCAAGCGAAACGGTAACAAGTAAGGTGAGAAGTGATGCGAAAATCAGAATGATAAGGTAACTCCAACCCGGTTGAAAATACAGGCCTAGCCCAAGTCCAACAAGCAAGGAATTGAAACCATACAAACCATGAATGATCTGTTGTCGGTTCAATCCCATCAGGTAAGCTGCTGTATTGGTTACCGAAACTGCGATCAGACCGCTGATGCCTGCATTTAAATCGAAAAGTGTGACAAAGATCAACAGAAAACCCAGAATTTTGTGATTGGAAAAGAAAATCTGGGTATAGCTGTTGCGCAAACCTTGCCAAAAGAAAGGAAAAATATTCTGCAGGCGATCAATCATCAGAGTTCAAAGTTAGCAAGATGTTGCGGAATTTTTTCAAAATCCTGCAGACTGTTCAGTGATTCGTTCTCTCTGATTACATGAGGCTTCGAGTCCAAATCGATCATCACCACTTTTGGCCGAAGGGTAATAAACTGCATCCATTGTGTCATATTGTAGGCACCAACGTGGTGAACCACGACTTTGTCGCCTTTATTGAGTAAGGGCAAACTAATGCTTTCTCGGATGACGTCGATATTCATGCAAAGTGGACCATATAAAACGGTATCCTCGGTGTAGGATGTAAATTCCTGAGCAGGAGTTACTTTGTGGTTGTACCAGAAGGATGTAAACAACAGGTTCACGCCAATATCGAGGATGGTCGAGCGGCGACCATCAGAGAGTCTTTTGTTGGCAATGACTGATCCGAGCAAATAGCCGGCTTCATCAATAAGGGCACGACCTGTTTCCAGGATGAGCAAAGGAGGTGTTTTGGGTCGGTATTCGCTGTTGATGAGTGCCGAAGTGATGGCTTCTGCAAAATCGTCGATATGCGGATTGGTGTCGATGCCAGGTAAATAACTTCCTTTCAGCGTATTGCGCGAAGCAAATCCACCACCCATGTCAATATAGCTGATCTCGTGGTTGTATTTTTGCTGCACGCGTTGGGCCAGGTTTGCCAGTTTTGATGCAGCCACAGCATAGGCATTTGGCGAAAGCATAAAGGTGCCAATGTGTGTGTGTAGGCCAACCAAATCCATCTGACCCGAGAACATAATTTTGTTCAGCGCATCCCAGGCTTGTCCGTTTTCGTAGTTAAATCCAAAACGATCCCACATGGGATAAATGCCTGTGTCCATATTGACCCTGATGGCCACTTTGGGGCGTTGACGGGTTGAACGGGCGATATCCTGCAGCAGGTATAATTCATCGAGGTGATCGATGTGAATTAAACTGTTGTTGGTGATGGCCTTGCGCAGGTCTTCCTCTGTTTTGTCAGGGCCGTTGAAAATGATTTTGGAACCGTCGACACCGTTTTTAATGGCCTTATCATATTCAAAACCTGAGACTACTTCGGCCCATGAGCCTTCCTGATGAAACACGTTGCATACGGCGCTCAGGTAATTGGTTTTGTATGACCAGGCAAACTGCACACGAGGATAGCGGGTTTCAAACGCCTGTCGGGCCTGATTGAATGTTTTTCTGATTTTTCGTTCCGACAGGACAAAGACCGGAGAGCCAAAATCTTCGATCAGGCTGTTCACCGAAACGTTGTCGATATGTGTAACTGGTTCAAATTCGGTGCGCATCCCAAATTTGTTGGGCATATTGCTTTCTAATTTCTTGATGATCGGGCGTTCGTATCTGAGTTTAGTTGTCATGATGTTAAATTTTTTAAAGTTCTCCTTTTGTTGAAATTTGCTCAAATTCGTGCAGGTCGACAATCATGTCCCATGCATACCGAATGAACATTTTACCAGCTTCGTAGCTTTCGTAAGCGTCTGTTTTCCAGCCCATGGCAAGTCTTGTAAGTGCTTCAGGGATGTTTTGTCCCACACCAACAGCCAGATAAATCCAGGCAGGTATGCGTGGGTTGATTTCGAGTAGGTAATACTCACCATCTTTATTTTTCATCAGCTCAAGCTCAAAGGCGCCACGCCATTTGGTTTCTTTGAGGAAATGTGTAGTAAGTGTAAGAGCCTTTTTGTCGGTTATAGAGATGCCTCCCCAGGCTTTCCCTTTGTCGGTGATGTATTGTTTGCGCATGGGCACTGCTGCAATGGTATTTCCTTCACCATCTCCCAGCCCTGTAACATTATACTCTGTACCATGTACAAATTCCTGGATAATGATGGGGAAGCCCCATTTGGCGCTTATTTTATTGAAATAAGACTTAGCCTGATCAAAATTGTAGGCCAAAGACGCATCATAGTATTTTCCTTTCACCACCAAGGGCCATCCGTAATCCTTTTCGAGTTGTAGCATTTCGTTTGGGGTGTATATAGAGGTGCTGCGCGGTACATGTATGCCATATTTTTTGCCAAAAGCCGGCAGGTTTACCTTATGACGTTCTTCAAACTGTTCCATGGTTGGCAGAAAGGAGTGAATCCCTTTTTCCTTTAGCCGCGGTGCCAGTTTGATAAAGGAATACAATTCAGCATCAAAATTCGGAATCACTACATCCAGTTTTTCTTTTTCATGTATGTACATCAGGCGACTCATCAATATATCAGTTCCGGTTGAGGGATACGGTATCTGATAGGTTTTATCAACGATATCGTGCATGTATATGCCTGGCTCTAGAGATTCGTAGGACAAGCCAATAATCCTGCAATCGAAGGATTTGGCCTCTTTTAATCCACGAATCACTGCAACGCCTGGCCCGGGACTATCGATAGCATTAAGCCCCGTTACAGCGATGGTTAGCATTGGTTTATTCATCGTCAATTACAGTTAGGTGGTATTGTTTGAGCATTTCAATAAAATCGTTCAGGTCGCGCTCGAGTGTTGATGAATCAACCTGGTATTTTGTTTCAATTTCCCGAATAACTTCCTCAGCTTCTTTTCCTTTGCGGAGCAGATTTAGCATTTCCAGTCCGACCGGATTAGCCGAAAAAGATTCGCCTGAGGCAGGATTAAAGATGAAACCATTGTCGCTTACTGCGATATTGTTTTTGATTTTCATAGCGGTTTATTTATGATGCAATATTATGTGCTTTGTTGAACAGGGGCGTTACAGAATTTTTAATATGATGTATAATATTTCATGAAATGGCAACAAAATATCATCTCAATTCATGCAATAATCATTGTAATCCACTGCCTTTTCTGTCTTTTTCGGGAAGCGATTTATATTCAGTAACAGAGTAGCCCGTGATGTTTTTAAACTGCGTGGAAAGATACTGAACACTACTGTAGCCCATCATGTAGGCGATTTCGCTCAGGCTCAATTCATCTTGCTGAATAAGCTCTTTCACCTTTTCAATTCGTTGCAGTATGATATATTTTTCGAGGGTAATGTTTTCGTGACGCGAAAAAACTGTTGATAGATGCTGGTAACTCTTGTTAAATTTCCCGACGATAAAATCTGAATTACGCACCATGGCATTGTAGGTTGAGTGGTGTACAAGCTCAATTACGACGCGCTTGATTTGCTCAACTAGTGCGGTTTCCTTGTCTTCAATTACTTCAAAACCAAGCTCGTTTAAGAGCGCTGTCAGCGTTTCCTCGCTGTAAATAGCGGGATCGACCGAAACGGTGATTTCACCTAATTTTGACTTCACAATGTCGATTCCTTTTTGCTCAAATACCATGTGGAGCAGCTTTAAGCAGCAGTCGCAAAGCATATTACGCAATAAAAATCGATAACGGGTTTTGGTATTCACGGCAAAAAGAGCTGCAGTTTTATCAATCAAATTTAGTTTTTTCTACGATAATAAGACTTTTTAATGCTCCTAACGAAAAAAGGCTACTCCCAATTGCGGAAGCAGCCTTTTATTTAAGAGGTTGATTTTTTAATTCGCTTTCATGAAGCGTGCTTTAAATTTTACCCTTACAACATACAACACATGATACATAGCGGGAACGATGACCAATGTTAGGAAAGTGGCAAAGCTTAACCCGAAAATAATGGTCCATGACATTGGACCCCAGAACAATGCATTGTCACCACCAAAATAAATATCCGGGTCGAAGCGCTCAAACAGGCCAAAGAAGTCGATGTTTAAACCAGCTGCAAGCGGAACGAGGCCCAGCACGGTGGTAATGGCTGTCAGCAAAACGGGTCTCAACCTGGTTTTCCCTGCCAAAATGATACATTCTACCGACTCTTTCAGAGGTAAATCACCGTCCGGATCGAGTCCCATCTCAATCTTTTTGTTCCGTTTCAAGAGAGTTGTATAGTCAATGAGCACAATGGCGTTATTCACAACCACACCGGCCAGCGACACAATTCCAATGCCTGTCATAATCACCACAAAATCCATGTGGAAGGTGGCCAATCCACCGAAAACCCCAATGGTACTGAACAACACACTTGCCATAATAATCAGAGGTTTCGCTATAGAGTTGAACTGACCTACAAGGATGAGCAGGATGATCGACATGGCAATCAGTAGCGCACGCTCAAGGAAGGCCATGCTTTCGGCCTGTTCTTGTTGCTCACCTGTAAATTCGTATCGATAGCCATCAGGGAAGTCAAAATCAGCCAGGATTGGTTTGAGCTGTTCGTTAATTTCATTGGCATTATAACCCTGGATCACGTTTGACGAAATCGTAATCATCCTGTTTCTGTCTTTACGTGTTACTGATCCGTATGTTGAACTCAGCGACACATCTGCAACAGCTGAAATTGGAACCTGAACAATTTTTCCACTGGCCTGATCGCGGAATGTTACACGTTGGTTTAACAACGAAGTGAGATTATAGCGATATTCATCTTTCATGCGCAATTGGATGGGGTATTCATCTTCTCCCACTTTATAATTTGAAATTTCGGATCCGAAAAGCGCAGTTCGGATGGTCGATGCAATCTGACCGGTGGATAGGCCAAACCTGCGGGCTTTGTCGCGGTCGATCGACACCTTTACCTCTGGTTTCCCAACATCAAGGTCGATTGAAAGTGCCTCGATGCCAGGTATTTCTTCGGCATTCATCACCGAGATGAGCGTATCGCTAAGCGCCAACAGTTTATCAAAACTTTGTCCGCTGATTTCAATGTTGATGGGCTTGCCAACTGGCGGCCCTTCCCTTTGTTTTTCAACTGTGAGCAGAACCCCTGGATAAACACCCAAGAGCTCATCCGACAGCTTTTTCATAATTTTGGCTGTACTGATGCCCATGCGGTCCTGATAATCGAGAAAAGTAACTGTAATCAGTGCGCGGTTCGGCCCACCTCCACGTCCAGAGAACCCTTCGTTTTGACCCACTGCACCTTTACCAACGTTGGTCAAAACGGATTTTACGATTTTCATGTCAGGCTCCAGCACCTTGTAAACATGGTCTTCAATCAATTTTGACAGGCTGTCAGTAGCATGGATGTCGGTTCCAAGTGGCAACTCCGCCATGATATTGATATATTTAGGCTCGCCCGAAGGGAAAAATTCGACCTTCGGGTTGCTTAACCCATAGAAGAAAATGGTTAAAATCATCAGGAAGAATGTGCCAACAATTGCCCATAAGGCGTTGCGCTTTCTAAGTGTAAATGTGAGCACTTTGAGGTAAAATTCTTCGAGCCAAACCAAAAATGTTTGTTGAAACCAGCGGGCAAAACGATCGAGGAAGGCGAGGTGGGCTATTCCAATCAATCCAAACAACACCAAAACACTTCCTAATACGTTGAGCTTAAACGCATAGAATATCAATGCAACGCCAAACATAGAACCGGCAATAATAAGTTCTCTTTTCACATCAGGACGGTGATCGGGATCGACCTTCTTGAAGAATTGCGCAGCAACAACAGGAATGATAACTAAAGCTGAGAAGAGCGAGCTTGTCAGCACAATGATCAAAGTTACAGGCAGAAATCCCATAAACTCACCAATCATGGAGTCCCAGAAAATTAGCGGGAAAAAGGCCGCAAGTGTGGTGGCTGTAGATGAAATAATTGGCATAGCAATTTCACCTACGGCTTCTTTGGCTGCATCAAAAACGGGGTAGCCCTTGTCGACAAAGCGGTAAATATTCTCCACCACAACAATGGCATTGTCCACCAGCATTCCGAGCGCGAGGATCAACGAGAATAACACAATCATATTGATGCGGTATCCCATAAGCCCCATCACCATAAACGAAATGAACATCGAAAGTGGAATGGCAATACCAACAAACAAGGCATTTCGTGTGCCCAGGAAGAAATAAAGCACCAACACCACGAAAATAATACCCATGATGATACTGTTTTCGAGATTGCTAAGCTGAATTTTCACCTGATCAGACTGGTCGTTGGTAATGGTAATAGCCAAGTCATCAGGCAAAGATTTGTTCGCTCTTGATTCATCGAGCAACTTGAAAATTTTGTCGGTAGCATCCAAAAGGTTTTCACCACCTTTTTTTACTACCTGAAGTGATACTACAGGCTTGTGATTCAGGCGCGAAAAGCTTGATGGCTCTTCGAAGCTGTAAACCACATCGGCTACATCGCGTAGGTAAACGATGTGGTTGTTCTCGTGCTTAACGATGATATCCTGAATTTCTTTCACTGAAGTAAATTCGCCCGTGATGCGAACCGAACGACGGTCGTTTCCTGTTTTCAGCTCACCGCCCGACATAGAAACATTTTCGTTTTTGATGGCATTCTGGATATCGGTAAAGCTGAGCTTGAAAGCATCGAGCATATGCTGGTCGACTTGTACTTTTACTTCTCTTTCGGTGATGCCTGTGATTTCCACTTTCGAAATCTCGGTGAAGGTTTCGATCTCATCCTCCAGGTATTCGGCGTAGTTTTTCAACTCGTTTACGCTGTAATCTCCAGAGAGGTTGATGTTGATGATCGGAAATTCTGAGAAGTCGATATCGGTCACCATTGGGTCGTCGAGCAGGTTGTCTGGCAGCTCTTTTTTGGCCTTGTCAACAGCATCTTTCACTTCTTGCAAAGCATCTTTGATATTGACATCGGTGTTGAATTCGATGAAAATATTTGAGACGTCCTGACTAGAAAGCGAGGTCATTTTCTTGATTCCGTCAACCGATTCGATTTCCTTCTCGAGTTCACGGGTAATCAGGTTTTCGATATCGAGCGGAGGGTTTCCGGGGTACAAGGTTTGCACCATGACTGTTGGAATAACGATATCAGGGAACAGCTCTTTTGGCAGCGATCGGTACGAATAGAGTCCGAAGGCAACTAAAATCACAGTCAGCAGAAAAACAGTATTTCTATTTTTGAGGGCCCAACTGGTCATGAAAAAATTCCTGACAGTTTCTTCGGGCTTTTTCTTATCTTCCATTGGATAAATATTGTGAGTGGTTGTATTAAGAAAGTTTGAGTAAACTGCCGTCGCTTACCCGGTTAAATCCATCAACGATAACCTTGTCGCCAAACTTCAATCCTTCAGTTACGCGGGTTTGGTCATCATACGTACGGCCTATTTGAATATAACGTTTGCGGGCAACAAGGTCGTTGCCTTCTTGCACAGCAACATATAAATAATGACCATTCAGGTCTTCTTTGATCACTTTTGAAGGCGCTACTATGCTGTTTTCGGCAGTGAAGTCATTGATTTTGATCACTCCAACCATATTGGGCTTCAGCTCTTCACGGGTGTTTTCCAGTTCCAGCTCAATCTCGAAAGTGCGGTTGTTGATGTTGACGACGTTTCCGATCCGGCTAATCTTCAGTTTTTTCAGGTAACCAGGATAGGAGGGGAAAGTCAATGAAACTTCGTCTCCTTTTTTCAGGTAAGGCAGGTAGTTTTCTGAGATGTCGGCCCGCACATAAAGCTCAGAAAGATTCACCAGTTGAATCACTTGCATACCAGGAACGGCCAGCTCACCTTTTTTGAGGTTCACTTTTTCGATGATGCCGTCGATAGGCGCCGTGATTTCCGACATTTCGAGTTGTGCTTGTAAAGTGGCCAAACGGTTTTCGAGGCTGGCCTTGTTATTTTTGGCTTCAAGAAATTGAATTTCAGATCCAATTTTCTGGTCCCACAAACGTTTTTGACGGTTGTAAACATCTGTTGCCAGCGCCAGCGAAGTTTTCACTTCCTGTATGGTTTTGTCGGTAATATCGGTGTTGAGACGCATCAGCAGCTGACCTTTTTTCACCCGATCGCCTTCGTTCACGAAAATTTCGCTTACTTGTCCGTTTACTTCAGGGCTGATGT
Source organism: Bacteroidales bacterium UBA5536 (assembly GCA_002426795.1). Classification (GTDB taxonomy): domain Bacteria; phylum Bacteroidota; class Bacteroidia; order Bacteroidales; family F082; genus UBA5536. The sequence goes on from DINQ01000002.1 coordinate 146,334, forward strand.
AAGCCTCGTTTACGGGCATAACCGTACCGCTGGCTTCGAAAAAGTGGTTGAAGGTAACGGCTTCCATTTGCTGCAAATTCACCGGGACGCGCATTCTGTTGTCTTGTCCGCTGGTGATGGCTTCAAGTTCTTTGGTTTTTTCTTCGATTTTTTTGTTCAAATCGCGCACTTGTTGCCTGTATGCTTCCAGCTCGCTGCTGATCACTTCTTCAGGTTTTGGCTGGTTTCCGCATGAACTGAGGAAAACGACAATTGCTGCCAATAAAAGGATACTTATTTGTTTCATAGAAAATGAGGTATTTGTCAATTGTTGATGAATTCAGGATAATTTTTTTGGATAAATGCAAGTCCTTTGGCTGAAATTACGCCATAGATGTGGTATTTGAAAACTTCGTGAAAGAAATCGTTTGAGTGCAGTTCTTCCATCGAAATCAGGTCGGTATGCATGAAATATTCCATGCGAAGCAGGTTCAGTTTTGCGATGATATCAATGTTGATGTCGGTGCGGTAATAGCCTTCTTCGATGCCTTTCCCAAGGTTGTTTCGCAAAGCTTCGAGAGTTTTGCTGCGATGTACATCACGCATGGTTCTGAAAACCTGTGGATAATATCGTTGCAGGTCGAACTCGAGCGACTGGTTGTGATTACGCACCCTTTCGCCCACGTAACGATAGACTTCAAACATTTCTTCAACAGCATTCAAGTTTTTCTGTAAAATGTCGCGCATACTGCAGTTGTTGCGCTCAATCATCAGATTTACAGTCTTTTCAACAAGCTCGTTCTTGTCGGTGAAATACTGATAGAGCGTTTTTTTTGAAATACCCAACTGGCGCGACAACTCTTCCATAGTGATACTTTTGATGCCGTAACGACCAAAAATTTCACTGGCTTGCTGCAGAATTTCTTTTTCTTTTTCGTCCATTTGTAGAGCAGTCTATTCGTCCGTATTTCCGTCAGTAAGCAATGTTTCGAGAGACACATCCTGCTTGAGCAGGTTGAGTGCCGCATTGATAAACTGCGACTGGGCTGTCAGATATTGATTGTGGGTGTTGAGCAAATCGAGGCTCGAAGCCATGCCTTCACGGTATTTGATGCCGGTACGCTTAAATATTTTCTCAGCTATTTGCTTGTTTTTAACAGTGTTTTCGTAGGTGAGCATAGCTGTTTGCAAGTCGTTGAAGTTTGTTTCGTACATCAGCCGCAAATTGGTGCTGAGTTGTTCTTCGGCCACGCGTGTTTTTTCAACATCAAACTGGGCTTGCTTGACCCGTGCATGCTTTTCTCCGCTGCTGAATATTGGAATGGCCATATTGACACCAATCACAGAGCTCGAAAACCATTTCCCCTGGTTATTGAAAAAATCCCACTGGTTGCGTTGTGCCTGTGTTTGGTAGTTCAGAAAAGCAGACAAGGTGGGCAGGTAATTACTTTTTTCGAGTTTTACCTGTAGAAGAGCGAGGTCCTGTTGGTTTTTCAAAATCTGAAAGTCGATATTGTTTGCGGGCATGAATGGCTTGGCAAACAAGGCTTCTGGCTCAGCGTTTTCGACCAGTGAAGTGAGTGATTCCTCCAGCACTACGTCATCGTTGCTTTGCAAACCCAGGTGGAATTTGAGGTAAGATTTTGCAATCTCGAGCTGGCTGAGCGCGTTGTTTCGACTCACTTCAAGTTCAGAAATCAGTAATTCGAGCTGGTCGGCATCTGTTTCTTCGGCAAAGCCATTAGCCACAATTGCTTTGGTTTCTTCGGCCAGTTTTCTGGTGATAGCCAAAGTTGAATCAATCACTTTGATGCCTTCTTCGCTCGCAAGAACCATAAAATAGGCTTCAGAAGCTGTTTTAATCACATCGATTTTGTTTTTGACATAGCTTTTTTTGCTTTGTTCGAGATAAGCCTTTGAAGCCTGAAGACCAACGATATAGCTTCCGCTAAATAACAGCTGGTTGATGGTCCCGCTGAGCGAAGCGCTGTACCGAGTGCCAAATTGTACTTCGATGTCCTGCCCTGGCTGGTTAAAAAAATCACCGGGAATCAGTTGCACCGGAAGTGCGATATTGTCGTTGTAGTTGACAGTTGCACTGGCCTGCGGCAAACCAATGGCTACGGTTTCCTTTACCTTGTAGCGCGCCTTTTCAATATCCAATGCGGCATTGCGCAAGGTGTAATTGTATTCTATCGCCTGATTGCGTGCCTTTTCAAGCGTTAGGCTGATGGTTTTACCTTCCTGGGCGAACAGGGCTTCTGTGCTGAAAATGAACAGAATAGATAAAAGAGTGAATGTTAATCTATTTGACATATTGTTGATTTAATCATGTTAACTCGTTTTATAACCCATAAATATGGGGCTGCAAAATTACACAAATAACATATGGAAACTAAAAATGTTGTAAAAGTTTCCGTGGTTTTTTTGTTAACTTAATGTAAAATGGATGGTTGGGCTATTAATTAATCAGTAATTAACTGATTATCAAATATGATGTTTGAACAGGATATTTTTTCGCAGATCACGAAATTTATTCTGGCCTAAAAGACAAACAAAAACAGAAAAGGTTTAAAACTTGAGCGATTTTTTCTTTTTCTCGAAATAAATCAGTCCTTCGGCAGTGGCAACACTTCTGATGAAGCTCTCAAACATCTGATCGTAAAGAGTTTTAAAGGAAAACTCTTCTGGAGGAAAAAAATCGGGATTATGGATATCGATCAGCCGGCTGATATATAAACGCGCAATCAGTTCGATGCTTAAATCGCTCCGGTACATTCCCTGGCTGATACCTTTGGTTAGGTTAATGCGGATTTTATCGCTGATAAACCGTATGCGCTCCTCAAAGTGTTTGTGATAAATTTCGGGGAACATCCCTTTTAGCTCATGTGTGATAGAAGGAGAGATGTCGTAGAATTTTTCAGCAAGCTCGCGCGATACGATCATCAGAATGTCAATGGCATTCATGCCTTCGAAGTCGTATTCCAAAAATATTTCAGCAAATTTTTCGCGTTCGAGCTCCAGTGTTTTTTCAACAAGTTCTTCGTTTGAATTGACGTATTTTTTCAGTGTTTTCAGATCAATTTCTGAAAACTTATGTAATCTATCGACCGAAAGATTCTTGATGCCCTGATCAAGTGCTTTACGCCTGATGTTTTCCAGAATTGGTCTGAGTTCTTCCTGAATCATAAAGAGTGTTGTCCTTTTTCGTCAGTCCAAAAGTAGAAAAAAAATCAAATCTGCGACCATGACAAGATAAAATAGCGAAAATCAATCGTTTGCAACAATCAGTTTGTGGTGCAAACTTTGGTGCGTGCCGCGTAGCTCGATGATATAAACACCAGCTTTCAACCCCAGTTCTCTTGCATGAAGACGGAATTCGTATTTTCCCCTGTCTTGAAATTCATTACTGGTGACAACAGCAACTTTTTTACCCATCCTGTCGAACACCTTGATGCTGACAAAAACCCAGGTTCCTGCAGTTTGTATGAAAAAACAGTGGATTCGTTGAATGGGTTTGGATAATTATTGACCAAACTAAATGGAATAGCTGATTGTTCCTGCACACCCACGGTCATGTCAATCAGCGCGGTATACAGTTTTCGGTTTCCATTGTCCATCCGCACCCAAATAGGCCTCACCAGGTTGTTCGAAACGGAAATGTTGTTATAATCGCCAAAAAACACACTTTCCCATGGAATGAAAGGACTCTCGCTGATTTTCATGTTGCTGAAAGATTCGCCCCCATCTGTTGAAACAGCCAGGTAAACATCTGTATTGGTATCGTCGTAGTCTCGTCTGTCATAAAATACAACATATAAATAGCCGGTTGTCTGGTCAATAGCCATCCAGGTAAAAAATTGTTGCTTGCCGGGAGGATCGTCATTCACACGCAAAGGTTCGCTCCAGGTATTTCCACCATCCGTCGATTTGACCAGCCAAACATCTGTGTCGTCGGCACCAAAACGCTGGTCGGCAAAATTGATATAGATGGTCCCATTGTTTGGGCCGTTGCTCAAATCGCACGCCGTCACAGGCATGCCATTGGAACGCGAAATGCCAGGGATATCAAAATCCCAGCCGCCAATCTGGTCGGTGACAAAAATATCCTGATCAAGCCAGGTTTGACCGCCATCGAGCGAGCGGTCGAAAACAATGCCAGCTGGACCAGACCAGCTGACATAGATTTCGCCATTAGGCCCAACAGCCGGAACGGCGCCCTCCGTGGTGTTGTCACTGTCAATGCAATCTCCTGAGACCTCGTTGATTTGCAAAGCCGGCGACCAGCTAAAACCTGCATCTACAGATTTGCTGAACATGATATTACTCTGGCAGTCAGGGCTCGAAGACCCATATTGGTCAAACTGTGTCCAGGTGACGTAAATTACATTCGTTTGCGGATCAACTACAGCCCAGTGTTTGTCCTGGGCTTTTGTTCCGTTGAGTCCCATATAGGTTCCTACGTTCCAGCTCCCGCTTTCTTTGTTGTACTTCTGGCACACGATGCGGTCGATCCAGTTGCCTGCAGGTGGATTCGACAAATGGAAGAAATAAAAATCCCCAAGGGTATCTGTGATTATTACAGGGTCGCCCCAAACGCCATAAGCAGATGAAGTAAGGATATCTGAAGTCCAGGTTTCGCCACCATCCTGCGAATAATACCAGAAATTAAGGTTTGAACCGGCCATCATTTCCAAAGGGTTTTTTGGGTTAATCCAAATGCTGGGTTCATTGGCCGAAGTGAAATTGTCGATACGCACATTCTGGTATTGTGCTTGCGAGGTGAAATATCCGAATAAGCAGGCAAGGAAAATAAGGGTTAATTTTTTCATAGGCCGAAGACTATAGCGACTCTTGGTTTTCAAGAATCAAGGTTTCGTTCAATTTATTTTCGGTGTGTGCAACAGCGCAGGCAACAGTAGAGTCTCCGGTGATGTTGACAACTGTTCTCAACATATCAAGTGGGCGGTCGACCGCAAAAATGAGTGCAATTCCTTCGGTGGGGATGCCAACCGAGGTAAGCACTATCACCAGCATAATCATTCCGGCGCCGGGCACAGCAGCAGAACCAATGGAAGCCAGGGTTGCAGTGAGGATAATCGTCAGTTGCTGACCCAGGCCAAGATCCATCCCGTATATCTGTGCCAGAAAAACAGCAGCAACAGCCTGATACAAGCTGGTTCCATCCATGTTGATGGTGGCTCCCAGTGGCAACACAAAACTGGCTACTTCATTTTTCACGCCCAGGTTTTCTTCGCAGCATTGCATGGTCATAGGCAGCGTAGCGGCACTCGAACTGGTCGAAAAAGCCAACAACTGTGCAGGCGCTACTCCTTTGATAAACTGTTTGAATCCAATAACGGTTAAAAAGCTGATAAATAATGGATAAATACCAAAAACCATCAGCAGCAAACCAATAATGACGGTGAGTGCATACATGCCCAACGAACCAAAGAGCGCAAAAGTGTCGCTTACATTGTCGCCGGCCACATCCACAGTGATGCTGGCAATAAGTGCAAAAACACCATAGGGAGCTACTTTCATGATTAGATGAATCATCTTCATCACAATTTCGTTGAGTGAGTCAATCAGTTGTTTCACCGAATTGGTTTTTGCACCAGGCAACAAAATCATCGAAATTCCGAAGAGAATTGCGAAGAAGATCACCTGCAGCATGCTGGTGTTTTCGGTCATCGCCCCAAAAATATTGTCGGGCACGATATCGATGATAAAGCTGAGTGGCCCGGCATCAGCATCATTGGGAGCAACCTGATTGAGATTGGCTGCGTATTTTTGCTGAAACTCAAGTGATTTTTCCCTGGGCAAAAAAGTGCCGGGTCTGGTAATATTCACAACAATAAGTCCGATGCTGATGGCAATCACAGTAGTAATCAAATACAAGCCAATGGTTTTAAGACCAATACGTGAAAGTTTGGAAACATCGTTCAGGTTGGAAATACCACTGATAAGCGATACAATGATCAGTGGAACGGCAATCAGTTTCAGCAGTTTAATAAAAATAATTCCCCATGGTTTGATCCAATCGGTGGTAAAGTTGTGCCAGCCGAAATGAACTGCGGCAATACCAAAGATCACACCAGCTAACATCCCGATCAGGATGAGCCAGTGCAGGGCAATTTTATGGGTTTTGAACATGGTTTTCTAGAATAAAAATTGTTTCCGGAACATTGCAGTGCCTCAAAATTAGGATTTTCTCGCCATTTGGACCTAAAATTGATAAATAAACTACTTGCGCTACTGGCGGCCAAAGCCAGCAGCAGTTTACTGCATTGGTAAGGCTGTCGGTATTTTGATTGTTCAGATCTGGAGTGATTCAACGAAAAAAGCTAATTTGCAATCCAATTTCAATTGAAACCATATGGGAAAACCAAAACGGATCGGAATTTTAACTGCCGGAGGCGATTGCCCGGGTATCAATGCGGCCATTCGCGGTGTTGGAAAAACCGCCATCGTGCGGCATGGCATGGAAGTGATCGGGATTTCTTCCGGGTTTAGCGGATTGATTGCCAAAGATGTGGCGCCACTAACAGAGGCCACGCTTTCGGGCATTTTAACCCTGGGTGGTACCATCCTTGGGACATCACGCGAAAAACCTTTCAAAAAGAAAGGCGATAAAAGCCAGGATAAACCGAAGCTGATCAAAAAGCATTACAAAGAGCTAGGCCTTGATTGTCTGGTTTGTATTGGTGGCAACGGAACCCAAAAAACTGCCTATAACCTTAGTGAATTAGGTTTGAACGTGATTGGGATTCCCAAGACTATTGATAATGACGTATATGGCACCGATTTTTCTTTCGGATTTGATTCGGCTTTGGTCATTGCCACCGATGCCATGGATCGTCTGCATACCACCGCCAACTCGCACAAACGTATCATGGTGATCGAAATCATGGGGCATCATACGGGCTGGTTGACCTTGTACGCTGGTATGGCCGGAGGGGGAGATGTGATCCTGATTCCAGAGCTGGAATACAACGTCAAAGATGTGAATAAATACCTGTTAGATCGTGCCTACAAGAAAAAACCCTATTCGATTGTTGTAGTGGCAGAAGGTATTCAAAAGCCTGAAGGTGAGAACTCTGCGGCTGATTATGTTGCCAAAATGATCGAACAAGGCACCCATATCGAAACCCGGAAAACCGTGTTGGGTTATTTGCAACGGGGTGGTAGTCCGTCAGCCAACGACCGCATTCTGGCTACACGTTTCGGTTCCTATGCTGTCGACCTGATTGCCAGAGACGAATATGGAAAAATGGTCATCAACAAAAATGGAGAAACAGATTGTATTTCGCTTAGCGAGGTTGCGGGCAAAACCCGGGTCGTGCCCAAGGATCATTCCCTGATCAAAAAAGCCCGGTCGCTGGATATCTGCATGGGTAAAGATTGTTTATTTTAATATATTGACAATGAGGGAAATAGTTATTTGGATATGTGGGATTGCTGTGACCACAGGATTGATGAGCGGTGCTGCAATTTCGTGGTATATTTTGCTTGCGGGCAAGTTTAAAACCCATATGATCATGCCCGACCGAAAATGGAACAAGCCCGACAAAGGTAAAACATGGTTTGTGCTGCAGTCGGTCGGATTGTTCTTTGCAGCATTCATCGTTTTGATGCGCACAACACAACTTGTTGAAGGCCATCGCGACAATGTGATTGAGAATTTGATTTATGCTGTTTCGGGCATGTTGTTGTTACGGGCATTGGGTGAGTTTCGTGTATTGGGCCTGTTTCGAACCGAAAAAGAAGGCGTGTTTGCAACGCTCGACCGAAAATGGCTCACACCGGCAGCACTCATCTTGTTTATCATGACATGGCCTCTGCTGTAAACTTAGTGCTCAATCATCATCACACTTAAATAAAATAAAATCAGGATGTTAAAGAAGTATTTTCTCGCGTTAATTGTTGTGTTTTTTGTTTTTGAATGCCATGCACAGCAACAGGACTGGCAAACCTATTACGAAGCTTCCGGCATGATAGCCACGCCGCGATATGCCGAAACGATGCGTTATATTGAGCGCCTCGATTCTGTTTCTGCCGCTATATCGACAGGCAGTTTTGGCAAAAGTGCACAAGGACGTGATTTGCGGTACGTGGTTTATGACATCGAAGGGTTTAATACGCCCGCTCAGATTCGCAAGGCAGGCCGGGTCATATTGTTGGTGCAGGCGTGCATACATCCTGGCGAATCAGAAGGAAAAGATGCGATGCTCATGTTGCTGCGCGATCAGGTGGTCAGCCATGCTTATGATTCCCTTTTTACGCAGGTAAGTCTGGTTTTTATCCCTATTTTCAATGTTGACGGACATGAGCGATTTGGTGCTTTCAACCGGATCAACCAAAATGGACCTGTCGAAATGGGCTGGCGCACTACTGCGCAAAACTTAAACCTGAACCGCGATTACCTCAAGGCCGATAGTCCTGAAATGCAAGCCTGGCTGGGTTTGTTCAACACCTGGAATCCTGATTTTTTTGTGGATACACATACCACCGACGGCGCAGATTATCAATACGTAATGACTTATGCTATGGAAATTTCAGGCAATATGGAAAAGGGTTTGACTGAATGGCAGAAAAATGCCTTTATTCCCTCCTGGGAAAAGCGGATGCGACAAGCCGGCTTTCCGGTATTTCCATATGTGAGTTTCAGACAATGGCACAATCCGCGCAGCGGACTGGTAAGCTGGGTGGGCAGTCCAATGCTGTCGCAGGGATACACAGCATTGCGAAACAGGCCAGGCTTGCTTTTGGAAACCCACATGCTCAAACCTTATCAACTTAGGGTTGAAGCGACAAAAGAAGCTGTTTTGCTGACGTTGAAAATTTTAAGTGAACAGAAAAACCAACTCGAAAAGGCCATAAACCAGGCTGATGAATTCACAGCATCCAAGGCATTTCGCGAGCAGTCTTTTACAACCAAATACACCATCGACATGACTGATAGTGTGATGGTTGCTTTTGATGGAGTGGCATACAAACATGAGAAAAGTGACCTTACAGGCGGGGAGTTATTTACGTACGATAACAGCCATCCTGAGACTTTTGATCTGGCCTTATTCGACAAGGTTTTGCCAGAAAAGCAGATTCAACTACCTGAGGCATATGTTATTCCTGTTGAGTGGACACGAGCCATAGAAAAAGTGAAACTGCATGGTATCCGATTTTTCGAGCTGACAGACACGCTGACAATTCCTGTTCAATGTTACCGTTTTACCAATATCGATTGGAAAAAAAATCCATACGAAGGGCGACATCAGGTAAGTAAATATGCATACACAATGGAGGAAAAGCAAGTCACTTATCAGGCGGGAAGCATTGTTGTGCCAACCGGACAGGCACTTGCGAGGGTGCTTGCTCATCTGCTTGAGCCTGATGGCGATGGATCGCTGTTGGAGTGGGGTTTCTTTGATGCCGTGTTTGAGCAAAAAGAATATGCCGAAAGTTATGTGATGGAGCCATTGGCGCGTCAGATGCTCGACAGCATTCCGGCATTGCGTGAGCAATTTGAAGCAAAACTAGCCGAAGATCCCGGCTTTGCTAAAAGCAGTTGGGCACAGCTTAATTGGTTTTACAGACTTACACCCTGGTGGGATCAAAAGTATATGGTTTATCCGATTGGACGCATCACCCAAAAAGCTGTTTACAAGGAAGTGTTGATGAAACAGCCAGTACGTTAAATTGATCACTATTTCTGAAGGGTGAACGAAAAAGTAGTTCCCTGACCTATTTTGCTTCGAACTGTGATGGTTTGCTCGTGAGCTTCTATGATATGTTTCACAATAGCGAGCCCGAGCCCGGAGCCTCCTGTATCGCGCGATCGTCCTTTGTCGACGCGGTAAAACCGTTCAAAAATACGCGGCAAACTTTCCTCTGCAATACCGGGTCCGTTGTCTTTGATTTCGATGAGGTAGTTGTCGTCCATATCAAAAATACGGATGTTTACCTTGTTCTCGTCTTTGTCGCCATATTTCACGGCGTTTTCAATCAGGTTGATCAGCACCTGCCGGATTCTTTTTTTGTCGGCTTCAACGATAACATGCTTCTCGGGCTGCTTTTCCAAACACACTTTTGCCTTGTGCTTTCTGGCTTTCATCTCCAGAAATTCAATTACATCCCTTGTGAGTTCTCCCAAATCAAATCGTTGCTTATTCAGCTTAAGCTCGCCCGATTCGAGTTTTGATATTTCTTCCAGGTCTTCAATAATGGCAATGAGGCGGTTGATGCTTTTCTCGGTGCGCATCAGGTATTGCTTGTTGATGGTTTCGTCCTCAAGACCGCCATCGAGTAAAGTGAGAATATATCCCTGAATGTTGAAAATCGGTGTTTTAAGTTCATGCGAGATGTTGCCCAAAAATTCGCGCCTGTACACAGCGAGCTTTTTCAATTCTTCAATTTCTGTGCGCTGACGGGCACTCCACTCCAAAACAGCCTGATTTACCCCTTCGAGCGATTCCTGATTTTTGATGATGCCTTTGCGTTTGCTGGGCTTCAGCGACTGAATAGTCTTGTATACAAGCTTGATTTTCTTATAGATAAACTGATCCAGAAACTCTTGGATGACCCAGTAGGCGCCCCAGAATACCAAAGGCAATAAAACCAGTAAATACCACCACTCAAAATGGAGCAATATAAACTGTTGCAATAGCACCACAGTCAAAACGATCAGGCTAATGACGGCTGCAATGGTTAGTGCAATCGAGCGGGTTTCGCGGTACCTGGCCATAATTGATTAAACTTCAAACTTGTATCCTACGCCTTTAACCGTACGGATGTTTTCGATGCCAATTTTCTCACGGATTTTTCGCACGTGAACGTCAATTGTCCGGTCGCCAACAATCACATTATCACCCCAAATCTTCGAAAAAATTTCATCGCGTGTAAACACTTTATTCGGTTTGGAAGCCAATAAGCGCAGCAGTTCAAATTCTTTTTTGGGTAAAATAATCTCTTCACCCTTGTTCACAACCAGATAGCGTTCTGAATCAATCACAAAGTCCTTGATTAACAGAGTTTCTGCTGCTGTGTCCTCAACTTCCTGGTATCGGCGCAGCAGGGCTTTAATTCTGCTGGTGAGCAGTTTGGGCTTGATGGGTTTGGTTACATAATCATCGGCACCGGCATCAAAACCGGCAATCTGTGAATAATCTTCACCACGTGCCGTCAGGAATATGACCATGGTATTTTTGAGCGCAGGAATTTGTTTGATTTCTTCGCAGGTGCTGATGCCATCCATCTCGGGCATCATCACATCAAGTACAATCAAGTGGGGTATGTCAGCCTTGGCTTTTCGAATGGCCTCTTTTCCATTGCCCGCAGTACTTACGCTAAAACCCTCTTTCTTAAGATTATAACTCAAAAATTCCAACACATCAATTTCATCATCGACCAATAAAATCCTGAACTTTGAAGTATCCATTTGCTTCATTTTGAGCTTGTTGATAAAAGACCCTAAAAATAGTTTTTTTCTCGAACTTCTAAATGAATTCTACTTGAAATTTACGTTACTATTTGCCCAAAATTTGATATTAATTCTGTTAATACACTACAATCTTCTCATTCCTTGTAACAAAGGGCAAGCTTAGTTATAGAAACATCTTATTTTTGTTGACAAAGTTTGATTATGAAAGCACTTAAATATTTTGATTTTTTCTTATTGGCGTTGTTTCTAACGATGGTCATGTCGCCCGTTTTACTAAAATCTCAGAATTTTGAAGGTGGTATCACGGCCGGATTTGCCAGTTCGCAGGTGGCTGGCGATGGCTACGCAGGCTTTAACAAAGCGGGTGTTTTTGGTGGTTTTTTTGTGCGTCTCCCCATAGCGGAACAATCGGGTCTTCAAATGGAGCTGGCCTACATCCAGAAAGGTTCGCGCTACAATGAAAAGGCTGATCAGCCTCTTTTACAGCAATATGTTTTGAGGCTGAACTATGTGCACCTGCCTGTAATTTATCAATATGATATTGGTAAGCTGAGGCTCGAAGCGGGCTTAAGTGTTGATTTTTTAGTGGGTAAATTCGAAGAAAAAAATTACCTCGAAAACACATTAAACGACTGGCGAAAGCTTACATTTAATACTGTTTTTGGGGCGCAATACCGATTAACCCAAAACTGGGCAATTGGTTTGCGCACGATCAATTCGGTCAATTCCATACGCAAGAACAGTGTTGAAGGCAACGTAAAACGCTATGGAAACACCTTTGGCGCTTTCAATGATGTGCTGCAGTTGTCGCTTTTCTACCGGCTTTAGGAAGCGGATTTCCATTTAATGTTGCATCCTGCTGAGGGAGTTTGCGTTGCAGGAACTTCTTGTCCTTTTAAAACCAAATCAAGGGCTTTGCGCAAGTCTTTTCCATTGACAGGAATTTCATTTCCTGGCCGGCTTCCATCCAGTTGACCACGATAGACACACTTGTTATTGGCGTCGAAAAGATTAAAATCGGGTGTGCAGGCAGCATCGTAGGCTTTTGCAACAGTCTGCGATTCATCGTAAAGATAAGCAAAGGGAAAATCATTTTCTTGTGCAAATACTTTCATCTGATCCGGACCATCCTGCGGGTAATTAACTGCGTCGTTGGCATTGATAGCAACTACACCTATGCCTTTGGGCATAAACTCTTTACCTATCTGCACAAGCTCCTGTATTACGTGTTTCACATAGGGGCAATGGTTGCAGATAAACATTACCAGCGTGCCCTTTTCTCCTTTTATGTCGTTGTATGTCAGAGTATTCCCGCTGATTTGGTCGGTGAGTGAAAAGGCAGGAGCCAGAAAACCAAGGTCGATGGGTTTGGTGAACGTGAGTGCCATAATGTAGTTTATTTTAGAAATTCAATATTACGTTTGAGCCCTTCAAACTTTGTTCTTTTAACAGCAGAGTCTTTAAAAAGTTCGTTAAAAGTTGTCTTATCCAGCGTTTGCCAATCAGCTTTTGTCATCTTTTTCAGTTGATCCGAAAGCCTGAATCGGGCTTCCTGATGAGGTTTTGCAAAACGGTTCCAGGGGCAAACATCCTGACAAATATCACAGCCAAAAATCCAATCTTTGAATTGAGATTTTAAAGTTTGGGGCAGTGGTCCCCTGTGCTCAATGGTGAGATATGAAATACATTTCCGGGCATCGAGCCGGTGTGCCTCGACCAGGGCTCCAGTTGGGCAGGCATCAATGCAACGCCGGCAGGTGCCACAGTAATCAGTGATTTCTTTTTGGATGAGCTCCAGTTTGACGGGTAACAACAAGTGACCAATAAAAAAGAATGAACCCTTTCGGGGATGAATCAGGCAGGTGTTCTTGCCAATAAAACCCAATCCGCTTTTTTCGGCCCAGGCCCTGTCGAGCACGGGAGCCGAATCGGTGAATGCCCGTACGCCTTCCATTTTACCCGCTTTATCCTCGATAAAAAGGAGTAACTGTTGCAGTTTCTCGCGGATGACGAAATGATAGTCTTGACCGTAAGCATACTTAGAAATCTTGAATTGATTTGTTTCAGGAAGCTTTTCTTCTGGAAAATAATTCATCAAAACGGTGACTACCGATTGGGTATTTTCGACCAATAGCCTGGGATCATAACGTTTTTCTTTGTTACGCTCCAGGTAAGTCATCTCGCCCTGAAAACCATCATCGAGCCATTTTTCCATTTTAGAAGCATCGTCATTAAGATGTGTTGCATGCGAAATGCCGCCATCGTCGAAGCCCAGCCTGATGGCTTCTTCAATGATACTTTGGCTGAAGCTGAGGTCGAAATGGGTCTGATTCTCCATTATGCACCGTCAAAAAGCGTTCCCTGCACAGGGTTTCGGGTTTTACCCAGATGGGTGTAAGCTTTGTCTGTTGCTTCGCGTCCTCGCGGGGTGCGCATCAGATAACCTTCCATGATAAGAAAGGGTTCGTAAACCTCTTCGATGGTTCCGCCTTCTTCGCCAACGGCAGTCGCAATGGTGTTGATGCCTACAGGGCCTCCCTTGAATTTTTCGATGATGGTAAGCAAAATGCGGTTGTCCATCTCGTCAAGTCCATGCTGATCTACATGCAAAGCTTCTAGTCCGAATTGAGCGATGCCCAGATCGATTGTGCCGTTTCCTTTGATTTGCGCAAAATCGCGCACCCTGCGCAGCAAAAGGTTGGCAATACGAGGTGTTCCGCGGCTTCGGCGGGCAATTTCGCTGGCCGCCTGATCCTCGATTGGGACGCGCAGAATGGAGGCAGAACGTTTGATGATGCCCGTAAGCGTTTTGGCATCGTAATAGGATAAACGCAGGTTGATGCCAAACCTGGAACGCAAGGGAGCTGTCAACAATCCTGAGCGCGTAGTAGCGCCAATCAGGGTAAACGGGTTGATGTTGATTTGCACGCTGCGCGCGTTGGGGCCGGTTTCGATCATGATATCGATGCGGTAATCCTCCATCGCAGAATAAAGATATTCTTCAACAACAGGGCTCAAGCGGTGAATTTCGTCGATAAAAAGTACATCGTTTTCTTCCAGATTGGTCAGCAGACCGGCCAAATCGCCGGGTTTGTCTAAAACAGGGCCGGAGGTGATGCGGATGTTTACCCCCAATTCGTTGGCGATAATGTGCGAAAGAGTTGTTTTGCCCAGACCGGGCGGGCCATGTAGCAGCACATGGTCGAGTGCTTCAGTACGCTGTGCGGCAGCTTTTACAAAGATGCGCAGGTTTTCTACAACCTGTTCCTGCCCGGCAAAACTGCCAAAGGCATCAGGTCGAAGCACTTTTTCAATCTCTTTCTCGGCATTGCTAAGCCCGTTTCCGTAAGCGTCAAGATTTTTGTTCATGAATGGCGATTGCGTTCTGCACAAAAGTACAAAATCTATACACATGCACATTTGCTGTCTGCCTGCTGTTTCTTTCACAGAAATGAAAAGAGTACTGTTGTTTTTGAAAAATTTATCCTTAAATTAGCTTCGAATTGTAAATTGCAATTGAAGTTTGAAACTTAAACGCCTTTTGTTTTTATGTGTTAAAATTGAGGGTGTTAGCAAATAACCAGAGCCATGAAAGCGTTAGTTGTAGCTTTTGATTTTTCGAAAAACGCACTCAACACGCTCGAATATGCCATCATGTATGCCAGGCAAACGGGCGCCGAACTCCATTTGGTTTGGGTAGATAATGAAAACACGCCTGACCCAATGATGAACATCGAACAGAGTCTGCGGATCGAAACAAAAAAGTATTTTGATAAAATCGTGGAGCAATATGAGCCTAAACTTGGAAAAGGCAGGTTTCATGTACATCTTCGTAAAGGAAAGGTTTACAGCGAAATAGCCATGACAGCGCGACAGGTGGAAGCTGATCTTGTGTTTGCAGGAACGCATGGCATCAGCGGGTATGAACGCTTATGGATAGGTTCAAACGCCTACCGTATTGTTACTTCCTCACCCAGTCCTGTCATCACCATCAAGGGTGATTTTGACCACACCAAAGGCCTTCAGAAAATTCTGCTTCCGCTTGACAGCTCAGCCGAATCTCGACTGAAATTGCCACTGACTGCCCGACTGGCTGAGGCTTTTAATGCAGAAATTCATATTTTGTTGCTATATAACAGCCCGCTCAAAACCATTAAAAATCGCATGCTGGCGCAGGCTGAAGAAGCTGTCAGGTGCCTTACAGACAGATCAATAGCCAATATTGTGAAAGAGATAGAAGCCGACAATATGGTTAAAAGTATTTTGCAGTATGCAGCCGAAAGTGATGCCGATCTTCTGTCGATCATGACAGAGCAGGCCAACACATCCGGAAATATGTTTTTGGGACCTTATGCACAACAATTGATCAATAATGCGTTAATACCTGTATTGAGTATTCAATCGTCAAATGTTGAAAAAGAATGGTGATGTCTTTGAAAAAAATATTTTTTATTTCGCTTAACCTTTTGCTGGCTGTGGCAACATTCTCCCAATCTTATTCAGAAGGGAACATAAATGTGCTGCAGGATCCGCGTGTCGATAGTATCATCAGCATGCAGCGCAGCATCCGTGAAGCCAACCCGCTGATTGATGGATACCGCATTCAGATTTTCATGGAATCAGGCAATGATGCTGTTGAACGTGCCAACCAGCTGATCGAGAAATTCAACGAAGATTTCCCTGCCATTAAGGCTTACTTGTCGTTTGGCCAGCCCTATTACCGGGTAAGGGTTGGCGATTTTCGCGACAGACTCGAAGCTGAAGGCCTGCTTACACGCATCAGTCGAAAATATGCTCAGGCTTTTGTCATCCGTGATGAAATTGAACCACCCGGATTAAGTGCTTTCCCAACCACCTTTAAAGAAGAAATGCCATGAATAAAACAATTTTAGTGGGCATCGATTTCTCCGATTGCTCTGTCAATGCACTGGAACATGCCATCAACATCGCGCAGAAAGGAACTGCAGATGTGGTAATGGTTTGGGTGAACAAGCCCGATAACACGCAAAATATTTACGATATCCCCAATACGGATGTGCTTTCCCAGGCGAGCAAAAGGCTCGAAAAACTGGTTGAAACGCATCAGCCAAAACTCACGCAGGGCAAATTGAGCTTTATTACAAGAAGTGGTAAGGTTTACCAGGAAATAGTAGCAGCTGCAGAAGAGTTGGATGTTTTTTTGATTGTGATCGGCACACACGGATCTTCGGGTTTCGAGGAATTTTGGATTGGCAGCAATGCCAACCGGATTGTTTCTGCTACCGAAAGACCTATCATCACCATTCGCGGCGGCGTCGACATCAAACGAACCATTTCAAAAATAGTGATGCCGATCGACAGCACACTTGAAACGCGCCAAAAAGTGCCGATTACTGCACTGCTGGCCAAATATTACGATGCCGAAATCCATATTTTAGCTACGCATATCACTTCTGTTGAAGATGTGCGACAGCGCATAAGAGATTATATCGGACAGGTTGAACGTTACCTCAAGGAAAACTACATTCGGTTTGTAGTGGCTGAAGTGGAGGCTGGCAATGTCACGGATGCAACCATTGAATACGCCACTGGTATAGGTGCCAACCTGATCAGCATTATGGATGAGCAGGAGAAAACAGCGTCCAACATCTGGCTCGGACCTTATGCCCAGCAAATGGTCAATCATTCACCTATCCCGGTTTTGGTTGTGCATGCACAGGATTATGTAGCCGGCATTTCGATGTAAGTTCAAAGTTATTAAAAAACAAATCCCACCTTTTTCAGCAGAAGAAGGCGGGATTTTTAATTTGAAAAATACGGTTTAATACCTGTTTACGCAGTTCAGATCGGCGAAAGCAACTTTGAGTCGTTCGATCATCGATTTTTCTCCTTCGCGCAACCATTTGCGGGGATCGTAGAATTTCTTGTTCGGGCTGTCAGCGCCTTCAGGGTTGCCGAGTTGCCCCTGAAGATAATCGTGGTTTTTCGCTTCAAATTTGCGGATGCCATCCCAGAAAGCCCATTGTGTATCGGTGTCGATATTCATTTTAACAACACCATATCCGAGTGCTTCCTTGATTTTGGCTGGCTCTGAACCTGATCCGCCGTGGAAAACGAAATTAACCGGATTGTCAGTTGTGCCAAATTTCTTCTGGATATAAACCTGTGAGTTGTGCAGGATTTTTGGTTCCAACTTCACATTTCCTGGTTTATAAACACCATGCACATTACCAAAGGCTGCTGCAATGGTGAAACGATCGCTGACTTTACTCAGGGTTTCGTAAGCCATTGCAACTTCTTCAGGCTGGGTGTAAAGTTTTGAGCTATCGACACCGCTGTTGTCAACGCCATCTTCTTCACCACCAGTGATGCCCAATTCGATCTCGAGTGTCATGCCCATTTTCGACATGCGTTTGAGGTATTTGGCACAGATTTCAATGTTTTCTTCGAGTGGTTCTTCCGACAGGTCGAGCATGTGCGAACTGAACAAAGGCTTGCCATGTTGTGCATAAAATTTTTCTCCGGCATCGAGCAGTCCGTCGATCCAGGGCAGTAATTTTTTTGCAGCATGGTCGGTGTGCAGAATCACCGGAACACCATACATGGCAGCAATCTGATGGACATGATGTGCGCCAGATACGGCACCAGCAATGGCAGCTTTTTCGCCTTCGTTCGAGAGGCCTTTGCCAGCATAAAAGGCTGCACCTCCATTCGAAAACTGAACGATGACAGGAGAATTGACTTCGCGGGCAGCTTCCATAACTGCGTTCAACGAGTCGGTGCCAATCACATTAACGGCTGGTAATGCAAACTGATGTGCCTTTGCGTAGTGGAAAATGGTTTGAAGGTCGTCGCCAACTGCAACGCCTGGTTTGATGAGATTTGAGAGTTTTTCTGACATAATTCGATATGATTTAACTATTGTTGAATGTGTTTTTTTCAGTGTTTTTATGGTGCAAAGTTAATGCTTGCAAATCATTTCATACCGCTGAATTTATCAAGTTGGTTTTTGATGATGGTCATTAACTCGTTTTTATTGATGGGTTTGGCGATATAATCATCGAAGCCGGCTTCCAGCATTTTTTCCTTATCGCCTGCCATGGCGTAAGCCGTTTGGGCAATAAAGGGCACATAGCGGTATTCGGGATAGGTTTCCCTGATTTTTTGCATCAAAATGATCCCATTCCAGGGCGATGGCAAGTTAATGTCAAAAAGCATCACCTGAAAAATATGTCCTTTTTTTTGTCTTTCCCTGATGATTTTAATTGTCTCATCCCCATCAACGGCAATGGTAAGATGACCGGCTTTACTCAGGATTTTCTGTAAAACCATTCTGTTCATGCGGTCGTCTTCAACGATAAAAATGTCCAGTTTTCCGATAGAAGGTGCATTGGGAATAGGGATGCTCAGTGGTTTTGCGGGTTGTATCTGTCCTGATGCTGCTGTTTGTCGGCAAGGCACCTTGATTTCCACCATTGTTCCAACACCTCTTCTGCTTTCGATGTGGATCGATCCGCCCATCAGCAACAGCAGGCGCTTGGCCAACGGCAAACCCAGCCCGGCACCCTGATGTGCACGGCCATAGCCCGAACTTTCTTGCCTGAAAGCATCGAAAAGATATTTCTGATAGTCGTCATCAATGCCTTCACCAGTGTCTTTCACCCGAACAATTGCCATATTTGTTTCTGGTTCGTGAAAACTGGTGATGGTAACAAATCCTGATTCAGTGTATTTAATGGCATTGTCGATCACAATGTGAAAAACCTGCATCAGTTTGGAGTTGTCGGCCAGAATCGGGGGCAGCTCGTTGAGTTTTGATTTGAAGTTCAATCCTTTTTCGTTGGCCGAAAATACCTTGAGGTCGAAAACATTTTGCAGGATTTCGTTAAGCGAACATTCGTGTACGTCGGCTTCAATATCGTTTGATTCGATGCGGCTGATATCGATAATGTTGTTGATAAGGTTGAGTAGTCGGTCGCCACTTTGCTGAATGCCAGTGGCATAATCGTATAATTCCTTGTTTTCCAGCAGGGACAATTCCGTTTCGAGCAGACTGGAAAAACCAATGATGCCGTTTAGGGGCATCCTGATTTCGTGGCTCATATTCGACAGGAACGCATTTTTCAGGTAGTTGGCATCTTCTGCTCTTTTGAGGGCTTTTTTTAGCTCGGCATCTTTCATACGGCCTTCCTCTACTTTTTCCATCAATTCTGCGGTGCGTGATGCTATTTCCTGCTCAATCCGACTGGCACTTTCCTGTTCCTGGGCTTTGAGTTGGTCGAGGGCATTTTGCCTGGCCTTTATGAGGTTTCTGTATTTTTTCTTTTGAAGCAACAGCATGAGAGCGAGCGCTAAAACCAGAAAGACCAATCCCGCAAAAAGGTAATAAGAAACCTGTTGAATGGATAGACTGCCAGATGAAGCATTTTTTTTCGCAAACGATTCCGGTAGCGACATTGAATCAATAGGTTGATAGGCCTTTGCCAGCTGTGCCGCCTGCAAAAAATAATAGCGTGCCGAATCGGCAACTCCTTCTTTTTCATACAGATCGACCATCAGTGCGAAGGCCAACATCTGTTGCTCAGGCTGCAATTTGTCATTTTTACTGTTGAGAAGCTGGTAAAGGGTGCTTCGTGCAGCCTGTGGCGAAAATGTAGATTGTGCCTTGGCAAGTTCGAGCATCAAAACAGGTTTTAAGCCGTTTTCGGCCTGCTTGATGGCGTTCTCGATACTGTCGATACGCACTGCCATTGCAGCATTTTGCGCCTTGAGGGCAATGCTGATCGAAAGAAAAAATACCAGAATGAATAGCCTGTTCATTTTAAATGTCTGAAGAAGACAAACAAAGATAAGCTTTAATTGGTCAATTCTGCTCCTAAAAAAGCTTAACATTTTCTGCATGACAGGCATTTTTTCGAACGGCAATCGTTTTACGTGCTTGTTGACGGTTTAACTTAACTGAAAGGGAGATTCGTGTTTTATCTTTTCATCAATCAATTCATTGTTAATAAATTAACACTTATTCTTATTCAGTCTAAATTACCCGATTTTGAATTATTGAGTATATTTACCCACTTTTTTGCATCATTTTTTTTGAAGAAAATGTTGAAAACAACCATTATAACAATCACATATGATAAAAAAAGTTCTAGTTGCCAACAGGGGTGAAATTGCCGTGAGGGTGATGCGTTCCTGTCGCGAAATGGGCATCGAAACAGTTGCTGTTTACTCCGAAGCCGACCGAAAAGCCATGCACGTGCGCTATGCCGACGATGCCTATGCCATTGGCCCAGCACCCTCTTCAGAGAGCTATTTGCGCATGGACAAAATTATTGCTGCAGCCAAAGCTTCGGGTGCCGATGCCATCCATCCTGGTTATGGGTTTTTATCTGAAAATGCCACGTTCTCGCAACTGTGCGAGAAGGAAGGTATTATTTTTATAGGACCATCTCCGCATGCCATCAACACCATGGGCGATAAAATCACAGCCCGAAAAACCATGATTGCTGCCGGCGTGCCCGTTGTCCCCGGAACCACTGAACCTATTTCCGATTTGAAAACTGCCGTTAAGGTGATCAAAGAAATCGGACTACCGGTCATGATCAAAGCCAGCGCCGGTGGAGGAGGTAAAGGGATGCGACTGGTAAAACGGGAAGAAGATATCCTCGACTCTGTTAGCGCAGCCAGGTCGGAAGCCAAAGCAGCATTTGGTGACGACGCAGTGTATATCGAGAAATATATTTCTTCGCCCCACCATATCGAATTTCAGGTGCTTGGCGACAAGCACGGGCATGTCGTACACCTTTTCGAGCGTGAATGTTCGGTGCAGCGCCGGCACCAGAAAGTGGTAGAAGAAACTCCTTCGCCCATCATGACGCAGGAAGTGCGCATGAAAATGGGAGAAGCTGCTGTGGCAGCTGCCAAAGCCGTGAATTACCATGGCGCTGGCACCATTGAGTTTATCGTTGACGATAACCTCAATTATTATTTTCTCGAAATGAATACACGCCTCCAGGTTGAGCATCCGATTACAGAGCGTGTGGTTGGTGTTGACCTGGTGAAACAGCAAATCAATATTGCCAATGGATTGCCGCTGGCATTTAAACAGGAAGATTTGCGCCAAAATGGTCATGCCATTGAGGTGCGCATCTATGCCGAAGATCCCGACAACAATTTCATGCCTTCACCTGGTGTGATCAAACACATTACCGAGCCCCTTGGTTTGGGTGTTCGACACGATGGCTATGCCTACGAAGGGTATGAAATACCTATGTATTACGATCCAATGATTTCGAAATTGATCGTGTGGGCCGAGACCCGCGAAGAAGCCATTGCCCGTATGAAAAGGGCTTTGTTTGCCTATAAAATCACTGGTGTAAAAACTTCCATTCCCTATTTGCACCGTATACTCGAGGTGCCTGCATTTATTGAGGGGCGGTACAACACCCATTTCATCGAAGAAAACAGCGAGTTGCTCAAACCACGCGCCAATTGCACGGCACGTTGTGTTGATGTGGCTGCCATGACTGCTTTTGTGGATTATATCACCAAACTGGAAAAAATCCAGCCTCCTGTAAGAACACATGAGTTAGGCAGTAACTGGAAAGACTTTGGTCGCAAGAGATCAATTTTGAGGATGTAAACAGCAATACTTAAAAAACATGTCGTACGAAATAAAAATAAATGACCGTCTGGCTGAAATTGAAATTTTAAGCCGTGAAGGAACAAAAATGCAGATTGCGATCGATAAAAAGATTTATGATATCGATATTGCTGAGGTTGAACGCGGGGTGTACAGCATTTTGCTCGACAACCGCTCATTTAATGTAGAACTGGTTGAGGGAAAAACTGCCAAATCATACACCGTCAACACGCTTTACGACACTTTTGATGTGGAAATTGTGGATGCTGAAAGCAAATACCTGATGAACCGCAAAAAGGATGATGGTGAAGACGAGAACGTGATTGCATCACCCATGCCTGGCAAAGTTGTAAAAGTGCTTGTGAAAGAAGGAGATTCAGTAAAGGCCGGTCAAACTGTTGTGGTTGTTTCGGCCATGAAAATGGAGAGCGAGTACAAAGTGAAGCAGGATCGGGTAGTAAAAAGGGTTTTGGTGAAAGAAGGCGACACAGTGAATGGCGATCAACCCATGGTAATCATAGAATAAAACATAGACCAAAAAAACAGATAACGATGTCGAAAATAAACAAATTCAAACAGCTTGAAGAAAACAGCCGGATGGCTGAGCTTGGTGGAGGAGAAGAGAGGATTAACAAACAACATGCAGCCGGCCGGAAAACCGCCCGCGAACGATTGATCGACTTGCTCGACCCCAATACCTTTGCCGAAATCGACAAATTTGTCACGCACCGGACTACGGATTTTGATATGGACAAGCAGAAATTCCTGGGCGATGGTGTGGTGAGTGGTTATGGCAAGATTGATGGCCGGTTGGTGTATGTTTTTGCGCAGGATTTTACGGTTTTTGGAGGCTCACTCAGCCGTGCCAATGCTGATAAAATTGTAAAAATCATGGATCTGGCCATGAAAATGGGCGCGCCTGTAATTGGCCTCAACGACTCGGGCGGAGCACGTATTCAGGAAGGTGTGGAAAGCCTGGGTGGTTACGCAGATATTTTCTACCGCAACGTGATGTCATCTGGTGTGATACCGCAAATATCAGCCATTCTGGGGCCTTGTGCCGGGGGTGCTGTTTATTCGCCGGCCATCACCGACTTCATCATGATGGTGAAAGATACTTCTTATATGTTTGTAACAGGTCCGGATGTGATTAAAACCGTGACGCACGAAGAAGTGACCAAAGAAGATCTCGGAGGTGCCATGACCCACAACAGCAAAAGTGGTGTGGCTCATTTGTTGGCCGACGACGACGAACAGGCCATGATGATGATTCGTGAGCTGATGAGCTTCCTGCCTTCAAACAATATGGAAGATCCTCCGGTAAAGGTCTGCACAGATAACATTTATCGCGAAGACGAAAGCCTCGATTCTATTGTGCCCGACGATCCAAACAAGCCTTACGATATGCACGAAATCATCTCAAAAGTGGTAGATGACCATCATTTCTTTGAGGTGCAACAATATTACGCCAAAAATATCATCATAGGTTTTGCCCGTCTTAACGGGAAACCGGTCGGTATCGTTGCCAACCAACCTGCAGTTTTGGCTGGTGTGCTTGATATTGACAGCTCAATCAAGGCTGCGCGCTTTGTTCGTTTCTGCGATGCTTTCAATATTCCAATTATCACTTTTGAAGATGTCCCTGGATTTTTGCCAGGCACTACGCAGGAGTTTGGCGGAATTATCAAACATGGCGCTAAATTGCTATATGCTTTTGCTGAGGCAACCGTGCCAAAAATCACTGTCATTACCCGCAAAGCTTATGGCGGAGCTTATGATGTGATGTCGAGCAAGCACATTGGAGCCGATATGAATTTTGCCTTCCCAACAGCTGAAATTGCCGTGATGGGTCCTGAAGGTGCGGTAAACATCATCTACAAAAACAAGCTGAACGAAGCGGACAGGCAAGCCGCTATCGACGATTACCGCAACACCTTTGCCAGTCCATACAAAGCTGCCGCATTGGGCTATATTGATGAGATTATTTACCCGCGTCAAACACGTGCCAAGTTGATTCAGGCACTTGAGATGACACAATCAAAAGCCAAAAGCAATCCGCCTAAAAAACACGGAAACATTCCGTTATAATTTAGAGGAATGAGTATTGAAAGCAGCTTGTCTCTTACGACAGGCTGTTTTTTTTATGCTGATTTGCGAAGCAACTCGTAGAAGTTTTCCATCGATTTCAGAAAGGCACGATTCACGATTGGATCCTGAATCCATCTGGGAAACTGGGGTTCGGCCGAAGAGTAAGCCGTAAACTCAACATAGGTGAGCATAGGACTGATTTCGTACACTTGCCACAAGCCTTCATAATGTCCAAAATCGTTCACACTGCAGGTATATGGCGGCTGATACGCATCGCTGCTCTCGATGTGAATGGAAGTGAGCGGCAAAAAATGATGCTTTTTTTCCTTGTTCTCAGCAATCAAAAATTTGTTACGCAAGGGCCAAGGCAGGTCAAACATGGTAAAGGTGACCCAGAAGTTCTTGTCGGCTCTTTTGATAAGCCTTGATTCTCCGGCATTGCTGAGCCACATGGGCATTTTTTTGTAATCACGGATGAGATGCAGCACGGTTGGGGCAGAGAGGTGGTTGAATAACATGGCCGAACGGCGCTGGCGCACCTGTCTTCCATTGCGCAAGGTGAGCCACCGCTGATAGCTAAGGGTGTGCGCCGACTTTTCGAGCTCTTCCCACTGCGAAAATCCAACGATTTGCTCGTCAGTATTGCGCAAGAGCATAGCCTCAGGCAAAACAGCAGCATGGTTCAATTCCTGTTGGGGTTGAACAATCAACAAGCAAATGAAGAGTGATAAAATTTTCAAAGTCCTGATCCTAAGGTGGGCAAAAATACATAAACGCAATCGATTACGCAAATAGTTCATTGTGTGCTGGTTTTGTGAATGCAGGCTGGCAATCTTGTCGATCAAAAAATGATTGATCCCGGCTTTGTCGTTTATTTGCTGTATTTTTGCCGTTGGAAGTATAACAAATTATAAAGCGCTATGCCTGAATGGATTAATGCGGATGTTTATAACTGGGTGATTCTCCCTTTACTGATTGCAATAGCCCGCATCATGGATGTGAGTGTGGGGACAATCCGACTGATTTTTGTTTCACGTGGGTATAAGTATCTGGCTCCTATGCTGGGTTTTATTGAAGTAATTATCTGGTTAGTAGCTATTGGTCAGATCATGCAGCAACTTGATAATTTCATGAGTTATATTGGTTATGGGGCAGGATTTGCCATGGGAAATTACATTGGGATTATTCTGGTTGAGAAAATGTCGATTGGCACCGTTGTGATTCGTATCATTCCTAAAATGGATACTTCTACCCTGATTCAGCAGCTTCGTGAAGCCAATTATGGCGTAACAAGTGTTGACGCCGAAGGCAAAAGCGGGCCTGTAAAAATGTTGTTCAGCATCATCAAAAAGAAAGACTTACGCGATGCCTTGCGGATCATTAACACCTATAACCCCAATGCTTTTTATACTATTGAAGAAGTGCAAAGAGTAAACGAGGGTTATTTCAGGACTGCGCAGAAAAAAGCCGGATTGTTTGGCGGCATTTTTAGTTCGAGTCAGGTGAGGAAATAGCATAAATCTTATCGATAAAAACTGAAATCATGAAACAACTGGCTGTTTTCGTCTCGGGTAGCGGCACCAATATGGAACGCATTGCCAACTATTTTGCTGAAAATAAAACGGCCGAGATTGCAGTTGTGGTATGTAATAATCCGCAGGCAGGCGCTATTCAGCGGGCAAAAAGACTGGGCATTCCGCTCATGATGATTGACAGGGCGATGATGTATCGCTCGGATGATCTGGTGAATCAACTCGAAAAACTTCAAATTGATTTGATTGTCCTGGCCGGATTTCTCTGGCTCATTCCGCAAAACCTGCTCCAGGCCTTTCCCAACCGCATTGTCAACATCCATCCGGCTTTACTGCCTGATTATGGCGGAAAAGGCATGTATGGCGAAAAGGTGCACCAGGCAGTCATCGCGGCCAAAGAAACATACTCTGGCATCACTATCCATTTTGTGAATGAACAGTACGATGCAGGCGCGGTCATTTTTCAGGAAAAATTCGCCCTGCACCCCGATGAAACTGCGGCTTCGCTGGCCCAACGCATTCATCAGCTCGAGTATGCGCATTTCCCAAGAGTGATCGAATCACTGCTCGAAAAATAAGCATCCACCCGGAAAGCGGTTTTCTGTTAATATTTTCACAATAATTTGAGTAAAGCCTTCAGCCTTTCGGCTTTTTTATCGTAATTTTGCCGCCTGTAGACCTAAATCGCTGTAAATGCGCACTTAAGTTGACAAATTTGAGGGTGTTACAGTGAACAGGAAAAGATAGTTGTTACACATAACGCAAACAAAATGGAGAAGCAGGAGAAAAGGCTCTTCGGTGAGTTTCAGGATGTTCCGACAGCCAAATGGGAAGAACAGATACTGAAAGACCTGAAAGGGGCCGATTATGCAAAAAAATTGAACTGGAAAACCGACGAAGGCTTTACAGTGAAACCCTATTACCGTTCAGAAGATTTGGAGCAAATCGCCTGGCTCAGGGCTTTGCCGGCTGATTTTCCTTTTGTGAGGGGAAATAAGGTTTCAGGAAACGACTGGCTGGTTCGGCAGGAAATTACCGTCACCGACATCAAACAAGCCAACGAAAAAGCGCTTGATATTTTGATGAAAGGGGTTGATTCACTTGGTTTTGAATTGGAACTGGAGAAGAACTACAGCATCAATGAGATTGAGCAGCTGCTCAAAAATATCAGGGCCGACATAGCCGAACTGAATTTCTACTGCACCAAACAACACCTTCAGCTGGTCAATATCCTCGAGAAACTGGTGATCAAATATAACAGGCCGCTCGATGCCATCAAGGCTTCAATCAATTTTGATCCGCTGGCACGCTATGCCCGACGTGGCAACTGGTATACCAGTGAAGAAGAAGACTTCTGCCTTGCTTTCGAACTTATCAAAGCCTCAGCTAAACTTCCACAACTGAAAGTTATTGGCGTAAACGGACATGTTTTTGCCAATGCCGGTGCCACTATTGTGCAGGAAATGGCTTATACTCTGGCTCTTGGTAGCGAATACCTGAGTCGTCTGACCGATAAGGGACTCTTTGTGGGTGAGATTACACCAAAGATGAAATTCAATCTTGCTGTTGGTCCAAATTACTTCATGGAAATTGCCAAACTGCGTGCCTATCGACTGCTTTGGGCGCATATAACCAACGCTTATGGCCTGAATGACGCCAACAACGGACGCATGCACATGCATGTGACGAATACCACGCACAATATGAGTCTCTACGATCCATATGTCAACATGCTTCGCACTACCACTTCGTCCATGTCGGCCATTTTGGGCGGTACCGATTCATTGACGGTTCAGCCTTTTAATGTGCCTTTCGAAAAGCCCACAGCCTTTGCCGAACGCATCGCACGCAACCAGCAACTCATCCTAAAAGAGGAGTCTTATTTTGACAAAGTTGCTGATCCGGCAGCCGGTTCTTACTATGTCGAAAGCCTGACACAATCGCTGGTTGAAGAAGCCTGGAAACTTTTCCTGAGCATACAGGAAGAAGGCGGCTATGTGGCTGCATTGAAAAACGGCACCATCCAGCAACAAATTGCCGAAAGCACCCGCAAACGCGACCTCAACATCGCCACGCGCCGCGACAGCATATTGGGTGTGAACCAATACGCGAGCACAACCGAGCGACTCAAAACAGTACTTGCTCCTGAAGTTTTCGAAGCAGACGACCGCACAAGTGCCGATGCCGAAATCGAAACCATCAAAACTTATCGTGCTGCGCAGGCCTTTGAGCAAATGCGTTATGAAACAGATATGTACAGCCTGCAAAATAAACGTCCTGTGGTTTGGATGCTGACTTATGGCAACCTGGCCATGCGCAAGGCAAGAGCGGGTTTTGCTGCCAATTTCTTTGCCTGTGCCGGATACGAGATCGTGGATAATATTGGATTTGAAAGCATCGAAAAAGGCATTGAAGCGGCCAAAGCAGCCAAGCCATCTGTTGTGGTGCTTTGCAGCTCCGATGAGGAGTATGCCGACCATGCCCTGAAAGCTTACCAGGCGCTGAAAAATGATGCCATCGTTGTTTTGGCCGGAAATCCGGCCGAAACCGTGGAGCTGCTTAAAAATGCCGGTATGCAGCATTTTATCCATATGCGCAGCAATGTGCTTGAGACCTTGATCGATTTTCAGAAACAACTGGGGATCGCCCGTCAATAAATGAGGAAAGGAAGAATCATGAAGCCAAATTTCAAAAATATCAATATCAAGAACACGCCGCAGCCCAGGGTCAATATTCCCGAATGGGAATTCAAAAACCATATCGCTGCAGATTGGGAAACTCCTGAACACATCCAGGTAAAGCCTGTTTATACGGCTGCTGAGCTCGAAAATATGGAGCACCTGAATTATGCCGCAGGTATTCCGCCTTTCTTGCGCGGACCCTACACCACCATGTATGTGATGCGTCCCTGGACCATCCGTCAGTATGCCGGTTTTTCAACCGCTGAAGAATCCAATGCTTTCTATCGCAGAAACCTGGCTGCCGGTCAAAAAGGACTTTCCGTGGCTTTCGACCTGGCAACACACCGCGGTTACGACTCTGATCACGAACGCGTGGTAGGCGATGTGGGCAAAGCCGGAGTAGCCATCGACTCGATCCTCGATATGAAAATCCTGTTCGACCAGATTCCGCTCAATAAAATGTCGGTTTCGATGACCATGAACGGTGCTGTATTACCTGTTCTGGCCTTTTACATCGTTACGGCACTCGAGCAGGGCGCCAAGCTTGAAGAGCTCTCAGGAACCATCCAAAACGACATTTTAAAGGAGTTTATGGTGCGCAACACCTACATTTATCCTCCCGAACCTTCGATGCGCATCATTGCCGACATTTTTGAGTTCACCTCACAAAAAATGCCGAAGTTCAATTCTATCTCCATCTCGGGCTACCACATGCAGGAAGCCGGTGCCACAGCTGATATTGAACTGGCTTACACGCTGGCCGACGGACTGGATTATATCCGTACAGGCCTCAAGGCTGGCCTCGACATCGATGCCTTTGCACCCCGTTTGTCTTTCTTCTGGGCATTGGGCATGAACCACTTCATGGAAATTGCCAAAATGCGCGCCGGCCGCATGCTCTGGGCCAAAATTGTGAAACAGTTCAACCCGAAGAGCGAAAAATCGATGGCTTTGCGCACGCATACGCAAACTTCGGGATGGAGCCTCACTGAGCAAGACCCGTTCAACAATGTTGCCCGCACCTGCATCGAAGCCATGGGCGCCGCGCTGGGCCACACACAGTCGCTGCATACCAACGCCCTGGACGAAGCCATTGCCCTGCCCACTGATTTCTCGGCACGTATTGCCCGTAACACACAGATTTACATTCAGGAAGAAACCAATGTGTGTCGTGTGGTCGATCCATGGGCCGGTTCCTATTATATCGAAAAGCTCACACAGGAAATTGCCGATAAAGCCTGGGCACATATCGAGGAGATTGAAGCCATGGGCGGTATGTCGAAAGCCATCGAAACAGGCTTGCCCAAGATGCGGATCGAAGAAGCGGCTGCCCGCAAACAGGCGCGCATCGACTCGCACAAAGACGTGATTGTGGGGGTGAACAAATACCGGCTGGAGAAAGAAGATCCCATTGAGATTTTGGATATCGACAATACTGCCGTGCGCTTATCTCAGATCAGACGTCTCGAAATGCTGCGGGCCAACCGCAACGAAGCAGAGGTGAAACAGGCCCTTGAAGCCATCACACGTTCGTGCGAAACAGGCGAAGGCAACCTGCTCGAACTGGCTGTTGATGCGGCCGCCAAGCGCGCCTCGCTGGGCGAGATTTCGACAGCCTGCGAAAAGGTGTTTGGTCGTTACAAAGCTGTTATCCGTTCCATTTCAGGGGTTTATTCTGCCGAAACCCGGGGCGATGCCAATTTTGCGAAAGCCACGGCCATGGCCGATGAGTTTGCGCAGCTCGAAGGTCGCCGGCCACGCATCATGATTGCCAAGATGGGACAGGACGGACACGACCGCGGCGCCAAAGTGGTTGCCACCGGCTATGCTGATATAGGCTTCGATGTGGATATCGGGCCCTTGTTCCAGACACCTGCCGAAGCTGCCCGTCAGGCAGCCGAGAACGATGTGCATGTGTTGGGTGTTTCGAGTCTGGCAGCAGGCCACAAAACACTTGTGCCACAAGTGATTGCCGAGCTGAAAAAACTGGGCCGCGAAGACATCATGGTCATTGTAGGTGGCGTGATTCCGCACCAGGATTACCAATACCTGTATGATGAAGGCGCTGTGGCTATTTTTGGTCCGGGAACCGTCATTACCGAAGCAGCCATCAAAATGCTGGAGATCTTGATTGACATGCGGAAATAGCAGCAAATATCAAGCTGTAAACAACCAAATATATGAAACGTTTATTTTTCACAGGCGGGCTCATGATCCTACTCATGAGCCTGTCTTGTCATACAACTAAGTGGCAAAAAGACGCCCTTAGTGGGGCAAGCATGACCTCCGAAAAAGCCGGAAACAGTCTGTTTCACAGAACACAATCAAGTTCTATGCCGATAAACACTATAGAGCTTCTGGGTGAGGTGGCAAACACGGGCGTGATTGATTTGCATGGGCTGTATAAACGAGAGGTTTTCGTTAAAGAAGCGTTTTGCGAGGACGACTCTGTTGTGTTTAAGGGTGCATGGCGATACAGTGGTTATTCTCTTTTCGACCTATTGAATGCACACTCCTTGCAAAAGAAGAATGTTGAAGCCTTTAGGCCTCCCATTGATGTGTATGTAATTATTCGCAATGCAGGCGGTGAATCAGTGGTTTTCAGCTGGGCTGAGATTTTTTATTCGCCAATACCTCATCAGATTATCATTGCCACTGATGCAGCACCTATTGACCCACAACGCAAAAAAGTAGCATATGAGCGAACTGTTCACAGCAAGTTAGTTTGCGCAACCGATCTGTATGCTTTTAGAAACCTTGACCAACCTGTTTCAATAGAAATAAAGTCGTTTGATAGAAAGGATTATCCTGTTACGCGACACATGGACCCGATGTATAGTCGTGCAGTTCAGGTTGTTGTTAACGACAAACCTGTGCTTACGATTGATGAAACTGTCAATGGCTTGCCGGAAATGAGTTTGCGAAGTGTTTTTTTTGGGATGGGAATGGGTTTTCATCCATCAGCGCCTTTTTATGGGCCGGAGCTGGCCATGAGCATGCCTGGGTTGGCAAGCGCTTGTCAAACCCAATGGGTGCAACATGGTTTGGTTTGCTTTGCCGGTATTGATGGTTACAGAACACTTTTTAGCTACAGCGAACTTTTTAATCGAAACGACCAAAGTGTCCCCATACTTGATAAGACCTATCAAAACGAAAACGGCGGATTGTTTCGGTTGTTTCATCCTGCTGATTTTTATGCAGACCGATCGGTAAAAAGTCTTGCAGAAATATATCTGTTTCTGGAAGAATAGCTCCGATAATCAAGAAATAGCCAAGAGCTTGAACTTGTTTAAAGAAATTAAAAGTACTTTCGTCAAGGTTTAATTCTTCGCCGAAACTACAAGAGAGATGCACGAGTAAAATCATTCTTGCAGCCATTCCCCTTGCATTTCCCAAAATCATTTTTTAACTTTATTGCAACAAACAAACAGCCATTCCCCCAATGCCTATTTGCCTGCACAACAACATATTACCCCCCCCCTCAACAAGCAGAAGGCAGCAAGCTTGCGCTGTTGGTTACTGCTTTTGGCAAAACGGGGGCATACAAAAACGCGTTTTGGCCATTATTTTTCCGGTTCATGAAAGTTTTTTTGATGACCGGTTTGTGTATAAATTTCCGAAAAGTGATATTTTTTGGTTGGGGAAGAATAAATTCGACTGAGGATAGCTGCTTAGCCTGATGGTGTGAAGCAGCTTAACAGAAAGATGAATTAAAACATATCAAACCAAAAAAAGAAATGAAGATCTGTCATGTTTCTCTTGACAGCCTCTTTAAAAAAGAGTAGAAGATGACAAAAAAAGCCAATAGTTTAATTATTGCATGTTTGCTTTTTACGTTGACGGTATCAGCGCAGCAAACATTTGAAAAAGTGATCGCATATCCTGAAGATGAGATGGTCAATTCGGTTGTTGAGGACAATGAGGGCAACTTTGTGATGGTGGGTCGTATCTACGATATCGAAACCAATCGAAGGTCGGGATATGTATTAAAGATTGATGGGGAAGGAAATTTGCTGCGCCGAAAAATCATCAAACAATCAGATACATCCACATGTTTATTTCATAATATCCATTTTTTTAACGGTCAATATTATACCTTGGGTGCATCACAGCTCGATTCAGGCGTAGATCGACTATGGTATTTGAAGTTAAATCAGAACCTGGAAATTTTAAACGAAAAAACACTCAATATAGCTTACGGAAGAGATATTCAATATGGCAATTCAATCCTGGATTCTGACACCAATTTTGTTATAACCGGTTATACGATTGAAAGTGAAGCTAAGGAAACAGACCGGGAAATGTATGACTACGACACTTATTTTTACAAAATTAGTATAGATGGAGACTCAATTATTGCCAAATTTAAAGCAGACGTATTTCCCTTAAATATTTCATACGATATTATCGAAACTAACGACAACTCGAAGTATTATGCTTTTGGTTGGAATATTGCTAAAAATTTAAGATTAGACACGCAGATGCATGTGTTAAACCACGACTTTGACAGCCTTGCAACCTATGAAGTTCCGAATGGTGTTTTTGGCTATTTTTCACCCACATATCTTGATGATGGCCATATACTTATTTGTTGTAATGGGCCTGGTACTTCACTGGATCCTAATGCGCTCGTTGTACTTTCATTAAACGATCAAGCCGAGATTATGCATTTGAATTATTTTGAAAGGGAAAACGACATGGATGAGTATCCATCATTTCAGAATGGCATCAGTAAACGTGATGATTTTATTTATGCTGGAGGCACTTCTAATTTTGATATTTATAATCCATTTTACAGCTTTAATAATTCCTGGTTTCACCTAATCCGGATCAATCCCGATATCACGCCGGTTTGGGAATACTGGTACGGAGGCGATGCCTATTATTTTTTATACAGCATACTGGCTACCAGCGATGGCGGCTGCCTGCTAGTGGGCAGTCGGTATGACGATGCGGTGCAGTATATGGAACGAGATATTTATGTGGTAAAAGTCAATAGCGACGGACTGATTGTCTGGACGCAGGAAATTCCCGTTGATCAGCAGCAGATGTTGGTTTATCCCAATCCTGGCACATCATACTTCGCTGTTCAAACGCGGAACCAGCAACTTGAGCTGGAATTGATTAGCCTGAATGGACAAGTTGTCATAAAGCAAACCTTGAACAGTGATGCCAATACCGTAGAAACCGAAAGGCTGCCATCTGGCATATACTTCTACCGGCTCACCAACACCCGAACCCATGCCATCGAAAGCGGAAAATGGATCAAAAAATGATTGAAGCCGGATTGCTTGTCTTGGAAAGAAAATATTGATCTCTGAGAGATAAGATGTAGATACTGAACTTTGAATTGGGGAAACCCCTTGCATTTCCCAAAATCATTTTTTAACTTTATAGCAACAAACAAACAGCCATTCCCCCAATGCCTATTTGCCTGTATAACAATGTATTACCCCCCCCTCAACAAACAGAAGGCAGCAAGTTTGCGCTGTTGGTTACTGTTTTTGGCAAAACGGGGGCATACAAAAACGCGTTTTGGCCATTATTTTTCCGGGTCATGAAAGTTTTTTTGATGACCGGTTTGTGTATAAATTTCCGAAAAGTGATATTTTTTGGTTGGGGAAGAATAAATTCGACTGAACTTGTCCTCTTTGCATGACGCGAAGTGGATATAAAATTTATTCAAACCAATTCAATTTGTAAATTAAAAAATGAATATCATGAAAAAGTCTATTGCCCTTTTGGCCTTCTTGTTTGTAGTGTTTGCAATGCCAATGTTAGTAAACGCAGAATCGGAGAATTGTCACACTGAAATTATTTGTGGTCATTATTGTGTTTGTTGTGATTTTTATGATCACGTAATTTGGTCCGAAATATATTGTGGTGGATCAGAATTAGATTAATAATTTAATTTCACGTTGGGCAACGTTTCCTCGTTGCCAACGTGAAATTTCTATACAAAGTATTAACTAGTATCAGTTATTAATGTGTGTCGGGTTTAATGAAAATAATTTCGTATTTAATCAAAAACTAAATACTTGTCTCTTCAATAAAGGGAGTAATTGACTTTCTTCGCTTTTTTTTAGGGAAGTGGCAAGAAAAACATTGAGTTTATATTCATATTTCCTGATGCTCATATAATAATTTAAGAATTTTGATAAAGACATATGCAAAAACATCATTTAATGAATAAGATATATCTAATATTATTAATTCAATTTCTGCCTTTTCTATCTTTCTCACAATATTTTGATTTCCCGACAAAAAAATTGGATAGTGCAAGTTTTGTTGTTTCTTATAATCTTGATTGGAAACAGGATACTAATGATTTGAGTCGGGTAAGACATGAAAGAATGACACTTTTAATTGGTAAAGAAGTTAGTTTGTTTACGAGTTATAATTTTTACCAGTTGCGTATGATTGGAAGGATAGCTGAACAAGAAGGAAGATTGGAAGAGTTTATTAATAGTGAAGAGATTAGTAACCTTAGAACGCGCTTTAGTTATTCGATTTATAAAAACTATCCGAAAGGTAAAATAACTTACGCTGATAAAATAATTCCAGCCTTTTTAAAATATGAAGAAGATTTTAATCTTTTCAATTGGCAACTATCAGATCAGATCGATACTATAAATGGATATTTTGCACACTGTGCATTCACTAATTATGGAGGTAGGAGGTGGGTTGCATGGTACACACTGGATATTCCTTTGAGTGATGGGCCATATAAATTCCATGGATTGCCGGGCTTAATTCTTATGCTTTATGATGAACAAAAGCACTATTCATTTAGATTGAACTCAATTGTTAGGCCTATTGAAGCGATTGCTATTGAGTATCTTGATGTTGATTGGGTAAAAACTGACAGAAATGAATTCCTTGAAGCGGAGTCAAATTTTATTAACGATATAATAAATAGGGCAAAAGAAGCAGGAATAGATAATTATTCACAACAGGTTGCGGCAAAGAATATTTCACGGCGAAATAATCCTATTGAGCGCAAATAAGGTCGAATGGAACTGTAGTATGAAAATTTCTAACCTGCTTCATGTAACAACACATGGAAATGAAATTTCAATCGATTTATAAGATTATAATTTTGTTTGTTATTTTAAGCCAAGTTGTAAAAACCCAATTCTACGACCTGCCTTCAAAGAAACTAACTTCTGTTGAAACAATAGTTACGTATTCGTTGAGCTGGGTCGATGATACCCTAAATCCTGGTTTTGTCAGACAGGAAGATATGTTCTTGCTGATTGGTAAAGATATCAGCCAGTTTATGGGGGTTAACTTTTATACCTTTCAAAATATGGGTCGTGACTATGAACGGGCAGGCAAAATGCAGGAGTTTAGTCAAATACCAATGGATCGATTCAGAACAAGAATCACCTATTCTATTTATAAAAACTATCCTGCCGGCAGTCTCACCTATATCGATAAGGTGATGCCAAATATTTTCCTTTATGAGGAGAAACTGTATGACTTTGATTGGAGGCTGATCCCGGAAACAGCTGTCATACAAGAGTATAATTGCCAAAAGGCATCGACCCACTATGGTGGTCGGAAGTGGATTGCATGGTACACAATTGATTTACCTTACAACGATGGCCCTTATAAGTTTGGTGGTTTGCCCGGCTTGATTGTAAAGCTTGTTGATGAAAAAGTGCATTACAAATTTGAGCTGGTAAAATTAGAAAGACCCGTAGACGAAACTTTCATCGAGCTGAAAGAACGCGATTATGTAAAAACCAATCGATCTGATTTTTTAAAAGCAGCCGAAAACTTCCGACAGGACATCATCATACAAGCCAAATCGGCCGGAATTGAAAGCAATGAGGTGCAACAAAAGATGGCCAACAAAATGAAAAGAAGAAACAACCCCATCGAATATTAATCAGATACCATGAAGCGAAATGTGCGATTGATCATGTTGATGATGAGTTTGCTGGCAAGTCCGGTTTTCTCACAAGTCATTATTTCGGGCAAGGTCACCGATACCCTCGATCAGCCGCTCTCAGGCATCAATATACTGGTTTTCCCAGCCCATAGCGGCACGCTTGCAGCCTACGGCATAACCAATGACGACGGTCTGTATTCAATCGGTGTAAACTCAGATGCCGACAGCCTGGATGTACTGGCCAGTTCGATACATTTTGAAAAGAAAAAATATACCCTTTCGAACAGGACTCAAAAAACAGTATTCAATTTAAAGCCAGACACCAAACTGCTCGAAACATTTACCGTGAGAGCCAGTCCGATAGCACAAAAAGGTGATACTTTGAGTTATCTGGTTGAACAGTTCAAAGGAAAAGAAGACCAAAGCATCGAAGATGTGTTGAGAAAACTGCCCGGCATTGAAGTGGAAGAAAGTGGAAAAATCTTATACCAGGGCATGCCCATCAATAAATTTTATGTCGAAGGGCTCGATCTGACCGATGGCCGATACAGCATGATCAGCAGCAATCTGCCATACACATCGGTTTCGACAGTGGAAGTTTTCGAAAAACACCAACCCATCCGGATTCTTGAAGATCGGGTTTATTCGCCCAACGCAGCCATCAATCTTAAACTCAAAGAAGACTTTGCCTACACAGGCCGGGGTAAGGCTGGTGTAGGTTTTTCGCCATTTTTGTGGGACGCGAATGTAACACCCATGTTGTTGAGCAATGGACTTCAGCTTTTGTCGTCGTATCAAACCAACAACACAGGCAATGACGTTTCGATGCAACTACAGCAGTTAACCACTGGAAATGACGCGGCTTTTCCTGCCGAACCCGATAAGGAGATGCTGCTTTTCAATGCGGGATCAGTCAATCAGTATGGCGCTATCGACCCTAAAAGGTACCTCGACAACCAGGTTCATCTGGTCAATTTCAATGCACTTGTCCCGCTTAAAAAAGAACTGCAACTCAGAGCCAATGTGTTTTTTGTTGACGACATACGATTGAGCCATAACGCAACAAACAGGCTGTTCCTGCTGCCGGACGACAGCTTACAGGTCATAGAAAATGTTGAACAAACACAGCGAAACAGGTTTTGGCAGGGCACATTCGATATAAACCGCAATTCAAAGCGCAACTATCTGAAAAACAAAACACAGTTCAAATTTAGTGAGCAGAAATTTCACGACTACATTGTGGGATCGACAGATACAGTCCTACAGGAAATTGATGCGCCATTTCAGCAATTTTCAAATCAGCTGAATTCGATCTTTCGAGTAGGCACATCGCTTGTCGAAATTCAGTCGCTGATCCAATACCAAAAAGGGCCACTGCAACTAATTGTTGTGCCTGGTGTGTTCGAACAGCTTGTAAATGCCGGGTTAAAGTATGATACAGCTACGCAAAAAGCTACATTGGAACGATTTTATGCGGATCATTATGTTGGGAGTAATTTCAAATGGAGACGTTGGGTATTGTCATGGCGATTGGGCTTTGCAATACGCTTGCAACAGCAACAGACAAACCTTTTGATGAGCGAAAACAATGCGCTGTCTGAGCCTGGCAATGAATTCCGCAATCAGCTCGAATCAACACAGTACCAGTTGTACTTTGTTCCTGCGGCAAAGTATAAGTATAAAAGATTTCGCTTTTCGCTGGATTGGCCCATAAATAGCCACCAATTAAAGCTGAATGATAAGCTAATCGACAAGCTGAAAGCTCATTACCAAGTGTTGCAGGCACCTGCAATGAGCGCAGATTATACTTTTGGCGGGTTTTGGGACCTGAGGGCTTCCTGGCATTATGCCCAACGACCAGGCGATCCCGACGATTTTCAAAATGCCTATATGCTGAGGAATTACAGGCAGCTCACCAAAACAGATGTTTTGCTTAATCGCTCCAGCCAGCAATTGGCTGGTATTTCATTATCGTATCGCAATGCGATAACGGCCTTTTTTAATACTTTTTCGTATTATTTTGTGCAACGCGAAATGAACCTGACTTACCAAACAAACCTGCAGGAAGATGGCTCGCTTACGATTTCGGCATTTGAAAGGCCAAATACCTCATTTTCGCACAGCATCAAAATAAAATCGAGCAAGTATGTTGCCACCCTCAAATCAACTTTCAGCATCGATGCCTTGTTGATGCGGCATGAGGGAAAAACCTTGGTGAATGAGGCCATGTTTAACACGACCACCAGTCAGTTTATACTTCGCCCCGAAATCTATTACAGGCTCAGTTCCTGGATGAACATCAACTACCAACTGCAATTTCATGTGATGAAAACAGCCATAGCGGGCGTAGCGCGCAACCAGATCAAACTGAACAAGCACATCGCAAACCTGAATATTTTCCCAAAGGAGAATCAACTGCTTAACATTTGTTTTGAGCATTACACTTTTAACCGGAAAGCATATAATTTCACTGATTTGATATATCGATATTCATTTCCCGACACAAAATTCGACCTGGAGTTTCGCTGGAATAACATATTGAACAGCAATAATTTTCTTGAACAGCAGCTTAGCCAGTATATGGTTACAACATATACCCAGCAGCTTAGACCATCGCAAATACTGGTTTCACTGAAGTTTTCATTTTGATTTGGGGCTGTTTAACCGATCTGTTAAATGATTGTATAGCCCAATTGGTAACTGGTTTTTTGCCTTCAATAGCAAGAATGCGATAAGAATGTTCAGGTTTGAAGAGGTAAGATTGTCTACTTGTTGTTGGTTGCATTTACCTATCATCATTTATATGATATGATCAAGCGAATAGACAATGACAGCTTTTGTGTGCTCCAATTTCCCCTTGCATTTCCCAAAATCATTTTTTAACTTTATAGCAACAAACAAACAGCCATTCCCCCAATGCCTATTTGCCTGTATAACAACGTATTACCCCCCCCCTCAACAAACAAAAGGCAGCAAGTTTGCGCTGTTGGTTACTGTTTTTGGCAAAACGGAGGCCTACAAAAACGCGTTTTGGCCATTATTTTTCCGGTTCATGATAGTTTTTTTGATGACCGGTTTGTGCATAAATTTCCGAAAAGTGATATT